>OY970302.1:0-1182500 GCA_963716335.1 uncultured Pseudomonadota bacterium | reverse complement strand
AGTCGCTGGGAATAGACCCGAAGCCAGTCGATCTATCCATGGCCAGGATGAAGAACAGGTAACACTGTTTGGAGGTCCGAACGAACCACTGTTGCAATAGTGCGTCGATGAGCTGTGGATAGGAGTGAAAGGCTAATCAAGGCTGGCGATAGCTGGTTCTCCCCGAAAGCTATTTAGGTAGCGCCTCGAGTCAATACTCAGGGGGGTAGAGCACTGTTTGGAGAAGGGGGCCATCTCGGCCTACCAACTCCATGCAAACTCCGAATACCCTGAAGTAATACTCGGGAGACACACGGCGGGTGCTAACGTCCGTCGTGAAAAGGGCAACAACCCAGACCATCAGCTAAGGTCCCAAAGTTTCGGCTAAGTGGTAAACGATGTGAGAAGGCATAGACAGCCAGGAGGTTGGCTTAGAAGCAGCCATCCTTTAAAGAAAGCGTAATAGCTCACTGGTCTAGTCGGCTCGCGCGGAAGATTTAACGGGGCTAAGCCGAGCACCGAAGCTATGGGTTCATGTGCCGCAAGGTGCGTGAGCGGTAGGGGAGCGTTCTCTAAGCCTGCGAAGGTGTGCTGTGAGGCATGCTGGAGGTATGAGAAGTGCGAATGCTGACATGAGTAACGTTAAAGCGGGTGAAAAACCCGCTCGCCGAAAACCCAAGGTTTCCTGAGCTACGTTAATCGGCTGAGGGTGAGTCGGTTCCTAAGGCGAGACCGAAAGGTGTAGTCGATGGAAAGCAGGTTAACATTCCTGCACCGACAGCTACTGCGATGGGGTGACGGAGAAGGCTATATCAGCGGCAGCAGTGCCGTTCAAGGCCGTAGGGGGATCCTCCTGGAAAATCCGGAGGGTCATTCAACCCCGAGAACCGAGTACGAGGGGACTTCGGTCTCCGAAGTGATCGATGCCACGCTTCCGGGAAAAGCCTCTAAGCTTCAGGTAGTTGTTGACCGTACCGTAAACCGACACTGGTGGGTGAGGAGATGATCTCCTAAGGCGCTTGAGAGAACTCGGGTTAAGGAACTCTGCAAATTGATACCGTAACTTCGGGAGAAGGTATGCCTCCTGTGGTCAGTGGACTTGCTCCACGAAGCCGCTAGAGGTCACAGGTAATCGGGGGCTGCGACTGTTTACCAAAAACACAGGACTCTGCTAACACGAAAGTGGATGTATAGGGTCTGACGCCTGCCCGGTGCCGGAAGGTTAATTGATGGGGTCAGCCGCAAGGCGAAGCTCCTGATCGAAGCCCCGGTAAACGGCGGCCGTAACTATAACGGTCCTAAGGTTGAGTAACGCTAGCCTTAGTAAAACCAAACTATATGCGGGAAACTCCTCCAACACCGCTCGGTACTCGTCGATCCAAGGATCGGCAGTAAAAATCCGACGGACATGGGGACGATCCGCAGGAAAGGCCTGGCGATGAGCCGGGAATCCTCAGAGACTTTACGTTTGGGAGATCCCTTTGCAACTCGATGCGCAATGGATTGTAGGCTTTGTTGACGGCGAAGGCTGTTTTCATGTTGGGATCAACCCCCACCCTGAAATGACAGCTGGATTTCAGGTGCTGCCTGAATTCACGGTCGTCCAACACGAGCGCGATGTTCAGGTTCTGCATGCATTGAAAAGTCATTTCGGCTGCGGCGTTGTTCGCAAGAACAACGGCGACCGGATGGCCTACCGTGTGAGAGGGCATGAGCACTTGTCGAAGAACATCGTTCCGTTCTTCGAGAAGCATCCGTTGAAATCACGCAAGCGAGTGGATTTCATCAAGTTCCGAGAAATCGTGATCTTGATGGAGCGCGGTGAACATCTGACAGGTGAAGGTGTGGAGCATATCCGCAAAATCGCCAATGAGATGAACCGCAAGGGTCTCAAGATAAAGTCCGACTGCTCCGGAAACGGAGTGGAGTAATCGAGCGAAATTCCTTGTCGGGTAAGTAACATTGCCCGGGGCGGTGGTAACGCCGTTCCAATCAACCGGCTCAAATCGGTGGAACCCTTCCGACGTTTCATGCAGGGACGTCGCGGGCAATACCGAGGGTAAGATTCGAAGCGATTCGAATCCCCGTAACGACTCAGGGGTTGAGATCCCTGGATGGCTGCGAAGCCATAACACGCCGGCCCTGACTTCAAACCGCGATGAGTGTTCTCAGCTCACGCTGTCAGGTGAACGTATAGTCTGTGCCACGGGTAACCGTGGAAATACATGAAGTTCCGACCTGCACGAATGGCGTAACGCTGGCCCCACTGTCTCGACCCGAGACTCAGTGAAGTTGAAATCGCTGTGAAGATGCGGCGTAGCTGCGGAAAGACGGAAAGACCCCGTGAACCTTTACTACAGCTTTACACTGAACTTTGACCTTGTTTGTGTAGGATAGGTGGGAGCCTTTGAAGCAGGGGCGCTAGCTCTTGTGGAGGCAACCTTGAAATACCACCCTGATAATGTCGAAGTTCTAACCTAGGCCCGTTATCCGGGCTGGGAACACTGTATGGTGGGTAGTTTGACTGGGGCGGTCTCCTCCCAAAGAGTAACGGAGGAGTGCAAAGGTACCCTCAGCGCGGTCGGTCATCGCGCATTAGAGTGCAATGGCATAAGGGTGCTTGACTGCGAGACTGACAAGTCGAGCAGGTGCGAAAGCAGGTCATAGTGATCCGGTGGTTCTGTATGGAAGGGCCATCGCTCAACGGATAAAAGGTACTCCGGGGATAACAGGCTTATTCCTCCCAAGAGTCCACATCGACGGAGGAGTTTGGCACCTCGATGTCGGCTCATCACATCCTGGGGCTGTAGCAGGTCCCAAGGGTTCGGCTGTTCGCCGATTAAAGTGGTACGCGAGCTGGGTTCAAAACGTAGACAACACTGCGTTGCCAGGAAGTAATTCCTGGAACAATTTAACTGGCTCATATCGGTGGAGCCCTCCTGGAGTTGCAAACTGACTCCAAAGGGTAATACCGAGGGAAGGCTGGCTTCGATGTCACTACAACCCTTGCGTTGATCGGTTGTAGGGACTGGGTCGGGCAACATGCCCAGATCGAATCGTCGCCATGCCCCTGTAGAGACTGATCCAATTGGAGAGAGTCGCTGGGACTAACAGCGGCTAACACGCCAGTCTCCTCTGTTGCAAGCAGAGGATGAAGGTATAGTCCATGCCATCCGAAATGATGGAAAAGCATGCGTGAGACAGTTTGGTCCCTATCTTCCGTAGCCGTTGGAGATTTGAGGGTGAGCTGTCCTTAGTACGAGAGGACCGGGATGGACGCACCTCTGGTGTTCCGGTTGTCACGCCAGTGGCACTGCCGGGTAGCTATGTGCGGACGGGATAACCGCTGAAAGCATCTAAGCGGGAAGCCCCCCCCAAGACTAGATCTCCCTGGGAACTCGATTCCCCTGAAGGGCCCACGTAGACGACGTGGTTGATAGGCTGGGTGTGTAAGGCCAGTAATGGCTTCAGCTAACCAGTACTAATTGCCCGTGAGGCTTGACCATATAACCTCAAGCGGTCTGCAAGCTTGAGAGATGCTGACGATGGAGTGATTTCATCGTGTGAACGCGACGAGCGTCGAAACAAAAGACTTTTGATCGTCCGGGACGGCAGGTGCAACACCTGTCGCGACGGACGGTACGGATTGGAAGCACGGGGCCGATGGCAACATCGGCCCTGGCGCTTCAAACAGTTTGCCTGGCGGCCATAGCGAGCGGGAACCACCCGATCCCATTCCGAACTCGGAAGTGAAAACGCTCTGCGCCGATGGTAGTGTGCCTTTCAGGCATGCCAGAGTAGGTCACTGCCAGGCATTGATACGCGAGCCCCCGTCGGGAAACCGGCGGGGGCTTTTTCGCGTCTGCGGGGCCCCGTGGCCCCATGCCGCCAACGTGTGGCTCGCTTCGACGCGGTTTAAGATAGTCTGCGGCGAAGCGGTGCCGCCCGCGTGAGGCCGCCGTCGAGCTACACAATACACATGAACAGGGCACTCGAAAAATGCTCGACGTCCATGCACCCCATGCTGCTGCACATGGTTGGAAGGAGTTTCTCACCCATATCGTGGCGATCGCTGTCGGTTTGCTGCTGGCCCTGGCACTTGAAAAGGCTGTCGAATTCATGCACGAACGACATCAGCTAACCCAGGCTCGCCGGGAGCTTGCGGCGGAATTGCATGAAAACTTTCGCCAATGGCAGAAGAATCAAGCGGAGGTTCAAAGGATTCAAACGAATCTCAGCCGCGATCTGCAGTTGATTCAGGCGCTGCGCACGAATGCGGTGCCTAACGCCCGCTTCGATTACTCCGAATCGTTCTACTCGACCCTCGACGGAGCCTGGCTGGCGGCCCGGCAGAATGGCGCGCTCGATCTGATGCCGCACGGAGAACTCATGAATTACGCGTGGTTCCATCAGCTGCTGGGGTACGTCATGGACGCGATGCACGGTCTCGAGCCGACGATTAAGATCGCAGAGGCGATCGCGGCTAGTGCGCCGCCCGAGAAGATTAGTCAGCGTGACCTGGACGAATTGGCTGGCAGGACCATGGAAGCTCAAGGGCGTCTGCAGAACTTCAAAATGCTCCTGGCCTTCGAAGGAGAGGGGTTCAGGCGACTCAGCGGCGCCAAGGCGGGGGTACTGGAACTCGGCCCGTAGGATCTCCAGGCATGCCGTACTCTCACCAGCACTAGAGTCAGCGCGTGGCGTTCATCGAAAGCCTGTTCATCTACCCCTTCAAATCGGCGCGCGCTATCGAGGTTGCCAGCGTGCTGGTGCAGAGCACCGGGTTGCAATGGGATCGCCACTGGATGGCGGTCGATGGTGCGGGGAAATTCCTCAGCCAGCGCACCCATCCCCTGCTGGCGCGCATCGTGCCGCAGCTCGAAGACGACACGTTGCTCCTCGAAGCTCCGCGTGTAGCACCGCTTCGTCTGCTGTTGCAGCCTGCCGGCGCATTCGCAGACGTACGGGTCTGGGACGACGATTGCACGGGCCTGGACCAGGGGGACCCCGCGGCTCGATGGTTGAGCGAGGTCATCGGCTGCAGTGCACGGATCGTTCGCGTCGTGGAAGCGCCGAACCGACTGGCCGATGCCAAATACGCAGGCCCGTATCCCGTGCAGCTGGCCTTTCCGGACGGCTTTCCCGTGCTGGTGTGCAACCGCAGCTCGCTCGAAAGTCTCAACCGCCGGATGCCACAGCCCGTGCCGATGGAGCGGTTCAGGCCGAACGTGGTCGTGAGCGGGCTTGCGGAGTTTGCCGAGGATCACATCGCGAGCCTGCAGGCGGGAGACGTCACGCTGCGCCTGGTGAAGCCCTCTACACGGTGCATCATCACGTCGACCGATCAACGCACGGGCGAGCGATCCACGAATCCGCTACCCGTACTGCGCACGTTCCGCTTCGATGGCAAGCTCAAGGGCGTGAAATTCGGCGAGAACGCCGTCGTGGCACGCGGTGCAGGCACGCGCCTCGAGCGCGGCATGGAGTGTGTCCCAACACTCGATATGGCAGTAAATCCCGCAGCGCCGGCCTGAGGGTCCTGCAGGCAGCGTCGCCGGCCGGGAGCGCCTTTCGGCAGAAAGCTGTATCGGCTGCCGAATTGTGCACGGCGCACCTCTCTGCCGGGCCCCGATCAGCCACACTTTCCCCGGTCTTGCGGAGGGAAGTGTGAATCAGGTCGCAATCGGGCTCACGGCACTTTTGAGTGCTGTCGCTACGGCTTTCGGGTTGCCATGGATCCGCGAGCAATTCCGGCGATTCTTCGGCGGATCGGCACGGGGGCTGTCCGCGGCGGCGCGTGAGGCGATATTCGAGCAGTGGCCCAACGGCGTGCTGATGGCAGACGCCGAGACTCTGAAGGTCATCGACGCAAATCTGACCCTGCAGCGCTCCCTCGGTTACAGCCTGCGCGAGCTGCGCAACCTGACGTTGCTGCAGGTGTTCGAGGACGACAACACGGAAGCGTTGCTGAGAAAGCTGCGCGATCCGAATGCGCACCTGGCGATCGAGATCCGGCAGCGGCGCAAGGATGGCTCCCTGCTGAGTGTGGAGATCATCGGTCATCGACTCGAATTGCCTTCCCGGCGCATGCTCGTGTTCTCGACGAACGATGTCACGTTGCGACGCAAGGCCGAGGCGCAACTGCTCGAGAAGCAGCAGCACCTCGATCATCTCGCGCACCATGATCAGCTGACCGGGTTGCCCAACCGGCTTTACCTGGCCGCCCATCTGCCCGGGGCCATCGAGATCGCACGTGGCTCGGGCATGCTGCTCGCGGTCCTGTTCCTCGATCTCGACCGCTTTAAGCACATCAACGATTCAAGAGGCCACGAGACCGGCGACAAGCTGCTGAAAGCGGTCGCCGAGCGCATCCGGGCCACGACGCGCGCAGACGACGTCGTCGTCCGCATGGGCGGCGACGAATTCATCGTGATTCTCAAGAACGTGCGCGATTCCGACCAGGTGAGCGAAGCCGCCTCGCGGATCAACGAGGCGCTGTCCCCGCCCGTCATCGTGGACGGACGTCCGCTGGTCACCACGGTGAGCATCGGCGTCAGCCTCTTCCCCCGCGATGGCACCGACATGGGGGAGCTGCTCAGACATTCCGACGCGGCGATGTACCAGGCGAAGGATCGTGGGCGCAACAACTTTCAGGTCTTCACGCCGGCCATGGACCGCAGGCTGAAGGAGCGCGTGACCATCGAGACGAGCCTGCGCAATGCGCTGCAGAAGAAGCACCTCGACGTGCACTATCAGCCGATCATGGACATTCATTCCAATCGCGTGGTTGCGCTCGAGTCGTTGCTGCGCTGGAAGCATCCCGTACAGGGATTCATTCCGCCGCAGCGTTTCATCGCCGTCGCCGAGGAAACCGGACTGATCGTGCCCATCGGGGAGTTCGTGCTGGACCGCGCGCTGGCCGATCTCGTCAAATGGCGCGAAGACGGCTGCATGACCGTGCCGATCGCTGCGAACATCTCCGCCGTGCAATTGCAACGCTCCGACCTCGCAGCCACGATCCTGCGGTTGACACGCCAGTACGGTATACGCCCCAGCATGCTGCAGCTGGAGCTCACCGAAAGCGCGGTGTTCGAGCGACGCGAGGGGCGCATGGGTGAGTCGAACGAGGATGCGGTCGCGAAGCTGCGCGAGCTGGGGGTGGGCATCGCCATCGACGACTTCGGCACCGGCTATTCCAGCCTGTCGTATCTGAAGCGCTGGCGAGTTGATTATCTGAAAATCGACCGCAGCTTCGTGCGCGACCTCGTGACCGACCCAAGTGATCTGGCCATCGTGAGTGCCATCATCGCCATGGCGCGCCACGTCAACATCAAGGTCGTCGCAGAAGGCATCGAAGGCTGGCAGCAGCTGGAAAAGCTACGCCAGCTGGGGTGCAGCCTCGCGCAGGGCTACCTGTTCGCCAAACCCGTTCCGGCCGAGCAGTGCCGCCGATTCCTGCAGGGCACACCGCTGGACCTGACCGATCAGGACGGACACCGCGACGCCTTCGAGGCCACCGGCGGCTGAGCGCTCGATCCCCCCGGCCGGCGCATTACCGCGTCCGGACGTGCGAGAATGCGGGCATGGGCCTCGGGAACTCGGCTGGCACGCTGATCGATGAGCCGCGCACAGCGCTGCCGCAGTGCACTGGCGCGGTACTGATGGTCCGCCCCGCCGCCTGCGGCTACAACCCGGAAACAGCCGCTACCAACAAGCTGCAGATGCCCGAACCGGACCCCGCAGCGGCGCAAGCGCGTGCGCTCGCGGAGTTCGACGCTTTCGTCACGGCGTTACGCGGCGAAGGTATCGCCGTGTGTGTGGCAGAAGATACGCCGACCCCGGTGAAACCGGATGCGCTGTTTCCCAACAACTGGGTCAGCTTCCACGAAGACGGTACGGTGGTACTGTATCCAATGCACGCCGAGAACCGCCGTGCCGAACGGCGCTCCGAAGTGTTGGATGCCGTGGCGAAATCTGGATTCAGAATCTCGCGCGTTCTGGATCTGACGCACCACGAAGGCGCGGGGCGCTTTCTGGAGGGTACCGGCAGTCTGCTGCTCGATCATGCGAGCCGGGTCGCCTACGCATGCATTTCCCCGCGCACGCACGCCCTCGTCGCCGAAGAGTGGGGGCGCGAGCTCGGCTACGAGATGGTTCTGTTCGAGGCACTGGATCGCAACGGTGTGCCGTTTTATCACACCAACGTGATGATGAGCATCGGCTCCCGTACCGCCGTGTTGGCCAGCTGCGCAATCTCGCGTCCACACCGAGAGCGCCTCACAGCCAAACTCACCGCGAGCGCACATGAAGTGATCGAGATCGATCACGCGGAGATCGGGCAGTTCGCCGGGAACATGCTCGAGCTGGCCAGCTGGGATGAGGCGCTCGGCGACTGTCATCTTCTGGTGATGTCCGAATCGGCGCGGCGGGGGCTCAAGCCGCAAACCTACACCCGGCTGTGCGCCGCCGTGGATGGCGTGCTGGCGGTGCCCGTGCCGACGATTGAACGCCTGGGTGGGGGCAGTGTGCGTTGCATGCTCGCCGAAATATTTCTGCCGACGGCGGCCACCGAGCCATGAGCGAGCTGCTGATCAAGATCCTTTCCAGCTACCTTGTCGGCGCCGTCGTCGGTGGACTGCTCGTGGGACGCCTGCGTGGCGGCGTCGACATCCGCAGCCTCGGTAGCGGCAATGCCGGGGGGACGAACGCGCTACGCACCCAGGGAAGGGTGTTTGCTTTCTGGGTGCTGCTGATCGACATCGGCAAGGGCTGGTTGACGACCCATGTCATTGGCTCGATGTGGCTGTCTTTCGTCGAGCCTGCGTCACCGGCTTTGCGCCCCTGGTTGCCGGCGGCCTGTGGCATTGCCGGCATGGCAGGTCACGTGTATCCCATCTGGTTTGGATTCCGGGGCGGCAAGGGCGTTGCGACACTGGTCGGGGCCGTTCTCGGCCTCGATGCATGGCTGCTGATCCCCATGCTGCTCGTCTGGTACGTCGCCGTCGTGCTCGTCGGGTTCGTGGGCCTGGCATCCATGGCTGCGGCGGCAGCCTTACCGGTGGCTGTCGTGTTGACGAGAGTACAGCCGTACGCGCCCTTGCTCGTATTCGGCATCATTGCGACGATTGCGATCCTGTACACCCATCGGGGGAACGTGGCGCGCATGCGCAGTGGTACGGAGCCTCGGGCGCGCCGACTGTGGCTGATGGGGCGCCGCGCTCATGAGTGAGCCCGGCCTGCTGGCGCAGGTATTTGCCCGGCTCGCGGATGGGCAGTTTCATTCCGGAGAAGGGCTGGCGCGCGAGCTTGGGGTCAGTCGTAGTGCGATCTGGAAGTCGGTTCAGTCACTGCGACAGCTCGGCGCAACCGCGCAAGCGGTGCGAAACCGCGGCTACCGCCTGGTCGGAGCCGGCGAGCCGCTCGCCGCGGACCGCATCCGGCGGCTGCTGCAGCCGGATGTGCGGCTTTGCATCGATCGGCTCGACGTCGTCTGGTCCACGAGCTCCACCAATTCGGTGCTCATGCAGCGGCAGCAACCCCCTGTCGGGCACGGGGAAGCGCTGCTCGCCGAATATCAGACGTCCGGGCGTGGGCGGCGCGGCAGAGCGTGGCTCGCCCCTCCGGGAGGTGCAATCTGCCTCTCACTGAGCTGGACGTTCGCCGAGGTACCTCGTGACCTCGGTGCATTCGGTCTGGTGATCGGAGTTTGTGCGCTGCGCGCGCTGACAGCGCTCGGCCTGACGCGCGTGCAGCTCAAGTGGCCGAATGATCTGCTGATCGGCGAGCGCAAGCTCGCAGGCGTGCTGATCGAGCTGCGAGCCGAATCAGGCGGCCCCGCCTGTGTGGTGATCGGCATCGGCTTGAATATCGCCCTTGGAGCGGTCCTGAACGAAAAACTCCAGCGGATGGGTCTTGCCCCCATTGATCTCATCATGGCGGGGATACGCGAGCCGGCGCGCAATGCCATCGCCGCGGGTCTGCTCAATGCATTCGTCTCCGGAATTCTCCAATTCGAGCGTGGTGGACTCAAGCCCTTCATGGAGGAATGGGAGGTTGCGGATGCGCTGCGCGGCCGTCAGGTCGAGGTTCGTGCCGGAAATTCAACTGCGCTGGGGATCGCACGTGGCATCGACGTCAACGGCGCCCTCGTGCTGGAAACGCCAATGGGCGTGCAGAAGCTCATTTCCGGAGATGTTTCAGTCAGGGCAGCATGAGCAGTTTGCTGTTGATCGATATCGGTAACAGTCGCGCGAAATGGGCGCGTCTGACCGACGGCCGCATGGGGCGCCAGCACGCTGCCTCCATTGACGCCTGGACGGTGGATGATTACGTAAAGCGCTTGCTTCAGCCGGCCGGCGCTTCGCGGATCGTCGTTTCCAGTGTGGCGGGCGCAGGCATCAACCGGCAGCTGATCGACGCTGCGCGTCGCAGTACCTCCCCTGCACCCGAGTTCGTCACTTCACAACGGCGGGCGGGAGGCATCACCACCCGATACCTGGAGCCCTGGCGGCTTGGCGTTGACCGCTTCGTCGGCGCAATCGGGGCGTACCATCTCGCAGATGGCGGAGCCGTCTGCGTCGTGAGCATCGGTACGGCCATGACGCTCGATCTGGTCGACTCGAGCGGTCATCACCGCGGCGGGGCCATCCTTCCCGGACCCGTCCTGATGGTGGAAAGCCTGCTGAGCTCCACGAGCGGGATTCGTCGCCGAGCCGGGGGAGGACCGCCAGGAAAGCGCACGCTGTTTGCACAGACGACCCGCACTGCCATCCAGCAGGGAACGCTGCATGCCGCCGCCGCGGTCATCGACCGCGCCATCGAGGAGGCATCGCACGAGTTGGGGAGCGGTGAATTGCTTCGCAAGGAAAGCACGGGACGGGGACGACCGACGGGGGCGGGACGACCGCCGCCGCAGGGACGACCGGCCGGGAAGGGACGAACCCCGCCTCAGGGACGACTGCCGCGTTCATGGCAGGCACCCCTGGTCGTACTGACCGGCGGCGGCGCGCCGATGGTGAAGCCATTGATCCGTAGCCCCCACGTGGAGGTGCCCCACCTCGTGCTACATGGTTTGGCTGTCTGGGCCCGAGTTACCCCACTGGGCCGTCCTGTGAATTAGAATTGCGCCGTGCGCACCCTATTCCTCGGCCTGTTGTCCGCTAACCTGCTGTTCCTTGCCTGGGCGCATTGGGTCGATACGCCCCGCAACGCGAGCGCTCCCGACACGCTTTCGCGGCTGCCACGCCTGCAATTGGTGAATGAGACGACCTCGGGGGCGCAGCCACCTGCAGCGACGATTCAAAAGATGTCATTGCGGGAACCCGCCGGCGGGGGTGCGCAAAGTTGCACCTCGGTGGGCCCGTTCAGTGACATGGCCAGCGCCGCCCGCACGGCCGGCATACTCCTCGAGCACGGCTTCAATCCGCAGGACCGCGCGGAAAAAGGTGAAACCCTGGAGGGTTACTGGGTGTACGTCGGCGGGATGCAAAGCGACGCGGATCTGGCGCAGGTCGTGGACCGACTGGAAAAGAGCGGATTCGCCGACGCCCACGTCATGAAGCCCACCGCGGAAGGCCGACGCGTCTCGGTTGGTCTGTTCAGCAAGCGCGAACGCGCGGAGCGTCGTGCGCTGGCCGTGCGGCATATGGGGCTCGAGCCGCAGATCAGCGAGCGCAAATTTCCGGGTACCGTGTACTGGGTCGATGTCGCGACTCCCGCGGGCGGTGCAGGGTTGCCGGCAGAGGCACTGATGGCGGACACGGGCGCGCCAAAGCTTGCCGTGGATCCTTGTCCCGCCAGCGTGCAGTTGCCCGGGGCGCCGGATGAGGCACCCTCGGCAACCGGCTCTGAACCGGCAGGCGAGGGTCCCGTTACCGTCCTGCCACGGACTACGGTAGCCAGTGCGCCAAAGCCGCCGTGAGGCTGCGGTACAATCTTTCGGTCAAACGATGCCGGCTTAGCACAGTTGGTAGTGCACCTGATTTGTAATCAGGGGGTCGGGGGTTCGAATCCCTCAGCCGGCAAATTCCCCCTAAACGGCGCGAGAACGTATTCAGTGATCTCGCCCGTAACAGGTTTCGATTCGAACCCCCGACAGAAAACCAGTGGGTTCGACAACTTGGCCCCGAGGCCAAGTTGAACGCCGAAGCGCAGCGAAGGCGGCCCCGAGCGAAGCGAGTGGGCGAGGGGCGCAGCGCCGAGTAATCCCTCAGCCGGCAAATTCCCCCTAAACGGCGCGAGAACGTATTCAGTGATCTCGCCCGTAACAGGTTTCGATTCGAACCCCCGACAGAAAACAAGAGGGTTCGACAACTTGGCCGCAGGCCAAGTTGAACGCCGAAGCGCAGCGAAGGCGGCCCCGAGCGAAGCGAGTGGGCGAGGGGCGCAGCGCCGAGTAATCCTGGTCGTCTCGACCCGAACGCTCAATCACCACGTAATAAAACTGGGGGCGCAGTCCGGTGCCAAGGCCACCGCGATGTCGCACCGGCAGACAGGCAAGCCTGAATGACTGACGCCGGTGCGACCCACTGCGCGCGCCCCGCCTATTTCGGTGACAGCGTCACCGGCACCTCCGTAACCGTGTCCATCGGTAGCCCGTTCAGTTCAGCGGCTTTGCGTATCGCCGCTTCGTTAGGCCCCTCGTACACGCAGAACGTCTTGGTCTCTTCGGCATTGGCGTACGACTGCACCCAACGTACGCCGACCGATGCGTTATTGGCGTTGACCTTCTTCTTGGTGGCCGCATCGAGGCCTTTGAGTGCGCCGGGCGGAAATGTGCGTTCGATGATGAAGCGGTGCACCGGTGGGTTTACCGCTGCCGCCGGCGGCGGTGCCGGGACATCCGCCGCGAACGCGCTGCTGAGCAATAGGGCGGGTAATAAGGCAATGAGCGTTTTCATCATAATCCCCCAGAACTTGGAAAAAACATTTGACCGTCAAATCAGCCGGTCGGTGCTAATTCAAGCCTTGGTCGAATGGCGGACCGTTTGATTGTGCAATGCGGTAACGGTGGTCTTATTCACCTGCGCCACAGCGGAAGTGACCGCGTTATCGAAGCAGCGCTGCCAATTGCTCCTGCGGGCCAAGTCGCGACCCTCGAGAGGGAGGCAGACATCCTCGGCTGCACGCCGCAACCGGGCATAGAGCACCTTGGCACCCTGTTCGGTGTCGAGGTTGAGGTCACCGTAGGTGACGGTTTTCGAGGGCTCATGTGCGTCGGCGGCGTGTGCTTTGCTGTCGATCGCGGCGCACCCGAGAGCAAGGAGGCTGGCGGCCAAAATGAAGGCCATTGATTGAGATCGAGCTTTGATCGCGGTTTCCATGACTGTCTCCTGAGGTAAGTGGGCGAATGGCAAGTGCCTGAACACGATTCACAAGCTACCGAGATCACCCACGACGAGCGTGAAGGTTGGCCAAAGTGTGCGTGAAGTTTTGCCAATGGCTTGCCGAAGTGGACTACGGATCGGTTGAAGCAATCGCGTACGCCGGCCAGGAAACTGGCTCGGGTATGAGCGAGCTTCTGTCCAGTCCAGCTGGTTCTGACGATGCCTCGCGCCCGAAACCGTCCGCCGTGCCGCCGTTCGTGACAAACTGCACATCTCGCGGATCATGGAAATTCGCGTTCTCGATCCCTATTTCTATGAATAGGTAGCTGTTATGGCCCCGGTCGTGAAATACCGTCTGCACGATTTGACGATCGACACGGGGCGTCAAATCGTGACCCGCGCCGCCGCTCCGATCCCGCTTCCCAAGTTGTCTTACGATCTTTTTCTGGTGTTGATGCGAGCCGCGCCTAATTTGGTTTCGCTGAATGAATTGATGCGGCTGGTGTGGCCGGGCATCATTGTGAGCCCCGAGACGGTCAGTCAGCGCGTCAAATTGCTGCGTGACGCACTCAATGATGATCCGCGCGCTCCCCGATATATAGCGGGTCTGCGCGGCCGCGGATACCAAGTGGTCGCAGCCGTTGAAGAGGTTGGCGAAACGTCAACGCTGAATCGGTCCGATTCAGCGGCGGTCCCGCCTTCTCCAGAGGTGAGCACGAAGTCGGAGATGCACGCGCTCTCCGCCGATGCCGCCATGTCCGCCTCGGCACCTTCAGCCCCGGTTGAACCCTCGCGTATCACCATCTGCGTGCTGCCCTTCGCCAATATGAGCGGCAATCCGCAACAGGAGTATTTCAGTGACGGTATCACGGAAGACATCATTACCGAACTGTCGCGTTGGCGCCTTTTTGCAGTGCGGTCTCGTTCGGCTTCGTTCCAATATCGCGGCATAGCAGTAGACATGCAGCAAGTCGGTCGGGAATTGAACGTCCGCTTTATCGTCGAAGGCAGCGTCCGGCGAATAGGTGAGCGAATACGTATCAACGCGCAGTTGATCGATAACGAGACCGGTAGTCATGTATGGGCCGAAAGATTTGATCGGGAACTGGGGGAGCTTTTCGCTGTACAGGACCAAGTCGTGCAAACGATCGTCAGTACGCTCAAGGGCCGCGTCCAGGTGTCCGACATCGCACGAGCGCGGCGCAAGCCTTCGAGCAGTCTCGCAGCTTATGAGTGTGTGCTGAAGGGCAACGCATTGCCCTGGGATGATCTGGATAGCCTGTCGGAGGCGACGCGACTTTTCAGGAAGGCCATCGAAATAGACCCCGGCTATGGTCATGCTCACGCGTTGCTTGCTGCCATCTGCTACACGAAATGGCAGCAAGATGTGGGCGGCTCGGATACCGAGCTGCTGGAAGGCATGGCCCTGGCAAAACGGGCAGTGGAGCTTGATGAAACGGAAAGCACGTGTTTTGCGATGTTGGGCTGGGCTCATTTGGCGCGACGGTCATTTGATCTGGCGTTGCAACATACTCGCCGCGCGGTCGATATGAATCCGAATAACCAATGGAATGCGGCTGACATGGGATCGGTTCTGATCTATATCGGCCAAGCTGAGGAAGCGTTAGTCTGGTTCAAGCGCGCCAAAGACATCGATCCATACTTCAACGAGCCTTGGTACTGGCGCTCGATTGGTGTTGCGTACATGATCCTGGATCGCTACCAGGAGGCGTTGGCGGCATTCGAGCATTTGACTGCTTGCCCCTATCGGGTCGCGGCATACATCGCGGGTTGTTTTGCACGGCTCGGGAAGGCCGAGCGTGCGAGAGCCAGCGCGGCTGAATGTTTGGCCAGCAGGCCAGACTTCACGATTGCACGTTTCATGACAAAACAACCGTTCAAGAAGCCAGAAGACGCGGCCAAAGTCGCCGAATCATTGCGCATGGCCGGCCTGCCGGATTGAAGGGCAGCGTTTCGATACCTGACGCGCTCCATGTAACAATGATTTCCGGGCATTTTGCAGCAGTGAATGTCGAACCCGCTTGGGTCGGCGAAGTTCTCCATTTCTGGTTCGAAGAACTGACGGAAGCACAATGGTTCGCAAAAAACGCCGAAATCGACGCGCTAATTCGCGATCGCTTCCTGGCACTGCAGCAGCGTCTCGTGGCGAATCACGGCCTCGGTGTTGGTGCGCCACGATCGATCCTCGCGGCCGTCATCGTTCTCGATCAGTTTTCACGTAACTTGTTCAGGGGCGATCCTCGCGCCTTTTCAGGCGATTCCATCGCACGCGCACTTTCCAGAATCGCCATTGCGCACGAATTCAACGTCGCCATGAACACAGAGGAGCAGTATTTTCTTTACTTGCCCTTCGAGCATAGCGAGGATCGAGTGGATCAAGCACTTGCCCTGAGACTGATCACGGGTCTCGGTAATGATGAGTGGGCGCGTTACACGATTGCGCACAAGATGCTCATCGACCGATTCGGCCGGTTCCCACACCGAAACACAATCCTCAATCGAGTGTCGACTGCGGATGAGATTGCGTTCCTCATGGAGCCTATTGGGACTCATGCCTCGGACTTCCGAGCGTAGGAATTTTGCGCCAGGCAGTTCTGGCTGCCAAGTTCGTGACCGGTTCGTACCGGCAAAAGCGCTGCCTGGATGCGCTCTACTGCGGTTGGTGTTGTAAGACTCGTCCTACGCAGACTCGGGCTTTGCGGGGTGGGCGCGGGCAAACCACAGGCGTATGCTCCACCATTAGAATTCCACCGCTTCGAGTGGAAAACCGGAGGATTCCATGAAATCAGCATTTAGTTGCGCGCTGCTCGCCAGTGCATTAGTGGGTCTCTCTGCCTGCAACAAGGCCGAATCTCCCGACAAGGTTCAAGCAGATGTGGCCAAGGCTCAAAGCGATGCGGCCGCAGCGAACGCCAAGGCGCGGGACAAGGAGAAGCAAGTCGAAACCGAGGCCGCCAAGGACCGGGCCGATGCGCAAACCAAGGCGGCTGACAAGAACGTCGGCGCCGTAGTGGACACTGCGGTGACTGAAGCTGAGGGCGATAACAAGGTTGCCCTGGCAAAGTGCGAGGCCCTGCAAGGCGACCCTCAGCAAGCATGTAAAGACAAGGCAAACGCCCGCTTGAACGCAGTCAAGGAGAAAGCGAAGGCGGCCAAGGCCGACTGAAGGCGCATCGGCCATGCCCTCTGCAGGTGTTGCCCGCAACCATCCTGACGATGCCACCTGAGAATCGCGCGAAGTTGCATGGCCGTCGCCTAGGGAGATTCGTAGCGCTACCCCATCGAGGGTAACGCTACCTGATCCAGTGCCAGATGCCGGCTGCCCGGCCGGCAAGGGGAATATGCGCCCACGTCGCCACGATCCAGATCACGACTCCACCCGCCAGTGAATGCATGCCGAAGCCGCCGATGCGGGCCCTGCCTCGAGCGATCGCGGCAAAGGGCCAGTAACTCGTCTTGGCTTCCCACACCCGCCATCGATCCGGCTGCAGTGCTTTCTTCTTGCTGTCCTGGAGAGCGGCACCGGCCAGCGCAAGCACGATGACCGCGGCGGCGACGACGATGTTCTTCGCCATCGGGAATACGGTGATGTGGCAAAAGCCCCAGAGCGCGAAAGCCCACAGCATGGGGTGGCGCGTGACCGCAAACACGCCGCGCGCCGTCTCGGGGAGCGCTCCGGGCGCACCCACGGCCGGTGAGGCCGGATTGCGAATCAACGAGCCCATCAAAAGAATCGAAGCGAACAGCATCACAACCGTCACAACGACCCACAGTCCATCTCCGACCGACCAGAGAAATGCAGTAGTGGCTGCAGCGCGGTAGGCGAGCACCATCCAGACGAACGTGCCGAGTGCGACAAGAGAATAGATGCCGAGGAATCCGCGTTCGCCGACGCGCGCGACGATCGCCCTGCGCCACGGATGCGACAGAAGAAAATGTGTGCCCACGAAGGCGATGGCTGCCAGCAGCACCCAACCTGCACTGTCCAACTTATCCTCCTCGCCCGCACGGCTCCTCAGCGTCCGCACCTGCTGGATTGTGCGCCTCGACCACGAGATCGGGCCAGAGCCGGGTCGGCAGGCCGTTGGCGCACTGCGTGCCAAGCCTACGCTGTGAGGAGCTCAGCAGGTCAGCGCTGAGTACCGGAAATGATCGATTCACACGCTATTTAGTCGACCCTTGGGGTGTCAGCTTGGTCTGGCGCGCATCGATCCGCCGCAGGATGAGTGGCGCGAGGCGCTGCTCCAGCAGGCCCGTACGATTGAGCCTGGAGAGCGGGAAGAATACCGATAGTCCGAAGCTGACATCGTAACGGCGCACGGCCAGACCGTCGCCCCACCAAAGCGCATCGTCACCGGCACTCCGCGGCGATACTTTTCCAGGAATGTCGCCATTCTCAGCTGCCTGCCGGAATGAATCGAGGAATAGATGCGCCCGTCCGCTGCCTGCCGGCCACTGCACGGCATTGAGGATGACGAAGCTCTTACCCCCAAGCGGTGCATCCGGGCTGGCAGGACGTGGGTTCGCGGCGCGAATCTCCCAGACGCAGGAGGACGAATACGAGCCATTCGACTCGAGTCCAGCGTCGTGACGGGCCGGCTCGCCGACGGGGGCACCGATACTGCGGGCGATCTCGGAACGCTGCAAAAGTGCACAGGCATCGATTGGAACCGGTTCGCGGCTACCCCCCGTCGCGTCCGCGCGAGCCGCCTGCGCTGCGAAAAACAATCCGAGCGCACAGATACCCGGAATGACAGCCGGGCGCGCGATTTTTCGGGGCATCGTCTGTTCAACTCTGGAAGTCAGGTCGCAGAATGCTTGCGCGGCCCGGCAGCAAGGTCAACATGGAGTTGCTGGCAGCGCGTGCCGGGTCGTAGTCTGTATCATGAGCAGGGCAGGATGGGCGCCGTGAAGGACGCGCGCATGCGTGCTAATCTCTTGCCGATTGTCCACCATGGCGGAAGTCAAGTCTGGTGCGGTGCCAGGAAAATCCGTCCTGACAAGTATCCTCAACTCCACCGGATGTTATTTACCGCAGAAGGCGGCAGTAACTTGCGCTTGTCTCGGCACAGCCACAGTCGAGGGTGAGGATTAGAAGGATCATGGAGCTTTGAAGATGTCCAAGGCACCTCCCAGCGCTGCAAGCGAGCTGGCTTTCAATCAGCCCCTCGGTGGCAATGTCATGCCCCGCTTCGCGGGCGCCGCGACGATGTTTCGTCTTCCCGCGCAAACCACAGCGCTCTCCGCTGGGGTGGGCATCATCGGTGTGCCCCTGGACATCGGCACCAGCAACCGGGCGGGAACGCGTTTCGGTCCGCGACAGATCAGGGCGGAATCGGCCCTCGTCCGCCCCTACAACATGGCCACGCGTGCAGCGCCGTTCGAGAGCTGGCAGGTGGCCGATCTCGGCGACGTACCGCTCAACACCTACAATCTCGCCGCCTCGGTGCAGATCATCGAGCAGTTCTACGACGCGGTCCTGAAGAACGACGTCAAGCCATTGTCAATCGGTGGAGATCACACCATCACGCTGCCCATTCTGCGGGCTCTGTACAGAAAACACGGACGGATGGCCCTGATCCACATCGACGCACATGCCGATGTGAACGACGAGATGTTCGGCGAGAAAGTGGCGCATGGAACCATCTTCCGGCGTGCGCTGGAAGAGGGCCTGGTGGACGCAAACCGGATGTACCAGATCGGCCTGCGAGGCACCGGCTACAGCGCCGAGGATTTCGACTGGACGCGCAAGCAGGGTGCGGTCGTGGTGCAGGCCGAGGCGTGTTGGTATCGCTCACTCGATCCGCTGATGTCCGAGGTGCGCGCACGCATCGGTTCGGAGATGGCTGCCTACCTGACGTTCGACATCGATGGTCTCGATCCATCGGTTGCGCCGGGCACCGGCACACCCGAAGTGGGCGGACTCACCGCCAGTCAGGGACTGGAGTTGATCCGGGGAACATTTGGTACCAATCTGGTGGGAGCAGATCTCGTGGAGGTCTCGCCACCCTACGACCCGTCGGGCAACACGTCCCTGCTGGCTGCCAATCTTCTGTTCGAGATGTTGTGCTGCTTTCCGGGCTGCAAGCGCAAGACGAGCCAGGCTTGACGGCCTGCTCGACGGTTCCCTCAGGGTTTGAGCTGCCCGCGAATCTCGCCGGGCTTGTGCTGCTCACTGTGAACGTTCACGTAGAGATTGCCACTCTTGAAGCTTGCGTATTGCTCATCCGTCAGCTTCGACCCGGGCGGTACCTTCCAGGTCCCCCCAGCACCCTTCGTCAGGGTGATGATCGGCGGGCCACTCTGACCGGGAGCGCCGACATGGATGTGCGCCATCGTGCCCTCGATGCCGCTCGTCTTGATCACGCCGCTCACTGACTTGTCCGTCGCTACCTTGATCGTGCCGGTCCCCGTAGCGGATGTCGTGACCGGCGGAGTCTCCTCTGCCCCGGTCAGTTTGACCTTGATGTCCTTTGCGAGAGCCGACACCGAAACCAACACCAGCACAGCGGTTGCGACGAGTAGCCGCGCCGTGCGCGACGGCGCGCCAGAAGTGTGCGTTGTCATCGTCATCTCCCGTTTGATTGCAACAAGATTTTGCATCGCCGAGCTGCGATTTGGACCAAGACTAGCGTGAGCTGGCGCCGCAGTGCAACTGGCTCGCGGCATGCGGTGCGAGCGTGCGCAAACGGCGGATGTGATCGTCATCCGTACGACAGGCGGTGGCGTCCGTCGCGCCAGAAACTCAACACGACTGCTTGCCGTCGCACTTGCCGGGGGCCGGGGAGCACCCCCGGCCCGGTCTGCCGAACTGCCGAGAGCGGGCCGGACCCAAGCCGGCGTCGAACGTCGGCATCTGGGCAATGTGGGAACCGGGAATTCCGGGAATCCGCAGCAACCGGCGAATCGGGGAAAGCTAAATCTGCGCCGTCGGGCTACCATCCTTGTGGTATAGGTCGGGGCGACCGTCCATGACATAGTGGCGGCGGATGATGGTATGGGCCGGTCCTGCGCTAGCGACCAGCCGACTCGTTCAGGATGAAATGCCAGCCGCGCGCCCGTCCTTCCATTCGCAGGCCTCCGAGGACGGTTTCATCGTCAGGAGGCGCCCGCCGCGAAGACCGGCTTCAGAAAAAATGTCAAAAATCTTCCGCGATTCGTCATCGCGAATGCTGCAGGGAAACACGGTGCAATCGAGGGTGACATAAACAATGTGCCGGACCATCGCCGCATATTCTGTTTGCCTTTGATTCTACAAGCGAAAATGTGCATCCTGGGCGATTGACGGCACCGTGAACTTGTAGAAGATGGGGCATACAAATAGCTGCGGGCCAGCGCTGACAGTGAGTCGTGGCGCCGGTGCCCACGACTCACACGCAAGGTGGACGGTGACAATGGCGCCTGCCGGACTCTGTGCTGCGCGAAAACTCCTGCGGATTCTGGGTAGTCTCGTACTCGGAGTGGCGATCCCGCTCTGTCTGGCCACGGCTTACGGTGCGGGTTCGGCTCCCGACGGACACGCGGCCGGGAATGAGGCAAGTCAAGTCTTCGGTGCGAACGGTCCGCCGAATGCCACCTCCGTTGCGCGGGTGCGCCTGCTTTCCCAGGACCAGTACTTCAATACGCTGGCCTATATCTTCGGACCGGATATCGCGATTGCCGCGCACTTCGCACCTTTTCGACGCACCGACGGACTTCTCGAAATCGGCGCGGCCACGGCCGGCGTCACGATTGGCCAGATGCAGGAATTCCAGCGTACGGCAGGCGCGCTGGCGCAGAAGGTAGTGAGTCCGGAGCATCGCAGCTTCCTCATTCCCTGTACCCCGCGTCACGACAACGCTGCTGATAATTCCTGCGCGACGAAGTTTTTGAGCCCGGTGGGCCGCTTGCTGTATCGGCGACCGCTTACGCGCGACGAGCAGCAGGAAATCGTCGCCAGGGCAGGCGAAGGCGCCGCGCGCCTCAAGGATTTCTACGCCGGGCTGTCCCTCGCTCTCGAGGGCCTGCTCATCTCGCCCGACACGTTGTTCATCGTGGATCGCTCCGAGCCTGATCCGAAGCTTGCCGATCATCGCCGCCTGGACTCCTACTCCCTGGCGAGTCGGCTGAGCTTCTTTCTGTGGAATGCAGGTCCCGATGACGAGCTGCTCAAGGCGGCCGAGCACGGTGACCTGCAGAGCCCCCGGGGGCGGGCGAAGGTCGTGGAGCGGATGCTCAACAGCCCACGGCTCGACACCGGCGTGCGCGCGTTCTTCGACGACATGTTGGGGTTCGATGATTTCGCCGTCCTGTCCAAAGATCCGGATATCTACCCGGCCTTCGTCGGGGACACGGTGCAGGATGCGCGTGAGCAGACCTTGCGGACCATCGTCGATCACCTCATCGTGCGAAAGCTCGACTATCGCGACCTGTTCACCACCCGCAATACGTTCATTTCCCCAGCGCTCGCCACGCTCTACGGCGTACCCGCACCACCGGGATGGACGCCGTATGAGATCCCAGCAAGCAGTCAACGAGTTGGAATGCTGACCCAGATCGCCTTCCTGGCCGCGCACGCCCATCCGGGGCGCAGCTCACCGACGCTGCGCGGCAAGGCTTTGCGCGAGCTGCTGCTGTGTCAGCAGGTACCGCGTCCACCGCCAAATGTCGACTTTTCGATCATCGAGGATCCGAAATCCACGCTGCGCACGGCGCGTGAGCGGCTGGTTGCGCATCGGGCCAATCCGATCTGCGCGGGCTGCCACAAGATCACGGATCCCATCGGGCTTGCGCTCGAGAACTTCGATGGCGCCGGCCAGTTCCGCGAGACCGAGCGCGGCGCGCCGATCGATGCCAGCGGCAATCTGAATGGCAAGAAGTTCACGAATGCGGTCGGGCTTGCGCAGGCGGTCCACGATGATCCCGGTGTTCCGGCCTGCCTGGTGAAGCGTGTCTATACCTACGGAGTCGGTGGTCCGGTGAAGTCCAACGACAACGACAAGAGCGTGCTCAAATTTTTGGATACCCGCTTCGCGGACGAAGGCTACCGGCTGCCGGACCTGCTGCGCACGGTCGCCCTCAGCACGGCATTCGCCGAAGTGACTGAACCCGCTTCCGCGACGGCCCCCACGAAGGCCGCCGGTTCACCCGCACCGAAATCCCCGCCTGTGGCCAACACCGCAACTCCGCCGCCGGGCAAATTGACAGGAGAACCAAAGTGAAAGGATCGAGCCTTCTTGCGGAGTTGAGCAGGCGGCGGGTGTTGCGCGGGATGTTGCACGGCGGCGTCATCACCCTGGGACTGCCGCTGCTGGACTGCTTTCTGAACGAGAATGGCACGGCCTACGCGTCCGGCGCTGCGCTGCCGCTACGCTTCGGCACCTGGTTCTGGGGGCTGGGTATGAATTCGCAGGTGTTCGTCCCCAAGGCGGTCGGGCCGAATTACGATCTGCCCGAAGAGCTTTCCGCGCTCTCCAGCGTGCGTCAGCATGTCAACATCTTCACGAACTTCAATGCGCTGCGCGATTCATCTCCCAACCTGTGCCATTACACCGGCTGGATCATCACGCGCACCGGCTCTGCTCCCATTGGCGCGGAGGACCGACCAGGTGAAACCATCGATGTGACGGTTTCCCGCACCATCGGTCGAAGCTCGCGCTTTCAGACCGTGACCGCGACCGCCAATGGGGATGTGCGCACGAGCTTCAGCTACGAGAACGCAAATTCCATCAATGCCGCCGTAGCCTCGCCAATCGCCTTCTACAAGCAACTGTTCGGAGCGGACTATCAGGATCCGAACGCCAGCACGTTCAAGCCTAATCCGCGCATCATGGTGCGCAAAAGCGTGCTTTCGGCCGTGCTCGATCAGACCCGCGATCTGTCGAAGTCGGTAGGCGCCGAGGATCGTGCGCGGCTCGATCAGTATTTCACGGATCTGCGCGACCTGGAACGCCAGTTCGATCACCAGCTCACGAAACCCGACCCGATTGCGGCCTGTCATCCGGTGACGGCTCCCAAGGAGGATCCCAAGACCAGCGTCGACTCGACGGTGGTCGCGCTGCGCCACAAGATGCTGACCGATCTGATGGTAATGGCGGTCGCATGCGATCAGACCCGGGTGTTCAACATGGCGTACTCGCAGGCGTTCGCCTCGACCACGAAGGCCGGCTATGAAAAGCCGCACCACACCTGCACGCACGAGGAACCAGTCGACAAGTCCATCGGCTATCAACCGACCGCGTCGTGGTTCCTGCGGCGCTCGATGGAATCCTGGGCGTACTTCGTCGAAGCCTTCACGAAGGTCAAGGAAGGCGATGGCACATTGCTGGACAACCTGTTGATCTTTGCCACGACGGATACCGCGTGGGCCAGAATTCACTCCCTGGACGGCGTGCCGTTGTTCACGGCGGGCCGCGCCGGGGGCCGCGTGAAGAGCGGCATCCATGTGGATGGCGGTGCAACCTCGGTCGCGCGCGTCGGTTACACGGCCATGAAAGTCTTCGGCGTGGATGCACCGACCTGGGGCACCAAGAGCAACAGCACCTCGAAAGAAGTGAGCGAGATACTGACCTGAGCGCGCAACGCCGAGTCGGTGGCGGTCCTGGGTGAGCAAACACTGAAGTCATGAGCGAAGCGAGGGGCGGGATGCGGGCAGCGACGACTCGGGTGCGATACGGCAGCGGGGTGCACAGCATCCTCGGGATTGCAGCATCGTGTGGACTCTTGCTCGGGGCCGCCCAGGATGCTCGGGCGGCCAGCCGGCCGACGGAACAGTACTTGCGCGTGCCGATGCCGCCGCATTTCCGGGTGGAGGCGACCGAGCTCGAAGGCCCGGTTTTCGCCGATGAACACGGCCATACCCTGTACAAGTGGCCCTTCAAGCTGCTGCGTGTCGGCAATACCGGCGATCCCGCAGGAGAGACCAACTGCACCGACACCAAGACCACTACCAATGCTGGATTCATGAGTCCCTATCCCGGCGGTTTCACGCTTCCCGACGTCGCTACGCGACCCAGCTGCGCGCAGATGTGGCCGCCTGCGATCGCGCCGATCAAGGCAAAGCCAATCGGGAAATGGACGCTCATCACGCGCAAGGATGGTCGCAAGCAGTGGGCATACGATGGCGCGGCGCTCTATACCTCGGCGCTCGATCGCCGCCCGGGCGACGTGCTCGGCGGCGATACATTCGAGCATCGTGGTGATGACCCAGCGGTGCGGGTACCCGTGCAGCCGCCGGCCGATCTGCCTCCCGGGTTCGCCGTAGCGACGACTCGCACAGGGCGTCTGCTGCAAACCGAGCGAGAATTCTCCGTCTACTACTCCGATCACGACGGCCCCGACAAATCGAACTGCGATTCCGTATGCGCACAGACGTGGAAGCCCATGCTCGCGCCGGCATCCGCCCGGCCGCACGCGGACTGGTCGATCTTCGAGCGCTCTCCCGGGATCCGGCAGTGGGCGTTTCGCAAGAAGCCGCTCTACCGCTACACGCTGGATTCCTATTCCCGCAGCTTGCAGGGGAGCGATGTCCCGGGCTGGCACAACGCCTTCACGCAGATGGCGCCCCCGCCACCTGCGGGGTTCACCGTGCAGAACACCACAGCCGGCGAGGTCCTCGCAGACAGCCACGGCAAGACCATTTACACCTACTTCTGCGGCGACGACGCGCTCGATCAGCTGGGTTGCGATCACCCGACGGAGACCCAGGCTTACCGCTTTGCGATGTGCGGCGGCGGTGATCCGCAGCGATGTGTGCGCACGTTCCCTTACGTGCTCGCGCCGAAGAATGCCCGCAGTGACAGCCGCTGCTGGAGCGTGATCGACATCGACCCCAGAACCGGGCACCGCGCAGCTCGCGGCCAGTCCGATGCCCTGCACGTATGGGCTTTCCGCGAAAGACCGGTCTATACCTACGCCGGCGATGACGAGGCGGGCGATGTCAATGCCGATGGCATCGGCGAATTCAGAGGCGAGCGCGAGGGATTCAAGGCATTCTGGCTGCGGGACGATTTCAATCGGCGCGCCGGTTGAGCGTTGCGAAGCGGAGGTCACCAGTGAAGCAAACCCCGGCCACGCCGTTGTCGACTCTCACGCACCTGGTCACCACCGCGCTGGCGCTGCTGCTTGGCTCGATGGCCGCATTCGGTGCGGATGGGACCGCACCCCCGGATGGCACCATCGCTTATGTTCTCACCGACCTGCATTGGGCCATTTACGAAAGTGCGGACGGCAAGACCGAATGCCCGCACGGCTTCAATGAGGGGAACCGCGAGCAGTTCAAGCAGCTGTTCCCTGAGGACGGCACGCAAAGAACTCTCCTCGAGACGCAGCTGCGGCGCGAGATCGACGGCTGGTATCCGACGACCGCGCCGGATCCGTTCCCCTTTCTGGAAGCCGGTGGCCCGACCGCCTATGGACTGAACCTCGATGGCAAGGTGGGACCCAACGACTTCACCAGTCCGGACGGCGAGAAGGGCGTGGACAACCAGCTGTATCGGGCGCTGGGGTGCATCCGCAATTACCGCCCGCCCGAGGGTGCCATTCAGGGTTTCGACAACGATGAGGTCACCAAGGATGTCTACAACCGGATACTGATCGAGCTGTCCGGGGTGGACAGTCTCGTCAACGATGCCGATGTGCAGGTCACGATGTACCGCGGGCGCGACCCCATCCTGCTCGATGCGACCGGCAAGAAAGCCATCCCCGGCGGCTCGCAACGCATCGATACGCGTTGGGGCGCCAAGTACATCCAGCATCTGCACGGCAGGATCAAGGACGGCGTGCTGACCACGGACCCGGTGGACCTCGTCTATCCTTGGGCCGTGTTCTACATCCCGACCGATGAATACATGCGCGCGGCGCGCCTGAGACTCAAGCTCTCCCCGACCACTGCGGACGGGCTGATTGCCGGCTACACGGACATCGAGACCTGGTATTCGCAATTGATGCGATCGTATTCGACGCATCACCAAAGCTATGGACAGTCCTCCGCGCCGTCGATCTACAAGGCATTCAGGCGCCTGGCCGATGCTTATCCAGATCCGAAGACCGGAGCGAACACGGCGATCTCTTCGGCGCTGCTGGCGAAGTTCACGCAGGTACGGATCGTGCCCGAATCGAAGGCACAGCTGGCGAGTCTGCCGCCGCAACACCCCGTGCGGCCGTACGCCGGCCCGCCCTATCCGCGACCTGCCGCGGAGGAAGCAACTGAAGGCGGCGCGAAAGTCGCAGCAGTGATGGCCGGGAGCGGCGCGACGCACTAGGCGCCGTGGCGCCGCTCAACGGCCATCCATCATCGACAACTGCATGATCGAAGGGGGAAACACAGTGGAAAAAGACGTCGTCGAGCTGCTGGACCAATTCGAGCGTGGCAAGATATCCCGTCGCCAGCTCGTGCAGCACCTGACGCTCGGCATCGTGGCGGCTTCCGCCGGCGCGCCCGTGCTCGCGGCGGCCGCTCAGCGCAGCCCCTTCAAGGCGATCGGTGTCAACCACATCTCCTTCGGTGTCGCGGACTATGCGCGCACACGTGACTTCTATTCGGGACTCTTCGGCATGCAGGTCAGCTGCGACGATGGCAAGCAGTGCAATCTGGGATTCGGTGACGCTTACATCATTGCCCGCAAGTCCCGCCAGCCAGGCAACAAGCCGTTCGTGGATCACATCGCGTATACGATCGATCCGTGGGACAAAAAGTTCGTCGAAGCAGAGCTCAGGCGTCGCGGCATGGACCCCAAGCCGGACACCGACGACAGCTTCCACGTGCGGGATCCGGACGGTTACGATCTGCAGATCGCCGGCAAGAAGCTGATGAGTACCTGCTGAGCGCGCAGATGAGCATGTGCTGAGCGCGTCGTCTGCCTGCTTCGGGCCTGCTCACCTGCACCGGTCGCGGTACTGCGCCGACGGTGGAGGTGAGCAGGCGTTTTGGCCATAGCGTATCTGACGAGGGGAATGGGTTTCATGCGACGACCGGTCAAAGTGCTGTGTGTTTCGCTGCTCCTGCTGACACCAATTCTCACCACGGCTGCTGTGGACGGCCAGGATGTCATCGATTACCGGCAGCACATCATGAAAACACTCAACGAGCAGGCGGCCGCCATCGGACAGATCCTCTCGATGGTCATCCCCGACGATAATGTCGTCGCGCACCTGGATGCCATCGCGCTGACCGCATCGACGGCACTCAAAGCCTTCGAGCCCAAGGTGCAGGGAGGTGAGGCGAAGCCCGACGTGTGGACCAACTGGGCGGATTTCTCCAAGCGCATGAATCAGTTCGTGCAGATGTCCGCGACGATGGCGAAGACGGCGCATGAGCAGGGCAAGGATGCCGGGCTGGCCCAGGTCGTCGATGCGCTGAGCTGCAAGGGCTGCCACGAGCGCTATCGCAAAGAAAAGAAGAAGACGGCGGGCTGAATGGCCATGCTCAGCTCTGCGGCGGAAAGGCCCGCGCTTTTCGCGTGAGAGCAGCCGGGACCTGCGTGAGCACACAGCGCTGGCCTGCGGCTGTGCTCGGCACTTGTCTGCTGCTGGCACAGGCAGCGACATCGGCGCAAAGGCACGCAGCGCAAACCGTCGCGACACCCGCGGCCGCGCCTGCCACCGCTCCTTCCGCCGCTCCTGCCGCCGCCCCCCCCGTAGCTGCGTCCCCGCAAGCCACCGCGATCGAGCGCGGCAAGTATCTGGCGGATGCGGGAAATTGCTTCAGTTGCCATACCCGTCCCGGTGGCCTGCCCTTCAGCGGAGGCGTGCCGTTCGAGACCCCGGTCGGCACGATCTACTCGACGAACATCACACCGGACGCGCAGACCGGCATCGGTACGTGGCAGGTGGCGGATCTGCTACGCGCCATGCACGAGGGAATTGCCCGGGATGGCTCGCACCTGTTTCCGGCTTTCCCCTATACCTCCTTCACCAAGGTCAGCGACGCCGATGTGGCCGACATCTACGCTTACCTCAGGAGCCTGCGCCCCGTGCGCGCCACGCCCGCCGCCAACGGCGCGCTGTTTTCCATGCGCTGGCCAGTGGCTATCTGGAACCAGCTGTTCTTCAAGGAAGGCCGTTTCGTGCCGAACCCTGCGCAATCAGCGCAATGGAACCGGGGCGCCTACCTCATCGAAGGCTTAGGTCACTGCGATGCGTGTCATACACCAAGAGATGCGTTGCTCGCCGAGCAAACAGGCAAGGCGTACCAGGGCGGGCCGCTGCAGAGCGAAGTGCAGAAAGGCAAGGTGCGTACGTGGTTCGCCGTCGATCTCACTTCCGCAAAGCAGGGACTCGCTGCCTGGTCGATCGCCGATCTCACCCGGTATTTTCAGACCGGCTTCTGCTCGAGGGCGGGTGCGTTTGGTCCCATGAATGAAGTCATCGTGAACAGTCTGAAACGACTCACGCGCGAGGATCTGCATGCGATGGCCTTGTACGTAAAAGGCCTGGAAGGCGAGGCCTACGCAGGCGAGACTGTGTCCCCGGCGCTCGCCGCGACCGGCGCCGCGATTTACAAGGATCGCTGTGAGAAATGTCACGGGGCATCGGGACGCGGTGGTTTCTTCAGCGGCCCGCCACTTGCCGGCAGCGCGATCGTACAGGGCGCAAATCCCGCATCGCTCATCAACGCGTTGATTTATGGGCCGTCGCTTGCGCCCGAGGTGAGTTTCGGGGCGTGGGAGAAGATGGAAGCCTACGGCGAGGTCCTGGATGATGCGCAGCTGGCCGCCGTCAGCAACTTCGTGCGCGGCAGCTGGGGCAACCGCGGCTCCCCGGTCAGCCCCGCGGCCGTGAAAGCCCAACGCTGAGCGCGCCTTGCCCTATTTGGCTGGCAGCATGTAAAGATCATGGCAGCTCTTGCAATCCAGAGCCGACTGCAACCTGGGCCCCACCGCGGCCACTCCGTCCGCCTGCGCCGCTTTCGCCAGATCGGCCGTCGAGCTGACGAGTCCATCGAGGCGCTTGGCAAAGTCCGCCCAGTTGGACCACACCTCGGGCTTCGAATTGCCCCCCGGCACCTTGGGCTCGAAGGCCGATTTAGCCTCGGTGGCCACGACGGCGAGAATCTGCAAATGGACGGCGAAATTGTCCGCCGGCGCCTTCTTCTCGAGAATCATGTGAATCGCAGCGAGCTGCTCATCCATGCTCTTCATGATGTGCTTGCGGTAATCGATGACGTCCTGGTCATCGGCGAATGCACTTGCCGTGACGGCGAGCGACACCGCGAGCAGCAAACCTTGTGCGACTATTCTCACTGCGAAATCTCCTCGCCTGCCGCGCCGCAGTGACGGCGCAGCTTCAATGCAACCGATTGCGCCCGGCTACGGGCATCTACGAGGTGCGTGCGCTCCAGGAATCGCAGTGACCATGCTCATCGACGGGTCCGCTCATGATCGCGCAATTACCGCACGCCGGTTTGCTGCCATCGCGCGTGAAAAAGGCGCAGTCGCTGCACGGCTGACTGGAGTTGGGTGTGACGCCCGCGTAATGGAGTGACCCGCGCAGCGATTCGGATGCGGGATCGACGCAGGAGTCCGCTGCCTGGGCACGACGGATCAGCTGGGGCGCGATGGCGAACGCGGCAGCGACTTGCAAGGCACGTCGCAGCACGACTCGACGGGGTAGATCGTCCACGAGCGGATCTCCTCAAGCAGCCTGCAAAGTGTGACAGCCTAGCCATTCGATCATTGCATCGCAACCGCTGCAGCGCCACGCCCGGATGTTTGGCAGTCGCGCCAGCCAACACGCAATGTTGCTCGATGGTACCGATGAGCGCTGCTGCCGTGCCAGCGCATGCCCCGGGGCATTCGTCGGGGGATGCTGGGCAAAGGCGCAGGTGCGGGTGCTCGCCGGCAAAAATGCGAAACACCGATACGCTGCCTCTGACCTTCAATAATGCTCTCGGGGGGTCATCCAGGCGGAGCAAACCGCGATAATGTGCGATTCGGGCACGTCACTTTTGTTGCGTCGGTGTCACACCGATAGTCGTTGTCGTCGGCGGACGATTGACTCAGGTACGCATTTGTTTGAACATCCGACCTAGTCTTCGCCCATGCGGGTTCAGCTTCGATCTCGGCCGGCGTGGCGCAAATGGCACGGCCGGTATTTCAAACACCGTCGGCGTGCAGCGTCCGACGGCAGCGGCCGACGGCGGACACCGCGGGCGGATACGGACGCACGAAGCCGGGAACACGGCTGGCGGACAGGCCTTTCGACATGGTGACGGCAAGGGGGTAGCGCGGTGACCTTGGCGGCGGATGCAGTGACACGCGGTGTCGGCAATCCCGTGGGCTCCGTGGGGGAGAGCGGCTCGGTCGACGAGGCGGTGGCGTTGGCCGTCGAGCTGCTCGAGCAACGACCGGCGGATGCGCTGGCGCAGGCGCGGAAGGTACTCGCGGTCTCCCCAGACCATCCCCTCGGCAGCCTCGTCACGGGCATAGCGCAACGACTCTTGAATGAGCCGTCCGCGGCCGTCGCGACGCTCGAGCCGCTGACGCGGCAGCAGCCGAAAGCCGGTGTCGCCCACTACGAGTATGGACTGGCACTGGCGGCGGCAGGCAACGGCGAGGCGGCCCTGGGCGCATTGCGCCGCGCCGTGGAACTGAGCCCGCAACTGCCCGGCGCCTGGCGCGCTCTGGCCGATCACCTCACTGCGATCGGGGATGTCGCGGCTGCGGATGCCGCCTATGCACGGCACATCAAGGTGGCGACGCGCAATCCGCGTCTGATGCGTGCCGCCGCCGCGCTGTGCTCCAATGACATTCCGCTTGCCGAGTCGCTGCTGCGCGCCCATCTGAAGGAACATCCGACGGATGTGGCGGCGATCCGCATGTTCGCCGAGGTAGCGGCCCGCATTGGCCGGTTCGCGCAAGCCGAGACGCTCCTGGCGCGTTGCCTCGAGCTGTCGCCCGGCTTCGCGGAAGCGCGCGCGCATTATGCGGCGGTCCTCAACCGCCAGAATCGCCCGCGCGAGGCGCTGCAGCAGCTCGATCAGCTGCTCGCCGCGGACCCCAACAATCCCAATCACCGCAACCTGAAGGCGTCGATCCTCGTTGCGATTGGCGAGTACCCGGGCGCGATAGCGCTGTACGCCGGGCTGCTCGCGCACTACCCGCGCCAGGCGAAGATCTGGCTGAACTATGGTCACGTGCTCAAGACCTCCGGCCGGCAGGATGAGGCGCTGCGCGCGTATCGCAAATGCCTGCAGCTCGCGCCCGACCTGAGCGATGCATGGTTCACGCTGGCGAACCTGAAGACCTTTCGCTTCGCGGCGGAGGATCTCATCGCGATGCGCAGCGCGCTCGCACGCGCGCAAGGCTCGGTCGATGACGGCGTGCACCTGAACTTCGCTCTCGGCAAGGCCTGCGAGGACGCGGGCGAGTTCGCGCAATCATTCGAGCATTACGCGGAAGGCAATCGCCTGCGCCGCACGCAGATCCAATATCGGGCCGAGGACAACACGCAGGTCGTGGAGCGGTCCCAGGCGCTCTACACCGGCGCGTTCTTCAGCGCACGCGCAGGACAGGGAGCGGCTGCCCCGGATCCGATCTTCATCGTCGGCCTGCCGCGCGCCGGATCGACGCTGGTGGACCAGATCCTCGCGAGCCATTCGCTCGTCGAAGGCACGATGGAACTGTACGACATGATCGATCTGGCGAAGAGCCTGGGCAGCGCCGGCCCGCACGGCGCCGCCGCTCAGTATCCGGACGTCGTGGCAACGCTCAGCGCCGGGGGGCTGCGCGCGCTCGGTGAGACCTATCTCGAGCGGACGCGGGTGCAGCGCAAGACCGGCGCGCCGTACTTCATCGACAAGATGCCCAACAATTTTCTGCACATCGGCCTGATCGCTGCCGCACTGCCGAATGCGAAGATCATCGACGTGCGCCGCCATCCGCTTGGCTGCTGCTTTTCGGTGTTCAAGCAGCACTTCGCCCGCGGCCAGCATTTCAGCTACGACCTGACGGAGATCGGGCGCTACTACCGCGATTACATCGCGCTCATGGAGCACTTCGAGCGTGTGCTGCCCGGCCGCGTGCACCGCGTTCGCTACGAAGCGCTCGTCGAGAACACGGAACACGAGGTGCGTGCGCTGCTCGCGTACTGCGGTCTGCCGTTCGAGGAGCGCTGCCTGCGATTTTACGAGAATGAGCGCGCCGTGCGCACGGCGAGCTCGGAACAGGTTCGCCAGCCCATTTTCCGCGGGGGACTTGCGCAATGGCGACATTACGAGGCGTGGCTCGCGCCGCTGAAGACGGCGCTCGGGCCGGTACTCGAGAGCGAGACAGCCGTTCGCGCCTGAGACCGGTCCGGTCCCAACACCAGTTGCCACTTTCGAGGGGAGTCAGATGCATCGCAGTCAATCGACGAAGCGACTACGCAGCGCGCAAACGACCAACCGCGTCCTGCCGGCGCTGGGGCGGTATACGCCCATAGCGGCGGCGATCATCGCCATTTTGCGCAGCGTTCACGCGCAGGAGGCCCCTGCCGCTGTGGCTTCCGCGGACACCGGTGGTCTCGAGGAAGTCACCGTCACCGCCGCCAAGCGCAGCGAAGATCAGCAGAGCGTGCCGATCAGCATCCAGGCACTCAGCGGCAGATCGCTCGAGCAGATGAACACGCAGAGCTTCAACGACTACGCCGAAACGCTCACAACGGTGACGTTTCAGTCGACGGAGCCCGGCCACGCCAACATCACCATGCGCGGCATCGCAAGCGACAGCGGTGGCAACCCTTCCGGCTCGTTGCCTACGGTCGGCATGTACCTTGACGAGCAGCCGATTACGACGATCCAGGGTCCGATCGATCTTCACGTCTATGACATCGCCCGCGTCGAAGTGCTGCCCGGACCCCAGGGCACGCTGTATGGCGCAAGCTCGGAGTCGGGCACGATCCGGCTGATCACGAACAAGCCGGACACGGGTGGCTTCAAGGCAGGCTACGACGTTCAGGCGAACACGATCAAGAATGGCACTGCGGGCGGCATCGCCGAAGGATTCGTCAATCTACCCATCAGCTCGAATGCCGCGGCGCGCCTCGTGGGCTGGTATGAGCGCGATTCGGGTTACATCGATAACGTCTTCACCACAGTGACCTCCAACGGCCACACCTTCAACAATGCCCCGTACGTCGCCGACCACTTCAATCCGGTGGAGATCTATGGCGGGCGCGCCGCGCTCAAGGTGGATCTGAATGACAGCTGGACGGTGACGCCAGTCGTCATCGCGCAGACGACGCGCGACAGCGGCATCTTCGCGCAGGAGATCTGGAAGGACTTCGCCGTCGGGCCGCCGATACCCAACGAGCTCGCGGTCACGCGCTTCGCTCCCGACAACAGCGACGACAACTGGGTCGACGCAGCGCTCACCGTGCAGGGCAAGATCGGCAACTTCGACGTGACGTACGCGGGCGCGTACCTCAAGCGAGATACGCACGGCAGATCCGACTACGCCGACTACGAATTCTTCTATCAGCAGTACACGAAATACTGGCCGGCCGATACGGGCTTCGTCAACTATCCAGCGTCCTGGTATGAGCAGTTCAGCAACGAGCTGCGGGTCGCGACGCCGAAGGACTACCCCGTGCGTTTCGTGGGCGGTCTGTTCCAGTCCCGCCAGCTGCAGAACATCTACAATAACATCGCTACGCCGGCCAACACTCGGCCCCAATACGAGGTCGGCTTTCCGAATCCCCCGAGCGGCTTCGGCGGGACCGAGTACCTCCTCAACGAGCAACGCGTCAACCGGGATACGGCTGTTTTCGGCGAGGCGAGCTGGGACATTACCTCCAATCTGACTTTGCTCGGCGGCATTCGACGCTTCAAGTACGACAACACGCTGGAAGGATTCTACGGCTTCGGGCCGAACGCCTTTGCCACCACGCCGCCGCCGCCGCTGGTTCCGGGCGGACCTCCCGGGCCGGGGGGAATCAGTGGCCAGCAGACCTGCTTCACGCAGACGGTCTGGCACGGCACGGCGCCGTGCGAGGACATCAATACGGGCACGTCGGCCTCCGGTTGGACTCCGAAGATCAACCTCTCGTACAAGTTCGATGCGCAGCACATGATCTACGCCACCTACTCGAAGGGCTTCCGGCCCGGTGGAGTGAACCGCACCAAAGCGGAGCCCCCGTACACGGCCGACTACCTGAAGAACTACGAAGTCGGCTTCAAGACCACCTGGCTCGACAACCGATTGCGCGTCAATGGAGCGGCCTATTACGAGCAGTGGCAGAACTTTCAGTTCGGGTTCACCGGCCAGTTCGGCATTCCGCTGATCGCCAATGCCGGTAATGCCGCAGTGAAGGGCGCGGACACCGAGCTCGAATGGGCTGCAACCCAGGCCCTGACTCTCAAGGCAGCGGCGACTTATTCGGATGGGTATCTCACACAAAACTACTGTGGCGCCTTGAATGCCAATGGCTCGCCGGTGACCTCGAATCCCTGCATCGTCAACGGCGGCGCCCCGTTCTCGCCGCTTGCGCCGGAGGGGACCCGGCTGCCGGGAACCCCGAAGTACAAGGCGAGTGCCGGTGCACGCTATGGTTTCCCGGTCGCATCCTACGAAGGCCACGTGGAAGGGGACATCGTCTACCAGACGGAAGTCTCCCCGGCGCTGCGGGTTCTGGACGCCAGCGTTCTCGGCGAGCAGCCGGCGTATGCACTCACGAACTTCTTCCTCGGGGTCGAGAAGAACGGCCTGACGATCGAGCTGCTGGTGAAGAATGCATTCGACCGCCGTGCGAGCCTGTACCGTTACTCCGAATGCGGCACGGTCGTGTGTGCGCCCGGCGCCACTTACAACGTCATCGCACCGCCACGGCTCATCGGACTGCAGGTCGGGCAGCGGTTCTGAAGCCATCTCGCTGCGGGGATCCCGCGGCCGAGTGCCACCAAGGCAGTGGCGCACCCGCGCGTGCGCCACTGCCGCGTGCGATCAGCTGAAGGAGGCGACATGGCTGACGGAAGTTACCCACGGGCCGCGACGGCGCCCGCGCGGCTCGTTCTGCTGATATCCGCGGCGCTCCTCGTCAACTACATCGACCGCGGCAATCTCGCCACGGCTGTGCCGCTGATACACAGCGAGCTCGGACTGTCTGCGACCCAGCTCGGATTGCTGCTCTCGGCGTTCTACTACAGTTATGTTGCCGCGATGGTACCGGCGGGGTGGCTGGCCGAGCGCTATGGCGCGCATCGCGTTCTGGCGGTGGGGATTGCCATCTGGTCCCTGGCGACATTACTCACAGGATTTGCCACAGGGTTCTGGTCGCTGCTGCTGCTGCGGCTGCTGCTGGGCGTAGGGGAGAGCGGCGGCTTTCCGTGCGCCTCCCAGCTGTTTGCTTCCCAGCTGCGGGCCGCCCAGATCGATATGGCCAATGGCGTGCTGGGGTTCAGCTATCTGGTGGGACCGGCGATCGGCACCGTGCTCGGCGGCATCCTGATGCCGATCTACGGCTGGCGCGCGGTGTTCGTGCTGTTCGGCGTCGTCTCGCTGTTTTGTCTGTGGCCGATCAGCCGGATACGCCTCAGCGCGCCGATGATTGCGCTTGATCCGGCCGCGCAGAGCGCCGCGCCCACGTACCGCACGATCCTGCGACAGCGCGGCCTTTGGGGTGCCTCGCTCGGACATTTCGCCAGCAACTACAATTTCTATTTCATCCTTGCCTGGCTTCCGGATTACCTCGTGCGGGAGCGCGGCTTCTCGATGAGCGGCATGGCCGCGATTGCCGGCTTCGCCTATCTGATCAATGCCGTGAGCGCCTTGGGGGCAGGCTGGCTGGTGGCTGCCTGCACGCGCTCGGGACGCTCCGCCAGCCCTTTCTATAAATCCATCATGGCGTTCGCGCACATTGCCTCCATGGGATGCATGGTTGGAATGGCCGTCTTGCCGCTGGAAGGTTGCATCGCCTGTCTGTGTCTGTTCCAGTTCGCGGTCGGTGTGTCCTCACCCGGCACGTACGCCATTCCGCAGATTCTGGCGGGTCCCAGCGCGGCGGGTCGCTGGGTGGGTATTCAGAATGCGTGCGGCAATCTTGCGGGGGTGTTCGCGCCGGCCATTACGGGCGTGCTGCTCGATGCGACCGGGCACTTCTCCAGTGCCTTCGTGCTCGCCGGCGCGCTCAACGTGCTCGGGCTGGTTGGCTGGGTGTGGATGCTGCCACGTGTGCAGCCGCTCGACTGGTCACGGTGCGCGCGCACGGCCTGAGCGTGCCGGTGGCGACGGCAAGAGGATGTGAAGCATGAGAAAACTGGGCGCGTACCTCATCGACGCATTGGCTGCGCAGGGTGTGCGATACGTCTTCGGCATTCCCGGCGTGCATAATCTGGAACTGTACCGCGGTCTTGCGAAAGGACCGATCCGCCATGTCACCGGCCGGCATGAACAGGGGCTGGGGTTCATGGCGGACGGGTATGCGCGGCTGAGTGGCCAGCCCGGCGTGTGTTTCACCATCACGGGACCGGGGCTGACCAACATTGCCACGGCGATGGGGCAGGCCTACGGCGACTCTGTTCCGCTCCTGGTGATCTCCAGCCAGAATCGGCGTGGCGAAGCCGGCAGCGGTGCGGGCTTTCTGCACGAATTGCCCGATCAGCGGCGGCTTGCGAGCGGTGTCGCGGCGGCCAGCTTTTCAATCGACACACCCGCGCAGCTGCCTGTGGCGCTGGGCGAGGCATTCAGCGCGTTCGCCTCGAGACGGCCGCGGCCGGTGTACATCGAGATTCCGCTCGATGTGCTCGCCGCCGATGCCAGCGAGCTGTCCTTGCCGGAAGTCACGCAGGCAATTGCGCGGCCGGCAACGTCCCTGATTGAATCGGCCGCGGCGCGCCTGCGCGCGGCCCGAAGTCCGGTTCTCGTGGCGGGCGGCGGTGCCGTTCGGGCGGCCGCCGAGGTCCGACGCCTGGCCGAGCGCCTGGATGCGCCCGTGGTGATGACGGCGAATGGCCGCGGATTGCTGCCGGCAGGCCATCCGCTCGCTGTACCCATGAGTCCCATGCTGGCGCCCGTGCGGGCGCTGATTGCGGCGGCCGACGTCGTGCTTGCGATCGGGACCGAGTTCGGGCCCACCGATTTTTCCATCGACCTGAAGTGCGATTTTCCCACCCCTGCTCAACTGATCCGCATCGATATCGACGCTGAGCAACTCCAGCGCACTGTGCAGCCGGTCGTTGCTTTGTGCGGGGACGCGAAAGCGACGCTGACCTGGCTCGACACGTGCGATCTCGGGGCACCACGGCCAGGTGACGGTGCAGCGCGCGCCGCGAGCACACGTCAGCGCGCGCTCGAGGCGGTGCAGCGCTTCTCACCTGCGCTACGGCAGCACATCGACGTGCTGAATCTGATCCGCGACGCGCTGCCCGCCGCGGTATTGGTCGGCGACTCCACCCAGCTCGTCTATGCAGGCAACCTCGGGTTCAACGTCGGACATCCGGGCTCCTGGTTCAACTCCGCGACCGGCTACGGCACGCTGGGTTATGCGCTTCCGGCCTCAACAGGGGCGGGACTGGCCGCCCCGGAACGCCCGATCGTGTGTCTGGTGGGCGATGGCGGCCTGCAGTTCTCGATGAGCGAGCTTGCCGTGCTGCGCGACGTCAATGCCTGGACTGCGGTCGTCATCTGGAATAACCAGGGCTACGGTGAGATCCGCACCTCCATGCTCGCAGCCGGTATCGAGCCAGAGGGTGTGGACGTGCGGCCGCCGGATTTCGCGCACGTTGCGCAGGCCTATGGTTACGGGCACCGCCGGATCTCGACCCGGGATGCGCTCGGTGCGGCGCTGCAGGAATTCGCTCGTCGCCGCCAGGTCATCGTCCTGGAGATCGTCGCCGAGAAGTTCGCGTAGCGGCGGCGCCCGTGTACCACTCGATCATGCAGACTCACTCCAGGTACGACGTCATCATCGTTGGCGGCGGGCACAATGGCCTGGTCTGCGGCGCCTATCTCGCCCGCGCGGGCAAGAAGGTGCTCATTCTCGAGCGGAACGAGCACGTCGGAGGCGCCGCGGTCACGTGCGAGTTCGCCCCCGGATTCCGCGCCTCGACGTTTTCCTACCTGATGAGTCTGCTGCATCCGAAGATCATTCGGGAGCTGGAGCTGGAAGAGCGTGGCCTGCGCATCCTGCCGGCGACGGACATGTTCACCCCGCTGCCTGGTGCGGATCATTTTCTCTTCAGCAGCGACGCTGCGCGTAACGTGCGGGAGATCGCCCGCTTCTCCCAGCGCGATGCGCGGCAGTACCCGAAATTCAAGCTCTACCTCGATCGCATTGCCGAAGCTGCCCGCCGCCTCCTGCTGCAGACGCCGATCGATCCGCAGAATACCTCGCTGCGCGGTCTTGCGAAGCTGACCGGCTTCCTCTGGGAGAACCGCAGATCGCTCAAGCAGTTCTATGGCCTGTACGACATCCTGACGATGAGCGCCTACGACTTCCTGTCCGAATGGTTCGAATCGGACACCGTGAAGGGAGTCTATGCCTACTATTCGGGCATCGGCAGCTTCCAGGGACCCAAGACGCCCGGCTCGGCCTACGTCCTGCTGCATCACCTGATGGGAGAGCACGAGGGTGCCGGGGGATGGGGATTCATCGAAGGCGGGATGGGCAAGATCTCGGACACCATCGCACAGGCCGGTGCGGCATACGGCATGCACATTCTGACCGACGCCGGCGTCGATCACATCGAGATCCGCAATAATCGGGCCACCGGTGTCGTGTGCAGCGATGGGCGCGAATTCCACGCACGAGTGGTGGCCTCGAACGTGAGCGCGAAGCTGCTGTTCACCCGCATGCTCAACGGGGCGGAGCTGCCGGAAGAGTTTCGCTGGCACATCGAGACGTTCCGCACCGAATCGTCCGCCGCCAAGCTCAACATTGCCTGCGAGCGCCTGCCGCAATTCACCGCGTTCGATCCGGCCGTATGCGGCTTCGAGTACCCCTCGTATGCCCATGTCGCCCCCGACGTCGGCTACCTGGAACGAGCCTACGAGGATGCCCGCCACGGTTGGTATTCGCAGAAGCCTTTCATCACGGTCACTGCCCCGACCACCGTCGATCACACGCTCGCACCTCCCGGCAAACACGTCATCAACCTGTTTTGCGGGCACGCACCCTATACGCTGCGCAATGGCGCCAGCTGGGAGCAACACCGTCACAGCTTCGCCGACCGCGTGCTCGATGCTCTGGAGGAGTACGCCCCAGGCTTCCGCGCGGACATCATTGCCATGCAGGTGCTCGTGCCTCCCGACATCGAGCGCATGATCGGCAGTCCCAACGGGCATATTTTTCATGGCGAGCTGTCGATCGATCAGCTGTTCTTCAAGCGGCCGGCACCGCATTTCGCCGATTACCGCACACCGATCCGCGCGTTGTACCTGTGTGGATCCACGACCCACCCCGGCGGCGGCGTGTCCGGTCTCTCGGGACACAACGCCGCACGCGAGATCCAGAAAGACTGGCGCCGGCTCTAGCCGCGGTCGGCCGTGAGCACCTTGCGGCGGGGTTGATCGATGAGATGTGCTTCTGCTGCGTCGATGGCGAGGGCGGACATCTGAACCTGTCGCTGCGTCGCACGGTGGGCCGGAATCCTTTCAACCGCGCCGGGCGCTGACGGCACAGCGCGCGCCGCGCCCGGGGTCCGGGCAAGCTGCTCAGAAAATTGAGCAATCGCTTCGGACGGTATAGCATCCGGACAGTGGCGGCCGGCTTCGGCAGCGCAGCAGGGCAACGATGCCAGCAGGACTTGCTCGATGAAGGACTTCGATGTCGGGGCACGTTTGAAGCAAGTCAGGGTCGCGGCGGGATTCAGCCAGCGAGGTCTGGCCGTTCGCGCCGGTGTCCCGCACGGCCAGATTTCTCTCGTGGAAACCAATACCAGCAGCCCGTCGGTCGCCTCACTGCGCAAGATACTCGGCGGTGTGCCGATGACCCTGTCGGAATTCTTCGAGCCGGATCGGTTACCCAAGGACCAGGCCGTGTTTCGCGGTAAGGATCTGCTGGATCTGACTTCGCGGATCACGCCGGCAGGCAGCGGCCGTGCGCGCATCGCGCTGCGGCAGGTCGGCGATGCCAGGACCCACAACCTGCAGATCCTGCATGAGCGCTACGCCTGCGGTGCCGACACCGGCCCGACCATGCTCGAACACAACGCGCACGAGGGGGGCGTGGTGGTGTCGGGCTCCATCGAGGTGACGGTAGGTGCGCATACCCATGTGTTGCGCACAGGAGATGCTTACCTGTTCGACAGTCGCATACCGCACCGATTCAGCAACCCGGCCTCGGAGGATGCGGTGGTCATCTCGGCGTGCACGCCGCCGTATCTTTAGGTCGGACCGCCCCGCGCGCCTGCGTCAAGGCGCTCCAACGGAACCCCAACGGACCCCCAACGGACCCAACGGCGCCCCCATCAAGGGCACCCCATCAACTACGCATGCGGGTGCCGTCGGGGTCGAAAAAGGGCATCTCGACCACGAGCGCCTTCTGAGGCACACCGTTGATTTCCAGGCTGACCTGCGTGCCGTTCTCGAAATGCGGGGCATCGAGATAGGCGTAGGCAAGATTGCGCTTCAGGGTGGGCGAATGAAATCCCGCAACGATTCGCCCCACGGTCTGGCCGGCGCAAGCCAGCGGCTGCCCACCTGTGGCGGCGCGGTCCCCGCCGACTTCCAGCCCCTTGAGTTTTTTGGCCGGCCCGCGCGCCTTGATGCCGAGCAGCGCCTCTCTGCCGATGAAATCTCCGCAGTCGTAGCGGATCAGCGGCCAGAGTCCGCACTCGTACGGATTCTCCTCGTGCGTGACGTCATAGCCGAAAAAGATGAATCCCTTCTCCAGGCGCAACAGGTCGAGCGTGTCCATCCCGTAGGGGACCACGGCGAAAGTTCTGCCCGCCGCCGCAATCGCCTCCCAGGCCGCGGCGCCGTCCTCGGTATGGACATAACATTCGTAACCGAGCTCGCCGGAGAAGCCGAGGCGCGCAATCAGGCAGGGAAGCTTTGCGAGCATGCCACTGGCGAAACGGAAAAAGCCGAGTCTGTCGAGATCGATATCCGTGAGCGCGCGCAGCAGCTCCCGCGACCGCGGGCCCTGCACGCCGATCATGGCCAGACCCGAGCTGACATCCGTCAGGTAGACCTCGAGGTCCGCCATGTGACGCCGAATCCACGCGGCGGTCTTTTGCCGGAACATGGAGGACGTGATGATGCGCACATGCCGCGCTGCGAAGCGCATGACGACGACATCGTCGACGATCAGTCCGCGCTCATCGCACATCGTCGAGTACAGTGCCTGGCCATCCTGCAACCGCGCCACGTTGTTGACGACCAGCCGCTGTGCGAGCGGCAATGCGTCCCTGCCTTTGAGGTCCAGCCGGCTCATCAGCGACAGGTCGATCATCCCGACGCGTTCGCGAACCGCGCACGCTTCCTCGTTCGCCGACCTGTAGAAAGAGGGCATCTGGTAACCGGTGCCGGTCGTGTAGAGCGTGGCACCCAGCTGCCGGTGTTTGTCGTACAGCGGAGTCAGTTTCATCTCATTCCCAGTTGGATTGTTGAGCGGCCTGGACCAGCAGGGAGCAGGCGAGTTTGCTCACGCGCCCGAGAGGTGCAGTCGGAGCGCGCGCCGTGGCGTACAGCACGTTCGAGCCTTCGCTGATGATGCCCATGAGCTGCACGATCTCCCGCACGGAGCGGGGCGGAAGGTGGGGAAAATTATGCCGCAGATGCATCGACGCGGTTGCCTGCACTTCGGCATAGAAGCGGTCGATGGCCCGCGCGATCACCGGATCATGCAGCGCGATCGTCCAGAATTCGCGGAACAGCCGGCTCGTCTGCGTGGAAACGGAATCGCGCATCAGCCAGGTAACCAGTGAGCGAAACGCGCCGGGGGAGCGACTGCGCGCGGTGCGCAGGTGCGTGGTCACCTGGATGCGGTACTCCTCGATGAGCAGCATGATCAAGGCACGCACCAGATTGCGCTTGGACGGATAGTGATAGGCAAGGTTGCCGACGGTGAGAGCCGCTTCCGCCGCTACTCGCCTGAGTGTCAGTCGCGCATAGCCGTCCGTGGCCAGCACGCGCTTGGCCGCCCGCAGAATTTCGATACGGGTCCGCTCACCCGATGCACGACTGCCGCTGCGCGGGGTGCGCGCGGGGCCACTTTCCTGCAGCAACCCGGCGCCTCTTCCAGGTACGATCGAACGCGTGGAGCGCATCATTTCTCCGCAGGATGTGCAAGGTGCGCGAAATTTCCATATGGCCTGGCGCGCATTCGAGCTTGCTTCGTGGATGACTATAGCGCTTTAGCCCGGCGGGATACTACGTTCGCGCCCGCGCCCGCGGGCGCACCGATGCGAACAGTCGAGTGAGTACTACATGCACCGCGCCAGCCGCCGCGGTCGCCGGCAGCGAGGCGGTCAGGAACCGGTACGCACCTGTTGAGGTGTACGTCAACGGGTTGAGCAGATTGATGTAGGTGAGACAGCCCACCGCCAGGGCCGCGAGCGCGGCCGGGTTGAATCCCTTCCAGTAATAGTAGGCGGTGCCGGGTGCATCGAGGTAGATCGCACGGATGTCGATGCGACCTCGACGCAGACAGTAGTAATCCGCGATCTGAATGCCGCACAGCGGCGCGAAGCCGACACCGATCAGCGCCAGGAAGCTGCCGAACTTCGCGAAGAACAGCTCCGGGATGAGCATGCCGATGATGGCGACCGGCACAAGTGTCATGCTGAGCAAAGTCGGCCACGCGCGCCGTTCGAGCGCGGCGAAGTTGCGCAGGCCGATGGTCGAGGCATAGATGCCCGCGATGGCGGTGCCGAAGTTTGCCGCCGTCACAAAGCCGAGCGCGACGATCGCGTAGCTGGGGCCGCCGATCGTGCGCAGCCATTCGGCGGGGTCGGAGGATTTCAGTACCAGCACCCCCGCAAGTCCGATCAGGCTCAGCAGCGGCACGGGCAGACCCATGCCCAGCAGCACCGGCAGCACGATCGCGCGCGCATTGGGGGCCATGCGAATCATGGCCCCCAGGTAAGGCCACCACGAAAGGGTCGTCACGATCCCGAGTTCCACACCGGTGGTGTAGTTCCACAGTGGATCGGCCGATGCCGCCGCTGGGCGGGCGGCGAGCAGTTGCGACCATTGGTGCGAGATCAGCAGGTACAGCATCCACAAGCCGACCAACACGTGAGCGACCAGGATGTTGGAGACCATCGAGACGCCACGCGCCCCGCGGCGCAGGGCAAGGAAGATGACGATGCAGGCGGTGAGCGTGAGCAGCGGAATGCTCTGCGGCGCGGCGGCGTGTACGCGCATCAGTCCCAGCGCGACGAACAGCTGCACCGCCGATTTGGCGAAGAAGATGATCAGCAGTGAATTCCAGCCGATGATCGAGACCGACTGCAGCAGCGCCGGTACGATCCAGCCACGACTGCCGAACTGCGGCTTCGTGGCGGCGATCGAATCGATGCCGAAGCGCGCGCTGATCGGGCCACCGGCCAGCAGCACCAGCAGCATGCCGATCATGCATCCCGCCGTCAGGGCCAGGCCGCCCTGGACGAAATCCAGATAGCCCCCGACCGACTCGCCGATGAGGTAGCACCAGGTTGCTGCTGCTGCCGTCGCGAGTGTGATACCGAGCCTCAGGGCTCCCCACGTGCGCTCTGCCGGCAGAAGCGGCCAGACGTTCTCGTCCGCCGGCGCCTGGCTCGCTTCCGGCGCTGACGATAAGCGCATCAGCGGCCGGCGGGTTGGTAGAGCCAACCCACGAAAATCAGGGCAGCGGGCAACATCACACCGAGGAGGGCCATCCACCACCAGCTCACGCTGTCGAAGTCACGGTCACGACCGGCCCGTTCGGCCTGACCCAGCCGCTGCTCGAGTCCGGCGGATGCCGCCTTGCGCGCGGCATCACTCATCACGCTGTCCGCGCTGCCCCGGAAAGCCTTCCGCATCGGCATAGGGGAACCACCAGAAATCGTGGGACTTCGCTGCCGGGTCGATCATCGCCAGCTTCGTGTGGCGGAAGGTATCGAGGCCCTCGGTGCCGAGCTGGCGCCCCATGCCGGATTGCTTGCGGCCGCCGAACGGACCGGCATCGTTGTCGAGCAAAGGCGCGTTCACCCACACCATCCCGGCCTCGAGCTCATTGACCGCGCGCAGCGATTCTTCGAGATCGCGCGTGTAGATTGTCGCGCCCAGGCCGTAACGCGAGTGATTGGCGAGCGCGATCGCCGCATCGAAGCTTTCGACCGGACACACCGGTGCGACCGGACCGAACGACTCGTTGTGCATGATCGCCGCTTGCGGCGGCACCTCACCGAGGACTGTGGCGTCGGCGAACCAGCCTTTGCGCAGAGCGGCAGGTCGTGCGCCGCCCGTCAACACCCGGCCACCCTCGGCTTTCGCCTGCTCGAGAAGCCGCAGGTAGCGTTCGAGCTCCGTTTGCGAGGCCATCGGCCCCATGTCCACGTGGTCGAGACCGTTACCGATGCGGATCTGCCGCGCATGGTGCACGAGTCGCTCCATGAAGGGCGCATAGACCGATTCGTGCACGTAGAAACGTTCCGCCGCCGCACACACCTGACCGCAATTCAAAAAGGCGCCGAATGCGGCGCCGCGCGCCGCGACATCGAGGGGCGCCGAGGGCATCACGATGAATGGATCGTTGCCCGAGGTTTCGATCAGGGCGCGCTTGTAGAGCCGGCCACAGCTCTCGGCGACGAGACGGCCGCTGCCGATGCTGCCCGTGAAGGCCACCATGTGCGTGTCATCCGCCTCCACCAGCTGCCTGCCGGTTGCCGCGCCGCCCGCGAGCACCTGCACGAGTCCCGGGGGCAGAGCATCGAATGCCGCAGTGAACTCCAGGGTGGTCAACGTCGTGAGCTCCGACGGCTTGATGATGACGGCATTGCCGCTCGCGAGCGCCGCAGCTGCCTGCCAGCACAGCAGGCAGAGCGGATAGTTGAACGGCAGGATGATGACGACGACGCCCAGCGGATCCTTTGTGGTGTAGTGGAACTGGCCGTCGATGGTGTTGCCCAGTACCCGGCCGCCCTCATGGCGGCCGATCTCGGCATAGTAGTCCGTGGCGGTCGATGACCAGCTCACCTCATCGAAGGACTCCTTGTAGGGCTTGCCCATCTCGCGCGTCAGCAGCTCCGCAACCAGCGGCCGCGTCTCGCGCATGCGCCGCGCAGCATCGTGGAGCAGCTCGGCACGCTGATGGAAATTCACCTTTTTCCACTGGCGCTGCGCCTCGTTCGCCGCTCGCGTCGCTGCGGCGATTTCCGCGGGGCTCGCCTCGATGATCTCGCCCGTGCGCTGCTCGGTCGCGGGGTCGATCACAGCAATGCTGCGCTCCCCGGCGGCGCGCCGCACCGCGCCGCCGATGCGGTGGCAGCCGCTCAGCGCCTTCATTCTGCGCACGGCATCCAGCATGGGTTACTCCGCGGCGCTCATGGGTGGGAATGGGGTGCAAGCGCGCGGAAATACTGCTCGCGGACGATCCTGACATGCAGCCATTGTTCGCAGTAGTGCACGGAGTCGAGCTGCCGCAGGCGTGTCACCAGCAAGTTGAAATCGCGCAGTGAGGTGAACTCCACGGTGGCGAGCAGATCGAACCGGCCGACCGTCCGGGCGATGAATTCCAGTCCCGGGCTTGCGCTGATGACCTCGACCGCTGCGCGACAGTCATTGCGCACATTCACTCCGATGCCGAACAGCAGATCGTTCGTCATGTCGGAGCGCTGCTTGATCGCCCCGATCTGCACGACGCCCGACTCGAGAAGCCGCTGCACCCGCGTGCGACAGCCGCTCACGGAAAGCCCGACCACCCCGGCGATTTCCGCGAAGTTGGCGCGGCCATCGCGCAGCAGCCGGTTCACGATGTTGATGTCGATCTCATCCAGCTGTGACTGGGAATCGGGCTCGGCGCCGAGAAAGAAGCTGCTGAGGATGCGCTCGTAAAGATGCACATTGATTTCCCGTACACCGGCGATCGCACGGATTGCCGACACGTGCCGCCGCAGCTCCGTCAGGCTGCGCAACTGCAGCTCCACGACGATCTGGAATGCGCCGGCCACCACGGAGATGAGCACCGGGGCTTCCAGAAGCTCCAGCGCCTCGACGATACTCTGCGTATCCCCGTCCGCCTTGAGCGAAAGATGCGCGGAGGTGGTGAGTCCGAGCACACGCGGATGCACGCCGGCGACGATGCGCAGCTTGCCTGCCTCGATCAGCGGATTGATCCGACTCGCGACATAATCGCGATTCGTGCCGAGCTCGCGGGCGATCTCCGAATAGGACGCGCGCCCGTTGCGCCGCAGGATCGCGATCATCTGTGCAGTGAGGTCGTTCACTCGGCGGTCGACCGGTCGTGCATCGATAGGATCAAAGGTGGCGCATCGGGCAGATCAGGATCGGAGGTCCGCCAAGCTCAGGACGATTGGGCCGTGCAATGTGCCGGAAGTTCGATGCATCCCCGCTCAGGATATCAAGCGAATGCTCCTATTTTCCCGTACTGTATCAGTGGCCATTTACTTGAGCAATCGCTTTGAATAACTTAACACGCGAGACCGCGCGAGGTCTCGCCAGCCAAAGCGCGCCGCACGCAGCGCACGCGCCTCAGGCAACGCACGCGAGCGCGGCGGCCAGCGAGCGGCACTGCGCCAGCCACGGGCTGTGGCAACGGACCGCGCCCGGCGCCCGCGAGCTCGGGGAGCTGACGGAAAATCTCCTCGCCGACGTGCTCGTCATCGGTGCGGGCTACACGGGCCTGTCCACCGCCTTACATCTGCGGGAGCGGCACGTGTCAGTCGTGGTGCTCGAAGCCACCGACATCGGCTTCGGTGGCTCGGGGCGCAACGTGGGTCTCGTCAACGCCGGCATGTGGGTGATGCCCGAGGTCGTGGTGGAGCGTCTCGGGCCCGATTACGGCAATCGTCTATTGCAGTCGCTGGCGGATGCCCCCGGGGTCGTCTTCGGCCTCATCGAGAAGTACGCCATTGCCTGCGAGGCGCTGCGATCCGGGACACTGCACTGCGCGGTGGGACGAAAGGGACTTGTGGAGGTGCGCGAGCGCGCCCGCCAATGGCAGGCTCGGTCCGCTCCCGTCACGCTCCTGAATGCGCGTGAGACGCGGATGCGGGTCGGCTCCGATGCGTATTGTGCCGCGCTCTTCGATGCGCGCGCCGGGACGATCCAGCCTTTAGCTTACGCACGGGGGCTTGCGGAGGCTGCGCGCGCCGGTGGCGCCCGGATATACATCCGCAGTCCCGCGGTGGCGGCGCGCACGAGCGAGCGGGGCTGGATAGTCGACAGTCCCGCAGGGTCCGTGCGCGCCGAATGGATCGTCGTGGCAACCGATGCGTATGCGACGGGCCCCTGGGATATCGTGCGCAGGGAGCAGGTGCACCTGCCCTACTTCAATTTCGCCACACCGCCGCTGGCGGAATCGGTTCGAAAGTCGATCCTGCCGGGCGGTGAAGGCGCCTGGGATACCCGCCAGGTACTGTCGTCGTTTCGGCTGGATGCCGCCGGTCGGCTGGTGTTCGGCAGTGTTGGTGCGCTGCGTGGCCCCGGGACGCGCGTGCATGAGCAATGGGCGCGGCGCGCGGCGCGCAGGATCTTCCCGCAGCTGGGCAACACGGCTTTCGAGGCGGGTTGGTTCGGGCACATCGGCATGACCGCCGATAATCTGCCGCGGTTCCACGTGTTCGCCCCGCGCGTGGTCGGCTTCAATGGCTACAACGGGCGGGGGATTGCCCCCGGAACCGCGTTCGGTCGGATTCTCGCCGAGCTCGTCGTCGGTGAGCGCCGGGAGCAGGATCTGCCGCTACCCGTGTCCGCGCCGCGTGGCATCGCCTGGCGGAGCTTGCGGGAGGCCGCCTATGAATATGGCGCCGGCGCCTTACATCTGGCCGGGGCGAGATTCTAGCGTGTAGCGGCCGGCTCGATACCCCTGCGACGGTATTGATAAGCCGACGGTGAATGTTCAAGGTCGGTACGAGGCACGTGCTGGAGAGGGCAATTGAGCGAACGGCTGAAGAGTCTGCTGGATGTCTGTGAGGGCGGTCATTCGCTGCCGGGCGGCCTGTATCGCGATCGCGATATCTACGCAACCGAGCTGCGCGCGATCTTCATGAAGTCGTGGCTGTGCATCGGACATGCGAGCCAGATTCCGCAGCGCGGCGACTATTTTCTGTTCGCGATCGGCGACGAGTCCGTCATCGTGGTGCGCGACGCAGACGGACGCATCAACGCGCTGCTGAACGTCTGCCGGCATCGTGGCTCGCGCATCTGCGAGGCTGTCACCGGGCACCAGGCACGCTTTGTCTGTCCCTACCACGGCTGGACGTATGGGCTTGACGGCTCGCTGCGCGCGGCGGCCCACATGCCGGAAGGGTTCGACCGCCGCCGGTACGGCCTGCGGCGGCTCGATACCAAGGTTTTCGTCGGCCTGATCTTCGTCAACTTCGACGCCGCGCCGGTGGCGTTCGATCCGATCGGGCAGGACCTGGCCGCGCCGCTCGCGCCCTATCAGCTCGAGCATGCGAAGGTGGCGCACCGGCAGACGTACGCGATTGCGAGCAACTGGAAGCTCGCGGTCGAGAATTACTGCGAGTGCTATCACTGCCAGCCCGCCCACCCCGAATACTCGGTGGGGCATGGCCGCGCGGTATCCGCGGCGGAGCAGGCCCTGCTGCTGCCACCAGTGATGGAACGAGCGGCGGCGTGCGGGCTCAGCGAACAATTCTATCTGCGCCACTCCTGGCTCGATGCCGGGGCGCTAGGCACGGATCGCGGCTACAAGCGCTATGCGCTGCTGCGTGGCCATAAGACGGGCAGTCGCGACGGCGCCCCGCTTGCTCCGCTTCTGGGCACGATCAGGGACTATGACGGCGGCGCGACGGATCTGCACTTCGGACCGATGATGTTCGGGCTCGCTTATTGTGATCACGTGGTGCTGTATCGGTTTACACCGCGGGGCCCCCGCAGCACGGATTGCGAGATCATCTGGCTCGTCAAAGCTTCCGCGGTGGAAGGCCGGGATTATGAGCGCGCCGAGCTGACATGGCTGTGGGATGTGACGACGGTCGCCGACAAGCAGATCATCGAGCGCAACCAGGCAGGCGTCGATTCGCGCTTCTACGAGCCGGGTCCGCTGTCATCCATGGAAGAATTCACGGACTGCTTTCTGCGGTGGTACGTTGCGACGATGCGGGCAACGGTCAGCTGAGGCGCGAGCGCTGTGCCGGAGAGCAACGATGCTGGTGGTGACTGCTGAGGAGATTCGCCGGCTCGCGCCCATGCCGGCGCTGATCGAGGCTCTACGCGAGGCTTTTCGCAACGGCTGCGTCGCTCCAGTGCGCCACGCAGCGAGCGTCCCGGGGGGCGCGGGCGATCGGCTCGTGCTGACGATGCCGGCATTCCAGCCCGACGGCAGGGGCGTGGTCAAGCTCGTCACCGTATTTCCGGACAATCGCGCCAGGCAGCTACCGACCGTCGGGGCGCTCATCGTCGTGCTGTCCGAGACGGGACAGCCAACAGCGGTGCTGGACGGATCCGCCATCACCCAATTGCGCACGGCTGCCGCCTCGGCGCTGGCCTCAACGTACCTCTCCCGTGCCGACAGCACGCATCTGGTCATAATGGGCACGGGCGCCCTTGCACCCTACATGGCCCTCGCTCATTGCGCGGTGCGCCCCATCCGCAGCATCGCAGTCTGGGGACGGCGCGAGGCGCGCTCCACGGCGACGGTTGCGGCGGTGCGCGCACTGGTGGGCGCCGACGTGCGAGTCCTCGCGCCAAACTCTCTGAAGGAGGCGCTCGCGACTGCACACATCGTCTCGTGCGCCACGACGAGCCCCACCCCGGTGCTTGCCGGTGAGTGGCTTCAGCCGGGGGTCTTCGTCGATCTGGTGGGGAGCTTTACGCCAACCACGCGTGAAGCGGACGATGCGGTCGTGTGCCGGTCGCGCATTTTCGTGGACACGCTCGCCGGCGCGATGGCGGAAGCCGGCGACATTCTCGATCCGCTGGCGCGTGGGGTGATCAAGCGAACGCAGATCGAAGGCGAGCTCGCGGATCTGGTTTCGGGGCGCGCAACCGGACGCCGCACGCCTGCGGAGATCATCGTCTTCAAGTCCGTGGGTGCGGCCATCGAGGATCTGGCGGCATCCCAGTTGGTGATGCGTGCATTGCGCGCACCGCCTTAGCGGCTACCCGGTCAGGTCAGGACGGTTTCCTTCTTGGGTACCAACGCTCGGCAGGGGACCAGGATCCGCGGCGACGGCTGTGACTACAGCGAAGCACAGGGGCGCCGCCACCGGGTAAGTCACGGAACGGTGATTGCTTCCCAGCCTTGCGGTTTCAGCTCAAGCAGGCTCGAGGAGCAAGGCAAATGGCCAGCCAGTTTGTCCCCAGCGCGCGCAGCATTTCCGCAGTTTCCGTGCCGCACGACGCCATCGAATCGCAGACGGACGGCATCGAATCGCAGACGATCGTCGGGCTGTTGCGGCGGCTGACCGATGAAATAACGACGTTGTTTCGCCAGGAGGCGGCGCTGGCGGCATCCGAGTTCACCCGTTCCTTCACCAAACTGTTGACCGGAACGGTTTCGATCGCCGCAGGTGGCGCGGTGCTGTTTTCCGCCCTGCTCGTACTGCTTGCCGCGGCGGTACTGGGACTTGCGACCGTGTTGCCGGCGTGGCTGGCTGCGCTGATCATTGGCATCATTGTGGGAGCGGTCGGCTTCGTAATGATCCAGGTCGGCCGCAAGTCGCTCGATCCGGACCTGATCAAGCCCAAACGCAGCTCGGAGTCGCTGAAGCGGGACAAAAACGTGCTCACGGGGAGTGAACGATGAATCCGAAAACGATGCATGTGGATCCCGACGGCGCGGCTGCGGCCGCCACTGCCAGCATTGCGGCCAGCAGTTCGCCCCATGCAGGTTGGTCGGTGCACGCAGGACACCGCACGCCCGAGGAGATCGAGCGCGATATCGAGCTCACTCGCCACGAGCTGGGACGCACACTCGATGCGCTGCATGCCCGTCTGTCCGTGCGGCGTCGGGTCGATGCCATCGTGGAAACGGCCCAGGAAAATGGCCGCAGGTTCGCCGCTCTCGCCGTGAGCACGGCGCGGCGGTTTCCCGCAGCGGCAACCGCGCTGATTGCGCTGCCGCTGCTGGTGTTCATCGCGGGGCGCGCCCGCAAGTGGCGGCACTGACGAGGTAACTTGGCGCGCTGCCATTGCCTGTCCAGGAAGCACGCGCCGCAGTGGGAGTGACCCACATCGCAGCGTTGATGAAATGGCTCGGCGTCGCATTGATTGCGGTCGCCGTTGCCTGCGCGCTGACACCGGCCGCGGCAGCAATTCCGCCGGCTCCCGACTCGGGTCCAATCATCCATATCGAGGACGTCGCCAGCTTCTATAGGGTCTATCGCGCGGCGGACGGCGCGCCGACGGCCGGACAACTTCAGCACGACTACCTCGACCCTGGTTCGCACGGACTGCACCGCATGGCCCAATTGCGCCATGTCACGGGCGCATCGATCGCCGCCGCAATCGGCAAAAATCCGCAGATCTACGCCGGCGCCAAACGCTGCATTGGCGTTTTGCCGCGCGTCAGGCGGCGCGTGGCTACGGCGCTGCACACGCTTGGCGAGCTTGATCCTGAGGCGCAGTTTCCGCCGCTGACGATCGCCGTGGGCCGGGGCAAGCCGGTGGGCGTAACCGATTCCACGGGCGTCATGATCGGACTGGAGGCGCTGTGTGCCGTGAATTGGCTGGAGCCCGACGTCGAGGACCGCTTCGTGCACGTGATCGCGCACGAGTACGCCCATGTCCAGCAGGCGCTGCAGGCCCCAGCGCTGTACAACGACGAGCAGCCAACGGTGCTCGAGGAGTCGCTAATCGAGGGTGCGGCGGAATTCACCGCCGAGCTGATTTCCGGGAGCGTCTCCTACACCGATCTCAATGCGCGGACCAAAGGGCGCGAGCAAGCGATCGAGACCGCGTTCCGCGCCGATGAAGACCAGACCGATCTTTCCAGTTGGCTTTACAACGGCACGCTGACCAAGCCGGGCGACCTCGGCTACTGGGTGGGCTATCGCATCGTTAAGTCGTATTACGAGCACGTCCAGGACAAGCAGCGCGCGCTGCGCGAAATTCTGCAAATGAGCGATGCGAAGCGCTTCCTCGCCAAGAGCCGCTGGTATCCCGGCATTCGACTGCGATAGCAACCGGGGTGTTGCAGGGGGGCGAGAGGATCCAGCGCGCAATCAGCCACGCTTATTCCGATTTGCCACCGGCACGGCGCTGAGCCCGCGTGAGCCGCTCAATCAGATCCGGAAGGTAGCGCCGCGCGGAGGAGGTGTCCGCATCGCGGGTCTTCGTGCGCACCGAGTACACGATGCAGTTCCGGCCGGCTTCCTTCGCTTCGTACAAGGCGGCATCGGCGCAGGCGATCAGTGTGTCGGCGGTGTCGGTGATCGATTCGCACCACGCCACCCCTGCGCTGACCGTGATCGAGGTCGTCGCATTCTGGACGCCGAACGGCTGGTTCGAAACACTCTCGCGCAACCGTTCCAGCAACACACCGGCTTCGGGGCGCGAGAGACCGGGCAGAACGATGAGAAATTCCTCCCCGCCATAGCGGCCCAGCCGGTCGCTTTGGCGGATGCAGCTCGAGAGGCGGTGCGCGAGCTGCTGCAGCACCTCGTCCCCGCCCGGATGGCCGAACGTATCATTGATGCGTTTGAAATGGTCGACGTCGATGAAGGCGACGGCGAGGGATTCCTGGCTGCGGTGGGAATGCTCGATCTCGCGCTTGAGCGCCTCGAAGATCGTTGCCCGGTTCCACAACCCGGTGAGGGCATCCCGGGTGGCGCGCTCGAGGAGAATTTCCCGTTCCCGGTGCTCGCGCTCGAGTGCCACACGCCGGGCGTGCTGACGCTCCATCTGCCAGCGCCACAACCATGTGAGCAGGGCACCGACAGCGAGCACGACGAGCAGCCGGAACCACACCGTGTCCCACCAGGGCGGCAGCACCCGAAATGCGAGCGAAACGAGGCTCGAGCGCCGATCGTGCGCGGTGTCCACTGCCACGGCCTCCAGCGTGTAGCGACCGGGCGCCAGCGCCGGCAGATGGATCCGCGGGATGTTGGAGCCAAACCATTCGGAGGACAGCCCCAGCAGGCGGTAGCGGAACTCCGTATTGGGCGAGCGCGTGAAACTGTTCGAGCTCAGCTGCAGATCGAACGCCTCATTGGATTGCCACTGCAGCGCGGGATTGCGTTCGCCCAGCAGGTCGTTCGCTCCCAGGCGCGCGCTCGAGATGTGCAGCTCGAGACGGCTGCCGGCCTGCAGCAGGCGCTCCGGGTCCTTGATGTGCGTAAGTCCGTTGGATGTGCCGATCCAGACGGAGCCGTCGCGGTCGGCGAGAAAGGCATCCTGCTGGGTATCGTTCCAGATGAGCCCGTCATTGACGTCGAACCGTCGCCAGTCCTTGCCATCGAATACCGCGATGCCCTGGTCGGTATTGGCCCACAGCCACGCCCGCTGGTCGGCCTGGATCGAATACACGCTCGCGGTGGCCAGTTCCGCCGGCAGCACCCATTTCTGCCGGGCTGGATCATGGCTGTCGAGCCAGACGAGCCCCTTGCCAAAACTCGATGCCCACAGTGAGCCGTCCGGTCGGGCAGCGACCGAGCCGATGACGGCCGAAAGTCCCTCCTCATCGCGGACGGGCACGAAAGTCCAGCGTCCCTGCCACAGGTGAAAGAGCCCACCGGCGGCCGCTGCCCAGATGCCGCCGGCGGCATCCTCGGCGGTGTCGTACACGGTGGCTTTGCTGGCGGGCAGATCGACCTTCACCGGGATGCCGCGTGCGACATCGAGCCGAAACAGGCCATCGTCGAAACAGGCGAGCCATCCGGTGCCATCGCGATCGAAGGAGATGGAAGAGAAAGACAGCCGACCGGCGCCAAGTGGCACCCGCACGGCCCGGCTCTGCCCCAGCGGGATGTGCCACAGCTCGCCGTTGTCGAGCCCCCACCAGGTCCCGCCAGTGCGATCGATGGCCAGGGCAGCGACCTCCTGCCGGGGCAGATCGCTATACGGACATTCCACGAACCGCGCCTGCTGCTCGTCGAGCATCTGGCAGCGCCGCTCGGTACCGATGAGCAGGTGGCCCGAGTGGTCGCGGACGATGTTCCAGATCTTGTCCGAAGCGAGCCCCTGCCGACGCGTCCAGGACTCGACGTTGTCGTACCCTTGCCACCGCCACAGACCAAAGCCGGTCGGCGCCAGCCACAGACTGCCCTCGCCATCCACCAGAGCTGCGGCGATCATGGTGTCGGGCAGGCCATTTGCGGCCGTGAATTGTCTCCAGGTGGTGCCGTTCCAGCGAGCCAGCCCGCCCGCGGTTCGCACGAGGACGCGTCCCTGGGGATCGAGCGCGAGCAGCGGATGGGCGGCGCGCGAGCTCAGGACAGCATCCGGCGGCTCGTTGCGAATGAACGCGAGATCACCGCCCTGGCGCATCAGCAGGTGCTCGGCGCTGCGAGCCCAGAGCTGGCGGTTGCGATCGATCAGGAAATTCGTATAGGTGGAGGGCGGCACGCCGTTCGCTTCCGTCAGCACCGTCAGCGTGCCGTTCGCGAAGCGGCAGAGCGTCTGGGCACAGCCGAGCCACAAACTGCCATCGGGTGCTGCGAACACGCGGCTGACGCTGCCGATCTGCGGGTGCAGCCGCACCTGCATGTCAGAGAAGAACGGCTTCGCGCTCCACTGACCATCGGCAGCGGCCGCATCGTGTGTGATCTCGATGACCCGCTTGTCGGTGATCGCGAGCAGCCGCTGATCGCGTGTCAGGGTGATGGCCGTGGCGTGGTCCACCAGCACTGGACCGGAACTGGTGCGCACCTGATGAAATCCGGCCGCGTCGCCTACGTACAGGCCGCGATCCAGCACCACCCAGAGTCTGCCGCGCCGGTCCTCGGCCATTCCCCGCACGTCCTCCGTCGGCAGGCCATTGCGCTTGTCGTAGGCCTTGAAGGTGCTCCCATCGAATCTGAACAGGGCGCCGTCGGTGCCCACCCAGAGGCTGCCATCGGTGTCCTTTTCGAGGAACTCGGCCGCCAGATTCGTCAGACCGTCGCTCTGAGTGTATTGACGAAAGCTCAGCTGCTGAGCGGCGGCCTGCGGGACCATCGCGATCAGCAGCACGAGCACACTCAGCGTCCGAATCCAGTACAGCGGGCCGATTTTGCGGCGTGCCCGCCAGGGGTGCGCTGCCATCGGCAATTCAGTTGGCGAGGGGATAGGGGCCGACATGGCTGCAATCCTGAGGCGAAGGCTTCAGCTAAGGGCCGCTCACCGGCGGATCATGGAGGGCTGATTGCGCTCATGGACACCGCAGCGTGCAGTCCGGCGCCGCGGATGAGCAGTGCAGAATGCCGTTTCGCGACCCTGCTTTGTGCGGAATGTCTCGATTAGCCACTTTTCCTGCAGGGCGAACGGCGAACACGTTTGTGCAGCGCATCATGGGCTCGCCGGCGAGCGATTCTTGCTACCCGCTGCGCATGAGCATGTCAGGCAATTCCCCATGAGCACCTCAGGCGATCAGGCGGCCGTTGCGCAGCGCGAGGACGCGGACGAGCAGCGCTCTCACGGGCGCGAAGCGCACCGCCCCGGCGAGATTCCGCAGGCGGGATGGCGCGACATCCTCAGTCGGGTGCAGGTGGCGATCGGCAAGGACAATGTGTCACTGGTTTCCGCCGGACTTGCGATGTACGCGCTGCTTGCGGCATTTCCCTCGCTGGCCGCCGTCGTCTCCGTCTATGGAATCTTCGCCCGTCCCGCCGATGTCATTCGTGACATGCAGGCTTTCGTCAACGTGCTGCCCCCGGGTACGTGGGATCTTTTCTCGAGGCAGCTGCAGGATGTTGCCCGGCACGCCGGCGGAACCCTCTCGGCGACGGCAGCCATCGCGCTGCTGGTGTCGCTCTGGAGCGCGCGCTCGGGCATGGCATCGCTCATGACCGCCACGAACATCGCCTATTCGGAACGGGAAAAGCGCGGTTGGATCCGCCAGATCCTCACCTCCGTCGCCTTCACGGGCGGGGCGATCGTGGGTTTTCTCATCATGCTGTTGCTGGGCGTCGCCACCCCGCTCATCGTCAAGGCCGTAGGTATCAGCGCAGGCGGCGCATGGGTCGTGGACATTCTGCGCTGGGTCTTGTTGTGGATGGTCGCGATGGCCAGCCTTGCGGTGATCTACCGGTATGCGCCAGCGAGAAAGCGTGCGCAGTGGCGCTGGGTGAGCTCGGGATCGGTGGTCGCCTCGACACTCTGGCTGGCCGGCAGCGCGCTGTTCGCCATCTACGTGCGCACGTTCGCCGCCTATGGCAAGACCTACGGCGCGCTGGGCGGGGTCATCGCGCTGCTGATGTGGTTCTATCTCTCCAGTTTCGCCGTCGTGCTCGGCGCGGAGGTCAACGCCGAGATGGAACGTCAGACACGTCGGGACACGACCGATGGACCGGAAAAGCCGCTCGGGCAACGCGGCGCCTACGCGGCCGACACGGTGGGCACCGCAGCCGCCCGCAAGTCCGATTGAACAAACGGGTCAGGATTTGCGCTTGCGGCTGCGCGATGCGGACTTTTTCTTCGGCACTTTTTTGCCTTCGCGCCGCGCTTCCGACAAGCCGATGGCAATGGCCTGCTTGCGGCTCTTGACCTTGGCTCCGGAACGGCCGCTGCGTAGCGTGCCGTGCTTTCTCTCGTGCATTGCCCTCTTGACCTTGCGTCCGCTTGCCTTGCTGTATTTGCGCGCCATGACCTGAGCCTCTTGCAACTTGCCCGATTGCGGGTACCAGCAGAAAACGCACGAGAGGCACGATGGTTCGTCGTCAGTCCGCGTAACGCAGCGCGGCGGGCTTCCCCGCATCGCGGAGTATCTCGCGTGCGGCGTTGTAGCCGGGAATGCCCGACACACCGCCGCCGGGATGGACCGAGCCCCCACAGAGGTAGAGCCCACGGATGGGAGTGCGGTAATCCGCCCAGTGCGGCGCTGGCCGCTGGAAGAACAGCTGGTCCGGCGACAGCTCGCCCTGAAAGATGTGACCCTGTGGCAAACCGACGATGGCCTCGATGTCGGGCGCGATGAGGAATTGCCGGGCGATGACCTCGCTCGAGAATCCGGGAGCAAAACGCTCCACTGTGTCGAGCACGATTTTCTCGAAGCGCGCCTTCTCGACTTGCCAGTCGCCATGTTTGAGCCGATAGGGGGCGTGCCCGCCGAACAGATTGACGATGTGCCTGCCGGCAGGCGCCAGCGTGTCGTCCACGATGGTCGGACACACCGCAGTAATGAAGGGTTGGCTGGAATAGGAGCCGTATTTGGCATCGTCGTACGCGCGTTCCAGGTAGTCGATGTCCGGTCCGAGGTGAACGTAAGTGGGATATTTCCAGCCCGCGAGAGCGTCGTCGCGCAACGCGCGCTGCAGGCAGGCGTATTGGGGCGGTCGCTCGCAGGCGATGTTCATCTTGAAAGCCGTGCTGAACGTACGGTAGTTACCGATATCGCGCACGAGCTCGCTGGGAAGATGCCGTTCGCCGACCATGCGCAGATAGAGCGTCTTCGCATCGACGTTGGATACGACACATTGCGACTCGTATTGCCTGCCATCCGTCGTGATCACTCCTTTGACGCGTCCGTCGCTCACCTTCACCTCGGCGATCGGACTATCGGTCTGGATCACGGCTCCCGCGGCGCGTGCGGCGGAGGCGAGCGACTCGCTGATGGCGCCCATGCCGCCCTTCACGAAGCCCCAGCCGCCGGCGCCCGCGTTTTCCCCCATGACGTGGTGCATGATGACGTAGGCCGATCCGGGGGTCTTCGGTCCGGCGAACGTGCCGATGGAGGCGTAGTAGGCGAGCACCGCCTTGATGCGCTCATCGACGAACCATTCCGACAGAAAGTCGTACGCGCTCATCGACAGCATGTCGAGAACGCGAAAGATCCTGTTGCCGATCCGCCAGTTGCGCTGCAGGAAGCCCGCCACCTGCTTGACCGTGCGCCAGTCACGCCCCGTCGGATCGAAAGGGGTCTCCCACAGCAGGCGGCGAAAGATGCGGGCGTTCTCGTTCAGAAAGCGGTCGAAGCGCGGGTACATCTCGGCATCGTGCCGATTGAAGCGGGCGAAGCTTGCCTGCGTGCGCGCCACGTTATCGCAGAACACGATGTAATCATCGCCATCGAGTGGCGCGAGCATGTCGCTGCAGGGGCGGATCTCCAGTCCATGGCGATGCAACTCGAGTTCCGTCTGGATCCGCGGATGCAGCAGGCTCATCAGATAAGAGAACGTCGAGGCCCGAAAGCCCGGCGCGATCTCCTGGGTCACAGCCGCTCCGCCGACCATCGGGCGCCGCTCGAGCACGAGCGGCCGCAATCCGTGCTTCGCCAGGTATGCCGCGCAGACCAAGCCGTTGTGGCCGCCCCCGATGATGATCACTCCGACCTGCTCCGGCATGCATCCTCGCGCGCTGGTCTTAACTTAACCTGAACAATTATAGAGGGCGCGCGCCCTTTGTACGCTTTTGCGGCGGCCACCTGGAAGCGAAGCCCGCAAGCATTGACCCAGCACCGGGGCGGGGCGACACTGCGGCTGCCGCTCCCACACACAGCACCAGCCAAGACTGGGCACATTTTTTGCGGCAGATCCGACTGTCTTGACCTAGAGCCTAGGGGAAAGGCCCCTCCAAGGGGCGGCGGAAGACACGCAGGAGCCGAACAGACGTGAATAACACAGGCTCACCCGGTGTATTGCTGATCGGTCCGTACGATCCGCACTGCGGTGAATATACGTTCCTTGCCCCGCCGCTCGGGGTATGGCGCTTGGCTGGCGTCCTCGAAGCGGCAGGTATCAAGACCTGCGTCTTCGATCCGAATTGCTGCCGGGAAGCGCCGCAACGCGCACTCGAGCGCGAGCTGCTGAGCGGCCAATGGGACATCGTCGGGGTCTCCACCACCGGCATGACGCTGCGCTTCGATCTGGAGCTGGCCCACATCGTGCGCCGCATGTTGCCGCGCGCACTGATCGTCGCCGGCGGCATGGAGGCCACCTTCCGCCCGGATCTGATGTTCGAGCTCGGCCCCTTCGATCGCGTCGTGCTGGGCGAAGGCGAGCGCCCGCTGCTCGAGCTCGTGCAGCGGATGCGCAGCGGCAGTTCCCTCGGTGGCATCACCGGCACCGCCGAGCGCACGAGCGATGGAAGGATTCTTACCATGCCGCAGCACGCGCTCGAGCGGATCGAGCTGCGCGATGCCATCTATCACACACCCTATGAGCAGATGCCCTACGCAGCTTACTGGGAACGGCTCGAGGCGGCATACCGCATCGGCGCGCTGCCGAGCAAGGCCGCCCGGGAAGCGCGGCTGGCGGAGATCCGCTCGGTGCGGCTCATCACGCTCAATTACTGCCCGATGGGCTGCACGTTCTGCTCCGCAACCAACTTCCTGCACGAGGCCCAGGGCAGCGTCGCCGCGGTGGCCCGGCTGACGGCGGACGAGTGCCTGCACATGATCGAGCGGATCGTGGCGGCCCATCCGGGCGTGCGCACGATCATCTTCCAGGACGATATCTTCACCTTCACGCGCGACCAGCGCGTGCTGCCGCTTTGCGAGGGAATCGTCGCGGCAAAGCACGGCGGACGCATCCCGCAGCATCTGCAGTTCATCAGCACGAACCGCATCGATGCGATGACCCCGGAGCGGCTCACCGCGATGCGCTCGGCCGGCTTTCGCGTGCTTGGCTTCGGAATCGAGAGCTTCTCGCCGCGCGTGCTGGCGGAGTTCAACAAGGCGCAGATCCACCGGCACATCGAGCCGATGCTCACGGCGGCGCTGGCCACCGGTGTCACGCCGTTTCTCGATCTGATCCTGAGCTCCCCGCGCGCAACCATGGCGGACGTCGCGGAGACCCTGGGACAGGCGTATCGCTGGCTGCTGCAGGGCTGCGAGATCGGCATGTATCCGTACGTGATTCCGTTCTCCGGCGCGCAGTTCGCCCGGGACCCGAGCCTTGCGCCGCATACGCACTACGTGCAAAGGCACGTCGCGGGCACGAGCCTATCGTGGAATCAGGCGGCGAAGATCCTGCCGATCGATCCGATCGTGACGGAGGCGATTCTGCGCATGGAGAGCAGTTTCGAGGCGATGCTCGCGCCGCTCGAGGAACAGGTGGCACACCTGCCCTCGCGCGTGCGCTCGTTGCTGTGGATCCTGTGCGCGCTGCCGATCTTGGCCGAGCACGGCTTTCGGATCGCCGACGACAGTGAGGTCAGGGCACAGCTGGCGGCGCGTCTGCCCGCCCTGCGGCGGCCGGCAGCGCGTGCCGTCGCGATGGCATGAAAGCGCGCCGCTCCTGGTCGGTACTGGCCCCGCTGGCGGTTTGCGGGCTGCTGGCGGGCTGGATTGTCCTCTCCGTGCTCAATGCCCAGGTCATCGGCTTCTCCGTCTTCGTGTTCGCCGTGGCCAACCTCATCGTCTACACCGATGCGATCGATTTCGCCCTGCGTCTGTACATGCGGCGCCGGCATACTGCTGCGGCCGGCGGAATCTCCGAAAGCAGTCAGAACGGCAACCTGTCGATCAACCTGGCCGCCATTCTCCCCCCGGATGCGCGGCGCGTCGTGCCGGCCTCGCCGTTCGCCATCATCGGCTCCGTATACAACCTCGAAGATCACATCGAGGAATTCATGGAGGCATTTGCCGCGCATCGCGAGCGCGTCTGGCTCATCAGCGACGGCTCGACCGATAACACGGTGCTGCGGCTGCGGCAGGCCGGATGGCGATGCGTCGACGATGGCGTCAACCGACGCAAGCCGGCGGCCTTGCGGCGGCTCATCGAGCGGCTGCCAGCGCACATCGAGACGCTGATGGTGATCGATCCGGACATCCGCATCCGCGGCCTCAACGAAGGCAGCACGATCGATGTGGAGCAATTCGTCAGCGACTTCCAGCAATCCGGCGCCGCGGCCGCCTGCCCGCGCGTCATGATCGAGCCGGACGGCTTTCTGGCGCGCTTCCAGGCGTTCGAGTACGCGCTCGCCTTCCGTGTCGGACGCGAAAGCCTTGCCGATTTCAGCATCACCTCCGGGGTCTCCTTCTATCGCCGCAGCGCCCTCGCCCGCGCGCTCAACGAGCACTCGCTGTCGGTGTACGCCGAGGATTTCGAGAATGCGGTCATTCTGCTCAGCTGCGGCGAGCACATCTATTATGACGGGCGGCTGGTCGTGAGCACCGAGGGACCGGGAACCCTGCGACGCTGGTTCTCGCAGCGTGTCGGCTGGTACCACGGGCTCATCAAGGTCTACACCGAGCGCTTCCCGGAAGTGATGCGGATCAGCCGGCGCTCGCCGTTTGCGCTGTATCACTACCTCATCTATATCGGCGGCCTGTCCCTGGCGATGCACCTCGTCAAGATGGTGAGCGCCGGGCTTTTGCTGCTGAGCTTTCTGGCCGGACTGGATGCGCTGTTGCTCGATGATCTCGTGCCGCAGGGGAGCTTCACGAATCCGGAGTACTTCACGGCGGCGCTGACCAGTTATCTGGCCCTCGGTGTCATCGCACTGTTCACCAGCGTGCCCAAGGCCGAGCGCGCCTATTGCGCGCCCATCGTGCCGCTGTATCTGTGTTATGCCATCACGCACATCGTGCCGATGACGGTGGGTTTCGGCAACTTCTTCGCCCTGAAGCTGTTCCGGCGCCGCATCTATCAGGATCACTACGAAAGTCCCGGGGATCCGCAGGTCGCGGCTGCGCAGAAGCCGAGACTGATCGAATGAGCGTCCGCGGCGTTCCCGCCCCACAGCTTTACAGTCCCGGTCTGTACTGGGAAGACCGCGCCCGCCGTTTCGCTGCCGAAGGCGAGGGGCTCGCTGCGGTGTGTGCGTACGGCATGCCGGAGTTCTACAACCGGGCCATTCATCTCGAGCAGCGCCTGGCGCTCGCGCCCTGGCTGAAAGTTGCGCCTGGCACCGCCGTGCTGGATGTTGGCTGTGGCGTCGGTCGCTGGAGTCGCCTGCTGGCCAAGCGAGGCGCCCGCGTCACCGGCGTCGATCTGAGTCCCACGATGATCGCCCAGGCGCAGCGGCGCGCGGTTGCCGAAGGTGTCGGGGAGCGCTGCAGCTTCCACGTGCAGGACCTGTCGCGCTTGAGCATCGGCGGGCAGTTCGATCTGATCCTGGGGGTTACCGTGCTGCAACATATCCTGGATGCGGAGGCGTTGCGCGCCGCAATCCGGGCAATGACGGCGCATCTGTCTCCCACGGGCCGCATGGTGCTGCTGGAGGCGGCGCCGGCTGCGAGCGTCGATCGGTGCGATACGACGGTGTTCACCGCTCGCCATCGCGAGGTCTATCTGCAATTATTCGCCGAATGCGCTTTGCGGCTGCGCGCCGCGAGCGGTGTGGATCCGGCACCGTTCAGGACCCAGCTCCTGCCACACGTGCGCCGGCTCCCCGCCAGCTTGTCGCTGGGAATGCTTGCGGTGGCGACCGCGCTGTCGCTGCCCATCGATGCGCTTTTCGGCCGGCGCGCCCTGCAGCGATCCTGGCACGCCGTGTTCGTGTTGGAAAAAAATTCCGGGGGAACCGATCATGGCTCTTAAGCGTCGTTCCGCATTAGCCATCGGCGTGTTCGTCGTGCTCGGTGCCGTCGTCGCGCTGGGCCACTGGTATGAATCCGAACGGGCACAACCGCAGCATACGGCCGAAAAGGAACTGACGGTGCACGTGACCAATGCTGGCGACCGCGGTCCCGGTACGCTGCGCGAAGCGCTGTTCATCGTGGCCGCAGCCACGGGCTCGACGCGTGTCTCCATCGAAGTTCCGGTGATCCACCTCGAGTCGGTGCTGCCGGCACTCGTCAACGGTCATGGGGTGCGCATGGCAGGACAGGCCTCGGGCACGCAGATCGATGCCCAGGCGCTCAATTCCGGACCGGTCCTGGATGTGTCTGGGCCGGATACGTCGATCGAGGCCATCCGCGTCAGCAATTGTCCCGCCGCCGCAATCCTCGTGCGCGCGGTGCATTTCCGCCTTTCCGCCTCGACCATCGACAACTGCGACGTCGGCGTCGAAGTGGCCGAGAATGCCAGCGACACGTTGCTCGAGCGCAATCACTTCCTGAAGGATCGCGTCGGAGTGCGCTTCGCAGCCTCCGGTCACAACAGTGCCGTGGCGAACAACGAGTTCACCGATGACAAGGATGCGGGGTTGTGGGCCGTGCGCAGCGGGCCGGCAGCGCACGACGACGTCATCGGCATACACGACAACAAGTTCACCGAAGATGGCGCAGGCATCGTCGCCGGTAACATCCCGGTGCTGGTCGAGCGCAACGATTTCATCAACGCGCACGAGGCGGACGTGCACCTGGTGGGGGCGGGAGGTGTGATCCGCGGCAACCGCATCAACGGTGGCGCCTCGATGGGAATCGTCGTCGAGAATGCCCGCGGCGCCATCATCGATGACAACGAGATCGAAGGCCTCAACGCCTACGGCGTGATGGTCCGCGGCTCCTCCAACACGCTGGTACGCGCCAACCGGCTGCACAACTGCGGTTATGGGATCGCCTTCGTGCTCGGCGATGCGCATGGCGTCAGTACGGCCGTGGATAACACCATCATCGAGCCGAAGTTCAACGGCATCGACGTCATCGGCGACTCGCCCATTCTGCGCCGTAACCAGGTGCTGCGCGCACATGCGTATGCGCTGCACGTGGAGGACTTCCAGCCGCCGAACGGCCAGAAAGTGCAGTCGCAGCCCTTTCTGGACCACAACAACTTCGGCAACAGCCCGGTGAGCCGCAGCAGCGCGGCGGTAAGTTCCGTGAGGCTGCGCTGAGGGTGAGCGCGTGAGACCGTCCGCCGACAGCACGCAGTTGATTCCGCGGCCCGTCTGGGAGAATCCGCGCGTGCACCTGCTGGATGACGTCTGGCTCATGACGATCGTCGCCATCCTGCTGGCCACCGGGATTCCGTGGTTCGCCAGTGGCTTTCAGGTCGCGATCGGGCGCGCGAGCTGGGGCCTGCTGGCGCTCGGGGGTGTCCACATCGCCTTCACGCTGCTGGCGGCGCCGACGCGACCGCACGGTCCGTGGCGCGACCGCACACTGACGTTGCTCGATGTGGCCGGTGTGGTGCTGATCGGCTACATCTGGCAGCACGTCGGCGCCTTGCAGAATCCGCTGTTCCTGACCGTGTTCGCGCTGCCGGTCATCGGCGCAATCTTTCTGTCCCGCTGGCATCCTTACCTGATCGCCGTCATCAGCATCCTGGTCGTCACGATCGTGGCGCTCTCTCAGGCGCCCGAGCTGCGCTGGTACGCGAGTGGCATTTTCGGCAGCGAGGTCTGGCTCAACTGGCTCTTCGGACCGCAAAGCGCCGTCGCGCAGCCCTCATTTTCCGGCTTCTACGCACCCTCGAGCTATCTGATCGTGCTGCTCGAGGTATTCGCAATCCTGCTGCTCGCATGCGCGGTCGCGGCCGAATACGTCGGCACGATCTTCGAGCGGCTGAATGCGCACATCGTGATGGCGCGCACGGAGGCGGAGCGTGGCCAGGAGTTGTGGGCAAGCCTGATCGAGCGGCTGCCGCTGCCGGCGATCCTGGTCGATCCGGATACGCTGCGCATCGTCGCCTCGAGCGAGCAGGCATCGAGCTACCTGCGCTCCGGAGAGATGCCGCTGGAAGGACGCAGCCTGTTCGAAGCCTTGCAGTTCTCCTATCCCGACATCGTGCAGGAGCTCATTGTCGGCTCCGATGGCGGAGCGCCGCTGACCGTGATCCGCATCGCAGACCAGCTGCATGTCACCCAGGCACGCGTGCTGCATATCGCGCACAAGGGCCGCCGGCTCGCGTTGCTCACCGTGGAGGATGCGACCGAGGTGTTCTGTCTGAAGGCGGTGCTGGATACCTCCGAGTATGCCGCGCTGGTGATCGATGCGCGCGGCCGCGTTCTGACCTTCAACAAACCTGCGGTCGGCCTGTTCGGCAGCGCCGAGGAAGGCATGGACGCTGCGCAGCTGTTGCCGCAACCCGATGGCGGTCTGCCGTGGTGGGAGCCGGGTCTGACAGGGCGCCGCAAGATGCATATCGAGATCGGACCGCGAATCTATCAGGTGACCAGCTCCGCCGTGGCACTGGCGGGCGAGGAGGAGCGTATTTTTACCGTGACATTTCTTCCGGTGGCCCGGGCAGGCACGACCGATCCGTTCGCGACCAGCTCGACCATGGTCACCAGCACGCTGGGGCAGTTGCGATGAAGCCCTGGGTACGCAAGAGCGCCGGTTTGCCGCTGGCTGCGGGTTTGTTGCTGCCGCTGGCTGCGGGTTTGTTGCTGCCGTGCCTGGCGCGCGCGACGGACCTCAATTCCACGACGCCGCCGACGGCGCAGTCCCCGAGCCTGCCGCCGCAGGCGCCCACGGCTTCGAGCTCCGATGATCGAATCGCGCTCAGCGGGGACGGCAGCGCGCTCACGGGAACCAATGGCGGCGGTGGCGGCTCGCTCAGCTGGCTGCACAACTTCAATGCCGACACGCTTGCCTCGGTGGCGGCCGAGCATCAGGTCCTGGGGGTCTCGCACTGGACCTTCGGCTCGCTCGCGGGCGCCCTGACGGTAGGCCCTGCGGAGCAGCGCTACACCTTCTCAGGCGAAGCGCATGAGGGCGCAGGCGATGACGGAACGCGTGCGTTCAAATATGGGGTGGAAGCGCTCTCGGTGACGGGCACCTATTTCCATCGCGTGAGCGCGCAGCTCGAGGACCGGCAGATCGATGTGGAGACGACCCACGGAAATCTGCCCAAAGTCGGGCTCACCTACGTGTGGAATCCCCACCTGCAGACTGCCGTCGCCTACCAGTACTCGGTGAGCGGCAATCTCGGCACCCGCCTGGCCTCGGCGCGTATCGATCTGTTGGGCTCGGTCGTGCATCTGCTGGCAGGGGGCGCATGGGGCCAGGCTTCGCCATCGGTACTGGGGTTTGGCTTCACCTTGCCCGCCCGCCATCTCACGGAAGGCTACGTCGGATTGGCGAAACCATTCCCGCACTTGCGCAGCGAGTTGACCTTGATCGCGGATTATCAGCGCATCGCGGGCGGCGCGGGCTTTCAGGGACCGAACAATACGCTGTTCAACGTGCCCAACAGCACGCGCTGGACCGGTACGCTCAACTACGTGTTCCACATCGGTCACACGGGTCAGGCGCACTGAGCATGGCGATTCGCGTACGCAAGTTCGGCTGGCTGCCCACCGTCGTGGTGCTCGCCGTCGTGCTGATTGCGGGCGCGCGGCTCATCTACCTGAGCGTGCAGCACCACGCGGCACTGGCGCGTCAGCAGGCTGCCACTGTGCTCACCGGCTTCACGCGCAAGATCGAGCCCGCGTTGCAGAAGCTGGCTGAGCGCGCCCGAGGGCAGGCGACCTCGGCGGCAGCGGCGAGTCCGGACGCGGCGAGCCCGGACGCGGCGAGTCCGGACGCAGTGAGCCCGGACGCGGCGAGCGGGGATGCCACGTCACTGCAGTCGGTGCCGCTGGCAGCCCATACCTTCTGGATGTCGGAGCAGGACAAAGTTCTCGGGGCACGGCGCCCTGAAGTCGCCACTGCTACCGGGATCGCCAGCGAGTGGCAGTCCGCCGAGGCGAACCGGCCCGTACCGCCGGCCGCGGTGCTCGGGCCGCTGCGCCTGGGCAGCGAATGGCTCCTCGCGATACGCGCCCCGATCGCGCCGGGCGGTGAGAGCGCGCCGAAGCGCTGGGCAGTGGCGTACGCCGAGCTCGATTCCCTCATCGCCGCGGCGCACCTGGCGCGCCTGGGCGATCTCGGCTATGAGTTCGAAGTCTCGCAGCTCGAGCCCCGCAGCGCACTCACGCGGATCTTCGTCGGCTCGGTGACCGATCCGCTCACGGATGCGGTTGCAGTCCGCGTGCGCCTGCCCCAGGGATTTGCACCCGCCGTCGCCGGCAGCTATCTGCAACTGGCCGTGCGTCCGCGCGGTGGTTGGTATCCGGCGACCGAGCTCGCCTCCGATATCGGACTGCTGGTATTTCTCGCGTGGATGCTGGCGTTTGGCACGCACGATTTGAGCCACGCCCTGCAACGTTCGCGGGGAGCGCTCGCCGCCGCACGGCGCCGCCTGCGCTCCACGAATCAGCAGCTCGCGACCGAGATGCAGCAACGGCTGAACCTGCAGGAGACGTTCGATCACGCACGCTTCCACGATGCCTTTACCGGCCTGCCGAATCGCCGCTATTTCATGGACCAGCTCGATCGCGCGCTGCGCGATGTGCGCACGAAGCGGCGCCAGCGAATCGCGGTGATCATCGTGGACATCTCGCGGTTCAAACTCATCAATGACATGCTCGGCCATACCGCGGGCGATGAGCTGATGGTGCAGGCGGCACGCCGCTTCGAGAAATCCACGACCGCCTTCGAGGGCGTGCTGGCACGCTGGGGTGGCGATCAGTTCGCGCTGCTGATGCTCGATGTCGCCTCGAGCGAGGCCGCATTGAACATCGCCAGCGTCCTGCAAGAGGAGCTGAAAGCACCGTTCGAGTTGCGCCGGCATCGCCTCGTCGTCACGGCAACCGTCGGTCTCACGTGCGTGGACTCCGGGCAGCAACGCGCCGAAGACGTCGTGCGGGAGGCGGATATCGCCCTCTCGGTCGCCAAGCGGCACGAGACGAGCAAGATCATTCTCTACGCCCCCAACATGGCGGGCCAGGCAGCCAATCTCGTGAGCCTCGAGGCCGATCTGCACGTCGCGCTGGAAAAGCACGAGCTGCGATTGCTGTTTCAGCCGGTGGTGGATCTGCGCAGCTACCGCATGGTGGGCGCGGAGGCGCTGCTGCGCTGGCGCCATCCGGTGGAAAGCGTGCTCGCGCCGGATAGGTTCCTGCGCATCGCCGAGGAAGCCGGGCTCATGGTGCCGATCACCCGCTGGATCCTGCTCAGGGTGGTGAAGCTCGGCGGTGAATGGCTGCGGCGCCTGCCGGCCAACCAGAAGTTCTTCATCAGCGTCAACCTGTCCCCGAGCGCGCTGCGCGATCCGGGGCTTGCGGACTACATCGCATCGCTATTGCGCGAGACGCAGCTGCCGCCATCGCTGCTGAAGATCGAGCTGACCGAGGCGGCGCTCATCAGCAACGTCGGTGCAGCGCGCGAGACACTCGACAGACTCCATGGGATGGGCATCCAGCTCATGCTCGATGATTTCGGCACGGGCTACTCCTCGCTGAGCTACCTGCAGCTGTTTCCCTTCGATTTCGTCAAGATCGACCGGCCGTTCGTGAACCGCACGGGCACCGGTCAGGCCAACACCGGGATGATGGCGGCGCTGGTGCAGATGGCAGGCAGCCTCAATCTCACCGCCATCGCGGAGATCATCGAGACCGAAGCGGCCGCGAAAGCCCTGCAGCAGATGGGCTGCGAGTATGGCCAGGGCTACTACTTCAGCGAACCGATCGAAGCCGAGCTTGCCCTGCAGCGGCTGCGCTCGCAGCAGCCCTTCCAGCCGCAGCAGTCGGGCTCCGCGACGATGGAGCTGCCGCCGCTCGAGGAAGATGACTCACCCACGATCATGATTCCCGCCGGATCGATCGTGTTTCCGCCGGACGGCTCCCGCTAGGCGCGCGGCATCCGCCGCCCGCGCGCTCACCGGCGGCGCGCTCAGGCTTTCAGCTTGTAGCCGGTGCGGAAGATTGCCCACACCGCGAGCATGCAGGCCAGCAGAAACACGAGCGTCATGGCGAAGCTCACCAACACATTCACGTCCGACACGCCGTAGAAACTCCAGCGAAAGCCGCTGACGAGATACACGATGGGATTGAACAGCGCCACCTTCTGCCACAGCGGCGGCAACATGTTGATGGAATAGAAGCTGCCGCCGAGGAACGCCAGTGGCGTGACGATCATCGTGGGCACGATCTGCAGCTTCTCCCAACCATCCGCCCACACCCCGATGATGAAGCCGAAAAAGCTGAAGGTGATCGAGGTGAGCACGAGCGAGGCGGCCATCCACAGCGGGTGCTCGATCGTGAAGGCGACGAACAGCCGTGCGGTGATCAGGATTATGGTGCCGAGAATGACGGATTTGGTGGCGGCCGCGCCCACGTAGCCGATGACGATCTCGAGCACCGAGACCGGCGCGGAGAGAATCTCGTAGATCGTGCCGGAGTACTTCGGCATGTAGATGCCGAAGGAGGCGTTGGCGACGCTCTCGGTGAGGATAGAGAGCATGATCAGTCCCGGAACGATGAAGGCGCCGTAACTGACAGCGCCGATGTGCGCCATCCGCGAGCCGATCGCTGCGCCGAAGACGATGAAGTACAGCGAGGTGGATAGCACCGGGGAGGCGATGCTCTGGAACAGCGTGCGCCAGGTGCGTGCCAGCTCGAAGCCGTAGATGGCGCGAATCGCATGCACGTTCATGGGCGCGACCTCACGAGACTGACGAAGATGTCCTCGAGCGAGCTTTGCGTCGTATGCAGATCCTTGAAGTCGATGCCGTGCTCCGCCAGGCGACGCAGCAGAGTGGCAATGCCGGTACGCTCTCCCTGGGTATCGAACGTGTACACGAGCTCGGTACCGTCAGCCGACAGGGCGAGCGCCGTATCGGCCAGCTCGCCGGGGATGCTCTGCAAGGGACTGCGCAGCTGCAGGGTGAGTCGCTTTTCGCCCAGTTTCGTCATCAATGCGCGCTTCTCCTCGATGAGAATGAGCTCGCCGCGGCTGATCACCCCGATGCGGTCCGCCATCTCCTCGGCTTCCTCGATGTAATGCGTGGTGAGAATGATGGTGACGCCGTTCTGGCGTAGCGAGCGCACCATCTCCCACATGGCGCGGCGCAGCTCGACGTCGACGCCGGCCGTCGGCTCGTCCAGGAACAGGATGCGCGGCTCGTGCGCGAGGGCCTTGGCGATCATCACGCGGCGCTTCATGCCCCCGGAAAGGGTCATGATGCGCGAATGGCGCCTCTCCCACAGCGACAGATCGCGCAGCACCTTCTCCAGATAGGCGGCATCCGGAGGTTTGCCGAACAGACCGCGGCTGAAGCCAACCGTGTCCCACACGCTTTCGAAGGCATCGGTGGTGAGCTCCTGCGGCACGAGCCCGATGGCGGCGCGTGCGACCCGATAGTCCCGGATGATGTCGTGCCCATCCGCCAGAACGGTGCCGCTCGTCGGGTTGACGATTCCGCAGACGATGCTGATGAGTGTCGTCTTGCCCGCGCCATTGGGCCCGAGAAGTGCGAATATCTCCCCGCGCCGGATCTCGAGGCTCACATCCTTGAGTGCATGAAACCCCGACGCGTAGGTTTTCGTCAGATGCGAGACGCTGATGATCGGTTCCAAGGACGCTCCCGGACGATGATTGATTAAGAGGCCATCTTGAACGATCCGCCCGCGACGCCGGTGTTCATCCCGCACGATGCGCTGGCGCCCGAGACGTTGCGCGCCGTGATCGAGTCGTTCGTGCTACGCGAGGGGACCGACTACGGCGAGCGCGAGCTTTCTCTCGAGGCGAAACGGGCGCGCGTGCATCGCCAGCTCGAGCGGGGCGAAGCACGCATCGTCTTCGATCCCGACTCCCAGTCCATCGACATCGTGCAGGCGGCATCGCGCGAACGTACCCCATGAGCGCCGTCACTCCGCTACCGGCACCGGAGCGAGCGTTTTCCGTCCCGCCGTCGCCGCCGTACCGATGGAAGCTGCGATCACGAGGGCGATGGCCGTCCACTGCATGGCCGCGAGCCGCTCATTCAGGAACAAGAGGCCGAACAGGGCGCCGCATGCCGGCTCCAGGCTCATGAGAATGCCGAAGGTACGGGCCGGCAGGCGCCGCAGCGCGACCATCTCCAGCGAGTAGGGGATCGCCGTCGACAGCACCGCCACCGCCAGCCCCGGCAGCACGATCGCCCGTGAGAACAGGGCGGATCCGGCGTTGAGCACGCCGATCGGCACGATGACGATGGCCGAGATCAACGTTCCCAGTGCCACGGTGCGGGAGCCGTAGTAGGCGCCCGCACGTTGGCCGTACACGATATAGAGTGCCCAGCACGCCCCGGCGCCCAATGAATACAGCATACCCAACGTATCCACTGCGTCGCGCAAGTTGGCGACGGGCAACAGCAGCGAGAGGCCGGCGCAGGCGAGCAGGACCCACACGAAATCGACGAGCCGACGGGACGCGAGCACGGCTACGGCCAATGGCCCGGTGAACTCCAGCGCCACCGCAATCCCGAGCGGAATGCGGTTCAAGGCGGCATAGAACAGAAAATTCATGACGCCAAGGGAGACCCCGTACACCACGAGTGCACGCCAGGAGGCCCGGGTGATGCGTACCCGCCAGGGGCGCAGCGTGAGACACAGAATCACCGCGCCAAAGAGAATGCGCACCGTCACCATTGCCGTGGCGCCGACGATGGGGAACATCGTCTTGGCGATCGAAGCGCCGGCCTGAAAGGAAGCCATCGCCAGCAGCAGCAGGGCGATGGGCAACACGTTGGCGGCACGGGTGCTGATCGGCACCGGCGAATTAGAGCATGCTTCAGCGCATGCAGCGCAGCATCCGTGGCGTGATCAGCCAGGCGAGCCTGGCGCGACCCATGCGTGGCGCCGCGGGGAACGAGAGGCAGGCGATGGCATTTTTCTTCAGCTCGATGTCGAGTCCCGCATCGCCCACCAGGCACAGTGCCAGCAGACGACCCAGGCCCGGCTGATGACCGACGACCGCAACGCGGCGATCCTCGCTCAACTGCCGCAGCAGCGCCGCGGGCGGCGCTTGCGGAACGAGCGCTGCGCACTCGATTGCCTCCGGCCAGCCTGCGATGTCGGTCAGAATGGCTGCGGTCTGCCTGGCGCGCAGCAAGGGACTCGTCAACACGCGTTCGGGCGGGGAAAGGAGTCGGGGGAGGGCGGTCGCGGCCTTGCGCGCGCGGCGGATGCCGGCCGGGGACAATGGCCGCTCGGCATCGTTGCGCCATCGGCGGGCATCCCGTGCGCAGGCGATGGCATGTCGGATAACCAACAGCTCCATGGTCTTAGCTTGCGATGGGCGGCGGCTGCAGGCCGGCAACCTGCAACCCCGCCGAAAATTTCGTGTCCGATGCGGGCTGTAGTGCACAGGCGCGCTGCAACACAGCGACAAACTCGCGCAGCACTGCGTGTTCGCTCGTCAGTGCTTCGATCTCCACCCGCCGCAGTCGCGTGCACGCAGCCCCTTGCGATGCGCAGATCTGCGTATCATCGAGCGCAACCTGGCCCAGTGCGCTGCCCGTCGGCGACCTGCGCAGTGCAAATCTCTGCCGTGTGGTGCGCACTTCGAACAGTGCGCGCAAGCTGCCGGTGCCCGTCAGCATCCGGATCTGGCTCGCGACCGGGCCGCATGCCTGCTGCACTGCGGCGATCGTGGCTGTTTTCAGCGGCTCGTTCAGCTCGAGTCGATCGGCAACATCCGCCTGGGCGGAGTGCAATGACTTGAGCGTTGCCTGGGGCCGGCGCGCTCCGCGGCGTATCCGCATGGCATAGCCGCCGCGATAGATGCGCCAATCCGCCGTGTCGAGATACGTATCGAACAGGCGCTGCGTACGCAGGCGGTGCACGGCAAGACAGTCATTGGTATCGGCACGGGACAGCCACTGCCGGACCGGCTCGAGGTCCACAGCGTCCAGTTGCCACTCCACCTCGCGGTTTACCGCAACATGCTCCGTGGGGTGACCCCGGGGCGCGCCGTCAGCTGCTGCGCGCGTTTCCGTAACTCTCCATCATGAGCCCGGTGCCGCCGCGTGATACATGTGCGACCACGGCAGTGCGACGGTGGAGCTTCGTGACGGCCCCCAGATTGATCGCAAAGGCCAGCACGACCTGCTGCCCCTTGCGCAAACCGAGATTGGTCGTCTCGATGAACACGCCCGTGGCGCTGAGATTCACTGCCTTGCAGAGCTTGCGCCGGCCGCCGGGGACGGTGATGTAGACAACGGTACGAGCCCGGTGCCTCGTATGCAGGCGGCGTTCCACGTTCAGCCTCGCGGGTTCTAATTACTTGTGCGTCGCGACCTAAACCATTATGCAGGTGTGCGGCCCCACTTCAGGCATCACTCAACTTAATCGTGCAGCCAATTCTGCGTGCCCCGCAGCGCACTGGCAAGCGGCTGCGATCATATGTCACCCGGTGAGGCGGGTACTGGGGGTGCGGGAACGAGAGAGCAGCAATGCCTACGGGCCTGCGCCGAGGGGGCCGGGTACCGCCCGGCCCTGGCTGGCGGCCCTTGCCGCGCCAGTTACCTGCTTACTGCGATCCCCAGCACGTCTTGGTCGAGTCCGCCCCCCCGGAGTCGAGCGAGCTCTGCTGTCCCGTACTCAGGAGCGTGAACGATTTGCACGGTTTATCCGCAGTCTGGGGAGTCGTCAGGGGCGTGGCGCCGATCGTGTAAGTGGTGGCAGTGGGAATGGTGATCGTGATCGAGTAGAAGCCCCCCGGGGAGGTCGTCGTTCCCGCAGGGGTCGGGCAGGGCGGTGCCGGTGTATAGGTGAAGTTCTGCGAATAGCAGCGCTGCAACGCCTGGGCGTCCGCCAGCATCGTGCGGGTGGCATCCGTCCGATTAGACTGGCGGACGAAGGCGCTGTAGGCCGGAATGGCGATGGCGGCCAGGATGCCGACGATCCCCACGGTCACCATCAGCTCGACCAGCGTGAATCCGGCGCCGCGGCGTACTGTGGCTTTGCGCTGCATAGAGATCCTTCAGCGCCCCGCGTGGGGCACGATGTTGATGACTTCGGAAGCCGCCGTGTTGGCCGGACCGTTGAGCTGCACGTCCACACGCTGTCCGGGAGCCAGGCCCTGGAGAGCCGCGGCAGCGGCGCTACCAGACTGGATGTGGTAGCTGTGCCCATCGACCTTGATCCAGTCCTGGCCGGATACCGAGGTCACGGTGCCGGTCACCAGCTCGCCCGGGATCTGATTGGCGAAAGCGTCAAAGCCGATCAGGTTGACGGCCGCGAGCAGCGCGACCCATGTCTTCTTGCCGTTCAATGTCGTACCTCCCACCATGCGGTGCGTTGTTTGCCCGAGCCGCGGTCGGCGACCGAGGCGATCTTGACACTGGATACCGCCGCCATCTTGTGATTGCAGGCGGCCGTTGTACAGGACGACGATGCCGCGATCGTGGCGGAGGAGGCATATACGGCGCCGAGGGACATGCCAACCGGGTTGTTGTTGCCCGACATGTCATTGTTGTCGAGCTTGCCATCGCCGTTCACATCGAGCTCCGGCAGAGGGAACGAGCCGCCGGTGGCGTAGTTCAGCACCATGAGCCACGCATTGCCGCCGCCGGTGCAGGAGCTCGTGTTGGGCTGATAGGTGGTGAGCACGACGCCGCCGCCCGATTCGATCTTCGGATCGGTCACTATTCTCTCGCCGCTCGCCAGATTGAAATCGAGGTACCAGCCGCGCTGGCCCGGTAGAGCGACCGGATTGACCGTCGGTTCGATGCGGACGTTCACTCCGCTCACGACGGCGGCGACCAGGGTCTGCTGCACGAGATTGGTGCGGTTTGGGATGCCCGCGAAGCCCACCGGCGGAGCCGCACCCGTGGGTGCGTCGTAGATGCCGTAGAGCGTCTGCACGCCTGTGGTGGTCAGGTCGGGATAACCAAGCAGCTGTCCGGTGCCGACCATGATCATCGTACCCAGCAGTGCGGGATACTGCGGATTGAGCGTAACTGCCGGGACGGTCGTGATCGGCTGGATGGCTCCGCCGGCATCGCGCGCCTGGTAGATCACTTTCACGACCCACAGGGCCGGATTGGGATTACTGATGTCCACCCGCCACACATTACCCTGCAGGTCGCCCGCATAGACCGTATCGGCGAAGGCTGAGACCTGTCCAAAGCTGTTGATCGCCGTGACACTCGACAAGCCGTTGGCCAGCGCCGCATTGCAGACGCCTGCCACGGCCGCGCACAGATCCACCTTCGCCTGGGTCGCGCCGGTCTGTGGGTTGACCATATACAGAACGGGTTTCTGGTTGGCGCTGTTGTAGCCATTGCCGAACAGCACCATCCAGCCGTTGATCGTGTTCGCGAACGCCGGCTCGCTGAAGGACAGCCCCATGTCGACGTCGGAGAACTCCCAGAGGATTCTCGACGAGAGCACCGGTTCGGTGTTGATCGAGTCAGGATCCGTGACATCCATGGCGAACAGCGTCTTACCGCCTGCGCCCTCGTTAGCAACCAGCACCGTGTGCCAGGTGCCGTCGCTGCTGAACTGCACGTCCGCGACCACAGGAGAACCGTTCACGTAGAACTGATGATTCTCGTTGTAGTAGGGATTTGCGAGGCTCACCAGGTTGTTGAAGACGCCGTTCGGAATGAACGCGAAGCGCTCCGCTCCGGTGGTGGCATCGAATCCATGCAGCATGCCGTCGTTGGCGCCGATGTAGACCATCGGTGAGCGGGCTGCGTGCAGCGTGGAGAAGGTAAAATACGCAGCGGTCTGGGTGAATCCCGTAGGCTTGCCGACGTACACGGGAGCGCTGCCGACGATGTCGCCGAGTTTGTGGGTTCGATTGCGGAACTGGCCGCCGTTGCGCACCTCCTGCGCACTGCTGCCCCGCAGGAAATGCAGCACATCCTGGCCGTTGGTATCCGGCGGGAACGTCTGGAGCGCAGTGCCGAGCACAGTCGTTGCGGAGATGCCCGCCGGCGCAAGCGCGGGTGTCCAGCGAAATGGCGTGCCCGCTCTCGCGACCGGGTCCCACGTGGCAATGATGCGACCGGCATCCCAGGCCTGCCCATCGAGCTGAGCTTGCGCCCGCCAGAGGGCCGAGGCGGGAGCGGTATTCACCTGGCCGCTGACCGGATCGATCGGGTAGGCACCGAGATCACCGGTCCAGTCCTGATTGGCATCGGAGGTGGTGAACTGCGCCAGGTACGCCACCGATCCGTTGTGCAGTCCGGTGGTATTGACGGCCGTGGAGGAGGTCGCCTGGGTGGCGGCAAGGATCTTCGCCAGGATCACCTGCATATCGTTGGTGAGATCCGTCGGACTTGTCGCGGCGAAATAGGTGCCCGTGCCGCCGGCGATGGCCATCGCCGTGAGCACCTGCGCGGCGGTCGGATTCTGCAAGGGATCAACGCCCGCGCCCAGTCCGATGATGTAGGTCTTGATGTTGGCCGCTTTCAGGAGCGCGAGCTGATTGATGGTATCGATGACGGCCTGCGCATTGGTGCCGATCGGATTGAGGGAGCCATCCCCGTTGAATTGCACGCTCACGCCCCACCCGGTGGGATTAGGGGAGGCCGATGTCGTCCCGGGTGGTGGCCAGGAATGCCCGGCCAGATCAAGCGTCGGTAACCCATCCGTCAACAGCACGACGTAGCGGTCCGCAGCGCAGCCATTCGTGGAAGGGGGATTCGCGGTCGTGTAGTAGGCACCCGCACCCTTGAGCAGGCCCGGCAGCGCCGATTGCCCGGCGCTGGCCTTGATTTCCGTCGTGCCGACAACATTGGTTTCCGGCTGCAGGAAGGGGGTGAACTTGGCGATGGCCGTTGCGACCGTCGCGCCCGTCGGGAACTGACCGGCGCTGGTCATCCCCACGACGGTGGTGGCTGACGTGGCGGACTGGCCCGCGCCGTAGCCGAAGCCGCGCTGAATGTACATGGTCTGCGGCGCAAACGGCACGAATCCGGCATTGGTCGGCGAGGTCTGTGTGGCGCACGGGTTGACAGAGTGGCTGTAGGTCTCCCTCACATTGCCGGGATTGCCGTTGTAGGTCGCCAAGGGATAGCTGCCCGGAGCAGGAGGATAGGGACTGGCCGGTGCCGGTCCGCCGTATACCAGACACACCGGGGACAGCCCACCGGCATACAACACGTCGTTGATCAGCGGATCATCGCTGCTGGTGGAGATCTGCATGTACTGGGAGGTATTGACGCTGCCCGTGACCTGGCCGCTGGTAGCGATCGCGATACAGTCGTTTCGGACCGTATTACCTGCCGGCAAGGCCAAGTGGTTCAGGCAGGGATTGGCGACGTAGCGGTTGCCGACCACCTGCGCGTTGGTGAATACGAATCCGCCCGCGGGACTCATCTGGTAGACCCACGTGGTGTAGATGGTGGGGCCCCCGGTCTGATAATCCAGCAGCGCGAAGTCCGCATTTGCCATGAACGTGTTCAACACCGCGGTCACGCCGGCCTTGGCGACGTTCAGGCGGCTGGGGGAGTTGTCGACCAGGTGCCCCCCGACGTTCACGGTGTAGGGCGCGCTGCCCGCCACTCCCGGGTTGACGGGCGGGGTGAATCCCGCAGGAATGAGGAAATTCGCTGGCGAGCTGGAATTCTGCAGCAGATTGTCGGCGACGGGCAGGGAACCGGAACCGGCCATGATGGCGCCGCTGAGATTACCGTCCATCGATTCCGAATTGCCGATCGCAAGCACGATCTGCGGATGCGCCGGCACGGCGATCGTCAGTGGCACCTGCGCGATCGAGATCGGCGCCGGTGGCGGGGCGGAATGACCCGTACCGGCAGTCACTGCAATGAGGAGCGTTGCCACGATCATGGCGGCGCGCCGCGAGTTCAGCCTGACGAGTTGCATGTCCATGGGGGTTCTCTGTGCGTAAAACGTTAGCGGTAAATACTCTGCAGCGTGGCACTGGCGGTGCCGTCGCCACCGGCGGCGTGGGCCGTGATGCGATACACCGAGCAATCACCGCCGGTTCCATAGGAGGGAGTGCAGATCTGCACGTCCGCAACCGGGGGCAGGGCCTCGATGATGACCTGCGCGGGGGTCGGTGACGGCGGAGAGTTGCCGAGGACAGGACCTGCATACGCCATGCTGTTCGTGCCCGGATTGTTCCAGTCGATGGTGTCGGCGATGCTGCTCGCCCCGCCGCCTTCAACTTCGGAAATCAGATTGAACAGTCCGTTGCTGTTGGTCATGAAGTCCGCCGGTGCGTACAGGCCGACCGTCGTTTCGCCGCTGCGCAGCGCGGCCTCCGCGGATTGCATGGCAAGCTGGTGATTGTTTTCATTGCGCGCCATGGCTTCCTCACCGGTCTGGAGCCGCGCGGCGGTGATGCCGATGAGCGTCAGAATGAGCAGCAGGATCAGCGAGACGAACAGAACCGCTCCGCGCTGGGCGCGAGGACTGTTGGCGATGCTACGGCTGCGCGCGATGACATGGCTGCTGGCGATGACACGGCTGCTGACGATGACACGGCTGCTGGCGATGACACGGCTGCTGACGATGACACGGCTGCTGGCGATGACACGGCTGCTGACGATGACACGGCTGCTGACGAACGATTCGGGGCGCATATACATCCTGGGGTGCTCAGTTGACGGCGCTGCGCGCGGTAATGTCCACTTCGAAGACACGCCGCACGCGGGTATCGATGGGAGCGGTGACGGACGTTCCGAGAACCGTGTAGATTTGGGCAGCCGCGGGGGGCTTGCGCGCGCCGAGGGCGCTCGCGGCGAGCACGGCTACCTTGACGCTGACCACCGTAGTGAAGTCGGCGACCTGATCGGCCGTCATGTAGGCACTCGCCGTCTGGGTTCCGTTCGTATCGATGCCATACAGCACCTGCATGTTCTCGATATCGGGTGCGACTTCCTCGTCCGTGAAGAGCTGCGCACCGGTGGGCATGCCGTTCACCAGCTCGAGACGCTTCAGCGCCGAGTCGCCGTCGGCACCGACGCCGACGTAGTAGACGACCGTCGTCACGGGTGTCACGAGCGCACCTGCCGAAAACTCGTATGGCAGCGTTACCGAGGCGTTGCCCGGAGCACCCGTGGCACCGGCGATGTTGACCGTGGCAGGCGTTCCGCCGGCCACGCCACTGATCTGAAAGGTCACCGACTTGGTGCAGTCGGAGAGCACGGCGAGCTGACTGCCCTGCAGCGTGCTGCCGTTCGCGACGAGGAAGGAGCTGTCCCCTGCGGCAATGGCGGCCGTGGTGTACGCGGTCGAAACGCGCGGCACGCTCGAGCGGATGACGAGAATGTCGTTCCCCTTGACCTGCTTGTTGACGGCTGCGTTAAAGGTGGGGTCCAGGTTCGGAGTCCAGTCCGCGACCGCGCCATCGGCCGCCGGCGCTGCGGGCAGCACGAGCGCTCCGCCGACGCCGGTCCCGACCGACTCGTAGCCTTCGATGCCGAATCTGAAGTCGAACGCCAGAGGCGACACGAGCAAGTTGAGATCGTTGAAGCTGGAAGTGGTGGTGGTGTGATTGCAGGCCATGTAGCCGCCGCCACGAGCCGTCTCCTGGATCACGTCCACCGCGTAACGACCGGCATCAGTTGCCGCAGCGATGCCCGAGGTCGATTGATACGCGGAGCGCGAGCCGACGAACACCGAGATGACGGCGCCGGTGACCAGCAGTCCCAATGTGACGGCGATCATCAGCTCGACCATCGAGAATCCGGCGTGCCGCAGTTTCACAGTACGGTCTCCAGAGTGACCACGACGATGCCAGCCGGTGCGCCGAAAGTCTGTTGTGCGACGGTATCGTCCCACTGCACGGCAATCGTTGCCGTAACACTGGAGGTGCCGTTGACCGGGTTGGTCACGGTGGCCGTCGTGATGGTGCCGTCGGCCGAAGGACCGAGGGCTGTGGTCAGCTCATTCTTCCACTGCCACATGTCGAATTGTGCGAGCAGCGTGCCGCTGGTACACGGGGCGGCCTGATCACAATTCACACCGGGGTTTCCGGCTGCACTGGCGGCACCGGCATAACCCACCCCGCTCATGGCGGTCTGCCGGTTCGCGCGCATGGAATCGAGGATCGAGTACGCGAGCGCCGTCGCCTGACTGCGCATGTAGGCGCTGTCGTTGGCGCGCGAGGAGAACAGCACCAGCTTGCCGATCCCGAGCAGCCCGATGCTCAGCACCAGCAGCGCCACCAGCACTTCCACGAGTGTGAAGCCGTCGGATCGCGATTTTCGGATGGAATGCATGATGATGGGTACGGGTGTGGGGGGTTGAGTGCTCAGGGGCAGGCGAGCGCCGTGCCGTCGGGCCGCTGCCCGGTCGTGGTGGTCACGCTGCCGTAGATGGTCACTTGCACGTAGCGCGCGAAAGCCGCACCACGGCTGTCGCACAGGGTGAATCCCGCGGCGGCGGCCGCCATGCCGGTCGATTGGAACGTGATCGTCGTCTGCCCGGTGAGCTCCTTCAGCGTGCTTCCGGTCGGCAGCGCCGGGACACTCATCACCGGAGTAGATCCCGCGGCGCTGCTCAGCACGATCCAACCCTGATCCCAGGGGCTCGCCACGTTACAGGTCAGCGCGTCCGTCGACGGGCACACGAGCATTCCGCCGGCGATGTCCTGTTTGATCGCCTCGTTGCGGGCGGAATTTATGCTCATCACCATCGAGGTCGCTTGCGTCCACAGGCGATCGTTCTGCAGGAAGGTGCGCATGCTCGGCACCGCAAGCGCGGTGAGAATGGCGGCGATCGTGAGCGTCACCATCAGCTCGATGAGCGTGAACCCGCATTCCGTTGCGCCGCGCCGCGGCCGCCTCGCCAGCGAGGGAGCACCGCTGCAGGTCCGCAACGGGAGGGGGTGCCGATGGGTTGAAGTGAACATGGGGCGTAGTCTGCATAGAGGCCGCCCGCGCGCAGTGTGATCCAACTCTCATCAAGCGGGGGGTCGGGCCCGGCAGCCGACGGGCGGCCTGTTCGGGGGTGTGAACGGTTGCCGCGTGTCGCCGCGCCGCAAAGGCGCGGCGATTGACTTAATCAGCGTACCCGGTAGTGTCGTGGCTTCGGCGGGTCAGGTGAGCAAGCGTCAAGCCTGTTGCTCACTGCGCTGAAATGGCCGCAGGCTTGTTTCAGCAACGCAATGGGGGTCGTCATGAGCTGGATCGTTCTGCTCGTCATTATCGGGCTGGTCCTCGTTTTCATCGCGACGTATAACCGCCTGGTCACGGCGCGTAACGCATTCAAGAACGCGTTTGCGCAGATCGACGTGCAACTCACGCGTCGCTATGACCTGATTCCGAATCTCGTCGAGACGGCCAAGGGTTACATCCGGCACGAACGCGAGACGCTCGAGGCGGTCATCCAGGCGCGCAACAGCGCCTATGCGGGCCTGAAGGCGGCCGCTGCCGATCCGGCCAATGCCGCCGCGGTGCAGCACCTCTCCGGTGCCGATCAGCAGCTGGGCGGCGCGCTCGGGCGCCTGATGGCGGTCGCGGAGGCCTACCCGGACCTCAAGGCCAATCAGAACATGATGCAGCTATCCGAGGAGCTCACGTCGACGGAAAACAAGGTGGCCTTCGCGCGCCAGGCCTACAACGATTCGGTCATGAGCTACAACAATGCCCGCGAGGTGTTTCCCAGCTCGCTCGTGGCGAACATGTTCGGCTTCCAGCCGGCGCAGCCGCTCGATATCGGCCGACCCGAGGCCCGCGAAGCACCGAAGGTCAGCTTCAGCTGACCGGTCCGCTGCGCCGACGCGCCCCATGGACTTCTATGCCCGTCAGGCCGCCGCGCGCGCCCATAGCCGCTGGCTGCTGCTCGGCTTCGTGCTGGCGCTGTTCGGTGTTGCGCTGGCGCTCGATGTGGTGCTGTTCTCATTTCTGACCTCCGCGGCCGCTGACCGCCCCGACATCGAGCCGCTGGCCTTTGCCGCGCAAAACCCCGGCATCGCGCTCTTCTCGACGCTGTGTGTGATGGGCGCACTGGCACTCGCGAGCCTGTATAAATCGATGGAGCTGCGCGGTGGTGGCGGCGTGGTCGCGCGCAACCTCGGCGGCGTGCTGGTCGGGCAGGACACGAGCGACCCGCGTCGCCGACGGCTGCTGAACGTCGTGTCCGAGATGGCGATCGCATCCGGCGTCCCCATGCCGGAAGTCTACGTACTCGAGCAGGAACTCGCGATCAACGCATTCGCAGCTGGACATACGCCCGCCAATGCAGCAGTGACGGTGACGCAGGGTGCACTCGAGCGCCTCAACCGGGATGAGCTCCAGGGGGTCATCGGTCACGAGTTCAGTCACATACTCAATGGCGACATGCGCCTGAACGTGCAGCTCATGGGATGGGTATTCGGACTGTTCGTCGTGGCGCTGGTCGGCCGTCTGATCCTGAACGTCAGTCCGCGCAGTCGCCGCGGCAACAACAATGGCCTGATCGCCCTCGGCTTTGCGGTGATGGTGCTCGGTTACGTGGGACTGTTTTTCGGACGACTGCTGCAGGCTGCGGTATCGCGCGAGCGCGAGCGCCTCGCGGATGCCTCCGGTGTGCAATTCACCCGCAATCCGCAGGGATTGAAGCAGGCGTTGATGAAGATCGCCGTGTCGCCGGAGGGCTCGACCCTGCTGACGCCGCATGCGGAACAGGCAGCCCACATGTTCTTCGCGGAAGGGATCGAGCGGTTTTTCGCCACCCACCCGCCGCTGCTCGCGCGCATCCGCGAGCTGGATCCGCATTTCGATGAGCGCGAGCTGGCGCAGATGGCGGCCGCCCCGCAGATCGACAGCCCGACCGAAGAGCTCAAGTCGGCTCCCGCAGTTCACGGTGCACCGCTGCCGGCGCACCCTGTCCTGCCAGGTGCCGCAATGGTTGCGGCAGTGGCGGGCGCGGCAGCCGCTACCTCGCCCGGGCGCACCGCAGCACAGGTCGGGACCGTCGGTGCCGTACACCTCCAGCAGGCTCAGGCGATCACCCTCGCACTCCCTGATTTCCTGCGCGAGTTCACTCAGTCTCCGGGTCGGGCGCAGGCGCTGGTGCTCGCACTGCTGCTGAGCCCAAACAGCGCCGTGCGCGAGCGCCAGTACGCGGTGCTCGGCAGCACGCTGAGCGTCGCCAATTTTGCGACGATCCAACAGATCGCACCGTTGGCGCAACGGATCGAGCCGCTGTTGCGGCTCCCGGTGCTGCAGCAACTGTTTCCCGCCCTGCGCCGCGCACCCGCCACCCAGCGCAAGGCGCTCGCACAGCTTGCCGCGCAGCTGATCCACGCCGATGAGCGTATCGATGCCTTCGAGTTCTGCCTGGCGAAGCTGCTCGAATCGCTGCTGAACGATGCGCTGGATGCGCAGGTGCCGCATGGCACCGTGTCCCTCGAGGACGCCCAGTCGGCGATTCACGTGCTGTTTGCTACCTTGGCCCAGCTCGGAGCGCAGGACGAACAGGGCGCGCGCCGGGCGTATGAAGCGGGAATGTCCGGCGTGCTGCCGATGCGCCGCCCCGCGTACACGGCCCTTGCGGACTGGCCGCGCCAGCTCAGCGATGCCTTGCCGCAACTCGAAGTCCTGCACCCGTTCGCCAAGAAGGTTGTCATCGAGGGGCTCGTGAAGACGATCGCCAGCGACGAGGTCATGACCGAGGCCGAATCGGAGCTGCTGCGCACCGTGTGCGCCCTGATGCACTGCCCCCTGCCGCCGCTGCTCGGCGGCAGCGCGGAGGTCTGAAGGACCGGCCGCGCCGCGGCTTGCCTTATTCCTGATCGAGGAAGGCGCGGATCTCGCGGCCGAAACGCTCGATGTCAATAAGAAAGGAGTCGTGCCCCTCGATGCATTGCAGGGGTACGAACGAGGTCGCGGTGCCGCCCTGCTGGAACGCCTCGGCCAGCCGCCGCTGCTCAGCGAGTGCGAACAACATGTCGGATTCGACGCCGATGATGAGTGCGCGCTCGATCCTGGAGCGCGCGAGCGCTGCGGTAGCGGAGCCACCATGCGCCGCCAGATCGAAGCGGTCCATTGCGCGCGAGATGTACAGATAACAGTTCGGGTCGAAAGCACGCACGAAGCGCCGCGCGTGCGCCTCGAGATAACTCTGGATGGCGAATTCGGGCGCGAACGGCCCGTCCTCGGACTGCGGCTCGATGGCGGGCTGCCGCCCGAACCGTTCGCGCCATTCGTGCGCGGAACGATAGGTCATCATCCCGAGCTTGCGCGCGATGCGCATACCGGTTGCCGGCGGGTGCGCGTCGGTGTAGGCACCACCGCACCAGTCCGGATCGCGCAGGATCACTTCACGCTGGATCGAGCGCAGCGCGATGGCGAAGGGTGAAGCTGCCGCAGTACCGGAGATACTGACGGCGCGGCGCGTCGCGCCCGGAAACTGCGCGGCGAAGGCGAGTACCACCATCCCGCCGAGGGACGGGCCCATCACCGTATCGGCCCGCTCGATACCGAGGCGGCGCAGGGTCTCGAAACCCGCACGCGCGATGTCCTCGAGGGACAGATCCGGAAAGCGCAGGCGGTACGGGGCGTTGGTCGCCGGCTCGATCGAGGCCGGTCCGGTGGAACCGAAGCAGCTGCCGAGCGAGTTGACACACACGACGAAGAACCGGTTGGTGTCGATGGCCTGTCCGGCACCGATCATGTGCTCCCACCAGCCGTCGGTGGGGTCCTGCGCTGATGAGGCCGCGTGGGCGGGAGGGGACAGTCCGGTAAACAGCAGCAGCGCATTGTCGCGCGCCGCGTTCAAGGTCCCCCAGGTCTCATACGCGCTCCGCGCTCCGTGCAGCATGCCACCCCGCCACATCGGAAACGGATCGGGCAGCGCGGCGAACTGGCGCGCGTCGCCCTGCAGCGGCTCGGTTGCCGGTGTGGCCACGGCCGTTTTCACGGCTCCGGATCACCGCCATCTGCGATCCCCTCGAACAGCGGCGTCGACAGGTACCGCTCGGCCGTGTCGGGTAGCATGGCCAGTACGACCGAGCCGGCCGCGGCCTCGGCAGCCACCTTCGTAGCGGCGGCAAAGGTTCCACCGGAAGAGATTCCGCAGAAAATCCCCTCGCTTCGCGCCAGCGCGCGCGCGGCATCGATCGCTTCGGCATCGCTCACCGGCACGATTCGATGCGGCACCTCCCGGTCGAGCACCTCAGGAATGAAGTCCGGTGTCCAGCCCTGTATCTTATGCGACGCCCACGGCTTGCCCGCGAGCATCGAGGCGCTTGCGGGCTCGGTTGCGATGATCTTCACATCGGGTCGAGCCAGTCGGATCATCTGCCCCGCGCCGGTGAGGGTGCCGCCGGTGCCCCAGCCCGTGACGAAGAAGTCGAGCCGTTTGCCCGCGAAATCCTGCAGGATCTCCGGGCCCGTGGTGCTGCGATGATAGGCGGGGTTGGCTTCATTCTCGAACTGCCGCGCGAGGAACCAGCCATGTTTTTCGGCGAGCGCCGCGGCCTTGCGCACCATCCCCGTGCCGCGCTCGGCGGCTGGCGTGAGAATGACCTTCGCGCCGAGCATGCGCATGATCTTGCGGCGCTCCACCGAGAAGCTTTCGGCCATCACGGCGACAAAGGGGTAGCCTTTGGCAGCGCACACCATTGCAAGCGCGATGCCGGTATTGCCCGAGGTCGCCTCCACCACGGTCTGACCCTTTTGCAGCGAGCCGGTGCGCTCCGCATCTTCGATGATGCCGATCGCGAGACGATCCTTCACCGAGCTCATCGGGTTGAAGTACTCGCATTTGACGTACATCGTGGCGTTCTGCGGGGCCAACCGCTGGATCTTGACGATCGGCGTGCGTCCGATTGTTCCAAGTATGTTGTCGTAAATCATGGGGAGGCCTTTGCTGTCGGTTGCGCGGAGGGAGGCTTTCCGGGGAGGGTCCCGCCGGATGCTGCACCGTTATATTAGGGTTGTGTACCGCCCATGACCAGATTGCAAAAGCTGTTGGCGAGCGCCGGGCTCGGCTCGCGCCGTCAGATCGAGACCTGGATCCGCGCGGGCCGCATCACGGTCGATGGCCGCTTCGCGCAGCTCGGCGACCGCGCCGGTCCAGCCGATGACATACGACTCGATGGCCGCAAGCTCGATCTGGACTCGGGCCGCGCACCCAGGCGGGAGTTGCTCCTGTATCACAAACCCGTCGGCGAGATGACGACGCGCAGTGATCCCCAGGGGCGGCCGAACGTGTTCGAGAGATTGCCCCCACCGGAGGCGGGACGCTGGGTGGTCGTGGGCAGGCTCGATGTGAATACTTCCGGGTTGCTGCTCTTCACGACCGACGGCGAACTCGCGCACCGCCTGATGCACCCCTCGAACGAGATCGATCGCGAATATCTGGTGCGCGTGCGGGGCCGCCCCTCCGCGGAGGTGTCGCAAAGTCTGCTCACCGGTGTGCCCCTGGAGGATGGGATGGCGCGCTTCGATCGCATTACGCCCCTGGAGATGCAACGCAACCACAGCAGCTTTCGCGTGGTGCTGCACGAAGGACGCAACCGGGAGGTAAGGCGGATGTGGATGCAGGTGGGGTTTGAGGTCAGCCGCCTGCTGCGCGTGCGGTATGGACCGGTGGAGCTGCCGCCGGACATGCGCCCCGGTCATTGGCGAAAAGCCAGTGCCCGGCAGATCGAGCAGCTGGCCGCCGCGGTGCACCTGACCGGAAAGGCTCTGCCGCCGAGAGCCGCTCGCCCGTAACCTGGTATTGCGAGTGCAGCCCGCTAAGACCGGCCCGGCGGGGCTGTCCTCCGCAGGCCCGGAAGCGCGTTTACTGAGATAAGGAGACGCTTTTCTGCACGGGCTGCGGCTAGGCCAACGCGGCATGCAATTTGCGTCAGCAAAGCCGTCGATGCCATGAGGAGTCTTGCGGATGCAGATCCTGGTCAGCTCTGACGAGCGTATCTGCTGCGATACTGAGCTGATCCAGCGGATCGAGGGGGTGCTGCGGGGTCCCCTGGAACGCTTTGCCAGCCACCTGGTCCAGGTGACGGTGTCCTTATGTGACCTCGACAGCTCGGACGTGGGTGATCGGGACAAGATCTGCTCGCTGGAGGCGCGCCTTTCCGGCGCGGCTGCGCTCACGGTACGGCACGAGGGTTTCACCCTTACGGAGGCGATCCACGGCGCCGCCGACAAGCTGGAACGCGCCCTGGAAGGACATTTCCGCGCTGCGCGCCGTACCACGGCGGTTTCCGGCAAGCAGCCGCTTACCCTGCCCGCCGCCGAAGCGCTGACCCGCAACTCGGCAATTGCGAACGCCGACCCTTAGCCGATTCCTGGCCAATTCCTGGCCGATGCCTCACCTGTGATGCTCGCGGCCACGCTCGCGCAGGGGGAACAAAGCGCCGCGGCGGCCGACTCAGCTAGCAAATACCGCGCCAAGATGCATTGACACCCCGGGCACCCGAAATCAGAATACGCGGCTCGTTTTCGCGGAGGGGTACCCAAGCGGCCAACGGGAGCAGACTGTAAATCTGCCGGCTTACGCCTTCGTAGGTTCGAATCCTACCCCCTCCACCACGTCGGACCGGGGTCGAGTCGAGCCGGAGAGCGAGCCTGCGGTGCGGCGCCATCAGCGGGTGTAGTTCAATGGTAGAACCTCAGCCTTCCAAGCTGATGACGTGGGTTCGATTCCCACTACCCGCTCCAGTGCGAGTTGTCCGCCCACGTAGCTCAGTCGGTAGAGCACGTCCTTGGTAAGGACGAGGTCACCGGTTCGATTCCGGTCGTGGGCTCCAGGTGGCCGCCTGGAGAAGCAGGAGTGCGGCGTACGCGGCGTCGCCGTCCGGCGCGTGTTACGGGGTACGGTTTGTCGTTTCATTCGCCGGGAAAGGGCCCGGGTCTTCGAGGAAATACACCATGTCGAAAGAGAAGTTTGAGCGCAGCAAGCCGCACGTGAATGTGGGGACGATTGGGCACGTAGATCACGGCAAGACGACGCTGACGGCGGCGCTGACGAAGGTGATGGCCGAGACCCATGGGGGTCAGTTCATGGCGTATGACCAGATTGACAAGGCACCGGAGGAGAAGGCGCGGGGGATTACGATTTCGACGGCGCACGTGGAGTATCAGAGCAGTGTGCGCCATTACGCGCATGTGGATTGTCCGGGGCATGCGGACTATGTGAAGAACATGATCACGGGAGCTGCGCAGATGGACGGGGCGATTTTGGTGGTTTCGGCAGCCGATGGGCCGATGCCCCAGACGCGCGAGCACATTTTGCTGGCGCGCCAGGTTGGGGTTCCCTACATCGTGGTATTCATGAACAAGGCGGACATGGTGGATGACAAGGAGCTGTTGGAGCTGGTGGAGATGGAGGTACGGGAGCTATTGACGGTGTACAAGTTTCCCGGGGAGCAGACCCCGATCATCATTGGTTCGGCGTTGAAGGCGCTCGAGGGGGACAAGAGCGAGATTGGGGTACCGGCGGTGGTGAGGCTGGTGGAGGAGATGGACAAGTACATTCCGATTCCGAAGCGGGAGGTAGAGAAGCCGTTTTTGATGCCTGTGGAGGATGTTTTTTCGATCTCCGGGCGCGGCACGGTGGTGACGGGGCGCATTGAGCGCGGGATCATCAAGGTGAACGATGAGGTGGAGATTGTGGGGTTACGGCCCACGGTGAAGACCACCTGCACTGGGGTAGAGATGTTTCGCAAGCTGCTGGATGAGGGGCAGGCGGGGGACAACGTAGGGGTGCTGCTGCGCGGCACCAAGCGCGAGGAGGTCGAGCGCGGGCAGGTACTGGCCAAGCCCGGCAGCATCACTCCGCACACGCAGTTTGAGGCGGAGGTGTACGTGCTGACCAAGGAGGAAGGCGGGCGGCACACGCCGTTTTTCAAAGGTTATCGGCCGCAGTTTTACTTTCGCACCACGGATGTGACCGGGGCGATCGAGTTGCCGGCGGGGACGGAGATGATCATGCCCGGGGACAACATCAAGATGGTGGTGGAGCTGATCAGTCCGATTGCGATGGAGGAGGGGCTGCGCTTTGCGATCCGCGAGGGCGGCAAGACCGTCGGCGCCGGCGTCGTGGCGAAAATCCTGAAGTAGTGTCCTTTGCCTGCGGGCGACGGAGTAATGTCCGCTGGAATTGCCGGGTGAATTTCAGCACACGAGCAGCAGGCAAAGGTCACGTCCTTTGCCTGCGGGTGACGAAGTGATTTCCGCTGAAATCGCCGGGTGAATTTCAGCACACGAGCAGCAGGCAAAGGTCACGTCCTTTGCCTGCGGGTGACGGAGTAATGTCCGCTGAAATCGCCATAGGCGATTTCAGCTAATTGATTAGGCCAGTAGCTCAATTGGCAGAGCGGCGGTCTCCAAAACCGCAGGTTGGGGGTTCGATTCCCTCCTGGCCTGCCACTTCATGAAGAGTCCATGACAGCTTCAGACGAGACAAGAGTCCAGGACGCCGGGACGTCGGACAAGGCAAAGCTCGCGGTAGCGATCCTGCTGGTGATCGCAGGCGTGGCTGGCTATTACGTGCTCGAGGGACGACCGGCCTGGCTTCGGTGGCTGTCCGTTGCAGCGGGCATCGTCCTGGCGGCCGTGGCCATCGGATTCTCGCGCTACGGCACCGCGCTGCAACAGTTCATAGCCGATTCGCGCATCGAGATGCGCAAAATCGTGTGGCCGAATAGGCAGGAGACGGGAATGACGACCCTCGTCGTGTTCGTCTTCGTAGTCATTGCCGGCGTCTTTTTCTGGGGCCTCGATCTCGCGCTCGCATGGGCTACGCGGGCTTTGACGGGACAGGGGGGTTGAGCGTGGCGTTGAGATGGTACGTGGTACATGCCTACTCGAATTTCGAGCATCGAGTGGCGGAATCGCTCAAGGAGCGCATCCGTCGCGCCAGTCTCGAGCCCAAGTTCGGCGAGATCCTGGTGCCGACGGAGGAAGTCGTCGAGATGCGCGACGGCCAGAAGCGCAAGAGCGAGCGCAAGTTCTATCCGGGCTACGTGCTCGTGCAGATGGAGATGGACGAGGACACCTGGCATCTCGTGCGCGACGTGCCGAAGGTGCTCGGCTTCATCGGCGGAACGCCCGAGAAGCCCGCACCGATTACCGACAAGGAAGCAATGCAGATCCTGCGCCGCGTCGAAGAAGGTGTGGACAAGCCCAGGCCGAAGGTGCTCTTCGAGCCGGGTGAGGTCGTGCGCGTCGTCGACGGGCCGTTCAACGACTTCAATGGCGTCGTGGAGAGTGTGAACTACGAGAAGAACCGGTTGCAGGTCGCCGTGCAGATCCTCGGGCGCTCGACGCCCGTCGAGCTGGATTTCTCGCAGGTGGAGAAGGCCTGAGTTGTGCGTTTGGCTGAAATCGCCGCAGGGGCAGTCAGTGGGCGCAGCAGGCAAAGGTCACGTCCTTTGCCTGCGGACGATGGAGTGATGTCCGCTGAAATCGACGCAGGGGCAGTCAGTGGGCGCAGCAGGCAAAGGTCACGTCCTTTGCCTGCGGACGACGGTAGTGTGTCCGCTGAAATCGCCGCAGGCGATTTCAGCCAAATAGACAAGGGGAGCCGCAAGGCGCTGGGACCCAGGAGTCGTTATGGCAAAGAAGGTACAGGGGTACGTCAAGCTGCAGGTGCCCGCGGGCGCCGCCAATCCCTCGCCGCCCATCGGGCCGGCGCTGGGTCAGCAGGGCGTGAACATCATGGAGTTCTGCAAGCAGTTCAATGCGCAGACCCAGAAGGTGGAGAAGGGGTTGCCCATCCCGGTGATCATCACCGTGTACAGCGATCGCAGCTTCACGTTCGTGATGAAGACGCCGCCAGCGGCGGTGCTCATCCGCAAGGCGATCGGCATCGAGAAAGGCAGTGGCACTCCCAACACCTCGAAGGTGGGGAAAATCTCACGCAAGCAGCTCGAGGAGATCGCGAAGCTGAAAACGCCGGATCTGACGGCCGCAGACCTGGAGGCGGCCGTGCGCACGATTGCCGGTAGCGCCCGCAGCATGGGCGTAGATGTGGAAGGAATCGAATCATGAGCGTGGCGAAGCGCGAACAAGCCTGGAAGGCGAAACTGACTCCCGGCAAGCAATACCCGGTGGAGCAGGCGCTGCAGTTCGTGAAGGAATTCGCGACTGCCAAGTTCAACGAGACGGTCGATGCCGCGGTGAATCTGGGTATCGACGCCAGCAAATCCGACCAGCAGGTCCGCGGATCCACCGTCATGCCGCACGGCACCGGCAAGACCGTGCGCGTGGCCGTGTTCACCTCGGGCAAGAATCAAGAGCTCGCCAAGGCGGCCGGGGCCGACATCGTGGGGCTCGATGATCTGGCCGCGCAGGTCAAGGCCGGCGAGATCAACTTCGATCGCGTCATTGCCAGCCCGGACGCGATGCGGGTCGTCGGCCAGCTCGGGCAGATCCTGGGCCCGCGGGGGCTCATGCCGAATCCGAAAGTCGGCACCGTGACGGCCGATGTGGCGACAGCGGTGAAGAACGCGAAGGCCGGTCAGGTGACCTATCGCGTGGACAAGGCCGGGATCGTCCATTGCACGATCGGCAAAGCCAGCTTCGAGATCCAAGCCCTGAAGGAGAATCTGGCGGCGCTGATCGCCGATCTGCACAAGGCGAAACCAGCCGCCTCGAAGGGTCAGTACCTCAAACGTATCGCCGTGTCCTCGACGATGGGACCGGGTGTGGTGGTGGATCAGGCGAGCCTCGGCTAAAGGGGCGCAGATCCGATTTTTCAGTTTCGTGCGGGTCCGTCCTGATGACGGGACGGGCTCCATCGAAGACCGCAGGCGGGGGAACGGCTTAGGCCGCGGCCCTCTTAATGGCCGCCTGCGCAGATGGTGAACCGCTGTTCGCTTCGAGGAACTCCTCGGGCGTGGAGGTCACTGTCGATCCAGAGCGCACAGGGGCTCGTTTCCTGTGTGCGGGCGAAGCCAGCAGGATGGGGCTTCGTCGCTCGTGATCTTCTATGGCTTGAAGGAGATGAAGTTATGGCACTCAACCTGGAAGACAAGAAGGCGCTCGTGGCGGAGGTTGCGGAGGTTGCGGCAACGGCGCAATCCGTCGTCGCCGCCGAGTACCGTGGGCTCACGGTCGGGCAGATGACGGAGCTTCGCGCCAAGGCGCGCGGGCAAGGCGTGTACATGCGCGTGGTCAAGAACACGCTCGCACGCAAGGCCCTCGCCGGCACGTCCTTCGAATCTGTCGGGTCGAAGCTCAAAGGTCCTCTGGTGCTCGCTTTCTCGAAGGACGACCCGGGCGCGGCTGCGCGCGTGGTGAAGGACTTCGCGAAGACGCACGATAAGCTGGTTGCGACACTCGTCGGGCTCGGCGGACAGATTCTGCCTGCCGCGGATCTCGAGCGCGTGGCCAGCCTGCCCACACGCGAACAGGCGTTGTCGCTGCTGCTCGGCGTTATCAAAGCGCCACTGCAGAAGCTCGTCAGCACCCTGGCCGAGCCACCGGCAAAGCTTGTGCGCGCGCTCGCCGCTTATCGGGACCAGATGGGCGGTGCCGCGGCACCGGCCGCGAACGCCTGAACCCCCTTGTCTTGAATTCTTAATTGGAGACCCAACATGGCTGTCAGTAAAGATGAGATCCTCGATGCAATTTCCAAATTGACCCTCGTCGAGGTCGTTGACCTCATCGCGGATTTCGAGAAGAAGTTCGGCGTCACCGCCGCGGCCCCCGTCGCGATCGCCGCTGCCCCTGCCGCAGGGGGAGCCGCCGCCGCGCCCGTTGAGGAGCAAACGGAATTCACCGTCTCGCTGAAAGAGTATCCGGCCGAGAAGAAGGTGACGGTAATCAAGGTGATCCGCGAAATCACCGGACTTGGACTGAAGGAAGCGAAGGACCTCGTGGAAGGGGTGCCCTCGCTCGTCAAGGAAGCTGTATCCAAGGCGGACTCGGAAGCCTTCAAGAAGAAGCTCGAGGATGCTGGCGCGAAGGTGGAGATCAAGTAGATCTGCCCGTCCGTGCGCCCCACTGCCTGCCGGGTTCGCGCCGCCGCGCGAGCCCGGTACATTCATTTTCGTCTGAGGTGACCTGATGGCTTATTCCTTCACCGAGAAGAAGCGCATCCGCAAGAATTTCGGCAAGCAGCCGAGCATACTTGAGGTGCCGTACCTGCTCGCCATCCAGCTCGACTCCTATCGCTCCTTCCTGCAGGCCGAGAAGCCCGAAGGATCGCGCGGTGATGTCGGACTGCACGCTGCCTTCAAGAGCGTCTTCCCGATTTCGAGCTACTCCGGCAACGCCTCGCTCGAGTACGTCAGCTACCGTCTCGGTGAGCCGGTATTCGACGTCAAAGAGTGTCAGCTGCGCGGGCTCACCTACGCTGCACCGCTGCGCGTGAAAGTGCGCCTGATCGTCCTCGACAAGGAGGCCGCCGGCGCCAAGAAGCCGGTGAAGGACGTGCGCGAGCAGGAAGTCTATCTCGGTGAGCTGCCGCTGATGACCGACAACGGCACTTTCATCATCAATGGCACCGAGCGCGTGATCGTCTCCCAGCTGCATCGCAGCCCGGGGGTGTTCTTCGATCACGATCGGGGCAAGACGCATTCCTCGGGCAAGCTGCTGTTCTCCGCCCGCATCATTCCCTACCGTGGCTCCTGGCTCGACTTCGAATTCGACCCCAAGGACTGCGTGTTCGCGCGCATCGATCGGCGGCGCAAGCTGCCGGTGACGATCATCCTGCGTGCGCTCGGCATGAACGAGGCCGAGATTCTCGCCACCTTCTTCGATACCAACACCTTCTTCGTCAATCGCGACGAGGTCGCCCTGCAGCTCGTGCCGCAGCGCCTGCGCGGCGAGACCGCGACCTTCGAGATCCGCATCGGCGAGCAGGTGATCGTCGAGGAGGGCCGCCGCATCACCGCGCGCCACGTGCGCCAGCTCGAGGATGCCAAGGTCACCCGGCTGCGTGTGCCGCGCGAGTACGTGTATGGCAAGGTTCTGTCACACGATGTCGTCAACACCGAGACCGGCGAGATCATCGCCAAGGCAAACGAGGTGCTGACCGCCGCTTCCGTCGAGAAGCTGATCGAGTCCAACATCACTGAAGTCAACACGTTGTACGTGAACGACCTCGATCGCGGCCCGTACATTTCCGACACGCTGCGCATCGATCCGACCAAGACGCGCCTGGAGGCGCTCGTCGAGATCTACCGCATGATGCGTCCCGGGGAACCGCCGACGAAGGATGCCGCGGAGAACCTCTTCGGCAATCTGTTCTTCAATCCGGAGCGCTACGATCTGTCGGCGGTCGGTCGCATGAAGTTCAACCGCCGCGTGAGCCGCAAGGAGATCACCGGCAGCGGCATTCTGTACGACCACAAGTACTTCTCGGGCCGCACGGACGAGAATTCGAAGCGGCTGGTGGCGAAATTCGGCGAGACTTCCGACATCATCGACGTGCTCAAGGTGCTGATCGACATCCGCAACGGCAACGGTCAGGTGGACGATATCGATCACCTGGGCAATCGCCGTGTGCGCAGCGTGGGTGAGATGGCCGAAAATGCCTTCCGCGTCGGTCTGGTACGGGTCGAACGCGCGGTGAAGGAGCGTCTGACCATCGCCGAGACCGAGCCGTTGATGCCGCAGGAGATGATCAACGCCAAGCCAGTGGCTGCCGCAGTGAAGGAGTTCTTCGGTTCCTCGCAGCTCTCGCAGTTCATGGATCAGAACAATCCGCTGTCCGAGGTGACGCACAAGCGGCGCGTCTCGGCGCTTGGCCCAGGCGGCCTCACCCGCGAGCGCGCCGGATTCGAGGTGCGCGACGTGCACCCGACGCACTATGGCCGGGTGTGCCCGATCGAAACCCCGGAGGGCCCGAATATCGGCCTGATCAACTCGCTGTCGGTGTATGCGCGCACCAACCAGTATGGCTTCCTCGAGACGCCGTACCGGCGCGTGGACAACGGTCGCGTCAGCGATCGAATCGACTTCCTCTCGGCAATCGAAGAGGGGGAGTTCGCGGTCGCGCAGGCGAACGCCGTGCTCGGCCCGAAGGGCGAGCTCGTGGACGAGCTCGTCTCGTGCCGCTATCAGAACGAGTTCACGCTGATGCCGCGCGAGCGCATCAACTACATGGACGTCAGTCCGAAGCAGATCGTCTCGGTCGCCGCCTCGCTCATTCCCTTCCTCGAGCATGACGATGCGAACCGGGCCCTCATGGGCTCCAACATGCAGCGCCAGGCCGTGCCGACGCTGCGCTCCGAAACCCCGCTGGTGGGAACGGGCATGGAGCGTCCAGTCGCCATCGATTCCGGCGTCACCGTCATCGCCAAACGCGGCGGATCGGTCGATTCCGTGGACGCGTCCCGCATCGTGGTGCGGGTACACGACGACGAAACCACCGCCGGCGAGCCGGGCGTGGACATCTACAACCTGACGAAGTACACGCGCTCCAACCAGAACACCTGCATCAACCAGCGTCCGCTGGTGAACGCGGGTGACGTGATCGCGCGCGGCGACGTGCTGGCCGATGGGCCGTCCACGCATCTGGGCGAGCTCGCGCTCGGGCAGAACCTGCTCGTCGCGTTCATGCCCTGGAACGGCTACAACTTCGAGGATTCCATCCTCATTTCCGAGCGGGTGGTGCAGGAGGACCGCTTCACAACGATTCACATCGAGGAGCTGACCTGCGTCGCACGCGACACGAAACTCGGGCCGGAGGAGATCACGGCGGACATTCCGAACGTGGGCGATGCCGCGCTCGCCAAGCTGGATGAGGCGGGAATCGCCTTCATCGGGGCCGAAGTCAAGGCGGGGGACATTCTCGTCGGCAAGGTCACGCCCAAGGGCGAGACTCAGCTGACACCCGAGGAGAAACTGCTGCGGGCAATCTTTGGCGAGAAGGCATCGGACGTCAAAGACACGAGCCTGAGAGTCCCCCCCGGGATGGATGGGACCGTCATCGACGTACGCGTCTTCACGCGCGACGGTGTGGACAAGGATTCGCGCGCCTTGTCGATCGAGAAGGCCGAGATCGAGCGGGTGCGCAAGGATTTTGCCGACCAGCAGCGCATTCTCGAGGACGACCTCTACCAGCGCGTGCGCGGCATGCTCGTGGGCCAGACGGCCGCGGGCGGACCGCGCAAGCTCAAGGCTGCCACGAAGGTGACCGCGGAGTATCTCGACGAGCTGCCACGCGAGGAATGGTTCGAGATCCGCCTCGAGGACGAGGACGCCAACTCGCAGCTGGAGCAGACATCCGAGCGGTTGAAGCTGCAGCGCAAGGCGTTCGAGAAGCGCCTGGATGACAAGAAGGCGAAAATCACCGCCGGCGATGACCTCGCGCCGGGCGTGTTGAAGATGGTCAAGGTGTACCTGGCGGTAAAGCGCCGCGTGCAGCCGGGCGACAAGATGGCGGGCCGGCATGGCAACAAGGGCGTCATCTCCACGATCGTGCCGGTCGAGGACATGCCATACCTCGAGGATGGCACGCCGGTCGACATCGTGTTGAATCCCCTCGGCGTGCCCTCCCGCATGAACGTCGGGCAGGTGCTCGAGACCCATCTGGGCTGGGCGGCGAAGGGCGTGGGATTGAAGATCGGGCGCATGCTGGAGGCCCAGGCGGCGGTGGCCGAGCTGCGCGCGTTCATCAAGCGGGTGTACAACGAAACCGGCGGCCAGAAGGAGGACACCGACGGGTTGAGCGATGCGGATCTGCTGCAGCTCGCCCAGAACCTCTCGAACGGCGTACCGATGGCGACACCGGTGTTCGATGGTGCGAGCGAGCAGGAGATCAAGCGGCTGCTGACACTGGCGGACCTGCCGACCAACGGCCAGACGCATCTGTTCGACGGGCGCACCGGCGAGCGCTTCGAGCGCCAGGTGACCGTCGGCTACATGTACATGCTGAAGCTCAACCACCTCGTCGACGACAAGATGCACGCCCGCTCGACCGGACCGTACAGCCTCGTCACGCAGCAGCCGCTCGGGGGCAAGGCGCAGTTCGGCGGACAGCGCTTCGGGGAGATGGAGGTCTGGGCGCTGGAAGCCTACGGCGCGGCCTACACACTGCAGGAGATGCTGACCGTCAAGTCGGACGATGTGAACGGCCGCACCAAGATGTACAAGAACATCGTGGACGGCAATCACCAGATGGATGCCGGCATGCCGGAGTCCTTCAACGTACTCGTGAAGGAAATCCGTTCGCTCGGTATCAACATGGAGCTGGAGCAAGATTAATGAAAGATCTACTGAAACTGTTCAAGCAGCATGCTCCGGTCGAGCACTTCGACTCGATCAAGATCGGGCTCGCTTCGCCTGAGATGATCCGTGCGTGGTCCTACGGCGAGGTGAAGAAGCCGGAGACGATCAACTACCGCACCTTCAAGCCGGAGCGCGATGGATTGTTCTGCGCGAAGATCTTCGGCCCCGTGAAGGACTACGAGTGCCTTTGCGGCAAGTACAAGCGCCTGAAGCACCGGGGCGTCGTCTGCGAGAAATGCGGCGTCGAGGTCACCCAGTCGAAGGTGCGCCGCGAGCGCATGGGCCACATCGAGCTCGCCAGCCCGACCGCGCACATCTGGTTCCTGAAGTCGCTCCCCTCGCGCATCGGCCTCATGCTCGACATGACGCTGCGCGAGATCGAGCGGGTGCTGTATTTCGAGGCGTTCGTCGTCATCGATCCGGGCATGACCCCGATGCAGCGTGGCCAGCTGCTGACCGATGAGATGTATCTCGAGGCGATCGAGGAGCACGGGGATGAGTTCGACGCCCGCATGGGCGCCGAAGCGGTCTTCGAGCTGCTGCGCACCATCGACCTGCCGCAGGAGATGGTGAAGATCCGCGAAGAGATGGGTGGCACCTCCTCGGAGACCAAGCTCAAGCGCCTGTCGAAACGGCTGAAGCTGGTGGAGTCGTTCATCGAGTCCGGCAACAAGCCGGAGTGGATGGTCCTGACGGTTCTGCCGGTGCTGCCGCCGGATCTGCGCCCCCTCGTGCCGCTCGATGGCGGCCGCTTCGCGACCTCCGATCTCAACGATCTGTATCGGCGCGTCATCAACCGCAACAACCGCCTGCGGCGCCTGCTCGAGCTCAATGCGCCCGACATCATCGTGCGCAACGAGAAGCGCATGCTGCAGGAAGCGGTCGATGCGCTGCTCGACAACGGGCGGCGGGGACGTGCGATCACCGGCACCAACAAGCGCCCGCTGAAATCGCTCGCCGACATGATCAAGGGCAAGCAGGGCCGGTTCCGCCAGAACCTGCTCGGCAAGCGGGTCGACTACTCGGGCCGCTCGGTCATCGTCGTGGGCCCGCAGCTGCGCCTGCACCAGTGCGGTCTGCCGAAGAAGATGGCACTCGAGCTGTTCAAGCCGTTCATCTTCCAGAAGCTGCAGCTACGTGGCGAGGCCTCGACCATCAAGGCGGCCAAGCGCCTGGTCGAGCGCGAGGGCCCCGAGGTCTGGGACATTCTCGAGGAGGTCATCCGCGAGCATCCCGTGCTGCTGAACCGGGCACCGACGCTGCATCGCTTAGGGATCCAGGCGTTCGAGCCGCTATTGGTGGAAGGCAAGGCGATCCAGTTGCATCCGCTCGTCTGCACCGCATTCAATGCAGACTTCGACGGCGACCAGATGGCCGTGCATGTGCCCCTTTCGCTGGAGTCACAGCTCGAGGCACGCGCCCTGATGATGTCTTCCAACAACATCCTCTCGCCGGCCAACGGGGATCCGATCATCGTTCCCTCGCAGGACGTCGTGCTCGGGCTGTATTACATGACGCGCGAGCGCGTCGGTGCGCGTGGTGAGGGCATGGCCTTCGCCGACGTGCACGAGGTGCATCGTGCCTACGAGAGCCGCTCGATCGATCTGCAGGCGAAGATCCGCGTGCGCCTGCGGGAGCACGTGCGCGGGGAAGGCGGCGTGCTGCACGATCAGATCCGGCGGGTCGACACGACGGCCGGCCGTGCGCTGCTGTTCGAAATTCTGCCCAAGGGATTGTCGTTCGACCTGATCAATCAGGACATGACCAAGAAGGCCATCTCCGCGACGATCAACGCGTGCTATCGCGCCCTGGGTCTCAAGGAGACCGTGGTCTTCGCCGACCAGCTGATGTACACGGGATTCCACTACGCGACGCGTTCGGGTGTCTCCTTCGGCATCGACGACATCGTGATTCCGGAGCAGAAGACCCGGATCGTCGCCTCCGCCGACCATGAGGTGAAGGAGATTCAGGACCAGTATTCGTCCGGACTCGTCACCAACGGTGAGCGCTACAACAAGGTGGTAGACATCTGGTCGCGCGCGAATGACCAGGTGGCCAAGGCGATGATGGAGAAGCTCGGCACCGAGGAGGCGACCGATCTGAAGGGTCAGCTGAAGAAGCAGAAGTCCTTCAATTCCATCTTCATGATGGCCGACTCCGGAGCGCGAGGCTCGGCCGCGCAGATCCGCCAGCTCGCCGGCATGCGCGGCCTGATGGCCAAGCCGGATGGCTCCATCATCGAGACGCCGATCACCGCGAACTTCCGCGAAGGTCTGAACGTTCTGCAGTACTTCATCTCGACACACGGTGCCCGCAAGGGCCTGGCCGACACTGCCCTGAAGACGGCCAATTCCGGCTACCTGACCCGCCGCCTGGTGGACGTAGCGCAGGACCTGGTGGTCACCGAGGAGGATTGCGGCACCTCGAACGGCCTGAGCATGGCGCCGCTCGTGGAGGGCGGGGATGTCGTGGAGGCGCTCGGCGAGCGGGTGCTCGGCCGCGTACTGGCCGAGGACATCCTCAAACCCGGCACCGACGAGGTGCTCATCGCCAAGAACACGCTGCTCGATGAGCAGCACGTGCGCCGGCTCGAGCACGACGGCGTCGATCAGATGCTGGTGCGCTCGCCGATCACCTGTCAGACCCGCTATGGCGTGTGCTCGTCCTGTTATGGACGCGATCTCGCCCGTGGCCGCTCCATCAGCATCGGCGAGGCGGTGGGTGTCATCGCTGCGCAGTCGATTGGCGAGCCGGGCACGCAGCTCACGATGCGCACGTTCCACATCGGTGGTGCGGCATCGCGGGCCGCTGCGGCGAGCAGTGTCGAGGTGCGCAACAAGGGCGTGCTGCGATTCCATCACATCAAGACGGTGCAGCACGAGAAGGGTCACCTGGTTGCGGTGTCCCGCTCGGGCGAGATCGGCGTGGTCGACGAGTACGGCCGCGAGCGCGAGCGCTACAAGATCCCCTACGGGGCGATGATCACGGCAAAGGAAGGCGACTCGGTCGTCGGCGGCCAGGTGGTGGCGACGTGGGACCCGCATACGCATCCGGTGGTCACCGAGGTGGCCGGGTTGCTCAAGTTCCAGGACTTCGTGGATGGCATGACCGTCACGTCGCAGGTGGACGAGGTGACGGGCCTGTCCAGCACGGTCGTGCTCGATACGAAGCAACGCGGCGGCAAGGACCTGCGGGCAACGATGAAGCTGGTGAACGCCAAGGGCAAGGAAATCACGTTCGCCAATACCGAGATCCCGGCGGTGTATACGCTGCCCCCCGGAGCTCTGGTCAGCCTGGAGGATGGCGCCAAGGTGTCCGTTGGCGATGTCATCGCACGTATTCCGCAGGAGTCGTCGAAGACGCGCGATATCACCGGCGGTCTGCCGCGGGTGGCGGATCTGTTCGAGGCACGCAAGCCCAAGGATCCGGCCATTCTCGCGGAAAAATCCGGCACGGTGAGCTTCGGCAAGGAGACCAAGGGCAAGCGCCGGTTGATCATCACCAGCGACGACGGCGAGAAGTACGAGGAGCTGATTCCGAAGTGGCGCCAGCTCAACGTGTTCGAGGGTGAGACCGTGGAGCGCGGCGAGGTGATCGCCGACGGTGAGCCGAATCCGCACGACATCCTGCGTCTGCAGGGCGTCGAGGCGCTGGCGAACTACCTGGTGCGCGAGATTCAGGATGTCTATCGGCTGCAGGGCGTGAAGATCAACGACAAGCACATCGAGGTGATCATCCGGCAGATGCTGCGCAAGACGGAGGTTCAGGAGATCGGCGAGACGACGCTGCTGCGTGGCGAGCAGCTCGATCGCGCGCGGGCGCTGGACATCAACGATCGCTCGCAGCAGGACGGCAAGCAGCCGGCCCGGTTGCAGCCGGTGCTGCTGGGCATCACCAAGGCTTCGCTCGCCACCGAGTCGTTCATCTCGGCGGCCTCGTTCCAGGAGACCACCCGGGTGCTGACGGAAGCGGCGGTGCGCGGTCTGAAGGACGATCTGCGCGGTCTGAAGGAAAACGTCATCGTGGGTCGGCTGATTCCGGCCGGCACGGGCTTCGCCGCCCATGCCTCCCGCCGGCGCAAGACCGAGGGCACCGATCGCCGCAGCTTCATGGACGTGGGCGGTGGACTACCCGACATCGAGGAAACGAGTGTTGGGGAGGAGTCGGAGAGCACGGCCAGCTGATCGGTAGGAAAGGGTCTGCGGCTGCCGCAGACCCTTTTGTCGGCATGCGCAGGGACTTGTGGGGCGGATACCCGCGGGCTATGTTGGCATCATGTCTGGAACGACCGGCGCATGTGACGAAGCGGAGCGCGCAGGCTTCGACCTGAGCCTGATCGACACCAATCTGAGCTATGCTACTGCACGACGCGGCACTGGAGCTGGCCCTCGAACTCGAACGAATCGCGGGGAATATCCGTGGCGAGCCTCGGTCTTCTGCTCCAAAAACTCTGCGACGCTGACCTCGATTTTGTTGTTGTCGGGGGATTCGCAGCGCTTCTGCACGGCTCAACGCTCGTCACGCGCGATCTGGACGTATGCGCTGTACTGAGCGACGAGGATGTGGTGAAACTGCGCAGCGCGCTGCGTGAGCTGCATCCTACTCACCGGCTCACGCCGCAACGACTCTCCTTCCTCGAAAATCCTGTCCCCGGCGTTCCCGTCAAGAATCTGTACCTCGAGACGGATCTGGGGGCGGCGCTGCCGAGTGATTTCGCTGGAAGATCTGATTCGGGCAAAGGAAGCGCTGGGCCGGGAAAAGGATCTTTTGGGGGCGAAGGAATTGCGGGCGATCCAGGAGAAAATCAGATGACCGCGCGGCCGTCGTAGCGCCTGCACGATTGCCGTGCGCCGCCGCGCAAATCATGTCGATCAGTTGCTGCAGCTATGTGGCGCGGAACGAGATTCGCCCCGCGTAACGGCCGCGGGCGGGTTACTTGGGAATGTTCTTCGCGGCATCCTTGGCCGCTTTCGCATGATGATGCGCCTTCGCCTTGTGGACCCGGGCCTTCGCCTTGTCCACCGATTTATTGGGCTCCGAAGACACGGCCGCTTTCGCCTGGTCTCCCACCTGCTGCGCCTTTTCGGACGTGGCCTTGGCACCCTCTTTGGCCGCGGTGCCCACTTGAGCGATGGATATGTTACATAACGCCAAGGCCGCAACCGCCGCCAAGACCTTTCTCATGAGTGTCCCCTTTTGTTTTTTGCCGCACACGATCATCGCGCGTGCTCGGTATTGATGCAACACGTCAAAACCGACGGTGCGAAGGGTGTGACGCGCTGACGCGTCGGTCCGCGCAGGATGATCGATCCGCCCTGGTGGCTTAGTTCGCCGGCTTTGCCTGCCACACGGCCAAGATGTCCGGCGAGCCTTGCGTGCGCGCGCCTTTTCGGTGAGGGTCGCATTGGTCGCGTCCACAGCCAGCGCGTCGCCCCCGCGCTGATCAAACTCGAAGACGGCGAACTCGTCCCTTAGATCACGCAGGAGTGCGACCAGGTGACGCAGACTGCGAACCGCGAGCAGCAGCGCGAGCGGGGCCGGGCGGGCGATCCGGGCGAGCGGCGCGGACGAGCGCAGAAGGCAGCGACAGCTGGACAGCAGCATCGGAAGTACCGTTCCGTCCGCAGGGCAGGGCAGGGCAGGGCAGGGCGTCGGGCATTGTGGCATATAAAAGTGCAGCTTACGGCGACGCTGTCGGCACCACCGCGACACGCCCCGGACCTGCAGGCCTTGCAGGCGTTGACACTCCCGCCCCCCGTACCTAGAATCGCCGGCCTTTGTCGATCCGGCCCGACTGCACGCCGGATTGTAAAGCCGTGACTTCAAAGACCGGGCCGCCTTTTCGAGGGCGGCCCGGTCTTCTTCCAGTCGCGCACACTTAAGCCTGCCCGGCCGATCGCGGGTGTGAGCAGCCCGGCGCAGGACCTGTTCCGGGGCGCTGTCAAAGAGGCCTGCAGGGCCGCTTTCAGCAATCATCGAGGAGACAGAGAAGCATGGCGACCACGGGTCAGCTCATCCGGGAACCGCGCCGGACCAAGGCGGAAAAGACAAAGGTGCCGGCATTGGGGGCCTCTCCTCAGAAGCGCGGAGTGTGCACCCGCGTCTACACCACGACGCCCAAGAAGCCGAACTCGGCACTTCGCAAGGTTTGCCGTGTCAGACTGACGAATGGCTACGAAGTCACCAGCTACATCGGTGGCGAGGGCCATAACCTTCAAGAGCACTCGGTGGTGCTCATCCGCGGCGGTCGCGTCAAGGATCTCCCCGGAGTTCGCTATCACACCGTGCGTGGCACGCTCGATTGCGCCGGCGTCGGCGAGCGCAAGCAGTCACGCTCGAAGTACGGCGCGAAGCGGCCGAAGAAATGAACACGTCGATCCAACCTGCGAACCGGCCGAGCGCCGTTCGGGGACATCTCCGGGCCGAGCCCGCCAAGAGAGTCAAGTCATGAGCCGTCGAGCCCAAGCTCCGGTCCGGACCATTCTGCCGGACCCCAAGTTCAACAACGACATGCTGGCCAAGTTCATGAACGTCATCATGAAGAGCGGCAAGAAGTCGGCCGCGGAGCGCATCATCTACGGCGCCCTCGATCGCATCGGCGAGAAGACCGGCAAGAAGGGCGCGGAGTCCATCGACGTCCTCTCGACCGCACTCGACAACGTGAAGCCGGTGGTGGAGGTCAAATCGCGCCGGGTGGGCGGTGCCACGTACCAGGTACCGGTTGAAGTGCGCGCTACGCGCCGCCAGACACTGGCGATGCGCTGGGTCATCGAGGCTGCACGCGATCGCAGCGAGAAATCCATGGCCTTTCGCCTCGCACATGAGCTGATGGATGCCGCGGAGAACCGCGGTGCCGCGGTGCGCAAGCGCGAAGACACCCATCGCATGGCGGAGGCGAACAAGGCCTTCGCGCACTACCGCTGGTAAGAGCAGCGGCCATTTCGGCCCACCGGGCCCTTCGCTGAAGGAATTCTACTGTGGCACGCGCGACGCCCATCGAGCGGTATCGGAATATCGGCATCTCGGCGCATATCGATGCGGGGAAGACGACAACCACCGAGCGCATCCTTTTCTACACCGGCGTCTCCCACAAGATCGGCGAGGTGCACGACGGTGCGGCCGTGATGGACTACATGGAGCAGGAGCAGGAGCGCGGCATCACGATCACGGCGGCAGCGACCACCTGCTTCTGGAAGGGGATGGACAACAGCTTCCCCGAGCATCGCATCAACATCATCGACACACCCGGGCACGTCGATTTCACTATCGAGGTGGAACGCTCGCTGCGCGTGCTCGATAGCGCGGTGGCGCTGTTCTGCGCGGTGTCGGGCGTGCAGCCCCAGTCCGAGACCGTCTGGCGGCAGATGAATCGATATGGCGTGCCGCGCATCGCCTTCGTCAACAAGATGGATCGCGCCGGCGCGAATTACTTCCGCTGCATCGAGCAGATCAGGAGCCGCCTGCGCGGCAATCCCGTACCGATCCAGATTCCGATCGGCGCCGAGGAAAACTTCGAAGGCGTCGTCGATCTCGTGCGCATGAAAGCCATCTACTGGGACATGGACACCCAGGGGATGAAATTCGAGTTCCGCGAGGTGCCCGAGAGCCTGCAGGCCCAGGCCAACGAATACCGGGCGAAAATGATCGAGGCGGCGGCCGAGGGCAACGAGGAGTTGCTGAACAAGTATCTCGAAGGCGAGGAGCTCTCCGAGGAGGAGATCCGCACGGGACTGCGCGCGCGCTCGATCAAGAACGAGATCGTGCTCGTGATGTGCGGCACCGCCTTCAAGAACAAGGGCGTGCAGGCGCTGCTCGATGCGGTCATCGAGTTCATGCCCTCGCCCATCGAGATGCCCGACGTCAAAGGCACTACCGACGGCGCGCCATCGACTCGCAAGGCGAGCGATGAGGAGCCTTTTGCCGCGCTCGCCTTCAAGATCCTCAACGATCCGTTCGTCGGCAACCTGACCTTCTTCCGCGTTTACTCGGGGACGCTCAATTCGGGCGACACCGTCTACGTGCCCTCGAAGGACCGCAAGGAGCGCATCGGGCGGCTGCTGCAGATGCACGCGAGCGATCGCACCGAGATCAAGGAAGTGCGCGCAGGAGACATCGCCGCGGCGGTCGGCCTGAAGGACGTCATCACCGGCGATACGCTCTGCGATCTCGACAAGGTGATCACGCTCGAGAAGATGGTGTTCCCCGCGCCGGTCATCTCGGTTGCGGTGGAGCCCAAGACAAAGGCCGACCAGGAGAAGATGGGCCTGGCGCTGCAGCGGTTGGCGAAAGAGGACCCCTCCTTCCGCATGAATACGGATCAGGAGTCCGGCCAGACGATCATCTCGGGCATGGGCGAGCTGCACCTGGAGATCATCGTCGATCGCATGAAGCGCGAGTTCAAGGTCGAGGCGAACGTCGGCAAGCCGCAGGTCGCCTACCGGGAGACCATTCGCGGCACCGTCGAATCGGAAGGCAAGTTCGTGCGCCAGTCAGGCGGCCGCGGCCAGTACGGACACGTCTGGCTCAAACTCGAGCCGAACTCCGGCAAAGGGTACGAGTTCGTGAACGGGGTCGTCGGTGGTACGGTGCCGCGTGAGTTCGTCCCGGCGGTGGACAAGGGCATCAAGGAAGCCGTGGAGACCGGTGTGATCGCCGGCTACCCCGTGGTGGACATCAAGGTCACTTTGTTCGATGGGTCCTATCACGATGTGGACTCGAACGAGATGGCGTTCAAGATCGCCGGCTCGATGGGCTTCAAGGAGGGCTTCAAGCGCGCCAAGCCGGTGTTGCTGGAGCCCATCATGAAAGTCGAGGTCGTCACGCCCGAGGAATATTCCGGCGATATCATCGGCGACCTCAACCGGCGGCGCGGGCAGATCACGGGGATGGACGAGGGTCCGGCGGGTAAGGTCATCACCGCCGAAGTGCCCCTGTCGGAGATGTTCGGCTATGCCACGACGGTGCGCTCCATGAGTCAGGGCCGCGCCACCTTCACGATGGAGTTCGAGAAGTACGTGGAAGTGCCACCGAACATCGCCGACACGATCATCAAGAAGTAGGGACCGGAGTGAGCCGGCCCGAGGGCCGTCAGATTGTTGACCGGCGCGCTTCGCGCCGGAGCGGATGGGGATAACCATGTCGAAAGAGAAGTTTGAGCGCAGCAAGCCGCACGTGAATGTGGGGACGATTGGGCACGTAGATCACGGCAAGACGACGCTGACGGCGGCGCTGACGAAGGTGATGGCCGAGACCCATGGGGGTCAGTTCATGGCGTATGACCAGATTGACAAGGCACCGGAGGAGAAGGCGCGGGGGATTACGATTTCGACGGCGCACGTGGAGTATCAGAGCAGTGTGCGCCATTACGCGCATGTGGATTGTCCGGGGCATGCGGACTATGTGAAGAACATGATCACGGGAGCTGCGCAGATGGACGGGGCGATTTTGGTGGTTTCGGCGGCTGATGGGCCGATGCCCCAGACGCGCGAGCACATTTTGCTGGCGCGCCAGGTTGGGGTTCCCTACATCGTGGTATTCATGAACAAGGCGGACATGGTGGATGACAAGGAGCTGTTGGAGCTGGTGGAGATGGAGGTACGGGAGCTATTGACGGTGTACAAGTTTCCCGGGGAGCAGACCCCGATCATCATTGGTTCGGCGTTGAAGGCGCTCGAGGGGGACAAGAGCGAGATTGGGGTACCGGCGGTGGTGAGGCTGGTGGAGGAGATGGACAAGTACATTCCGATTCCGAAGCGGGAGGTAGAGAAGCCGTTTTTGATGCCTGTGGAGGATGTTTTTTCGATCTCCGGGCGCGGCACGGTGGTGACGGGGCGCATTGAGCGCGGGATCATCAAGGTGAACGATGAGGTGGAGATTGTGGGGTTACGGCCCACGGTGAAGACCACCTGCACTGGGGTAGAGATGTTTCGCAAGCTGCTGGATGAGGGGCAGGCGGGGGACAACGTAGGGGTGCTGCTGCGCGGCACCAAGCGCGAGGAGGTCGAGCGCGGGCAGGTACTGGCCAAGCCCGGCAGCATCACTCCGCACACGCAGTTTGAGGCGGAGGTGTACGTGCTGACCAAGGAGGAAGGCGGGCGGCACACGCCGTTTTTCAAAGGTTATCGGCCGCAGTTTTACTTTCGCACCACGGATGTGACCGGGGCGATCGAGTTGCCGGCGGGGACGGAGATGATCATGCCCGGGGACAACATCAAGATGGTGGTGGAGCTGATCAGTCCGATTGCGATGGAGGAGGGGCTGCGCTTTGCGATCCGCGAGGGCGGCAAGACCGTCGGCGCCGGCGTCGTGGCGAAAATCCTGAAGTAGGGGCAAGCCCATGGCTAATCAGAACATTCGTATCCGCCTGAAGGCCTTCGATCACCGTCTGATCGACAGCTCGGCCCGCGAGATCGTGGAAACGGCCAAGCGCACGGGCGCAACCGTCCGCGGTCCGGTGCCGCTGCCGACCAAGATGGAGCGGTTCACGCTGCTGGTCTCGCCGCACTCCGACAAGGATGCGCGCGATCAGCTCGAGCTGCGCACCCACAAGCGCCTGATGGACATCCTCAATCCAACCGACAAGACGGTCGATGCCCTCATGAAGCTCGAGCTTCCCGCAGGCGTCGACGTGCAGATCAAGCTCAACTGATTCATTGGGCGAAGGCGCCTGCGGCGCTTCCGCCAAGCCACACCGGGCAGCCGTATCCGTCACGCGGGCAAAGGGTTGCCCGCGAAAAGCAGGCCGGTTGCCAAGGCGAAAAGCCGGCCCGTTGACAGCGCCAGCGTATTGCGGGGCTCGGACCCCGTCTGTATACTGCGCGGCTCTTCGCTTCCGGGCCTCGGTCTGGAGGTGGTCGCCTCAGGCGGCATCGGGCGCGGTTGGCGGCAGATGGCGACATCTGCATGCCAAGACCACTCGAGATCAGCGCAGCAGTTCGCGCGCGCCAATCTTGCGGTCATTCCAACCCTGCTCCGAAAGCCTGGCGGCAAAGCGCCCGAGCGTTGTTTGCCGCGGTAAGGGTGATTTTTAGCGGACCTGCGCGCCAATCGAAGCGCGCCGGCGTGTGCTGAGGAAATAACCGATGGCAATGGGACTGGTCGGCCGCAAGGCTGGCATGACGCGCGTGTTCACGGAGGCGGGAGAGACCGTGCCCGTCACCGTGATCGAGGTGCTGCCCAATCGCGTCACGCAGGTGAAGTCACAGGAAAAAGATGGCTACCGCGCCATTCAGGTCACCTTCGGCACGCGTCGCCCGCAGCTGTATTCCAAGGCCGTCGCCGGTCACTACGCCAAGGCCGCGGTCGCTCCCGGTCGCGCACTGGTCGAATTCCGGCTCGCCGCCAACGAGGGCGCCGAGCTCAAGGCGGGCGCCGAACTCAAGGCGGATCTGTTCAAGGCCGGCGAGCCGGTCGACGTGACGGGCACCACGATTGGCAAGGGCTTTGCCGGCACGATGAAGCGGCACAATTTTGGCGGCTTGCCGGCGACTCACGGAGTTTCCGTCTCGCACCGCGCCCCCGGATCCATTGGCCAGCGCCAGACGCCGGGCCGCGTGTTCAAGGGCCGACGCATGTCGGGACACATGGGGGTCATGCGCCGCACCACCGAGAATCTGCGGGTCGTCGAGGTGGACCTCGAGCGCAATCTGCTGCTGATCCGTGGGGCCGTTCCGGGCGCCGAAGGCGGCCAGGTGATCGTGCGGCCATCGCTCAAGGCGGCCCGTCGGGCCAAGCGTAAGACCGTGACGCCGACCAAGGTGAGCACGGGAACTGCCAAGGGTCCCGCCAAGGTTGGGAAGAAATAGCCATGCCCACGCTCAAAGTCGTCAACGGTGGCGGGGAGCTGCAGGTATCGGAGGCAGCTTTCGGCCATGCTTTCAATGAAGCACTCGTGCACCAGGTCGTCACCGCGTATCGCAACGCCGGCCGGGCCGGCACGAAGGCACAGAAGAGCCGTGCGGAAGTGCGTGGCGGCGGCCGCAAGCCCTGGGCGCAGAAAGGCACGGGGCAGGCGCGCGCCGGCTCCAGCCGCAGCCCGATCTGGGTCGGCGGCGGCAGGGCATTCGCCGCGAAACCGCGCAGTTTCGCACAGAAGGTGAACCGCAAGATGTATCGCGGCGCCATCCGCTCGATGCTGTCCGAGCTTGCCCGCACCGACCGGCTGCTCGTGACCGATGAGATCGCGCTCGAGGCCCCCAAGACGCGGCTGCTCGCGAGCCAGCTGAAGAAATGGTCGCTCGGGAGTGTGCTGATCGTGGTGGAGGCCACCGACGAGAAGCTGTTTCTGGCTGCGCGCAATCTGCCCTTCGTGCAGGTCATCGAGGCCGGCGGACTCGATCCGCTGTCGCTGATCGGTTACGACAAGGTGCTTCTGACGCGCGGCGCGGTGAAGATGCTCGAGGAGCGCCTGCAATGAACCGCGAGCAGCTGATGAGCGTGTTGATCGCGCCCCACGTCACCGAGAAGACCTCGCTGGGCATGCAGAACCACAACCAGTACACCTTCCGCGTGCGCCGGGACGCCACGAAGACCGACATCAAACAGGCGGTCGAGCTGATGTTCGAAGTGAAGGTGAGCGGCGTCCAGGTGGTCAACGAGCCGGGCAAGAAGCGCCGCTTCGGTAAGACGCACGGGCGCACCCAGGACTGGAAGAAGGCGTATGTGAGCCTCGTGCAGGGACAGGCGATCGACTATGAGGCGAGGGCAAAGGGATGAGAATGCACACGCTTGGCCGGAAGCCGTAACATGGCGCTGATCAAGTACAAGCCAACCTCCCCGGGTACCCGCTCGGTCGTGAAGATCGACCGCTCGCACCTGTACAAGGGCGGCCCGCACCTGCCGCTGACGGTGCATCAGAACAAGACCGGGGCCCGCAATCATTCGGGGCGTATCACCACGCGACACGTCGGTGGGGGTTCGCGCCAGAAATACCGCATCATCGATTTCAAGCGCGATAAGGACGGCATTGCCGGTGTCGTGGAGCGTCTGGAATACGATCCCAACCGCACGAGCCACATCGCACTCGTGCGCTACGCCGATGGCGAGCGGCGCTACATCCTCGCGCCCAAGGGCGTGAAGCCCGGGGAAGAGGTGCGTTCCGGGTCGGATTCGCCGATCAAGCCGGGCAATGCGATGGCGCTGCGCCACGTTCCGGTCGGCTCGATCGTACACAACGTCGAGATGAAGCCCGGCAAGGGTGGACAGCTCGCGCGCAGCGCCGGCAGCTCCGTCTCCTTCACCGCCCGCGAAGGCATCTACGCCTACCTGCGCTTGAAGTCGGGCGAGACGCGCAAGGTGCACGTCGACTGCCGCGCCACCCTCGGTGAGGTGGGCAACGACGAGCACAACCTGCGCAGCTACGGCAAGGCAGGTGCGAAGCGCTGGCGCGGGATCCGTCCGACCGTGCGCGGCCTTGCGATGAATCCGGTCGATCACCCCCATGGTGGCGGTGAGGGCAAGTCCGGCCAGGGCAATCCGCATCCGGTCTCCCCGTGGGGTCAGAATGCCAAGGGCCTCAAGACGCGCCACAACAAGCGCACCGACAACATGATCGTGCAGCGCCGCAAGAACAGGATCCGCTAACATGCCACGTTCGCTCAAGAAAGGCCCGTTCGTCGATCTGCATCTGGCGAAGAAGGTGCAGATCGCATCGGCAAAGAACGATCGCAAGCCGATCAAGACCTGGTCGCGCCGCTCGATGGTCACTCCCGACATGGTCGGTCTCACCATCGCGGTGCATAACGGCCGCCAGCACATTCCGGTGCTCGTCACCGAGAACATGGTCGGCCACAAGCTGGGCGAGTTCGCACCAACGCGCACGTTCAAGACACACTCCGGCGACCGCAAGGTCGAGTCGGCGGCCTGAGGTAGCCCCATGCAAGTCACCTCGAGGCTGCGTTACGCGCGCATCTCCCCGCAGAAGTGCCGGCTGGTCGCCGACACCGTGCGCGGCAAGCCGGTGGGCAACGCCATCGCGACGCTGAAGTACATGCCGAAGAAAGGTGCGGAGCTGGTGCGCAAGCTGCTCGAGTCCGCCGTGGCGAACGCCGAGCACAATCATGGCGCCGATGTCGATGAGCTCAAAGTCGCGCTGATCCAGGTCGATGCGGCGCCGGTGCTGAAGCGATTCGCCGCGCGCGCCAAGGGTCGCGGCGCGCGCATCGTCAAGCGCAACAGTCATATCACCGTCGCGGTCAGCGACGGCAGGAAGGATTAGTCCATGGGACAAAAGGTCAATCCGCTGGGCATTCGGCTGGGCATCACGCGCGACTGGACGTCCAAGTGGTATGCGAGCAAAAAGCAGTTTCCCCTGCAGGTGCACACCGACTTTCGTGTGCGGGAGTTTCTGCGTTCCCGGCTGGCCGAGGCCTCCGTGAGCCGCATCCATATCGAGCGCGCCGCGAAGAAGGTCAACATCACGATCCAGACGGCACGGCCCGGCATCGTGATCGGCAAGAAGGGCGAGGACATCGAGAAGCTGCGCCTCGAGACGGCGAAGCTGCTTGGCATGCTGGTGAGCGACGTGCGGCTGAACATCGCCGAGATCCGCAAGCCCGAACTCGATGCACAGCTCGTGGCCGACAGCATCGCGCAGCAGATCGAGAAGCGCGTGATGTTCCGCCGTGCGATGAAGCGTGCCGTGATGAGCACGATGCGCAGCGGTGCGCTCGGCGTGAAGGTGCGCGTCTCGGGGCGCCTGAACGGCTCGGAGATCGCGCGCACGGAATGGTACCGGGAAGGGCGCATTCCCCTGCATACCTTCCGCGCCGACATCGACTACGGCCTGTCCGAGGCGCGCACGACCTATGGCGTCATCGGTGTCAAGGTGTGGATCTTCAAGGGCGAGGTGTTCGACAAGGCGCAGCTCGAGCAGCCGGCGGCGGAAGCCGAGCAGCCGGCGGCCGTACCGGCACCGGCACCCGTAAGCGTGCCGGCGGCAGCGCCGGTCGAAGCCGCGCCGCAGGCCTGAACGGTACGCCAGCATGTTGCAGCCAAAACGCACCAAGTACCGCAAGCAGTTCAAGGGCCGTAACGCAGGCCTTGCCTTGCGCGGCAGCGCCGTGTCCTTCGGTGAGTTCGGCCTGAAGGCGACGAGCCGCGCCCGCATGACGGCACGCGAGATCGAGGCGGCGCGTCGCGCGATGGCGCGCTACGTGAAGCGCGGCGGGCAGATCTGGATCCGCGTCTTTCCGGACGTGCCGATCAGCAAGAAGCCCCTCGAAGTGCGCATGGGCAGCGGCAAGGGCAACATCGAGTACTGGGTCGCACGCGTGCGACCCGGCAAGGTGCTATTCGAGATGGAAGGGGTCGATGAGACAACTGCCCGCGAGGCGTTTCGCCTGGCCGGCTCGAAGCTTTCGGTATCCACCACGTTCGTGAAACGGCAGGTCCGCTGATGAATGCCAAAGAGCTGCGCGCCCAGAGTCCCGCTGCGCTGTTGGATGAGCTGTTGAAGCTGCGCAAGGAGCAGTTTGCGCTGCGCATGCAGCGGGCCACCGGCCAGTTGCCCAAGCCCGATCAGTTCACGAAGGTGCGCCGCAGCATCGCGCGACTGAAGACGGTGCAGCGGGAAACGCTGCCGCACGCAACGCCACCGCACGCCAAGGGCAAGACGTGATGAGCCAGATTTCGATGAGCGAAGATTCCTCGGGCGCAAAGCGCACCGCAACGTGGGTCGGTTGTAGCTGGGGTCGCCACTGTGGGCGACGCGTGCGGGCAGTCCGGCCGGAGGCCACGAGATGAGTGAAGTGACCAACAGCGCGCCGCATACCGCTGAAGTACGTGGCGCGCGCACGCTGACCGGCCGCGTCGTGAGTACCAAGATGCAGAAAACGATCGCGGTGGAGATCGAGCGGCTGATCCGCCACGCGCCCTACGGCAAGTACATCCGCCGCACGACCAGGCTGCTGGCGCATGACGAGCAGGGCGAGTCGCGCGAGGGTGACCTCGTCACGATCGCGCCGTGCCGCCCGCTCTCGCGCCACAAGTCGTGGAAGGTGCTCGCGATCCTCGAAAAGGCCGCGACATGATCCAGCTGCAAACGATGCTGAACGCTGCCGACAACAGCGGCGCACGCACGCTCATGTGCATCAAGGTTCTGGGCGGCACGCGCCGACGGTATGCCACCGTGGGCGATGTCATCAAGGTGAGTGTCAAGGATGCGATTCCACGCGGCAAGGTGAAGAAGGGCGAGGTCTACGACGCTGTCGTGGTGCGCACGCGGCACGGCGTTCGCCGCGCGGACGGCTCGTTGATCCGCTTCGATGGCAACGCAGCCGTGCTGTTGACCAACAAGCTCGAGCCGATCGGCACCCGTATCTTCGGACCGGTGACGCGCGAGCTGCGCAACGTGCAGTTCATGAAGATCATCTCGCTCGCCCCCGAGGTGTTGTGATGAAGAAGATCCGCAAAGGGGATCAGGTCGTGGTGCTCTCCGGGCGTGACAAGGGACGTCGCGGCGCCGTGATCGGGGTGCTGGCCGACGGCCGGGTGCTGGTGGAGAGCGTGAACCGCGTGAAGCGCCATCAGAAGCCCAACCCGCAGGCGGGCAAGCAGGGCGGGATTCTCGAAAAGGAGATGCCCCTGCCCATCTCGAAAGTGGCGATCTGGAACCCGGGCGTGAAGAAGGCGGATCGCATCGGCTTCAAGACGCTGACGGATGGCAAGAAGGTGCGCTTCTTCAAATCGAACGGGGAAATGATCGACGCCTGAGCGCGTCGATCGGCAATCGAGGAGTTCGGGCACAGCCCGTGAATATGGCCAGGCTGCAACAATTTTATCGCGAGACCGTCGTTCCCCGTCTGAGGAGCGATCTCAAGATCGAGAACGCGATGCAGGTGCCGCGCATCAGCAAGATCACGGTGAACATGGGCGTTGGCGAGGCCGTGGCGGACCGCAAGGTCATGGATGCTGCCGTCACCGATCTCACCAAGATCACCGGGCAGAAGCCGCTCATCACGAAGTCGCGCAAGGCGATCGCATCCTTCAAGTTGCGGGCCGGGCTCGCCGTCGGTGCGAAGGTCACGCTGCGCGGGGCGCGCATGTACGAGTTCCTGGACCGCCTGATCAACATCGCGATGCCGCGCATCCGCGATTTTCGTGGCGTGTCGCCGCGCTCCTTCGATGGCCAGGGCAATTACAGCCTCGGCGTGCGCGAGCAGATCATTTTTCCCGAGATCCAGTACGACCAGGTGGACCAGATTCGCGGCATGGACATCACGATTACGACTACGGCGAAGGACAACCGCCACGGCCGAGCTTTGCTCGAGGCTTTCAGCTTCCCATTCCGGAAGTAAGAGGAACCCCAAGGACTATGGCGAAGACGAGCATGGTCGAGCGCGAGCGGCGTCGCGCAAAGATCGTAAAACGGTACGCAGTCCGCCGTGCGGCGCTCAAGGAGCTGATCCGCAGTCCCCGCACCTCGCCCGAGGAACGCGCAGCCGCGCAGAACACGCTGCAGGCGATGCCGCGCGATGCCAGCCCCTCGCGCCAGCGCAACCGCTGTGCGATCACGGGCCGTTCCCGCGGTGTGTACCGCAAATTCGGGCTGTCGCGGGTGAAGATCCGCGAAGTCGCCTTTCGAGGCGAAATACCCGGCCTCGCGAAGGCGAGCTGGTGAGGGCCGCAGCATGAGCATGACCGACCCCATCGCCGACCTGCTGACGCGCATCCGCAACGGCCAGACCGCCGGCAAGCCTGAAGTGCAGCTCGCCTCCTCGAAGCTCAAGACGGCGATCGCCAAGGTGCTGAAAGACGAGGGCTATATCGCCGACTTCCGCACCGAAAGCGACGGCGGCAAGCCGACGCTGACCATCGGACTGAAGTACTTCGACGGGCGCCCGGTGATCGACCGCATCGAGCGGGTCAGCCGGCCCGGCCTGCGCATCTATCGCGGCAAGGACGAGCTGCCGAAGGTCCTGGGCGGGATGGGCACCGTGATCGTGTCGACTCCCAAGGGCGTGATGACCGACAAGCAGGCCCGCTCGATCGGACAGGGCGGCGAGGTTCTGTGCATCGTTGCCTGAGCTAGGAACACCATGTCAAGAATTGCCAAAGCACCGGTCGATCTGCCGCAAGGCGTGACCGCGACCGTGTCACCGGAGGCGGTGACGATCAAGGGCGCAAAGGGCTCGCTCAGCGTGCCGCTGTCGCGCGGTGTCTCCGTGGTGCAGAGCGACAAGAAGCTGCAGATCCAGTACTCGGATCCGGGTCTGGCACGCACGCAGGCCGGCTCCACGCGGGCGCACCTCGCCAACAGCGTGCGCGGCGTCACCAAGGGCTATGAGCGCAAGCTCGAGCTCGTGGGAGTTGGTTTCCGCGCCGTGGTGCAGGGCAAGACGCTGAATCTGACGCTCGGGTTCTCGCACCCGGTGACATTCGCCATTCCCGAGGGCATCAGCATCGAGGCACCGAGTCAGACCGAGATCCTCATCAAGGGGATCGACCGGCAGAAGGTCGGCCAGGTGGCTGCAGAGATCCGCGACATTCGCCCGCCGGAGCCCTACAAGGGCAAGGGTGTGCGGTACGCGGGTGAGCAGATCAGCCTCAAGGAAGGCAAGAAGAAATGATCATCACGAAGAAGCAGCGGCGGATGCGCCGTGCGATCAAGACGCGGGAGCACATCCGCCAGCTCGGAGTTGCGCGACTGAGCGTGCACCGCACACCGCAGCACATCTACGCCCAGGTGACCGAAGCGAGCGGTGCGAAAGTGATTGCCGCAGCCTCGACGGTTCAGGAGGCAGTGCGGCAGGGACTCAAGGGCACCGGCAACATCGAGGCGGCGAAGGCCGTTGGCCGTGCCATTGCCGAGCGCTCGCGGGCGGCGGGCGTGACCAAGGTGGCCTTCGATCGCGCGGGATATCAGTACCACGGGCGCGTGAAGGCGCTCGCGGATGCGGCTCGGGAAGCGGGCCTGGAAATCTAGCCGGGAAATCAGGCGGTAACTTATGGCAAGACCGGAAAAAGGTCAGTCGGGCGATGAGCTGGTCGAGAAGCTCGTCGCCGTCAATCGCACGGCGAAAGTCGTCAAGGGAGGGCGGCAGTTCGGCTTCACGGCGCTGACCGTGGTCGGGGACGGCTCCGGTCGCGTGGGCTATGGATTCGGCAAGGCGCGTGAAGTGCCGGTTGCGATCTCCAAGGCCATGGCGCAGGCACGCAAGAACCTGATCAACGTGGCGCTGCGCAACGATTCGCTGCATTACGCGATCAAAGGCGTGCATGGCGCCACCCGCGTGTACATGCAGCCGGCATCCGATGGTACGGGCGTCATCGCCGGCGGCGGCATGCGGGCGGTGCTCGAATGCGCCGGCGTGCGCAACGTGCTCGCGAAGAGCTACGGGTCACGCAACCCGATCAACGTCGTGCGCGCCACGATCAAGGCGCTCGAGCGGATCCGTTCGCCGGATGAGATCGCCGCGAAACGCGGCAAGACGCTCGACGAGATCACGGGTTGAACGACATGAGCGGCAAGATGCAAGTCAAGGTAACGCTGTTGAAGAGTCTGCACGGGCAGCTGGCGAGCATCGCGGCCTCGGCGCGCGGACTCGGGCTGCGCCGTATCCGCCAGAGCGTCACGGTGGCGGATACCCCCGAGAACCGCGGGATGATCAACGCGGCCGTGCATCTGTTGAAGGTCGAATCGGAGAAGGGCACGTAGCCCGAAGGCCCACTCTCATGCGCATCAACACATTGAAGCCTCAGCCGGGATCCAGACGGCCGCGCCTGCGCGTCGGACGCGGTGCCTCCGCGGGACAGGGCAAGACCTGCGGTCGCGGGGTGAAGGGCCAGCGTGCCCGCAAGGGGGGCTATCACAAGGTGGGATTCGAGGGTGGCCAGACCCCGCTCGACCGGCGTTTGCCGAAGTTCGGCTTTCGCTCCGACATGGCCGTCACGCGCGCCGAGGTGCGGTTGCACGAGCTCGAGAAGCTTGCCGGCGCAGTGATTGATATCGAGGCGCTGAAACGGGCCCGGATCATTCCCGCTGCGGCGCAGCGCGCCAAAGTGGTGCTTTCCGGCGAGCTCCACACGGCGGTCACCCTGCGCGGCGTTGGCGCGACCAAGGGCGCGCGGGCGGCCATTGAGGCGGCCGGCGGCAAGCTCGAGGAGGTGCAAGCAACGGCGGACGAGACCGCGCAGCGCAAGGCCGCGGCTGGCAACGCCAAAGCAGGCAAGGCCGCAACAGGCAAGGCCGCAACAGGCAAGGCCAAAGCAGGCAAGGCCTGAGCCTTCCAATTCCGACGGCACTCCCCATATAGGCACAGCACGCGTGGCGAACTCCACATTCAGCAATCCGGCCGCCGCATTAGGCGAAGCTGCCCGTTTCGGGGAGATTCGCGGTCGCCTGCTGTTTCTGGTGGGGGCGCTCATCGTGTACCGCATCGGCACATTCATCCCCGTGCCGGGCATCAATCCGAGCGAGGTGGCACGCTTCTTCACCGATCAGTCGAACACCATCCTCGGCATCGTCAACATGTTCTCGGGCGGCGCACTATCGCGGCTGTCGATCTTTGCGATGGGCGTCATGCCCTACATCTCGGCCTCCATCATCATCCAGATGATGTCGATGGTCATTCCATCGCTGATGGAGCTGCGCAAGGAAGGCGAATCGGGACGGCGCAAGATCACCGAGTACACGCGCTATGCGACGGTGGCGCTGGCCGCATTCCAGTCCTTCGCGGCGGCCGGCGCGCTGGTGAAGGGCGGGCTGACGCTGGTCACCGGATGGCAGTTCCTGTTCACCGCGACCGTCACGATGACCACCGGAACGCTGTTTCTCATGTGGCTCGGCGAGCAGATCACCGAGCGCGGTATCGGCAACGGCATCTCGATGATCATCCTGGCGGGCATCGTCGCCGGTCTGCCGGGGGCCGTCGGCAACACGGCCGAGGCAGTCAACACGGGCGAGATGTCCGGCCCGTTCGCGCTGCTGCTGGTCATCCTCGTGCTGGGAACAACGGCCTTCGTGGTGTTCGTGGAACGGGCCCAACGGCGCATCGCGGTGAATTACGCGAAACGGCAGGTCGGACGGCGCATGTATGCGGGTCAGAGCAGCCATCTGCCGTTCAAGCTGAACATGTCGGGCGTGATCCCGCCGATCTTTGCCTCAAGCCTGCTGCTGTTCCCGGCGACGCTGGCAAGCTTCCTGGGGGCGAATTCGCAAGGACCCGTGGCGACGTTCATGCAGGATGTGGCGCAGGCGCTCGGGTACGGTCAGCCGCTGCACCTGGTCATCTATGCGCTGCTGATCATCTTTTTCTGTTTCTTCTACACGGCACTGGTGTTCAACGCGCGCGATACCGCGGACAACCTGAAGAAATCCGGCGCATTCATTCCAGGCATCCGCCCGGGGCAGCAGACGGCGGACTACATCGACAAGGTGCTGACGCGGCTGACGCTGTGGGGGGCGCTGTACGTGGCGGCCGTATGCCTGCTGCCGGAGCTGCTGGTCTCCTCGCAGGGCGTGCCGTTTCATTTCGGCGGCACGTCGCTGCTGATCGTGGTAGTGGTCGTGATGGATTTCATGGCGCAGCTGCAGGCGCACCTGATGTCGCATCATTACCCGGGTCTGCTCAAGAAGGCCAACCTGCTCGGCTATGGCCGCACGGGCTCGGGTGGCTAGGTTTTTCGCTGCACAGTCAGCGCGGAGCGCTTATGAAAGTACGTCCATCGGTCAAGAAGATCTGCAAGAACTGCAAGATCGTCCGGCGCCGCCGCGTCGTGCACGTCATCTGCACGTCGGATGCGCGTCACAAGCAGCGCCAGGGCTGAGGTAGACAAGTATGGCACGCATAGCCGGTATCAATATCCCGATGAACAAGCATGTGTGGATCGGGCTCACGCACATCTACGGTGTCGGACGCGCGCGCGCACGCGATGCGTGTGCCGCCGCGGGTGTCAGCCCCACCACCAAGGTGAAGGACCTCACCGAATCCGAGGTGAACGCCATCCGCTCGCAGGTCGCGAAGTTCGCCGTCGAGGGCGACCTGCGCCGCGAGGTGTCGATGAACATCAAACGCCTGATGGATCTGGGCTCGTACCGCGGGATCCGTCACCGGCGTGGATTGCCGGTGCGCGGCCAGCGCACCAGGACCAACGCACGTACCCGCAAGGGGCCGCGCAAGCAGGCGGTGAAGTTGAACGCCCCGCCGGGCAAGGCATAGGAATTGAAGCATGGCTGAGCAGAAACAAGCCGGGGCAGCTGCCGCGAACGCCGCTGCCGCCGCCAAGAAGCCGAAGAAGGCCCGTAAGAACGTGCTCGATGCGATCGCTCACGTGCACGCCTCCTTCAACAACACGATCATCACGATCACGGATCGCCAGGGTAATACGCTTTCCTGGGCGACCTCCGGGGGCTGCGGTTTCCGCGGCTCGCGCAAGAGCACGCCGTTCGCGGCGCAGGTGGCGGCCGAAAAAGCCGGTAACGCAGCCCAGGAGCACGGCGTGAAGAACGTCGAAGTGCGCGTGGGCGGTCCGGGTCCGGGACGCGAGTCCGCCGTGCGCGCGCTCAACAATTGTGGTTTGAAGATCACCAGCATCGCTGACGTCACGCCGATTCCGCACAACGGCTGTCGTCCACCGAAGAAGCGCCGCGTATGACGCGGCCAGGAAGCTAATATGGCGCGTTACGTCGGTCCGAAGTGCAAGCTCGCACGTCGCGAGGGCACGGATCTGTTTCTCAAGAGCGGCGTCAAGCCACTCGAGAGCAAGTGCAAATTCTCGGTGCCGCCGGGTGGCATCAAGGGCGAGCGGCGCCAGCGGCTGTCCGATTACGGCCTGCAACTGCGCGAGAAGCAGAAGCTGCGGCGCATGTACGGCGTGCTCGAGCGGCAATTCGCGAACTACTATCACGAGGCTGCCCGCCGCATCGGCGCGACCGGCGAGAACCTCCTGAAGCTGCTCGAGTGCCGGCTCGACAACGTGGTGTACCGGATGGGCTTCGCCGCCACCCGGGCGGAGGCGCGGCAGCTGGTGGCGCACAAGGCGATCAGCGTCAACGATCAGGCGGTGACGATCGCCTCCTTCCAGTGCAAGGCGGGCGATGTCGTGCAGGTGCGCGAAAAGTCGCGCAAGCAGCTGCGAGTGCAGAGCGCGCTGAACGTCGCGCAGCAGGTTGGCCTTCCGGAGTGGGTCGAGGTCAACGACAAGGAGTTCCGCGGCGTCTTCAAGTCGGCGCCGGCGCGGGATGACATCCTGCCGGACATCAACGAGAACCTGGTCGTCGAGTTGTATTCGAAGTGATCGGCCGGCCCGGCCGACCGGTTCCGTTGCGAGGATTTCGATTCATTTCTTGGTTGTGTTTGGGGCCGGCTCCGCAGCCGGCAAAGTGAGACGCTATGCAGGGATCAGTCAGTGAGTTCTTGAAGCCTCGGGTCGTGAAGGTTCAACCCGTCGCCCCCCGCCAGGCGCGCGTGGTCATCGAGCCCTTCGAGCGCGGCTTCGGCCATACGCTGGGCAATGCGCTGCGCCGCGTCCTGCTCTCGTCCATGCCCGGCAGCGCGATCACCGAAGTCGAAATCGACGGGGTACTGCACGAGTACACGAGCATCGAGGGCGTGCAGGAAGACGTCGTCGACATCCTGCTCAACCTCAAGCAGGTCGCGCTGCGCATGCATTCGCGCGACAGCGCCGAGCTGCGGTTGCACAAGAAGGGTCCTGGCCCGGTGACTGCCGGCGACATCCAGACCGATCACGATATCGACGTCGTCAATCCCGAGCTCGTGATCGCCAACCTGACGAAGGCGGGCGAGCTGAGCATGAACCTGCGCATCGAGCGTGGCCGCGGATATCGGCCGGCGGCGGCGCGCGCGGCTTTCGAGGAGCAGACACGACCGATCGGCCGGCTACAGCTCGATGCCTCGTTCTCCCCGGTGCGGCGCGTAACCTATTCGGTCGACGCCGCGCGCGTGGAGCAGCGTACGGATCTGGACAAGCTGGTGATCGACATCGAGACCAACGGCACGATCGATGCCGAAGAGGCGATTCGCCGTGCGGGCAGCATCCTCAAGGATCAGCTTTCGGTGTTCGTCGATCTGCAGGGCGAAGAGGAGGCGGCCACCAAGGTCTCCGAGATGCAGTTCGATCCCATCCTGCTGCGTCCGGTGGACGAGCTGGAGCTGACCGTGCGCAGTGCCAACTGCCTCAAGGCCGAGAACATCCACTACATCGGCGATCTCGTGCAGCGGACGGAAGTCGAGCTGCTGCGCACGCCGAATCTCGGCAAGAAGTCGCTCACCGAGATCAAGGAGGTCCTTCAAAGTCATGGCCTGATGCTCGGCATGCGGCTCGATGGCTGGCCGCCTGCCGGACTGAAGCACGATGAGGAACGGGATGTGATCTAGGCAGGCGTGCGGGCCGGCCGCGCAGGTGGTGCCGGCAGACGCAGCAGCAGGCAAAAACCGCGTATTTTGTCTGCGGACGACGAAGTGATGTCCGCTGAAAGCGCCGCGGTGGGGTTTTGGCAGACGCAGCAGCAGGCAAAAACCACGTTTTTTGCCTGCGGACGACGAAGTGATGTCCGCTGAAAGCGCCGCAGGCGACTTTCAGCCAATAGAACAGTCAGCAGGTTTATCGCTATGCGCCACCATCTTTCAGGCAGGCAGCTCTCGCGTAACAGCTCGCACCGGCATGCGATGCTGCGCAACATGAGCGTCTCGCTGCTGCGCCACGAGACGATCCGCACCACTTTGCCCAAGGCGAAGGAGCTGCGCCGCGTGGTCGAGCCGCTGATTACCCTGGGCAAGCACGACGGGGCAGCCAATCGGCGGCTCGCGTTCGCGCGGCTGCGGGATGCGCAAGTGGTGGAGAAGCTGTTCGCCGATCTGGGTCCGCGCTTCAAGGCGCGCCCGGGCGGCTACACGCGGATCCTGCGAATGTTGCCGCGTGCAGGGGACTGCGCTCCGATGGCACTGATGCAGCTCGTCGAAAACGCCACCGCGCAGAGCGCCGAGAAGCCGGCCAAGAAGCCTGCCAGGAAAAAGGCGACTCGCCGGGCGAAAAAGACCGATGAGGCCCCCGCCGAGGCGGCGGCTCCCAAGCGCAGCCGGAAAAAGAAAGTCGCGGCGGCCTGAGGTTGAGCGTCGTTGGCTGCAATACTGTGCTGCCGCGGGGCGCGATTGTGCCGGGGCCGGCTTTCTCTTAGGCTGTCGCCCAAAGAACACCACAATGGCTCTCTAGCCGCCTTGGGAGTATTGCCATGAGCCTGGGATCGGAATTCAAGGAATTTGCGATGAAGGGCAGCGTCATCGACCTCGCGGTCGGTGTCGTGATCGGGGTAGCCTTCGGCAAGATCGTCAGCTCGCTCGTCGCCGACGTCATCATGCCGCCGCTCGGACTCATCATCGGTCGGGTGAGCTTCAGCGATCTCGCCGCGCGCATCGGTACCGATCCGGCGGGTAAGCCGGTGCTGCTCAAATACGGGGTTTTTCTGCAGACGATCCTGGAATTCCTGATCATCGCCCTCGTGCTGTTCATGGTGATCAAACTCATCAACCAGCTTAAGCGGCCCACACCGGCTGTCGCGGCACCACCGCCAGCACCGCCCCGTTCGGAGCAACTGCTGGAAGAAATCCGCGACCTCCTCGCCCGGCGTTGATCGGCGCCAGCTCGCGCGCGGCGCGGAAGTTTCGCTGCACTGCAGCGTGAGTGAGTGACGGATCGACGCGCGCCAACCCGGGATGGCCGGGATGACCGACGGACTCCGCGAGTCCGTGCCGCCTGTCAGCGAGCCCGTGCGGCCTGTCAGCGAGTCCGTTCCGCCTGGAAGGCATCGCGCGTGAGGTTCTCGCACCCACTCCCCGTCACGGCGAGGTCGTCCTCGATGCGGATGCCGCCGAAGGGGCGCAACCCGGCAACCCGGGACCAGTTGATCTTGTCCGCACGTGCATCGGCCTTCGCGGCATCGAGCAACTGGTCGATGAAATAGATCCCCGGCTCCATCGTCACGACGAAACCTGCCTGCAGAATCCGGGTGAGCCGCAGATAGGGATGACCTGGCGGTCGGGGGATGTCGCCGCCCTCGGCTGAGCCCATGAATCCGCCCACATCGTGCACCTCGAGCCCCAGCAGATGGCCGATGCCGTGCGGCAGGAATACCCCCGTGACGCCGGTGGCCACCGCCTCATCGGCGTCGCAGCTAATGATATCTGCATCGCGTAGCAGCGCGGCTGTGAGCTGGTGCGCCGCAAGATGCACGTCGCGCCAATCCACCCCGGCGCGCACGCGCGCGCAAAGCGACTGCTGCATCGCATCCATGCGTGCGATGAGCGCGGCGAAATCGGCATCCCTCGCTGCGTAGGTCCGCGTGATGTCACTGGCGTAGCCGGCGAATTCGGCGCCGGCGTCGATCAGCAGGGAATGCGATTTCGATGGGGCCTGGCGCTGCAGCAGCTGGTAGTGCAACACGGCGCCTCCCTCGTTCAAGGCGATGATCGGGTTGTATGGCAACTCCTGCTCGCGCAGCCCGCACGCGCGCAGAAAGGCGAGCTCGATCTCGAACTCCGAAGCATCGTTGGCGAAGGCTTCGACGGCAGCCAGATGGCCCCGCGCGCCAAGCCGATTCGCGGCACGCAGACAGGCCAGCTCGTATGGGGTCTTGCTGGCCCGGGGATAGTCGAGCCGCCGCATGAGGCTCGCGGGGTTGATGGCGCCCACGCCCCACTGGGCCAGTTCCGGAAAGACATCGCCGATATAGGCGATTCGGCCAAGATCGGCGGGCAAGTGCTTGCGCGCAGCCGCACGCGCAGGCACCGCGCGGATGTCAAAGTGGGTCGTCCAGTACGCGCGCGGCAGATCCATCGGCTTGTACCAGTAATCCGCCGGGCTGTGGAACAGCAGCAGCGGCGGCCGTCCGGCAACGAAGCAGATGAAACAATCGGGAACATCCCCGACGGGAGCCCATAGCTTGAAGGGCGCGTGCGCCACGAACGGATAGGTGCGATCGTCCTCAAAGACGGTGAGCAGCGACCCGGAGTGCACGAGGAGTCCGGAATAGCCTTCCGCCTCCAGTGCCTGCGTCGTGCGCGCGCACACTGACCCCAGGTGAGGACCGAACAGGGCACCGAGCTGTGGTGGCGGGCTTGCAGATGCAGCGGCAGAGGACAGGGGGTTGGACATCGATGCTCCCGCGTTGCAGCGGTCATTCCAGGGTACCCGGGGCGCGACGCCCCCCGACTCGAGCGGGTGGCGGCCTTCTACGAGCTCCGGCTGGCACATTGTAACGGCGCCCGGCGGCGTTTGCCGGGCGCCGCGTCGACAAACAGGCGCTGTGCGGCCTACGTTTTCGCCATGTAGCGACAGTGCCGCTGTTTCAAAACGGCCGGGGACTCTATAGAATTCGTCGCCGCGATCCGTACAGGACTCGCGGAACGAAAAAATTCGTTCGGATCGTGTTTCTACCACTCTTGCTTCTCTTCGGGGTACCGATCGATGAATACCAAACTCGCTCTTAGCGCACTCGTTGCGGCGCTGATGCTGACGGCCTGCGCGAAGCAGGAAGCCGCCAGCCCGCCTGCCGACACAGCAGCCGCTCCTCCCGCTGCCACGGCCCCCGCGGCCCCGGCTTCCGATGCACCACCGGCTGCTCCGGCTGCGGATGCTCCGGCTGCACCGCCGGCTGACAGCAGTGGCACAGCCGCGCCGCCTCCGGCCGACGCTCCTGCCTCGCCGCCGAAGCAGTAAGTCACTCGAGACTTCGTTCTTGATGTGAGCTCTGACCGGCCCGGACGGATCGCGCTCGCGAGCCGTCCGGGCCGTGTCTTTTCGGAAGTCGTTGCCGTTGCGGCCATGACCGTCAGTGTGCGTAGCGCGCGCGGATCCGACAGCGACCGGCTGTGGATCGGCGATCTCTACCGCGACTATCTCGATGATCTGTCGGGACTGAACAGCGGAATCTTTCCGATCCTCGGCGAGGTTGGTCACCGGGAACCGGATCAGATCGCCCGCTGGTTCAGTGAACGCGACACCTTTCCCCTGGTCATTCTGCAGACGGCCGAGCGTGTCGGATTCGCCCTGGTCGTGCGTACCGGCCTGCCGGCGCTCGAATATCGAATGGCGGAGTTCTTCATCGTCCGGGCCCGCCGTCGCCTGGGTATCGGCCGTACGGCCGTACAGCTCATTCTGAATCGCTTTGCCGGCACCTGGGAGGTCACCGAGCATCTGCGCAATCCCGCCGCCGTGAATTTCTGGCGCCGCGTCCTGGCGGGCTACACCAGGGGCCGCTACCAGGAGCGGGTGATCAACGGCGAAGTGCAGCAGCTTTTCGACTCGCGGGTGCAACGGGCGCGTTGACGCCAGTCGCGTTGGAGCAGCTGCCGCACCCGCCGCCAGCCCCGGCAAGCGTCCGGCGATGCAGCCGTGCCAGCCATCCGTCGGCAGCCGGATCGGATGTGACGCGCAGGCTCTGCAGCAGGCGCAATCGCATGCGCACGGACAGCAATCGCCATGCGCTGAACAGCGCGCAGACAGCGACGAGCAGCCCCACCGCAAGCATCTGCAGTATGGCCATCTCAGCCTGCTCCCAGCGCAACTGCAACATGGTACGTCACGAACGCTGCCGCATAGGCCAGCGCGAACAGATACCCCGCCATGATGAACGGATAGCGCCACGAGTTGGTTTCCCGCCTCACCACCGCCAGCGTCGACAGGCACTGCGGCGCGAACACATACCAGGCGAGCAGGGACAGGCCGGTCGCGATGCTCCAGCTGGCAGCGATCACCGGCGAGAGCGTGCTCGCAATATCGCCGGATGCCGACATGGAGTACACCGTCCCCAAAGCGCCCACGGCAACTTCCCGCGCCGCAAGTCCTGGGACCAGGGCGATGGAGATCTGCCAGTTGAAGCCGAGCGGCGCGAAGAGCACCCCGAGTGCCCGGCCGAGCATGCCGGCGATGCTGTACTGGATCGCCGGACCGCTCGCTCCGGCGGGCGGTGCCGGGAAACTCGCGAGGAACCACAGCACGACCATCAACGACAGAATGATCGTCCCCACGCGGCCGAGGAAGATCTTCGTGCGCTCCGCAAGACCAAGCAGCAGATTGCGCAGGTGCGGCAGCCGGTACTCCGGCAGCTCGAGCAACAGCGGCTGGTAGCCGCCGCGCATGACCGTCTTCTTCATCAGAAAGGCGACCGCCATCGCGCTCACCACGCCGGCGGCGTACAGCGCGAACAGCACCAGGCCGCGCAGATTGACGATGCCGATGTGACGGGCCGGGATGAACGCGCCGATCAGGAGCGCGTACACCGGCAGCCGCGCGGAGCAGGTCATCAGCGGGGCGATCATGATGGTCGCGAGTCGATCGCGGGCGGAAGGGATCGTGCGGGCTGCCATGATGCCGGGAATCGCGCAGGCAAAACTCGAAAGCAGCGGAATGAAGGCACGCCCGGAGAGTCCGACCTTGCCCATCAGCCGATCGAGCATGAAAGCTGCCCGGGGCAGGTAACCGGAATCCTCCAGCGCAAGGATGAACACGAACAGAATGAGAATCTGCGGCAGAAACACCAGCACGCTGCCGGCGCCTGCGATGACGCCGTTCATCAGCAGGTCACGCAGGGGACCCGGATGCATGACGGCGCCCACCCAGCCGCTCAGCGTCGCCATGGCGGACTGGATGAGCTGCATCGGCACCTGCGCCCAGCTGAACACCGCCTGGAACATGAGGAACAGGACGACGGCAAGCAGCACCGGACCCGAGACCGGATGCAACACGATGGCATCGAGCTGTGCGAGCCTTGCGAGGCGGGCAGGCACGCGATAGCCGATCTCGTCGAGGATGCGCCGGACCTCCCGCTGGGTGGCTTCGATCTGTGCCGAGCCGGGAGGCGGCAACGCCGCCACGCGGCCGGGGTTCTCCCCGAAGCCGAACCGATCGATGGCATCGACGAGCGCCCGCTCGCCACCGAGGCGCACGGCCACCGTCTCGATCACGGGAACACCGAGCGCGCGCTCCAGAGCCGGTCGATCCAGCCGGTAGCCGCGCTTCTTGGCCACATCGCTCATGTTCAATGCCACGAGCAGCGGGCGGCCGATGCGCTTGAGCTCCAGCACGAGTCGCAGGTTCAACCTGAGGTTGGTGGCATCCACCACGCAGACGAGCAGATCGGGCGGTGGCTCGGCGGCGTGGCGACCGAGCACGACGTCTCTTGCGATCGCCTCATCGAGGCTGGTGGGCTCGAGGCTGTAGGCTCCGGGCAGATCGATGACGCGATAGAGCCGCCCGGTGCGCGGCCCGGTGAAGCGCCCTTCCTTGCGTTCCACGGTCACACCGGGGTAATTCGCGACTTTTTGCCGGCTGCCCGTGAGGCGGTTGAACAGTGCGGTCTTGCCGCAATTCGGTACGCCGATCAGCGAGAGGCTGGCAGCGCAGGCCGGGAGCGCAGCGGCGGCCGGGGGAAACGCAGTCCCGGCAACTGAGGCGTTCACAACGTCGTTCCGCTGCGGGAGATCTCCACCCAGATGTGCGCGGCCTCGCGACGGCGAAGCGCCAGAGTCGTGTGTCCGACTCGCACGACGAAAGGATCGCGGCCAGGCCGCGCCTCCGCCACGATCTCGATACGCTCACCGCTGCAGAACCCGAGCTCGAGCAGGCGCCGCTCGAGGGCGGACAGCTCCTGCCCCTGCCCGCTGACACCGACCACTACGCCGGTAATGCCCGGTGCGAGCGCACTCAAGCTGATATAGCCGGGATCCAGCGCGATACCACCCGGTGCGGCCACTGCGTCCATGAGCGCAGTATATGAGAACGGTTCGCATTTGCAATGGCGGGATCTGCACACTGGGGCCCCGATCACGCGCGACGCCAGGGGCCAGTCCGGCGCTGCCAAGCTTCAGTTCGCGCCAGCCTGGCTGCGATGGTTGCGCACCGCGCCCAGCAGGCGGCGCAGATAATGGCCCGTATGCGAGCGGACGTTCGCGGCGATATCTTCGGGGGTGCCGCTGGCGATGATCTCGCCGCCGGACTCACCGCCTTCCGGACCCAGATCGATGATCCAGTCGGCGGTCTTGATCACGTCAAGATTATGTTCAATGACCACGATGGTGTTGCCTTCATCGCGTAGACGATGCAGCACGTCGAGCAGCTGGGCCACATCGTGGAAGTGCAGGCCCGTGGTCGGCTCATCCAGGATGTACAGGGTGCGGCCGGTCGCCCGCTTGGCGAGCTCGCGTGCCAACTTCACGCGCTGCGCCTCGCCGCCGGAAAGCGTCGTGGCATTCTGCCCCAAGCGCACGTAAGAGAGGCCGACATCCGTCAGGGTCTGCAGCTTGCCGGCAACCGCCGGCACGTTCTGGAAGAAACGCAACGCATCCTCGACCGTCATGTCGAGCACGTCGTGGATGCTCTTGCCGCGATAACGGATTTCCAGTGTTTCACGATTGTAGCGCCGCCCCCGGCAGACATCGCAGGCCACATAGACATCGGGAAGGAAATGCATTTCGACCTTGATGACCCCGTCGCCCTGGCATGCCTCGCAGCGACCGCCTTTGACGTTGAAGCTGAATCGCCCGGCACCGTAGCCCCGCGCCCGCGCCTCGGGCACCGATGCGAACAGCTCGCGCAATGGCGCGAACAGGCCCGTGTAGGTTGCCGGGTTGGAGCGCGGCGTGCGACCGATCGGACTCTGATCGATATCGATCACCCGGTCGATCTGCTCGAGACCCTCGATACGATCGCACGGAGCGGCCTCCACGATGCCGCCGTTCATCCGCGCGCTCGCGTGACCGAACAGAGTGTCGATGATGAGGGTGGATTTGCCGGAACCGGAGACTCCGCTCACGCAGGTGAACAGACCCAGTGGAATCTGCGCATCGACGTTGCGCAGGTTGTTGCCGCGCGCCCCGACGATGCGGATCTGCCTGTCGGGTGAGGGTGGCGTACGCAGTCCGGGTAGCGCGATCTGGCGCTTACCGCTCAAGTACTGGCCGGTGATCGAGGCGGAGTTGCTCTGGATGTCACGTGGCGTTCCCTGTGCGACGACCTCGCCGCCGTGCACGCCGGCATACGGCCCGAGGTCAACCACATGGTCGGCGGCGAGAATGGCCTCCGCATCGTGCTCGACGACGATGACGGTGTTGCCGATGTCGCGCAGGCGTTTGAGCGTGCCAAGCAGGCGCTGATTGTCGCGCTGGTGCAGTCCGATCGATGGCTCATCGAGAATGTACATGACACCGGTGAGTCCGGAGCCGACCTGGCTCGCGAGCCGGATGCGCTGCGCCTCGCCGCCGGAAAGGCTCTCCGCCCGCCGATCGAGCGTCAGATAATCCAGGCCGACATCCACCAGGAAGCGCAGCCGCTGCGCGACGTCCTGCACGATCTTCGCTGCAACTTCACCGCGCCAGCCGCTGATGTGCAGCGAGCTGAAGAATTGCAGGGCGTTGCCCACGGTCAGATGCGCGGTTGCTGGCAGGCTGCGCTCCGCGACGAACACGAAGCGCGCCGCGCGGTTGAGCCGCGTGCCGCCACACTCGGCACACGGCCGCGTGCCGAGATATTTCGCGAGCTCCTCGCGCACCGTCAGGGATTGGGTTTCGCGATAACGGCGCTCGAGGTTCGGCAGGATGCCTTCGAACGGCTGGCGCTTGCGCAGGGTACGGCCCTTGCCCTCCTGGTAGCGGAATTCGATGGCTTCCGCGCCACTGCCGTGCAGCAGCATGCGCTGTACGTCCGCCGGCAGGTCCGTCCACGGCATTTCGATGTCGAAGCGGTAGTGGCGGGCGAGCGACTGGATGAGCTGGAAGTAATGTGCGTTGCGTCGGTCCCAGCCGCGGATCGCGCCGCTGGCGAGCGACAGATCCGGGTGGACGACCACGCGCTGCGGATCGAAGAACTCCTGGCTGCCAAGCCCGGCGCAACTCGGGCAGGCTCCGGCCGGATTGTTGAACGAGAACAGTTTCGGCTCGAGCGGTGGCACGCTGTAGCCACACACCGGACAGGCGTGCTTGCTGGAAAAAGTCAGCTCGCGCTCGGGCTCCTCGAGGAACACCAGCCGTGCGAGGCCGCCCGCCAGGCGCAAAGCCGTCTCGAACGATTCCGCCAGCCGCTGCGCCGCATCGGCTCGGACCCGCGTGCGATCGACCACCGCCTCGATGGTGTGTTTGCGCCTGGGATCGAGGCTCGGCAGGGCATCCAGCTCGTGAATGCGCCCGTCGATGCGCACCCGCACGAAACCCTGCGCCGCGAGCTCCGCCAGCACCCCGGCATGCTCGCCCTTGCGGTCACTGATGAGCGGAGCGAGCAGGGCAATCGGGGTACCCTCAGGCAGGGCGAGCACCTGGTCGACCATCTGGCTGACGGTCTGCGCGGCGAGATCGAGCAGATGCTCGGGACAACGCGGGATGCCCGCGCGCGCATAGAGCAGCCGCAGGTAATCGTAGATCTCGGTCACCGTGCCGACGGTCGAGCGGGGATTGTGCGATGTGGCCTTCTGCTCGATGGCGATCGCGGGCGAGAGGCCCTCGATGGAATCGACATCGGGCTTGTCCATCATCGACAGGAACTGACGTGCGTACGCCGACAGGGACTCGACGTAGCGGCGCTGTCCTTCGGCGTAGAGCGTGTCGAACGCCAGCGAGGACTTCCCGGAGCCGGATAGTCCGGTGAATACGATCAGGCGATCGCGCGGCAGATCGAGATCGATGCTCTTGAGGTTGTGGGTGCGCGCCCCGCGGACGCGAATCTGCTGCATGTGTGCTGCTTCCGGCAAACCATCAAGTGTACGCGCTGAGTCCCTGCTGTCGAACCCCAGCCACGCGGCTGTTTTCGTAGTTACGCTCGCCCGGCGCCGGTCTACAATGCCCGTCGGCAACTGAGGGCTGCATGCATGGCGCGCGGAATCAATAAAGTCATCCTGGTCGGCAATCTGGGCGCGGATCCGGAGACCCGGGCCATGCCCTCAGGCACCACGGTGGCCAACCTGCGCATCGCCACGAGCGAGAGCTGGCGGGACAAGCAGAGCGGTGAGCAGCAGGAACGCACGGAGTGGCACCGCGTGGTGCTGTTCGGCCGGCTGGGCGAGATAGCCGCCGAATACTTACGCAAAGGCTCTCAGGTCTACATTGAGGGCAGTCTGCGAACCCGCAAGTGGCAGGACAAGCAGGGCACGGAGCGCTACTCCACCGAAATCGTCGGCAACGAGATGCAGATGCTAGGTGGCCGGGGGGGCAGTGGCGGCGGCTCCGGCGCGAGTGGCACAGCCGGGAGCGGGGCAGCCGGCGCCCCTGCGGGCGGCTCAGCACCCGGCGGCGGTGCTCGTGCCGAGCCCTTCCCGGATTACGCGGGCGGCGCGACCCCGGCTGGCGGTGAACGGGAGGAGTTCGACGACGACATCCCCTTCTGAGTGCTCTAATCAAGTCATTGATCCTACGGTGATTTTCCGCCAACGGGTCGCCGGACGGGTCGGCTGCAGTGCACCGGTTCGCCCAAGCCCGTAGAATCGACCCCACCTGCCTATGCCCCGCCGCTACTTCATCAAGACCTTCGGTTGCCAGATGAACGAGTACGACTCCGCCCGCATGGGGGACGTGCTGCGGGCCGCCGCCGATTTCGAGCCCACCGACGACCCCACACAGGCCGACGTACTCATCATGAACACCTGCTCGGTGCGCGAGAAGGCGCAGGAGAAGGTGTTCTCACTGCTCGGGGAGTGGCGACGACTCAAGGCTGAACGGCCTCACGTGCTCATCGGCGTCGGGGGTTGTGTCGCGAGCCAGGAAGGTGAGGCGATCACGCGACGCGCGCCGTGCGTGGATCTCGTGTTCGGTCCGCAGACCGTGCATCGTTTGCCGGGCATGCTTGCGCAGCTGCGCCGCACGGGACGCGCGGTCGTCGATGTCAGCTTTCCGGAGATCGAGAAGTTCGATTGCCTGCCGGCGCCGCGCGCGAGTGGCGCGACGGCGTTCGTGTCGATCATGGAAGGCTGCAGCAAATATTGCAGTTTCTGCATCGTTCCCTACACGCGGGGGGACGAGGTGAGTCGAGCGTTCGACTCGGTGCTCGATGAAGTGCAGCATCTGGCGCAACAGGGAGTACGCGAAGTCACCCTTCTGGGGCAGAACGTCAATGCGTACGCCGGTCCGATGGCCGACGGGGTGCCAGTGGATCTTGCGACCCTGATCCACCACGTTGCTGCGGTGCCGGGCATCGAGCGGATCCGGTTCACGACGTCCCATCCACTGGAGTTCACTGACAGCCTGATCGAGGCGTATGCCAGTGTGCCGCAGCTTGCGAACCATCTGCACCTGCCCGTGCAGAGCGGCTCCGACCGCATCCTCGGACTGATGAAGCGCGGCTACATGGCAATTGAATTCAAGGAAAAAATCCGCAAGCTACGGCGGGTGCGGCCCGACATCAGTATCTCGTCCGACTTCATTGTGGGTTTCCCGGGCGAGACCGAACGTGACTTCGAGGCAACCCTTGCGCTCGTGCGCGACGTCGGCTTCGATCAGTCCTTCAGCTTTCTGTACAGCCGCCGTCCGGGTACGCCTGCGGCTTCGCTGCCGGACGAGGTGGCTCCGGCAGTCAAGCAGGGGCGGCTCGCGCGGCTGCAGATGCAGCTCGACACCCAGGCGCGTGCCATCAGCGAGCGCATGGTCGGTACGGTGCAAAGAGTGCTCGTGGAGCGGCCGGCCCGCAAAGATGCGCGCGAGCTCGCCGGGCGGACCGCGAACAACCGCTGGGTCAACTTCGCAGGTTCCCACGGGCTCATCAATCGGTTTGCGGATGTGGTCATCACTGAAGCGCGCGCCCACACCGTGCGCGGACGAGTGCTGGCCCCGAGCGCCGTCACCTGAAAACGCCAGTGGCCTCCTCTGCCGAGCCTCAGCGGGAATTTGATCTCGAGCCATCGGATAACGCGCGACTCGCCAATCTTTGCGGGCCGCTCGATGAGAATCTGCGCTTGCTGGAATCGCGCCTGGACGTCGAGATCCGCAGACGGGGCGACAATTTCCGGGTGATCGGCGCGCATGCCGGCAGCGCCGAGGACACTTTGCGGGAGCTGTTCGATCTGGCGAAAAAAGTGGAAGTGACCCCGGAGCGCGTCCACCTGGCCTTGCGCGAGCGCGAGTCCGGCCAGGTGGTGGGCGATCCCGATCAGCACGAGAACGCGGTACGCGTACCGCGTGGCGGAATCCGGGCACGTGGCACGCATCAGCGTGATTATCTCGCGCACATCCGCAGCCGGGACCTGACTTTTGGGATCGGCCCGGCCGGCACCGGCAAAACCTATCTTGCGGTGGCGTGCGCCGTGGAAGCGCTGCAGGCGGACCGGGTGCGCAGGATCGTGCTGGTCCGGCCCGCGGTCGAGGCGGGTGAGAGGTTGGGTTTCCTACCGGGCGATCTGACACAGAAGGTCGATCCGTATCTGCGTCCGATGTACGACGCGTTGTACGAGATGATGGGTTTCGATCGGGTGGCGCGCTTCATCGAGCGCAACATCATCGAGGTGGCGCCGCTTGCCTTCATGCGCGGGCGCTCGCTGAACGAGTCCTTCATCATCCTCGATGAGGCACAGAACTCCACCGCCGAGCAGATGAAGATGTTCCTGACTCGGATCGGCTTCGGCTCCAAGGCGGTGGTGACCGGTGACATCACGCAAACCGATCTGCCGGCGGGCAGACAGCCGGGACTGAGCCATGTCATCGACATCCTGCGGGGCGTGGAAGGCGTCGCGTTCACGTACTTCGATGCCCAGGATGTGGTGCGCCATCCGCTGGTCCAGCGCATCGTGCAGGCCTACGAGGCACGGGGCAGAACGACATGAGCCTGCGCATCGACATCCAGCGTGACGCCGCAGCTTGGGTGCCGTCGCGCGCCGACATCGAAACCTGGGCGGCACTGGCACTGGGCCGACGTGGGCGCGGAGAGCTGGCCGTACGCGTTGTCGAGTCGCGCGAAAGCCGGCGCCTCAACGCCCGCTTTCGCGGGCGCCGCCATCCTGCCAACGTCCTGTCGTTCCCTGCGGCGCGCTGGCCCCGCAGCCGCGATGCGCTGGCGCCACTGGGCGATCTCGTCATCTGCCCGGAGGTGCTGCGGACCGAAGCGCGCGCGCAGCACAAGAGCCTGCGCGCGCACTGGGCGCATCTGATCGTGCACGGCACGTTGCATCTGATCGGCTACGACCATCGGCGTGCGGCGCAGGCGCAGCGCATGGAGCGCCGCGAGATTGCGATCCTGAAGCGTCTGGGCTTTCCGAATCCCTACCGGAGCGCCTGATGGCACGGGATCTCAACACGACCGGGCGCTGGTTGAAGCGCATCACGCAGAGCTTCTCCGGGGAGCCGCAGGATCGGGCGGAGCTGCTCGGCATGTTGCGGGAAGCCACCGAGCGCGGGCTGGTCGATGCCGAGGCCCTGACGATGCTCGAGGGCGTGCTGGAGGTGGCCGACCTGCAGGTGCGCGACATCATGGTGCCGCGGGCCCAGATGGTGTGCGTGCGCCGCGATGACCCGGCAGCCACCATCCTGCCCACCGTGGTGGAATCCGGGCACTCGCGCTTTCCGGTGATGGACGCGGATCGGGACGACATCGTCGGCATTCTGCTCGCCAAGGATCTGTTACGTTTGTGCAACTCGGACCTGCGCGAGCGTTTCGACATCCGCGAGTACATGCGGCCGGCGGTGTTTGTGCCCGAGGCCAAGCGACTCAATGTCCTGCTGAAGGATTTTCGCCGTAATCGCAATCACATGGCGATCGTCGTGGACGAGTACGGCGGCGTGTCGGGGCTGGTCACCATCGAGGATGTGATCGAGCAGATCGTCGGGGAGATCGATGACGAGTTCGACGTCGAGGACGATCAGAACATCCGCAAGGAAGCCGAGCGGCAGTACATGGTGCGCGGCGTCACGCGCATCGATGAGTTCAATGAGTACTTCGGCGCGGGTCTGTCCGAGGAAGAAGGCTTCGATACCGTCGCGGGGCTGCTCATGAAGCAGTTGGGCCGTTTGCCCCGACGCGGCGAAGTGGCCAACATCGATGGCTTCGAGTTTCGCGTCGCGCGCGCCGACCGGCGCCGCATCGATGCGCTGCGCGTCGTGCCGCCCCGTGATGTGGTTCCTCCGCAGGAGCGACCCTCGGGTAGCGAGTCCTGAGCCGATGACGCGGCTGCCGGTCTGGGTCCGGGGCTGCGCGGCTCTGGGTGCGGGGGCGCTGCTCGCCTGTGCGTTCGCGCCACTCGACTGGTGGCCGCTCGCCATCCTCTGTCCGACGATTCTCATGTGCCTGTGGCAAGGCGCGACCCCGCGGCAGGCCGCCTGGTTCGGCTTCTGGTTCTCGGGCGGCACCTTCGCGGCCGGCACCTACTGGCTCTACATCAGCATCCACGTTTTTGGCGAAGCGCCCCTGTATGTGGCCGCGCTGCTCATGCTGGCGCTGCCGGGCATCATGGCGCTGTATCACGCCGTCCTTGGCTACGCCGTGGCTCGCTGGCTGCCCGAGCGCGGTGCCGTGCGCTGGCTGTTCGGGTTGCCCGCCGCGTGGCTGCTGATCGAATGGTGGCGCGGCTGGTTCCTCTCCGGTTTTTCGTGGCTGTCCCTGGGTTACTCGCAGATTGATACGTGGCTTGCCGGCCTTGCACCCATCGCGGGGGTGTACGCAATCAGTGCCGCGTTGCTCGGCTGCTCCGGGGCGCTGACGGCATTCGTGTTCGGCTGCCGGCGGGTGCGCATCCTCGCCGCCTGCGTCTTTGTCGTTCCGTGGATCGCGGGGGCGCTGCTGCGCCCCATCGACTGGACACATCCGGCCGGCGCCCCCGTCAGCGTCGCCATCGTCCAGGGCGCGATCCCCCAGGATCAGAAATGGCTCGATTCCAACCGCGACACGACCCTGGCGCTGTATCGCCAGTTGACGCAACGCGTGCTGGGCACGCGGTTGATCGTCTGGCCGGAATCCGCTCCACCGGATATCGCGAACGAGCTGATTCCCTACCTCACCGCCATGTACCGTGAGACCCGCGCGCACGGCTCGGCACTCGTATTGGGCGTCGTGCGCGCCTCCGACGACGGCGAGCACTACTACAACTCGGTGCTGGCGCTGGATGATCGTCTGAGCTGGTATGACAAGGATCATCTGGTGCCGTTTGCGGAGTTCTTTCCGGTGCCGGCCTTCGTGCGCTCCTGGCTACGGCTGCACAGCCTGCCGTACTCGGATTTCACCCGCGGTGGCGACCATCAGCCGCCACTGCCCGCCGCCGGCCTCGAACTCGCCACGACGATCTGCTACGAGGATGCCTACGGCAGCTACATGCTGCACGATCTGCGCACCGCCGACGCGCTGGTCAATGTGACGAACGATGCCTGGTTCGGTCATTCGACCGCGCGCCATCAACACTTCCAGATCGCCCGCATGCGGGCCCTGGAGGAGGGGCGCTTTCTCATCCGCGCTGCCAACGACGGCATCTCGGCCGTCATCGGCCCGCATGGCGAGGTGCTCGCACGGGCGCCCGAATTCGTTCCCACGGTGCTCGTATCGAGCGTGACGCCGCGCCTCGGGCTGACCCCCTACGCCCATGTTGGAAACTGGCTGATCGTGTGTCTGTGCGCCGCCGCGCTCGCCTGCGCCGTATGGTCGGGCCAGCGGGTACGCCGCCGTGGTATGGGCACGCCAAGTGCTGAAGCTTTATGATCGCCCGGACCGTTCGTCGTGGGCCTCCCGGCGGGCATTCCCGGCCCGCCCTTCCGCGCAGCCTGCAAGCCGTTTCCATCAGATTCCGGAGTCGAGCATGAGCGTCGCAAATTCCGTCCCCCACCCGGTCCGCGGACGTTCCCGGCCCCTGCTGTGGCCACTGTGGCTGCTGAGCATGGCACTGGGGGCCTGTTCGGGCGACCTCAACGCCCAGTCGGCGCATTCGGCAGGCCCACAGCCTGCGCCGGCCCAGTACGCTGCGACCGCCGCATCCGCGGAAGGAAGCGCGCGCTCGCTGCCGGATTTTTCCCCGCTCGTGGAGCGATACGGACCGGCCGTGGTGAATGTGGAGGTGGTGGAGAAGGCGCAGCAGTCGGGGATGCCGGGGATCTCCCCGAACGATCCGTTCTTCGACTTTTTCCGGCGCTTCGGCATCCCCACCCCGGACCAGGGCCCGCGCGGGAACGCCCCGCCCGTGCACGGCGCCGGATCCGGTTTCATCGTGAGCCCGGACGGCTACATTCTGACCAATACCCACGTCGTCGCGAACGCCGACGAGGTCACCGTCCGGCTGACCGACCGCCGTGAATTCCAGGCCAAGGTCATCGGCGCCGATGAGCGCACGGACGTGGCCGTGATCAAGATCAACGCCAACAACCTGCCGACCGTGCGGCTGGGTGATCCGGGCAAGATCAAGCCCGGACAGTGGGTGCTCGCGATCGGCTCGCCGTTCGGCTTCGAGAACAGTGCGACCGCAGGCATCATCAGTGCGACCGCCCGCTCGCTTCCCAGCGACAACTACGTGCCCTTCATCCAGACGGACGTGGCGGTCAATCCGGGCAATTCCGGCGGCCCCCTGTTCAACCTCGCCGGCGAGGTGATCGGCATCAACTCGCAGATCTTCAGCCGCACCGGTGGCTACATGGGAGTCTCCTTCGCCATTCCGATCGACGTCGCGCGTAACGTGGAAGATCAGTTGATCAAGACCGGCAAGGTCGTGCGCGGCCGCATCGGTGTGACCATCCAGGACGTCAATGCGCAGCTCGCCGAGTCGTTCGGGCTCGACCGTCCGCGCGGGGCGCTCGTCAGCTCCGTCGAGAAGGACGGCCCGGCCGCGAAAGCCGGCTTGCAGCCCGGCGATGTGATCCTCTCGGTCAATGGCAAGGTCATCGAGCACTTCGGCGAGCTGTCGGGGGCGATCGCGGCAATGAAACCGGGCTCCGAGGCGACTCTGGACATCTGGCGCAGCGGCAAAAAACGCCCGGTCTCCGTGAAGATCGCCGAGCTCAAGGAGCAGCCGTTGCAGGCCCGCGCGGGCGGCCGGCAGAATGGCCATGCCACCGACCAGGCCAGTCAGCTCGGGCTGACGGTGCGCCAGCTCGATCCGCAGGAAAAACAACAGGCCCAGACACAGGGCCACCTGGTCGTCGAGGAAGCCACCGGACCGGCCGCCGCAGCGGGGGTGCAACCCGGTGACATCATCCTGGGGGTGAACGGCAAGGCGGTGCGGACCGTGAAGGATCTGCAGGACGAGGCGAAGACCTCCGGCAAGAATGTCGCGCTGCTGATCCAGCGCGAAGACGCGCAGATCTTCGTGCCGCTGCGCATTCCGTAGCGATGGATGAGGTCTACGATCCCGCCGCGGTAGAGGCATCGGCGCAGCAGCACTGGAAGCGCCTGGATGCGTATCGCGCCCGGGAAGACGATCCGCGTTTTCCCAAGGGGAAGTTCTACGTCTGTTCGATGCTGCCGTATCCGAGCGGCAAGCTGCACATGGGGCACATGCGCAACTACACGCTGAACGATGTCGTGTATCGCTTCATGCGCTCATCCGGCTACAACGTCATGACTCCCATGGGCTGGGATGCCTTCGGCTTGCCGGCCGAGAACGCCGCGATCGACAAACAAGTGGCGCCCGCCCAGTGGACGCGCGCGAACATCGCCGACATGAAGGCGCAGTTCGCGCCGATGGGATTCGCATTCGACTGGAGCCGGGAAGTCACCACCTGCGATCCGAACTACTACCGCTGGAACCAGTGGCTGTTCCTGCGGATGCTTGCGGCCGGCATCGCCTACCGCACGACGCAGCTCGTCAACTGGGATCCGGTGGATCAGACGGTGCTCGCCAACGAGCAGGTGGTCGATGGCAGGGGCTGGCGCTCCGGGGCGGTGGTGGAGAAGCGCGAAATCCCGGGGTATTACCTCGCCATCACGCACTACGCCGAGGAGCTGCTCGGGGAGGTGCGCAACGGCCTCGCGGGGTGGCCGGCGCAGGTGCGCACGATGCAGGAGAACTGGATCGGGCGCAGCGAAGGCTGCGAGATCTCGTTTGCGTACGCGCCGGATACGCGCGCCGTGATGGCAGCCGAAGGCGAGTTGAAGGTATTCACCACGCGCGCGGATACTCTGTTCGGCGTCACGTTCATGGCAGTCGCGGCCGAGCATCCCGTCGCGCTCGCCGCCGCCAGGTCCAATCCGCAGGTTGCCGCATTCATCGAGGAATGCCGCCGCGGCGCGCTCAGCGAGGCCGAGCTCGCCACGCAAGCGAAGCAAGGCATGGCCACCGGGCTGCACGCGCTGCATCCGTTCACGGGCAAGCCGCTCGAGATCTGGGTTGCCAACTATGTGCTGATGGCATACGGCGAAGGCGCGGTGATGGGCGTGCCGGCGCACGATGAGCGGGATTTCGAGTTCGCGCAGCGCAACGGGCTGCCCATCGTCGCGGTCGTGAAGTCCACCAGCGCCGCATATGCGCAGGTGCGCGCCCCCTGGAATCCGGCGTACGCGGAGCATGGCATCACGGTCGATTCCGCAGCCTTCTCGGGTCTGCCGTTCCAGGCGGCGGTGGATGCCATCGCTGCGGCACTGGAGCGCAAATCGCTCGGCCGCAAGCGCATCCAGTACCGGTTGCGCGATTGGGGCATCTCGCGCCAGCGCTACTGGGGCACCCCGATCCCGATCATTCATTGCGACGGCTGTGGTGTCGTGCCGGTACCGGAGAAGGATCTGCCGGTGGTGTTGCCGGAGGACCTGGTGCCCGACGGCAGCGGCAATCCGCTCAACCGGGACGAGCGCTTCCTCGCCTGTACGTGCCCTGGCTGCGGTCGCCCGGCGCGCCGCGAAACCGACACGATGGATACATTCGTGGATTCGTCCTGGTACTACATGCGCTACTGCTGTCCGGATGCGCCGACCATGGTCGATCCCCGCACCGATTACTGGATGCCCATGGATCAGTACATCGGCGGGATCGAGCATGCGGTGCTGCATCTGCTGTATGCCCGCTTCTGGGCCCGCGTGATGCGCGATCTGGGGTTGGTCGGATTCGACGAGCCGTTCAAGCGCCTGTTCACCCAGGGGATGCTGCTGGCGCACTGTTATTATCGGGAAGACGCCAATGGCCGCAAACGCTGGTTCTATCCGGCGGAAGTGCAACAACACTTCGACGCGAGCGGCACGCCCGTCAGCGCGGTCGCCATCGAGGACGGTCTGCCGGTCAGCTACGGGGGCATCGAGAAGATGTCCAAGAGCAAGAACAACGTCGTGGAGCCGGGCGCGTTCATCGAGCGCTTCGGAGCCGATACCGCCCGAGCATTCGTCATGTTCGCCGGCCCGCCGGACAAGAGCGCGCCGTGGTCCGATACCAGCGCGGAAGGCGTGCACCGCTTTCTCAAGCGCCTGTGGGCCTTCGGCTACGAGCATCGTGAGCGCATCGTCGCAGCGGCAGCAGTCACCGGGATGGCGCTCGACAATGCCGAAAAGACGCTGCGTCATCAGCTGCATGTGACGTTGCAACAGGCGCTGTTCGACTTGCAGCGCATGCAGTACAACACAGTGGTTTCGGCTGCAATGAAGATGCTGAATGCACTGGAGGGCGTGACGCGGCTGGCGGGCGCCGCGGCCGTACTGCGCGAGGGTCTGGGGATCCTGCTGCGCGTGTTGTATCCCATCGCGCCCCACATCACGCATGTCCTGTGGGTCGAGCTGGGTTATGCCCGGCAACTGGGCGAACTGCTGGATGCGCCCGTGCCGGTACCCGAGGAGCAGGCCCTGCGTCAGGACGAGCTGGAGCTGGTGGTGCAGGTCAATGGCAAGCTGCGCAGCCGCGTCACGGTCGCGGCCGGGGCGGGCGAGGAGGCACTCAAGGCCGTTGCGCTGGCCGACGAGCGCGTGCGGCGCTTTATCCAGAACCAGCCGGTCCGCAAGATCATTCTCGTGCCGGGCAAGCTCATCAACATCGTCATCTGAAGCCCGCAGGAACATCATGAAGAGCTTGCGCGTCATCACGCTGCTGTCGCCGGCGACGGTCCTGCTGGCCTGCGGTTTCCATCTGCAGGGGCACGCGCCACTGCCTGCGTCGATGCGCACGCCTTACGTTCAGGCGAGCGATCGCCAGAGCGACTTCGTGCAGAGCCTGCGCAAGGCCATGCTGATAGCCGGCGCGCGGCCGGTCGAGCGCAAGGAGCGCGCATCGGCGGTGGTCAACGTCATGCGCGACCAGGTGCAGCGCCGGGTACTGTCGGTGTCGGCAAACAACCAGCCCGACGAATACGAGGTCACGTACCTGGTGCGCTTCTCGGTGAGCAGCGCCGACAAGGAGCTGCTGCCGCCCCAGGATGTCTCGGCGACCCGCAGCTACAGTTTCGACGAGAGCCTGCTGCTCGCCAAGGAGCACGAAGAGGAGATTCTGCGGCAGGCGATGGCGCACGATCTGGCGGACATCGTCATGCGCCAGCTCTCGAGTCTGCCATCGGGTTGACTGCGAAACTGCCCGCTTGCTGCCGCTGAGCCAGACCGACCATGCCAGCGTCGCTGCACTGCTGCAGCGCTATGGTCTCGTGCTGCAGTGGGTCGCCCCCGGTCAGCTGATTCCGGGAACGTACTGGGGCGACAGCGAAGCGGGACTTCTAGGCCACTGCGTGTATGCCCGCGCGGACACGCCGCTGCACTCCGTCCTGCATGAGTGCTGCCATTTCGTCTGCATGCACGCTGCCCGGCGCGCGCATCTCGCGGGTGACGCCGGCGGTGACGATCTGGAGGAGTGCGCAGTGTGCTATCTGCAGGTGTTGCTTGCCGATGAGCTGCCGGGAGTCGGGCGCGAGCAGATGTTCTGCGACATGGATGAGTGGGGCTACAGCTTCCGTCTCGGCCGCGCACGCGCCTGGTTCTGCGAGGATGCGCAGGATGCCCGCCACTGGCTGAGCGGGCACGGGGTGATCGATGCTGCCGATCGACCCACCGGAGCTCTCAGGTGAGGGAGCTGCCGCGCCGCGTGTGGAGGCGCTGGTCGCCCGATGGCGCACGCCCGCTTTGGCGCAGACGCTGACCTTCCTGAGGGCCTTCAGCCCGCAAACTGATCCGTCGCGCTGATCAGCTCGCGCAGATTACCGCGCTCGAAGGCCGAGTGGCCGGCATCGGGCACGATCCGCAGCTGCGCCTGCGGCCATGCACGGTGCAGATCCCACGCGCTGCGCATCGGGCAGACGACGTCATAACGTCCCTGGACGATGATGCTCGGGATGTTACGGATCTTGTCCACGTTGCCGATCAGGTGATCGTCGCTCGGCAGGAAGCCGCCGTTCAGAAAATAATGGCATTCGATGCGCGCGAACGCGGCGGAATAACCGTCCGCTTCGAACTTCGCGACGTATTCCGGATTGCGTTGCAGGTAGCTGGTGGCGCCTTCCCAGATGGACCATGCCCTGGCGGCGCGTCGGACGCGCTCCGGATCTTCGCTCGTGAGCTGACGGTAGTACGCTGCGACCAGATCGGCGCGCTCGGTGGGAGCGATGGGCGCGATGTAATGCTCCCACAGATCCGGGTACAGCGCGGCGGCCCCGCCGGGGTTCTGGTAGAACCAGTCGATCTCCCAGCGGCGCAGCAGGAAGATTCCCCGCAGCACAAGCTCCGTCACCCGTTGCGGATGCGTCTGCGCATACGCCAGCGCGAGCGTCGATCCCCATGAGCCACCAAACACGAGCCAGCGTTGGATCTTCAGGTGCTCGCGCAGCTTGTCGATGTCCGCCACCAGATGCCAGGTGGTGTTGTCCAGCAGACTTGCGTGTGGGCGGCTCTTGCCGCAACCGCGCTGATCGAACAGCACGATGTGGTAGCGGTCGGGGTCGAAAAATCCGCGCATCTTCGCATCCGTACCGCCGCCAGGACCGCCGTGGAGGAAGACCGCGGGCTTACCGCGCGGATTGCCACTTTGCTCGAAGTAGATCTCATGCACGGCGGAGACGCGAAGCCAACCGCTGGCGAACGGCTCCATTGCCGGATAAAGGCTCATCGGCAGCAGCTGCAGCAGCGCATCATGGGCAAGTGCATCATTGGTAGCGGTAGACCTCGATCCGCTCGGCACTGAGCTCGTAGGCGCTCGCCCCCAGCCGGGTCGTACGCGTCTGCAGGCGCAGCTTGCCCGTGACCCAGTAGGCGTCGTAGATCGAGTCGATGGCGGTGCGATGTGTCGTGCGGACGTAAACGAGCTGGTTCGGCGGGGGCGGGGGTACGTGGATGCACGCGCCGAAGTAGGGCACCAGCAGGAATTCGCCGACCTCGGCACCGCCGGACGGCTTGAGAGGTATGATGAATCCAGGCAGGCGCACCATCAGGCCATCGAGGGCCCTGTTGGCTTTGAAATCCAGGATCTGGGGGGCCGGCGGGCCACCTTCGCCCCGCGCATCATGGATGGGCGCTGGCGCGACCGCTGTGAAGTGCGCGCGCTCGGCCGCCGGAAGCAACTCCTTCCAGTCGAGCTCCAGCACGCGGCCCGGACCTGTGGGCTGGGCCGCTCGCGCGGGTGCAGTGGCCGCGAGCGGACCGCCGCTGAACCCGGAGGCCGCCAGCAATGCGGCAGCGAGTGCGACGGCAGATGCGAGTCGGCCAGTAGATCGGGTCATCGTGCCGATCGTATCGCGATGCGGTCCGCCCGAGAATGTCCCGATCGTAGATAATCCGTCGCTGAGCGGCTACAACCGCCGCTTTTTATCCGGCGAACAGCCTTTATCCGGCGAATACCCTTGAAACTCACATCCGACACGTTGCCTGCGCACCTGACGAAGCCGTTGCTGCGGAGCTATCTCGTTTCGGGGGATGAGCCGCTGCTGGCCGCGGAGGCTGCCGATGCCATCCGCGCGACAGCGCGTGCCGCAGGCTTCGCGCAGCGCGAGGTCCATTTCATCGAGCGCGTCGCCGATTGGGATGAGGTGCGCGGCGCGGTGGCCAACCTGTCGCTGTTTGCCTCCAGGCGGCTGCTCGAGATCCGGCTGCCTTCCGGCAAACCCGGCGTCGCTGGCAGCGCAGCGCTCATTGACATGATCGGCGCAAACGATCCGGATACGTTGTTTCTGATCCTCACGGCAAAGCTGGAGCGCGACGCCCAGAGTGCTGCCTGGGTGAAGGCCATCGAATCTGTGGGCGCGTGGGTCCAGGTCTGGCCCGTCGATTCCAACAGACTGCCGGCGTGGCTGCGCGCGCGCGCGCGGCGCATGGGTCTCGATGTCAGCGACGAGGCGCTCGAGCTACTGGCCGAACGCACCGAGGGCAACCTGCTTGCCGCTCACCAGGAGCTGCAGAAGCTCGGACTGCTCGCACGCGACGCTCGGCTCGATGCCGATGCCGTCCTGCAGAGCGTCGCTGACAACGCACGGTTCGATGTGTTTCGGCTCGGCGAGGCGGTGCTTGCCGGAGACACCCCGCGCGCGCTGCGCATGTTGGGCGGGTTGCGGGGCGAGGGAGTCGAGCCAACACTGGTACTCTGGGCGCTGACGAAAGCCCTGCGGGATCTGTGGGGCACGACGCGGCCTGCCGCCGGCCAGCCAGCGCGAGGATGGGGACGACAGGCGGCGGCCCTGGAGCAGGGCGCGCGTCGCGCGCCGCAACTCGCATTCGACCGCCTCATCGTCCGCGCCGGCCGCGCGGATCGGATGATCAAGGGAAGGCTGCGGGGCGACGCCTGGGATGAGATGCTGCTGCTCGCGGCGGAGCTGTGCGGACGCCGCGTCGTTCCCACGCCCGCAGGCGTGCTGCCCTAACCCGACAGGCACAGATGATGCAACCCATAGGTCTCTTCGGTGGCACCTTCGATCCGATTCACTACGGGCATCTGCGCACGGCGTTCGAGCTGTGGCAGGAGCTGCATCTGAGTGAAGTGCGGTTCCTGCCGACCGGCAGTCCGCCGCACCGGGAGGCGCCGTATGTCAGTGCGGAACTGCGCCTGCAGATGGTGCAGGCCGCGGTGGCCGAGGAGCCGGCGTTCGTCGTGGATGACCGCGAGGTGCGGCGCACCGGTGTGTCGTATTCGGTCGACACGTTGACCGAGCTGCGCCAAGAGTTCCCCGGACGCTCGCTGTGTCTGCTGCTGGGCATGGATGCCTTCCTTGGCCTGCCCAACTGGCACCGCTGGCGCGAGCTATTCGATCTTGCGCACGTCATCGTGGCGCATCGCCCGGGCTGGAAGGCGCCCACGATGGGACCGCTGGGAGAGATGATGGTGGATCACGGGACCGGCACCATTCGTGACCTGCACGAGAAGCCCGGCGGACACGTCTACGTCCATGCCGTGACGCAGCTCGAGATTTCATCGACCGAGCTGCGCCAGCTCATCATCTCCGGACGCGATCCACGCTATCTGGTTCCCGAGGAAGTCCGGCAGATCATTCGCAGGACGAGGTGCTATGCTCCTCGATGAGCGCATGCCGGCCGGGGTAATTGCCCCCCTGCCACACGCGCTCGTCACGTTCGCCCATCGAGGGCGGAAGGCTTCGACAGGAGATTTCACTTAAGCACATGATCACCCGCACACGTCCGCGCCGCTCCCCGGAGCCCGAGCGCGCCTCCCCGTTGCAGGAAGTGGTAACGGCCGCGCTCGACGATATGAAAGCCGTCAACGTCAAGGTGCTGGATGTGCGAGGTCTGACCGACATCGCCGATACGATGATCGTCGCCTCGGGGAATTCCGATCGCCACGTCCGCTCCATCGCCGATCGCGTGGTGGAGAAAGCGAAAGCTGCCGGATTCCGCACGCTCGGCACCGAGGGTTCGCGCGATGGGGAATGGGTGCTGGTGGATCTGCAGGACATCGTGCTCCACGTGATGCTGCCACGCGTCCGCGAGTTCTACGGCCTGGAGCGGCTGTGGGACAACGGCGCTTCGGCCGCTGTGCACACTGCGGGTTCGCCTCCTCCCGCCGCCGGCCGTCGTCGCCGGACGCTGTCCTGAGATCGGCAGGCCGGCACGCATGCGCGTGCGCCTGGTCGCCGTGGGAACCCGTCTGCCCGGATGGGTCCGCGAGGCGTACGATGAGTACGTCACGCGGCTGCAACCGATGCTCAAAATTTCGCTCACGGAAATCCAGCCCGGCAACCGCAGCGCAGGACGGCCGGTGCAGCTCGCCATGGAGACGGAAGCGCGCCGCGTGATGGCGGCGGTGCGCGACGAAGAGTACGTGGTCGCGCTCGATGAGCGCGGCAAGCAGCTCGACACCCGCGAGCTCGCCGCATGGCTCGCGCTGCGCATGCGCGCTGGCCGCAATCTGACTTTTCTCATCGGGGGTCCGGATGGATTGGCGCCCGCCGCGCTTGCGCGCAGCGATTTCCGCTGGTCCTTGTCGCGACTGACGCTGCCGCATGCGCTCGTCCGCGTCGTGTTGGCAGAACAGTTGTACCGCGCCAACGGCGTGTTGAACAATCACCCGTATCATCGCGATTGAGAGATTCGATGCAGCCCACTTGCACCGTGCTGTGTCTGGCCTCTGCCTCGCCGCGGCGCCTCGAGTTGTTGGCGCAGATCGGCGTGGCCTGCACCGTGGCGCGTGCGCAGATCGACGAGACGGCGCGGCCCGGCGAGGAAGCGGCCGGGTATGTGAGCCGACTGGCGCGGGAGAAGGCCGCAAGTGTGCGCAGCACAGGGCAGAGCGGGCCGGTGCTGGCGGCCGATACCGCGGTCGTGCTCGAGGGGCGCATTTTCGGCAAACCGCGCGACCGCGCGGATGCGATCGATATGCTCGGCCGCCTCTCCGGGCGCACGCACGCCGTGCTCACCGCGGTAGCGCTCGCCGATGCGCATGGCCTCGTCGAGCGATTGTCGGTCAGCAGCGTGCGGTTTCGCGCGATCGGCGCTCAGGAGTGTGCCGCCTACTGGGAGACGGGTGAGCCGCGCGACAAGGCGGGCGGCTATGCGATCCAGGGGTTCGGCGCGGTGTTCGTGCAGTCGTTGCAGGGAAGTTATTCCGGAGTGATGGGACTGCCGTTATTCGAGACGGCCGAGCTGCTGCGCTCGTGCGGCATCGCCGCCTGGCGCGGATCGCAGCCGTCTTGAGCATCGAGATTCTGGTCAACGTCGCACCGCGCGAGACGCGGGCCGCCATCCTCGAAAACGGCGTGCTGCAGGAGATTTACGTCGAACGAACGAGCCGCCGCGGGCTCGTCAGCAACCTGTACAAGGGGCGCGTGTCGCGGGTGCTTCCCGGGATGCAGGCGGCATTCGTCGACATCGGCCTCGAGCGAACCGCGTTCCTGCACGCGGCAGACATTGCCAACGCCGATCCCGGCGACACGATCGTACTGCCGCCCGTCGATGACATCCGCCGCCTGGTCAGCCCCGGAGACGACATCCTGGTGCAGGTCATCAAGGACCCGCTGGGAACCAAGGGCGCGCGACTGACGACCTTCATCGCTCTGCCGTCGCGCTATCTGGTGTACCTGCCGCGGGGCGAGGGCATCGGGGTTTCGGCGCGGATCGATGACGAGCCCGAGCGTCAGCGGCTCAAAGAGGCGGTCGCGGCCTGCATCGCGCCCGGCACCGTGGGCGGCTATATCCTGCGTACCGCCGCGCAGGGCGTCGCCGCCGACAGCCTGCGCGAGGACATGGCCTACCTCGACAAACTCTGGCATCACGTGCGGCTGCGGGCGCTCGAGGCAGGCTCTGCCTGCATCGTTCACGAGGACCTGTCGCTGGCGCTGCGCGTACTGCGCGATGAGCTTTCCCGCGGCGTCAGCCGGGTGCTGGTCGATTCGCCGCGCGAGCACGCCGACATGGTCGATTTCGCGGCGGCATTCATGCCCGATGCGGCCACGCGCATCGAGTCATATCCCGGACCACGGCCGATCTTCGATCTGCACGGAATCGAAGAGGAGATCGCAAAAGCGCTCGATCGCAAGGTCACCCTCAAATCCGGGGGCCATCTGGTCATCGACCAGACGGAATCGATGACGACGATCGATGTCAACACGGGGGCATACGTCGGACATCGAAATCTCGAGGAAACCATCTTTCGCACCAACCTCGAAGCGGCGCTGGCGATCGCAAGACAGCTGCGGCTGCGCAATCTCGGTGGGATCATCATCATCGACTTCATCGACATGCGCGACGAGGCGCATCGTCGCCAGGTACTGGCGGCGCTCGAGCGCTCGCTCGCCGGTGACCGCGCGCAGACGCACATCGTGAGTCTCTCCCCGCTCGGGCTCGTGGAGATGACCCGCAAGCGCACGCGCGAGAGCCTGGAACATCTGCTGTGCGAGCCCTGCCCAAGCTGCGAGGGTCGCGGCTTCGTGAAATCGGCGGAGACCGTTTGCCACGAGATCTTTCGGGAGATTGTGCGACAAAGCCGGCAGTTTGCCAGTCGCGAGCTGTTGATACTGGCCCACCAGGATGTCGTGGATCGTTTGCTGGATGATGAGGCGCCAACGTTGGCCGAGCTGGAGTCTCAGGTCGGACGTCCGATCCGGATGCAAGTGGAAGCGCTGTATGGAATGGATCAGTACGATGTCGTGCTCGTTTGATCCGGGAAGGTGACGTGGCCGCCCCGAACGACACTCCCGCCGCGCCGTCGCCGCTCGGGTGGCGCATAGCGGCGCTTGGCCTGCTGAGCGCCACGGCGCTGCTCGCGTTCGTCGTGCTCGCCTACCAGGTGGCGCTCGCCCGCGTCCCGCAACACCGCGCCGCGCTCGAACGGCTGGTGCGCACCCAGACCGGTCTCGATCTGCGCTTCGGGGAGCTCACGCTGCGTTGGGGTTGGTATGGACCGGAAGCGGTCTTCCGGCACGTCGAGCTGGGCGAGCCCGAGAGCGGCGAGGTGCTGCTGCGGGCACCCCAACTCGTCGTCGAGTTCGACACGTGGCGCACGCTGCGCAGCGGCCAACCCGAAGCCGGGCGGATCGAGCTCACCGCCCCCGACATCGAACTGGTGGCCCCGGCGCGCAACGATCGGCGATTTTCCGCCCCTGACCGCAGGGCAACGCTCAGGCCGGGGCTCGCGCGCGTGGCGTTGCTGCGGCGCTGGCGCGGTGGCCGCGTGGACATCGAGGGCGGCACGCTCAACCTGCCGGCCGCCGACGGCACCGAGGCTGCGATCAGGTTGCAGATACGCCAGGCGTCGTTGCGTCACGCCGACGATGAATGGAGTGTCGACGGCGTGGTTCTGCTGCCCGAGCGGATGGGCCGCAGTGTGCGGATCGTGGCCCGCGTGAGCGGCGATGTGGGCGCACCTTCACTGCTGAGCGGATCGGTTCGGCTGACGGCGCGGCGCCTCGCATTCGCCGGTTGGCGCGAGCTGGTGGCTGTTCCCCCGCCCCTGGAAAGTTATGTTCCGCTTCGCGGCGGCGGCGATCTGGCCCTGAACATGACCTTCGAGCAAGGCATGCTCGTCACAGCGACCGGCAGCGTGCATGCGGGCGGTCTTCTCTGGCCGGGTCGCAGCCGCGGTACCCAAGCAAGCCTCGAACGTCTGCGCGGGGATTGGCGCCTCGTGCGCCGCGGCGACAACTGGCGCCTTCAGGTCAACTCGCTCGAGCTCGATGACAGTGATCGGCGGGCTGCGCTGACGCTGGATGCTGGACCGGCAGGGCAATGGGTGCGCGGTAGCCTGGATGGCGCGCCGTTGCCCGCGCTGCTGAGCCTGGCACGATGCCTCATCCCCGGTTTCGATCTGGCTGGCATCGAGCTCGACGGTGTGGTGCAGCGAGCTGGATTCGATTGGGACACGCGGCGGATGGCCGGGCAAAGGCTGCAGAGCTGGGGTCGCCTGGCCGAGGTGAGGTTGGAACCGGCATCACACGATTTCACCCTCAGCGGCTTCGACGTCCGCGTGCAGGGCTCGGAGAGCAGACTGCAGGCGCAGCTGCGCTCGCGCACGGCCCTGCTCGAACTGACACAGTCGAGGCAATTCCCGTTGCCGGACGTACATGTCGATGCCGCGATCCAACTCGATACGCTGCCGGGCGGCTGGATCCTCACGACCCAGGCGTTCACCCTGGAGCAGCGACACGCGCGGTTGACTTTGAGCGGCAGCTTGCGCAGCGACGTCTCGAGAGCCGAGCCCGAACTGACGATGAGCGGCTCATTGCAGGGCGCGGACGTCGCTTTCATGAAGCGGCTGCTCGGCGCCAGCACCGACCAGGCATTCGGCGCCGTGGCAGCGCAGCTCACCGCCGGCAACATCGAGGCTGCGCACTTCCAGCTACGCGGGCCGCTGAGCGAGCTGCCTTTTGGCCGGGGCCTGTTCACCGGCTCGCTGGTTCTGCGGCGGGGCGTGCTGTCCGGCGGCGATCTCTGGCCGGATGCAGCGGGAATCGCCGCACATGTTCAATGGCACGGCGCGCAGATTCACGCAACGATCGATTCGGCGGCTGCGGGACCATTCCAACTCGCGCCGGCTCAGGCTGAGTGGGATGCCGCCGGGGAGCGCGCGACGCGACTGAGCGGGCGTGTCAGTGGGCGCCTGGAAGATACGCTGGCGTGGGTTCGTGCCCATCCGCGCCTGCAGGAGTTCGTGCCGGGTATCGCGGAAATCGCCGCATCGGGTCCTGCGGCATTCGATTTCGACGTATCGATCCCGGTGACCGCCAACGGCAGCCAGGTTGCCGCGAACAACCCGGTGAGCGTACCGCAATCGGCCGTACAGGCGCGCGTGGCCACCCGTCTCGAGCACGTGGAGCTGCAGGCCGTGGCCGGTTTGCCGCCGCTGCACGCCGTCAGCGGCTCCTTCGTATTCGATGGCGGCCGACTGCAGCACTCCTCGCTGGCCGGTCGCTGGCTCGGCGGTCCGCTTGTGCTCGATGTCGGCGAGCGCCATGACAAGGGCAAACGGGTGCTGGCGATCCAGGCGCGTGGGGTGTTGAGCGCTACGCGCCTGGCAGGGCTTGCCAATGCCGGCAAGGGCGTCGAGGGCAATTCCCTGCCGGACGTGCACGGCAACGCATCCTGGTCCGGCGAGCTCGACTTCGAGCCGCCCGATGCGACGCGGCCCGGCGCCTGGCGCATGCACGCGGATTCGGATCTCCTCGGTTTCGCAAGCTCCCTGCCAGCGCCGTTTGCCAAGCGCGCCGCCACGGCCGCTCCTTTGCATCTCGAGCTGGCGGGCAGCGATGCAAGCGCGCAGCTGCGGGTCCGATTCGCGGACCGCCTGCACGCCACGCTCGCACTGCGCAGCAGCGCGCAGACGGGCTGGAGCATCGACCGGGGTGCCGTGGCATTCGGCAATGCGAGCATGGCGCTGCCCGCCGAGCGGGTCTTGTTGATCCAGGGGCGAATAGCCGAGCTGGATCTGCCCGCCTCGGCGCTCGCCTGGCAGCGGTTGCGGCGCGAATCGGTGCCCCCCATCGAGGTGCGCGTGCTGGCCGATACCTTGCGAATCGGTGGCGCGCGCTACCCACACGTGGCATTGCAGGGCCGCCGGACGGATGCGGGGACCGAGCTGCTGCTGGATTCCGCGGCGCTCGGTGGGGAGGCACGCTGGCCAAACCCTGCGACGGCGACGGCTCCCGCCGCGGTCGACAACTGGGTCACGGCCATGAGCGCGTACTGGCAGGGGGGCGCGCGTTCACCGGCGCCGGCACAGGTGCATCTCACGCAGATCATGCTCGATCCGGCAGCCCAGACTCCCGCTCCCCCGGCAGCCGGAGCGCTCCGCTGGGTGGCAGCAGCGCTGGGCCCTTCGGTGCAAATCGCGGTCGACCGGATCGTATGGCACGGGCGGACGCTCGGACGCCTCACCGCACGACTCAGCGCCCGCGCGGACGACTTCGCCCTCGAGAATGTGCAACTGCTGAGTGATACCCACGATGGCCGCGCCGAGCTGCATTGCGAGCCGAATTCCATGGCGTGCCGGTTGACTTTCCTGATCGAAAGCAGCGATGCGGCCGGCACGCTCGCTGATTTTGGTTTCCGGCCGGACCTCACCGGCTCCGCGGCATCCTTGAGTGGGGCTGTGCATTGGCAGCCGGTCCCCGGACAGTCCTGGCTCGGCGGATTCTCCGGAACGTTGCATATGGGTGTGCAGGAGGGTGCCATTCGGCCGGCTACCAGCCCCTCCGCCGTGGCGTCGACCCGTGTCGACCAAATGAGCGTGGCTGAAATCGGGAAGTATACGAATAACCCACAGAACCTCGATGATGGGCGCGCGATCAGGCACGATAGCGACTTTTCGGCGCCCGTGCCGTTTGCATTGTTTGCCGTTCCCGCGCTGGTGGGAGCCTTGGAGGACTCAGGAGCGCCGCTGGGAACCCCGGTCGCGGGGGATCCGGCACCCGCTGCGGCCTCGCCTGCGGGACCGGCACAGCTGCGGTTCACGCAGCTCACGGCGGATTTCCAGCTGCGCAACGGCGAAGCTCGCACCTCGAATCTGTATTTCGATGGTGATGCGGAAATTCTCATGCGAGGCCGTACGGGCCTGCTCGCCCGCGACTACGATCAGCAGGTATGGGTGCTGCGCGGCGAGGAGCGCCTTCCGGCTGCGATCCGCCGTTTCGGTGCCACGCCCCGAATCGCCGCGGCGTGGCTTTCGCTGCGGCAGTTGTTCACCGGCGAGACGGAGCGGGATCGTTCTCGTGCGGCGCTGCACTTGCAAGGTTCGTGGCAGGCCCCGATCGTCGTAGCTGGCAATTGAGACGGCGGAGAAAAGTGGTGAGACGTGTCTGCACCCCGTTCGAGGGGTCCGTATGCCGATGACGGGGCCCATGCTCGCAGCCATTCAGATGACCTCGGGAGCGGACGTCGCGGGCAACCTCGCCCAGGCGCTGCCGCTGTTGCAGGAAGCGGCGCAGCGCGGGGCGAAGCTGTGCGTGCTGCCGGAGAACTTTGCCTTCCTTGGCCTGCGTGATGTGGATAAGCGCACCGTGGCCGAACGCGACGGTGAAGGGCCCGTGCAGGATTTCCTCGCGCACACCGCGGCAGAGCTGGGGGTGTGGATCGTGGGCGGGACCGTGCCTTTGCGCGCCGGCGGCGATGGCAGAGTCGCCGCCGCATCGCTGGTGTACGACGCGGGCGGGCGGCGCGTGGCACGCTACGACAAGATCCATCTGTTCGATGTGGACATACCCGGCCGCTCGGAGCGCTACCGGGAGTCCGCCCATGTCGCGCCGGGCGCTGGCGTGACCGTGGTGGACACTCCGGTCGGGCGGCTCGGTCTATCCGTATGCTATGACGTGCGCTTTCCGGAGTTGTACCGGCGGTTGAGCGCAGCGGGAGCGCAGATCCTGAGCGTGCCATCGGCGTTTACCGTATCCACCGGCCGAGCCCACTGGGAGACGCTCCTGCGGGCCCGCGCGATCGAAAACCTGTGCTACGTGGTTGCGCCCGCCCAGTCGGGTTTTCATCCCAACGGCCGGGAGACCTATGGCGACAGCCTGATCGTGGATTGCTGGGGCGAGGTGCTCCAACGGTTGCCACGGGGGCGCGGCTGCATCGTGGCCGACATCGATCTGGGCCGCCTCGCAGACGTGCGCATGAATTTTCCGGCCCTGTCACACCGGGTGCTCGCGGAAGTGGCTGCGCCCGATGCCGAGCTCGAGCAAAGTTGCCGCTGAATCCTCAAGGAAAATCGCTGATGGAAAAATCCGATCCGGCCCACGCTGCGCGCAGCCCCGTGTGCGGTTCAACTGCGACCATACCCGCCGCGCCGGCTGCGCCCGCGAGCGATGCGCTCGGAATGGCGCGGGAGCTGATCCTGCGGCCCGGTGGACTCGATGACGGCCGGCTCGATCGCGCGCTGGGCGATGTGCTCTCGCATTCGGTGGACAGTGCCGATCTGTACTTTCAGCTGGCGCACCAGGAAGGCTGGTCGCTCGAGGACGGCATCGTGAAGGAGGGCACTGCGAGCATCGAGCAAGGAGTGGGCGTGCGCGCCCTCGCCGGTGAGAAGACCGGCTTTGCTTACTCGGACGAGATCGTGCTGCCTGCGCTGCAGGAGGCCTCGCGGGCGGCCCGGGCCATTGCCGTGCAGGGAGATGAACGGCAGGTCCAGGCGTGGCACGCCACGGCGGGCCATGCGCTGTATCTGTCCGCGGACCCCGGCGTCGCATTGCCCGATGCGGAAAAAGTGGCGTGGCTGACGCGCGTCGATCGGGAAACGCGCCGCATCGATCCGCGCGTGGTGCAGGTCAACGCCAGCGTTACGGCAACCCATGAAGTGATCCTGATCGCAACGAGCGACGGGGAGCTGGCCGCTGACGTGCGGCCACTGGTGCGCTTCAACGTCTCCGTGCTCGTGGAGCAGAACGGTCGGCGCGAGCAGGGTTATGCCGGGGCCGGTGGCCGCTTCTCACTCGCCGAGCTCGTCGCAGGCGACCGTCCGATCGCACTCGGCCGCGAGGCCGTGCGTCAGGCGCTCATCAACCTCGAGGCGCAACCCGCTCCGGCCGGCACCATGACGGTCGTGCTCGGACCGGGCTGGCCGGGCATCCTGCTGCACGAGGCGATCGGCCACGGACTGGAAGGAGACTTCAATCGCAAGGGGACTTCGGCGTTCGCCAACCGCATCGGCGAGCGGGTCGCTGCGCCCGAGTGCACCATCGTGGACGATGGGACGCTGTCGCGTCGTCGCGGCTCTCTCAACATCGATGACGAAGGAACCCCGACGCAGTGCACCATGCTCATCGAGAATGGCATTTTGCGCGGCTATCTGCAGGATAAGCTGAATGCCCGCCTCATGGGGACGCAACCAACAGGCAACGGCAGGCGCGAATCCTTCGCGCACCTGACACTGCCGCGGATGACCAACACCTACATGCGCCCGGGACCGCATGATCCCGAGGAAATCATCCGCTCGGTCGAGCGCGGCATCTATGCGGTCAACTTCGGCGGGGGTCAGGTGGATATCACTTCCGGAAAATTCGTGTTTTCGGCAAGCGAAGCCTATGCGATCGAGAACGGCCGGCTGACCGCGGCGCTCAAGGGTGCCACGCTCATCGGCAATGGCCCCGACGTGCTCACGCGCGTGAGCATGGTCGGCAACGATCTGAAGCTCGATGATGGCGTCGGTACGTGCGGCAAAGAGGGTCAGAGCGTGCCGGTGGGCGTCGGCCAGCCAACACTGCGCATCGATGGCCTCACGGTGGGTGGCACCGGTTAAAGTTGCTGCGGCTGGATTGTTGCGGCTGAACCTTCGGTGAATCTCGCGAAACACGGCACGAATGCGGCCTCGCCAGGATGGCCGGGAATGCGCCACTGTGTACGCGCGGTCGGAGCTGGATGCTCCTCAGTGCGCACGATGCGTGGTCCGTGCACCGAACAGACGGCGGGCGGCGACGTCAAGCCCGCCGTCTGCCAGGGCTCGGCAAATTCAAATTCGGATGTCGCGTGATGCAGACCGTCGCGTTTGCGCCGCTGACATAATCGCAATCCGCCGTGACGGATTGCCGCGAAATCCGCAACCCGGCTGCGCACGATGCGCAAGCTGTGACCGCCTGCACGCCCGCCGTCCTGATGGGTCCGTAGCTTGCTTCGGGTCCATTCACTTCAGCCGAGGACTGCACGATGCGCGCCGAGCCCGCCCTTGCCGAGACGCACGAGCTTCAACTGCCGCATGAGCTCGTGAGCGCGCTCAACAGCCGCCCCCACGGCAACAGGACGGATTACCGCATCGAGGCGCTGCGGCCGTCCCTGCTGGGCCGGCTGCTGGAGAAGCTGCTCGGTCGCAGGAGCTGAGCGCCGCACCCCGCAGTGGTACTGCGGCGCTGGTGTTTGCGCCAGGCGGCAGTCAGGTTAGGATGCTCCCATGGGGCGCACAACCGGGCAGCTGTCTCGGCCTCTGTACGAGGGGTTACCCTGGGTCTACATGGCCTGCGGTCTCGCCGCGCTGGCGGGCAGCTATGTCCGGCTGTCGCACACGATGAGCGTGGTGGTCGCGGGTGCGGGGTTTCTGAGCATCCTGTGGGGCGTCGTGGTGCTGATGCGGCGGCGGGAGTATCGCAGGCTGCGCTCGGAATACGATAACGACGACGCGTCGCTGAACGATCTGGACGTCAAATAGCCGTTGAGCGAACGCTGCCGCGTGCAGCGGCGGCCGTGAAGATCGGGAGCCGTCCGCAACTGCTGCGCGGCGAGTCCCGCCAGGTTCCCACCTCAGTCCACCTGATCCTCGTCAACGACGCCCGTCTGAACGTAGGCGCCGGGTACGGTATCGGTCATGGCACTGCGCGTACGCGCCAGACGCTCGTCCACGTAGATCAGCTCGTGTTTGCCGATGACGACGACGTCACCGTCGTTGAGATAGTGGCGCCGCACTCGTTTGGATTTCACGTAAATGCCGTTCGTGCTGTTCAGGTCTTCGATGACCGATGAGTGGTTGGTCGTGATGATCTGACAATGGTGGCGGCTGACGAAACGACTGTCGATCTGCAGATCATTGTCGGTCGTGCGACCGACAATGATCCGGCCGACACGCAGCATGCGTTCCTCGACCGTGCGGCCGTCGGTCGCGACGAGCAGCCGTCCATGCACCGGTTGCGAGGCTTCGGCTGGCGGCGCGCTCGCCGGTGCCGGCGACGTGGTGGCTGGCGGCGCGGTGCTCGGCAGCGTGGCCGGCAGCGTCTGCGCCTGCTTCACTTCCGGGCGTGTCTGCAGCGCGATTCGCGCCGCATAGTCGGTCCACTGCAGCTCCTCGATCGCCTGGCGGACGTCGGCCATGCTGACCGTATCCCGGTCGGAAGTGAACGCCGCCATCATCGCCGTATCGCACAGCGTGTTGACCAGTCGAGGCACGCCGCCGGCAAAATGGAAAATTTCCGGAAATACCTCCTCTGCGAAGATCTGGCGGTCACCGCCCCCGGCGACCTCCAGGCGATGCTGAATGTAGGCGTGCGTCTCCTGCGCTGACAACGTCGTCAGGTGGAAGCGCAGGCGGATGCGCTGAGTCAGCTGCACGAGCTCGGGAGCATCGAGCTTCTCGTTGAGCTCGGGCTGACCGGCCAGGATGATCCGCAGCACCTTCTCCTTGGTGGTTTCCACGCCCGATAGCAGCCGGATCTCCTCGAGGACGCGCATCGAGAGGTTCTGCGCCTCGTCGACGATCAGCAGCACCTTACGGCCCGCAGCATACTGTTCGATGAGGAAGTTGTTGAGCGTGGCGATCAGCTCGGCCTTCTTCATCTTGAAAGGCGAGAAGCCGAACTGCACCAGTACCGCCTGCAGGAAATCGACCGCCGACACCTGGGTCTGGTTGATCTGCGCGATGACGACGTCGGACTGGATTTCCTTGAGGAACGATTCGATGAGGGTGGTTTTGCCCGAGCCGATCTCGCCGGTGATCACGACGAACCCGTCCGTGAACCAGATCGTCGATTCCATGTACGCCTTCGCGCGGGCGTGCTGTTTCGACAGATAGAGGAACTGCGGGTCCGGGCTCAGGCGGAACGGCAGTTCCTTCAGCTTGAACGTTTCGAGGTACATGCGTGCTCGTGGCAGATGCCGGGGTGTCCGGCGCTTATTCGCTGTTGGCGTGCCTGCAGGATCGGCCGGCAGACACAGGATCGAGCTCGCTGACCGATCTTAAGGGATGCCCACCCCTGCAGCGATCTTAAGGGATGGCCACTCCAGGCGCCAATTCGGCGAGCAACCGCCGTGCCTGGCGGTCGCGCGCCCGGGCGGTCGCCGCCACCACGGTGCAATGTCCGACCTTACGGCCGGGCCGGGGCTGCTTACCGTAATCGTGCAGGTGCAATCCCGACATGCTCAGCAGCTGCGGCCGCGGCGGCAGGCTGCCGATGAGGTTCACCATCGCACAGAATCCCCGCGCCCGCGTCGCGCCCAGCGGCAGACCGAGCAGGGCGCGCAGGTGGTTCTCGAACTGACTGGTCTCGGCGCCTTCGATCGTCCAGTGTCCGGAGTTATGTACCCGCGGCGCCATCTCGTTCGCGATCAGCTTGCCAGCGCGTACGAAGAACTCGATCGCGAGCACGCCCGTGTAGCGAAAGTAGGCAAGTACGCTGCGCAGATAGGCCTCTGCGAGCCTGCCTAACCGTGGTGGACCGAACGGCGCCCTGGTCAGGCGCAGGATGCCCTGCGAGTGCACGTTGCCGTTGAGCGGATAAACGGCGATCTCTCCGCGGGTGCTGCGTGCACCGATGACCGACACCTCGCAGTCGAAGCCGACCCACTCCTCGTACAAGAGCGGCACCGTACCGAGCTCCCGCCAAACGCGCAGCGCATCATCCCGCGTTCGCACGAGCGACTGTCCTTTGCCGTCGTAGCCCAGACGCCGTGTCTTGATGACGGCGGGGAGCCCGATTTCGCGCATCGCCCGCTCGAGCTGGCTGTGCGAGCTGACTGCCCGCCAGCGCGTCGTCGGGATCTGCAGACGCTCGAACAGGCGCTTCTCACTCACCCGATCCTGGGCGGCAGCGAGCGCGCGGATCGGCGGCCCAATGCGGGCCGGCCCGGACATCGTGCGTAGTGCCTCGACGGAGACGTTCTCCCAGTCGAACGTCACGACCTCGCAACGTCGTGACAGCTCGCCGAGCAGTTTCGTGTCGGTAAACGCACCGTGCAGGATGGAGGCGAGCTGCCCTGCGGGTGCTTCGGGTGCGGGATCGAGGAACAGAAAGTCGAGCCCCAGAGGATAGCCCGCCAGCGCCAGCATCCGGCCGAGCTGACCTGCTCCCACGATACCAACGGTCATGTTGCCGATGTCTGGCGCGGATCAGGCTGAGCGAGCACGGCCGCCGTCTGCTGCTCCCGGAAGTGCTCGAGCGCGGCGGCAATCGCGGGGTGTCGGTTGGCGAGAATCGCCGCCGCACACAGCGCCGCGTTGGTCGCTCCCGGCGGCCCGATGGCGAACGTCGCAACCGGAACTCCCGCCGGCATCTGCACGATCGACAGGAGCGAATCGAGTCCACCGAGGGTTTTGGACTGCACCGGCACGCCGAGCACCGGCAGGCTCGTCTTGGAGGCGGTCATCCCCGGCAGATGGGCCGCGCCACCGGCTCCCGCAATGATGGCCTCCAGTCCCCGCGCCCGTGCGCTCGAGGCATATTCGAACAGCACATCGGGTGTGCGATGCGCCGAGACGACGCGCACCTCGTAAGGGACCGACAGCTTGTCGAACAGCTCCGCAGCAGACTGCATCGTCTGCCAGTCGGAAGCCGATCCCATGATGATGCCGACCAGCGGTTGCATGGGCACATTGTAAGCGAGCGCGCCGCATGGAGGTGGGTTTCGCCCCCTCGGGCGCCTTCAGGGCTCGCCTTCGAACAGTGTGCGCAACGCCCGGAACAGCTCCCGCGCAGCCGGCCCGGGCCGCCCCTCGCGAGCCCGTTCCGTCTGGGCGGCTGCGATCCGCTCGACCCATTGCGCACGGTCCAACCCCGGTCGCCACCGCTCGAGCTCGTGCAACGCGGCTGGCCCCGCGCCGAGCAGTTGCTCGCGCCAGGCCTCCAGACGTTTGAACCGCTCGGCATCCAGGGATGACTGCTCTGACTGGGCAGCAAGCGCCGCATGGATCGGCTGCGGATCGATCTCGCGCATGAGCTTGCCGATGTACTGGCGCTGGCGTGCCGCCCCCCCGCGACTCACCATGTTGCGGGCGTCGCGAATCGCCTCCACCAGTGTTTCGGGCAGTCCGAGCGCGGCGAGCTGTGCCTCGCGCAGCCGAATGAGCCGCTCGCCGAGCTCCTGCGCAGCATGCGCCACGCGCTTGCGCTCGCTCTTGCTCGGCTTCTCCTCGATGTCATCTTTTGCAGCGCGCATGCTCAATCCGGGCTGTTGCGATGGTCATTACCGCGAGGCCGCACGTCGCGGCTGGTACAATTTCCGCCTCAGTCACTGGCAATTCAAGCGGATGCCATGCAAGCGACGGCGGCCGATGAGAAGACGATGACCCAACTCAAGGATGCGGTCCAGTTCGTCCTGGCGCATGCCGGCGAACTCGGTGCAACGCAATGCGAGGCCGATGCCAGCATCAACCAGGGATTGAGCGTGACCGCGCGCCTGGGCGAGGTCGAGACGGTGGAGTACCAACGTGACCGGGGCTTGGGCGTTACCGTCTATTTTGGCCACCGGAAGGGTTCCGCCAGCACGGCTGATCTTGCACGGCAGGCGGTGCGGGCGACGGTGGAGAAGGCTTGCACCATTGCCCGGTTCACCGCGGAGGATCCGTATTCCGGGCTCGTCGATCCGCAAGCCCTGGCCCGCAGCATCCCGGACCTCGACCTCGATCATCCATGGCCACTGACGCCCGAGGCGGCGATCGATCTGGCGCGCCACTGCGAGGCGGCAGGTCTCGCCGTGGATTCCCGGCTGACCAATTCCGAAGGTGCATCGGTCAACACCCAGCGCCATCTGGGTGTCTACGGCAACTCGCTGGATTTCATCGCCGGCTCCGCCGGCACGAGCCATTCCATCAGTTGTTCGCTCATCGCACAGCACGGGCAGGAGATGCAGCGCGATTACTGGTACACCACGGCGCGCGACGCCGCGGATCTGGAGCCGCCCGAGCAGGTTGGCAAACGTGCCGGGGAGCGCGCCGTGGCGCGCCTGGGCGCCCGCAAGCTGACGACGCGCAAAGCAGCGGTGGCATTCTCTCCTGACATGGCACGCGGATTGATCCGGCATTTCATCGGTGCGATCCGCGGCTCGAGTCAATACCGCAAGGCATCGTTTCTGCTCGATGCGGCCGGGCAGCAGGTTTTCCCGCAGTTTCTGCAGATGCAGGAGCGGCCGCACCTGCTGAAGGGTCTCGCGAGCGCGCCATTCGATGGCGAGGGCGCCGCGACCCACGATCGGGAACTCGTGCGCGACGGTGTCCTGCAGGGCTACGTGCTCGGCAGTTACTCCGCCCGCAAGCTCGGCCTTACGACGACGGGCAACGCCGGTGGCGTGCACAACCTGATCGTGTGCGCTCCCGGGCGGGCGCTCGATCAGGAGAGCCTGCTGCAGCGGATGCGCACCGGGCTGTTGGTCACGGAGATGATGGGGCAGGGCGTCAACGGGGTGACCGGCGACTATTCACGCGGCGCCAGTGGCTTCTGGGTCGAGGACGGCAGCATCGCGTATGCGGTGCATGAGATCACGATCGCCGGCAATCTGCGCCAGATGTACCAGGACGTGGTCGCGCTGGGTTCCGACATCGACGTGCGCGGTGGCATACGCATCGGCTCCCTGCTCGTCGGCGAAATGACGATCGCAGGAGATTGAGCGGGAGTTCGCCGCCGCCTCGGGCTACCGCGTGTCCGAGACGCTGCGTCCGCTGGCAAGCGTCAGGGCGGGCCGGGGTGTTTCCTCCACGAGATCTCGCAGCGTGAGATCGCCGCAGCGGCTGCGGCGCAGCTCATCGAGCGCCGCGGTAAGCCGATCGACCGCCGGAATCGGCAGGCTGCGCGGTGCGAAATGGCCGCTGCGCTGATTGCGCGCAATTTCCAGAACCTCCAGCACCGTCACGCGCCCGAGGTCGCGGGCGGCAAGCAGCTCATCGTCGTCGGTGACGATGATCAGCCCGGTGCGCTCGAGCGCACCGGCCATCTTGGCGACGGCGATTCCCGGCAGGCCCAGCTCCGCCGCAAGTCGGTTCACGCTCCAGCGCCTGCCGCCCGTCAGATGCGCGCGCCCGACGAAATACATCATTCTGAGGGCGAGTTGCTCGAGCTCGACGCACGACAGGCGCAGCTCCTGCAAGCCGATACGCAGATAACTCGGATTCTGCACGTAGAAGGACAGCTGCGCCCCCGCCAGCAGGATCAACCAGCCGAAATAGGTCCACAGCAGCGCGACCACGATGAAGGCAAAGCCGGCATACACGATCGTCAGGCGCGTCGAGTAGACCACGAACGCGGTGAACATCTTGCCGACCGCTGCCCACACGACGCCCCCGGTGACGGCACCCGTCAGGGCGGGACGCCAGCGCACCCGCGTGTTGGGTGTGAACATGTAGATGACCGTGAAGAATGCCGTGACCATCACGTACGGTGCCAGCGTGATCGTGACGCCGGGCAGGCGCTGCAGCAGCGGAAGTTTCGCGACCGTGCGCACCGGGGCGCTGCCGATCGCGGCATGCGACAGTCCGATGAAGCCGACGAGCAGCAGCGGTCCGACCACGAGGAGCGTGAGATATTCGGCGATCCGTCGGGCGAAACTGCGTGGCTGCTCCACGCGCCAGAGAAAATTGAAGCTGTCCTCGACCTTCTTGATCGTGCCCAACAGCGTCCAGGCCAGCAATGCAAAGCCCACTGAACCGACGATGCCGCTGCTGACCCGGTCGGCGAACTGCATCACGCGCGCGGTGAGGTCCATGGCCGCCTGGCCGCCGACGGGGCGGAAGAACTCATAGACGACCGGCTCGAGGTCGCGGTGAGCGCCGAAGATCTTCAGCACGGCGAAGCTGAATGCAAGCAGCGGGATGAGCGACAGCAGCGTCGTATAGACGAGGCCCATCGCGCGCAGGTTGATCTCCCCGCGCCACAGGTCACGGATCACCGCGTAGGGATAGCGCAGAGCGCGGATCAGCAGTGCGGGGATGCCCGCGCGCATCGAGGCCGGTCCGAAGAAGCACGAGTCCAGGAAAGCCCAGATGCGATTCCACATCGGCCGCAGCCCCCTCGATTGCACCACCGGCGTACAGAGTAGCATCCGCCGCTGACAGCGGCGGCACACTGCGCTACAGTCCGCCGCCAACTGCCGCCGCTACCATGAGCCCAGCCGCTGGATTTCCCGAGCGTATCGTCTGTCTGACCGAGGAGACGACCGAGACCCTGTACCTGCTGGAGGAGGACTGGCGCATCGTCGGCATTTCCGGCTTCACGGTGCGCCCGGCCCGCGCGCGCCGCGAGAAGCCGCGCGTGAGCGCATTCACCAGCGCCCGCATCGACCGCATCCTCGACCTGAAGCCGGATCTCGTGCTGGGATTCTCCGACTTGCAGGCGGACATCGCGGCGCAACTCGTGCGTGCCGGCACCGAGGTGCACATTTTCAACCATCGCTCGGTGCCGGAGATTTTGCGGATGATCCGCACCCTTGGTGGCATGATCGGCTGCGAAGTCAAGACACGCACGCTGGTCGAGGCCCTGAGCGCGCAGCTGCTGGCGGTGCGCGCTCGCGCCGCCGCATTGGCGCAGCGTCCACGGGTGTACTTCGAAGAATGGGATGAGCCGTTGATTTCGGGGATCCGCTGGGTCGGCGAGCTGATCGGCATCGCTGGCGGCGAGGACTGCTTTCCGGAGCTCAGCGCACAGCCACTCGGGCGTCAGCGAATCATTGCCGATCCGGCGGAAGTGGCGCGGCGGGCGCCCGACATCATCCTGGGGTCGTGGTGCGGTAAGCGTTTCCGGCCCGCTTTGGTGGCCGCGCGCCCCGGCTGGGAACAGATTCCGGCCGTGCGCGCCGGCTTCGTGCGGGAGATCAAGTCGTCCATCATCCTGCAACCGGGGCCGGCTGCCCTCACCGACGGCGTGCAGGCCGTGCAGGCCGTGATCGGGGAGTGGGCTGCGAGCAACGGCTGAGTCAGATTCCGCGGCGGACGCGGATCAGCTCATAGGCCTCGATGATCTGCTGCGTGCGCTGTTTGGCATGTTCGATCATCGACTCCGGCAGCCCGTTGGCCTTGAGTTTGTCAGGATGATGGCGGCTGAGCTGGCGGCGATATGCCTTGACGATGTCCTCGTTGCTGGTGGCGGCGGTGCATTCCAGCACACTGTAGGCCTGGGTGAGCTGCTGCACCGCGTCGTGCCGATTCGGGCCCGGGCGAAAGCTGCCGGTGCGGATGCGCAGCACGGCCTCTATCTGGGCCATCTCGCCCCCTGGGATGCCAAGTCGTTCGGCCATGCGCCCGAGCAGCAGGCGTGCCGGCCCTTCGAGGTTATTGCCAGCCAGGGCGGCGCGGATCTGGATCTCGGTGAACACCCGCAGCAGGCCTGGTCTGCCCCGGCACGCAGCCATCAGCCGCGCCAGCTCCGCGGGCAGATCGAAATCGGACTGCTTGCCCGCGGTGAAATGCGCGATGGCGGCTCGGACCTGCAACGGCGTGAGACGCAGGTCGGACATGACGAGTCGGGCTGCGGCAATCTCCCGCTCCGACACCCGACCGTCGGACTTCGCGACGTGTCCCATGACGCGGAAGGTGGAACGGAAGAATTGCTCGCCGACCGCGGCGGCCTCGGCGCCGTTGGCCAACCGGAGCTCATCCCCGGCATCGCCGGCGTGCTCGTCGAACTGATGTCCCAGGAACACCCCGAGCGCCGCTCCGATGGGCCCGAGCGTGAGCATACCGATGGCGGCGCCGACGACTTTGCCGGTGAATTTCATGCGCTGCTATAGTACCAAGCCCCGCGGGTTTCCCTGCGATCGGCCTCACGTACGCCAACATGCCAGCCCCCACCGTCTACCGCACCGCGCTGCGCGGACTCGACCGGATACACGAAGGCAAGGTGCGCGACATCTACGCCGTCGATGCCCAGACGATGTTGATCGTCACGACCGACAGGCTGTCCGCCTTCGATGTCGTGCTTGCGGATGCCATCCCCGGAAAGGGGCATGTGCTGACGGGGATTTCCAATTTCTGGTTCGCCCGGACCGGCCACATCATACCGAACCATCTGACGCAGCGGCCCGTGGATGCGGTCGTGAAGGATCCGGACGAGCGCGCGCTGCTCGCCGGCCGCGCCGTGATCGTGCGCCGGCTGTCGGCATTACCCATCGAAGCCGTCGTGCGCGGGTACCTGATCGGTTCGGGATGGAAGGATTATCAGCAATCCGGTGTCGTCTGCGGCCTTGCGCTGCCGCCCGGGATGCGACAGGCGGAGCGACTCGAAAGGCCGATGTTCACCCCCGCGACCAAGGCTGCCGCCGGTCAGCACGACGAGAACATACCATTCGGCGAAGTCGAACGGATGCTCGGCGCCGGGCTTGCCGCCCGGGTTCGCGATGCTGCGATCGCGCTTTACGACTTTGCTGCGCAACACGCGGCCCGCCGCGGAATCATCATTGCCGACACCAAGTTCGAGTTCGGACTCGACCCGGCAGGTCAGCTCACGCTGATCGATGAGGTACTGACGCCGGATTCCTCGCGCTTCTGGCCCGCCGATACGTATCAGCCGGGCATGAGCCCGCCGAGCTTCGACAAACAGTTCGTGCGCGACTACCTGGAGACACTCGACTGGGACAAGCGAGCCCCCGGACCTGCACTACCGCCGCAGATCATCGCGCGCACGAGCGAGAAATATCAGGAAGCGCTGGCACGACTCACGGGAGCCGCGGATCGCTGAAGCGCGCTTGCGCTTCCGGGGCGCCCTCGCGCCCGCGTACACTTGGCTGACATGCAAGCCCCCTGGATCGCCCCCTCCATACTCGCCGCGAACTTCGCCCGCCTGGGCGAAGAGGTCCGCGCGGTGCTGCGCGCGGGTGCGCACCTGATCCACTTCGACGTCATGGACAACCATTACGTCCCGAACCTGACGATCGGTCCGCTCATCTGCGAGTCGCTGCGCAAGGATGGCATCGAGGCGCCGATCGACGTGCATCTGATGGTGCGTCCCGTCGATCGGATCGTGCCGGACTTCGCCGCGTCGGGGGCCACCTACATATCCTTCCACCCCGAGGCGACCGAGCACATCGATCGCACCATCGAGCTCATCCGCGAGCAGGGCTGCAAGCCGGGGCTCGTGTTCAATCCCGCAACGCCACTCGACTATCTCGATTACACGCTCGAGAAACTCGACCTGGTGCTGATCATGTCGGTGAATCCGGGTTTCGGTGGCCAGAAGTTCATTGCCTCCGCGCTGCACAAGCTGGCGCAGGCACGCCAGCGGATCGACGCCTGCGGCAGGCCCGTGCGGCTCGAAATCGACGGCGGTGTGAAGGTCGATAACATCCAGGCGATCGCCCGGGCGGGCGCGGATACCTTCGTGGCGGGATCGGCGATTTTCGGCAGCGCGGACCACGCCGCGACGATTCGCGCCATGCATGCGCAGATCGAGGCGGCGGCGCAGCCAGCCCGCTGAACCGGCCGTCGCCGCGGCGCAAGCGCCAGTCGGTCAGTCCTCTTCGTCCTCGTCATCATCATCGTCGTCATCGCTGAAGGCCGCAGGTGTGGTGGCCCGGGCAGCGGGCGCCGGTTTGGCCGGCACGATGACGGGACGGGTCTTCATCTTCGGCCGGGCATTGAAGACGACGATCGTCTTGCCCGTGGCGCGCAACAGACCCTGCTCTTCGAGCACCTTGAGCACGCGGCCGGCCATCTCGCGCGAGCAGCCGACCAGGCGGGACAGCTCCTGGCGGCTGACCTTGATCTGCATCCCTTCCGGGTGCGTCATGGCATCGGGCTCACCGCACAGATCCATGATCGCGTGCGCCACCCGGCCCGTGACGTCGACGAAGGCCAGGTCACCGAGCTTGCGGTTCGTGCGGTCGAGTCGCGTCGCGAGCTGGGTGGCCAGTTCGAAAATCAGCCCGGGACTTTCGGCCGCGATCTGCCGGAAGCGCGGATACGTCATTTCGGCCAGCTCGCACTGGTTACGGGTGCGCACCCACGCGCTGCGCGTCGGCTGCTCGTAGAACAAGCCCATTTCGCCGAAGAACTGCCCGCGGTTGAGGTAGGCGAGCACCATCTCGTTGCCTTCCTCGTCCTCGATCATCACCTCGACCGAGCCGCTGATGATGTAGTACAGGACGTCGGGCAGATCCCCGGCGTGGATCACGACGGTCTTGGACGGCACCGTGCGAATCCGGCAATAGCTCAGGAATCGGTTGATAGCCGGGATATCGCTCAACGGTTTGATGTTCTCTTCCATCACGGCTCCCCGATTGCCGACTGGCCGGCCGCACTTTTATACATAAGACTGCAGAACTGCAAGCGCCGCGAGCGGCGCGGTGCCGTTGTCATCATCAAAGCCAGTACGCCGTGCCGGTCATGACACGAGCCGTACGCCGCATGAGCGCACGCACCGCGCCCGGCAACTCCGTGGCCCCCGCTGCCGCTGCGGCTGCGCCGTGAGCGATCTCATCGTCTCTCATCGCTTGCAGTATCGCACGGCTGTGCGCATCACCGCGGGGCAGTCGCGACAGATGCACATCCAGGTGACCTTCCACCTGACGCTCGGTCTCGCGAACAAAGCCGAGACTGACGCGGTCGCCAAGGGTTGCCGCCAGCGCACCGATCGCGAACGAGCCGGCATACCACAGCGGGTTGAGCAGGCTGGGTCGGGAACCGAGCTGGCGCAGGCGTGTTTCGCACCAGGCTAGATGGTCGGACTCCTCGCGGGCTGTGCGCAACAGCAGCGTGCGAATGTGTGCCGATCGAGCCGCCAGAGCCTGGCCGTGATAGAGCGCCTGGGCGGCGAGCTCGCCGGCATGATTCACGCGCATCAGCCCGGCGGCGTGGCGCCGTTCGGTGGCGGATAGCTCAGCGGTTGCGGCAGCGGCAGCGCCGGTGGCAGTGGCCGCAGTGATGGCAGTGGCCGCCGTGGTGGCAGTGGCCGCCGTGGTGGCAGCGGTAGCGGTCGTGGGCTTGCTCGCAGGTGCGGTCGCGGTCTCGGCCGCGGGGGGCCACGGCAGAGGTCGCGAAGCGTGAGCGGGAGCGTAGATCGCCCGCAGGGCACGGTCGGCCGTGGCGATGAACGCCTCCAAAGGGTGCCGGGACTGCATTGATCTGCATTATAAGCAGCGTCGCGGGCGTTTGTGGGGGGTGGCTTTGCATTGGCCCACCCGCTTGAGTACACTTCCCCGCCTTTTTTCGGCCGCGCGCGCCGCGCGACGGACCCCCGCGCGCGGATGCCTGCCGCCCTAAATGAAGCCGTGACCCAAATGAACGAGCATGTGAATCCAGTTCCGACCAAGACACTGTTTGCCAGGCCCGGCAACATCCGGGGCGACTGGTACCTCGTGGATGCCAATGGCAAGACCCTGGGGCGCCTGGCCTCGCAGATCGCCCACCGCCTCAAGGGTAAACACAAGGCGGACTACAGTCCGCACGTGGACATGGGCGATCACATCGTGGTGGTGAATGCCGAGAAGATCCACGTCACCGGGCGAAAGCTCAGCGACAAGATCTACTACCATCACACCGGATACATCGGCGGCATCAAGTCGATTGCTCTGGACAAGCTGCTGGACGAGCATCCGGAGCGGGCGATCGAGTTCGCCGTGAAGGGCATGCTGCCGAAGAATCCGCTCGGCAGGCGCATGTTCAGAAAACTGCACGTGTTTGCAGGAGCCGCGCATCCTCACCAGGCGCAGCAGCCGAAGCCACTCGAGATTCAGTAGACACAAGCCACGGGCACACACCCGCAGGACCCACGACATGCCAGCGACGCAGCAAACCCACTACGGCACCGGCCGCCGCAAGACGGCGACGGCCCGTGTATATCTGAAGTCCGGCAGCGGCCGGATCACGGTGAACGAGCGCTCGCTCGACACGTTCTTCGGTCGGGAGACCGGCCGCATGATCGTGCGGCAGCCGCTCGAGGCGGTGCAGCTGACCTCGCGATTCGACATCAGCGTACGCGTGGACGGCGGGGGCATAACGGGTCAGGCGGGCGCCATTCGGCACGGGATCACGCGCGCGCTCATCGAGTACGACGAGTCCCTGCGCAAACCATTGCGCGATGCGGGCTTCGTCACGCGCGATGCGCGTGAGGTCGAGCGAAAGAAAGTCGGCCATCGCAAGGCCCGCCGCGGACCTCAGTACTCCAAGCGTTGAGCGAGGCCGTCCTGCGCGGGAGCCTCACCCTGTCGAAGAGGGTTTGATGGGGGATCGTCTAGTGGTAGGACAACGGACTCTGACTCCGTTTACCTAGGTTCGAATCCTAGTCCCCCAGCCATCACAGCAAGGGCCCGCACGGGCCCTTGGTCTTGTTGGCGCATGAATCGGCGCGCGATGGGCGCTCAGCTGCCGGGCGGCAGCGGGGGCAACACCGTGACGCCCGCATCGCCACCGATGATCAGCACATCCGCCGGCCGGCTGGCGAACAACCCGACGCTGACCACGCCGGCAAGCTGGTTCAGCTCGCGCTCCAGGGCGACCGGAGCATCGATCGCAAGCCCGTGCACGTCGAGGATGTGGTTGCCGTTATCGGTGATGCAGCCCTGCCTCCAGATGGCGCGGCCGCCGAATGCTGCGGCAAGGCGACGGGTGAGCAGCTCGCGCGCCATCGGGATCACTTCCACCGGCAGCGGGAATGCACCCAGCCGTACGACCAGCTTCGAATCGTCCACGATGCAGACGAAGCGTGCGGCAGCTGCGGCGACGATCTTCTCGCGGGTCAATGCCGCCCCGCCGCCCTTGATGAGATGGCGGGCGCGCGTCGCCTCATCCGCCCCGTCCACGCAGACGGCGAGCTCGCCGACATCGTTGAGATCGACTACCGGGATGCCGGCGGCAATGAGCCGTTGCGTGGATTCACTCGAGCTGGAAACGGCGGCACGCACCCGGTCGCGGCAGGCCGTCAGTGCCTCGATGAAGAAATTGACCGTGGATCCGCTGCCAACGCCGAGCACGCTTGCATCCTCGAGGTAGCTCAGAGCGGCCTCGGCCGCGCGCCGCTTCTTCGCATCATCCGCAGCAGACATCTGCGACCTCCAGATGCGACTGTGCCCGCTCGCGCGGGCACAGTCTTCTCGAAGTTCCACTCGACGGCCGCTCAAGCGGCCGCCGAGTTAGGCCTATTTCTTCTTGGAAGCTTTCTTCTTGGCCTTCTTCTTTGCTTTCGCCATGTTGGCTCTCCAGTTAACGGGTTAGTCCGAGGTCGGAGTATATAGATGCGAAATGAAATTACAAGCGAGCGAGAGTGTGCTAGGCACTCGAATGTGAACTGCATTCACTCGCGCGTGAGGATGAACTTCCAGTGAGCGGCTTCGATCGGCATCACTGACAGGCGATTACCCGGACGAAGCAGCACCAGTCCCCGCAGCTCCCGGGTCGCATGTTTGCGCAGCTCTTCGAGCGTGATCGTACGGGCGAGCCGGCGTTTCAGGCGCACATCGACCATGAACCAGCGTGGTGAACCGGGATCGCTGTCGGGATCGTAGTGATGATGCCGCCGATCGAACGCGGTAGGGTCGGGATAGCCTTCCTTCACGATATCCATGACGGCGACGATCCCCGGCTGCTCGCAGCTCGAGTGATACAGAAATGCCTGGTCGCCCCGCTGCATCTCGTCCCGGAGCATGTTGCGCGCCTGAAAATTGCGAACTCCGTCCCATGCGGTGCGCGCGCGCGGCGCAGCGGCGAGGTCTTCGACGCCGAAGCTGCCCGGTTCGCTCTTCAGCAGCCAGTAACGCATCGCACGATCCCCTTCTCGGTCACGACCGCATCCAGCAGCACGTCATGCGGAGCGGCCGCAATCGCTTCGACCTGCTGAAAGGAGTAGCCGAGACCGACGAGCAAAGGTGTATGCCACACAGTGCGCCAGCGGCGGAATGCGAAGGCGCGATCATAGTAGCCGCCCCCGGTGCCGAGCCGCACGCCGCGCCCGTCGAAGCCCACGAGCGGCAGAAATACGACGTCGAGCCAGCGCGCACCGAGCGTCCGTTGCCCTTCGGGCTCGGCGATGCCGAGACGGTTGACCCGATGGCGGGCGTTGATCTCGACGAAGCGCATGCGCCGTCCCAGTGTGTGGCGGTCGATGCGCGGCAGGTAGAGGTGACAGCCGCGGCGCTGGGCCAGCGCGATAAGCGGCGCGGTGTCGAGCTCCTGGGGCAGGGCCCAATAGACCGCGATGCGCCACCGTGGTCGCAGTCGCAACCAGCGCTCGGCATTCCCGGCGACGATCCGCGCCAGTGCGCTGCGTTCGGCGGGCGCCACTGCACGCCGTCGGGCACGCAGCGATGCGCGCAGCGCCCGGCGATCACTGCTCGAGGTGGAAGCGGAAGACGTCACCCGCAGGTGCCGGTGCGAACCGTTGCTCTCGAACCTGAGCAACAAGTGGGACGGACTGCAGCAGGTAAGGCTTTCCGCTCGGAGCGGACCTGCACAATTCTGCACGCAAGCCCTGATGTCCCGGGGTGTTTCAATTAGGGTCCGAGGTAACCCGGCCCGCTTGTCGAACACCGCAGGCGACGCCGGATTGACTCTACACTACTCATGCGTTGCGCGCAGGTACTACCCGATGGTCCAGCCGCGAGCCGCTCACAGGGTCCGCTGTCGGTGGACAGCGGTTGCCATCAAAGCTCGAGCTGCTGACCCTTCTCGAGCGCACCTTCGACACGCTCGCGCAACACGCGCAGCCGCGTGCCGACCTCTCCTTCGAGCTTCGAATCGTGATTCTTCAGGCGCAGCAACTCATTGGCCAGGTTGAGCGCCACCATGACGGCGATGCGGTCGTGGCCTACGAGTTTGCCGCTGTCGCGAATTTCGCGCATCCGGGCATTGAGGAACTCCGCCGCATCGAGCAGCGCCGACCGCTCCTCGTATGCGCAGGCGACGACATATTCCTTTTCCATGATGCGTACGCTGATCTGGGCCCTGTCCTGCACACTCATGCGCCGTGCTCCATCGTCTTCAGACGTCCGATCATCGCCTCGACGCGCGTGCGCACCTGCTCGTTCTTATTCAGCAGCGATGCCCGCTCCGTGCTCAATGACTCGTGCCGCTGACGCAGCGCACGGTTTTCCTCTTTGAGGTGCTCCACGGTGCCGATGAGCTCTTCGATGCGCCGGGTGAGTCTCACCAGCTCCAGATCGAGCTGCGTTTTTGTTGGCTCGCTCATGATCACAGGACTATAGAGCGCAGCTCTCGATGCGGTCAATCGGAGTCGACTTGCGTTCAGGCATAATGTCGCGAACCATGCACCCGGAGCACTACACGCAGATTCAGCGCATCCTGCTCGAGGAGCGCTCGCTCGCCGATGCCGCAGAGGCGCACGGCACGCTGGCGGGCTGTCTGTGCTCGGCGATCGGCTACCGCTTCGAGGACTGGCTGCAGGAGATCCTGCCGGAGGGGCGGGCGCAGCCGCTCGCCACGCAGACCCTGCGCGCGCTGTATGTGGATACGGCAGGGGCCCTGTGCGCTGCGGAGATGCAATTCGCGCTGTTGTTGCCGCAGGATGAGCAGCCGATCGATGCGCGCACGGCGGCATTGGCGCAATGGTGCCAGGGCTTCCTCTACGGGCTCGGCACCAGTGTCATCCAGGACGAGAGCGGCCTGCCCGGTGATATCGGCGAGATCGTTCGCGACCTGACGCAGCTCACCCACGTAGCGGTCGATTCGCAGCAGAGTGACGAGGCCAATGAGAGCGCCTACGCCGAGCTCGTCGAGTTCGTGCGCGTGGGCGTGCAACTGGTATTCGACGAGCTGACCCCGTTGCGGGATCAGCCCGCCCCCCGAACGTGCCGCTGCATTGAAGATCGGCAGGAGCGTGGCCCGGGACGAATTCTCGCGGCGGCGCCGATTGCTGCTGCGGCTCATGGGGCGGGATTCGATTGCCATCCTGCCGGCAGCGCCCGTCCGGCACCGCAACAACGACGTCGAGTACGCCTATCGCCAAGACAGTGACTTCTTCTACCTGACCGGTTTCGGTGAGCCCGAATCCGTCGCGGTGCTGATTCCGGGCAGGGAGCAGGCCGAATACGTGATGTTCGTACGCGAGCGTGAACCGGCACGCGAGATGTGGGACGGGCGCCGTGCCGGGCCGGCCGGCGCGACGCGCGACTACGGGGCGCAGGATGCCTTTCCGATCGCGGACATCGACGAGATCCTGCCCGGCCTGATGGAGAACCGCGCCAAGGTGTTCTACACGATGGGCGTGTATGCGGAGTTCGACCAGCGCGTGGTGGGCTGGCTCAACGGCTTGCGCACCCAGGCGCGCAACGGCCGGCATGCGCCCGAGGAGTTCGTCGCGCTCGATCACGTGCTGCACGACATGCGGCTGTATAAATCGCGCCGCGAGATCGAGCTGCTGCGCGCATCGGCACGGATCGCCGCCGCGGCGCACCTGCGGGCCATGCGCTTCTGCCGTCCCGGGCGATACGAGTACGAGCTCATGGCCGAGCTGCTTCACGAGTTCCGCCGGCACAATGCGGATACTTCCTATCATCCGATCGTCGGTGGCGGCCCGAACAGCTGCGTGCTGCATTATCGCAACAATGATCAGCTGCTGCACGACGGGGATCTGCTCCTCGTGGATGCCGGCTGCGAATACGAATGCTATGCGTCCGACATCACCCGCACGTTTCCGGTCAATGGGCGCTTCACGCCCGAGCAGCGCGCCGTCTACGAGATCGTGCTGCAGGCAAATCGCGCCGCCATCGCGAAAGTGAAGCCCGGCAATCACTGGAACGAGCCGCATACGGCGGCGGCCCACATCATCACGCAGGGACTGGTGAAACTCGGACTGCTCAAGGGGCGCCTGGCGAAGCTCGAGCGTGAAGGTGCGTTTCGTCGGTACTTCATGCATCGCACCGGTCATTGGCTTGGAATGGATGTCCACGACGTGGGCGATTACAAGGTCGGCGATGCATGGCGCGTGCTCGAGCCGGGCATGGCCATGACAATCGAGCCCGGGATCTATCTTCCCGCCGCTCTGCGCGGCGTTCCCAAGCGTCTGCGTAACATCGGAGTGCGGATCGAAGACGACGTCATCGTCACGCGCACGGGTTGTGAGGTACTCAGCGCCCGTGCGCCCAAGGATCCCGATGCCATCGAAACGCTCATGTCACGAGGCTGATGCAGCGATGACATCGCAAGAGGTGGACGTTGCGATCATCGGTGGAGGGATGGTGGGCGCAAGTCTGGCACTCGCGCTGCGCGGCACGGCAGTTCGCACGCTGCTCATCGAGGGCGCAGCTACTGGCTCGGCGGAGCAATCTAGCTTCGATGCGCGTACCACGGCTCTCGGCAATGCCAGCAGGCGGATCTTTGAGGGACTGGGCATCTGGGACCGCCTGGTGGGCGAAGCCGCGGCCATTCGTGCCATCCATATCTCCGATGCCGGGCGGTTCGGGTTCGCGCGGTTGCACGCCGCAGAGCACGGCATCGAGGCTTTCGGTTATGTCGTGCCCAACCGGGCCATCGGCGCTGCTCTGTGGGATGAGCTGCGGGACGAGCTGGCGGCGGCTACCAATGTGTTGGTTCGCACGCCCGCCCGCGCCGCGGCGCTGCAGATCACCCCGGATCAGGTCATTTTCACGCTGACGAACCTGGCGGAGCCAGCGCAGATCGAGCGCGTCACGGCGAAACTGGTCGTGGCGGCCGATGGTGCGCATTCGGTCGTGCGCAGTGCCGCGGCAATCGCCGTCGATGTCCACGATTACGACCAGACCGCCATCGTCGCCAATGTGGCGGCGGCGCAGGCGCACGACGGGACGGCCTATGAGCGGTTCACATCGACGGGACCCGTGGCGGTGCTGCCGCTGCGCGATGGCAGCTATGGTGTGATCTGGACCTGCACGCCCGAACGTGCCCGTGAGGTGCTCAACTGCGACGATCGGGCGTTCCTGTGCGCTCTGCAGGAACGATTCGGGTGGCGCGCTGGCCGTTTCGTGCGTGCGGGAACGCGTGCTGCGTACCCACTGAAACTGATGCGGGCCACAACGACCGTCGGGGTGCGGACGGTGCTGATCGGGAACGCCGCGCAGGCGCTGCATCCGGTGGCGGGGCAGGGCTTCAACCTCGGGCTGCGGGATGCTGCGATGCTGGCGGAGGTGCTGGCATGTCGGGACGCTGAGCCTGGCTCGGCGCAATCACTGCAGCAGTTTGCCCGCTGGCGCGCCGCGGACCGCCGTGGCGTCGTCGGCTTCACCGACGGACTGGTCAGGCTGTTCGGTGACACGCGGCCAGCGCTGGCGTTCGCGCGCAATCTCGGGCTGCTGCTTTTCGATCTTGCGCCACCGGCGAAAGCTGCGCTTGCCCGGCTCAGCGCCGGGTTCGCAGGGCCGACGCCACGCTTGGCCCGCGGTCTGTCCGTTTGCGCGCAGCGGCACCTTCCATGAGCGAAACCTTCGATGTGCTCATCGTGGGCGGTGGCCCCGTTGGTGCCTGTGCTGCCGCACTGCTTGCGCGAGGCTCGGCTCACTTCGCAGCTCCGCTGCGCGTGGCGGTGCTCGACCCCCACGACTGTCCGGCACCCGAGCCGGATTCGGCCCTCGACGCTCGCGTCGTGGCGCTCTCACGCGCCAGCGAGCGCATTCTTCGCAGCGCCGGCGCATGGGAGCGTGTGCACGGCCCGCGCATTTGTGCGTACGAGCGCATGCGCGTCTGGCACGAGAGCGTGGCCGCCGATTGTGCCGACGTTCTGCTTTTCGATGCAGCCGATGCCGGTGAAGCCAATCTCGGTTACATCGCGGAAAACCGCCTCGTGCAAGCGGCGTTGCTGCAGGCGCTGACGGATGCGGGTGCCCAGATCGTCTGCGCGCAGTTCCAGTCGCTGCGGATCGGCACGGATGCCGTGCACGTCCTCAGCAGCGCCGGCTCGCTCTCGACCCGCCTGCTCGTCGGCGCCGACGGCGCGCAATCCACGGTGCGCGAATCGGTCGGGCTCACGGCCGAAATCCGCGACTACCATCAGCTTGCGATGATCGCGACGGTCGCCACCGAACGCCCGCATGCAAGCACGGCATGGCAGCGATTCATGCGCCAGGGGACGCTGGCGATGTTGCCGCTCGCCGATGGCCACAGCTCGATCGTCTGGTCCGCCGATGAGGCGCTCGCGGCCACACTCATGGCCGCATCACCGCAGCAGTACTCGAACGCGTTGACGCAGGCTTCGGACCTGGCGCTGGGAGATGTGACGCTCGTCAGCGAGCGCAGTGCTTTCCCGCTCAGGCAGCTCGCGGCGCACCGTTACGTGGCGCAGCGGTGTGCGCTCATAGGCGATGCGGCACATGTGGTCCATCCGCTGGCGGGACAGGGCCTGAACCTCGGACTGCTCGATGCCGCCGCACTGGCGCAATGCGTCCTCGACAAAGTGCAGGAGCGCGAGGATCCGGGGGCGCTGCGCGGCTTGCGCGCCTACGAGCGCTGGCGCAAGAGTGAGCTGGCGGTGATGAGCGCGGCCATCGATGCATTCGATCGCTTGCTTGCGCATGGCGCGGGGCCTGTCTCGCGGCTCGCGCAGCGCGGCCTCGGGTGGGTGAATCGCAGCTCCGAGCTCAAACGGCTGTTCATCCGGCGGGCACTCGGTCTCACGGGCGAGCTGCCGCGGGCCGCGCGCTGAGGCGCACACCTAGGTAAGTGCGATGCGATCGATCTTGGCGGCGCAGATGAAATCGTTCTCGGACAGCCCGCCGATGGCGTGCGTCGTGTAGCGGATGCGGGCGTAGTTGTAGCCGATCTCGAGATCGGGATGATGATCCTCGATGTTCGCAACGTGCGCGAGAGCATTCACGAAGCTCATCGTGCGGTAGAAGTCGCGGAAGCGCACTTCGCGACGGATGGAACGACCATCCGGCGCCAGGCTCCACCCGGGCTCGAGCCCCTTGAGCAGCGCACCGGCAGCTTGCCGATCGAGCGGCGCGATGCCACCCTCGCACGGTGCACATTTCCTCTCGGCAAGCTCGTTCATCCCGGCAGTGCTCGGGCCAGCGCGCGTTCACCGCTCTTGCGCGTGAAGCTGCGTGAGACATACTGCTCGACGATCTCCTGGAATTCCTCCGCAATGTGCTCGCCCTTGAGCGTCACCGTCTTCGCCCCATCCTCATATACGGGCGCCACCGGCCGCTCGCCGGTGCCCGGAAGGCTGATGCCGATGTTGGCGTGCTTGCTTTCTCCCGGCCCGTTGACCACACAGCCCATCACTGCGACGGTCATGTCTTCCACGCCCTCGTATTGGCGGCGCCACTCGGGCATGCGATGGCGGATGTGCGACTGGATGCGTTGCGCCAGTTCCTGAAAGTAGGTGCTCGTCGTGCGGCCGCAGCCCGGGCATGCCACCACCATGGGCGAAAAGGAGCGCAGTCCCATCGTTTGCAGGATCTCCTGGGCGACGATGACCTCGTTCGTGCGGTCGCCATTTGGCTCGGGAGTGAGCGATACCCGAATGGTGTCGCCGATGCCTCTTTGCAGCAGCACCGCCATCCCCGCGGTGGACGCCACGATGCCCTTCGAACCCATGCCCGCCTCGGTGAGGCCGAGGTGCAGCGGATAGTCGCAGCGCTCGGCGAGATCGCCGTAGATCGCGATCAGGTCCTGCACGCCGCTCACCTTCGCCGACAGAATGATGCGATCGTGCGCGAGCCCGATCTGCTCGGCACGCCGCGCGCTGTCCAGAGCGGACAGCACGACCGCGCGTCGCATGATCTGCTGGGCGGTCTGCGGCTCCGCACTCGCGGAATTCTCATCCATCAGCCGGGTGAGCAGATCCTGATCGAGGCTGCCCCAATTGACGCCGATGCGCACCGGCTTGCCGTACTGGCACGCCGTCTCGATCATTTCGGCGAATTGCGGATCGCGCTTGCTGCCGCGGCCGACGTTACCCGGATTGATGCGGTACTTGGCGAGCGCCTGCGCGCAGGCCGGCTGCTCGCGCAGCAGCTTGTGCCCGTTGAAGTGGAAATCGCCGATCAACGGTACCTGCACGCCCAGTTGCCCGAGTCGCTCGCGGATGGGCGCGACGGCGGCGGCCGCCTCGCTGGTATTTACGGTGATGCGAACGAGCTCGGAGCCGGCGCGCGCGAGCGCCTTCACCTGCTGCGCCGTCCCTTCCACGTCCGCGGTGTCGGTGTTCGTCATGGACTGCACGACGATCGGTGCGCCGCCGCCGACCCGGACGGAGGCAATGCATACTTGGACGGAAGCGCGACGTTGGGCTGACATACGTTGGGGGTCGAGGTGGATGGCCCTATTCTACATGGCCGGACCACGGCTCAAGATGCCAGTGGCCCCGCGGATGGGCCGGCTTGCGCGGCGCTGCGCCCAGCCTGGCGCCGGCGCCAAAGCCCAAGGCTGCTGGGCCACATCCGCCGGCACTGGTATGATCGGCTGCCCGTGAATGGTCTGTTCGGAGAGTATCCGGCGCGACCGGATCGCCGAAGGCGCAAGTTTCCGCCCGGAAACGCTCAGGCAGCAGAACGGCAGACCTGGGAACAGGCGGGCTCTGGAGAGTGGCGGGGCTTCCGCCCACCGAAGGGGAGCGGCGCGCCAGCGCCTGATCTCTCAGGTCACAGGACAGAGGGGCGGCAGATGCGCGAGCGTCTGCCGCCTCTTTTTGTTTGCGGACCTTACCGGCGGGCCCTGGGGGGCGCGCCCGAGCGATGCGGACGGGCGAGGCCTGTCCCGAAATGGAGGACTCATGGGACGCCGAACCCCGCTGTTCCCGCTGCACCAGCAGCTGGGTGCCCGCATCGTGGACTTCGGCGGATGGGAGATGCCACTGCAGTACACATCGCAGCTCGCCGAGCATCATGCGGTGCGACGCGCGGCGGGTGTCTTCGATGTTTCCCACATGTGCAGCATCGATCTGCAAGGTGAGCGCAGCCAAGCCTTTTTGCGCGAACTGCTCGCCAATGACATCGGCAAGCTCACAGTCTGCGGCAAGGCGTTGTACGCGTGCATGCTGAATGAGTCCGGCGGCGTGCTGGACGATCTGATCGTCTATCGACTCGGAGCGGACCGGTTCCGCGCAGTCGTGAATGCCGGAACCCGCGACCGGGATCTCGCTTGGATCCGTCGGCACGCGCACCGCTATGGTGTCGAGGTGCTGGAGCGCACGCAGCTTGCCATGCTGGCGGTGCAGGGACCTGCGGCGCGGCAGGCGGTCGCGAACTTGCTGTCACCGGCAGGGGCTGCGGCCGCCCTGGCGCTCGCCCCCTTCTTCGGCTGCGATGTTGGGGACTGGTTCATCGCCCGCACCGGCTACACCGGCGAAGATGGTTTCGAGGTGATGTTGCCCGGGGCCGCCGCGCAGGGCATCTGGCGCAGTTTGAACGCAGCCGGTGTCGTCTCCTGCGGACTCGGTGCCCGCGACACGCTGCGCCTGGAAGCCGGCATGAATCTCTACGGCAACGACATGGATGAGCACACTCAGCCCTTCGAGTCGGGCCTCGGGTGGAGCGTCGCCTTGGCACCGGCCGAGCGGGATTTCATCGGCCGCGAGGCACTCGAGCGCGTGCTGGCCGAACGCGCGCGCGCTCCCGAATCGCAGCGCCGGCTGGTCGGCCTGGTGCTCGAGGAGCGTGGCGTGATCCGCAGTCACCAGAAAGTTCAGCTTGCGCAGCACGGCATCATCGGGGAAGTCACCAGCGGCACGTTTTCGCCGACGCTGGAGCGTTCGATCGCCCTGGCACGCCTGCTCGATGTCGCCGCGGAGCGCGTCCAGGTAGATGTACGCGGCAAACTTCTCAACGCCCGCATCGTCCAACCGCCGTTCGTGCGCAATGGCAAGACAATGATCGCATTACCGGAGAAAGCCCGATGAGCAACGTTCCCGCCGATCTCAAGTACACGAGCACTCACGAATGGGTGCGCAGTCTGCCCGATGGCAGTGTGGAGATCGGGATCACCGACCACGCGCAGCAGGCTCTCGGCGACCTCGTCTTCGTAGAGGTGCCCGAGGCCGGGCGCGAACTCAAGGTGGGCGATCGCTGCGCGGTCGTCGAATCGGTGAAGGCGGCCTCCGATGTCTACTCGCCAGTGGCCGGCGAGGTCATCGCGGGCAATCCGCAGCTGGCGAGCGCTCCCGAGGCGGTCAACAACGATCCCTATGCAAGCGGCTGGCTCATGCGGCTGCGTCCGGCGAGCGGCCCGCCGATCACCGGGCTGATGTCGGCTGCCGAGTACCAGCAGCTGCTGCTGTCGGAGTCCCACTGATGGCTTTCATTCCGCATACCGAGGCGGATGTCGCAGCCATGCTCGCCGCGATCGGCGTGCCGAACATCGAGGCCCTCTTCGATGAGATCCCCGCATCGCTGCGGGTGCGGTCGCTGCGTGGCGTGCCCGAGGCATTGAACGAGATGCAGATCGGCCGGCTGATGAGCGAGCGGGCGCGCACCGACGGACAGCCGCTGTGTTTCATCGGCGCGGGCGCCTACGAACACCATATCCCCGCGGCTGTGTGGGCCATCACGACACGCGGGGAATTCTACAGTGCGTATACCCCGTATCAGGCGGAGGCAAGCCAGGGAACGCTGCAGCTCATCTACGAGTATCAGACCATGATGGCGAGCCTCACGGGCATGGAGGTCTCGAACGCCTCCCTCTACGACGGTGCTTCCGCCGTCGCGGAAGCATCCCTGATGGCCGTGCGCGCGAGTCGGAAATCGAAATCGCTGCGTATCCTGCTGCCGGAATGCGTGAACCCGCAGTATCGGCGCGTGGCGACGGCCACCGCCGGCAACCAGGGCCTGCGCTTCGAACCTGTCGCATTCGGGGCAGACAGTGGCTGCGTATCTGCCGAGGCGCTGCGCGAGATCGAGAACGAGGACATCACGGCACTCGTCATCCAGCAGCCGAATTTCTTCGGACAGCTCGAGGACGTCGATGCGCTCACCGACTGGGCGCATGCGCGCGGAATATTCGTCATTGCCGTCGTCAATCCCATCTCGCTCGCCCTGTTGAAACCGCCCGGAGAGTGGGGCACCGGGCAGCCGAGGCGCGGTGCGGACATTGTCGTCGGGGAGGGTCAGCCCCTCGGCGTGCCGCTCGCCTCCGGCGGTCCCTATTTCGGTTTCATGACCACACGCATGGAGTACGTCCGGCAGCTGCCGGGGCGCATCGTCGGTCGCACGCTGGACGCAAGCGGGCAGGCGGGATTCACGCTGACGCTGCAGGCGCGGGAGCAGCATATCCGCCGTGCCCGGGCGACCTCCAACATCTGCACCAATCAGGGGCTGCTGATCACGGCTGCGACGGTCTATCTGTCATTGATGGGGCCCGTCGGCCTGCAACGCACCGCGGCAGCAAGCCATGCCCGCGCCCGCGAGCTCGTCGCTGCGCTTACCCGCGTGCAGGGTGTACGCACGGTGTTCGGCGGACCGTACTTCCACGAGTGTGTGCTCGCGCTGGATCGACCGGTGGCACCCGTACTGCAGTCTCTGGCCACGCGCGGCATCCTCGCCGGACTCGATCTGAGCGAGACCTATCCACAGCTGCCGAACGGCCTGCTCGTGTGTGCGACCGAAACCAAAACCTCCGCGGACATAGAGCGCTACGCGCAGGCATTGCGCGAGGTCATGCTGTCGGCGCGGGCGGCCTGAGTGTCGGCGGGAGGCTCCATGCGAATCCATGAGAAGGTCATTTTCGAATACTCGCAGCCGGGACGGGGCGCCACCGATCAGTGGCCGCAGGAGCTTCCCGCCAGCGCGACGGGCGATTTGCCGCAGCACCTGCGGCGCACGCGACCGCCACTGCTTCCAGAGATGGGCGAGCTCGAGGTCGTGCGGCACTTCACGCGCCTCTCGCAGTTGAATTTCTCCATCGACACGCACTTCTACCCGCTCGGCTCGTGCACGATGAAATACAACCCCAAAGCCTGCAACCAATACGCCATGCTGCCGCAGTTCCTCGGCCGCCATCCGCTAGCGCCGGAGTCGCACGGCCAGGGCTTTCTCGCCTGTCTGTACGAGCTGCAGGAGATGTTGAAGGAGGTCACCGGCATGCAGGGTGTCGCGCTGAGTCCGATGGCCGGCGCCCAGGGAGAATTCGCCGGCGTCGCCATGATCCGCGCGTATCACCGCGCCCGCGGCGATCTGCTGCGCAACGAGATCATCGTCCCGGAGGCGGCGCACGGCACGAACCCCGCGACTGCCACGATGTGTGGCTGTCTCGTGCGCGAGATCGCGGTCGATGCGCAAGGGGATATCGACCTTGCGGCACTGCAGTCCGTGGTCGGTCCGCGCACGGCCGGCATCATGCTGACCAACCCGTCCACCCTTGGAGTATTCGAGCGGCGCATCGAAGAGGTTGCGCGGATCGTGCACGCCGCGGGCGGACTGCTCTACTACGACGGTGCGAACTTGAATGCGATCCTCGGCAAGGTGCGCCCCGGCGACATGGGCTTCGACGTCATCCACATGAACCTGCACAAGACCTTTTCCACCCCTCATGGGGGTGGCGGACCTGGTGCGGGCGCCGTGGGCGTGAGCGAGCGCCTGCAGGCGTTCCTGCCGGTTCCGATCGTCGGACTCGCACCTGCCGGCGAAGGCGCAGGGCGGCACTTTCGCTGGCTGACCGAGCGGGATCTGCCGCAATCGATCGGGCGGCTTTCGGGCTTCATGGGCAACGCCGGCGTGCTGCTGCGCGCTTACATCTACATGCGCCTGCTGGGACGCGAGGGGATGAGCCAGGTCGGTGCATACGCCACGCTGAACGCCAACTATCTGCTGACGCTGCTGCGGCGGGCGGGATTCGATCCCGCCTACCCCTCGCGCCGCGCGAGCCACGAGTTCATCATCACCCTGAAACGTCAGGCGCGTGAGCTCGATGTGACGGCGATGGACTTCGCGAAGCGTCTGCTCGACCATGGCTTTCACGCGCCCACCACTTATTTCCCGCTGCTGGTACCGGAATGTCTGCTGATCGAGCCGACCGAGACCGAGACGAAGGACGTTCTGGATGCGTTCGCGACGGCGATGGCCCTGATCCAGAAGGAGGCCGAACAGGAACCCGAGCACGTGCGGAGCGCACCGCATACCCTACCGGTGCGGCGGCTCGACGACGTGCGGGCGGCCAAGCATCTGGACCTGCGATGGCAGCCGACGGTGTAGTCACCGATCGCGCAAAGCCCCACGGCCTGCGCATCCTGCGCGCCCTGCGAGCCAGCTGGCGCGGGCTGCGTGGCGCATTTCGCGAAGAGGCCGCCTTTCGCCAGGAACTTGCCTTTGCGGCCATCGTCATACCACTGGGCTTGTGGCTGGGGCACAGTGGCGTCGAGCGTGCGCTGCTGGTCGGAACCGTCCTGCTGACACTCATCGTGGAGCTCATCAACAGCGCGATCGAGGCCACCGTGGACCGCATCGGATTCGAGCGCCATGTTCTGGCGGGACTCGCCAAGGACATCGGCTCGGCGGCCGTGTTGGTGGCCCTCATGCTGTGCGGCATCGTCTGGCTGCTCGTTCTGCTTGGACACTAAGCGGCGGCAGCGGGCCGGGTCGGCAGGATCACGCGGCCGCATTCTCAATCGCGGGAGTCGTATGCGCCCTGCAACCGTGCTCTGGCTGTGTCTGCTCGCCACTTTTACCTCTCTATGTGAGGGACGTGATCCACCCGCGTCGGCCGGAACGACCGCGGCCGTGCAGCAGCCGGCACCGGCGCAGCAGGGTCCGTCGCAGCCACTGCCGATCGAGCCGCCCACGACCCCGCCTCCGTCCGTCGCACGACAGGCGGCTCAGGTCGCCCAGCAGGCCGCGGCGGTCGAGGAGAACCCTGATTGGGCGGTCACGCTGGAGCGCATTGCCGGCAGCGTCGTCTCGATCGACGTCGATTCGACCCGGGCGTTCGACACGGAGTGGAACTCGACCGCGCAGGCCACCGGCTTCGTGGTCGATGCGGAACGCGGGCTGATTCTCACGAACCGCCATGTAGTCACTCCGGGACCGGTGACCGCCGAGGCCACTTTCCTGAATCGCGAGGAAGTGCAGCTCTACCCCGTGTACCGCGATCCCGTGCACGATTTCGGCTTCTATCGCTACGATCCCGCCAAACTGCATTTCATCAAGCCAAAGGCACTCGCGCTGTATCCGGAAGGCGCGCAGATCGGCAGGGAGATCCGGGTCGTTGGCAACAACGCCGGTGAGCAGCTCTCGATTCTCGCCGGGACCCTCGCGCGGCTGGACCGCGATGCGCCCGAATATGGCATCGCGAAATACAACGACTTCAACACCTTCTATCTGCAGGCCGCCTCTGGCACCTCGGGCGGCTCCTCGGGCTCTCCGGTCATCGATATCCGCGGCCGCGTCGTTGCCCTGAACGCCGGCGGCGCAAGCGGCTCGGCCTCGAGCTTCTACCTGCCACTCGGGCGCGTGCGGCGCGCCCTGCAGCTCATCCAGCAGGGCAAACCGGTCACGCGCGGCACGCTCTACACGGTGTTCAACTACACGCCGTACGATGAGCTCACGCGGCTCGGACTCGACAGTGTCACCGAGGCGGCCGTGCGCAAGACGTTCCCGCAATACACCGGGATGCTCGTGGTCACCGAAGTGCTTCCGGGCTCACCGAGTGCCAACGTGCTGCAGCCAGGCGACATCCTGTTGCGCGTCAATGGGCACTACCTGACCCAGTTCGAACCGCTGGATGAGATCCTGGATTCGAATGTCGGGGGCCAGGTCCGCCTCGATCTCGAGCGCGGAGGCAAAGCGATCACCGCCGAGCTGACCATCGGCGATCTGCACGCCATCACCCCGAGCGCCTATGCGGAATTCGGCGATGCGGTGCTCAACACCCTGTCCTATCAGCAGGCGCGCCATTTCAACGTCGCGCCGCAGGGCGTGTACATCGCAAATCCCGGCTATATCTTCGCCGCCGCCGGTATTCCGCGCGGTGCGGTCATCACCCAGATGGACAACAAGAAGGTGCAGACGCTGGCGGACGTGGAGGCGCGGGTCGCGCAGCTCGGGGATGGGGATCGCACGAACGTGCGCTACATCACGATCGATGATCCCAACGGCAGTCAATTGCGCTCGGTACGCATGGACCGGCGCTGGTTCCCCACGCACCACTGCGAGCGCGACGACCAGCGCGGTTGGTGGGATTGCAAGGACCTGGCGGCGGGACCTGCTCCCAAGCCGATCAAGGTGAGCTCCACCGAGTTTCCGCAGTTCAAGGATCCCCGCCTGGAAGCATTGGCGCCGTCGCTTGCGATGGTGACGTTCGACATGCCGTACTCCGTCTCCGGCATCACCGAGCGCAACTATCACGGCACCGGCCTGATCGTGGATGCGCAGCGCGGCCTCGTCGTCGTCGATCGCAACACGGTACCGGTTGCGGTCGGAGATGTGACGATCACATTCGCCGGAACCGTGCAGGTTCCCGGGCGGGTGGTCTACGTGCATCCGCAGCACAACCTTGCCGTCGTCGCCTACGACCCGAAGCTGATCGGCACGACGCCGGTGAAATCCGCAAGGCTCGCGCCGCGGGCACTGTCGGCCGGTGAACCGGTGTGGGTCGTCGGCCTGGGCGCCGACAGCGAGATGCATTCGCGCAATACCGAGATCGCCAGCATCGATCCGCTCGATCTGCCGCTCTCGCGCACCATGCGCTTTCGCGACAGCAATCTCGAAGCCGTGCAGCTCGTCAATCCGCCGCTGGACTTCGATGGCGTGCTGAGCGACAAGGCGGGCAACGTCCTCGGTCTGTGGTCGAGCTTCGCCTACGAGAACGGCAGGGAGATCGCGCAGGACAACCGCGGCGTACCCATCGATCTGGTGGCCGACATGCTCGATCGGGTGCGAAACGACAAGCCCCTGCATTCGCTCGATGCCGAGTTCACCGTGCAGCCGCTGGCCACCGCGCGCGAGCTCGGGCTCTCGGATGAGTGGACGAAACGCCTCGCCGCGCAGAACCCGACGCAGCGTCAGGTGCTGTCGGTGGTGCGCATGGTGGGCGGTTCGGCCGCCGCCCACCTGCTGCAGCAGGGCGATCTGTTGCTGGCGATCGACGGCAAGGTCGTGACCCAGTTCCGGGAGGTCGAGCGCGCCGCCGCCGATCGCAGCCAGGTGCGGGTAACCGTCTGGCGTGGGAATGGCGAGCAGACGCTCGACGTCAAGACAATGGAGCTTCCGGGGGCGGATATCGATCGTCTGGTCGAATGGGCCGGCGCGACGCTGCAGGCACCGCACCGGGCAATGAGCGCCCAGCGCGGGGTGCCACCGGTCGGTGTGTACGTGGGCTACTTCTCGTACGGCTCGCCTGCGACCCGCTATGGACTCTACCCAGGACGGCGCATCGTCGAAGTCGACGGCACGCCGACTCCGGATCTCGATGCGTTTCTAACTGCCGTCACCGGTCGGCCGGATCGTGCCTCGGTGCGCCTGAAAACCATCACCTGGAACAACGCACCCGAGGTGATCACGCTGAAGCTCGACAAGCATTACTGGCCCGCGTACGAGCTCACGCATACGCAGAATGGCTGGCAACGCAAGGCGCTCGAGTGAGTGGCGCTCGCGTAAGTGGCGCTCGCGTAAGTGGCACGCGAGTGCATGGCACATAAGCTGAGCCGCAGCCATTTGCAAGCTCACAGCACTCGTTGTCGTCAGCTCGCGACGTGGCTGGTGGCCCTGAAAAAAGCGAGTTAGCCGCGCACGTTTGACATTGTGCTGCCGTTGCGAACTGCATCGACGTCGGACAGGCATCCAGAGCTGCGCCGACTGGTAGAATTCGCTGCATCATGGTGCGAATTGTCAGAGCGACCCAGGTCGAGATCCAGACGGCCGTGCAGACGCTGCGCGACGGTGAGCTCGTGGCATTTCCCACCGAAACGGTCTATGGGCTCGGCGCCAATGCGCAGGACCCGGCCGCCGTTCGCAAGATCTTCGCCGTCAAGGGTCGGCCAGCCAGTCATCCCGTGATCGTGCACCTGGACAGCCCGCGCTTCCTGCATCGCTGGGTGCGGGAAGTGCCCGAGGCGGCCAACAAGCTCGCCGAGCGATTCTGGCCCGGCCCACTGACGATGGTCATGCCTCGTGCACTGAACGTCCACGATATCGTGACGGGGGGGCAGGATACGGTCGCCATTCGCGTCCCTTCGCATCCCATGGCGCAGCAGTTGCTCACGGCCTTTGGCGGCGGTATCGCCGCGCCTTCGGCCAACCGGTACGGTCACCTGTCACCGACACGCGCGGAACACGTGCGCGACGAGCTGGGCGAGGCGGTGAAAGTGGTCCTCGATGGTGGGGAGTCGCAGATCGGGCTCGAGTCGACGATCGTCGCCCTCGAAGGCACGCAAGTGCGCTTGCTTCGGCCGGGAGCCGTGACCGCGGGACAGATCCGTTCGGTCGTCGGCGAGCTGCTCATCGGTGCAGACGTCGGCTCTGCGCGTGTGCCCGGCAGTACCCCGTCGCACTACGCACCCATCACACCCATGACCATCGTGGCCGCAGGCGAGATCGATGCGCATGCGGCCGAACTCTCGCAGGGGGGGCGTCGCGTCGCCGTGCTCGCGCAACGCCTGCCGCTCAGAGCTCACAAGTACGTGACGTGGGTGAACGCGGGACGCAGGCCGGAGCAATATGGGCATGATTTGTACGCGAACTTGCGCACGTTGGATAAGGCCGGCTGCCAGCAGATTCTCGTTCAGGACGTACCGGAAGGCGAACGCTGGGAAGCGATTCGCGACCGGCTGCTGCGGGCGGCCTCCGCCATGAGCGAAAGCGACGACACCGGTGCCCACGCCGTTCTGCCCTGACGCATCAGTCCGCCGGGACGGTGCGCTCGTGCGCCCAAGCGCGCAGCGCTGCGATTTTTTCCGCCATCACGACGGACAGGGGCCGCGTGGCCCGCAGCTCCTGCGCAATCGAGTCCGCACTCACCGGATGGCCGCTGTCACGCGCATCGTAGAGCGCCGCCACGATCGCCTCCTCCAGCTCCGCGCCCGAGAAACCCTCACTGACGCGCGCGAGCGTCAGCACCTCATGCGGCGTGAGCGGCACCGAGCGCTTGCGCGCGTGAATCGCAAGAATGGCGCCGCGAGCGGCTACATCCGGCAGATCCACGAAGAAGATCTCATCGAGGCGGCCCTTGCGGATCAGCTCCGGCGGCAGCGATTCGATGTCGTTCGCCGTGGCGACGACGAATATGCGCGCACGCTGCTCGGCCAGCCAGGTGAGGAAGGTGCCCAGCACGCGGCGTGAGGTGCCGCTGTCGCCCTCGCCATCGGCAAGCGCCTTTTCGAGCTCGTCGATCCAGAGCACGCACGGCGCCAGCGCTTCGGCGGCCTGCAGCGACTCACGCACGTTTTTCTCGGACTCCCCGTGCCACTTGCTGTACACCGCGCCGAAGTCCAGCCGCAACAGCGGCACGCCGAAGATGCCGGCGGCGGCGCGGGCGGCCAGGCTCTTGCCGCAGCCCTGCACGCCCAGCAGCAGCACTCCCTTGGGCGCATCGAGTTCGGGCGCGGTGCCATCGAAGGCCGGTTTGCGGCTCTGCAGCCAGTGGCGCAGATGGCGCAACCCGCCGATGTCGGCGAATTGCGCGCACTCCGGCTCGTAGGTGAGGGTGCCGCTGCGGTTGAGGAGTTGGTATTTCGCGCCGAGCACTTCTTTCAGGTTCGCCATGCCGAGCGAGCCGGCCGCGTTCAGGGTCTGACGGACGATGCGCTCGGCATCGGCAGCGGTGAGGCCGCTCAAATCCTCCACCAGCCGCGTCAGTGCCTGGGCCTCGATCGTCGGCGCCTGCCCGCCATGTGCGGCCGCCCAGTCCTGCGCCACGCGTGTGATGATCATGCGGCGCTCGTTGCTGCCGGGCAGCGCAACGTGTACTCGGGAGGCGAAGCTTTCCAGCTCCTGCGGCAGAGCCACCTCATAGCTCATCAGCACGATGGTGCGGGCAACCTGTGCGTAGCCCTGCGCGACATCCTTGAGCATGCGCACGTTCACCGGGTCGGACAGATAAGGATGGAAGTCGAGCAGCAGGTAGATGCCAGCCATCGGCGTCGCCTTCAGGTGGCGCAGCAGCTGCCCCGGATCGGCCAGCGTGCGCTGTGGGCCGCCCATGTCGACGTCCATGCGCTGTAGTCCTTCCGTCACCGTCCACTGAAAGACCCCCCAGCTGCCCGCGTGGGGAACCTTCATGCTCGCCTCGCGCACGAGGCTGAGAACGCGCGCCTCTTCGCGGGACTCCACGACGATGAGGGCGCAACGCGAGCTGATCAGCGTCTCGAGCTCGCGGCGCGGATCCGCTGGGGCCGAAGGTTCGGTCATAGGGGGCGAGAATGTAACAGAACCCCCTCAAGTCCCTTGTCACCCCGTCACGTTTTTCCAACAATGGGGGCTTCGGGTCGGGTCGTGCGCCAGGGCAGGAGTGGACCCACTTTTTCTGGAGTTCTGCGTGGTAAGGCCAATTCGTCACGTTCGCTGTATCGACCCGTTCCAACCCGTGCACATCCGGCGCCTGGTGCGCGAGTTCGGCTCGCCGCTGCTGATCGTCGATGCCGAGCGCGTCCGGGTGCAGTTCCGCAAACTGAGCAGAGCGCTTCCCGGCGTGGACCTGCACTACGCGCTGAAGCCGATGCCGCATCCTGCGGTGGTGCGCACCGTGCTCGAGGAGGATGGCTACCTCGACCTCGCCACGACCGGCGAGGTGCAGCTCGCGCAGCGACTGGGCGCCGACCCGGCACGCTGCATTCACACGCATCCGATCAAGCGCGATCAGGACATCCGCAATGCGCTGAGCTTCGGGGTGCGCACGTTCGTGGCCGACAATCCGGACGAAGTCCGTAAGTTCATGGCATACGGGCGGCAGGCCGGGCTGCTGCTGCGTATCTCGTTTCGAAGCCCGGGCGCGGTATGCGATCTGTCGCGCAAGTTCGGTTGTGACCGAGAGGATGTGCTGCAGCTCGCGCGACTCGCTGCCGAGCTCGGCATCGATGTGCGCGGACTTTCGTTCCATGTCGGATCGCAGGCTGCCGATTCGGCCAAGCACGTGGAGGCGCTGCAGGCGTGTGCCGGGCTCATGGCGCGTGCCCGCCGGGAGCGCCTCGGCTCATTCGATACGCTCGATATCGGCGGCGGCTTCCCGATCGACTATCAGCAGCCGGCGCAGCAGATCGATGGCTTTTGTGCACCGCTGCGCCGCGCGATCGCAAGGCTGCCGGGCCGCGTGCGCACGATTGCAGAACCCGGCAGATTCATCGCCGGCCCGTGCGCCATCGGTGTCGCCTCCGTCATGGGGCGCGCGAAGCGCAACGGGCACTGGTGGTACTACCTGGATGACGGGCTGTACGGCTCGTACAGCGGACAGCTTTATGATCACGCACGCTATGCGGTGCAATCGCTGCGCGATGGTGCAACGCGACTGCCTTCGGTGCTCGCCGGACCGACGTGTGACAGCATCGACGTCATCGCCGAAGATCTGCTGCTGCCACGGCTCAGGACCGGTGACCTGATCGTCGGTCGCGGGATGGGCGCCTACACCTGGGCGAGCGCGTCCGAATTCAATTTCTTCGCGAAGGCGACTGTCATCGCAGTGAACACGCAGCCGGGGGACAGTGGCGGGGTCTGCACGATGTGAAACGTTGCGGCCGCCGTGTCAGGGCTGCGGGCGCGGGGTCAGGCGGGCTTGCGCCGCGCGCGGGTTCGCGCAGCCTTGCGCGCGGATGCGGAGCGAGCTGTTGCGGGACGTGCCGCCGAGGCTCTGCCGCCCCTATGGCCGCCGAGCTGGCCACCCTTGCGGCTCGGGGCGTGATTCTCCGGCTTGCCACGGCCGCTGCCGCCCTGCTTGCCGCCGCCCGTCTCCTTGTTCACGGTTGCCCAAGCGCGCGCTTCGGCCACGTTCTCCGACGTGCCGCGCTTCTCGTAACCTTCCGCTATGTGCTGCGCCTGGCGCTGCTGTTTGCCCGTGTATTTCGCCTTGCTGCCTCTGGCCATCTCGCGTCCCCTTGCGGTTGCGCGCGTTGAGCGCGCCGTATGCCGATCGATAGCAAGTTGCATGCCGATTCAGCGGCGGGGCGCACGCGATGTGCTACCGTGATCGGCGGTGTTTTCGCTTTCAAACATCTGATGAGCATGCAGCCGACACGCGGTGCGCTGTGTGATCCTAAGCGCGGAGTGCTGAATCGCATGAAGATCGAACCGGGCGCAGAACCCGAGACGGCCATCCACCGCCAGGTCGTCGACGCACGCGAAGGGCGTGAAGCGCGGGTCATCGCGCGCTTGTACTCGAGCTGGGCGCTGTTTGGCGAACCGCAGCTGCTGCGCGGCTACATCGTGCTACTGCCCGATCCGGTCGTGCCGACGCTGAATGCGCTCGGTGCGCAGGAGCGGACGGTGTTTCTACTCGACATGGCGCGGGTTGGCGATGCGCTGCTCAAGGTCACCGGGGCCGCGCGCATCAATTACGCAATCCTCGGCAACCAGGAGCCTGCACTGCACGCTCACGTCATTCCGCGGTACGCCGATGAGCCGGATCGGCAACGCACGTCCCATCCATGGACGTACGACTGGCATCTCGCGGCGCCTTTCGATCATGCCGCCTGCCTCGAGCTCGGCGAGGCGCTGCGGCGCGAGCTCACGCGGATGGGCGTGACGAAGCCGATGCGCTTTGCCCCTGGGGCCAACAGCGCTGCATCGGCCCCGACGCCGAAGCCGCGCTAACTATTTCTGCGGCTGCACCTGCGGGCGGGCCGGGACTGCGCCGGCGGCCGGGGCCGGCTGCACTCCGATCAGCTCGACGGTAAACTTCAGCAGGGAGCCGGGCGGGATCGACGGCGGGGATTGCTCATCGTAGGCGAGCTGCGGCGGGATGAAGACGTCCCATTTCGCGCCCGGCTTCATCAGCACCAACGCCTGCTGCCAGCCGGGAATCACGCCGCGCACCGGAAACGTCGCCGGCTTGCCACGCTTGTACGAGCTGTCGAACTCAGTGCCATCGAGCAGCGTGCCGCGATAATTGACTGTGACCTCGTCGGTCGGCTTGGGCGAAGCTCCGCTGCCCTCGGCGATCACGTGATACTGCAGGCCCGTCGAGGTCGTCACGATGTCCTTCTTCTTGCCGTTCTCGGCCAGGAAGGCCTTGGCTGCCGCATGATTCTTTTCCGCAAGACCGCTGCGGACGGACTGCAGCAAAGTGGTGATGCGGACCTGATCCTGCTGTGACATCGTCGCCTTGCCCGCGAGCGCATCGTGCAGACCCTGGGTGAGCCGCTCGAGCGCCAGTGAGTCAGCGGAGAAGCCGGCGCGGTGCAGCTGTTCGCCCATCGAGACGCCGATACTGTAGCTGCCCTGCGATTTGACGTTCGCACCGGCCTTGGCCGTTCCGGTGCCGCCGGCCTTCGGATGCGCGGCAGGCGCATCCTGGGCCTGCGCAATGGTTGCAGCCGCCAACAGAGCCCCGGCTGCCAGCACGCCCGAACTCCACTTGGAGCGCGGTCGGCGCAAGCACGGTCGCGGAGCTTCGCTCCCGGGGGCTTGCGCGGATGGAACAACGACCGGCTCGGAACGTGCAACGGCAATCATGTGGCACCTGAGGCGTGCGGGCCATGCGTTGGGCACGACTGAGAGCCGCAGCGGCCGACAGTTTCGCCTATCGGCGCTGCGCTTGTCCGGGTTTTTTTCCAGGGCCGACTGCAGTGCTGCAGGCCGGCAGGTTAGAGTACGGCGTGCTCAGCGTACATAATCTGTCCCGCAGCTTTCGCGAAGGCGAGCGGCTGCACCGTGTTCTGGATGGGGCCGAGGCGCACCTCGAGGATTGCGAGATCGTGGCGGTGATCGGCCGCAGCGGATCGGGCAAATCCACGCTGCTCAATCTCATCAGCGGCATCGACCATCCGGACGACGGCTCGATCGTGCTCGATGGCTGCGAGGTGACGGCTTTGAAAGAGCCCGCGCGCACGCTGTTCAGGCGCAAGCATGTCGGCTTCGTGTACCAGTTCTTCAATCTCATTCCGACGCTCGACGTCGAGGAGAACGTGCGCCTGGCACTAGAGCTCAATGGGGTTCGCGGGGCTGCGGCGCGCCAGCGCACGCTCGCCATGCTCACGCAGGTTGGGCTTGGTCAGCGCTTACGCAGTGCCGTGGATCGACTTTCGGGGGGCGAGCAGCAGCGCGTGGCGATCGCACGCGCGCTGGTGCATCGACCGGCCGTAGTACTGGCGGACGAGCCGACCGGCAATCTCGATGAGCACACGGCGGCGGAAATCCTGCCGACCCTGCTCGCGCTCGCGCGGGAACGCGGCGCCACGGTGGTGATGGTCACGCATGATCGCGCGCTGGCGCGAATGGCGGATCGCGTGCTGGAACTGCGGGACGGGCGACTCGGCCAGTGTGCCCCGCCGGATGACCGGGCCCGCGAGCCGCACCGCGCGCTTTGCTGATGCCCGCGCTCTGGGCCGCCAGCATCAGGCACCTGCTGCGCCATCCCGCCCAGCTGGCCCTGGCGTTACTGGGACTGTCGGTCGGCGTGGCGACCATTACCGCGGTGGATATCGCCACCGCCAGCTCGGCTCGCGCATTCTCGCTCTCGATGCGGGCCGTGAACGGCGCTGCGACCCACGATATCGTTGCCGCCGCCGGCATCGATGAGCGGGTGTATGTTGATCTGCGTAAGCAGACGAGCGCTGCGGCCGCCCTGTCACCCGTGGTGGAAGGCTACGTGGGCGTTGGCGGGCGAACGATGCGACTTGTCGGCATCGATCCCTTTGCAGCCGCTGAGCTTGCGGCCGGCGGTGCGAGCGCACAGCAGACGGCCGGCTCGCGTGCCTCCGCCACCCAATGGCTCGCGCAGGCAACTGCCGAACTGAAGCGTTGGTTTACCGAGCTGGGGTCAGTGGTGATGGCGCCCACCACCATGCGCGAGTTCGGGCTTACGGCGGGCGCATCGTTTGTGCTTGCGGCGGGAGGAAAGCAGCGAACCGCGGTGCTGCTCGGACCACTCAGCACCGACCGGGTCGGCACCGATGCACTGATCCTGACGGACATCGCGCAGGCGCAGGAGTGGCTCGACATGCGCGGCCGGCTGTCGCGCATCGAAGTGCGCGTGCCGGAAGGGGCCGCCGGGGAGAGCATCCTCAGCCGGCTGCGTGCACAGCTGCCACCGGGACTGCAGCTCGAGCCGGCACAGAGCCGCACCCGCGAGAGCCTGGGCATGACCGCCGCATTCGACACCAACCTGCGGGCCATGAGTCTGCTGGCGCTGCTCGTCAGCACCTTTCTCATCTACGGCGCAGTGAGTTTCGCAGTCGTGCAACGACGGCGCATCCTGGGCATTCTGCGGGCACTCGGGGCGACCCGCGCCCAGACGATCGCATCGGTGCTCGCCGAGGCCGCCGTGCTCGGGATGGTGGGGTCCGGCCTCGGGTTGCTGCTGGGCATCAGCATCTCGCATCTGCTCGTGCGGCTCGTTTCGCAGACCATCAACGATCTATATTTCGTGGTAGCGGTCAATCAGATTGTGCTTCCGGCCATCACCGTGGGGAAAGCTTGCATCGCCGGCATCGGGTCCGCGCTTGCCGGCGCGCTGCTGCCGGCGCTCGAGGTCGCCGGCGGCGCACCGCAGCTCGGACTGCGACGTTCGGTACTCGAAGCGCGGGCCGCCACGATCACCCGTCATCTGTTGCTCGCCAGCGGTGCACTGGCCGCAGGGTCGGGGCTGATCGTGTGGCTGTCCGATCGCAGCGTCTTCGCCGGATTTCTCGCACTGTTCATGCTGCTGTTGAGCGTTGCAGCGCTGACACCAGCGGTGCTGCGTGGGCTGGCGCGCGTCGGCGCGCGGATGGCGATGAACACGAGCGCCATCGTGCGGCTGGCGCTGGCGGACATCGGCGCCTCACTCAGTCGAACCGGTGTCGCCGTCGCCGCATTGGGCCTGGCTCTGGCCGCAATGATCGGCGTATCCATCATGGTGGCGAGCTTCCGTGAATCGCTGCGCGCATGGCTCGAGCGCAGCATGCGGGCCGATATCTACATCACCGCGCCGGGCCCGGGCGCCGGGCGTCCGGAACGCCACATCGATTCCGATCTGCTGCGCACGCTGCTCGAGGTCCAGGGGATTGCCGATTACAGTGTGAGCCGCCGCCTCAGCATCGAGCTTGCGGGGGGCCCGGTTGCGCTCGATGCGCTGCAACTTCCGCGCGGCGCTACAGTCGGGCTGCCACTCGTCGCAGGCGAGCCAGCGCAAACCTGGCCGGCATTCGAGCGGGGGGAGATCGTCGTCTCGGAGCCGCTTGCGTGGCGGTTGCGTTTGCACGTGGGAGAGATGCTGACGCTACCGACCGCCTCCGGACCGCAGGAAGTGCGGATCGCCGGGATCTACCGCGACTACGGCAGCGACCGTGGCAATCTCATCATGAGTTTGCGGGAATATCGCCGGCTCTGGAATGATCCAGCGGTCACCGCGGTGGGGTTGTACCTGGCGCGCGGCGCACGGCTGAGCCAGGTCATGCAGGAGCTGCGCCGGGCAGACCGGGGAGCTCAGGGGCTGCTCATTCGCTCCAACGCGCAGCTGCGCGAGCTGTCGATGAGCATTTTCGAGCGCACGTTCATCATCACACGCGTGTTGTACTGGCTGGCAGCGGGTGTTGCGGCGATCGGATTGGTCAGCTCGCTGCTCGCCTGGGAACTGGAACGCTCGCGCGAGATCGCGATCCTGCGCTCGCTCGGTCTGACTCCCCTCGGTGGCGCGCTGCTGATCGAGGCGCAGACCGGGTTCATGGGTCTCGTCGCGCTGCTCGCGGCGATTCCCGCCGGGGTGCTCACGGCGCTGCTGCTGATCGAGGTCATCAATCGGCGTGCCTTCGGCTGGCAGATCGACCTGCATCTGGCCGGCGTGCAGTTCGCCAACGCGTTGCTGCTGGCCGTGCTCGCGGCGGTGATCGCAGGAGTGTACCCGGCGTGGCGCAGTGGGCGCGCGAACCTTGCCGGTGACATCCGCGAAGAATGAGTACGCCTTCGCCCCTGGCGCTGGCAATGATTTTCGCCGCGTGCGCGGCCGCTGCCGGCCCGCCGACTGACCTCGATGCCGTGCGCGGCAGCGCCGACACCGGCGGGTTTGCGCAGGCGCTCGCGCCACCCGAATGGCACTTTCCGCGCGACCATGGGCCGCATTCCGCCTTCCGCCATGAGTGGTGGTACGTGACGGGCAACCTGGATGCGCCGTCGGGCGAGCGCTTCGGATTCGAGCTCACCTTCTTCCGCCTGGCATTGTTGCCGCCCGGACCGGTCGGGCGCGCCGGATCGGACGCGACACGGGAAAGCAACTCCGCATGGCGTGCGCGGCAGATCTATGTCGCACACTTTGCAATCACGGATGTCGCGCGCCGCGAGTTCCACGTTGCACAGAAGTACTCGCGCCAGGCCCTGGGGCTGGCCGGCGCCACTGCGGATCCGTTTCGGGTATGGATCGACAACTGGTCGCTTGGCGTGCCGCAGAGTCGCACCGCGATGCGCAACGGGACCAACTGGACACTGCACGCCGGGGATGCGCGCTATGCGTTGACCCTCGAGGCACAGCCCCTCTCACCGCCCGTGTTGAATGGTGAGGGAGGCCTGAGTCGCAAAGCAGCTGATCCCGGAGCGGCGAGCGATTACTACTCGATTCCGCGCATCGCCGTCCACGGCAACCTGTGGCGTGGCGGGCGGGCGCTCGAGGTGCGGGGCCTGGCGTGGCTCGATCGGGAGTGGGGCAGCGGCTCGCTGGGCAAGCAGCAGCAGGGATGGGACTGGTTCGGGCTGCAGTTGCGCGACGGCAGTACATTGATGTTTTATTCCCTGCGCAACCGCGACGGGACCCGCGACCCGCACAGTGCCGGCACCTGGGTGGACGCGGCCGGACATGTCCGGCCTCTGACGAGTGAGGATCTGAGCATCGAGGTCACGGACCATTGGGTCAGTCCACGTGGCGCGCGCTATCCCTCGCGCTGGCGCATCCGAGTTGCGAGCATCGGTTTTGCTGCGCAGATTCGTCCCGTGCTGGCGGACCAGGAGCTGGACACCCGGCCGCGGTACTGGGAAGGTGCCGTCGACGTGCAGGCCAGTCTTGCGGGGCGCGATACTCCCGGGCGCGGCTACGTGGAACTGGTCGGCTACGCCGAGTAGATTGACGGGCCGGTCTGGCCCCCCGAAGGGGAACAGTGGACCTCAACCGAACCATCGAGCGCGCGCGGGCCATTTTGCTGTCCCCGCGCTCGCAATGGCTGCTGATCGCCGCGGAGCCCGACAGCGTCGCGGGCCTGTACCGCCGCTACATACTCGTTCTGGCGGCGATTGCGCCGGTGTGCGCCTTCATCAGAATCAGCCTGATCGGCTACGCGTGGCATGGCTTTCGGGTCTACCGGCTGAGCGTGGGCACGGGGCTGACGGCCGCGATCATCTGGTACGTGCTGATCCTGCTCACCGTGTATGTCCTGGCGATCGTCGTCGATGCGGTCGCCCCGAACTTCGCCGCCAGCACCGATCGCGTACGCGCCTTGCAGCTCGTGGGCTATTCCAGCACGGCGGCCTGGGTCGCAGGCTTTGCCCAGCTGCTGCCGGATTCCTTGCGCTCGCTGCTCGCGCTCGCCGGTTTCTGCTACGGCCTTTATCTGTTCTATCTGGGTCTGCCGCTGCTCATGCGGGTGCCACCCGAGCGGGTCGCAGGCTATGTGGCCACCTACGTGATCATTGCGGTCGTACTCGACTGGATCGTGCATCTGATGACCGGCAGCATCACCGGGCGGGCGGCGTTCGCGTTAGGTGAGTGATGTGCCCGCGGCGGCGCTGGTATCGGTGGGGCTCTTGTCGGATGATGTCGCTACGGCGCGTGCGAGCCTTAGCCTGCGACGTTCCCCATTTGGCCGCACGCTTTCGAGGAGGACATCATGCGATGCTCATTGTTTCTGGCGGCAGCGATGCTGCTCGCGAGCCCCGCCATCGGCGCCCTTCCGGATGGCAGTCATGCGCCGCAGTTCACGACCGAGGCGACCCTCGCCGGCAAGTCGTTCCGCTTCTCGCTCGCCGATGCGCTGCGTAAGGGACCGGTCGTGCTGTATTTCTATCCGGCCGCCTTCACACCCGGCTGCACGGTGGAAGCACACGAGTTTGCTGAAGCGACCGCGCGTTTCCAGGCGCTTGGCGCTACGGTCATCGGGGTCTCGCACGACCCGATCGAGAAGCTCAACCGATTCTCGGTTAGCGAATGCCGCAACAAGTTCGCCGTGGCCTCAGATGCCGACGGCCACGTCATGCAGGAATACGATGCCGTCCTGCCGCGCAATCCCGCCTATGCCAACCGCACCTCATACGTGATCGCACCGACCGGGGTGGTCATCTATTCCTACACCGACATGAAACCCGACAAACATGTCAAAAACACGATGGCCGCCGTGAAGAAGTGGCAGGACGAGCATCCCCGCAGTTGAACGGACGCAGCTGAGCGGACGCGTCGCGCCGGCTGCGCGTCTTGCCGACTCAGGCGAGCTCGGCCAGCATTGCAGGCACGTGGCGACGCAGGAGGAGGTTCTTCGCGTCCCATTGGCCCTGGGGCGGCAGATTCTCGAGGAAGCTCACCTCCCCGCCCTGCAACAGCGCGAGCGGCGCGCCATCCCGGTACAGGACGCGGTTGGCGCTGATGGCCGGCAGCCGGGCGCCCGGTGTGATGATTCCGATGAGGTTCAGTGGGTCAGCGGCCGACAGCGATACGAAGCTGTCGCAGTACGCCCTGCGGCGCACATCACGCAGCACACCGATCGACTCGGGCGCTGCGAATTGCTCGCCCGTGAAGCCCGCAACGAACCGGCCGCCGCGGATCTCGCCGCGCGCTTCGAGCCGGCGCAGGCACATGAGCAGGTCGCGCCATGGCGGCAGCCAGTTCGCCTCCCGCGCCAGCAGCCTCCAGAAGATCACGCCCCAACGACGCAACAGGGCACGCACGATGTGCTCGAGCCCCTCGTCGTCCAGCCCGCGCTGCACGTCGGCAGGGACGTTGGTGCTTTCCCTTGAGGCACGCTGCACCAGTGCCCATCTGCCCGCTGCGTCCATCCCGAAGAGCGAGATCCGGTGCCGACGCCGGGAAGTTGCACTGCGACGGCGGTCCGATGGCAGCAGCAGCGCCCGCAGTCCGCCAAAACCATCCGAATTCACCAGTCCGCGCGCGACCAGCTCGCCCAGCGCCTCCTCCATCTGGGTGGGCAGCAGAGCGGTATTGTCGGCCAGCTCATCGAAGAAGGACGCGCCGTGCTCCTGGATGTACTGTGCGACGGTGCGGGCCTTCGAAGTCAGCGCGCTGAAATCCGGCGCCTGCGTGAGCGCGGACCAGACTTTCGCATTACGTCGCGCAAGCAACGCGATCGGCGTCGCGCGCACCGGTCCGACCGCGCGATCCGCATCGTTTCGGCGGGCGCCGCCGGCGCGCCCGAGGCGCATCCACAGGAAGCGGCCCGCGACGCACTGCTCATCGAGCCACGCTGGCTCGTAGTCGGTGATGCGCAGCGGCAGGAGCTGCGTTTCCCAGGCGCTTGCAGGGGCCTCGAAGCCCTCGAGCTGCCGCAGGACTGCCGCCACCGCATCCGGTCCTTGCATGCGCGTTTCCGCTGTGACCCGCTGCCAGTCGAAGAGAAATCGCAGAAAGTCCCGCGGCGCAATCGGCTCGATTTCGGCCCGCAGCCGTTTAACGGTGTAGCGGTGAATGCGCGCGAGCAGCCGGCGCTCACACCATTCGTCCGCGGATTGCGCGAGGCTGTCGCTGCGATCATCGCCCGGCGTGTGGATGCGATCGCTAAATCGCCCACGCATCACGAACCCTTCCGCCTGCAGCGCGGCAAGCGCGCTCTCGATCTGAGCGACCGGCAGGCCGAGGCTCCCGGCAATCGACGCCGCCGTTACCGGACCCAGCCCCTCCAAGCGGCCGCGCACGATCTCGACGATGGCCGCGTCCCGCGTCCACTGTCGCGCTGCTGGTGGCGGCTCGATGGGGGGCGCCAGGGGCACCTGGGGAAACACCGCCGCCCACAGCGCCGCGCGCTCGGCAGCGATCCAGCGCAAGCAGCCTGCGTGCGCCTGGCCGGCGATGCGCCGCTGAGCGATGAGCGCTGCGATTAGCGCCGGCCACTCCGGGCGGCTCGCCACCTCTGCTTCGGTCAGGAAAGTCAGCCACAGCAGCGCGTCATGCAACTCATCAGCATTGCCCGCATCCGGCCACGCTTCATCGCGCACGCGTGCGATGGCCTCCGGGTCCAGACGTCCGATGTCGGATGCGCTTTGCGGGTCGAGCCAGCGGCGGCTCATCACCGCCTGGGTGCGCCGCTCTTCCAGCGGCGCATCGTCCAGATACGCATACGGACGGGCGGAGAGCACTTCAAGTGCCAGCGGCGAAGGCTGGGTGACATCCCGACATTCGACCCGAATGTCACCCGCCTCGAGCCCCCGCAGCACGCGCTCCAGGCCGTCCGCGTCCATCGCCTCTTCGAGGCAGTCGCGGATCGTCTGGCGCACCAGCGGATGGTCGGGAATCTCCAGCTCTCCCGGCAGGTTCTCCGCACAGGCCACCTGGTCGGGAAAGATCGACGTGAGCAGATCTTCCGCCGCCATCCTTGCCAGGGGAGCGGGGACTTTTTTGCCGCCGCGAAAACGTGGCAGTGCGAGTGCGATCGTTGCCGCCCAGCGCCACCTGGCGGTAAACATCGGTGCCGCAAACAGCGCCTGAACCAACAGTGCACGCACCGTGTTGGAATGCAGGTAGCGGGTAACATCGGCCAGCTCGAAGGCGTGGGCCGTTGTCAGCGACAGGATGATGTTGTCCTCGGTGGCGGCCGCCTGCAGCTCGAAGTTGAAGGAGCGGCAGAAGCGCTTGCGCAGCGCCAGCCCCCAGGCGCGGTTCACGCGGCTGCCAAACGGCGCATGGATGACCAGCTGCATGCCCCCCGCCTCATCGAAAAAGCGCTCGAAGAAGATTTTCTCGCGGGTCGGCAGGCTTCCGAGGGCCGCGCGCGCGGCGGCCAGGTAGTTCACGAGCTGGGCGGCAGCCGCAGCGCCGATGGCAACCTCGTCCACGAGCCAGCTGAGAGCCGTCTGCATCGAGACGGCGAGGCGTGCTTCGATCTCCTGGCGCAAGCGCGACACGGCGCAGGACAGCTCATCGGAGCGCCCCGGCGCCTCACCCAGCCAGAAGGGAATGGAGGGCGGTTGGCCATGCGCGTCTGCCACGCGCACCTTGCCCTGCTCCACGCGCAGGATGCGGTACGACATGTTGCCGAGCTGGAAGATGTCACCCTGCAGGCTCTCGACGGCGAAGTCCTCGTTGACCGTGCCGACGAAGGTCGCCTGCGGCTCGAGGATCACCTGATAGTCGGCATTGTCGGGAATCGTGCCGCCGGAGGTAATGGCAGTGAGCCGGGCGCCGCGTCGCGCGCGCAGCACATGGTTCACCGAATCGTGATGAAGCAGCGCGCCGTGGCGGCCACGACGCGTACAGTAGCCTTCCGCGAGCATGCGCACGATCTCATCGAATTCTGCGCGCGTGAGCTCACGGTAGGCAGTGGCTGCGCGCACGAGCTCGAACAAACCCTGCTCATCCCATTCGCGCGCAGCGACTTCCGCCACGATCTGCTGGGCGAGCACATCGATCGATCGCGTAGGGATCACGAGGCGATCGAGCTCGCCGCGCCGCACGGCATCGAGCAGCGCTGCGCATTCGACGAGCTCGTCACGCGAGAGCGGAAAGAGCCGCCCTTTCGGCGTGCCGCCGATGTTATGGCCGGATCTGCCCGCCCGTTGCAACAGCGCGGCGATCGAGCGCGGCGAGCCGATCTGGCAGACCAGATCGACATCGCCGATGTCGATGCCGAGCTCGAGGGAAGCGGTGGCAACCAGTGCCCGCAACTCGCCGCGCTTCAGGCGGCTCTCGGCATCGAGCCGCAGCTGGCGCGCCATGCTGCCGTGATGCGCTGTGACCTGCTGCTTGCCGAGGCGCTCGGAAAGATGGCGCGCCACCCGCTCGGCGTGGCGGCGCGTATTGACGAACACGAGTGTCGTGCGATGCTCGCCGACCAGCTCCGCGAGCCGATCGTAGACTTCGGACCAGACATCCCCCGACATCACGGCTTCGAGGGGTGAGGCGGGCACTTCGAGGGCGAGATCGCGCTCGCGGATATGGCCCGTATCGATGATGGTGCAGCCAGTGGTCGGCAGGTGCGGGCCGCCATTGCCGATGAGGAAACGCGCCACGTCCTCGATGGGCTTCTGGGTTGCGGACAGGCCGATGCGCGTCAGTCTGCTTCCCGCGAGCGCATCGAGGCGCTCGAGCGACAGAGCCAGGTGTTCGCCACGTTTGCTGCCGAGCATTGCGTGGATCTCATCCACGATGACGGTGCGCGCCGTCTGCAGCGCATTCCTGCCGGATTGCGAGCCGAGCAGGATGTAGAGCGATTCCGGCGTGGTGACCACGATGTGCGGTGGCCGCTTGCGCATGGCATTGCGCTCGTGCTGTGGCGTGTCGCCGGTGCGCACGAAGGTTTCGATCGGCACATCCGCCAGCCCGAGCAGGCGCAGCTCCTCGCGGATGCCCTTGAGGGGTGCCTCCAGGTTGCGGCGAATGTCGTTGGAAAGTGCCTTCAGAGGCGAGACATACACGACGCGTGTCTCATCCGGCAGGCCGTCCTGCGCTCCCTCGCGCACCAGCTGATCGATCACCGCGAGAAAGGCCGCCAGCGTCTTGCCCGAGCCGGTCGGTGCGGCAATCAGCACATGCTGTTGCTGCTGGATCGCAGGCCAGGCGCGCTGCTGCGCGGCGGTGGCCGCAGCGAAAGTCTTCGCAAACCAGTTGTGGACCGCGGGATGAAACGAATTCGGGAAGGTCACGCTCGAGCTTTCCGTCAATGCACGGGGATGCTGGGTTGAACCAGATGCTGGATTGAAGCACAGGTGCGGTGGGCGCGAACATCTACACGGGGAGGCAGACGTTCCCGGCGGGCCTTGTACAGTATGCCCGGCACAGTGCTACTGGACAGCGGTCGGGAGTACAGTACCGGCCTTCCTCCAGCCGCGAGCCGCAAGATGTGGAATTCCGACACTGATCTCGATGAGGCATTCCGCAGAAAGGTGATTTGGGGGTCCGCGGCGATCGTAGTCATCGGGCTGGTCGGGGCGGGCATCTATTACCGCTACTCGGCCAGGCGGCCACCAGCTCCCCCTGCCGCGGCGACACCTCCGGTGGCTGCGAGCGCGCAACCGGCCGCCCCGGCCATCCAGAATCGGGTCCCGACGATTGCCTCCGCGGGGGCGAAACCGCTGCCGGCACTCAACCAGAGCGACGCCGACATGCGCGATGCGCTCGTTGGTCTATACGGCGCGCGGACCGTCGAGCAGTTGCTTGTTCCGGAAAACATCGTACGGCACATCGTCGTGACGATCGACAACATGCCGCGCCGCAAAGTGGCGGTCGATCTGCGGCCGGTCAAGCCCACCGCGGGCGAAACGGTCACGACCAGCCAGGGCGATACGACGTTGCTGGGCGCTGCGAACTACGCGCGTTACGCTCCCTTCATCAAGGCGGTGCAGAGCACTGACGCGAAGACGCTCGCGGATGTGTACTTCCGTCTCTACCCGCTCTTTCAGCAGGCGTACGAAGACCTCGGCTACCCGGGACAGTATTTCAACGACCGGCTGGTTGCCGTGATCGACGATCTGCTGAAGACACCGGACGTAAAGGGCCCCATCGAGCTCAAGCAGCCAAAGGTGTTTTTCGAGTATGCGGATCCGCGCCTGGAATCGCTGTCCTCCGGGCAGAAGCTGCTGTTGCGGATGGGCCCGGAAAATGCCGCGGTCGTCAAGGCGAAGCTGCGCGAGCTGCGCAAGGCCGTCACGACTCCGGCCGAACAGCCGGTAACGCACTGAGGTAGCCCGGGGCCTGCGGGCACGAGGATCATTCGATGGGCGATGCAATTGAGTCCGAAGAAGGAGCGGCGCGCCCGCTGGCGTTTCTGCGCTCGATCCTGATTCCAACCGAGACCCTGGAAGCGTGGGCGATCCAGCACCGTTTGTTCAGCCTGAGCCATCGGCGGATGCTCGTCGCCGCCACGAGCGGCCGGCTGATCATGATCACCCGCGGCTTGCTCGGCGGCTTCGATGTTGCGGACATCCGCTGGCAGGATCTCGAGGAAGTCACGTTGCGCGTCGGAATCATCGCCGCGGATCTGACGATCCGCGCCGGCAAGGCAGCCGATCTCGCCTCGCAGGGCATTGTAGAGCGCCGCACGCTCGAGTTCGCAGGTTTGCGCAAGGGGCAGGCACAGGCGGTGTATCGGATCTGCCAGGCGCAAGACCAGGCCTGGCGCGAGAAGCGGCGGATTCGCGAGCTCGAAGAACTGCGGGCGCGCTCCGGCGGCATTCAGGTGGGCACGGCGCCTGCCATGTCGAGCGGCGCAGCCGCCGGGTCGGATGCGGTGCGACGCCTGCAGGAAGCCAAGCAGATGCTCGACGCGCGACTGATTACGGATGCGGAGTACGAGGCAATCAAGGCCAAGATCGTTTCGGCGTGAGCCGGCTGCGCCTGCCGGTACCTGCGCTCATCGCGGCACTCGGGCTGCTGTGCGCGTGCCGCGGCGAGCCACCACCGCACCACCCGGACTGGGTGATCCATGGGCGGCTCGAGTTCCTCGCCGCTGATCTCGCTTCCGGGTGGCATCCGCCCGCCTACCGGCTGGTGTTTCCCTACATCTGCGGCGATCTATACGGCGCACCGACCACCGGGGATTTCATTCGACCGGCAATTACAGCCGACGGGCGCTTCCGCATCGATCTGAATCGCACGCACGCGACGCTGCTGCAGTCCCTCGAGCCGACGGATTTCAGCTTGTCCTACCTGCGGATCACGCCGCCCCAGGCGCGGCTTGCCCGGCTGGCGCCGACAGCATTCGAGCTCGGGGGCATCGAGCAGGTGGGCCGCGCACAATGGATCGATGGCCGCAGTCACCGCATGCTTCTGCTGGTGTATGTAGACCGGCCAGCGCGCATCAGCGGACAAACCCTGATCCGGGGTCGGTCGGTGCGTTTCGACGTGCAGGCCCGTGCGGCCAACTACATCTGGATCGAGGATCGGCGCGATTCCGCGGGGGATGTCTATCGCGAGGTACCGGCACCCTCCGAGCTCATCCTCGCGGTGACGCCCCTTGAAAGCGCGTCGGGCCAGCAAAGCGGCTCCGGCCAGCGCTGAGGCGGGCATAGCGGTTGCTTGACATGCGCCATGCATGTGCAGGGGAACCGCGCCGATCGCTTCGACGGGAAGGACGCCGTCCGCTGTTACGGGACGGGCCGTGGCCGTTCGGCCCGCCGCCCGGACGAGATCCCGGGGCGCGGCTGGCGGGATATTCTGCTGCGGGTATGGCAGAAGATCGGGGACGACCACGCCTCCCTGGTGGCCGCAGGGATTGCGCTGAACGCGCTGCTGGCCGTGTTTCCCGCCCTGGCGGTGGCCGTCTCGATTTACGGCATGTTCTCCTCGCCAGCCGCCGTCGCGGGTGATTTGAAACCTTTCATCGATATCCTGCCGCCGGCGGCTGGCACGCTGCTGCTCAATCAGCTGCAGAGCCTGGTGCTGCCCGCCCACGCCAAGCTGGGACTGGGCGCCATACTGAGCGCGCTGATCGCCTTCTGGAGTGCGCGCCAGGCGAGTGTCGCGCTCATGACAGCGACCAACATCGCGTACTACGAGCACGAAAAGCGCGGCTTTTTCACGCAGATTGCCATCTCGCTCGTCTTCACGATCGCAGGCGTCGTGGCGTTTCTGTTCGTCCTCGTCCTGGGTGTCGCCGTGCCGCTGGTCCTGCAGCTGCTGCCGCTTGGACCGACGGCAGCCGCTGCGATTCTCGTGCTGCGCTGGGTGTTGCTGTGGTTCTGTGCAATCTTCACCCTGAGCGCCATTTACCGTTACGCGCCGGACCGGCAAGCCGCGCAATGGCAGTGGGTGACGTGGGGCTCGGTGATTGCCGCTACGCTTTGGCTCCTCGGCAGTGTCCTGTTCGCGCTCTACGTAAATCACTTCAACAGCTATAACGCCACCTACGGCGCGTTGGGTGGCGTCATCGTGCTGATCATGTGGTTCTACCTGGGAGGATTTGTGGTCGTCCTCGGGGCCGAGGTGAACGCCGAGATGGAGCATCAGACCGCGGTGGATACCACCGAGGGGCCGCCGGCGCCGATGGGAGAGCGGGGCGCATATGTGGCGGATACGCTCGGCAAGATACCCGACTGAGAGCACCGGGCGGGGCGGGTAACCATCCGGCCCGGGCCCGAAACCGTTAGAATGGGCGCGCCAGCCTGCGGCCATCCGGCCTTTCCGCCTGGCTTCCTCCCGAGGTGTTCAGTGCAAGCGACGCGCGCCGCAACGGCGGCCCATTCAATGGATTGCCCCGATTCCGCCGATTCCGCCGATTCCGCCGATTCCGCGCATTGCCGCGGCTTTGCGGCATTCGGCCTGTGCGCGCCGGTGCTGCGAGCGCTAAGCGATGTGGGCTATGAGGCGCCGACGCCGATCCAGGAGCAAACCATACCGATCCTGCTGGGCGGTGCGGATCTGCTCGGCCAGGCGCAGACCGGCACCGGCAAGACCGCCGCCTTCGCCCTGCCCGCGCTCGCGCGAATCGCCCTCGACCAACCAAAGCCGCAGTGCCTCGTTCTCGTTCCCACACGCGAGCTCGCCATCCAGGTGGCGGAGGCCTTTCAGCGCTACGCCGCCCACCTGCCGGGCTTTCACGTGCTGCCGATCTACGGCGGTCAGAGTTATGCGCCGCAGCTCAAGGGCCTCAGGCGTGGGGCCCACGTGATCGTCGGTACGCCCGGGCGCGTGATGGATCACATGAAACGGGGCACGCTCGAGCTCGCTTCGCTGCGACTGCTGGTGCTCGACGAGGCGGACGAGATGCTGCAGATGGGATTCATCGATGCGATCGAGTGGGTGCTGCAGCAGGCGCCGGCGCAACGGCAGATCGCCCTGTTTTCGGCGACGCTGCCGGCGGCGATCCGGCGCATCGCCCAGCGCCATCTGCGCAACGCACGCGAAGTGACGATTCAAAGCCGCACGAGCACCGCACCCAACATCCGGCAGCGCTACTGGCTGGTGAGTGGACTCAACAAACTGGATGCCTTGACGCGGATCCTGGAAGCAGAGAGCTTCGAGGCGCTGTTGATCTTCGTGCGCACGAAGCTCGAGACGGTCGAGCTGGCCGAGCGGCTCGCCGCCCGCGGGTTCGAAGCCACGGCCCTGAACGGCGACATCCCGCAGGCACAGCGCGAGCGCATCATCGCCAACCTGAAAGCGGCGAAGGTGGATATCGTGGTGGCGACGGACGTGGCTGCGCGCGGACTGGATCTCGAGCGGATCTCGCACGTCGTCAATTACGACGTGCCCTATGACAGCGAATCGTACATCCACCGCATCGGCCGCACCGGCCGTGCCGGTCGCAGCGGCGAGGCGATCCTGTTCATCGCCCCGCGCGAGCGCAACATGCTGCGCATCATCGAGCGCGCAACCCGGCAACGGATCGAGGAGATGATCCTGCCTTCGGTCGCTGCCGTGAACGAACAACGCGTCAATCGCTTCCGGGCCCGCATTGCGGATGCGATCGCCGGCGGGCAGGGGACACCCTATCAGGCGCTGCTCGAGCGCTTCGCAGCCGAGACTGGCGCAGCGCCGCTGCAGATTGCCGCGGCCCTGGCGAGCCTGCTGCAGGGTACGACGCCGCTGTTGCTTGCCGAGAAGGCCGCAGCAGAGCGGCAGCGTGCGCCGGGCAACCCAGCTCGTGAGTCGCGGCCAGGCGGCGCAGCGGCGCCGGCGAGAAAACGCCATCTGCCCCGCGCGCAAGGCGGCATGCCCTTCGAGACGTTTCGGGTCGAGGTCGGCCACGCCCACGGCGTGAAGCCCGGCAACATCGTCGGCGCTATCGCCAACGAGGCGGGACTCGAGGGCCGGCACATCGGTCGCGTCGACATCCGCGCCGACCACAGCTTCGTGGATCTGCCCCCGGGGATGCCGCGCGACGTGTTCCGCAACCTCAAAAATACCCGTGTCGCAGGCCAGGCACTGCGTATCAGCCGGGCACGGGCCCTTGCAGCATCCGGGGGGGCAGCGCGCGAAGCTGCCGGCGGCGGCGCGGATTGATCCGGAGCTGCGGCGATCGGCGGGGCTGCAACCGCGGCGTGCTCTGAAGTGGATATCTGGGTGGATGCGGATGCCTGCCCCGCCGTGATCCGGGAGATCCTGTTTCGGGCGGCGGCGCGCACACACATCCGCATGACGCTGGTCGCCAACAGGCCGCTGCGCCTGCCGGCCCTCGCGACCATCCGCTTCGAGCAGGTTGCTGCCGGGCTGGATGCCGCGGACAAGCGCATCGTGGAGCGGATGCAGGCCGGTGACCTGGTCATCACCGCGGACGTGCCGCTCGCAGCTCTCGCGATCGAAAAAGGCGGACTGGCACTCAACCCCCGCGGGGAGTTGTATACGCCCGAGAATGTCCGCGAGCGCCTCTCGCTGCGCAACTTCATGGATGAGCTGCGCGGCAGTGGCGTCAACACCGGAGGTCCCGGGGCGATCGCTGCGCGCGAGCGGCAAGCCTTCGCGAATCAGCTCGACCGGCTGCTAGCCCGAGATGCAAAGGCGAGTCGCTGAGCTGCCCGCGCGCTTGCAACGTTGCCTGCGTTAGAATCGGGCGCATGGCGATCCGACCCGTTCTGAAGATGGGCCATCCTGTTCTGCGGCAGGTGGCAGCTCCCGTCGAGCGCTTCGACGGCGAGCTGGTGAGCCTCCTTGCGGACATGGATGAGACAATGCGCGCGCTGCACGGCGCCGGCATCGCCGCGCCGCAGATCGGTGTGAGCCGGCGGGTCGTCATCTTCGAGGTACGGGAGAATCCGCGCTACCCGCACGTCGCCCCGGTGCCCTACACCGTGCTGGTCAACCCGGAGCTGGAAATGCTCGGCGCAGAGGAGGAGGAGGGCTGGGAGGGGTGTTTGTCGGTGCCCGGTATGCGGGGGCTGGTCCCGCGCCTGCGGCAGCTGCGCTACCGGGGATTCGATGCCAGCGGTGCGCGCATCGAGCGCTGCGTGGAGGGCTTTCATGCGCGGGTCGTGCAACACGAAGTGGACCACCTCGAGGGCATCCTGTTCCCGCAACGCGTGCGGGATCTGCGCAACTTCGGCTTCGAGGACGCGTTCGCGGAGCAGAGTTTTCCGCTGCCCGACTGAGCGGCCGATGTCCGACTGAGCGGCGCCGGCCGTGCGCCCTCAGATGGGGATGGCATCGCGGCCCGCGCGCAGATCGCGTTCCATGCGGATGGCGGGCTCGAGGCCCTGGTAATAGCCCGGGACCTGCCCGCGCTCGCAATAACCCAGGGCGCGATAGAAGGCATGCGCGCCTTCATTCGTGGCACGCAGCTCCAGCCCGATGACGAAGGTGCCGGCCGTCTGCGCGGTCTGCTCCAGCCAGTTAAGCAGCCGTCGCCCCAGGCCGCGCCGCCGATGCCGGGGATCGACGGCCAACAAGTTGAGATGGGCGCTGTCATCGGCATAGCGCATCAGTGCGAACCCGGCGAGGTGCCCGGCCGCGCGTGCGACCAACACGATGCTGTCGGGATGGCGTATGTGGGAGATGATGCGCGTGGCCGACCACGCCGGCCGCAGACCCGCCTCGATGAGTTCCTCAGACATGCTCGCCAGTTGGCGGGCATCGGTCACGCGGGCTAGTTCCAGGTCATAGCCGTCCACCCGGGCAAGGATAGCGCTTGAGTCGGCCAGCGCCTACCCGGCGCTGCGCGGCGGGCACGGCTTATGCTTTGTTCAACTAGCCCAGCACCTCACCCACCAGCTTCGGAGGAACCATGAAAGCGATTGCAACGTTCGCCATGACGGCAGCTCTGCTTCTGGGCAGCGCAGCCTTCGCCCAGACCAATAACACTACGAATACCGGTCAGCCCGACTCGGCTACCATGCAGGCCAACCCGCCTTCCAACACGGGCTCCACGACCGGCAGCTCGACAGCGACGGATCCTTCCGCCAGCTCCCAATCCGTCGCAGCGGCCTGCAAGAAGCAGGCGACGGATCTGAAACTGCATGGCAGCGATAAGACGAAGTTCATGAAGGATTGCAAGGAGGGCAAGACCAGTCGCGAAGGCCGGACGAATCCGCCGCCCCAATAACGGCGAGCCTTCGGTCCGTCGGACGCGCCGGGAGGGGCTCCAGCCGGAGTAGCCCGGCGGTCCGCCCGGACGGCCCGTTCGTTCGCCTTGCGGCCGGTGCGGCGGCCGGGCTTAAGGATCGGGGCCCGCGGATGCGGGCCTACCGGGGCCTATGGCACGACCTTGGAATCCCCGAGGTCCTTGAAGCTGTAGCGCGGTACCTGGACCCATTGCCCATCCTTGAGCTCGGGGACTTTGTGCACCTGCGTCTTCTCGACGCTCAGTTTGCCGTCCTTCTCGGTCACCCAGAAGTCGATGTCGTAGATCTGGTCCTTGGTGCCCACCGCGCGAAAATCGGTGCAGGCGAAGTAGTGGCCGTTTTCGTCCAGCTTGCGCACGGGCTGGTGGGTGTCGACAAACTCCAGCGCGAGCTCCTTGCCCGTCTTGTCATCCTTCAGCCGGAACACGCCGTGGTTTTTCCGACTCTGCGCCAGCGCGTTCTCCTCGACCACCGACATGACTTCCCAGCTGCGCTTCTCGGCCACGTGCCCCGGATGCTCGGATGCCGGGATCCACCACCAGGGGACGGGCTGGCGCGTGACCGCACGCCATGCACCATCGACCTCGACCGGCGCCCGATAGATGCGACTCTCCAGCACCTGCAGCTGCCCGGCTTGCGGCACGACCCAGTAGTCGATCACGTATTTGCGCGCGGGATTGGCGGCATCGTGGAATTTGACGTCCGGGAAGAACCCGTAGCCATCGATGGTACGGGTGAAATCGATCCCATCGAATGCGAGCTTGAGGTGATCGCCGTTGAGTTCATCCTCGAAGGGGTACAGGCCGCCATTCGCCGCCGCCGCCGCCGCGATATCACTCTTCACGAGTGTCTCGGCATCCGCACCTTCGAAGTTCTGCATCGCCTGTTCCGTCGAGAGAATGTTGCCCGCGGCCACGAAGGTTCGGGCGCTCTCGAGGTTCTCCCGTGGCTTGCTCAGAAAGGCCGTGCGGGACGCTTCCGTCTTGAAGCAGTAGATCTTGCCGCCCGGGTCCTTCCAGGTGATCGAGCAGTCCGTCATGACATGGCGGCCTTCGGCCAGATCCTGCACGGACTGACCACCGAACTGCGCCTGGGAGGCTGCCACGGGCGCGGCCGTGGGGTCGGCCGGATACGCAGGACAGACAAGTCCGAAGAGCAGCGCTGCGCAAAGGATGCGCTGCCATGGCCCGAGCGCGGAAACCTGACGTTCCATGAGAGCTCTCCCGCAAATCCGCGGACGCGTGGAAAACTATGGCACATCCACCGGTGCGTGGCGAATTATCCGCGCCCGCTCAGGCGAGCGTGTGGAACACCTTCTGCACGTCATCATCCTGCTCGAGCTTGTCGATCAGCATGAGCACTTCCGTCGCCTGTTGCTCCGGCAGCTCGGTCGGTACCGTGCAGACATACTCATGCTCGGCCGAAAGCGGGCTGATCCGTCTCCCCTCGAGCGCTTCCTGCAGCTTGCCGAAATCCGCGAATGCACAGCGGATCACCAGCTGGCCCTGGCCCTTCTCGTCCGCGCTCTCGCCCATCTCCTCGAGTCCGTGATCGATGAGATAGAGCTCGAGATCGTCCTGATCGATCCCCGCCGGATCCAGACGGAACACGCCCATCTTCCTGAACAGGAAACTGACGCTGCCGTTCGTCGCGAGATTGCCGCCCGCCTTGGTCATGATGTTGCGTACGCCGGCCACCGTGCGGGTTGGATTGTCGGTCGCCGTCTCCACGAGCAATGCGACTCCATGGGGGGCGTAACCCTCATACAGGACCTGTTGATAGTTGGCCGCATCACGGCCCGAGGCGCGCTTGATCGCCGCCTCGACCCGGTCCTTCGGCATGTTGACGGCGCGGGCATTCTGCATCACCCGCCGCAGAGTTGGATTCGATGCCGGATCGGGACCGCCGGCCTTGACCGCCATCGTGATGTCCTTGGCGATGCGCGCGAACTGCTTCGCCATGCGATTCCAGCGCGCGAACATCGTGTGCTTTCTGACTTCGAATATGCGTCCCATGCGCTGAATGGTGCACGAAGCCTGCGCGAGGCGCCAACCCGGCAGCAGGACAGCCGCCGGCCCGCCCCGGTGCACAGGCGTAAAGGTGTAAAGGTGGTAAGCAGGGCAGGCAAAACCGAACGGGAACCCGTCCGGCCGGCGTGTGTCGTCTCAGGCCAGCTGGGCGCTGATTACCCGCATGCGACGATATTGCAGGCGCAGGCGCGCTTCGATTTCCTTGAGCCGCTGCTGCACATTGGCGTGTTCCCAATGCTCGGCGACGACGCGCTTCTTGTCCTCGAGCCATTGTTCCCGCACGCGCGCCCAGTCGGAGATGGCGGCGAGAAACCCCTCGTATTCATGGGCGATGCGCAGGCGCAGCTGCTCGATGTGCGATGGAATCACCGCCTGCGGCAGGCGCGCGAGTTGCTCCTGGGCACGCCTGAACTGCATCGCCAGCAGGGCCCTCTGGACCTGAAAGGCAGGCGTGCGCTTCAGGCGCCGTGTCAGGCCCAGCCACTGCAACCCGGCGATGAGCCACTTGGTCGGATCCCACTGCCACCAGCGCACGCCGTTGCGGTAGTCGTGCGCGAAGTTGTGATGGAAGTTGTGATAGCCCTCGCCGTAGGTGAAGAACGCGAGGACGGGGTTGTCGCGGGCACTGTTCTCGTCGGTGTACGGGCGGCGCCCCCACATGTGCGCGAGGGAATTGATGAAGAAGGTGACGTGGTGACTGACGACCAGACGCAGGATGCCCGCGAGGATGAACGTCCCCCAGACATCGCCGATCAGCCAGCCGGCGATCAGCGGCAGGCCGATGTTCGTGAGCAGCACGAGCGGAATATAGAAACGGTGCTGGAACTGCAGCATCGGGTCGCGACGCAGGTCGGGGATATTGCTGAACTCGGGCATGCCGCTCGGGTATTCCCGGACCATCCAGCCGATGTGTGCGAACCAGAAGCCGCGGCGGATGGAGTACGGATCGCGGTCGACATCGTCCACGTTCAGGTGATGCTTGCGGTGACCGCTTGCCCACACGAAGACGCTGTTCTGCAGCGCCATCGTGCCGAACAGCAGATAGATGAAACGCACGCTCCAGTGGGCATCGTAGGTGCGATGCGCCCAGAGCCGATGGTAGCCGCCGGTGATCGACATCCCGTTCGCGTAGAGAAACACGATGAACGCGATCCAGGCGCCGCGCGAGTAGCCGTGGCCGACCCCGTACCAGGGCACGATCACCACAGCGGCGAGGAAACTGATCGAGAACATGAGCGTGGTCGCCCAGTTTGTGGGGGCGCGCTCGGCGGCTGCAATCGCCTCGCCTGAGGTGCTGATCGGCATGGGATACCTGTGGATGCGGAAAGCGACTGTAACGTAGCACGTCCGGGCCGATTATGTGATGACTTGGCGAAAGGCGGGGATGCATCACACACGGACCGCCGGATAGTGACGATTCCACCGGCGCAAGCTCGGGCGGACACCCAACGGCCGCGCCCGAGGCAGCCGGGGCTAGCGGCATATCTTGGGGCGCGGCAGGCCGATGCAACCGCCGCCGTGGCCGAGTGTTGGGCCTTCCGGGGCACCTTCGCGCGCGCCACTTACTCTATAGTCCGACGGCGTCTCACCCCACCCGGCCCGCCTGCCTCCAGCACGACAGCACACTCACAGGATCAGCCATGTCGATCAACCGATGCGCCCCGCAGCTCCCCGTTTCCGCCCGCCTGTCCGGGCTTCTGCTCGGCACGCTGTTGGCGGGCGTACCCCTCGCCGCCCAAGCCGCGCGCGCCTATGTCTCGGATGAGGACGACAATGCGATCTCGGTGATCGATACCGACCGTGGCGTCGTCATTGCGACCGTGGATGTGGGCAAACGGCCGCGCGGCCTCAAGCTGAGCCGTGACGGAGCACATCTCTATGTGGCGGTGAGTGGCTTGCCGAAGTGTCCGCCCACGGTGTCGGACAAGGAATGCGCCCAGCGCAAGCATGATCTGGCCGCAGACGGCATTGCCGACGTGGATACTGCAAAGCTTAAGCTTGTCAAACTGCTGAAGGCGGGCACTGATCCCGAGCAGTTCGACATCAGCACCGATGGCCGGCGTCTGTTCATTTCGAACGAGGATGCGGCTACCGCCTCGGTACTGAACGTGGCAAGTGGTGCGCTCGAGGCGACGATCCCGGTCGGCCGCGAGCCCGAGGGCGCCCGCGCCAGCCCCGATGGGCACCTGGTCGTGATCACGAGTGAGGAGGACAACTCGATTTCGGTGATCGATGCCCGTTCGCTGCACGTGGTGCGTACCATCGCGGTCGGTAAGCGGCCGAGGGATGTCGCCTTCACACCCGACAGTGCAATTGCCTACGTGACCGGCGAGGCCGATGCCTCCGTGTACCGCGCTACTTTGGCAAAGGACGAGCCCGCGACCCGATTGCTCCAATTGCGGCCGCAAGCGCGCCCGATGGGGGTGGTTCTGGACAGCGCCAAAGAGCGGCTCTATGTCAGCACCGGCCGAGGTGCAACGGTGGCGGTGATTTCGCTGCAGGGACCCAAGTTGATCACGGAGGTCCCCGTCGGCGCGCGTCCCTGGGGCCTCGCCCTGTCGAGGGACGGTCACCGGCTCTATACCGCCAATGGTTCCTCGAACGACGTCAGCGTCGTGGACACGGGGACGCTGCAGGTGATTCGGAAGATTCCGGTCGGTCGTTCGCCCTGGGGAATCGTCCTGTCGCGTTAGACCTGCGCCGGGCATCCGCCACGGCACGTACCGGGGAGGCAGCAAGGTTGCGTTGTGCGACGCAGCATGGGGCCGCGGTGTGGGCCTGCTGCGCCCATTCCAACACGCGACATTTCAACGTTAGAGCGGGCGCCGCCCGTAGGGCGCGTCGCATGCGAAACTCGCCAGCGCGCGCGGCACTGAGTTGGTAGCGCGCCCGAGATCCGCGGGGCGACCCGGCGGTGCTACGGCCTCGCGGCGACGCTGCAGAGGAAGGTCGTCGTTAAGAAAACTTCAGTTGCCGCACACGGCACGCACGCTCGCCCACCGAGGCGCTGCGCGAATGGTCGACGACTGCCGCTGGCACGCTGCAAATCAGCATTGCGCCGCGCCGCGGGAATCGCAGGAATGGACCGGCGGCGGGAAATCGTTCGCCAAACGGATCACTGTGTCCTCTAATGGCGCAACAATTCTGCAACCCCACGATCGCCGCAGCGGCGTGCCGGTGGCTCCCTGCCCGCCCCGTCCGGCCTGACATTCCCATTCCTGACACAGTGTTGAGGGCATGAACGCAATCCGGCGCTTGCGGGGCCTGCGCGTCGCAATGTTTGCGGTTGCAGCCCGGCGAGTGCAGGTGTATTGATATGCGCCGAAACTAAAGCGTGCCAGGCATGCGCCCTCTAGCATGTCGTGCCACGGACAGCTTCGCCTGCGGTCCCCGCGCAAATGCGTTGGAAGCAGTCGTATAGCTCAAGAACCATAAGCTGGAGGTTAGAGTATGAGGTACGAGTACCGTTCCATCAGCAGGAGGGCCGCTCAGCTCGTCGCAGCTGCGGCGCTCATTGCGACCTGTAGCGCATCGCTGGCAGCATCCGACACGGAGGAATTCCAACGCTTCAAGGATCCCAACCAGTGGGGCGCGCCGGCGGGCAATCTGGATCTCACCCGCTACAGCGCACTGAAAGATATCAACACCGGCAATGCGAAGGACCTGCAGATGGTCTGGTCGCAATCGAGCGGCACGCTGCGTGGTCACGAGGGGCAGCCTCTGGTCATCGAGGACGTCGCCGGCAAGCCGATGATGTACATGGAAAGCGGCTGGCCCAACATCGTGCAGGCGCTCGATCTCAGTGATCCGGATCACCCGGTGCAGGTCTGGAGCTACACGAAGAGCAGCGGACGCGACGAGTCGGCAGTGCCGCGTGCGTGCTGCGACACCGTCAACCGCGGTCTGTCGTACTCGGGCGGTATCCTCGTGTTCGGCACTCTCGATGGTTACGTGATTGCGCTGGACGCGGCGACCGGCAAGGAGAAATGGGTCGTCAAGAGCGCATGGCCGGATCATGGCGAGACGATCACGCCGGCGCCGATCATCGCCAACGACAAGGTGATCATCGGCTTCGGCGGTGACGAGTTCGCAGCGCGCGGCCGTGTCACGGCCTACAACCTCGCAGACGGCAAGAAAGTCTGGGAATGCCATTCGACGGGCACCGACAAGGACGTGTGCCTGACGAAGAACACCAACAAGGCGCATCCGGAGTACGGCAAGGCCGGCAAGGATCTGGGCGTCAGCACTTTCCCGGGCGATGAATGGAAGCGCGGCGGCGGTGCGGCATGGGGCTGGTATGCCTATGACCCGAACCTGCACCTGGTGTACTACGGAACCGGCAATCCCGGACTGTGGTCGCCTCAATACCGTTGCGCGGCGCCGATAACGCAGGAGAACTGCAACAGCGGCAAGTACGACAACAAGTGGTCCATGAGCATCTTCGCCCGCAATGTGGACACGGGCGAGGCCGCATGGGTGTACCAGATGACACCGTTCGATCAGTGGGACTATGACGGCGTCAACGAGGTGGTGCTGGTCGACATGAACGTCGATGGCAAGATGCACAAGTGTCTGGTGCATTTCGACCGCAACGGCTTCGCGTACGTGCTGGACCGCACGGACGGCACGCTGCTGCGCGCCCACAAGTACGTCACCGTCAATTGGGCGGAGAAGGTGGACCTCAAGACCGGACGTCCGGTGAAGGTCCCGGAGCACTCCCCGCTGAAGGTCGGCGATAACACGCAGGCCTGCCCCTCGGCGATGGGTGGCAAGGATCAGCAGCCCGTAGCGGTCGATCCGACCGATCCGTCGAACTTCTATGTACCGACCAACAACTGGTGCATGGAGGACGAGCCGCAACAGCGGTCACACACGCAGCAGGGTACGGTGTACGTGTTCGCGAACGTGTACATGTATCCCGAGAAGCCCGGTGTGACCGGCAAGTTCAAGAAGTTCAACGTGCTGACCGGCAAGACCGAGTGGGAGATCCCGGACAAGTACCCGAACTGGGGTGGTGCGCTCGTCACGGCCGGCGGACTTGCCTTCTACGGCAGCCTCGGCGGGGACTTCCGCGCCGTGGATCGCTCCACTGGCAGGATCGTGTGGTCGCGCAAGCTGGGCTCCGGCATCATCGGCAACCCGATCACCTACTCGGTGAAAGGCAAGCAGTACGTGTCGGTCTGGTCCGGAATCGGCGGCTGGATCGGTCTGCCGGTGACGGCGGGCCTGGACCTGAACGACAAGTTCGGCGCCATCGGTGCCACGGCAATGGCCAAGTCGTCCGGGCTGAACCACATCCCGCAAGGTGGCATGCTCTACACCTTCCGCGTCGGCGAGATGTCGACCGAAGGTGAGCCCATGGCCACGCGCTGAAGCGTACGCCCGGTGAGCCTGGCTCACCGGGCGCCTTTGCGGCTGTGTTTGCTGCGCGCATCAAGGGCACAGGATGCGGAAATCGAGCATTGCCCGGTGTCGCCCGACACCGGGCTTTTCTTTTGGGGCTATCCTCTACGAGCGTCGAGATGGCTGGGGAACCTTCGGAGCAGGCGCTTGTTAGATAGTCAGGAGACGAGAAATGAAGCGTAAAACCTTTGGGGCGATCGGGCGCTCGCTGCTGGCCCTGGGGTTGCTCGGCGCAGGTGCGAACGGCGTAGCCGTGGGCGCGAGCCTGCAGTCCCTCACGGTCTGTGCGGATCCGGGCAACATGCCGCTCTCCGACGAGAAGGGCGCCGGCTTCGAAAACAAGATCGCCGAGATCATCGGTAAGGCTCTGGGCACCGGTGTGCACTACTACTGGCGACCGTCGATCGAGCGCGGCCTCATGCGCACGACGCTGAGCGCGGGCAACTGCGATCTGTGGATGGACATGGCCGCCGATACCGAGGGTGCGCAGGTGCTCGCGCCGTTGTATCGATCCACGTTCGTGCTCGCCTACCGCAACGACAAGGGCATCCATATCCAGAATCTGGATGACCCGGCGCTGAAGAAGCTGCGGGTGGGCGTATTCCAGGTGTCCGCCATCCGCGAGGCGCTCTCCGATCACGGCGTCGTCGCCAACACCGTGATCCATTATCTGAGCCACAATGCCGACATCGTCGAGGACAATCAGCCTTCCTACCAGATCCAACAGGTGGTCAACGGCGAGCTCGACATCGCAGCCGCATGGGGACCGATGGCCGGTTACTACAAGACCGTCAAGCACGATCCGCTGGTCATCCAGCCCGTCAACCTGATGGAAGACAAGGTGCCGATGGAATTCGACATGGCACTGGCCGTACCGCGGGGCCGCGCCGACATCAAGAGCGCCGTCGAGCAGGCGCTTGCGCAGCACAAGGGCGAAATACGCCAGGTCCTGGTCGATTTCGGCGTGCCACTCGTGAAGTGTGCGCAGTGCCTCGTCGACGGCGATCTGCCTTCGCATGGTCCATATGCCGCGCCGGTGCCGGACGCGCAAGCGGCGGCGCTGGAATCGCGCGAGCTGGCGAAAGAGCGCGCGCTACGCATGGCGGCGCTGAAGCAATCGCTCGCGCATGGCGGCAATCCGAACGAGGAGCTGAACAACGCCGTCACGGCAAACGACCCGGACCGGGTTCGTTACACTCTGGCGCACCACGCAAACATCAACGCGACGGATGGAGACGGCAAGACCGCGCTGATCAATGCCACGCGCTTCGGCTTCAATGCGGTGGCGACGGACCTGCTCGAGCAGAAAGCCGACCCGAATCTCGCGGACCGCGGTGGCTGGACGCCGCTGATGTATGCCGCATGGAATGACGATCCGACGCTGGCGAAAACGCTCCTGGCACACGGCGCCAAGATCGACGTGAGCGACAACGACCGGCTGACGGCGCTGGCGATCGCAGCGCAAAACGGCAAGGCGAAGGTTGCGCCGGTGCTGATCGGGGCGGGGGCCGATGTGAACGCGCCCGCGGCCAAGGGCGGCTATACGCCACTGATGCTCGCGGCGATCTCCGGCTCGGGTGAGCTCGCGACGGCGCTGATCGCTCATGGCGCACGCGTAAATGCCACCAACCCCGGCGGTGTGACCGCTCTGATGATTGCCGCGGCAAATGACCATCCCTCGCTGGCGGAACTCCTGCTGAAATCCGGCGCGGATGTCAACGCGCGCAGTGAGGACGGTCGCACGGCGCTCGGCATCGCCCAGGAAAGGAACAACGAGACATTGGTCAGGCTGCTGCAGGGTGCTGCACAGCACCCTGCTCCCAAATCGAGCTGATGAGCGCAAACCGGAGCGTGATGATGAAGAGAGTTCTGATCGGATGTGCCGTCGCAATCGTCGCGGCCAGCACGAGCATGGGATGGAGCGGCAGCAGCTGGGCGGGTGCGCCGGATGCACCAGCCACGGGAACCGCGGCAACGGGCGCGGCAGCGGCAACGGGTGCCACCCCGGGCGCGGGCGCAGGGGCTGCCGACCTGAAGATGTCACCCGTCGAGCTCGTCAAGCAGACCCCCAAGGGGAAACTCAAGAATCCCTACAAGGACACCCAGACCGACATCGACCAGCAGGGCCAAGGATTCCTTCGCAGTTACAGCTGCAGCGGCTGCCACGGCGGCAATGGCGGCGGTGGAATGTGTCCGCCGCTGACGAACGATACATGGGTGTATGGCGGGGACGACGACACCCTGTTCCGGCTGGTCACGCTCGGGAGCGATCAGCTGCAGAAGGAGGGCTACATGCGCAAGGGACACGAGAACGTCGTGGGCCCGATGCCGCCCTTTGGCAGCATCATCAAGAGCTCGGATGATCTGTGGAAGATCATCACCTTCGTCCGCTCGCAATATCATGGCGATCCAGCCTATAAATTCGGCGCGCCACCTCCGCCTCCGGAGCCCTCGGATTGACATTCGCCTGATGGACGCCGGCCGGATTGGCGCCCGTCGGGTTGGTGTCCGCCTGCTGGGTGTCCGCCTGGTTGGTGCGGGTCGCTGCATCCTGGCCGCGCTGATCCTGGCAGGCGGCCTGCCGGCGAGCGCGCTCGCCAGTGACGAAGCACAGCCTGCGAGCAGCGCCTGGGGATTCCTGCAGTCGAAGTATTACGGCGACCGGGTCATGGGTCTGGTCGATGAGAACTTCATGAGCTTGCAGGCGCCACAGACGACGCCCGACCCGGCCTCCACCCCCTTGACGTTGCGTTTCACGCACGATCCGCGCCGGCCGATCAAACGCATCCGCGTATTCGTCGACAACAATCCTTCACCGTTGGTGGCCACGCTGGATTTCCCCGACACAACAGCTCTGACGCAGATCGACATGCGGGTGCGCGTCGATCGCTTCACGTCGGTGCGAGCCGTGGCCGAAACTGCGCGGGGTGAGCTCGAGATGCGCAGCACCTGGGTCAAGGCCAGCGGCGGCTGTTCGGCGCCTCCGGGCCCGGCGGCCGGCGGTACGCTCGGGGAGATCCGCGTGCGGCCATCCGCCGATGCGCGCGCCGTGCAGATCAGCATCCGGCATCCGAACAATTCGGGTTTTCAGATCGATCCCCGCAGCGGTGAGCCGATCCCTGCGCACTACATTTCCGAGTTGCACCTGCGTGCGGGTGGCAAGACGCTGCTCGATGCCGAAATGGGCATTTCCATCAGCGAGAACCCCACGCTGCGCATTGCCTCCGATGCACCGTTGCCGACGCCGCTGGCGATCGACGCTGTGGATTCCGAAACGCACGCACATTTCCGGGCGATCTGGGCAGGCGGCTCTTCCGTGCAGCACGCACAGGGCGCATCCGGTACCGCCCAGACCGTGGGGCGGTGAGACGCTCCTGCCTGCTGGTATGCGCCGGAGTGTTTGCCGGGCTGCGAGCGATGGCTGCCGCTCCGGCAGCCTCCTTCAACCTGAGCGAACCGGCGCCCGGCATTTTCGTCCATACCGGGCAGCAGGTCGCACTGGAGGCGCCGGGTCATGACGACATTGCCAACATCGGATTCATCGTCGGCAGCCGTTGCGTAGCGGTCATCGATACGGGAGGCTCGGTGCGGATCGGTCGGGCACTGCGGGCGGCCGTCCGGCAGCACACGCAGATTCCGATCTGTTATGTCATCAACAGTCATGTCCACTTCGATCACGTGCTCGGCAACGCGGCATTCGCGGCGGATCATCCGGCGTTCGTGGGAAGCGCGGCTCTGGCGCCGGCGATCGCGCGCAACCGTCAGTTCTTCGTCAGCCATTACGGCGATGAGCTCGATCCGGCGGCGCCCCCGGCGCAGCAGATCATCGCACCCGATCGGCTGGTTGCGCGGCAGCTGCGCCTGGATCTCGGGAAGCGCCCCCTGATCTTGCGGGCATGGCCGGTTGCGCACAGCGACTGCGATCTCACCGTCTTCGATGTGCGCAGCGGTACGCTGTGGACGGGAGATCTGCTCGTGCGTGGCCGGCTCCCCGCGGTCGACGGCAGCGTGCCGGGATGGCTTGCCGTGATCGATGAGCTCGCGCGCCGGCCGGTTCGGTTGGCAATTCCCGGTCACGGAGAGCTCACGGGAGATCTCGCCGCGGCGCTCATTCCCGAGCGTCGCTACCTGCGGGCGCTTGCCACGGACGTGCGCAGCGAGCTGCGCCAGGGCAGGTCGCTGCAGGAGGCGCTCGGGCACGTCGCGATTGCGGAGCGCCCCAACTGGCTCCTGTGGGATGACGCACATCCGCGAAACGTGGTGCGCACGTACGAGGCATTGGAGTGGCAGTGAGCCGTGCTCACACGCGGCGCAGGCGCTTTCTGCGCATGCTGCCGGCGGCCGCGCTGAGTGCAATGCTGCGACAGCCCGTGCGCGCGCGCGCCTCCGCTGCGAACCGGCCGCGCGTGCTGATCATCGGTGCGGGGTTTGCCGGTGGTACGTGCGCGCGCTATCTGCGCCGGATGCAGCCGGCAATCGACGTCACACTGGTGGATCCGGCCGAGTCGTATGAGAGCTGTCCGATGAGTAACCGCGTGCTCACCGGACTGCGCGATTTCGCCTCGATCAACGTATCGCGCCGCGGACTGGCGCGGGCAGGTGTCACGTGCCTGCGCGATCGCGTTGTTGGAATCGAGGCGGACAGCCGGCGCGCTCGACTCGCCGGCGGGGCGACCCTCCGCTACGATCGTCTGGTCATGGCCCCCGGCATTCGCATGTTGTGGGGCACACCGCAAGGTTACGACGAAGCCGCGGCGCAGCGGATGCCCCACGCCTGGATCGCCGGAGCACAGACGCGACTGTTGGCGGCGCAGCTGCACGGGCTGCGCGACGGCGGTGTCGTTGCGATCAGCGTGCCCGCCGGGCCCATGCGCTGCCCCCCCGGGCCATTCGAACGCGCCAGTCTGATCGCCGCCTATCTGAAACAGCACCGCCACCGCTGCAAGATCCTGATATTCGATTCCAACAATCACTTTCCGCGACAGGATGCGTTCGAGCAGAGCTGGCAGGAGCTGTATCCGGGAATGATCCGCTGGATTCCGGTCGTCGAGGATGGGGCGGTGATCCGGGTGGATCCAAGCAGAATGCTGCTCTACACCGCGCAGCAGGCGCATCGCGCCGATGTGATCAACATCATTCCGCCGCAGGCCCCGGCACTGCTGGCCGCCCAGGCGGGACTTGCCGCGAATCACGGCTGGTGCCCGGTCGAGCCGCTGAGCTTCGCATCGCAGCTGCTGCCCGATGTGCATGTGATCGGCGACGCCTGCATCGCAGACCCGATGCCCAAGGCAGCCTCCGCCGCGAACGCGCAGGGACGCCAATGTGCCGCCGCGATCGTTGCCATGCTGGCCGGCCGACCACCATCCGCCTCGATGCTCGAAAGCGTGTGCTATAGCCTGCTGGCGCAGGACAGAGCCCTGTCAATCCACGCGCAGTTCCGCCTGAGCGGGGAGGGGATCCGACAGCTGGCGCTGCCCGATGATCCGGGCGCAGTCTCTGCGGCGCAGGAGGCTCGCAACGCCGACGCCTGGTACCGCGACATCATCGCCGACTCATTCGGCTGATCCGCCTCAACGCGCGCGATGCAGTGTTTTCAGCCAGCGCTCGCGTGCCCGTGCGATCATCGCGTGGGGCCGGTCGAGGAAGTACTCAAGGGAGGTGCCGCTCGAGAAGCAATAACGCGCGCCGTCGTCCGGATTGACCCAGTTGAGTGAGCAATCGGCCTGGATCCGTGCCCCCGCGGCGATGCCCACGGGATCGAAGCCGTCAAATTCGGCCTGCATGGGGGTCGGCGGCACTACCGCCTTCCAGATACCCTCACCATGGCGTGGAGGCGGGGTGGCAGGCGTCGGTGTTGCCGGCTCCGCGAGCAACGCACCGAGCATCGCCGAGGCCAGCCCGGCCACGACCTGCATCTTCAGCAAGCGCTTATCGGGCCGCGTCATACACCGCACCGTACATTGCGTCATGTCCTTCGCCAAGGCTTTTCCATTATGCCCGATGCGTTGCCCGGCGCATTGCGTTGACGCGCTTCCCGGTGCGGGTATCATTCGCAGGGACATCGCCGCGCCGAGCACTCCGTGAGCACTGTTGCATAACATGAACCGGGCGCGACATCGTGCGCCGGCCGCGCTCGGCCACGGATCGGCGTACGACCACCCGGGGCCGAGCGGCCGCTGGCGATGGCTCATCGCGGTCAGCATCGTCTGTGCAGGCAGCGGCTGTGCGCACTATCAGGCCGCACCACTCGAGCCGCGACACAGCGCCGAGGAGTTTGCCGCCCGTCAGCTTACGGATCCGCAACTTCGCGAGCTCGTCACGCCGCTGCTGCCGCAGGCAAGCGCGCAGTGGCCACCGCAGAGATGGAACCGGGCCCAGCTGCTGGCCGTGGCGCTCGTTCGCAATCCGGACCTCGCCGTAGCCCACGCCGAGGCGCAAGCTGCGCTGATGCACGAAGTCACAGCGGCCGAGTATCCCAACCCGGATCTGACACTGCAATCCGAATACGCCCGCCACGATCCGTACGCCTGGCTGTACGGGGTCAGCGCGAGCTGGCTGCTGCGCTCGGGCGAACAGCGCCGGCTCGAGATCGATGCCGCCAGGCTCGATACGCTGAATGCCCATCTGCGGCTGATGGAGCAGACGTGGGCCGTGCGTCGCGCACTGACGGCGGCACTGTCGGAGTGGGAAAGCACACGGCGGCGGCTGTCCCTGCTCGAGCGGCTGGCGGCGGCGCAGGATCGCCTCGTGTCGCTGGAGCGACAGCGCGTCAAGGGTGGAGAGGATGCGCCGAGTGAGCTGCTGGTCGCCGAGCGCGAGCGCCTGGATATCGAGCGGCTGCGCGCCGAGCAGCGCGTCGCCGCCAACGTGGCGCAGGCGGCTGCGGCCCAGGCACTCGGTGTCCTGCCGCAAGGGCTCGACAGCCTCGCCATCAGCTGGCCCGACTGGGGAGAGCCTGCGAAGGTGAGCGACGCCCAGTTGGATGCAGCGCGCGAGCAGGCACTGTTGTCACGTGCCGATCTGCGCGTGGCGATCGGTGAATACGCGGTTGCAGAGAAAAAACTGCAGCGCGCCATCGTGCGTCAGTATCCCCAGTTCGTGTTGCAGCCCGGCTTCTACTGGGATCATGGCATCGCCAAATTTCCCTTCTGGCTGACGTTCGAGGTGCCATTCAACGCTAATCGCGGCGAGATCGCCGATGCGCGCGCCGCCCGCGAGCTCGCCGGTCGGCACATGCTCGCGGTGCAGGCCGATATCTACGGGGAGATTGCCGAGGCTGAGCGCGCGGAGCGCATCGCGCGCGCCAGCGAGGAACTCGCGCAGCGGCAATTGCAGGCGGCGCACACCCAGGAACAGCAAGCGGAACTGGCGCTGCGGCTGGGCGCGATGGATTCGCTGGCGCGCACCGGGGCCGAAATCATCTCGATCCGCGCCGAGCTGGAGGTGCTTGCGATCCGCGAGCAGCTGCAGGCCTCGCGCAATGCGCTGGAGGACGTGCTGCACGCGCCACTCACCGGACCCGAGCTCGCACTCGCCAGCAGCTTCGTGCCGGCCACGGCGGGGGGGCCCTGATGCGGTCGCACCGCTATCTGCTGCCACTTGCCGTATGCGTCCTGCTGGCGCAAACCTCCAGCGGCAGCGGCGATGATGACGATGACGATGCGAAAGCGTCAGGCGCACCAACGCTGCCGCAATTGAGCGCTGCACAGCGACAGGCCGTGGGCATCCGCGTGGCACATCCGCTCGCCGCGCGCATGCCTGAGCGCATCGATGCACTGGGCCTGGTGCTCGATCCGACCGTGCTGCTGTCGGATGCGGGGGAGGCGAGCGCCGCGGCGGCCGCGGAGCGATCCACCTCGTCCGAGCTGACGCGGCTGAACGGGCTGTATAGCGGGGGAGCGGGCGCGTCGATGAAGCTGATCGAGGCAGCGCAGGCGGAAGCTGCGAAAGCGCAGGCGCAGGCGCGGTCCGCGGCGGCGCGACTGGCGCTGCACTGGGGACCGGTTGCCGCGTTGCCGCCGGCACGACGGCAAAAAATCCTCGACGCCGCGAGTGCCGGAGCAAGCCTGTTGCTGCGGGCCGATATTCCCGGACGGCACAGTCTGGGTATCGTCCCCCGCGATGCGGTGCTCGACGTCGATGGCATTCAGGTTCCCGCCCGTGTCCTGGGACTACTGCGGCAAACCACCGAACTGCAGAGCGTCGGGCTGCTGCTCGAAGTGGACGATGCGCCCGCCGGGTTCGGTCCGGGCGCACGGGTGCCACTTAAATTGCTGACGACGGCGCGCGCCGGGCTGCTGCTGCCACGCGACGCTCTGCTCTTCGATGAAAACGGTACCTATGTCTACAAGGAGCTGACCGGTAAAGCAGATGACGACCAGCGGCGCTATGCGCCGGTCAGAGTGCAGTTGCTGGCAGCCGATGGGGAGGGCTGGCTGGTCGATGGAATCGACGGCGACGACAACATCGTCGTGCAGGGTGCAGGGGTACTGTGGTCGCTGCAGGAAATGGGTGCGCATGCGGTCGATGCGGACGAAGACGCCGACTAGGACGCGCGCGAGATGCTTGCCGCCATTGTCCGCGCCTCCCTGCGCAATCCGCGCATCGTTACCGCGCTTGCCTGCCTGATTGCGCTGCTCGGCGTGGCGGCGCTTGCGTCTGCCCGCTTCGACGTATTCCCGGATTTCGCCCCGCCGCATGTGCTGGTGCAGACCGAAGCGCCGGGGCTCGATGCAACACAGGTCGAGGCGCTGGTCACGCGCCCTCTGGAAGGCCTGCTCGCCGGCACGGAGAACGTCAAGACGGTCCGTTCGACTTCAAGCCAGGGCCTGTCCGCGATCCAGGTGGTGTTCGATCGCGGTGGCGATCCCTACCGGCAACGCCAGGTGGTGACCGAGCGCCTCGCCGAGTTTGCCGGGGTGCTGCCGGCCGGCGTAGCCGCGCCCTTGCTGTCGCCGCTGAGCTCCTCGATGGAATACCTGGTGCATTTCGGGTACACGAGCGAGCGCCTCTCGGCGCTGGAATTGCGCGATGTCGTGCAATGGATCGTCAAGCCGCAGATCCTCGCCGTACCCGGTGTCGCGCAGGCGCAGATCTTCGGCGGTGCGGTGCGCGAGCGCCAGATCGATGTCGATCCGGCGAAACTCGCCGCCGCCGATCTCACCCTGGACGAAGTGCTGCTGACGGCCCGGCGCGCGACCGAGCTGATAGGGGGCGGCTACCTCGAGACGCCCACGCAGCGGATCGTGATTCAGGCACAGGCCCCGGGGACCACGCCGGGATCCCTGGCGGAGGCGGTGGCGGGAATGCGGCAGGGCCTGCCGATCCGCCTCGGCGATCTGGCCGCCGTGCACGAGGGCGCCGCGCCGCGGTTCGGTGATGCGCTGATCGGCGGCAAGCCGGGAATATTGATCGAGACCTCGACCCAGTTCGGCGCGAACACGCTCGAGGTCACGCGCGCCCTCGAGCAGCGCCTCGATGCGCTCGCCCCCGCGCTGGCCAAGCAGGGAATCGAGTACCACCCGGCGCTGCTGCGGCCGGCCAGCTTCATCGAGAGTGCGATCGAGAAGTTGCGCAACTCGCTGGCGATCGGTGCCGTGCTCGTGGTCGCGCTGTTGCTGATCACGCTGCGGGACTGGCGCGGCGCCCTGATCTCCTTCAGCGCGATTCCGCTTGCATTGCTGACCACGGTATGGATTCTCGGCGCGGCCGGTTTGAGCCTCAACACGATGACGCTTGGTGGACTGGTCGTCGCGCTCGGCGTGGTGGTCGATGATGCCGTGATCGACGTCGAGAACATTCTGCGGCGCCGCCGTACCGCAGCGCACGATCCGGAAATCGGCGGGTTACTGTTGCAGGCATCGCTCGAGGTGCGGCGGCCCGTGTTCTATGCAACGGCGGCCGTCGCGGTGGCGTTCCTGCCCATTCTGACGATGTCGGGTCTGCAGGGCGCATTCTTCCGGCCGCTGTCGATCGCGTTTCTGCTCGCCGTTGCACTGTCCCTGCTGGTGGCTATGAGCGCGACGCCGGCGCTGTGCCGGCTGCTGATGGCGCAGCACCAGCCCCGCCCGGAGGCGGCGTTCCTCGCGGCACTCAAGCGCGTACAGCGCCGCTCGATCAGCGCCTTGTACGGCAGGCCCCGGCTGCTATTGACGATCGTGCTCGTGAGCGGCGTGGCAGGGGTTGTGTGCCTGCCGTTGCTCGGGGCGCGGCTGCTGCCGGACTTCCGGGAAAATTACCTGATCGCCCATGCATCGCTGCGACCGGGAGTCTCGCTGACGGAAACGACGCGCATCGGCGAGCGCATCTCCAGGGGACTCGGCGCCATACCCGGCGTCAAGAGTGTCGCCGAGCAGATTGGACGCGCCGAGAACGGTCAGGATCCGGATGCGCCGAACAAGAGTGAGTTCGAGGTGCAGATCGACGAGGCACAGGGCCGTGGCGCTGCCCAGATCGATGCCGCGATCCGCCAGGTGTTCGATAACTTTCCGAACCAGCTCGTGGAGATCTATTCGGTCCTGGCCGAGCGCATCGGAGAGACACTCTCCGGCGAGTCGGCGCCGTTTTTCATCAGCGTCATCGGCTCCGATCTCGATGTGGACGATCGCGTCGGTCAGCAGATCGTGGACGCGCTGCGGCAGCTGCCAAGCAGCGGCAACGTGCGCCTCATGGTGCCGCCCCGTCAGGCGGAGCTGCGCATCGAGCTGCTTCCCAGGCAGCTGGCCCTGCACGGCCTGCAGGCCGCTGATGTGCTGCAGACCGTGAATGCAGCGTTTCATGGCAGCATCGCCGGTGCACTCAACCAGGCGGATCGCTCGATACCGGTCGTGGTGCGCATCTCGGGTGTCGGCGCCGACCCGCGTGCGCTCGGCGCGCTGCTGCTGCGTAGCGGCGACGGCGCACTGACATCGCTCGACAGCGTGGCGCACATCGCGACCATCATGGATCGCAGCCTGATCGATCATCAGGACGGCCTGCGCCGGCAGATCGTCGTCGCCGCCCCGACGGGTGCCGATCAGGCCGGTTACGCGCGGGCCGCGCGCACCGCGATCGCGGCACGAGTCAATCTGCCGCCCGGTGTGTTTCTCCAGTATGGCGGCGCCGCCGAAGCGCAATCGACGGCCAGCCGCGAACTGTTGCTGCATTCGGCTGCCGCGGCAATGCTCGTCGTGCTGCTGCTGGCGCTCGCATTCGGGCGCACGCGCCACGTTCTCGTCGTGCTCCTGTCCCTGCCGAGTACGTTGATCGGTGGCGTGGCCGCCGTGGCGATCACCGGCGGCACCTTGACACTCGGCTCGATGGTCGGGTTCGTGGCGCTGTTCGGGATGGCCGCGCGCAACACGATCCTGCTGGTATCGCACTTCGATCACCTGGTGCGAGAGGAGGGTCAGCCGTGGAACCTCGGCACGGCGCAACGCGGCGCCGAAGAACGGCTGACGCCGGTGCTGCTCACATCGCTCCTCACGGGGCTGGCGCTGCTGCCGGTGGCGTTGCAGTTGCACCAGCCCGGACATGAAATCGAAGGCCCGATGGCGGTGGTGATCCTAGGTGGCCTCGTCTCCTCCACGCTCGTGAGCCTGCTGCTGATTCCGCCGCTTGCCGTGCGCTCTCTGCAGCCTTCCTGATCCGGCAAGTGCGCATCCTTAGATGCCGCGGAAGGCTTTCGGCCCTACAATAGCGCGCGCCAGGGGGCGGGATGGCGGTGAGGGCCGTGAGGGCGCGCGATCTCAGGCATGAACCGTGCGGGTGCTTGCGCAATACTGATCTGACCAGCGATCGTCTGACATGCGTTTCGGACCTCGCAGCGCTCGGCCCCTGCGACCAACCGCCGGGATCCTCGTGATGAATTCGAACAGATGTCGCCGAGTGGCGACAGTAGCGCTCTGCGGTGCCGGTCCCTGTGGCCGCCGGCGATGACCGCGGCCTGTTGGTTCGATGCCCGGAGGGGCCTGGTGCTGAAGCGATATCGAGTGAATCTCTTCGCGGGACTCGCGGTTGCGTGCCTGACGGGCGCCACCGGGGCCGGTCCGACTACCGCGCATCGGGCAACTCCGCCGCACCCGACACCGCGACCGCAACCGGCACGGCCGCCGGCGCCGCGCGAGCCATTTACGTTCGCCACCGTACAGAAGCTCGCCCAGGATCGTGCCGCCCGGGCGTACCGGGATCGCTCCTCGAAATTGCCGCAGGTGCTGGCGAAGCTCAGCTACGACCAGTACCGCGACATTCGCTTCCGGCACACCAGCGCGCTCTGGTATGACCATGCAATGTTCGAAGTGCAGTTCTTTCACCGCGGGTTTACTTATGACCGACGGGTCAACATCAATGAGATCGTCGGATCGGCCGTACGGGCCGTGCCGTACAACCCGGCGATGTTCGAATTCGGTCACCTGGTGCCTCCTGTCAAGCTGCCCGCCGAGCTGGGTTTCGCTGGATTCCGGGTCCACTATCCGCTCAACACGCCGGCCTACAAGGACGAGGTGATTGTGTTTCTCGGCGCTTCCTATTTCAGGGTACTCGGCCGCAACCAGCTCTACGGCCTGTCGGCACGCGGGCTGGCGGTGAATACCGCGACCGAGGCGGGAGAGGAGTTTCCCTACTTCACGGATTTCTGGCTGGTGCGTCCCGAGCCCCAGCAACGCACGCTTACGATCTACGCCCTGCTCGACAGCCCGAGCGTCACCGGTGCCTACCAGTTCGAGGTGCGCCCCGGGTCGACGACCCAGGTGCAGGTGCAGGGTGAGCTGTATCCGCGGCGCGCGATCGAAAAGATCGGCATCGGCGCGCTGACCTCGATGTTCCTCTATGGCGAGAATTCGACCGGGCATCACTTCGATGATTTCCGGCCCGAGGTACACGACAGCGACGGCCTCATGACGCAGACGGGGGTGGGGGAATGGGCCTGGCGGCCCCTCGTCAACCCGCATGCGTTGCGGGTGAACCGGTTCATGGATCAGCACCCGCATGGTTTCGGCCTCATCCAGCGCGACCGGGATTTCATGCATTACCAGGATCCGGACGCGCAGTTTCAGCTGCGCCCGAGCTACTGGGTCGAGCCGCTGGGCGATTGGGGCAAGGGTGGAGTCGAGCTCGTGGAGATTCCCAACGGTGAGGAGATCCACGACAACATCGTCGCTTACTGGGTGCCCGAGGCGGCGGTGCAGCCACACAAGCCGATCGCGTTCTCCTACGTGCTGTACGCCTACTCACGTTCCAGCCTGTGGCCTCCCGGCGGGCGGGTCATGGCCACCCGCACCGGCGAAGTCGTCGCCGGTCCCAATGCCCAGGCCGTGCCGAACGTGCGCCGCATGGTGGTCGACTTCACCGGCGGCGATCTCGATGATCTGTATGCTTCACAGCCCGTCCAGGCACAGATCTCGGCGAACGGCGGCGAAGTGGACGGCGTGACGGTGCAGCGACTGGCGCAGTCCGCAATCTGGCGCGTGTCGTTCAAGTTGAAAACGAGCAGTGAGAAGCCGGTGGATCTGCGGTGCTATCTGACTCTGTACGGCGAGGCGCTGACGGAGACCTGGACCTATCTCTGGAAACCCTCCGGAGGTACCTAGCGATGTCACCTGATCGTCTGCGACGCATCGGCGCACGACGTCGGGCGGTGTTCTTCACTCTCACCTTCCTGACGTCGCTGTTCGCGACTGGGCTGATGTACGACATCCTGCGGGCAAACGGCTTTACCCCGCTCGAGAAGACCGGCTGGGTGCTGTTCTTCATCCTGTTCACGTGGATCACGGGCGCATTCTGGACCGCGTTGCTCGGCTTCATCGTGCGGCTGCGCGCAAAGGATCCGGCAGCCCTGCATGCCGATGAGGCAATCGGCCGACAGCTCACCAGCCGGACGGCGGTGTTGATGCCGATCTACAACGAAGACACCGCGCGCGTCGCGGCGGGCCTGGATGTGATCTGGTCCTCGCTCAGCGCGCATCCGCAGCAGGCAGCTTTCGATCTGTTCATCCTCTCGGACACGCGCAATTCGGAGATCGCCGCCGCCGAGGAGATCGCGTGGCGCCGGCTGGTGGTGCGACACAATGCACAGGGACGCATTTTCTATCGCAGGCGCGAGCAGAACACCGGCCGCAAGGCGGGCAACATCGCCGATTTCGTGCGCTCCTGGGGCGGCGCCTACGATTATGCGGTCGTGCTCGACGCCGACAGCATCATGACGGGGCACGCCATCTTCTCCCTCGCCGCGGTGATGGATGCGCATCCCGAGGCCGGGATCATCCAGGCGCTGCCGCTGCCGGTGGGTCGCGAAACGCTGTTCGCGCGGCTGGTGCAATTCGCTGCGCGTCTCAACAGCCTCATGCTGGCAAGCGGATTGGCGTACTGGCAGCTCGGGGAAGGCAACTACTGGGGTCACAATGCCATTTTGCGCCTGCGCCAGTTCGCCGAGTTCTGCGATCTGCCGCACCTGCGCGGCAAGCCGCCGCTCGGCGGGGAGATTCTCAGCCATGATTTCGTCGAAGCGGCGTTCATGCGCCGCGCCGGCTACAAGGTATGGCTGCTCGCCGACGTCGAGGGCAGCTGGGAGGAGGTCCCCTCCAACCTCATCGATTATGCGGCGCGGGATCGGCGCTGGGCGCAGGGTAACCTGCAGCATCTTGGCTTGCTGCCGATGCGCGGGCTGCACTGGCTGAGCCGGCTGCACCTGGTGACGGGGGTGCTCTCCTACGTGACCTCGCCCATCTGGCTCATCGTACTGATCGTGAGCTCGATCATCGTATGCATGGATGCGTTGCAGGGCTTTCAGTATTTCGAGGCCGGCTCCTATTCGCTGTTCCCGAGCTGGCCGGAATCGCGCGCGACGGAGATCGTAGCGTTACTGAGCATCACGGTGTTCGTGTTGCTGATGCCGAAGGTGCTGGGAGCTACCCTTGCACTCGTGAAACGTGATCTGCGCCGCGGTTACGGCGGCGCTGCCCGACTGCTCGCAAGCGTGCTGGTCGAACAGCTGTTCAGCACACTGCTCGCCCCCTCGATGATGATCTTTCACACGACCTTCGTGGTGAGCACGCTCGCCGGCCGGCCCGTGCACTGGAATTCGCAGGAGCGCGGGGATCGGGGCATCGGCTTTCTCGAAGCCCTCAACCGTCACAAATGGCAGATCGCCCTTGGTCTGGTGTGGGGAGCCATCATCCTGGCGATTGCGCCGCGTTATATCTGGTGGATGATGCCGATTCTGGCGGGGCTCATTCTGTCCGTACCGCTGACGATGCTGACAAGTCGCGCAAGCGTGGGCAAATGGATGCGCCGGCGCGGATTACTCATGACGCCGGAGGAGACCGCGCCCGCGCCCGAACTGAGGGCCTTGTATCAGCGCCTGGCGAGCGGGTTCGAACCGGACATCGGGAGCCTGCCGGCGGGAAGTGGTGGCCAGGCTCCCGGACCGACGCGTGAGCGCGATGCGCCGCTCGTGACGAGGTCCGCCGAGCCGTTCGCATTCATGCTCGACAGCGGTGCGTGTGGCAGCGGCAGCGATCGGGCTCGATGCATCGATGGAAACTGCGGTGCTCGAACCGGATGCGATGGTCGTCGAGGTGGCGATCGTCACGCCCAGGACCTTGACGAATGGTGCGCGCGTACTGGCGAACGGTGCGGTGATCAATCAAACGACGGCAGGCGATGCGGCTGGGCTCGACTCATCGCAGGCCCAAGAAATCCGGGCCATCGTGCCGTTGTGCACCCTCCCGGAACGGGTACCGCTGCAGATGGAGGCCGCAGCTCCGGTCTATCTGCGGCCTCGCGATGCGCTCACCGGACTGCAACGGCTGCTCGGCTCGCCGCGCTCTGCCTCGTAGCAAAATCCGCGGTGCGCGCCCGCCGCGAGGGGGTCACAGCGAGCACGCACCGCGTTGCTAGCAACCGTGCAGCGCAAGGCGTTGCTTCGTTGTCGCTGCCTGGCGATCAAAGCAAATCCGATGCCAACTTCGGGCAAGCGCCGGTCTACGACTAAGTAATTGATTCATCACCAAGTGGTGCCGGAACTACGCGCTTTGCGTGCACCGTCATCGCCCAACGGCCGCCTTGGTGGACCCGAAACGGAGCGTTTCTTGTTGGATCTGAGTGAACGTTGTTGGTCGACTTCCGTTGCACTGCTGGAGCGACCGCTCGCGGGGCTCTCGTGCGCTGAGTTGGTGTCGCGATGGCGTGCGTGGTAGCGTGCGCGGCTTCATTCGCAGCCGCAGGGATTCCCCGTGACCGACATTCGATGGAGCCGCATCCTGGGGATTGTGCTGCCGAGCCTGCTGGGCGCTGCGGTGACCCTCGCCGCATCGGCGAACCTTTCCGCATCGGCGGCCCTGGCCGCACCGGCAACTGCGATCGCCACGTCGCAGCCGGCGATCGCTCCGGCACTGGAGCAGGCGGGACGAACGTACATCACCGCGAGCGCCCTGGAAGCGCCGGTTCGCTTTCTTTCCTCCGATGAGCTGGAAGGCCGCGGCCCCGGCACACGCGGCGACCGGTTGGCCCGACTGTACCTTGCGACGCAGCTGCAGGGGATGGGCTACCAGCCCAATGGCCCCAATGGTCAATGGCAGCAGCCGTTCGAAATGGTCGGCATTCGCTCCGCGATGCCGCCGGTCTGGCATTTCAAGACTTCCCGAAGCGGTGTGGACCTGCGATGGCGGGATGACTACATCGCCGTCAGCGGCGCGCAGAGTCAACAGGTCAGCGTGCAGGATGCGCAGTTGGTGTTCGTCGGCTACGGCATCCAGGCACCGGAGTACCACTGGGATGATTTCAAGGGAATGAATCTCAAGGGCAAGGTGCTCGTCATGCTGAACAACGATCCGGACTGGGATCCGAAGCTGTTCGCGGGCAAGCGGCGCCTTTACTACGGCCGCTGGAGCTACAAGTACGAAAGTGCCGCGCGCCAGGGGGCAGTCGGTGCCATCATCATTCATACGACCCCATCGGCCGGTTATCCGTGGCAGGTCGTGCAGAGCTCATGGGGTGGCGAGCAGTTCGAGCTGCCGGCGGAAGGCGAAGCGCACGTGCAGCTCAAGGCGTGGGCGACCGAAGCGGCGATGCGCCGGCTGCTGACCGCCGCGGGAAAGAATCTCGACAGCCTCACGGCCGCTGCCCGCTCGCGCTCGTTCAAACCGGTTCCGCTCGATCTGCGCACGTCCCTGACGTTCACCAACCAGCTCGCGCAAGTGCAGACGGCGAACGTCGCCGGCCTGCTGCGCGGCTCGGACCCGAAGCTGGCCGATGAAGTCGTCATTTACTCCGCGCATCACGATCACTTCGGCATCGGCGAGCCGGATGCCTCCGGTGACCGGATCTATCACGGTGCACTGGATAATGCGGCGGGTTGCGCACAGCTGCTCGCGATCGCGCGCTCGTTCGCTTCTCTTGCGCAGCGGCCGCGGCGCTCGCTGCTCTTCCTGTTCGTCGCGGCCGAGGAGCGCGGGCTGCTCGGGTCGGCTTACTACGCGGCCCACCCGACGTTTGCGCCGGGAAAGATTGCGGCCGACATCAATTATGACGGTGGCAACATCTTCGGGCGTACCCGCGATGTCACGCTGATCAGCGCCGGGAAGTCCTCGCTCGACGGCGTCGCCGAGACGGTGGCCCGGCATCAGGGGCGGGTGCTCGAGCCCGACCAATTCCCCGACCGCGGCCACTACTATCGATCCGATCAATTCTCGTTCGCCAAGATCGGCGTGCCGGCACTGTATTTCGATACGGGCACCGATTTTCTCGGCCGCCCGCCCGGCTGGGGACGACAGCGCATCGAGGAGTGGGAACTGAGGCAATACCATCAGCCCGCGGACAAGCTCGATGGCACGTGGAACTTCGACGGCATGATCGAGGATGCGCAACTCGGACTGTTATCCGGGTGGCTCATCGCCGAGGCGCCGGCGATGCCGACCTGGAATACGGGGGATGAGTTCGAGGCGGCACGCAAGCGGGCGTTGGCCGCCCGGTAACGGGCCGTAGCTCAGGTGCCCGTCGCCGGGGCGCTGGCTGCGGGGGCGCTGGCTGCGGGGCCGCTGGCCGGCGGCGCGCTGGCGGCCGTGGCCGGCTGCGCCGAAGCGGGCGCCGGGGCGCCCGCGGGCACCGGTGGCGGCGCAGGTGATTCACCCGCTGCGTCGGTCTTCAGAGCCGCTTCCTCCGCCTTTTTCGTCATCACGACGATGCTGATGCGGCGATTGATCGGATTTTGCGGATCGGCCTTGTCGAACAGCACCGATGAGGACAGGCCGACGACGCGGGCAATCTTCGCATCCGGAAGGCCGCCGGCCGTGAGCGCGCGGCGCGCGGCATTGGCGCGATCCGCGGAGAGTTCCCAGTTGGTGTAGCCGTTGGTGCTCGGATACGGTCGCACGTCCGTATGGCCCGTGAGGCTGATGCGGTTCGGGACGGAGTCGAGGTAGGGCGCCAGCTCGTGCAGGATCGCCGTCGTGTAGTCGCGCAGCCGCGCACTCCCCACGTCGAACATCGGACGGTTCTGCGCGTCGACGATCTGGATGCGCACCCCTTCGGGAGTGATGTCGAGCAGCAGCTGGTCCTTGAAGGGCTGCAGCGCCTGACTCTTGTCCACGGCACGCCGCAGCTCCTCCATGAGGGACTCGAGCTGTTTGCGCTCGAGCGCCTTCTGCGCATCCGCGAGCTTCTGCGAGTCCGCAAGCTTCTGCGAGTCCGTCGCGCCCGCGCCGTCCTTCGATTGCTCGTTGCGGCTGGGAACGGGCGCGGCGCTCGCGCCCATGTCGGCAACGGGGCTGATCCGTGCACGGATCGCATCCAGGCCACCGTGCAGGTTGATCGGACTCGTGCTCGCACCTCCCGGGCCCATCTGCCCGGGTGCGGGCTTGCCGCTCTTGCCCGGCTCCATGCTGGGATTTTTGAAATAGTCGAAAATGGCGGCGCGCTGATCCTTCGAGACTGCAGTGACGAGCCACATCACCAGGAAGAAGGCCATCATGGCCGTCACGAAGTCGGCATACGCCACTTTCCAGGCGCCGCCATGATGTGCGTGCGCCGCGCGCCGCTTGCGCTTGACGATGATCAGCGGGCGTTCCGCTTTGGATTTGGGAACTGCCATGGCAGATCAGGCGCGCTCAGGCCGCTACTTTCACCTTGGCTTTGAGCGAGTTCTCCAGATCGCTGAACTTCGGACGAATGTCGCTGGAGAGCAGTTTGCGCGCAAACTCGATGGCGACCGACGGTACATAACCGCGCACCGCCGCGACCAGCACCATCTTCACCACCGAGAAGGCCTTGCCTTCCTCGTTCGCCGCATGCTCCATCGCCGCCGCGATCGGCCCTACGAGTCCGTAGGACACGAGAATGCCGAGGAACGTGCCGACGAGCGCAGCGCCGACCTTGTGACCGATCGAGGCCGTATCCGCACCATCGAGTGCGGCCATGGTATTCACGATGCCCAGCACGGCGGCCACGATGCCGAAACCCGGCAACGCATCGGCGACCTTCTGCACCGCCTGCGCAGGCTCGTGAGCCTCCTGGTGGTGGGCCTCCAGCTCCTGCTCCAGCAGGCTTTCGAGCTCGTGCGGATCGAGGTTGCCGCCGACCATCAGCCGCAGACAGTCACGGATGAAATCCATCAGATGGTGGTCGGCGACGATCTTCGGATAATTGCGAAACAGCGCGCCGCCGTCCTCCGCCTCGAGGTCGCCTTCGATCGCCATCAGACCTTCCTTGCGGATCTTCACCAGGACGTCGTAGAGGCACTTGAGCAGCTCCACGAAGTCCTCTCGCTTGTAGCGCGGGCCCTTCACGAGACCGATCGCGCCCATGAAGGCCGCGCGGCTGACCTTGGGAGGATTACTGGTGAGGAATGCGCCGAGCGCTGCGCCCACGATGATGAGCACTTCGGTCGGGTGATACAGGGCGAGGAGGTGGCCGCCTTCGAGCACGAACCCGCCAATCACGGCGCCGAGTACGACGATGGATCCGATTATTTGAATCACGAGTAGCGATCACCGGCATCTGGGGTGGAGATCCGGCGCGTTCCATCGTACCGGGCGCATTCCTGTATCGGCGGCGCGCGCGCGACCTTTACTGCTTCTTCCGCCTCGAGGAGCCCATGATTGCCGCGGTGGCGCCCGAGGGGTTGTGATCGATCTCTCAATGCGGGGGCCCGCGAACGTACGCCCGTTCCGCTTTGCCCCACAGCCGGAGGATCTGACTTAATCCACCCCACTCGTAGTGGCGGCAAGGCGCGCGCCGCCGTGGTGCATCGTCCCGGTACGTGCACGCAGACGGAGCATCCGCTGAAGACCTGCCGCGGTCCCGCGGCGAGGGCGAGTTGGCACGGCTGTTGCTTGGGAAGGCCGTGGAGGAATTCTCATGAGCGCACCTGCTTCTGTCGTCGCCGCGGCGGCATCCGACCTGAGCGCACGCGTGAGCGCTTCGCGTCGTCTCACACGCACGGAGATCGTCGATGCGACGGCAAGAATCATTGCGCGCCGCGGTGACCATCGCCTGCACTGGGCAGCCGTCGTCTATGAAGCCGGCAATGCCCAGGCAGTCCTCGCCTGCGAATGGTTCGAAGACCTGTCGGAGTTGATCGACGAGTGCTACTCGCGCAGTGCGCGCGGCCTCAACGAGGCGCTGCTGTGCGCCGAAACCGCACCCGGTACCGCGATCGACCAGGTCGCCGCATTTCTCGTGTGCGCGCTCGAGATGCGGCGTGCGCGCGGCGTGTTCCTTTCGTTCCGGCGCGGCACCGATCTGTCATCGCCGCTGCAGCGCCGGCTGCACGAGCACGACTCGAGCGTGCGCATACGCCTCAAGCGGCTTCTCAACAAGGGGCGTCGCGACGGCTCTCTCGCGTTGCGCAACCCCGACAGCGCGGTGGAGCTGCTGCTGGGTGCTCTGCAGGTGCCCACTGTGGTCGTGGAGGGTGCCGAGCAGCGCATGTGGGACAGCGAGCTCGTGGAGCTGTTGCTGGCAGCTCTAGCGGAGCCGCATCCAGCCGAGTCCGAGCCGATGCACACTGCGGCCCTCATCCATGGCACCTGCCTGTGCGGCGTCGTGCGCTATGCGGTGGAGGGATCATTCGAGCTGCTGTCCCACTGTCGTTGTCCGCTGTGCCGCGCGCATCGCAGCACCACCATGCCGAGCCTGATTGCCGTGCCGGCGAGCGGCTTTCGCTGGCTGGCCGGTGCGGAATCGATCGCGACGTTCCACTCGTCGCAGCATGGTGAGCGGGCATTCTGCACACGCTGCGGCGCGGCGCTGCCCGTCGCCGACGCGACGACCGGGTTGGTGCTGTGCCCTGGCGGCGGCGTCGGGAAGAAGGCCTGACGGGGGCGCTGGTAGCCGAAGCACGCGGGCGTGCCGGCGGCGCAGCCGACCGGTTACACTCGATCTCCCGTCCGCCCGCGCGGACCGACGGAGAGCGAGCATGTTCGAGCGTCTGGAACGACTCCCCACCGATCCGATCCTCGGCCTCATGGGCTTGTTTCGCGCGGACAGCGATGCGCGCAAGGTGGATCTCGGGGTAGGCGTGTACCGGGACGATCGCGGTGACACACCGATCCTGGCCAGTGTGCGACGCGCCGAACAGAGCGTGCTGGCGCGCCAGACCACCAAGTCCTATGTCGCCCCGGCGGGCAATGCGGGCTTCAATCAGGCGATCGAGCGGTTGGTTCTGGGGGAGGGACATCCGGCGCTCGCGGCCGATCGGGTCCGCTCCATCCAGGCACCCGGAGGATGTGGGGCACTGCGCCTCGGTGCCGAGCTCATGCGCATCGCCGCACCCGACACGGTCGTGCACGTCAGCACGCCCACCTGGGCGAATCACATTCCGCTGCTGTCCGGATGCGGGCTGAAACTCGAGCGCTATCCCTATTACGATGCCGCGACCGGTGGTGTGCAGTTCGAGGCGCTGCTGAGCGCGCTCGACCAGCTGCCAGCGCGCGCCGTCGTGCTTCTGCACGCCTGCTGCCACAACCCCACGGGGGCGGATCTGAGCGAGTCGCAGTGGCGCGAGCTGCTCGATCTGTTCAGGAAGCGCACACTGCTGCCCTTCATCGATCTTGCGTATCAGGGCCTGGGCGCGGGGCCGGTACAGGATGCGTTCGGTATCCGCCTGTTCGCGGCCGAGCTGCCGGAAGTGGCCGTTGCGGTCTCGTGCTCGAAGAATTTCGGGCTGTACCGCGAGCGCACGGGGTGTCTGCACGTGATCTGCGACCGCGCGAAATCCGGCGACGCTGCGCTCAGTCAGCTCGTGCGAATTGCGCGCAGCATCTACTCGATGCCGCCCGATCATGGCGCGGCGATCGTTCAGGAGATCCTAGGTGATGCCACGTTGCGCGAGCAGTGGGCCGATGAGGTGGCCGGCATGCGCAAGCGCATTGCCGGGTTGCGCCGCGAGCTGGTCAGACGACTCGCCACCGCTTGTCCGCAGCGCGACTTCGGCTTCATCGCGGCCCAGCGCGGGATGTTCTCATTCCTGGGTGTCGGCATCACCGAGGTGCACGAGCTGCGCGAGCGGCATCACGTGTACATGACGGACGACAGCCGCATCAATATCGCGGGGTTGCGTGCCGAAAATCTCGAATACTTTGCGCAGGCGGTGGGCCAGGTACTGCGCAAGTAGGCGCTGCGGATTCCCGAGGGGTCATGAAACGATTTCTTTGGGCGGCTTGCGCCGCGCTGAGCCTGTTCTTGTCCCTCGGATAGGCCCAGGAGGAAAGTAAACCCGAGACTTCGGCCGCTCCCGTGGCACCGGCCGCTGCCACGGCACCAGAGGGAGCACAGCCGGAGAGTGCCGGTGCAACGGAGTCGTCGGCCTCCGGGGTGTCCTCGGGAGCTGCCCCGTCACCGCAGATTCCGGCCCCGCGAGACGTGGCCTACCCGGGGGTGCTGCAGCTGCAGGTGGACGTAACCGACGTCGAGCGGCGCGTGTTCAACGTGCACGAGAGCATCCCGGTGCAGCCCGGGTCCCTTACGCTGTTATATCCGGAGTGGTTGCCCGGCAATCATGCCCCGCGCGGCCCCATCGATGCGCTCGCAGGCCTGCGCATCCTTGCCAATGGCCATGCCCTCGAATGGGTACGAGATGCGCTCAACGTGTACGCATTCCATCTGCGCGTGCCGCCCGGTGTGCGGCAGCTGGAGTTGCAGTTTCAGTTCGTCTCGCCGTTCTTCCGGGAGCAAGGGCGCACGGTGGTGACGCCGGACATGCTGGAATTGCAGTGGAATACGGTGGTGCTGTACCCGGCCGGTTACTACGTCAGTCGGATCGTGGTCGAACCCACGGTCATTCTGCCGGAGAGCTGGCAGTTCGCAGGTGCGCTCGAGATTTCGAACCGCAACGGCAACAGCGTTCGCTTCCAACAGACCTCGCTTGCGATGCTGGTGGATTCGCCATTGTTCGCCGGTCGCTACTTCCGTACGTTCGATCTCGCCCCGGGGCAGCGCATTCCCGTGCACCTCGACGTGGTGGCCGACGATCCGGATGCGCTCGAGGTGCGCCCGCAGCAGCTGGCCGCGCATCGGCGGCTGGTGCAGGAGGCGTACGCGCTGTTCGGGCCGCCGCATTTCGATCGCTACGAGTTCCTGTTCGCGCTCAGCGAGCAGCTGAGCGACATCGGGCTCGAGCATCATCGCTCGAGCGAGAACCGCCGCTCGCCCGGGTATTTCACCGAGTGGGACAAGACCGCAGCGGGGCGTGATCTGCTGCCGCATGAGTTCAGCCATTCCTGGAACGGCAAATACCGGCGTCCGGCGGGACTGGCCACGCCCAACTTCAACGTGCCGATGCGCGATGCACTGCTATGGGTCTACGAGGGACTGAGCAATTATCTGCAGGGCGTGCTCGCGGCGCGCTCAGGACTGTGGAGTCCGCAGTTCACCCGCGAGGCCTGGGCGCAAGTTGCGGCCAACATGGATCGCAATCGACCGGGACGGGCCTGGCGCGATCTCGAGGACACGACGGCACAACCTTTGATCACCGCGCGTCGTCCACTCTCCTGGGTGTCCTGGCAGCGCACCGAGGACTATTACCCGGAAGGGGAGCTGTTGTGGCTCGATGCCGATACGCGCATTCGCGAGCTCACGCATGGCCGGCGGTCGCTCGATGACTTCGCCCGGGCATTCTTCGGGGTCGCCGTGCCGCCAACGCGGCCCGCGTCTGGGCCACCGGAAAATGGGCCGGCCGCAGCGGATCAGCCCTGGGGGCCGGTGACCTATACCCTCGAGGACGTCCTGCGCACGCTGAACGACGTTGCGCGGTTTGACTGGGCCGGCTTTTTTTCCGAACGGCTGCACGGACATGGCCCGGGAGCGCCCCTGGATGGCCTCACCCGCGGTGGCTGGAAGCTGGTCTACGTCGATTCGCCCTCGGACTACGTGAAGAGCCGGGAAGAGCAGCGCAAAGCCCTCGATTTCATCTACTCACTGGGCTTCGCCGTGTCGCTGCAAAGCGCAGTATTGACGGAAGTGCGCTGGGGCAGCCCCGCCTACGACGCCGGGCTCACGCCCGGCACGGCGCTGATTGCCGTCAACGGCCGCGAGTACCGGCAGGAGCGCCTGGCAGAGGCGATCGTGACGGCACGCCTGTCGAGGCAGCCCGTCGAGCTGCTCGTGAAGAACCAGGATCGCTACCGGATCGTGCGCATCGCCTATTTCGACGGACCGAAATATCCGCAGCTGCAGCGGCTGGAGAAAACCGCGGACCGGCTGAGTGAGATCATGAAGCCACGGACGTAGGGTAGAGCCACGGACGTCGGGTCGATCAGAATCGATACGCCAGCTTCACAGAATAGAGCCGGGGCCGGCCGATACCGGCGACGTTAAACGGCGCACCGACTTCAGCAGCACTGATATACGCAGTGTTATATCTAGCATCAAATGCATTGAAAATGTGCCCGCTCAGCTCCCACCTGGAGACGGCGACTCGAACGCCCGCGTTGACTAATTGATAGGCGGGCTGCGCGTAGTGATCGGTGACATCCCAGTACTGCCGGCCAATTGCAGTAGCATCGATGCGTGCGCCGACCGAGACATCCCCGGAGATCACATGTGACCAGTCCAGCGCGAGTGAACCCTGGTAGTCGGGCGTATTCGGGCCAGTCCGGCCGCTCAGATTGACTGCTGCGTAATTAAGATCCGGGTCGATGTACGGGACATTTCCCCAGACGGCCTTGGTAAGGCCGAGACTTCCATCCACTCGTAAATCGCGCGTGAGCCGGACAGAAAAATCCGTTTCGGCGCCGTAGTTCTTCGAGTCGCCGATATTCGTCACGACATTCACGAACTGTCCCAGCTCGAGCTGGTTTGATTGAAATAGCCGATCGCGATAATCCACGTAGAAAAGGGCGGCATTTAACCGAATCCGATCCACGAAGCTCGATTTCACACCCAGCTCATAGCTCCATGCTGTTTCGGGCCGATACCGATCGATGACTGGATTGCCCAGGGCGTCCGCACCTTCCGTGAGGTCTCCCGGCTCGAAACCACGGGAGACCGTCGCATAGGCCATTGTCTGCTCCTCGATCTGGTACGACACGGACAGCTTTGGCATGACCTCAGTCGCGTGCTGATCCAGCGAGACCGCGTTCAACACATCCGTCATGGAGCTGTCATCGTAATCGAGACGCAGGCCCGCCTCGATCGTCCACGGATTGAACGAGTACTGAACGTTACCGAACACGGCGTAATCGCGATGCTGCTGCTCGGGGTTGACGATCTGGTCGCTGTAAAGTGCCGGTTCCGACCAGCTCGCCATATCGCCCGGATCGCCGTTGAAGGATCGTGAGTCCGAGTATGCGCGCGGCAGGTCGTTGCCCTGGATGAAGAGCCCGAGGAGCCATCTGGTGGGTCCCGCACTCGAGTTGCCGAGTCGCAGTTCCTCGCTGGTCACCGTTTGTCGCGATGTCGCGTAGTTGGTCAGAAGCGGAGCCGGGCCTTTGTCGACGTCCGTCACGCCGTCGATGAACGAGTCGAAGAACGAGCTGATGGAGGTCAGCTGCAGATCGCCAGCTAAACGGTGTTCGATGTTGAGTGTGGCGGAGTAGATGTTGCGCGTGAACAGCGGCCTGGTTCCATCGGCGATGTCATATGAGTAATCGGTCGGGGAGTCGGGCCGATAATAGAGATTCTCCGCGCCGGTGTGGGTCCGGTCGAGATTCAGAAAAAGGAGTACCGTGGTATCGTCGCTGTGGTAGTTGAGGATTCCACGGCCACCAAATTCCTGCCCCGCATCGGCTGTTCGAGCGAGTGTCGTATCGTAGATATAGCCATCGTTCGTGGCAAAGAAACTGCTGATGCGCGCATCGAGGACGCCTGGCACGACAGGCCCGGAGACCATGCCCGATACCGTCTGGGTATGGTAATTTCCGGTTTCCAGAGACAGGCGCCCCTCGAACTCATCTGTCGGAAGCTTCGATACGTATTTGATCGCGCCGCCAATGTTGCTCCCACCGTACAGCGTGCCCTGCGGCCCCTTGAGCACCTCGATGCGCTGCAGATCCTCCAGCTGCACCGTTTGCCCATCGAAGAGCTGCACATCGTCCTGATAGAACCCCACACCGTGCGTGACGCCGAAAGCCCCCACGCCTCGCAGCACGACGTCCGGGGTGTGATCGGCACGCGTCGTGATGTTGAGATTCGATACCAGATTGCCGAGATCGTCGACCTGCGTCACATGCGCCTCGTCAATCTGCTGGGCAGAAACGACGTCGACAGACTCAGGAATCGTCTGTACGTCCTCGGCGCGCTTGCGCGCGGTCACGACAATCTCTGTCAGAACCGGTGCGCCGATATCTGATTGATCTTGCCTCTCATCGGCCGCATTGTCCGCATGTGTCGGCCCAGCGATGAACGGGCCAAACAGGCAGGCCGTGAGCAGCACGAAAACGCGCCGCCGCAGTGGATGGCGGCCATCGCCGAGCGGAAGCTGGCTATCTTGAGCCTGCGAATGATTGTTCTGCACTGTGACAACCCCCCCTGTTAAGTCATTGATTCTGTAATCGGCGCCGGCGCACCCATCAGGTGAAGTCGACGACGATCTTTCCTCGAGCCCGGCCGCTTTCGCAGTATTCGTGCGCAGTAACGATGTCAGCGAGCGGATATACGCGATCGACTGTGGGGCGAAGCGCTCCAGCCGAAAACAACGCTGCCACCTTGCGCAGGGCGCAGCCGTCCGGCTTCATGAAGCCCCAGTAGTAATGGCGGCCCAGCGCCCGCTGGGCTTGCTGGATGCTCGCCAGAAGCTGATCGGCGCGGCGCAATCCTTCTGCCAGTCCGAATTGATCAGCAAGACGCACTTTCGGCGAGGTGATCGTGACGTAGCGCGCACCACTGCCAGTCTTGAGCGCCGCGAGAAGTTCCTGCTCGAGGTTGAAAGAACCATTGAGGGCCACGTCATATTCGCGCAAGCAGTCGGAGACTCGCTGACGCTGACGGTCCACGACGACGTCCGCGCCCAGCCCTCGAACGTAATCCACATTGACGGTGCCGCAAGTAGTCGCGACGTGTGCGCCCCAGAGCTTCATCAGTTGAATCGCGAAGCTGCCTACTCCGCCAGCACCGCGCGTAATGACTATTCGCTGGTTCTCGGCGCTCGAAGCCGAGAGTGCCGCTTGATTGATCAAGGCGTTCCAGGCAGTCAGCGACACGAACGGGACTGATGCCGCTTCGATGAAATCGAGGCCGGTGGGCTTCAATGCCACTTCCGTCTCTTTTACCGCAATCCGTTCAGCCATCGCCGGGCCGGTGGGCGCGGTGAACACGGCATCGCCGGGACGGAATTGCCGCACTGAGCTGCCAACCGCCTCGACGATCCCCGCAGCATCCCGCCCAAGACGGATGGGAAAGGGACCGTCCCCGACTTGCCCCTTCGCCCGGAAGACCTCCTTTCCATACCCCTCGCGGATTGCGCAGTCGACGGGGTTCATCGAGGCTGCACGCACGGCAATGAGCACCTCGTCCGGCGCGAGCGACTCCGGCGGACGCGCATTGGCGACTTCGAGCACGTCGCGTGCGGCGCCATAGGTATTGAATTCGACAGCCCTCACGGGATATGCATGTCCCAAGGGGTCTTGCCGAGCGGTAACGCAGGGCGCTTGACTAAGTCCGTGAGTGCCTCCCCTGCCTCGTAGCGCGCCGCGAGCTCGTCCGGATCGAAGACGATGCCCATGAAGTTCTCGGCGTAATAGCGGTTGATGAAATCGGTGGCGCCCTCAGCGGTTGCGAAAACGTCGTACTGTGTCTCGATTTTGTTGCCGTCCACATCGCGGTAGTACATCGAGATGGTCGGACCATGATTGATGCACCAGTAGGGAACGACGCCGGCGCGCTTCAGGCGTCGATAATTCGCGAGCAGGGAACCAAGCGATGCGTAAGTGAATGCGAAGTGGTCGAGCCCCGACATCTCAGCGGATGGGGGTGTCGAGGCGGGTGCAGCGATCAACCCGACGCGATGGTGCTCGTCATCATAGGTGACGAAGCAGACCATGTCATTCTCGTAACCAACAGTACCGTCCAGAAATCGCACATACCAGTCGCGCGCCCTTACGAGATTGCGGGTGCGCAGCACGATGTGAGCGAATTTCGCCGGCCGAATGGGCCCAGGATGCTCTGCCTCGATCGAGCGGGTCTCAATGCCTGCCATGAATTTCTCCTTCAGAAGCCGGAGGCTCGTGAGCGCGTTGCGCAAGCGACGCGGAACCGATGATGAGAAGCTCGAAGGTGCCCAGAATCGGGTTGGGGCGCTCGCCCGCCATGGTCGGCGCAGCGAATTGCGCAGCGGGTACGTAAATGCGTCCGGACGTACGATCACGCGCCGCCGTGCGACTGCCCGGTCGAGTGGGCAATGTCTGCAATCTGACGATCTGATCATTCTCGGCCGAGATGCTCGACAGTGTGCCGCTGCCCGCAGATGGAACGAATGCCAGATGTCGCGCGTCGTCGAAAAACGCGGCCTCGGGTCCGGCTCCGACGTTCACCGTTGCGAGCTCTCGACCGGAAGCGCCGTCGAACAGATCGACCGAGTGAGCCATGCCGTTCGTGCTCATGACGAGTCCGTCGCCTAATGGGCGTATCGACGGCGGCGTAGTCCCAGCGCGCATCGCTATCGCTCGGGGGTAGCCGATCGAGGATGCGGAAGATGGGGCGCACCAGCCACGTGTGGGAAGGCCGCGAGCATGCCCAGGAGGATCGTAGCAAGAAACCGCAACGCCCTTCTTCCCCGATACCGTCGATTTTGTTCCCGTCAACCTTATCCAGATTGTCGACAATCGTCAATCGACTCTCGACAAGTCGCCAGTTGCGGAATTAAGCTGGTGGTCGAACCGGGAGGGCCAGTGCCGACCACAGCAACGATGTCCTTGGCGGATGAGCGCGCGGCGATCGAGGCGCTGCTTACCGAATTCTACTGGCGACTGGATCATGCGGGCGGCGCCTCGGTTGCCGAACTGTTCGTGGAAAGCAGCGAGCTTGTGACCCCGCAGGGCGCGCTTGCCGGTCGCCGGCAAATCGACGATTGGTTTCAGGCGCGGGCTTCCGGCGCAAGAAGGATCACCCGTCATAGCTGGACCAATGCGCGTCTGACCTGGAAGGCTGCCGATCATGTGACGGTCGAAGCGCATGTAATGACGATTGCAACCCTTCAAGATGCTCCGGCTGGAGCTCTCGAAGTCACGATCGGCGATACGACCGATGTGGTCGCCAAGGACGCGGTTCAGGGCTGGCGGTTCGTCTCTCGCCGCCTTGATCTGGTTGCGCACGGTCGCGTTGCAAATTCATAAGGTCCTATACATGAAGCTCGCGACATTTCGGTCGGGTGAGCGCATTGCGCTCGGTGTCGTCACGGAAGACGGCGTAATCGATCTCGGGGGAATCGACCAAGGACTTCCGCGATCGCTTCGCGGCCTGCTCGAAGCGGGACCGGACGCGATCGCTCAGGTAAGAAAGATCGCGATGCGCGCCGGCACTCGCCTGCCGATGAGCACCGTGCGGCTGCTCGCGCCTATTGCTGAGCCGCGCAAGTTTCTGGGCCTCGGCTTCAGTTACCGCTCTCACGTCGCCGAGATCCGCGAGCGGCGACCGGACATACAGATTCCCGCCAACCAGGTCTGGTTTACGAAGCAGGTTTCATGCGTGTGTGGGCCGTTCGACGATATCCACAAGCCGGCTATTTCAGAGATGCTCGATTATGAAGGGGAAATGGCGGTCGTGATCGGACAACGCTGCCGCCATTTGACCGCGTCTCGAGCGCACGAAGTGATCGCCGGATATATGATCTGTAATGATGTCAGTGTTCGGGATTGGCAACTGCGCGCCCCGACCGCGACGCTTGGCAAGTCGTTCGATACGCATGGACCCACCGGCCCGTGGCTGACCCTCGCTGACGAGCTCGATGCTCCGGAGAATCTGGGTTTGCGGACCTGGGTAAACGGGCAGCTACGCCAGAATGGGCGCACGAGCGACTTCATTTATACAATCGGTCAGATGCTCGAGGAGCTCACCACGGTAATGACGCTCGAGCCGGGAGACATTTTGACGACCGGCTCACCCGCTGGGGTGGGCGCTGCGATGGTGCCACCGTGCTATCTGCAGGTCGCAGATACCGTGCGCATCGACATCGAGGGACTCGGCGCAATCGAAAACCGGGTGGTGGCCGAACCGTGGGTGCCTGCCGCGTAATGCGTGGGTCAATCCGTGGGTCAATCCTTGGCGTCGAGCCGCGCGCGCAAGTGGTCCTCGATCGTATCGAAGTGCCGCCCCAATGCTGAAACGGCTTTGTTGCGCTGACGCTGGAGCAAGGGTTCGATGAAGGCGTCGTGCTCCATCCAGGACTCGGTCGGCGAGTGTTCGACGAAGCCCCGCAGGTTCTGAATACGAATGAGCTGGCGCGCATTCACCAGGTGAGCATCCATGACGGGACGGTTGCCGGTCGCACAGACGATCGCGCGGTGCACCTCGTTGTTGCAGCGGACAAAGGCTGCCTTCTCCTTGCTGCTCGCGAGGCGCTTGTGCCTCTGATGGAGCGATGCGATGCGGCTCAGATCGTCATCACGAGCGTCCTCGCAGGCGAGGCCGATGGCGAGGCATTCCAGCGCGCGCTCCAAAACGATATGGCTGAGCGCATCTTCGAGCGTAGGTGCCGACACCACCGCGCCGCGGTTCGGCAGCAGCTCTACCAGGCCCTCCGACTCGAGAACGCGGAGTGCCTCGCGCAGTGGCGAGCGTGAGATCCCGAAGCGTTCACACAGGATTCGCTCCTGTAGTCGCGCCGCGGGCTTCCAGATCCCCGCGATGATTTCCTCCCGCAGACGCTCCAGGACGCTCGATTGAAGCGACTGGCGCGGTATGAGATTGGTTCGACTTTGTGCGAGCTGCGTCGGGGCCATGGGAAAGCACGCTCATGTCCAGCTTCTATATTGTATATTGTCGACGGAAGTCCGTCCAAGATCCAGTCACGTTGGAACTTTCCGGGCCAGAGGCCCTTGAGAGCAACCGATGTTGAACTTCGCGGCCAATCTCGGGTTGTTGTGGCCTGATTTGGCGCTCCCGGCACGAGTTGATGCTGCCGCGCGGGCTGGTTTTCGGGCCGTCGAGCTTCACTTTCCCTATGAGACGCCACCTCATGAGCTGCGGGCGCGAGCGGCGCAGCATCACATGAGAATCCTCGGAATTAACGCGCCCGCAGGCTGCGCTGATGACGGCGAGCTGGGAATTGCGGCCATCAGCGGCCGTGAGCGCGACTTTCGCAGCAGCTTTTATCAAGCCTTGAATTATTGCAAGCTTTGCGGGGCAACCCGCATCCATGTCCTGGCAGGCAATGTCGACTCATCGGGGTGCGAGGAAGCCGTCAGCGTACTGCTGCAGAACCTGAAATTCGCCGCGCCTTTGGCTGCGCGACACGGTCTCACCGTGTTGCTCGAACCGCTCAATCCGTATGACCATCCAAATTATCTTTATTCGGACGCCTCGCAGGTTAGTCGGCTCATCAACGAGATTGGCGCCCCCAACGTGAAGCTGCAATTTGATTGTTACCACATCGCGCGCTCACTCGAATACGCAGCCTCGCGGAATAATGTGCATTCGTGTGACACGCATGAGAGAGTGCTTCGGCAACTCGAATGCATGTTGCCGCTCATTGGTAATGTACAGATAGCCGCGGTGGAATCCCGGATGGAACCGGATGCCGGAACGGTGAGGTATGACGAGGTGTTCAAAAAACTCGAGGCGGCGCAATACGACGGCTGGATCGGCTGCGAATATCGACCCCGATCCGACACCGATGCAGGGCTCAAATGGATGTCCGCCCTCGGGGTGCGCCTGAAGTGAGCGGCGGTCCGTTACCTCTCGACTGCGACGCTCAGCCACAGAAAAAATCTTCAACGCAGGCTTTCGTGATCGTCATCGTCTGGAGATCGCTCTGATGTCGGCATTCTCTTCGCGAATGAACCCGCTGCCTTCTCGCACGATCACTGATGGCATTGATCGTGCTCCCCACCGCGCCTTTCTGCGGGCCATGGGACACGATGCGGCAGCACTGGCCAGACCCTTCGCTGGTCTGGTTTCGGCCGGGGGTGCCGTAACGCCGTGTTCGATGTCTCTGCCAGCGCAAGCCGCCGCAGCTAAAGCTGGGCTGGCGGCCGGGGGGGTCACGCCGTTTGAATTCTCCACGATTACGGTGGCGGACAGCATGTCAATGAATCACGCTGGCATGCGATTCAGCCTCGTGTCACGCGAGATTATCGCGGACTCCGTCGAAGCCGTCGTTCGGGCGCACGGATACGATGGAATCATCGGATTCGCAGCCTGCGATAAGACGTTACCGGCCCTGATGATGGCGATGACCCGGGTGAATCGGCCCGCGGTCTTCATGTTCGGTGGCGCGGCTCTTCCAGGTCGCTGGCGCGGGAGGGACGTTGGGATCTCGGACGTGTACGAAGGAGTAGGCCGCGTTTACGCGAATGAGATGACGGCCGCCGAGCTCATGGAACTCGAGCACGCTGGGGTACCGACGGTCGGGGCATGTGCAGGACAGTTCACGGCCAACACCATGGCGATGGTCAGTGAAGTCCTGGGATTCGCCTTGCCACATTCGGCCATGATGCCGGCCGTGGCCGGTGAACGTGCAGCGCTCGCACACCGGTCCGGGCTGACTTTGTCGCAGCTGATTGCATCCGAGACGCCGCTGCCCCGAGATCTCGTTACCATCGAAAGTCTAAAGAACGCTGCGGCGGCCGTGGCTGCTACCGGTGGTTCCTCCAACGCAGCACTGCATCTGTCGGCCATCGCGCACGAAGCGGGAATTCGCTTCACGCTTGCGGACATGGCGGAGATTTTTCATCGAACCCCGCTATTCGCCGATCTCAAGCCCGGTGGGCGCTTTTGGGCGCGAGATCTGCATGATGTAGGCGGTGTGCCCAGCGTCATCCGCGTTCTCATCGAGGCGAAGATACTGGACCCGGAATGCCCAACTATATCCGGGATGACCTTGCGACAAATTGGACATCAGGCTCGTGTGGCCGACGGTGTGGTGCTCAGGCGCGCGCACGAGCCATTGACGTCGACTGGCGGCCTGCGAGTGCTCACGGGCACGTTGGCTCCGGAAGGCGCAATTGTGAAGGTCGCCGGGCTGAAACGCCGCATTCACGAGGGCCCCGTTCGTGTGTTTGAAGGAGAGGAGGCTGCCGTCGAGGCCGTGCGGGCGAGATGCTACGAATCCGGAGATGTACTCGTGGTCCGGAACGAGGGACCGAGGGGCGGTCCGGGCATGCGCGAGATGTTGGGAATCACGGCATTGCTGTACGGACAGGGAATGGGCGAAAAGGTCGCGCTGCTTACGGACGGCAGGTTTTCGGGAGCCACCCGCGGTATGTGTGTCGGCCATATTGGGCCGGAAGCCGCTGCGGGCGGTCCCATCGCCTTGCTGCGCGACGGCGACGTCGTGCGTGTCGATGCGGATCAAGGCCTTCTAAATCTGCTGGTCGATGCCAATATCATGAATGCCCGACGCGCGGCATGGCGGCCTGCGCTGCATACCGACTTGCCGCCGACTCTCAGCAAATATGCGCGATTGGTCGGCCCGGCGCATCTCGGGGCCGTTACATTCTGACCAACCTCAATCGAAGTAACCCGCTGTCAGCCCCGCATTGTGTATCAACCGCCCCGGCCACCGCACCTGCCGTGCTGCACATCGAGAGGGATGAGGAATGCTTGCTGATCGCACACTCGCATTTTTAGGGACGGGCTTGATGGGCGCGCCGATGGCAGCGCGGCTCATTCACGCGGGATACGAGGTTAGGCTCTGGAATCGCTCGCCCGAGAAGATGCAGCCACTCGAAGCACTCGGTGGAAAAGCTTGTGCAACGCCATCGCAGGCGGTGGCGGGGGCAGCACTCGTGTGTGTGTGTCTGACGGATGCGGCGGCGGTCGAACAGGTCCTTTTTGGTGCACACGCGGCTACCGAGCGCATGGGTCGCGGCACAGTGCTAATGGACTTCTCGACGATCGGAGTGGGCCGCACGCGCGACTTTGCCGCGCGTGCGGCTACCCATTGGGGCATCGACTGGCTCGATTGCCCCGTATCCGGCGGGGTAACGGGTGCGCGTAAGGGATCGCTGATTATTTTGGCGGGTGGAGATCCCGAGCCGATCGGCCGGGCGATGCCCGTGTTGATGAAATTGGCGAGTCGGGTGACGCGCATGGGCGCTGTTGGCGCGGGTCAGGCGGCAAAACTCTGTAATCAGTTGATTGTTGCGGCGAACTTGGTTGCGATCGCGGAAGCGATCGCACTGGGGGAAAGCTTGGGTCTGGATGCCTCACAGCTTCCAATGGCCTTGCAGGAGGGTTTCGCAGATTCGAAGCCGCTGCAGATCTTCGGTCCGCGAATGGCAAAAAAGTCCAGCGCGGATGCCAAGCTCAGTCAGATTCAGACTATGTACAAGGACGTCGAGCTGATTGCGGGCAATGCAGCTGACGGTGCACTTGAGTTGCCCCTATTGCAAACCATCGAGAGGCTGTACGCGAACCTCGTAGCGGGTGGCTGTGGAGACGACGATATGCAAGCCATCATGAAGCTGTACCGCACATGCGGCCACAATCCTTCGTAACGAATAGGACTGGAGACAGTCGGGCTGAACGGATCGAATATCGAAGCGGGCGAGGATGGCTACTGGAGGCCTCAGGAAAGCAACTCGACGTTGCCGCCGATCGCGACCGTGTTGATGGTGAGAGTGCGCTCATTGGCGAACCGCAACAGGTAATGTGGTCCGCCCGCCTTGGGCCCGGTCCCCGACAGCCCCTGGCCGCCAAACGGCTGCACGCCCACGACCGCGCCGATCATGTTGCGGTTCACGTAGGTGTTGCCCACGGGCAGCGACTGGAACACGTGCTCGGCGAGACTCTCCAGTCGGCTGTGTACGCCCAGCGTGAGTCCGAAGCCGGTCTGGCGGATGGCCGCGATGACCTGCGGCAGCTGCTCGGCGCGGTAACGCGCCACGTGCAGGATGGGACCGAACTCCTCGGTCTTCAGCTGATCCAGGGCGCGCAGTTCGAACAGGTGCGGCGGAAAGAAATGGCCGTTTTCCGCAGCGGGCCCCGCGCATGCGTACAACAGAGTCGCCTGCTCGCGCATGCGCCCGGCATGAGCGCGCAGGCGCTCCAGCGCCGGTCGGGAAATCACCGGACCGACGTCCGTGGCAAGCTCCGCCGGATCCCCGACGACGAGGCATTGCATCGCACCGACCAACATCCCGAGCACATGGTCTGCGATCTCCTCCTGCAGATACAGGACGCGCAGCGCCGAGCAGCGCTGACCGGCGCTCGTGAAGGCGGAAGTCACCGCATCATCCACCACCTGCTCCGCCAGCGCGGTCGAATCGACGATCATGGCGTTCACGCCGCCGGTTTCGGCAATCAACGGCACGATCGGACCGTCGCGGTTCGCCAGCACACGATTGATCCCGGCCGCGGTTGCCGTCGAGCCCGTGAAGGCGACACCGGCCAGGGCGGGGTGCACGAGGGCGACGGCACCGAAAGGTGGCCCATCCGCCGGAGTGAGTTGCAGAACGTCCGCGGGAATCCCCGCTTCGTGCAGCAGACGCGTCATCGCGTGCGCAATCAACGGGGTCGCCGGCGCGGGCTTGGCCACCACCGCATTGCCCGTCATCAGCGCAGCGACGACCTGGCCGGTGAAAATCGCCAGCGGGAAGTTCCAGGGGCTGATGCAGACGAAGACCCCGCGTCCGTGCATCGATAAAAGATTGCGCTCGCCGGTGGGACCGTGCAGCTGCAGGGGCGCGCCGCAGAGCTCGCGCCCGCGCGTCGCATAATAGCGGCAGAAATCCACCGCTTCGCGCAGCTCGGCGACTGCATCCGGGAGTGTCTTGCCCGCTTCCCGCACCAGCAGACTGAGGAACAGGGGGCGGCGCTGCTCGAGCAGCTGCGCCGCGCGTTCGAGGCAGTCAGCGCGTTCCGCCGCTCCGCGAGCATCCCAGGCCGGCTGCGCCCGCGCGCAGCCCTCCATCGCCGCGACGATCTCCTGGGCGCTCGCATCCCGGGTCATTCCGACGACGTCGCGCAGATTGGCGGGCGATGCCACGGGAACGCTGACATCCGCAGCGAGGCGGCCGTTCAGGATCGGGCCGCCGGGGTGAGATTGCGTGGCGTATTGCTGAAGCTGCGCCCGCAGTCCGGCCAGCTCGGCCGGATCGCCGAAGTCCACGCCTCGGGAGTTGGGGCGCTCCGGCGCATACAGCGCCGGCGGCTCGCGAATCCGCTGCGTCGGTGCGGGCTGGTCCTGCTCGCTCAATGCCACAAGGGGATCCTTCACGACCTGCTCCACGGTGAGTCTGGGATTACGAAACTGGTGTACGAAGGAGGTGTTGGCACCGTTCTCCAGCAGGCGGCGCACCAGATAGGGAAGCAGGTCCTCGTGCGTACCGACGGGAGCATAGGTGCGCACGGGCGCAAGCCCGGGCAGCTCCGCGCGCACCGTGTCGAACAGCACCTCGCCCATCCCGTGCAGCCGCTGGAACTCGTAGCGCGCCTGCGGCGGTGCGAGCTCGAGGACCGAGGCGACGGTGAGCGCGTTATGCGTCGCGAACTGCGCATAGATGCGGTCGTTTGCCGCAAAAAGCCGCTGCACGCACACGAGGTAACTCACATCCGTCGCGGCTTTCGAAGTATGAACGGGAAAGCTGCTCAAGCCGCGCTCCTGGGCCCGTTTGATCTCGCTGTCCCAGTACGCTCCCTTGACCAGCCGTACCGTCATCTGTCGCCCGCTCGCACGGGCGAGCGCTGCGATCCAGTCGATCACCAGCGGCGCGCGCCGGCCGTAAGCCTGTACCGCAGCTCCTAAGCCTTGCCAGTCGCGCGTGACCGGATCCCGCGCGAGCGCTTCGAGAATGTCGAGTGAGACATCGAGCCGGTCGGCCTCTTCGGCGTCGATGGTCAGTCCGATGTTTGCCCGGGCGGCGCAACGTGCCAGATCGAGCATGCGCGGCACCAGGTGCTGGTCCAGGTGCGGCTTCTGCAGCAGGGTGTAGCGTGGCTCGAGCGCGGATAACTTGACGGAAATGCCCGATCGGCGGTGCACGCCGACTGCGGACTGCACACGCAGGGATTCGATGGCTGCGCGGTAGGAATGCCAGTAGCGCAGCGCATCCGCCTGCGTGCGGGCGCCCTCGCCCAGCACATCGAACGAGCACAGCGTCAGTCCCGGGCTCGAGCGTCCGCGAGCGAGCGCAGTCTCGATCGTCTGGCCAACGATGAATGCGCGCCCGAGCATCCCCATGGCGCGCCGGAGCGCCCCGCGCACGAGCGGCGCGACCAGCGGTTTCGAGAGCGAACGCGCGCAGAAGCGCCCCGATAGCTCCCGCGTCGCCTGCGGCAAGAGTCGACCCGCCGCTCCCAGCAGAATGAACCCGGTCCGTAGCAACCGCGCGTCGCTGCCAATCGCGCCCGCGTTGCGCAGCGACGCCAGCCGCTCCGAGATGAGTTGGTCCGCCCGCGCCCGATCGGGGGTGCGCAGCAGTGCCTCGGCCAGGCTCATCAACGCGCGACCCTGCGCGCTGGCGAGCGGCAGCTGCTCCATCAGCGATTCCGCCCAGGGCCGGCGGTGCTTGTCGGCCCTCGCCGCTCGTACCCAGCGGATGGCACGCAGCTGTGCGTTGCCGAGCTGCTGCGCGAGCGGCTGCAGGGCCGCACGCAGCTCGAGAATGCAGTCGCACTCCGGTCGCGAGGTTGCCGCGCGCATGGCCGCACGGGTCGCTTCAAGCGATGCGCCTTCGGCAGAGGTGCATTGTGGGGCAGCCAACGAAAGGGCCATATCGCCTCATTGCGCGACAGAAGTGAAACATACCTATGATAAGCGCGGATGCAGAGTAGAATTTCTCGGCTGTCCTGGATTTAACAGCAGATTCGACCATGTCAGACCCCAATCACAGCGATCGTCCCCTCGACCGCATCGATCGTAAGCTATTGATTCGACTACAGGAGGACGGTCGTGCGCCGATTTCCCGGCTGGCGCGCGAAGTGAATCTCACTGTCACGCCGACGCTGGAACGGGTGCGGCGGCTCGAGGCCAGCGGGTACATCGAGGGTTATCGAGCGCGCCTGAGCGCGGGGAAGCTCGGTCTGGGTCTGCTGGCCTACGTCGAAGTCTCGCTCGATCGCACGACGCCGGATGCGTTCGAGCGCTTCAAGCAGGTCATGCTCGCCCACCCCGAGGTGATGGAGTGCCACATGGTGGCGGGTGGGTTCGACTACCTTCTCAAGGTGCGCGTCACGGACATGGAGAGCTATCGACGTTTTCTCGGCGATCGGATCGCCTCGGTGCGCGGGGTACAGCAGACGCACACCTATTTCGTGATGGAGGAAGTGAAGTCCACCTACACGATCGTCGTTCCGGAATGAGCCGGCACGAGCAGTGCGCCTGCCTGGAGTTGACTGATGAGGCTGCCAAGCGAGCGCACCGGCGCGGAGCAGGTCGTTCCCCGGCAAATGTAAGCGATTGCAGCTGTTGCGCCATCGGGTGATGCGGAGGCCGCGCCATCGGGTGATGCCCCTGCAGCGGCCAACACCTCGTCATGAATTGTTCCCTTCGCTGCGACTGGGACCTTATCGGCAAGCGCCTGTGGCAATCCGGTTGCATCCGACGGTATCGCCAGCAGCAGGCGGCGGGGCGCGTAGAGCTTGTGCAACTCACGCGCCCACTTGGAGATCTCGTCTTCCGGTCCCCGCAGAATGATGATCTCGGGAGGGTTCAAGGACTCTTCCAGCGCATCGAGCAGGCTCGTATGCGCGTGCGGGTATTTCTCCATGGCGAGCCATCCCGCCCGCAGCGTCTGCTCCGCGGCCATCAGGTAACGGGATTCGCCCAGCAGGAAGCCCATGCGCTGCAGCACGAAGGCGGCCACTGCATTGCCTGCTGGGGTCGCATCGTCGCTGAATGTCTTGGAGCGGTGAATGAGTGACTCATGATCGTCAGAGGTGAAGAAGAACCCGCCGGTGGGATCGGCGAAGTGCTCGAGCACCGCATCGAGCAGTTCGCGGGCGAAATCGAGTTCCGCGCTCCTGAAGCGTAGCTGCTGTAGTTCGAGTACCGCATCGGCGAGGAATACATAGTCGTCCAGGTAAGCGTTGAGATGTGCCCGGCCGTCCTTGTAGGTCGCCAGGAGCCTGCCGTTCTTCCAGAGTGTCGAGCGGATGAAGTCCAGTGCCCGCGTCGCCGACGCGGCGAGATCCTCGCGGGCGAGCGCGCGCGCAGCGATCGCCATTGCGCGGATCATGAGCGCATTCCAGGAGGTCAGAATCTTCTCATCGCGGGCCGGCCACACCCGCTGGCTGCGGATCGCAAGCAGCTTGTTCCGCGCCGACTCGAGCGCCGACTGCACCTCGTGTGGCGGCAAGCCCAGGTTGCGCGCGATGTCCTCGACCGGCTGACGCACTTGCAGGTGCCAGTGGCCCTCGAAATTCGGCGCGCCGTGAACGCCGAATCTCGCCGCGAACGCGCGGTATTCCACTTCGCTGAGCGCCTGGTGCAACTCGCCGCGATCCCAGACGTAGAACTTGCCTTCATGGCCCTCGGAGTCGGCATCGAAACTGCAGTAGTAACCGCCCTCGGGCGACTGCATCTGCCGAATTGCCCAATCGGCGGTGCGCGAAGCGACATCGGCATAGAAGCTATCTGCAGTCGCCAGCGCCGCGCTGGCATAGACGGCCAGCAGCGCTGCGTTGTCGTACAGCATCTTTTCGAAGTGCGGAATCATCCATTGCTCATCTACAGAGTAGCGGCTGAAGCCGCCGCCGAGCTGGTCATGAATGCCGCCGTCGGCCATGCGCCGCAGAGTGAGCGTGGCCATGTGCAGCGCCTGCTGGTCCGGCTCGGGCTGATGAGCGTTCGCGTGCCAGTCGCGCAGCAATCGCTCGAGTATCCGGGGATGTGGGAATTTCGGAGCGCCGCCGAAGCCGCCGTAGCGAGGATCGAACGTACGCGCCAATTGAGCCCGGGCTTCCTTCAAGGGCGCATCGGTCAACAACGTATCGGGCGCCGCTGCCGGCGGAGTGAGCTCCGCGAAGGCGGACATGAGTGCCTCGCTCTGCCGGCGCAGCTCCTCCTCGTGTTCGTGATAGAAAGCGGCGACGCGCGGCAGCAGCTGCCTGAATCCCGGCAGACCATGGCGGGACTCCCTGGGGAAATAGGTTCCGCCGAAAAAGGGGCGGCGATCGTCGGGTGTCAGGAACATCGTGAGCGGCCAGCCGCCGGAGCGTTGGGTCAGCATCTGCTGCGCGATCTGATAGATGCGATCGACGTCCGGGCGCTCCTCGCGATCGACCTTGATGTTGACGAACAACTGATTCATGAGTTTTGCGGTGTCGGGATCCTCGAAAGACTCTTCCCGGAACCGATGGCACCAATGGCACGCCATGAACCCGATGCTGACATGGACGGGTTTGTTTTCGCGGCGTGCCTGCTCGAACGCCGCATCTCCCCAGGGAAACCAGTCAACCGGATTGTATGCATGCTGCTGGAGGTAGGGACTCGTTTCCGACGCCAGCCTGTTCGTGCATTTCGGCGGTGTACTGCCGCCACCGGGACAACTGGTTTTCATCTGGCTTTCTCCACGTCCAGCCCTTGTGGCTGGCACGCTTGCCGCTCTTCACGTTGTGCATGTGCACGGCTGACAGTCCGCATGCCCGGCAGAAGTCGGCAAGGTTGATGATGATTGTGCACGCTCCGCCCGGAGCAACTCGGCTGGTTCGACGAACTGCAGAATTTCGAAGTCGAAGTTCGTGTCCCCGTAGCGGTTCCAGGCGCTTTGCAAGTGAGAATTGTGGTGTTTGCAGGCGCGCAGGCATCGACGGTGGGTATCCCATCGCTCTTGCAGGTTGACCGCGCTGCCGACATAGATCTTGCCGTTGCGCTTGCAACGTATGCGATAAATCCCCGAGCACGTGGGGATCTGCGTGATCCGTTTCTCAACCGTCATGGAACGTTCCGGCGGCAGGCGAAACTGGGGGCGCCTTCCAAGAGGCGCGCGCTCTTCTTGAGCCGACGAAGCTCGGACCTGCGCGCCTTTGCCGTATAATAACCACTTCCATGAGGCTTTTTTCCTGCATCGGTTTGACATGAATGCCAGCTCTGCGCAAGTGCTCGAGCACGAGTCTCTGCCCGTGCTGCGTCTTAAGCGCGGCGAGGATCGCCGCATTGCGGCCGGGCACATGTGGGTGTTCAGCAATGAGATCGATACGGCCGGCACGCCCCTCACCGCTTTCGCCACGGGCGCGCAAGTACAGATGCACTCGCATCGCGGGCAGTTTCTCGGTTATGCCTACGTCAATCCGCACGCGCTGATCTGCGCGCGAATCGTGGGGCGCGACATCGGGCAGCCACTGGATCGCTCCCTGATTGCGCGGCGCCTCGAAGCAGCGCTCGCGTTGCGCCGCCGGCTCAATCCCGAGCCGTATTACCGGCTGGTATTCGGCGAGTCCGACGGGCTTCCCGGGCTGATCCTCGACCGCTACGCGGACGTGATGGTCGGCCAGATCGCGACCGCCGGCATGGAGGCACTGAAGGCGGATGTCGCAGCCGTCGTGCGTGAGTTGCTCGCGCCTGCGGCCCTGTTCTGGAAGAATGACTCCGGTGCCCGCGATTTGGAGCACCTGCCGCAGGTCGCGGAGGTTGCCTTCGGCGAAGTACCCGAGGAGATCGCGGTCAGCGAATCCGGGCTGCGATTCGCCGCGCCTCTCGCCCGGGGGCAGAAAACCGGTTGGTTCTACGATCAGACAGCCAACCGGCAGCGACTCCTGCGGTATCTGTGGCCTGGCGTCCGGGTCCTTGATGTGTGCAGCTACGTTGGTGCGTGGGCAATCACCGCGCTCAAGCACGGTGCCGGTTATGCCCGGTGCGTGGACGTGTCGGAGGCGGCACTGCAGTTTGCAACGCGCAACGCACAAGACAATGGTGTCGCAATCCAGACGACCCGCGGTGATGCGTTCGAGGCACTGAAGGCGCTGCAGGAGCGCAATGAGCGCTTCGATGTGGTGATTCTCGATCCGCCGGCGTTCATCAAGCGAAAGAAAGACATCCCCAAGGGACAGGCGGCCTACCGCAAGCTCAACCAGCTGGCGCTGGGGCTGCTCGAGGACGATGGCTTGCTCGTGTCATGCTCGTGCTCGTACCACCTTGCGGCAGAGGATCTGCTCCATGCGATCCAGGGGGCTGCCCGCCACGAGGGGCGGTTCGTGCAGATCCTGGAAGCCGGTGGCCAGTCGCCCGACCACCCCGTACACCCGGCCATTGCGGAAACGCGCTATCTCAAGGCATTTTTCTGCCGCGTGATCCGGGAATAGCGGCAATGCAAGCATGCTGCCGGGGTTTGCCGCGCCTCGCGGGGCCTTCTCAGTTGGCCTTCAGCAATCGCGGCGCGTAACGGCTAAAATCCGCCGCCCATGATCCGCTATCCGAATTTCGATCCGATCGCCTTTCAGCTCGGGCCCGTCAAGGTCCACTGGTACGGGATCATGTACCTGCTCGGGTTCGGGGCCGCCTGGTTTCTGGCCCGGCTGCGGGCCGCCCGGCCGCACTCCACCTGGAAGCCCAACGACGTCGATGACCTGATCTTCTACGCCATGCTAGGCGTGATCCTCGGGGGGCGCATCGGCTACGTGCTGTTCTATGGGCTCGGATTCTGGTCGCGCGATGCACTGTATCCGCTGAAGATCTGGGAAGGTGGCATGTCCTTTCACGGCGGGATGCTCGGGGTCATCGTCGCCGTCTCGCTGTTTGCCTGGCGGCGGCGGCGCAACGTAACGGACGTGCTCGATTTCACGGTACCCCTTCCTGGACTGGGGTTGTTCTTCGGGCGCATCGGCAATTTCATCAACGGTGAGCTGTGGGGCAAGCCGACCACCGTGCCGTGGGGCTTCAGCGTCAACGGCGAGGTGCTGCATCCTTCCCAGCTGTACGAGGCCTTCTTCGAAGGACTGGTGCTGTTCGGCATCATCTGGTGGTTCACTTCCCGGCCGCGACCGCGGCTGGCGCCCTCGGCGCTGTTTCTCATCGTGTATGGCGTGGCGCGTTTCATGATCGAGTTCGTGCGCGTGCCGGATGCGCATATCGGCTATCTTGCCGGCGGCTGGCTGACGGAGGGGCAGGTGCTGTCTTTTCCGATGATCGTTGGCGGGATCGCACTGTTCGCATACGCATACCGCTCCCGCCTGCCGTCCGGGAATTTTGTTCCGGTGCAATGAAGTCCTATCTCGAGTTGATGTGCCGGGTGCGCGAATCGGGTATCCGCAAGGACGACCGCACCGGCACCGGGACGCTGTCCTTGTTTGGGCAGCAGCTGCGCTTCGACCTGTCCCACGGCTTTCCGCTCGTCACGACCAAACGCGTGCACGTGCGTTCGATCGTTTACGAGCTGCTGTGGTTTCTGCGTGGCGAGACCAACGTCGCCTGGCTGCGCGAGCACGGTGTCAGCATCTGGGACGAGTGGGCGGATGAGCGCGGTGAGCTCGGTCCCGTGTACGGCAAACAATGGCGCGCGTGGCTCGCGGCCGACGGCCGCAGCATCGATCAGATCGCGAAGGTGGTGCAGCAGCTGCGCGAGCAGCCCGACTCGCGGCGCATCCTCGTGAGCGCCTGGAACGTCGGTGAGCTCGAGGACATGGCGCTCATGCCCTGCCACGCGTTCTTTCAGTTCCATGTCGCCGCCCGGCGGCTGTCCTGTCAGGTGTACCAGCGCAGCGCGGACGTGTTCCTCGGCGTGCCCTTCAACATCGCAAGTTACGCGCTGCTGGCCCACATGCTCGCGCAGCAGTGCGACCTCGAGCCGGGCGAGCTGATCTGGACCGGGGGCGACTGCCATCTGTACCTGAATCACCTGCAGCAGGCGGATGAACAGCTTGCCCGCGTGCCGCTGCCGCTACCGCAGCTGCGGCTGCGCCGCAGGCCACCCAGTGTTTTCGATTATGTCTATGAGGATTTCGAATTCGTGAATTACCAACATCATGCGGCGATCCCGGCTCCGGTGGCGGTCTGAGCATGCCAGGCACGGACGTCCGTTGCGCTCTCATCGAGGTCCGCCGCTCGAGCGTCCATGGACTCGGAGTGTTCGCTGCGCAGCGCATTGCCAAGGGCACGCGACTCATCGAGTACGTCGGGGAGCGGGTCTCGCACGAAGAAGCCGATCAACGCTATGAGGACAAGGATGCGAACGACAGCCATACGTTCCTGTTCATCATCGACAGCAGGACGGTCATCGACGCCGGCGTCGATGGCAATGATGCGCGTTTCTTCAATCACTCCTGCAATCCCAACTGCGAGTCGGTGATCGAGCGCCGCCGCGTCTACATCGAGGCGCTGCGTACGATCGAGCCGGGGACCGAGCTCACCTACGACTACCAGATCCAGCGCGAGGACGACGATCCCGACGACATCGACGAGGTATTCGCCTGTCACTGCGGGTTTGCGCAATGTCGTGGCACGATGCTGTGGCCCACACAGCGCAAGGCCACGCGCGCTGCACGACGCGGGCCGGCACGCGCTGCAAAGGGGCCAGCGCGCGAGGCAATGGGACCAGCGCGCGAGGCAAAGGGCAGGCCCGCTCGCGAAGTGCGCCGCAAGCGCAGCTCCGCAGGCGCCGAACAAAGGCAGAACGAAGCGAAATACGCCACGCAGCGACGTGCGCCACCGCCGCTCAGGCGAACCTCCGCCCGACGCGGCAGGGTAACGGGCAACGCAGCCGCCGCACAGGGAAGGACCGGGCGGCGCCGCTGACGCGCTGACCTCGCATGCAAGACGCGCGTCGCTGGAGTTTGCCGGCCGTCATCGGGGCGACGGGTATCGTCTACGGGGATATCGGCACGAGCCCGCTGTACGCGTTCGAAACCGCACTCGGGGCGACCGGCCCGTTCGAAGCTCGCTCCGTGCTGGGGGTGCTGTCGCTGATCTTCTGGAGCCTCACGCTTTCGGTGACCTTCAAGTATGTGACCGTCATGATGCGCGCAGACAACCAGGGGGAGGGCGGCATTCTCGCGCTGTTTGCCCTCGCGCAGCGTCACCTGGCTGGCATCGGCGGGTGGACGAAGACCGTGGTCGCGCTGGCGCTGGCCGGCACCGCTTTCTTCTTTTGCGACGCCCTGATCACACCTGCGATCTCGGTGCTGAGCGCGGTCGAGGGCCTGGAAGTGCTGGACCCCGCCTTCGCGCGCGCCATCATCCCGGTCACGCTCGCGGTGCTCGCCCTGCTGTTTCTCATCCAGAAGCGCGGCCCGGCGCGTGTCGGGCGGCTGTTCGGCCCCATCATGATCGTCTGGTTCGTGGTGATTGCCGTGTCCGGTGGAGCCGCCATCGTGCGGCATCCGTCGGTACTGGCCGCGATCGATCCGCGTTACGGAATCGCGTTGCTGCTGAGCCATTCGGCGACCGCGCTCGCAATTCTCGGTGCCGTGTTCCTCGCGCTCACCGGCGGCGAGGCGCTGTATGCGGACATGGGTCATTTCGGCAAGGCACCGGTACGCATCGCGTGGTTCTCGCTGGTCTGGCCGGCACTCGTGCTGAACTACTTCGGCCAGGGAGCGCTGGTGCTGGAGCACCACGGCATGATTGCGCATACGCTCTATGCGCTCATTCCGCCGCCGCTGCTTCCGTGGATGCTGATCCTGACATCCGCCGCAACCGTCATCGCCTCCCAGGCGGTCATCTCCGGCGCGTTCTCGGTCGCGCGCCAGGCCGTGCAGCTCGACCTGTTGCCACGCATACGGGTGCTGCAGACCTCGGATCTCGAGCCGGGGCAGATCTACGTGCCCATCGTCAATCTGCTGCTGTTTCTCGCAGTCGTTGCCTTCGTGCTCGCCTTCCGTTCGTCGGATGCGCTATCCAACGCGTATGGAGCCGCGGTCGTGGGCACGATGTTCGTGACCAACATCCTGGGTGCGTACGTGGCGGCCACACAATGGCAATGGCGGCAATGGATGATCGCGGTGGTGTTTGCGCCGCTGCTGGCAATGGACACCGTATTCCTGGCAGGCAATCTGACGAAAGTCTCCACGGGCGGCTGGATTCCCCTGACCCTGGGTGCGCTGCTGTCGTTCATTTTCTGGACCTGGCGCAGCGGACGGCAGGAGCTGCGGGCCGCACTGGCGAAGATGGCGGTGCCACGCAGCGAGCTCGCCAAGCTGATCGACGGCTCGGTGCGCGTGCCCGGAACGGCGGTGTTCCTCGCGAGCGATCCGAACCTGGTGCCATCCGCTCTCATTCGCAACATCGAGCACAACAAGGTGGTGCATGAGCGGGTGATCATCCTCAACATCGAGATTGCGCACACGCCGCGTCAGGATCCGGTGCGGCGCGTCGAGATCGAGGAGATCCTTGCCGGGGTGTTCCAGATCACCGCGCGCTTCGGCTTCATGGAGACTGCGGATGTCAGCCAGGCGTTGAAATCCTGCCGCACCCGCGGCATGCGCGTGTTCTCGGAAGACAGCTCGTTCTTCGTCGGCCGGCACCTGGTGCGCGCGCGGCCCCTGCCGGGGTGGCGCGGGCTGCAGCGCCGCCTCTTTGCCCAGATGCAGCGCCATAGCACCCAGGCCGCCGAGTTCTTCCGGATGCCCTACAAGGGTGTGATCGTGCTGAACACGGCGGTCGAAATCTGAACCCGCTCATCACCTTCGTCGTGGCCATGGACCGCAACGGTATCATCGGCCGGGATAACGCCTTGCCCTGGCGGTTACCGGAGGATCTGAAGCACTTCAAGGCGGTGACGATGGGCAAGCCCATGCTGATGGGCCGGCGCACGTTCGAGTCGATCGGCAGGGCGCTTCCCGGGCGCACGAACGTGGTGCTGACGCGGGATCGCAGCTGGCAGGCGCCGCCCGATGTGCTCGTCGCGCACTGCCTCGAGTCGGCGCTGCGGGCCGCGGGGGATGCGCCGGAACTCGCTGTCATCGGCGGCGCCGAGATCTTCGCGCTGCTGCTGCCACAGTGTAGCCGGATCTATTTGACCGAGGTACACGCCGATGTGCACGGGGACACGAGATTCCCTGCGCTCGCTGCAGCCGAGTGGCGGGAAGTCGAGCGGCGCGAATACGCAGCTGATGCGCGCAACCTGCACGCGCTGACGTTCGTCACCCTCGAACGTACCAATGCGCGTCAACGTTCGCCACAGGCCGGCAGTCGCTGATCGATCAGCCGGCCGGCCAGGGCGAGATCCAGTGCGTCCCCCGGCGCCGTGCGGGCATCGAGCTCTGCCAGGATCTGCGCCTGCAGCGCACCCCGCCGGAGTGCTTCGCCATAGGGAATCTCCGGATGAAAGGACACCATGGAATAGCGCGGAATGAAGCGGTCGGGGAAGTGTCGTTCGAGCTCGAGGGCGAGGGCATTGCGGCGCAGAAACCCCACATCGCGCACCGAGTCGCGCATCTCGGTGTAGTTCTCCAGTGCCATCTGCGCGATGGCTTCGGCGTGCACCCGGCGCCGCTGCTCGAACGCCAGGAATAACGACTGCCAGTCGCGGTGTCGCTCGAACAGCAGATCGAATTCGACGCAGTCCTCGAAGGCGGCATTCATTCCCTGCCCGTGGAACGGCACGATGGCATGCGCCGCATCGCCCATCAGCAGCACCTCGCCACCGACATGCCAGGGGGCGGCATGCACGCTGCCGAGTCGCCCGGCCGGGTGCATGCGGAACTGCTCCACGAGGTCGGGAATCAGCGTCACCGCATCGGGGAACTGCTCGCGGAAGAAACGCATCACGGCCGCACCGTCGGACAACTGCGCAAACCCCGGTGTGCCGCTGCGTGCCAGGAACAGCGTGGCCGTGAAGCTGCGATCGATGTTGGGCAGCGCGATCAGCATGAACCCGCCGCGCGGCCAGATGTGCAGGGCATGCGGATCGAGCGCATGAGCGCCATCGATGGCGGGAAGCGTGAGCTCCTTGTAGTCATGGTCGAGCCAGTCCTCGCGTGTTTGCAGGTAGTTCTGCGCGAGCAGGCTTGCGCGCACCGTGGAACCGGCGCCGTCGGTTGCAATCGTAGGCCGCAGTACAGTCGCGAATGTCGCACCCGAAGCGGCGTCCTGGAAGCGCAGCCGATTGGCCGCCGGCGCTGCCTCCAGGCAGACGTGGCGGAAGCGCAGGGCGACATGCGAGTAACGGGTGACTTCGCCGAGCAGAACGCGATTGAGCGCGGCGCGGCCGACGGAGTAGATGACTTCGTGCGCGCGCTGGCCGTAAGGCTGCAATGTGGTGGCACCGGAGCTGTCATGAATCAGCCGGCCGCGCAGGGGGATCAGCAGCGGCATGATGTGACCCATCACCCCCGCATGCTCGAGCGCCCGCAGCCCACGTGCTGCCAGCGCGAGGTTGATGGAACGACCGCCCTCGGGTGCGGCCGTGCGAGGATCGGCACGCCGCTCGTACAGGTTGCAGGCGCGGCCACGGCGCGCAAGCATGAGCGCGAGCAAAGTACCCGCCAACCCCGCGCCGACGATGTTCATCGGTTGTGCCAACGTGGGTGGCATCGGGCGCTCAGGCCGTCTCGGCCAGTGCCTGCGCCAGGCGCCCGGCCGCCTGGAACACGTCTTCGAAGCGGTTGTAGAGCGGAACGGGAGCCATCCGGATGAGGTCCGGGTCGCGCCAGTCGCAGATGACCCCCCGCTGCAGCAATCGCTGCAACACCTCGCGCCCGCGGCCGCCGCTCACGCGAACCGAAAGCTGCGATCCGCGCGCATCCGGATCGACCGGGGTGATCAGCTCCAGCGCCGGGGCCAACGGCCGCAGCAGCGTCTCGAGAAACCCGGTCAGCTCGATCGACTTGGCCCGCAGCCGCTGCATGGTCGCCTCTTCGAACACACTCAGCGCCGCCAGCAGCGGCGCCGCAGCGAGGATCGGCGGATTGCTGATCTGCCAGGCAGCCGCGCCGGCGGCTGCGCGGAATAGGGGCTCCATCCGAAAACGCGTCTGCTGCTCGTGGCCCCACCACCCTTGCAAACGCGCCGCCGGTGCACCGCGCACATGGCGCTGGTGCACGAAACAGCCACCGATCGCTCCGGGGCCGCCATTGAGGTACTTGTAGCTACACCAGACCGCGAAATCCGCCTCACACGCATGCAGGGCAAGCGGCACGTTGCCGATCGAGTGCGCAAGGTCCAGCCCGGCAACGCAGCCTGCGGCGTGCGCGGCCTGCACGATGCGCACGAGATCGAATGCCTGACCCGTCCGAAACTGTACCCCGGGCCACAGCACCAGGGCGATCTCCGGCCCGTGGCGCTCGAGGCAGGCGTCGATTGCATCGGCATCGATGCACTGCGATCCGCTGGCCGGCGCCAGCTCGATCAGGTTGGTTTGCGGATCCGCACCGTGCCAGCTGAGCTGCGAGGTGACCGCGTGCCGGTCGGATGAGAATGCGCCGGCCTCGATCAGGATCTTCGTGCGCCGCCCGCTTGGCCGATAGAAGCTCGCGAGCATCAGGTGCAGATTCACCGTGAGGGAGTTCATCGCGACGACTTCCTCAGGGAGCGCGCCACACAGCGCAGCCAGCGGGGCGGTCAGATTCTCGTGATACGCAATCCAGGGTCGCAGCGCTTCTTCGTGTCCGAGCACGCCCAGTCGCGCCCAGTCATCGAGCTCCTGTTCGACGAATCGACGGGCATCGAGCGGCATCAGCCCGAGGGAGTGTCCACACAGGTACAACACCGGCTCGCCGTTGGCGGCGGTGGGCAGGGCGAACCGTGCGCGCAGGAAGCGAAGCGGATCGGACGCATCGCGAGCCCGCGCGGCAGCGAGCGTCTGGGTAGCCGGCGTTGGCGCACCGTTCGTTGGCGCGGGACTCATGGAACAGCCACTGTGTATAACATCGGTCTGCTGGGTACGGCATCGCCCCCCAGCGCCGGGACCTGGATCTCGAGGAGATAGAACCCGTCCGCCACCTCGTCGGGCACGAAGGCCAGCTCCGTGATGGTGGCAGCGGGCCGCCGCGCCGCCGCTGCGTGCCGTGCTCCGGCAGACAATCCGAAGAACACATGGTGCGCGGTGAGCTGGCCCTCATCATGGGTGCGGTCGATCGAGGGCAGGTCCACGACCAGGTGCTCGATCCCGCGGGCAAGCAGCCACTCGGCGGCATCGCTGGAAAAATAGGCAGGATTGCACTGGCTGTAGTCCCGCCGGCGCTTGTCCGCATCGTTCGGCAGCGTCCGCACGATCAACGCGAGTGGTGTTGCCGGCAGTCGGTCCTGCCAGCGGAGCCAGCCTTGCTGCAACAGCGCGCGGCTGATCAGAACATCCCCGGGTTTGGGCGCCGGACGCGAGGTTTCGCCCGACTGCGCCGCGTCGCTCGCCTGACATGTCAAGAGCAACGCGGGGAGCAACCCGCGCGGCACGATACGATGGGCATCCAGCGGCTCGCTCGTCAGGTGCCCGACGCACTCGGTGTGCGTTCCATTGCAGTGTGGAACGAAGCTGACGATGCTGCAGTTACATCCGGCTCCGGCGGCGACGGAGCCGGAGAAACCCGGGGCGGTAAATGGACGCGCCTGTGCGGCGGGCGCGCCGAAATGACGCGGCTGCGCGCTGGTAAAATCCAGGTCGATCGCCAGGCTCAGCGGCCGCGCGAGATCGACACTGACCTCGCCGTCGCCGACAGCGATCCGCGCTCTCAACCAGCCCGCTCCATGACCGCCCCGCACGTGCCGCAGGTGCGGCGTTCCGCGCTCTGGTAGAAGCGCTCGAAGAGCGCGGGGAACTGCTTCTCGATGTCGCTGAGCTCGAAAAATTCCTCGTACAACAAAGCGCCGCAGCGCTCGCAGTACCACTGGAAGCCATCGCGCTCCCCGGGACGGCGCCGGCGCTCGACGACGAGGCCGACGGTATCGGCTCCCCGCTGGGGGGAGTGTGGAATCAGCGGCGGCAGCAGGAGAATCTCTCCGGCGCGGATTGGCAGCTCCACCGGGCGGCCTTGCTGGATCGTCCGCAGCACCATGTCGCCTTCGAGCTGGTAGAAGAATTCCTCACCCGGATCGACGTGATAGTCCTTGCGGGCATTGGGTCCTCCCACGACCATGATCACGAAATCGCCGTCGCGGAAGATGCGCTTGTTGCCCACCGGCGGCCGCAATGCCGCCCGGTTCGCGTCGATCCAGTGCCGCAGATCAAAAGCCTGAAGCGGTTGCATACGGTCCGTCCCGACCACTCTGTGCGGATTGCCCAGCGCTTATGTTACGCGCCTGAAACCCGGCTCACGAAATCGGGCGACACGTGGCCGCTGTGCCACCTCTGCCACTATGATGCGGCGTCCCGAGGCTCTCCCCGCGTGATGAGCCGCCCTTGAGGAGTGCTGGAATGAAAATGCGAAGGCCTGGCCGGGAACGGCAGCGTTCGGTGGGCGCTGTGGCACGGGCGCTGGCCGGCATCGTGCTGGTCGGAATCGCGCTGACCATCGGCGGCGGCTGCAGCCATCTTCCCCGTCCGCATTGGCCCTGGCACCGCACCCCTGCCGCATCGCCCGAAGCCGTGCACGAGCTGCTCGAGACGCGGCCCGATGGCTCGAGCGGTGAGTTTCCGCAGTACTGGAAGCGCAACACGCTGGTCCTGGACATGCGCTCGGCCGGGAGCCAGGGCAGCGTCATGCTGCAGCCGCGGGAACATACCCTGTGGCCCGTGCGGATTGCCTTCCGCGTGCTGCCCGGTGAGTTTGGCGAGCTCGACATACGCGCCCAGCAGCGCGTGGTATTGCCGATCACGGCGTCGGGCACGAAACCGGTCGACCTGGAGCTCGCCCCGGGTGTGTATCTCATGAAGACCCCGCGCATCACCGTCGCGTGGGGACCCAATCAATCCCCGGGGAGCTGATGGCCCGTGCATGCCACCGTGACCGGCGGCCCGTCGTGGTCGAGATCGATCGCGCTCAGCGCGCCGCCCCAGACACAACCGGAGTCCAGACCGACGATGTCGTCCCGACGCACGAGACCGAGCGCCGACCAGTGTCCGAAGACGACGCGGGCATCGCTGCTGTTGCGCGATGGCACGTCGAACCAGGGATAAAATCCCGACGAGGGCGCCGGGGGCTTGCCCTTGAGGCGCAGATCGATCCGTCCGTCGGGGCGACAGACGCGAATCCGCGTCAGCACATTGATGGTGAAACGGATCCGCTCCATGGCCTGCAGCTGCTCGCTCCACTGATCCGGCTTGTCACCGTACATCTGCTTGAAGACCTCGCTTGCATTGGCGCGCAGCGCGGATTCCACTTCGCGGGCGAGCGCGGCCGTGAGCGCTGTCGTCCATTGCGGCACGAGACCGGCGTGCACCATCAGGTCGGTTCGCGCGCGCTGCCCATCCCCGGGCAGTGCGTAGGCCAGCGGACGTGAGATCAGCCATTCCAGCAATTCGCCGCGATCGGGCGCGGCGAGCACTTCATCGAGCGTGTCGGTACCACGTTTGCGGCGCGCACCGCTTGCCACCGCCAGCAGATGCAGATCATGGTTGCCGAGGACGACGACAGCGTTGTCACCGAGCGCGCGCACGTAGCGCAGCACGTCGAGCGAGTGGGGACCGCGGTTGACGAGATCGCCCACGAACCACAGCTGATCCCGGTCGGCGCGGAAGTTCAGTTGCGCAACGAGCGCCAGCAGCTCTTCATGACATCCCTGCACATCGCCGATCGCATAGCGCGTCACTGGAGGATTCCCGGCATCGCGAGCCGGAATACGGCGATGGGGGCATCGAAGCGCGCGCCCTCATCGGTGATCATCTGATAGCTGCCCTGCATCGCGCCCACAGGCGTTTCCAGCACCGCCCCACTCGAGTAGCGAAATCCCTGTCCCGGCTTCAAGTGCGGCTGCTCCCCGACGACACCCTCGCCGCGCACCTCCTGCACCTTGCCGTTCGCGTCGGTGATGATCCAGTGCCGGGTCAGCAGGCGGGCCGGGACGCTGCCTTCGTTGCGAATCGTGATGGTGTAGGCAAACACGTAGCGTCGCTGCTTCGGGTCGGACTGCTCGTTGAGGTAGGAGGTTTCCACCTCGATGCGGATGGGCCGGAGGGCAGATTCCATGTTGCAGCTAGGCCGCGCTCGCCAGGCTCACGAGCGCCCGACGCGCACCGCGAGCACATCGCAGGGAGCCGCATGCAGCACGGTGTCTTCGGTGAAATTCACCAGGATCGACAGGCCGTGACGTTCGCGACTGCCGAGCACGATCAGATCCGTGTGCAGCTCCCGCGCGATGCGCACGATTTCGGCTTTCACGTTGCCGCTCTCCACCTTGCATGCCGCGGGCGCGAGCCCGAGCTGCTCACCCAGCGCGCGCAGACGCTCACGGGCGCGCTCCAACAGCTCGTCCTCGATCTGGACCGACGGCATGAGCGTCTCGCCCATGGGCTCCACCGGGGCATATTCGACCACGTGCAGCAGATCGATCTGCGCGCCGAGCGCCCGCGCCAGCTCCTGCGCGCGCCTGGCGATCGGCGGGCTGTCTTCGGTCAGATCGACCACGAGCAGAATGCGGCGATAGTCCGGCATCAGGGGTCCTTCAGGCGGGCACACGGCCGGATCTTACAAGCTTCTGCGCCAGGGCATTGAACGCCTGCGGTGGCAGGGTCTCCGCGCGCGCCCCCGGATCGAGGCCCACGGCCTGGATCTGCTCGCGGCTGAGCAGCCCGCGCAATGCATTGCGCAGCGTCTTGCGTCGCTGGGAGAAGGCTGCGGCCACGACCGTGGCGAAGTGCTCGCTGACCTCGAACGCTGGCTGGGCCCGCACAGTCAGCCGGACCACGGCCGACCAGACGCGCGGCGGTGGCTGAAATGCCCCCGGGCCGACAGCGAACAACGTCTCAACCTGTGCCCACGGGGCGAGCATGATCGTGAGGCGGCCGTATTCCGGCTCGCCGGCATTGGCGGCCATGCGAGCCGCGACTTCGCGTTGCAGCATCACGTGCATGTCGCGGATGACGGCGGTGCTTGCGAGCAGATGAAACAGCAGCGGCGTCGAGATGTTGTAGGGCAGATTGCCGATGATCCGCAGCCGGCCACCGCGGGAACGCGCGAGCGCCCCGAAGTCGAATTCGAGTGCATCAGCCTCGTGCACCAGCAACCGCGAGTCCGCCGCGAGGGGTCGCAGGCTTGCTGCGAGGTCGCGATCGATCTCGATCGCATCCAGCGTGCGCGGGGCTGCCTCGAGCAGCCGCCGCGTCAGGGCGCCCCGTCCCGGTCCGATCTCCACGAGGTGATCCTCGGAGCTGCAACTCACCGCGTGGACGATGCGCTCGATGACCGCCGGATCGTGCAGAAAATGCTGCGCGAAGCGCTTGCGTCGCGCAGGGTGGCCGTGCGGATGGCCATGCAGATGGCGCTGCATCAGCAGGTGCGGACGATGATTTCGATCGCCAGCTCGATCGCGGCGAGGAGGCTGCCGGGATCTGCACGACCGGAGCCTGCCAGATCGAGCGCGGTGCCGTGATCCACCGAGGTGCGCAGCACCGGAAGTCCGAGTGTGACGTTGACGGCCCGGTCGAACGCGGCGTGCTTGATGACCGGCAGTCCCTGATCGTGATACATCGCAAGGACCGCATCGTAGTTCGCAAGCACGCGCGGTACGAAGGCCGTGTCGGCCGGCAGCGGTCCCGTCGCCTGGATCCCCGCAGCGCGCATGTGGGCGATGGCAGGCGCGATGATCCGGTTCTCCTCATCGCCCAGGTAGCCTCCTTCGCCTGCGTGCGGGTTCAAGCCACAGACCGCAATGCGCGGCAGTGCGATGCCCCACCATTTGCGCAGGTCCGCATCGAGAATTGCCGCGATTGCGCACAGCGATTCCACCGAGAGCGCAGCGCTGACATCCTTCAGCGGCAGATGCGTCGTGGCCAGGGCGACGCGCAGGCCTCCCCCGGTGAGCAGCATGACCGGCCGGGACGAGTGGGTCCGGCGGGCCAGGTACTCCGTGTGACCGGTAAAGGCCACTCCGGCATCGTTGATGATGCCCTTGTGCACCGGGGCGGTGACCATGCCGGAGAACTCCCCGCGAACGGTCCCATCGAGCGCGCGGTCCAGCAGCGCGAGGACATAGTGGGCATTGCGCGCGTCGGGCGTGCCGGGACGGCTCGCCACCGCAAGTGGTTGGTGCAGGACCAGCAGTGTTCCGGGCGCGTGAGGGCGCGTCCTTGCAGGATCATAAGCCTCGAGCGCGATGCGCATGCCGAGGCTTGCGGCGCGCTCGGCGAGCAGCTCGCGATCGGCGAGGCACACGAGCTCGCAGTCGAGCGGGATCTGCGCCACGGCAAGGCAAAGTTCCGGACCGACCCCGGCCGGTTCGCCGGAAGTCAGGGCGATGCGCGGCGCATTATTCCGCGCGCGCACCATCAGAGCTTGGTTTCGACGTAGGCCTCATCCCGCAAGCGGCGCAGCCACAGCTCCGTCTCCTCATCCGCCTTGCTGGCCCGAATGGCTTCCACGGCCTGATGTCGCTTGATCTCATTGGTGTTGTCGAACTTGCGACGGCCCAGAAGCTGGACGATGTGCCAGCCGAACTGGGTGTGGAAGGGCTCGCTGATCTCGTTGTCCTTGAGGTTGGCGATCGCCGACTCGAACTCGGGCGCAAAGCTGCTGGCGGCCGCCCACCCCAGGTCGCCCCCCTGGGCGGCGGAGCCCGGATCCTCGGAAGTGATCGAGGCGAGCGCGGCAAAATCCTCACCCTTGAGGATGCGCTCGCGCAGCTGCTCGAGCTTCTGACGTACGGTGGCATCGTCGGCCAGCTCATTGGTCTTCATCAGGATGTGACGCAGGTGCACCTGGTCGACGATCGCCTTGGCCTGCTGACTGCGCACTTCGTTCAGTTTGATGATGTGAAAACCCGTCGGGGTGCGCAGCGGGTCGCTCACTTCGCCGGGCTTGAGCCGCACGATCACGTCCGTCAGGAAGGTGGGCAGCTCGCTGCCTTTGCGCCACCCCAGGGCACCGCCCTCCAGAGCGGTCTGACTGTTGGAGTAGGCCACCGCGAGCTTGGCGAAATCCTCGCCCGCTTTCGCCCGCTGGGACACCTCTGCGGCTCGCTTGGCGGCCTGATCGATCTGCTCCGAAGTAGCCGTCTGGCCGACTGCGATGAGAATGTGGGAAACGTTGTATTGGTTGTTCTCGGATGGCGTGTTCGCCTGCTTTGCCAGGAACTGATCGATCTCCCGGGGAGTGATGCTGATGCGCTGCAGGACGTCGCGCTGGCGCAGCAGGCCCAGAGTCAGCTCCTTGCGCAGGTCCTCGCGATACGACGGGTAGTCGATTCCCTGCTGGGCGAGGGCCTCGGGAAGCTGTGAGAGCGGAATGTTGTTCCGTTGCGCCACTTCGGCGAGCGCACTGTTCAAAGCCTCGTCGGAGACCTTGAGACCTGCGTGGGCGGCGCGCTGGCTCTGGATCTCCTGCAGGATCAGGCGCTCCAGGACCTGTTGCCGCAGGACGTTTTGCGACGGAAGCTCCAGCTTCTGGGCCTTCAGCCGCTCGCTGATGCTGGCCACCTGGTCATCAAGCTCGCTGTTGAGCACGACGCCGTCATTGACGACCGCGGCGACACGGTCGAGCAGCACGCCCTTGGTGTCCAGTTCCCGGGTCTGGGCATGCACAAGTCCTTGTCCCTCAAGGGCTAAAAGCTGCCCGAGCAGAACGAGTACGGGCGCAAGCACGGTCACAATCCGGCGCATGGAGCTGTCCTTCATTGGCCTTCATTGGGGCGGGGAGCCACTGGGGCTCGAGACCCCGAATCTCTGGGCGGGGCTTTCCGGGGGAGTGTAGCCGCGGATGGCATCCATCAGGAACGAATCGGATGCGGATCCGACACTGGCGAGCCCCGTGAGTTCCAGCTGCAGATATATCCCGGTGCTTTCGGTGCCATAGCGGGTACTGACGAAACTGCGGGCACCCAGCCGGATCCTCCAGCAGCACGCACGGTACTCGAACCCGCCGAAGCGCTCGAGCGTCTTGTGGTCCTTGATCGAATAGATGCCGCGCACGAATACGTTCCAGGCGCGGGCCACCGGCCAGGCACTGGAGATCTCCGCTTGCTGCAGCAGCTCGGATGGGGGCAGCAGCAGCGCGCCGGGCGGCACCGCCGCGCCGGGTTGCAGCGTCTGACCCGGCTGCAGCACCTGGCCGGGCAGCTCCACCTCCTCGAGCACGTCGCGCGCGAAGCGATAGGCGAAGTTGACCACGGCCTGCGGGGCGGGCTTGTACTGCAGGTTGATCTGCGTGCGCTGCATCTGCCCCGCCTGGGGATTCCACTGCAGATTGAAATCGGCGCTCCAGTCGTGCGAGGCCGTGAGGGCGAGTTGCGCGACGAAATCGGAACGGCCATCGGTGCGGGCGATCTCACCGGGCAGCAGCACGCGGGGGTCGGTGAAGTAGTAGATCTCGCCGAGCGTGGCGGACAGCAGCTGTTTGCCGTCCGCGGAATTGAGCAGCCGGCTGGTGACGGCGAGGCTCACCTGATTGGCATCGCTCACGCGGTCGGCGCCGACGTAGCGATTGTTGCGAAACAGCTCGACCGGATCGAGATCCGGGAGCGTCGTGTCGAACAGCGGCAGCTGATCCTGGTTGCGATAGGGGACATACAGGTAGTACAGCCGTGGCTCGAGCGTGATGTGCCGATCCTGCGTGTCGCGCTCGAACATGAGCCCGCTGTCGAAGCTCGCGAGCGGCAGGGTGCGCGACGGCGAGCGGTCCGCGCCGCTGGCGACATCCTGCAGCTCGTACTGGGTTGCGCGCCAGGCGACGCCGGGCCGGATGAAATACCCCGCGCCGTTGATATCAAGCGACGCCCGCGGCATCGCATCGACACGCCAGCCACGGGTGCAGAAGCCATCCTGCTGGAACGGCGCGGCAGTGTTGCCGCAGCCGGGGATCGAGCGGTCGAAGTTGACGATCTCGGACTCGAAGCCGTACGCGAGCTGCTCGGCGGAGCCCAGGGCATAATCGGCGCTCGCAGCAAGTCGCGGCAGCCGCGCGTAGGGGTGCTCGAATGGCTCGAGCGTGTAGTCGATCGTCTGGTATCGGTCGAGCTCACCGTCGATCTTCCAGTGCTCGTCACGGAATCGCAGGGCCGCATTCTGCTCGATGAATGCCGTGCTGGTGCCTTCAGGTCCCTGCGCGAAGTCCTCGAAATAGCTCCGGTCGCTCACGTTCTGCGCATTGATCGAGAAGCGGAAGTTGTCCGGCAGCTCCATGGTGTTGGTGAGCTGGACGCGGCCGCGACTCGCGTGCGTGACATCATCGTAGGGCAGATAGTTCCAATTGAGCTCGCCATGGTCGTTCGCGTCCATGAAACGCGTCTCCCCGCCCAGATCCGCGCCGCGCCGACTGTAAAGGATCGGCTCGAACGTCAGGTCCGCATTGGGTGCGATGTTCCAGTAGTACGGGACCGACACCTCGGCGCCGCTGCGGCTGTTGTTGCCGAGGGTGGGGAAGAGAAAGCCGCTCTTGCGCTCGTTGTCCAGCGGGAAGGACAGCCACGGCAGATACAAGATGGGCAGCCCCTCGAAATCAACACGCGCCGAGCGCGCCGTGCCGATCTTGCTGCGCGTATCGAGGGTGACGCTCGCCGCCTTCAGGCTCCAGGCCTCCTCGGCTTTCGGGCAGGTGGTGAAGCGCACGCCCTGCAGGGAGATCACACCCTCGGGGGTCAGCTGCAGCGCATTCGCCGAGCCGCGCGCGGCACGTTGGCGCAGGTCGAATTGCGCGGTGCGGAAATCGGCGCCGCCGGTGGGTGAGTAGTTGCCGCCGTCGCCGGTGACATGCAGGAGCGGATCCTGGTACTCGAGGCCGCCCTGACTGCGGATGCTCTGGGAGTTCTTGTTGTACTGCACCTCATCGGCGTGGATGTCGCGGTCGCCCTGATGGACGTGCACGTTGCCCTTGAGGATCAGCGTGCCATCGGGTCGATATTCGGCATGCTCGCTGGAGATGTCGACGAGCCCATCCTCGACGCCGGGCTTGCGCACCCTGGCGACGGCTTTGGCTGGCGCAGGCTTCTGCGGTGCGCTCGCCTGCGTGGGGGAGGATCCGGGACACAGCGGCAGGTCAGCTGCCCGTGCGCTCGCAACGCTGCCGAGCAACAGAAGCACGAATCGGAATGAGCGCCAGCGCAGCATCTGGGGCGGCATTATAATGACCTGTTCCGCCCATCGCGGCGAAAAACCGGACGCTCATGCTTAAGACCGACGCGCGCCTTGCGCTTGTGCAGCAATGGTTGGCGCAAGAGCTTCGCTTACGGCCGGAACGCATCGAGCCGGCTTCCAGCGATGCCAGCTTTCGGCGTTATTTTCGCATCTATCGCCAGGGTGAGACGCTCATCGTCATGGATGCGCCTCCCGGCAAGGAGGACGTGCGCCCCTATCTGCACGTGACGCGACTGCTCGAGGAGGTTGGGGTTCACGTGCCGCACGTGCGCGAGGCGGACGAGGCGCGCGGGCTGCTGCTGCTCGAGGATCTGGGCAGTACGCATTATCTGCAACGGCTGGGCGCGGGCGATGATCCCGAGCGATTGTATGGCGATGCGCTGGGTGCGCTGGCACAGATTCAGACACGCGGGCTGGCGGCTTCGGCGCAGCTGGGGCCGTATGATCGCGGGTCGCTTGCACGTGAGCTCGCACTCATGCCGGAGTGGTTCTGTCGGCGCCATCTGCGCCTGACGTTGAGCCGCGCAGAAACCGACAGCATCGATGCGACGTTCGAGTTTCTGATCCGCGAAGCGCTGGCTCAGCCTGCTGTGTTCGTGCATCGCGACTATCATTCGCGCAACCTGATGGTGGTGCGCGAGCGCAATCCGGGCATCATCGATTTTCAGGACGCGCTGCGCGGACCCATCGGCTATGACCTCGTCTCGCTACTCAAGGATTGCTACATCAGCTGGCCGCGAGAGCGCGTCGAGGCCTGGGTGCGCGGTTACCGCAACCTGCTGCGCATGCGCGGTGGCAACGGAGGCAGCAGCGATCTGGAGTTCCTGCGCTGGTTCGACCTGATCGGGGTTCAGCGCCACCTGAAGGTGCTCGGCATCTTCGCCCGGCTGTGGTATCGGGATGGCAAACCCGGCTATCTACGCGATTTGCCGCTGACGCTGCAATACGTACGCACGACCTGCGCGCGCTACCCGGAACTTGTGGAGTTTGGCGCGCTGCTCGAGCGCCGCGTGGTGGCGCAGCTGACGCAGGCGAATGCGCGCGTGGCGGCGCAAGCGCCGGATGCGACGGCGGATGCGCCGGCGGACGCGCCGGAATGAAAGCCATGGTCCTCGCAGCAGGCCGGGGCGAGCGGCTGCGACCGATCACCGATACTGTGCCCAAGCCGCTGGTGCGCGTCGCCGGCCGACCGCTCATCGTGTATCACCTGGCGGCGCTGGCGCGTGCCGGCATCTGCGACATCGTCATCAATCTGTCCTGGCTCGCGGAGCGGATCCGTGCGGAGCTCGGCGACGGCAGCGCGCATGGCGTGCGCATTCAGTACAGCGACGAAGGTCCGGTCGCGCTCGATACGGGAGGCGGTATCTTCAACGCCCTCGAGCGGTTGGGCCCGGAGCCCTTTCTGCTCGTCAACGGGGACACGTGGACCGATCTCGATTATCGCGCGCTGTGCGCGCACACCGACGCCGACACGCGCGCCGGGGCGCTTGCGCGGCTCGTGCTGGTACCCAATCCGATCCAACATCCGCAAGGTGATTTCGCTCTGCAGGGCGATTGCGTGCGCGACGGACCCGGACCGGTGCCCGAAAGCGTGCCCGCGCAGCGCTTTACCTATGCGGGCGTTGCCGTACTGCGCCCGGCACTGTTCGCCGGCTGCGTGCCCGGCAAGTTTCCGCTCGCGCCCTTGTTGAAGCGTGCCGCCGCGGCCGGCCGGTTGCGTGGGCAGCTGCATGGCGGGCAGTGGTGCGATGTGGGCACGCCGCTGCGGCTCGCTGAGTTGGAGGCGCGTCTGCACAACCGTCCCGTGCCGCCGCCGGCGTAGAGGTACAATGGGACATGGCGACACTCAAGGGAATCCCCATCGTAGCGTTGGCGGCAAGCCCGCGCAGTGGCGAAAAGTACCTTACACCGCAGGGTTTTACCGCGATCCGGGACGGCCTCAAGGCAGGCACGGGCGCGCCTGCGGCGCTGCCGCGTAAGCCCGCCTGGCTGCGCGCCAAAGCGCCCGCCGGACGGGGCTTCCAGAGTGTGCGCGATATCGTCAGGCAGCACGGACTCGCGACCGTTTGCGAGGAAGCCAAGTGTCCCAACATCGGTGAGTGCTGGAACGCAGGCACGGCGACGATCATGCTGATGGGCGCGGTGTGTACGCGGGCGTGTCGATTCTGTTGCGTCGACACCGGCAACCCACATGGATGGCTCGATGCTGCGGAGCCGGCAAATGCCGCCCGCACCGTCGAGCTGATGAAGCTGCGCTATGTCGTGCTGACCTCCGTCAACCGGGACGATCTGCCCGATGGCGGCGCGGCGCATTATGCGCAGTGCATTCGCGAGATCAAACAGCGCAATCCGCACACCGCCGTCGAGGCGCTCACTCCCGACTTCCAGGGAGTGCTGGCGGATGTGGCAACCGTCGTCGATTCCGGCATCGAGGTGTTCGCGCAGAACATCGAGACAGTGCGACGACTGACGCATCCGGTGCGCGATCCCCGGGCCGGCTACGAGCAGACGCTGCGCGTGCTGCAACACGCGAAACGGCACAACCCGGCAGTGCTGACGAAAAGCAGCCTGATGCTGGGGCTCGGGGAGACGGACGCTGAGATCGCGCGGACGCTCGATGATCTGCGCAGCGCCGGTGTCGAGCTGCTGACGCTGGGCCAATATCTGCGGCCCACCGCCAATCATCTGCCGATCCAGCGATTCGTCTCGCCCGCTGAATTCGACCGCTACCGGCAATGGGCGCTGCTGCGCGGCTTTCTGGAATGCGTCTCGGGCCCGCTCGTGCGATCCAGCTACCGGGCCGAGCAGGCACTCGACCGCAACAACGCCGGACTCGACAATCGGGCGCTGAGCGAGGCCCCGTGAGCCCGCCTGCGGCGCAGGTTTCGCCGGGGGCGTTGTCGCCTGCCCATCGTCCGCCCCCTGTTCTGCGGCGGCTGGGCCTGCTCGAGTACGAACCGACGTGGCGCGCCATGCAGCGCTTTACGGACGAGCGCGATGCAGCGACGCCCGATGAGATCTGGTTTCTCGAGCATCCGCCGACGTTCACGCTCGGCATGAATGCCGACCCGGCGCATGTGCTGGCTCCCGGCGACATCCCGGTCGTGCGCATCGATCGCGGTGGGCAGGTGACCTATCACGGACCGGGGCAGCTTGTGGTGTATCCGCTCATCGACTTGAAGCGAGCGGGACTTGGGGTGCGCGATCTCGTGACTGCGCTGGAACGGGCGGTGATCGCGCTTGCCGCAGACTTCGGCATCGATGCACGGTGTGAGCGCGGTGCTCCGGGGATCTACGTCGGTGCGCGCAAACTCGGCAGCATCGGCATCCGGGTGCGCCGCGGCGCGAGCTATCATGGGCTTGCGCTGAATGTGAACCTCGACCTTACGCCGTTCAGCCGGATCAATCCCTGCGGCTACCAGGGACTGCAGATGACGCAGCTGGGCGAGTTGGGCGGCTGCGGCTCGGTCGCGCAGGCGGCGCAGTTGCTCGAGCCCCATCTGTTACGGGCCTTGCGCCTTGCTCCCGCTTCGTAGCCGCACCTGCGCACCGGCTTCCCTGCGGCGCATCCTGACGCTCGGCGTACTTGGCTGCGCCGCGCTGCTGCTTTGCGCCTGCGGCGCGGATCATGCCGGCGGGGGCGCAGGCGCACGCCGGGTGACGCTGTTGAACGTCTCGTACGATCCAACACGGGAGCTGTACGTGGACTACAACGCCGCGTTCGCGCGGTACTGGAAGGCGAAAATCGGACAGGAGGTGCGGATCAACCAGTCCCATGGCGGGTCCGGCAAACAAGCGCGCTCGGTGATCGACGGATTGCCGGCGGATGTCGTCACGCTCGGGCTTGCCGCCGACATCGACGCGATTGCCAGCAAGGGCAAATTGTTGCCCATCAACTGGGCGAGTCGGCTGCCCGATAACAGCTGCCCCTACACCTCGACGATCGTGTTTCTCGTGCGCAAGGGAAATCCCAAGGGCATTCACGATTGGGGCGATCTGGTGCGGCCCGGAGTGGCCGTGATCACCCCGAATCCGAAGACCTCCGGAGGGGCGCGCTGGAACTACCTGGCGGCGTGGGCCTGGGCGCGTGGCCAGTCCGGGGCCACCGATGCCACGGCTAAGGCGTTTCTTCGCAAGCTCTACCACAACGTGCCCGTACTCGACACCGGCGCGCGCGGGTCCACGACGACTTTTGTCCAACGGGGGATCGGCGACGTACTCATCGCCTGGGAGAACGAGGCATTGCTCGCCATCCGGGAGCTCGGCGCCGACAAGTTGCAGTTGGTCGTGCCGCGCATGAGTGTGCTGGCGGAGCCGCCGGTCGCGGTCGTGGACAGCGTGGTTCTGCGGCGCGGCACGCGGGCGGTCGCGACGGCGTATCTGCAATACCTGTATAGCCCCGAGGGCCAGGAGATCGTCGCCAGACATTACTACCGGCCACGGGATCCCCAGGTTGCGGCTCGCCATGCCGGTGAGTTCCCGCAGCTCGAACTGGTGAGCATCGCCGATCTGGGCGGCTGGCAGAAGGTGCAACGCGAGCATTTCAGCGAAGGGGGAATTTTCGACCAGATCTCGGCACGGTGATTGGATTGGCTGAAAGTCGCCTGCGGCGCTTGCAGCGGCTGCTGGGCCCCTCAGGCGATGATGAGCTTGTAACCGGCTCCCGCGGCCGTCTGCAGCAGCTGCGGGGTGGTGGGATCCGACTCGATCTTCTGGCGCAGACGATGCACGAGTTGCTTCAGGAGCTGGCGATCCGTGCCCTCGCGACGTCCCCATACCTGGATCAGCAGACGATCCGTGCTGACGGTGTGGCCGGCGTTTGCCACGAGCATCTGCAACAGCCGCAGCTCGAGCCGGGTCAACCGCACCGGCGCGGCTTCCCCGATCCGCACCGTATGCTCATCGATATCGAGACTCAGGCGACCTGCGCTCAGGGGCGCGGAGTTCTCCATGCCGGCTCTGCGCAACAGCGCCTTGATGCGGGCGAGCAGCGTGCGCGGGCTGAAGGGCTTGGTGAGGTAGTCGTCGGCCCCCAGATCGAGCGCCCGCACGAGATCCTCTTCCTCGCCCCTGACGGTCAGCATGATGACCGGAACGCGCGAGCGCTTGCGGATGGCCTCGCAAACCTGGAAGCCGCTCGCGCCGGGCATGTTGATGTCGAGCACGACCAGGTCGGGCGATTCGGCCTCGAACAGGCGGACGGCGTCGGGTCCGTCGCCGGCCTTGACGACGAGATAGCCGGCCTGGGAGAGCGTGAAACCGATCAGCTCGCGCAGATCGCGATCATCATCGGCGACCAGCATCTTCATCCGGCGGTCTCCGAACTCTTGGCATCTGTTGCGCCGACGTGCGAACCTTCCGCCGGCAGGCAGATCACGAACCGGGTGCGTCCCACATCCGTACGCACCATCGCGATCGAGCCCGCGTGCCGGTCGATGATGGATTTCACGATCCACAAGCCAAGTCCCAGTCCACCGGGCTCCGGCTCCTCGTCGGCACCGCGCTGGAAACGTGCGAACAGCGACTCGCCCTGGGTCAGCCCCGGTCCCGGTCCCTCGTCTTCGACCCACGCCACGACCTGTCCCGCGCGCGCTTCGGCGCCAATGCGCACGACACTGCCCTCGGGTGCGAACTTGTTGGCGTTGGCCAGCAGATTGACCATGACCTGCGTCAGTCGTGGCGGATCGCCCTCGATTGGTGGCAGATCCGGCGGAAGGCGTATCTCCAGGGTCTGCCGCCGCTGGCCCAGGAGCGATTGCACCAGCGCCTGAGCATCGGCCACGACCTCGGCCAGCTCCACGCCCTGGTGACGGATGCCGAGCTGGCCGGATTCGATGCGCACGCTCTCGAGCAGATTGTCGATCAGGCGGGTGAGACGCAACGTGCCGCGCTCCAGTGACTGCACCAGCTCGCGTTGCTGCTGCGGCGAAAGCGTGGGAAGTCCCTCCATCAGCAGCTCGATCGAGGCGAGCTGGGCTGCCAGCGGGGTGCGGAATTCGTGCGAGATGTTGGCGAGCACGGAATCGCGTGCGCGCCGCACTGCCTCGAGCTCCGTCTCGTCGCGGATCACCTGCACCTGCAGGCCCTCGACCATGGCGGAGCTCGTGATCACCGTCGTCCGCGGCGCCGCATCGGCCACCTGCAAATGCTCGATCGCCTTGGCACTCTCATCGACGCGCGCCTGCAGAATCGGACAGCGAAACTCACAGGGGCGCCGACCTTCGAGCGGCCGCGGCTTGAGCACATCGCCACAGAAGTGCCCGACCGCCTCGCCGGCCGTGAGGTTCAACAGCCGTGCCGCCTGGGGATTCAGATAGCGGATCGTGCGGTTGCGGTCGACGGCGAACACACCCTCGACGATACCGGTGAGCACTGCCTGCGCCTCGGCCTCGCGACGGCGCAGGGTGCCGGTCAACTCCACCAGGTTGCGTCGCATGTCCTCCATCGTCCTCGCCAGCGCCCCGACCTCGGCTGCGCCGCCCGGCGGGATGGAAGTCGAGAAATCCCCCTGGCCGAGACGCACGGCGGCGAGCGTGAGCGCCCGCACCGGCCCTGCGACCCACTCGCTCAGAATCAACCCGCCGAAGACGGCAAGAGCGGCGAGCAGCGTCGCGGTGATCAGCAGTTTGCGTACCAGGCGGCTGGCGGAGCTATCGGTCTCGGCGGTGGGCAGATCGGCCTGGATGAGGGCGATGGCTTCGCCGGTGGAGGCAAACACCGGAACGCTGGCCGCATACAGATGCTCGGATTCGATCCGTTGCACGGCGGAGCGGCCATCGGCGAGGCTTGCCGAATACAGTGGCGTGAAGGCATTCACCGGATCGTTGGTGTATGCCCGGTAATCGACGAGCCGGATCGGCATTCCGACCTGCTGGCCCAGTGTCTGCGCCAGCTTCGCATCGAGCAGGCGCACCACGAGCACCCGGGCCTCGCCGGATTCTCCGAGGGGGGCCCACGCGCCCAGCACCGGTGTGCGCACGTTCGCCGGCAGTGACAGGAACGTCGGACCCTGTTCCGTGCTGGAGGTCAGGATGCCGGTCCAGTCGAGCTCGGGACCACTACGCGCCTGCAACTGCGCGCCGCTGAACACCGCACAGGCATCGATGTCCGCTGCCGCACACGCCCGGCGCAGCATAGGGGGAAGGGCCTCGAGGTTGTTCTCGGCAAGCAGCCGCTGCAGCGTCCGACGTTCGCCCAACGCGCGCGCCGTCGTGAGGGCATCCTCGGCGGTTCGACGCAGATCCTCCCGCGCCATCGCACCGGCAAGCTGTGCGCGCGCCTTGCCCTGTTCGTCCGCCAGATCGTGCAGCATGCCGATCGCCGAATACGAGATGCCCCCGCCCACGAGCAGCACGATCGCCAGGTGGATGGCCACCATCCACCAGCCCAGACTCGTGTTGCCCGGATCGGGCCGCAGCGTGCTCCAGAGATTTCTCATGCGCTCGCGCATTGCTTCAGCGGTGGCTGTACCCGGCGCGCTCCACCAGCGTCTTCACGATCAGCGTGGCGACTGCAAGCAGCGTCAGCAGGGAGGCGACGGCGAATGCGCCGACGAAGTCGTACTCGTTGTACAGGATCTCGATGTGCAGGGGCATCGTGTTTGTCAGGCCGCGGATGTGGCCGGAGACGACCGAGACTGCGCCGAATTCTCCCATGGCGCGCGCATTGCAGAGAATCACACCATACACCAAGCCCCATTTCACCTTGGGCAGCGTGACGCGGATGAAGGTGATCCAGCCGCCGGCGCCGAGCGTGATGGCCGCTTCCTCCTCGTCGTTGCCCAGCTGTTGCATCAGCGGTATCAGCTCGCGGGCGACATACGGGAAGGTCACGAACATCGTGGCGAGAATGATGCCAGGCAGTGCGAAGATGATGCTGATGTCGTGCGCCTGCAGCCACGCGCCGAACCAGCCGTGCAGGCCGAACAGCAGCACGTACATCAGGCCGCAGATCACCGGGGAGACCGCGAGCGGCAGGTCGATCAGCGTGATCAGGAAGCTCTTGCCGCGGAACTCGAACTTGGCGATCGCCCAGGAAGCCGCCAGTCCGAACACGGTGTCGATGGGAACGACCACGACGGCCGTCAGCAGCGTCAGGCGGATCGCCGCCACCGTGTCGGGGTCGGAGAAATGCCCGACGTAGGCGTGCCAGCCGTGCTCGAGGGCCATGACGAACACCGTCGCGAGCGGGGCGAACAGCAGCGCCGCGAGGAAGGCGAGCGAGACGACGATGAAGAGCCAGCGCACCACGGTGCTCACGACACCGTCGCGGCCGGGGCGGGTGGCCAGATCATCGAGGGCGGCGCTGTGAATTCCCGTCGCCATCAGCGCGTCCTCGCAATGAGCCGCCGCCGGCCCCACGCCTGCAGCAGATTGATCATCAGCAGCACGGCGAAGGAGATCACCAGCATGACGAAGCCGAGCGCCGCGGCGCCCCGATAGTCGAATTCCTCGAGGTGAATGACGATGAGCAGCGGGGTGATCTCGGTCTTCATCGGCAGGTTGCCCGCGATGAAGATCACCGAGCCGTATTCGCCGACGGCACGGGCGAATGCCAGTGTGAAACCGGTCAACAGCGCCGGCAGCACGGTGGGCAGGATGATCCGCCGGAACACGTAGAAGCGGCCGGCGCCGAGCGTCTCGGCGGCATCCTCCAGATCACGCTGTACCTCGAGCAGCGCCGGCTGCAGGGTGCGCACGGCGAACGGCAGGCCGATGAGCGTCAGGGCGACCGTGACGCCGATCCAGGTGTAAGCCACCTTGATGCCCAGCGGCTGCAAATAGCGGCCGATCCAGCCATTTTGTGCAAACACCGAGGTGAGGGCGATCCCCGAGACGGCAGTGGGCAACGCGAACGGCATGTCGATCAGGGCATCGATCAGCTTGCGGCCGGGGAACTCGTAGCGCACCAGCGTCCAGGCGATGACGAAGCCGAAGACGAGATTGATCGAGGCAGCCAGCACCGAGGCGCCGAAGGACAGCCGGTATGCGGCCAGGGCCCGCGGACTCAGGATGACATGCACGAACTCGGCCCAGTGCATCGAGGCGACCATGAGCACCAGGGCGGCAAGGGGAATCAACACGATGGCGCTCAGAAAGAACGTCGTGAAGCCGAATGTCAGCCCGAAGCCCGGCAGCACGCTCGGTGCATGCAGCGTACTCACAGCGGACTCATGTGGCGGCTCTCGACAACGCGCCTGCGCCGGCGGCTTCGTGCTCGCGATGCACGACGAGCAGCGGCGAGGGGTTCATGGCGAAGAGCGAACCGAAGCGCTCGGTGAGCCGGGACGTGCTGCCCAAACCGAGTATCAGCATCTGTCCCGGTGATTCGGCCAGCTGGCGCGCAAGCTCCTGCGAGGCGTCGCCGAAGCGCAGCTCGGTGCGCATCTCCAGACCGTGTACGGCCTGGGCCTCCGAGCGGGCATCCAGCAGCGCTCGCATGCCGTGCGGTCGCTGCGCGCGTGAGATCTGATCGGGAAGGATGCCGATGTAGATCGCCTCGGCAGACACGTGCCGCAGGATGCTTGCCGCAACGGCAAGTGTGGCGCGACGCACCGCTTCGTCCGCCCAGTGAATCACGACGCGCTGCGGGGCGCTGGCTCGCTGGGGAAGGATCAGCACTTCCTGCGCACCCCGCTGCAGCAGCCACTGCAGCTGAATCGCCGCATCCGGGTTCGCCGCAATCACGGTCGTACCACTGAAATCCGCGGCGTTGCCGGCCAGCGCATCCGGCATTCCGAGTCGGGGCTCGATGCGTATGCCGATGCGGGTCTTCATCCGCCCCGCGAGCTGCGCCAGCAGCGGCTCCTGCGCCAAGGCATCGGCCAGCGATTCGCTCGACGCACAGGTGGTGAAGCTCGAAAGCGGGGTCGGCAAAATGTGGATGCGGCGCACGCCAATGGCCACCGTCTGTCCGGGAAGAATCTGGAACGCACGCTGCTCGTGTTGCGGCCGGGTCACCTCCAGCAGGCCACTACCATCGGCCGTGCCGCTCGACAGCGAAGCATCGAGCTCAGCGGCGACCCGCACGCGGGCGCGCTCGAGCACGCCGGTGAACAGCACCTCCTGCACGGTGCCCTGGGCCAGGTAGCCGGAAACGAGCGCCTCGCGCGTGGCGGCGATTTCGACTTCCTCGGGGCGTACCACGGTCACGACCTCGTGCGTCCGGGCGCCGTGCGCAACGGCGGCCGCACCGGCGTCCGCAGCGTTCATGGCGGTGCGGCCGAAGTGAATGCCGTCGTGGCTCTGCCGGCCCAGAATCAGATTCGCAGCACCGAGGAAGGTGGCGACGAAGCGCGTCGCCGGGCGCGTATACAGCTCGTGCGGACGGCCGATCTCGAGCAATCGGCCGAGGTTCATCACGCCGATGCGATCGGCGAGCGCGAACGCTTCTTCCTGGTCGTGCGTGACGAGCACAGTCGTGATCCCCAGTTCACGCTGCACCTGACGGATCGTGCGCCGCAGCTCCTCGCGGATCTTCGCATCGAGCGCACCGAAGGGCTCATCCAGAAGCAGGACTTCCGGCTGATGGGCGAGGGCGCGGGCGACGGCGACGCGTTGCTGCTGGCCGCCGGAGAGTTGCAACGGCAGCCGATGATCCATGCCTTCGAGCGCCACGAGGCGCAGCAGCTCGCTGCGGCGCCGGCGGCGCTCGGCCGCCCGAACGCGCCGCACCCGCAACGCGAACTCGATGTTGTCCGCCACCGTCATGTGACGAAACAGCGCGTAGTTCTGAAACACGAGCCCGACGCCGCGCCGGCGGGCCGAGACATGCGTGACATCGCGGCCGTGCAGGGCGATGCGTCCGTGATCCACGCCGGTGAGTCCGGCGATGGCCCGCAGTAGCGTGCTCTTGCCGCTGCCGCTTGGTCCGAGGAGTACGAAAAACTCGCCGTCGCCGATCTCGAGCGAGACATCGTTCACCACCGGAAGGCCCTGGTAGCGCTTGGTCACCTGATCGAGGGTGATCGACATGCTGTTGGAGTCGGCTGTGCAGAAGTACACATGCTACCGGCGATGCGCCGATCGCGTCAGTGTTGCGCAGGTGACGGGGCGGTTATAAAGCGGTTACGGGCAGCGCGATGCCCGTTGCTAGATGATCGACAGCACGCCCTCGCAGGCCTTCAGATCGTTGACGAGGGCAATGACCTGCTCGCGGCTTTCGGCGAGCAGCAGATAGGAGATCGAGAGGAAGTTGCCGTTTTCACTCAATCGCTCGGTGACGCGATCGGCATCCAGGCCGGGTGCGTGGCGCAGCATGATGGCGTGGATACGGGCGCGGAATTCATCGGAGGCGCGTCCGACGATCTTGAGCGGATAGTCCGTCGGAAAGCGCAACAGCGGCGGATCGCTCTCTACCACGGCTGCTCCGCCAGCTCGCGCTTGTAGCCCTGCAGCTCCTCGTACACCCGTCGCCAGAGCGGACCGGGCTTGCCGTTGCCGATCGGCCTTTCATCGAGACAGGTCACCGGCTGGACTTCGCGGGTCGCCGAGGAGATCCAGACCTCGCTCGCCCCGCGCAGCTGGGCCTCGCTGATGCGTGCCGAGCGGTACGCGATCCCGGCGCGTGCGGCCATCTCCTCGACCACTCCGCGCGTCGTGCCGGGCAGGATCTGGCGTGAGTTGGGTGGGCTCAGGACCTCTGCCTCGACCACCACGTGCACGGCGGAGGAGGACGCTTCCATCAGATCACCATCGCGCAGCAGGATCGTTTCCGCCGCGCCTGCATCGATGGACAACTGGCGCAGCAGCACGTTGGCCAGCAACGACACCGACTTGATGTCGCACTGCGCCCAGCGCGTGTCCTGGGCGCTCACGCAGCTCACGCCGTTCGCGAGGATCGAGGTCGGCGTCACCGGCAGCGGGGCGCAGAATGCGAACACAGTGCGGGGCAAGGCAGGCAGGGGCGCGTGATTGCGGCCGCGTTCCGCTCCCCGGGTGACCTGCCAGTAGACGTATTGGTTGGCACCGCCATTGCGCAGGATGAGGCTCGACAGCAGCTCGCGCCACTGCGCCCGGGTGTGCGGATCCTGCATGCGGATCTGTTGCAGGCTGCGTGTGAGGCGTTGCGCATGCGCCTCGAAACGAAAGGGGCGCCCGTCATAGACGGGCATCACCTCATAGACGCCATCGGAGTAGAGAAAGCCCCGGTCGAATGGCGAGATACGCGCCTCTTCCCATGGCAGGAAGGCCCCGTTCAGATAACTGATGGGCAGGGGTTCGGCCATCGGTCACTCGCATCCAACCATCGGTCCGCGCCATCCGGCCATGGAGTCAGTTGAACCAGAGGCGCACACCGTCGCTCGCGCGGGTCCACAGCCCGCCCGTCGGCACGACGCGGCGTGAGGACAGCGGCGCGCGCGCCACCACTTCGCCCGAACCGTCGGTCACCGTCAGCTGGCCTAGCGGCTCGTTGGCCGCCAGCGGGGCGATCAGCGGCTCGTGGAGGACACGGGCGGAGGTTTTCAGCGTCCCCGACTGACCACGGCCCACCGTGACGATGATGTCGTAGGGAACCGATAAGGCCACGAATTCATCCGTGGACTTGTAGACCCGCGGCTTCAGCACCACGTCGCCCGCGGATTTCAGCTTCACGGTTTCGTAGTAGGTATAGCCGTAGTTGAGCAGCGCGGAGCTGGCATCCTCGCGCGCCTTGACGCTGGGCGAGCCCATCACGACGGAGATCAGACGCATGCCCGCGCGCTTGGCCGAGGTGACGAGGCAGAAGCCGGCGCTGTCGGTATGGCCCGTCTTCATGCCATCGACACTCGGGTCGCGCAGCAGCAAGCCGTTGCGATTGTGCTGCGTGATGTTGTTCCAGGTGAATTCCCGCAGCCCGTACCACTGATAGTAGTCGGGAAAATCGTTGATCAGCGCATTGGCGAGAATCGACATGTCCCGCGCGGTCGTGTAGTGATTCGGCGAGGGCAGTCCGTCGCTGTTCTCGAAATGGGTGGCCTTCATGCCGAGGCGTCTCGCGTAATCGTTCATGAGCTGCGCAAACGCCGCCTCGGTGCCGCCGACGCGCTCGGCCAGAGCGATGGTGGCATCATTGCCGGACTGAACGATCATGCCCTTGATGAGCACTTCCGCCGGCACCGAGCTGCCGACCTGCACGAAGGTGCGGGAGCCTTCCGAGCGCCACGCATGCTCGCTGATCGTCACCGGATCGGTGAGCTTCAGCCGCCCTTCCTTCAGTGCCTCGAAGACGACGTATGAGCTCATGAGCTTCGTGAGGCTGGCGGGCTCCACCCGCTCATCGGCCCGCTCCTGGGCAAGGATGCGGCCGCTGGCGTGATCCATCAGGAGGTACGCTTTTGCGGCGACCGCGGGCGGATTGGGGATGGGGACCGCTGCGCGGCTCACGCCGCTTAAGCCCAGGGAAACGAGCAGCAAGACAACGAGACAGGGCGAGCGCAACATACGCTTGGGATCCCCCGAAAAGCACAAGGAGTTGGACGTCGGCGATTCTAGAGCACGCAGGCTGTTCACGCATGACCTCCCGATGTGACCGATGACTCGTTATGAAGAGAACGGATGAGCGGGGCGCTGCTCGCGACCGGCGACGTGCGCGATCACCGCGACCAGCTCCGCAGGATCCACCGGCTTACTGACGTGCCGTTGATAACCGGATTGCAGCGCACGTGTGCAGTCTTCGCTGCGCGCCAGGGCGGTCAACGCAATGGCGGGCATGCGTCCGGCGGCGCCCGGCAACGAGCGCATTCGCCGGATTAGCTCATAGCCGTCTTCGTCCGGCATGCCGATGTCGCTGACGAGCATACTGAGTGAACTGTCATCCCCGAGGGCTGCCAATGCTTCCGCAGCGGATGTGACCGTCAGGACCTGCGCGCCGCTTTCTTCGAGGACGCGCCTGGCGAGCGTCCGGGCATCCGCTTCGTCGTCGACGACCAGAATGCGCAGGCCTCTCAAGGCCGGCGTCGCCGCTGCGGTGAATGTCACCGGCATGGGTGCCGGGCGCGGCAATGCGCAACAGATCGGCAACCGCACGATGAAGACCGTACCCAGAGCTTCACCCGGGCTTTGAACCTCCACCGTGCCGCCGTGGATCTCGACGAGGCTCTTCACGATCGAGAGTCCGAGACCGAGGCCGCCGTGACGGCGAGTGGTCGAGGCGTCCGCCTGGCGGAAGCGATCGAACACGAACGGCAGAAACTCCGCCTTGATCCCCTGGCCGCTGTCTGCGACGCGGATCTGTGCGTGACCGTCCACTTCCTCCACCACGACGGCCACTTTCCCGCCGGGCGGGGTGAATTTGATGGCGTTGTTCAGGAGGTTCCACACCACCTGCTGCAGCCGTCCCGCATCGCCGCTGACGGGCCCGACGGGACGGGCGTGCAGCTCGAGGAGGATTGCCTTGGCGTCGGCGGTCGGTCGCACCGCGGCGAGCGCGTTTTCGAGCACACCCGAGAGCTCCATCGGCTGAAACTCCACGCGCAGCTTGCCCGACAGGATGCGGCTCATGTCGAGCAGCTCCTCGATCATCTGCGTCTGTACCTTGGCATTGCGCTCGATGACCTCCACGCCCTGCGCGATCGTTTCCGGCCGACGATCATTATTGAGGATGGTGGCCCAGCCGACGATGGCGTTCAGTGGCGTGCGCAGCTCGTGACTCAAGGTGGCGACGAACTCGTCCTTCAGCCGCGTTGCCCGCTCCGCCTCCGAGCGCGCCGTGCGCTCACTCGCCAGCAGTGATTCGCGATACTCCTGCGCCCGCCGCCGCTCGGCGATCTCCATTTCGAGCCGCCGCCGCCGTTCCTCGAAGCGGCGGCTGATGGTGGCAGCGGCGCCCACCAGGAGCAGACTGAGCATCACCGTTGCGGCCAGCACGAGTCCACTGGAGAAGCGTGCCCGTTGCTCCTGCCGGCGATGTGTTTCCAGCCGGCGCCGCTGCACCGCCTGGACTTCCGCCGCGTCGCGTTGAAAGGCGGCCATGAGCCGTTTGCCGCTGCCCTCCACGAGCGTCGCGAGCGCCGCGGGCGGCTGCCCGCCCTGCAAGGCCGAGATCGAGCGTTGCAACACTTCCAGCTTTGCCCCCGCAAGCCGTGCCAGGTGTCCGACGGCGCGCTGTGTGTCGGCATCCGTGCTGCTCAGGCGGTGCAACTCCGTCAGCGTGAGCCGGACCTGCGCGACCGCATCATCGTACTGGGTGATGTAGGCCGCATCGTGCGTCAGCAGGAAGCCCCGCTCGTTCGTTTCGGCGTCGGTGAGGGCGCCGTTCAGATCATCGAGCGTCTGCAGCACCTCATAGGAGCGTTGCACCTGCGCGCTCGAGTTGGCGAGGGTGGCAAGCTCGACGTAGCTGACGATGCCGATCGCGAGAATGGCCAGCAGTGCCGCCGTGAAGGCCAGGATGGCGAGGGCGCGACGACGTGCATCGGGCATGGCCGGCCGTTCCTTCAGTCGTTCGCCAGGCGCGCATCGGGGAACCCCAGCTGCGCCAGGCGAGTGGCCAGTGCATCGAATTGCGCGACGTTGTTGATCGGGCCTACCCGCACACGATAAAGCGCAGCCTTGCCGTTCGGGGGCGCGAGGATGAAGGCGTTCGTCAGACCTTTCGCGCGCAGGCGCTCGAGCGCGCGCCGCGCATTGTTCTGGTCCGAATAGGCTCCCGCCTGCACGTACAGTACCGGCGGCGGCAGCTGCGAGGCGCGCGTGAGATTGTCCGGCGCCTGCGGCGTGAGCGCCCTCACTTCCACCAGGGTCGTCCCGTCCCGCAGCATGTCCAACTTCGCCGCTGCGGTATACGACAGATCGATGAGGCGGTTGGCGACGAACGGCCCGCGATCGTTGATCCGCACCACGACGGTGCGACCGTTGCGGAGATTGGTCACGCGGGCGTAAGTCGGAAGTGGCAGGGTCTTGTGCGCCGCCGTCATTGCGTACATGTCGTAGCGCTCGCCACTGGAGGTGTTCTCTCCCTGGAAAGTCGGGCCGTACCACGAGGCCACGCCGCGCTCGACATAGCCATCAGCCGCCGCCAGCACCACGTAGTGCTTGCCCAATACGTTATAGGCAGGAGGATTGCCATGCGCGCTGCGCGGCTCGTAGCGCGGCACGGCATCGGGCACGGACGCAAAATTCGGTGGCGCGCCGGAGGTCGCGGGCGCCGGGACGGCTTCAGAGGGCGCCGCGCGTCGCGGCGCGACGGAGCAGGCCGCAAGCAGTAACGAGCCGATGCACAGCGGCACGAGCAGGGCTACTGAGGGCGGCGACCGTCTCAAGGTGTGCCACTTTGGATGCGTTGCGCAATCGCCTCGGCCAGATCATGAACGGCCATCGCGTAGCGCGCGCTGCGGTTATAGCGGGTGATCACGTAGAAGTTGCCGAAACCGACGCGATAGACCGGGCCGTCCGGCTGTTCGGCCGACAACAGCACGGCGGGAGTGGGGCCTGGCTCGTCGCCGAGAATGTCGACGCCGTGAGCGTTCAGGCTGTCGACGGTCTCGTTGAGCTGCAGATTGGCCGTGTCGATCTGAAAGCTCGGATCGGGCTCGAGGCGCGTTTCGGCAAGCACGGGGGCACCCCGCTGCCAGCCGTGCTCGACGAAATAATTGGCAATGCTGGCCAGCACGTCATCCCAGTCGGTCCACAGATCGCGCTTGTGATCCGTATCGCCATCCACCGCATAGCGCCGGTAGCTCGAGGGCATGAACTGCGGTACGCCCATGGCGCCGGCGTACGATCCGGTGACCTTGAGCGGGTCGAATTTCTCTTCTCTGGCGAGCAGCAGAAACTGCTCGAGCTCACTCTTGAAGAATTCGCTGCGCGGCGGATAGTCGAATGCCAGCGTCATGAGCGAATCGAGCACGCGATAGTGCCCGGTGACCCGCCCGTACTTGGTCTCCACGCCGATGATCGCGACCAGGTATTCCGCCGGTACGCCGCGCTCGTTCGCGATCCGCTCGAGCAGCTCGCGGTGCTCGAGATAGAACTGCGTGCCCTCCGCGATGCGCTCCGGCGTGAGGAAGCGCGCGTGGTAATCCCACCACGGCGTCACCTTCTCGGCCGGACGAGTCATGATCTCCAGGATCTGCGGCTGCGGCTCGCCGTTGGCGAGCCACCGCATCACCTGGCGCCGGTTGAGCGCATCACGCGCCACGACGTCATTGACGAACGCGACGATCTCGCCGCGTCGCAGATCGAAGCCGCTGTGATGCGGCAGCGCCGCCTGCACGCTCCGGGGCGCCAGAAACAGCAGAACCAGCCAGTACAGTATCTTGTTCAAGTCGTGAGGTTTGCCGGGGCGCCGCGCGCGGCCAGGCGCCGCCGCGTTGCGCCCGTGTGCGGCGCCGGTGCTTCCTATGAGCTGACGAGCTTCCGATGTGAATACAGCGCCATGAGAATACCGAACCCGGCCAGCAGGGTCACCATCGAGGTCCCGCCATAGCTCACCAGCGGCAACGGCACGCCGACGACCGGCAGCAGCCCGCTCACCATGCCTGCGTTGATGAACACGTAGACGAAGAAAGTCAGTGCCAGGCTGCCCGCGAGCAAGCGCGCGAACGTGTCCTGCGTCTGCGTCGACAGGTAGAGCGCCCGGCCGACGACGAACAGATACAACATGAGCAGCAGTCCCTGACCGAGCAGCCCGAACTCCTCGCCGATGACGGCGAAAATGAAATCGGTGGAGCGCTCGGGAAGGAAGTCCAGCTGTGCCTGGCTGCCGTTCATCCAGCCCTTGCCGAAGACACCGCCCGAACCGATTGCGATCTGCGACTGGATGATGTGATAGCCGGCGCCGAGCGGATCGGTCTGGGGATCGAGGAACGTCAGCACGCGCTTGCGCTGGTAGTCATGCATGAAGCTCCAGCCGAACCAGGCACCGGCGGCCGCAAGGCCCATGAGGGCGGCCATGAACCGCACGGACAACCCGGCCATCACGATGACCAGCGCACCGGCGACGGCGATGAGCGCGGCCGTGCCGAGATCGGGCTGGATGGCCACGAGGCCCACCGGCAGAAAGATCAAGGCCGCGAGGATCAGCAGCGAAGTCCAGCTCGGCGGCAAGGGACGCTCGTGCAGGAACCAGGCGCATGTCATGGGCACGGCGAGCTTCATGAGCTCCGAAGGCTGGAAGCGGATGATGCCCAGATCGAGCCAGCGTTGCGCGCCTTTGCCGATGTGGCCCATCGCGTACACGATGAGCAGCAGGAAGATGCCGACGGCAAACAGCCAGGGAGAGGTGCGGCGCAGAAAGTTCGGGTTCACCTGGGCAAGGACCAACATCGCGACGGTGCCAAGCGCGAGGCGGCCGATCGTACGGATGATGGTGCCGACATTCTGTCCCGAGGCGCTGTACAACACGATGAGACCGAACACGGCAATCAGCGCCAGCCCGCCGATGAGCGGGCCGTCCAGCTTCAGGGCAAACAGCACGCGCGCTGCGCCGGTGAGTGTGCGGCGCGTGCGCGATCCCTGGGTGACTTCCTCGTAGATCATCCGGCACCTGTGGCGGATTGCGGCCTGCCCGCGGCCGCGGTCGCCGACCGGGACGCCGGCGCGGGCGAGGGCGCGGGGGCCGGCGCCGGGACGGGCAGCTTCAAGGGCACGCTGAAGGGCGGCGGCTGCGGCGGCGTGACCTTTCCGTCAGCTCCGAGGAGGTAAGCATCCAGCACCTTGCGCGCGATGGGAGCTGCGGCACTGGCCCCGGCGCCACCGTTCTCCTGCAGCACCGCGACGGCGATGCGTGGCTGATCCGCCGGCGCGAAGGCAATGAACCAGGAGTGATCCCGCAGCCGCTCATCGATGGCCTTGGCGTTGTAGCGCTCATTCTGCGCAACCGTGAACACCTGTGCGGTGCCGGTTTTGCCGGCGAACGTGTAAGGCGCATGGGCCCCGATCGCCGCCGCCGTGCCCCGCGTCGTGACCCCGATCATCCCGTGCACGACACGCTGCCAGTCCGCCGCGCTGATGCCGGTGACTTCGCCTTCGGAAACCGGCGCGATGTGGTGAATCTGCCCCGTGAGCGGATCGCGCAGCGCGGCCACGAGGCGTGGCCTCCAGATCTTGCCTCGGGTCGCGAGGATCGTCGCGTAATGGGCGAGTTGCAAGGGCGTGACGGTCAGATAGCCCTGTCCGATGCCAAGATTGACCGTCTCGCCGGGAAACCAGACCTGATCCGCCGGTCGCGCGAAGGCCTTGGCCTTCCATGCGCGCGTGGGCAGCAATCCTGGCTTCTCCCCGCTGATGTCGATGCCCGTCAGCTTGCCGAAGCCAAACGGTGCCATGAAGGCCGCGATGCGGTCCACGCCCAGAGTGCTCGCAAGACCATAGAAGTACACGTCGCAGGAGCGCGCGATGGCATCGTCCAGGTCGACATAGCCGTGCTTCTCGTTGTGGTATTCGCGGAAGATCCGCGAGCTGCCCGGCAGATGAAACGAACCGGCGCAGTAATGGCGCTGATCCGGATCGACCACGTGATAGGTCAACCCAGCGAGCGCCAGGACGGGTTTCACCGTCGATCCCGGGGGATAGGTGCCACGCATGGCGCGGTTGAACAGCGGGCGATCGATGTCGTTCTGCAACGCGGCGTATTCGGACGAGGTGATGCCGCGGCCGAACATGTTGGGATCGAATCCGGGCAGACTCACGAACGCGATCACATCGCCGCTGGTCGGGTCCAGCGCGACCACCGCACCGCGGTGCCCGGCGAGTGCCTGTTCGGCCACACGTTGCACCTTCAGATCGATGGACAGCAGGACGTCCTCACCCGCGGCGGGTGCCTTCGTGCGCAGATTGGGAACGAACGCACCCTGGCGCTCGACGGAACGGCCCTGGGCATTGACGAGAATCTCGCGAAAACCGTTCGTGCCATGCAGCTGCGTCTCGTAAGCGCTTTCCAGGCCCAGCTTGCCGATCAGCGTGGTGCCGGCATAGGCATTGCGATCGATGTGCTGCAGGTCCTGCTCGCTGATGGCGCCCACGTAGCCGAGTGCGTGCACGGCGAGCGCACCACCGGGATACCAGCGTGTCTGGCGAGTCTTGATGTCGAGCCCCGGAAACTCGAAGCGACGGACCGCAAAGGTCGCGACGTCCTCATCCGACATGCGCAGGCGCACCGGTACGCTGTCGAAACTGCGCCGCGACCTGATCGTGCGCAGCAGCTCCTCGAGGTCCTCCGAGCGGATCAAGCCCAGGTCCACCAGCGACTTGAGTGTCTGCGGCAGATTGGGGACTTCCTCGGGCACCAGTTCGAGCTGATACGCGGGGGTGTCGCCGGCGATCTCCTCGCCGTTGCGGTCGAAGATGAGTCCGCGGGCAGCGGGGATCGGCTCGGTGCGCACCCGGTTGCCCTGCGAGAGCTCCGCGTAATAGTCGTGACGAACCACCTGCAGCAGGAACAGTCTGGCGAGCAGCCCGAGCGTGAGCAGTACCATGCAGGCGGCGGCGACGAGTGCGCGCTGTTCGAACAGCCGCTGCTCGCTCCAGTGGTCCTTGATGTGTACCCCGGCGGCCACCTTAGAGAACTCTCCGAATCATCGGCGCTTGTCGTTGGTGGCGGCGAGAACCGCGGCCACGGGAGCCCACAGAATGGCGCCCGACACAGTGTGCGTCCAGCGCAGTGGGTTCGTAATCGGGTGACCGGTCCAGCCGTCGATGGCAAACAGGATAAACTCGTACGTGACGAGCGCTGCGAACACGATCAAGGATTGCTGGAATGCCGGCTTGGAGCGGATCTTCTGATGCTCCCGCACGGCGATGTACGCGATCAGGCACAGCGCGAGCGCGTGTTCCCCGAGGACCGGCCCCTGAAACACATCGAGCATGAGCCCGGCAAAGAATGCCAGGGCAATGCCACCGGCGCGCGGCGCCGCGATCGACCAGTAAAGCACGGTGAGTACGAGAAAGGCCGGCCGCACCACGCTCAGCCACGGCGGCAGCGGCAGCACCGTCAGGATGAGCCCGACGAGGGCGGTGAGCAGCATCTGACCGCGCGGCTCGCTGCTCATCAATGCCTCGATGCCGCTGCGGCCGGCGCAGGCGCGCCGGCCCCGGATGCGGAGGGGGTCGACGCGGGGGCCCGCGCCGGGGGAGCAGCGCTGGCGGCGCTATGTGGAGCTTTCTGGGGCTGCATGTTGCGGTTGCCGCTCGTGGCAGCGCCGCTGGCACTGACCGGGGCTGCGGGGTGGCCCGGCCGGAACCACACCAGCATCACCTCCCGATCCGTGTTCATGTTCGCGAAGGGAACGGCGCGCACCTGGGCGAGGGGCTGGACGGCATCCCGGTGCACCTCCGTCACTTTCCCCACCGGATAGCCGGCCGGGAACACCCCGCCCAGACCCGAGGTAAGCAGCAGGTCCCCCGGCTTGACATCCGCATTCGCTGGCAGGTACGGCAATGCCAGCGCGGCGGTATCGCCCGTGCCCACGGCAATCGTGCGCAAACCGGTACGCGCAACCTGCACCGGCACCGCATGCTCCGGGTCGGTGATCAGGATGACCTCGGCGCTCCACGGTCCGACATGGGTGGTCTGACCCAGCAGCCCCTTGTCATCGAGCACGGCCTGACCCTTGAACACCCCGTTGGCCGTGCCCCGATCGATGAGTACGCGCTGACGCAGCGAGTTGAGCTGAATGCTCACGATCTCGGCCACGAGCCAGCGCTCGGCAACGGGCGGCAGCGCAGCGCGCAGCCCGCGCAGCTGGTCATTTTCCCGTGCGAGGGCTTCGTACCGCATGGATCGAAGCTCGAGCTCGCGCTCGTGCAGCAGCAGCCGGGCATTCTCGGCGCGCAGCGTATCGCGCGTCTCGATGCTCTCCTGCAGCCAGCGCCAGGCGGCGGAGGGCGAGCTGACCGCGAGCTGAATGGGATAGGCGGTGGCCTGCAGTACGTAATGGATCCGCTCGAACCACTCTTCGCGCTGGTCAAGGAACATGATGACGATCGAAAGCGTCGCGTACAGCGTGAAGCGAAAGCCCGCAGACGGGGCTCTGGTCGATGTGGCCCCTGTGCCGAAGGCCATGGATCGCGCCCGCGTCGGCGCTATTCGAGACCGAAGTGACCGGGGCCCAGCTCGTCCATCAGCTCGAGAATGCGCCCGCCCCCCCGTGCCACGCAGGTGAGCGGGTCATCGGCGACGACGACGGGCAGGCCGGTCTCTTCGGTCAGGAGCTTGTCGATGTCGCGCAGCAGCGCGCCACCGCCGGTCAGCACGATCCCGCGCTCGGCGACATCGGCCCCGAGCTCGGGGGGGGTCTGTTCGAGCGCCTGCTTGACGGCGCTGACGATGCTTTGCAGCGGCTCCTGCAGGGCCTCGAGAATCTCATTGCTGTTGAGGGTGAAGCTGCGCGGAACACCCTCGGACAGGTTACGGCCCTTGACCGAGAGCTCCCGCACCTGCTGTCCGGGATAGGCCGAGCCGATTTCGATCTTGATGCGCTCGGCGGTGGCCTCGCCGATGAGAATCCCGTAGTTGCGGCGCACGTAGTTCATGATGGCCTCGTCGAATCGATCACCGCCGATGCGCGCGGAGTTCGCATAGACGATGCCATTCAGCGACAGCACCGCGACTTCCGAGGTGCCCCCGCCGATATCGAGTACCATGGAGCCGCGCGCCTCGTGCACGGGCAGCCCCGCGCCGACGGCGGCCGCCATGGGCTCACTGACGATGGCCACATTGCGCGCTCCGGCTCCCTCGGCCGACTCGCGGATCGCACGGCGCTCCACCTGAGTCGAGCCGAACGGGACGCACACGAGCACCCGCGGTGAGGGCTTGAGCATGCGATTGCCGTGTACCTTGTTGATGAAGTGCTGCAGCATCTTCTCCGTGTAGGTGAAGTCGGCGATCACGCCGTCCTTCATCGGACGCACGGCCGTGATGTGCCCGGGCGTGCGCCCGAGCATGCTCTTGGCCTCGGCGCCTACGGCGACGATGATCTTGCCGCCGCCCCGTGTGGACTCGTCCTGCACCGCCACGACGGACGGCTCGTTGAGCACGATGCCTTTGTCGCGGACATAGATGAGTGTGTTGGCCGTTCCCAGATCGATCGACAGATCGCTCGAGAAATAGCCGCGCAAGCGTTTGAACATGAATTGACGACCGGGATTTTAAAGTGCGGCGGGGGACCTAAAAGTGGCGCGTAATCTAGCAACCGACAGGACATTCAGCAAGGCAACATGTATGATTTTGCGCTGATTTTCGCATTCTTATCTGCGTACTCCACCACATTTCCGGACAGTGCATCCCATGGCCCTGACACGCGAGCAGATCGAGCACATCGCCCACCTGGCGCGCCTCGAGCTGCGTCCGCAGGAAATTCCCGTCTATCAAAAGAGCCTGTCGGCCATCCTCGAGTTCGTCGGGGAGCTCGACCGGGCCGACACCGCCAGCGTCACACCGATGGCGCATCCGCTGCCCGGGCTGTCGCAGCGCCTGCGCGAGGATGCCGTCACGGAAACCGATCGGCATGAGCTCTTTCAGGCGAATGCACCGCAGGTGGCGGCCGGACTGTACCTGGTACCCAGGGTGATCGAGTGAGTCATTCGACGCAGACGCTGATGCAGCTTGCCAACGGCCTGCGGGCGCGTGAATTCTCCAGTGTCGAACTGACGCGCGATGCGCTGCGACGCATCGATGCGAGCCAGCCGGTGCTCAATGCCTTCATCACGGTGATGCATGAACAGGCGCTCGCCGCTGCGGCGCAGGCGGACCGCGCGCTGGCCGCAGGCAGCGCTGGCCCGCTCTCGGGCCTGCCGATCGTGCACAAGGATCTGTTCTGCACCCAAGGTGTGCGCACCACCTGCGGCTCGCGCATGCTCGAGGATTTCGTTTCGCCCTATGATGCGACGGTGGTCGCGAAGCTCAAGTCGGCCGGCGCTATCACGCTCGGCAAATCGAACATGGACGAGTTCGCGATGGGCTCCTCCAACGAGAACAGCTTCTACGGCCCGGTGCGCAATCCGTGGAATACCGCGCTCGTCCCGGGCGGCTCCTCGGGCGGCTCCGCGGCCCTGGTGGCTGCGCGACTGGCGCCCGCTGCCACGGGCACCGATACGGGCGGCTCGATTCGCCAGCCGGCTGCTTTGTGCGGCGTGACCGGCATCAAGCCCACCTACGGACGCGTGTCGCGTTATGGGATGGTCGCGTTCGCCTCGAGCCTCGATCAGGCCGGAGTGATCGCCACCAGCGTCGAGGATGCCGCACTCATTCTGCGCGAGATGGCGGGTTTCGATCCGAAGGATTCGACGAGCGTGGATCGCCCCGTACCGGATTATTGCGCCACGCTCGATGCGCCACTCGCAGGGCTCACGATCGGGCTGCTGCAGGAGTTCTTCGACAAGGGGCTCGAGCGGGAGAACGAGGCGCGCATTCGCGAAGCGCTCGCCGTGTACGAAGGTCTCGGTGCGCGGCTGCAGGAGGTGAGTCTGCCGAATCTGCCGCTGTCCGTACCGGCGTATTACGTGGTCGCGCCGGCGGAATGCTCGTCCAACCTGGCGCGTTTCGATGGCGTGCGCTATGGGCATCGCTGCCGCGAACCGCGCGATCTGCTGGACCTGTACAAGCGCTCCCGTGGCGAGGGCTTCGGCGCGGAGGTGAAGCGCCGGATCATGACGGGCACGTACGTGCTGTCGGCCGGCTACTATGATGCCTACTACCTCAAGGCACAGAAAGTCCGCCAGCTCATCGCGGCGGATTTCAAGCGTGCGTTCGGCAGCGTGGATGTGTTGATGGGTCCGACGACGCCGACCCCCGCATTCGCAATCGGCGCGAAGACCGCCGACCCCATCACGATGTATCTCAACGACATCTACACGATCGGTGCCAATCTTGCAGGCCTGCCGGCTGTGTCGATCCCGTGCGGCTTCGTCGGTGCATTGCCGGTCGGGCTGCAGATCGTGGGACCGCACTTCAGCGAAGCCAGGCTGTTGAATGTCGCGCATGCCTTTCAGCGCGAGACCGCGTGGCACACGCGGACTCCGGAAGGATTCAGATGAGCTGGGAGACGGTCATCGGTCTCGAGATCCACGCGCAGCTGGCGACGCGCTCGAAGATCTTTTCCGGCTCGGCCACCGCCTATGGTGCCCCGCCCAATGTCCAGGCCAATCTCGTCGATCTGGGCTATCCGGGCGTGCTGCCGGTACTGAACGCCGAGGCGGTGCGGATGGCGGTGCTGTTCGGGCTCGCGATCGACGCGCGCATCGCCGCCACATCGGTGTTCGCGCGGAAGAATTACTTCTATCCGGATCTGCCCAAGGGGTACCAGATCAGTCAGTACGAGCTGCCCATCGTCGCCAACGGCAGCATCGACATCGTTCTCGAGGATGGCACGAGGAAACGCATCGGCGTGACCCGAGCACACCTGGAGGAGGATGCCGGAAAATCGCTGCATGAAGGGCTGCCCGGGGTGTCGGGCATCGATCTGAACCGCGCCGGTACGCCGCTGGTGGAGATCGTCTCGGAACCGGACCTGCGCAGCGCCAGGGAGGCGGTGGCCTACATGAAGAAGGTGCACACGCTCGTGCGCTACCTCGGGATCTGCGACGGCAACATGCAGGAAGGCTCCTTCCGCTGCGATGCGAACGTCTCCATCCGGCCGCAGGGCTCGGACAAGCTCGGCACGCGCGCGGAAATCAAGAACCTCAATTCCTTCCGCTTCGTGGAGAAAGCCATCCTCTACGAGGTGCAGCGGCAGATCGAGTTGCTCGAAGCGGGCGGGCGCGTGCTGCAGGAGACGCGTCTGTACGATGCCGACAAGGGCGAGACCCGCTCCATGCGCTCGAAGGAGGAAGCCAACGATTACCGCTACTTCCCGGACCCCGATCTGTTGCCGGTGATGCTCGATGAGACGTTCATTGGCGGATTGCGCGCGCGTCTGCCGGAATTACCGGATCAGAAGGCGGCGCGGTTTGCCTCGCAATATGCACTATCGGCCTACGATGCCGGGGTATTGACTGCGAGCTGCGAGCTTGCCGATTACTACGAAGCGCTCGTCCGGGACTGTGGCACGCAAGGGGCGGCTGCCGAGGCGAAACTGGCCGCCAATTGGGTCATGGGGGAGCTGGCTGCGGCGCTCAACCGCGACGGGCTGGAGATCGGCTCGGGCAAGCTGCCGCCCAGCGCGCTCGCCGCCCTGTTGCGCCGGATCGCCGATCGCACCATCTCGGGAAAGATCGCCAAGGAGGTCTTCGAGGCGATGTGGTCAGGCGGACAGGCGGCCGATGCGATCATCGATGCGAAGGGGCTGCGGCAGATCACGGACGTGGCTGCGATCGAGCGGGCCATCGAGGAAGTGATGGCGCAGAACCCCGCACAACTCGCCGATTACCGGGCGGGGAAGGACAAGCTGTTCGGCTTCTTCGTCGGACAGGTCATGAAAGCCACCGGCGGCAAAGCCAATCCGGCGCAGCTGAATGAGCTGTTGAAGAAGAAACTCTGAACCTTGCACGCCAAGCTGTCGCGGGAGGGACACCGGGCATCCAGGTCGAGCATCCCTGGCCACGACGGCTGTGGCGCACCGTGCAGTTCGGCGTGGCACGACTGACGAGCCGTGACGGCTGTGTCGAGGCGCATGCGGCGCCGTTCAATCTGGTCTTCGCAGGTCCCGCGGCAGATTGCATCACACGGCACATCTACCGGTGGGGCGCGCACGAGCCGCACATCACGCGCTATCTGATCGATCACGTGCGCCTCGGACGCGACGACGTAGGCATCGATATCGGCGCGAATCTGGGTTGGTACAGCGTGCTGCTCGATCGGCTCAGCGCCGAAGGGGCGGCGATCTTCGCGTTCGAGCCCGATCCTGCCAGTTACCGGCTGTTGCGGCGCAACCTCGAGGCGAACGGGGCGAAGCGGGTCACCGCGCTCAACGTGGCGTTGGGCGACCAGGTCGCCACGGCGCAACTGCACCGCTACAAGGATGCCAACAACGGTCGGCATACCCTGCTCGAAGGCAACACCAGTGGCGGGCTCGTCGAGGTTGCAGTCGATACCTTGGAACGGTTCTGGCGTGCGCAGGCGCTCGGGGCGCGGCCGATCGGATTGTTGAAAATCGATGTCGAGGGGTACGAATTCTTCGTGCTCCGGGGTGCCGGCGAGTTGCTCAAACGCTGCGCCTGCGTGCTGCTGGAGTACTCCCCGCAAAGTTTGCAGCTGGCCGGTTTTGCACCCGCCGACCTGGCGGGCCTGCTGCGCGCCGCTCGCCTGAGCGCCTGCGCCTTCGTGAAGGGCGGGCTCGTGCCGATGAGCCTCGAGGAGCTCACCCACGCCCAGGCACAGTGTGATCTGCTGCTGCGTCCGGCCGGCTGAGGCTTTGCGGCGGCGGGTTGAGTTGTTTCGCGCCTTCCCCCATTGTTGAGCGATGCAAAAGCAGACCCCAGCGTGCGATGAGGTGCGCCGTTTCATCGTCGAGAACCAACCCGTTCGCGGCCACTGGGTGTGCCTGGATTCGGCCTGGCGCGAGCTGTGCGCGCACTCGGATTATCCGCCGCTCGTGCGCGAGCTGCTGGGGCAGGCCGTTGCCGCCTCGGTGCTGTTTGCGGCGACGCTGAAGTTCAAAGGTACGCTGACGCTGCAATTGCAGGGCGATGGCGCAATCAGTCTGCTCGTCGCCCAGTGCACGCATGACTTTCGACTGCGTGCGGTCGCTCGCTATGACGACGAGGCCGTGAGTGCCATCGCCGCAGCGCCGGCGCGCGATGCCAAGACGTTCCGCAAGCTCGTCGGCTCCTCGGGCCGCGTCGCCGTGACGATCGAGGCTGACGAGCGAAGCATGCGCTACCAGGGGATCGTGCCGCTGGTCGGCGGCTCGCTGGCGGATTCGCTGGAAGCCTACTTCACCGGTTCCGAGCAGCTGCCCACGCGGCTGCTGCTGGCCGCGGACGACGCGCGCGGCGCCGGCGTGCTCGTTCAAAAGGTGCCCGGCGCTGCGGCCGCGGATGAAGCCGAGCTGGAAGAGATCTGGAAGGAGGCGCAGAAAGGCATCGAGCGCCTGAGCGCTGCAGAGCTGCTCGAATGTCCCGTGGAGGAGCTGCTGGGGCGCGGCTTCGCGGCCTACGACATGCGCCTGTTCCGGGGCACCCCCGTGCAGTTCGAGTGCCGCTGCAACCAGGGGCGGGTGGCCGGTCTGCTGCGCGCCCTGGGTCCCGATGAGGTGCGCGACGTGCTGCGTGAGCAGGGGGCTGTCACCGTCACCTGCGAATTCTGTCATCGGCCCTACCGCTTCGAGGCCGGCGACGTCGAGACCCTGTTCGCCGACGTCGCCGACCCGGCCAATCCTCCCTCGATTCATTGAGTGGCAGCCGGGTTTGCGCTGGTGGCGGGATCTGCTACACTTGGAATTAAAGATTTGTGCAATTGTAGAATACCGAATATGAAAGGATATCGAATATGAAGCCAGAGCCAGCAGGGTGCGTATGAGCCGGCAACGTCTGCTGAGCTGGTTGCGGGCTGCGGGGGAGCCGAGCCGGCTGCGCCTGTTGTCGCTGTGCAGTCAGCGTGACTTGAGCGTCTCGGACCTGGCGCAGGCGCTGCATCAGAGCGAGCCGCGCGTTTCGCGCCATCTGCGCATTCTGTGCGAGGCGGGCCTGCTCGACCGGCTACGCCACGGACAGTGGGTGCAGTATCGACTGGCCGCGCAAGCGCCAGCCGCAGCGTTCGTGCAGGGATTGCTGGGGCATCTCGACCCCAACGATGGCGAGCTGCGCCGCGACCTGGAACGGACACGCGAGGCCGCAGGGGAAGCTGCGCGCGCCGCCGGCGCGAGCGGTTCGCGCCTCGGACGGGCGCTCAGTGGGTTCATGCAGGCGCATGCCCCGGCCGGGCCGGTGAATTCAGTGCTCGTGGTGGGGGTGGAGCATCCACAGCTGCTGGAGGCGGCCGCATCGATGGCCGCCGAGTGCACGGCGATCGCGCACTCGCGGCGTGCCGCCCAGCGCGCGCGCGCGTGTGCCGCGCGCGCGGGCTTTCGCTGTCGCGTCGTTCTCGCCGGCGAGCCGTACAGCCTGGGTGAGCGGGAGATCGCGCGCGCCGGGGGCCCATTCGATGCCGTGGTTCTGGATCAGCCCTCGGCAAGTGCGGCGGAATTCGCCGCGATGCTGGCAGCTGCCCGCGGCGCCCTGGGCGCCTGCGGCCATCTGTGGCTGTTCGAGCGGTACGAGGCGCTCGAGGGGTCGCGGGAGAAAGTGGTCGAGCATCCGCTGGCGCGTTTGCGCCGGCTGCTGGGCGAGCTGCAGCTGCAGTGCGAGTGGCTGAGCCCGATCGAAGCCGACGGCGAACACGTACTGGCCGCCGTGGCGGTACCGGTATCGAACAGCGAACAACCTGCAATGAGGCGTGCATGAACGTGAACCCCGAGCATGCCGGGCGCCCTAGCGCGCGACCGCTGAGCGTGTCGTTCGAATTCTTTCCACCGGCCGATGCCGACATGCAGGCGCTGCTGTGGAAATCCATCGAGCGGCTTGCGCCGCTCGCGCCACGCTTCGTGTCGGTGACCTATGGCGCCGATGGCTCGACCCGCGAGCGCACACATCAGGTCGTGTCCCGCATCCAGCGCGAGACTTCCCTCGTCGGCGCCCCGCATCTGACCTGTGTCGGCGCCACATGCAGCGAGATTCTCGAGATCGCGCGCAGCTATCGCGACACGGGGATCCGTCACCTGGTGGCCCTGCGCGGCGATCCACCCCAGCAGGCCGGCGGTTATCGCCCGCATCCGGATGGATTCGCCCATGCGGCGGAGCTCGTCGCGGGGCTCAAGTCGCTGGCGGACTTCGACATCTCGGTCGCCGCCTATCCGGAAGTGCATCCGGAGGCGGACAGCGCCGAGGCGGATCTCATGAATCTCAAGCGCAAAATCGAGGCGGGCGCTTCGCGGGCGATCACCCAGTTCTTCTACGATACGGAAGTTTTCCTGCGCTTCCGGGACCGCTGCGCAAGTCGCGGCATTGATGCGCCCATCGTGCCGGGAATCCTGCCGATCACCCGCTTCCCGCAGGTGGTGCGCATGGCGGCCCGTTGCGGTGCCCGCATTCCCGAGTGGCTGCAGAACCGCTTCCAGGGGCTCGATGATGATCCGGAGACGCGCCGCCTCATCGCCGCAAGCGTCGCCATCGAGCAGGTCCAACAGCTGGAGCGCGAAGGGGTGCGGGACTTTCACTTTTATACCCTCAACCGTGCCGAGCTGACCTATGCGATCTGTCATGCGCTCGGTGTGCGTCCAGTGGCTGCGCGGGCGGTCGCATGAGCTGTCGGCACGCGCAAGCTCCCCAGGCATTGGACGTGGAGCGTCACGATCATGCCCGTGCCGCACGTGCGCCGGCCGCGCCTTTCGGCGTGGCTCCCGTCGATGAGACGCAGCGCCGCGAGCGCATCGAGCGGCTCAAGTGCCTGCTGGATGAGCGGATCGTGATCCTCGATGGGGCGATGGGCACGATGATCCAGCAGCACAAGCTCGATGAGCGCGGCTTCCGGGGAGAGCGCTTTGTCGAGCATGGGCGCGAGCTTCGCGGGAACAACGACATCCTGGTGCTGACCCGGCCGCAACTCGTCGCCGACATTCACCGCGCTTACCTCGAGGCCGGCGCGGACATCATCGAGACCAACACATTCAACTCGACCGCCATCTCGCAGGCCGATTACGCCACCGAAGCGCTCGTGCCCGAGCTCAATTACCGGGCAGCACGCATCGCCCGCGAGAGCGCCGATGAGTTCGCGCGCGCGCGCGGGCGCGCCGCTTTCGTGGCCGGGGCGCTCGGGCCGACGAGCCGCATGGCCTCGCTGTCGCCCGATGTGAACGATCCCGGCTATCGCAGCGTCAGCTTCGATCAGCTGGTGGCGACCTATTCGGAGGCCGCTCGCGCACTGCTGCTCGGTGGCGTCGATCTGCTGCTCATCGAGACCATTTTCGACACGCTCAATGCCAAGGCGGCGATCTTTGCCGTGCAGCAGTTGTTCGAGGAGCTCGGGGTGGAGGTTCCGCTCATGCTCTCTGGAACGATCTCCGATGCCTCGGGACGGCTGCTGTCCGGGCAGACCCCGGAGGCGTTCTGGAACTCGATCCGCCATGCGCAGCCCCTGGCCGTCGGCCTCAACTGTGCTCTCGGGGCGAGCCAGCTACGCCAGTACGTGCAGGAGCTGTCGCGCCTCGCCGATACGTACATCTGCGCCTATCCGAATGCGGGACTGCCGAATGCGTTCGGTGAATACGACGAGAGCCCGGAGGAAACCGCCCGGATCCTCAGGGATTATGGCGCCGACGCCATTGTCAATATCGTCGGCGGCTGCTGTGGCACGACGCCGCAGCACATCCGGCTGATGTGCGCGGAAATGCGCGCTTTCGCGCGACGGCCGCTGCCGTCGGTCGCGCCGAAACTGCGGCTCGCGGGCCTCGAGCCTCTGACCATCGACGATGAATCGCTGTTCGTGAACGTGGGTGAGCGCACCAACGTCACCGGGTCGGCCAAGTTCCGCAAGCTGATCGAGGCCGGCGATTACGGCGCAGCGCTCGACATCGCGCGCCAGCAGGTGCTGAGCGGCGCGCAGATGATCGATGTCAACATGGACGAGGGGATGCTGGATTCGGAAGCGGCCATGGTGCGCTTTCTCAATCTGGTCGCCGCCGAGCCGGATATCGCGCGGGTGCCGGTGATGATCGACTCCTCCAAGTGGTCGGTCATCGAGGCCGGATTGAAGTGCGTGCAGGGCAAGGCAGTGGTCAACTCGATCAGCCTCAAGGAGGGCGAAGAAGCCTTCATCGCCCATGCGCGCAAAGTGCGCCGCTACGGTGCCGCCATGGTGGTGATGTCGTTCGACGAAGCGGGGCAGGCCGATACGATCGAGCGCAAGCTCGCGATCTGCCGCCGCTGCTATGACGTGCTGACCAACCGCGCCGGCGTGCCCCCCGAGGACATCATCTTCGACCCCAACATTTTCGCCATCGCGACCGGGATCGAGGAGCACAACGGCTACGCGCACGCCTTCATCGAAGCGACGCGCGCGATCAAGCGCACGCTGCCGCATGCACTGGTGAGCGGCGGTGTCAGCAACGTCTCGTTCTCCTTCCGTGGCAATGATCCGGTGCGCGAGGCGATGCATTCGGTTTTCCTCTACCACGCGATTGCCGCCGGCATGGACATGGGTATCGTCAACGCCGGACAGCTGGCGATCTACGCGCAGATCGATCCGGAGCTGCGCGAGATCGTCGAGGATGTGGTGCTCAACCGGCGTGCCGATGGCACCGAGCGGCTGCTGGAGATGGCGGCGCGTTTCAAGGGTGAGTCGGGCACGAAGCGCCAGGTCGACAACCGCTGGCGCAGCCTGCCGGTGGTCAAGCGCCTCGAGCACTCGCTGGTGAAGGGAATCGACGATTTCATCCTCGAGGATACCGAGGAGGCGCGCCTGAGCTGCGAGAAGCCGCTGCAGGTGATCGAAGGTCCGCTGATGGATGGCATGAACATCGTCGGTGACCTGTTCGGCTCCGGCAAGATGTTCCTTCCGCAGGTGGTCAAGAGCGCCCGCGTGATGAAGCGTGCAGTCGCCTATCTCGTGCCCTTCATCGAGAAGTCCCAGGGCGGGGTGTCCCGGTCCAACGGCCGCATCGTGATCGCCACCGTCAAGGGCGACGTGCACGACATCGGCAAGAACATCGTGAGTGTGGTGCTCCAGTGCAACAACTTCGAGGTGGTCGATCTCGGCGTGATGGTGCCGAGCGAGAAGATCCTCGAGGCCGCGCGCCGCGAGAACGCCGATTACATCGGACTGTCCGGACTGATCACGCCCTCGCTGGACGAGATGGTGCATGTGGCGAAGGAGATGCAGCGGCAGGGTTTCGAGATCCCGCTGCTGATCGGGGGAGCGACGACTTCACCGACCCATACGTCGGTGAAGATCGCGCCGCAATACCAGCATCCGGTCATCTACGTGAAGGATGCGTCGCGTTCGGTCGGTGTCTGTCAGACGCTGTCGACCGAGACCTCGCGGGTGGAATTTCTTGCGCGCAACAATGACGAGCACGCCCGCCGGCGCGAGCAGCATGCGGGCAAGCGCGTCAAATCGCCGGAGCTCGCGCTTGCGCAGGCGCGCGCGAACCGGCGGCGCATCGATTGGGCGGCGTACACGCCCGTGCGGCCCCGGATCACGAACGTGCAGAGTTTCGACCGTTATCCGTTGCAGGAGCTGCTCGACTATGTCGACTGGATGCCGTTCTTCAACGCCTGGGAGCTGACGGGCAAGTTTCCCGAGGTGCTTTCGGATCCGGTGGTCGGGGAGGCTGCAAGCAACCTGTATGCGGATGCGCGGCGGATGCTCAGGCAACTGATCGAGCAGCAGTGGCTGACCGCACGGGCGGTGATCGGTTTGTTTCCCGCCAACGCCGTCGGCGATGACGTCGAGATCTACGCCGATGAGGGCCGTACGAAGACCATCCAGACCTTGACGTTCCTGCGGCAGCAGAAGAGCAAGGCACCGGGCCAGCCCCATGAGTGCCTGGCCGACTACATCGCGCCCAAATCAAGTGGTGTGCCCGACTACATCGGTGCCTTCGCGGTGACGGCGGGAATCGGCATCGAGGAGCACGTGGCCCGCTTCCAGGCCGAGCACGATGATTATTCGAGCATCATGCTCAAAGCCCTGGCTGATCGGCTCGCAGAGGCGTGTGCCGAGCATTTCCACGAGCGGGTCCGCAAGCAATTCTGGGGCTATGTGCCGGCGGAGACACTCACCAACGCGCAGCTCGTGCGCGAGGAATATGTCGGCATCCGCCCGGCGCCCGGTTATCCCGCATGTCCCGACCACACCGAGAAATCCAAGCTCTGGGCGCTGCTCAACCCTGCCGACCGCGCCGGCATCCGCCTGACGGAATCCTATGCGATGTATCCGACCGCTGCGGTGAGCGGCTGGTACTTCAGCCATCCGGATGCGCACTACTTCGGCGTCGGCAAGATCGATCGCGATCAGGTGGCGGACTACGCGCGGCGCAAAGGCTGCACGCTCGCCGAGATGGAACGCTGGCTGTCGCCCAATCTGGGGTATGAACCGACGTAAGGGCTCAGCCGCGGGGGCGCGCGTGCGCTTGTGTTTCGAGCCCGCGCAGGTAGGCGGCACCGCCCAGATCACGCATCTGCCCCAGGATCCAGTCACGCCGGCCGAGCACGTAGGCGGAAGGGCGGTCCACGCGCAGCCGCAGCGGATTGGGCAACACCGCCGCGAGCAACGCGGCTTCGCTGGCGGTGAGTCGTGCGGCGGAGGTGCGGTAAAAACGATGGGAGGCGGCCTCGACCCCGTAGATGCCCCGGCCGAATTCCACGATGTTCAGATAGATCTCGAGGATGCGCTCCTTGGGCCAGAGCGTCTCGATCAACACCGTCAACCACGCCTCGAGCGCCTTGCGCACGAAGCTGTGGCCATTCCACAGAAACAGGTTCTTGGCCACCTGCTGGGAAATCGTGCTGGCACCTCGCAGCTTGCGGCCCCGCTCGCTCGCGCGCACCGACTCGCGGATGGAATTCAGGTCGAAGCCGGCGTGGAAGGGAAACTGCTGATCTTCCGAGGCGATCACGGCAATCGCGGCAGTCGTTGCGATGCGCTCGAGGCCCACCCACTCATAGTCGGTGCGGTAGCTGAGATCGTGCGCGCGCCAGGCGGCTGCGCGGCTCGCCACCATGAACGCGCTGGTCGGGGGATTGATCCAGCGCAGCAGCAGGATGGCAAGTCCCGTCAGGAGGACCCAGGCCAGGACCGCCAGCAGGCACCAGCGCACCAGCCGTCCGAAGATGGACCCGTTTCGGGTCACGGCACGGCCGCCCCACGTGGGCTGCTGTTCAACTCTTCCCGGTGTTGCGGGCGCTCAGGATAACGACATCCTCGAGCGGCGCGTCCTGGTGACCCTTGCGTCGACCGGTCTTCACCGCGGCGATCTTGTCGATGACCTCCATGCCTTGCGTCACTTTGCCAAACACGGCGTAGCCGAAGTCACGCGGTCCATGATCGAGGAATGCGTTGTCGGCGAGGTTGACGAAGAACTGGCACGTGGCGCTGTTGACGTCGCTGGTGCGTGCCATGGAAAGCGTGCCGCGCGTGTTCTTCAGGCCGTTCTTGGCCTCGTTGCGGATCGGCTCACGGGTGCTCTTGCTGCTGAAGTCCGCGGTGAGCCCGCCGCCCTGGATCACGAATCCCGGCACGATGCGGTGGAAGATGGTGCCATCGAAATGGCCGTCATCGACGTACTTCTGGAAGTTCTCCGCGCTCAGCGGAGCCTCCTTGGGGAACAACTCGACGGTGAAGTTGCCGTGGGAAGTCTCGAATCTGATCATGGTTCCTCATCCGGTGGAGGCGAAGTCGTTGAATCGCAGGCAGTTGGCGGCGCGCGCCTCGGTCACGCGCTCGTGGCCGGCCAGATCGCGGTGCGAGCGTACCGAAGCAAACCCACGCACCACAAGCTCATGGCGGATGGCGGCGGCCTGTTGTGATCCGTGCTCGAGCAGCAGCCACCCGTCAGGCTCAAGATATCCGGGGGCAGCTTCGATGATGGCACGCAGACAGGACAGGCCGTCGGGACCGCCGCGCAACGCCAGAGTGGGCTCGAAGCGCAGATCCGACTGCCGCAACGCCGGATCGTCGTCCGCGACGTAGGGAGGATTGCTGACCACCAGCTCGAAGCGTCGCCCGGCAAGCGGGGCGAACCAGTCACCCGCCACGAATTCCAAGCGGTCTTGTCCGAGGCTCGCCGCATTCGCGCGTGCCATGGCCAAAGCATCCGCGGACAGATCCGTCGCCGTGACGTGCCAGCGGGGGCGTTCGCTGGCGATGGCGATCGCCACGGCGCCCGAGCCGGTGCCCAGATCGGCGATGCGGGCGGGCGAATGCGGCCACAATGCCAGCGCCCGCTCGACCAGCAGCTCCGTATCGGCTCGCGGCACCAGCACCGCCGGACTCACCGACAGCTGCAGGGACCAGAATTCCCGTCGGCCCACGATGTAGGCGACCGGCTCGCCGCGTGCGCGCCGCGCGATCGATTGGGCAAAGCGGCCGGCTGCGGCGTTCCCAGCCAGACGCGCCGCTTGGGATCGCAGCTGTGCGCGGCCGGCCCCGAGCTCATGGCCCAGCAGCATTTCTGCTTCACGCAGCGCGCTGGCAGGGTCGCCGGCGACTGCGTGCAGGCGCTGCGAGCCCTGCGCGAGCAGTGCGGCGATCGTGAGATTGGCCTCCATAGTCCGTAATATTCGCGGATGGCGCCCGTTTTGTATCCCCCTGCTCGCCCGCAGACGATCGGCGAGGTCCTCGATGGCGGATTTCGCATCTTCCGCGCCACGCTGCTGCGCTGTCTGCCGTACGGACTGCTGGCGATGCTCTCGAGCCAGGCTTCGAGCGTCTACACGCTGATCGTCCACGGGCCGGGGCGCGGCGCCGGCCGTGATGATCCAGTCGCGTGGCTGATGTTCGCGGTCGGTTCATTCCTGGGCGCCGTCTTCTACAACGCCATCATCCTGCGACAGGGCGCCATCGCCACGGGCGTGCTCCGCAGGGCGCAGCCGGGGTTGCGCAGCGCCGTGCGCAGAGCGCCCGCGACGCTCTGCGTGATCATCGTCATGACCCTCATGACGGGAGTGTGGTTCGCACCCCTGCTTGCCGTGGCACGTCCCCGGCGGCTCTGGGCCATTCTCGTGCTCGGCGTACCCGCCAGTTATGTTGGTGTCGCGGTGTCCTGCGCGCTGTTCGCCCTGCTGATCGGCGGTCGGGGGATGTACGCAAGCCTCAAGTACAGCGTTCATCTCATGCGCGGCAACTGGTGGCGAGCCGCCACGATCTACGCGGTGGAGATTGCGATGCTGGGCGTGTTCTACACACTCGCCGGGGTGCTGGCAGCGGTCATTCTGCCCTTCGCAGGCCATGGCGATCTGGCCGCCATCACGGCCGTCTCCACGGTGATGGCCGCGGTGCTGGTCGCCGTGGGCGTGCCGTTCTATTCGGCGATGGGGCTGGCGCTGTACGGCGATCTCGAGGCGCGCCGGGACGGAGCTGATCTCGCGCGGCGCCTCGCCGCTGCGACCCCCTGAACGATGCGGCCCGTCCCATCCTCGGTGCTGCTCGGGATGCTGGCATGCGTTGCAATGCAGCCGGCTACACCCCAGGACGTCGCCGGCATCGATGCGTGTGTCGGGCGGCTCGATCCGCAGGTGGATATCGGCTACGAGCGCATTGCCGCACGGTGTCCGGAGCTTGCGCGGGCGCTGGCGGCGAGCGGGCTATCGCCGTGGCTGCCCAGTGCGTGGCGCGCAGCTCGCAATGAGCTTTCGGCGGCAAATCTCGCCGCGCTCGCGGATCTCGCCCGCCGCGAGCTTGCCACGCAGGCTCCGGCGCAAGCGCCCGATCTGCGCCGCCTGCACGCCATTCTGGCGCAGCTGCAAGGCGCCGACGCGCCGCCTCCGAGTGCCTGGCAGCGCTTCAAGCGCTGGCTGCGCGCCGTGCTCGAACCCGATGAGCCATCCCGGCAGCGAAGCTGGCTCGCGGCCCTGCTTGATCCGGCCGGCATGTCACAAACGGTCCTCGAGCTCATCTGCGTGTTGGCGCTGGCGGCGGTCAGCGTGCTGGCAGGCATGATCCTGTTCCAGGAAATCCACCTTGCGGCCCCGTTTGCATCCGTACCGCGCGCGCGGCGCAGCCGGCGCACGCCGCGCGATGACGCGGATCGGTTCGACTGGGACGAGATCGATGCCGCAGCGCTCAGCGAGAAGCTGCGTCTGCTGTTGGAGCGACTCACCGCACGCCTCATGCGGCGTGGCGTGCTGCCACCTGCCGCTGCGATGACGGCGCGCGAGCTCGGCCAAGCCGTGCGGCTGCCGCAGGCCGACCGGGAGCGTTTGCTGCAGATCGCGACGGCTTGCGAGCGCGTGCGCTTCTCGGGCCGGCCGGTCGCGCCGCAGGAGCTGCAGTTGCCGCTTGCCGCAGGCCGCACTCTGCTCGAGCGGCTGGAAGCAAGCGAATCCGCACCATGAAAGAACGGATCATCACGCTGCTGTGTGCGCTGGGTGCGATCGCATTGTTCCTTTCCCTGTTCCTGCCCGGCAACGCGGCCCATCTCGCCGGCAACGACGTGCCGCGTCCGACGACGGCCGAGCGGGGCGGTAACGGCTATTACGCTGCGCTGCAATGGCTCGACTCGCAGCACGTGCGCGCCCGGTCATTGCGCGATCGTTTCGAGCGGCTGGCCGGTCGCGCCGGCACCCCCGAGGGGAATGTTCTCATCATCACGCTGCCGGTCTCCGCGGATTTCCGTCCGGGTGAGCTGCGCGCGCTCGACCGCTGGGTGCGCGCGGGTAATACGCTGATCGTGTTGGCCGCACTGGCGGACAACCCCGACTGGGCCTTCTCGCTCGGCAATCTGGCGTCCGGTGACCTGCGGCTGTTGACAGGATTGGACTTCACCGTCAGTGCGCGCGAGCGACCCGCCGGTGCGGCGACGCTGCATCTGCTGCCGAATCGGCCGCATGCGTACTTTGAAGGGGTGCACGACGCCGTGGCAGTGTCGGAGCATCCAGCACGCTCCTGGACGGTGAAACTGCCCGCCGAGGGCTTCGTCTTTGCCCTGGCACACGAACGCGAGTCAGGTGAAGGCGTTCTGTGGACACGTGCCGCCGGAAGTGGGCGGATCATCGTGAGCACACTCGGCTCTGTGTTCACCGATCGCGCCGTGGGGCTTGGCGACAACGCGCGACTACTGGCCAATCTGATCGGCGCCAACGTGAAGTCCGGCGGGATGGTGCTGTTCGATGATGCGCACCAGGGCCTGGGCTCGGAGTACGACCCGGCCGCGTTCTACCGCGATCCGCGGCTGTATCGGACCATCGGCGTGCTCGTGCTGTTGTGGCTCCTCTGGGTGCTGGGCGCGACGCGCCTGCGAGTTCCGGTCGCGACGCTCGCGCTGCCCCAGGAAGCCGAGCTCGTGCGGGCGACAGGGGGATTTCTGGCACGCGTACTCACGCCGGCCGCCGCCGCCCGGCGCATGCTCGAGCAGTTCCTGAGGCGCTTCCCGCTCGAGCTGCTGCAACGGCACGCCGGCATCGCATCCGTCGATCTGCAACAGTTGCGTGACTGGCAGCAGGATGCGAACGCCGGGACTCCCGTGCCGCTATTGCAGCTGCACAATCTTCTCGTGCGGATCAACAGGCGACTGCAATCATGAGCGCATCCCTGCAGACACTGGAGGCTTCGCTGCGGCGGGAGCTGGGGCGCGTGGTCGTTGGCGCGGACGGTGCCATCCGTGCGCTCATCGTGGCACTCGCTGCGCGTGGCCATGTGTTGGTTCAGGGCGTGCCGGGGCTGGGCAAGACGCTGCTCGCGAAGACCCTTGCGCGGCTGCTGGGAGGTGAATTCCAACGCATCCAGGGCACCCCCGATCTCATGCCGAGCGATATTATCGGCGTGCACGTCTTCGAAGAGGGCCGGGGCTGTTTCATCTTCCGCCCGGGTCCGTTGTTCGCAGACGTCGTGCTCGTCGATGAGGTCAATCGGGCCGGACCCAAGACGCAGTCGGCGCTGCTCGAGGCGATGGAGGAGCGGCAGGTCAGCATCGAGCGGGAGGTCTTTGCATTGCCGGCGGATTTTCTGGTGCTGGCGACGCAGAATCCGCGCGAGTTCGAGGGCACGTATCCGCTGCCGGAGTCCCAGCTCGATCGGTTCATGCTGCGCATCGATGTCGGCTATCCCGATCGCGCCGCCGAAACGGAGATCCTGTTCCGCTACGGCACACTGGCGAGCACCGCGCAGAGCACGATGGCCGGCATCCAGCCGCTGCAGCGCTCAGTGCTCGAGCAGGCGCGCGCCGATGCCGATCGCATCCATGTATCCGCTGCGCTCACAGGTTATGTGCTCGACCTGGCCCGCGCATCGCGCGAGCACGTCCGCGTCTCACTTGGTTTGTCCACACGCGGTGCACTGGCGTTGGTGAAGGCTGCCCGGGTGCTCGCGGGGTTGCGCGGGAGTGATTTCGTTGGTCCGGATGATGTGAAGGATGCGGCGATCTGGGTCGTCGCACACCGGCTCGTGCTCACGCCCGAGGCGGCTCTGGAAGGGATCACCGACCTGCAGATCGTCGCGAGCCTGCTGCGCGATACGCCCGTCCCCCGCTAGGAAAGTTTGCCCGTGCATCTGGCCCAACGCGCGCATCTGCTGATCTTCCTCACCGCAGTCCTGGCGATCGGCGGAATCTGGGCGCGCGATTCGGCGTTCGCCGACCTGTGGCGCATCCCCGCGGCCCTGGTGTTGATCGGCGTTGCCGTGGAAGGATTGCTCGTACGCAAGCTGGCGGTGACGGCGGATGTCGAGACGGCTGCTCGCGGGTTTCTCGGCCGTGAGCAGCCTGCGGCCTTCGCTTTTCACAATCCTTCTGCCCGCGCCCTGCGCATCGAATACGCGCCGGTCACCCCGCCTGGCATCGAGCTCGGCGGCGGCCCCCGCTTGACGCGCTTGATCGCAGCCGCGGCCGGCAGCAGCGCGCGCGACCCCGTTACGCTGCTGCCGGTGAGCCTGGGGTCAAAGACCTGGCCCGTATTGCCGGTGCGGCTACGCGGTGCGCTGGGTCTTGCCTGGTGGTCGCGGGGGCTGCGCCCGTCCGTGCGCATTGCCGTCGCCCCCGACACACTGCACGCCGATCGCATCCGTCCGCAGGGCGTTGCCGGTGGCATGCGGCCGCGTCGCCTGATCGGCGCCGGAGCGGAGTTGCATCAGCTGCGCCGGTACGTGCGCGGCGATGCTCCCGCCCGAATCGACTGGAAGGCGAGCGCCCGCACGCGCACGCTCATCACCTGCGAATTCAGTGAAGACCAACATCTGGATGTGCTGGTGGCGCTGGATGCGGGCCGCTTCAGCCGCGTCCGCAGCGGCAGTCTCGATCGCTTCGGACAGTACGCGAACGCGACGGCACGCCTGGCCGAGCTGGTAGTGGCCAACGATGATCGCATCGGCCTTACGGTGTTTGCCGATCGGCCGCTGGCGGTGTGCATGCCCGAGCGCGGCCGTCCGGCAGTCATGCGAATCCGCCGCACGCTCGAGGCGATGGCGGTGCGATCCGCCGAGTCCGATGCCGTCGCCGCGGCGCTGCGGATCCGCTCGATGCTGCGGCACAGGAGTCTGATCGTCATCCTCACGGACGTGAACGACGCTCAGGTCGCGGATCAGGCCGCCCGCGCCGTGCGACTGCTTGCCCCACCGCATCTGGTGGTCATCGCGGGCACCCACAGCCGCGAAATCGCCGAGTTGGCGCAGCGTGAAGCGCACGAGTGGATCGATCCCTGGGTCGCGCTGGCCGCCGAGGAGCATGAGAGCCGCGCCCGTTCGCAGCGCGTGCTGCTGCGGCGACTCGGGGCGCCGGTGCTCGCCGCGGAGGAAGAAGGCCTCGAGCAGGCGGTGCTTGCGGAGTATGCGCGGTTGCGCCGATCGCGGCGCATCTAAGCGGCTCTTGTCGTATGGCGGCGAGGCACGGCCCGGCCGGTGAGCAGCGCGAGCATGAACAGCCAATAGCCCACGCCGATCAGGATGCGCGACCACAACGGAAAGCGCGGATCGGGAGAGACGTAACCCTCGATCAGGCCGCAGCCGATCAGCAGCAGCACGCAGATGAATACGAGCTTGCCTGAGCGCAGGGCCGCGATCTGGAACGCCTCCGCGCGCGTGGCCGTCCCGGGCCGGATCAGCGCCTCGCCGACGGCTGCGCCAGCGGCACCCGACAGACACATCACCGAGAGCTCCACACAGCCATGCGCCACGACGAAGCCGAACAGGGCGTGCGCGAGTCCGTGCAGGCGCGTAAATGCAAACACTGCGCCCAGCATCAGGCCGTTGATTCCCAGGATATACAGCGTGCCGAGACCAAAGAGAAACCCGGCGCAATAGGCGAACAGGCTGACGAGGATGTTGTTGGTCAGGATCTGCAGCGACAGGACTGCGGAAGGCGCGATGTTCAGCAGTCCCTCCGTCCACAGCTGCCCCCGCTCCACCGTGGCGATCAGCTCCGGCGCCGCAAAGAGGCCAATCAGCTGCGGATAGGTCTGCACCAGCCAGTAGCCGCACAGCCCGGTCAGAACGAACAGCGTCGTCGCCCAGGCGATGTGTGGCCGCAGCCAGCGGACGACCTCGGGGAGCTCATCCCGCAGCAGTGCGAGCAGCGCATTGCCGGGATGCCACGCCGGCTTGTTGAGCGTGGCATGCGCTTGCGCATAGGCGGTTTCGAGAAACTCCCTGGCCCGCGAGCCCGGGATCAGCTCGCGTGCGAGCGCCACGTCATGGGCGAGCATGCGGTAATCGTCTGCAAGGCGCACCGCATCGGCCGCATCGGTGCTGTGTCCCCGTTCAAAGCGCCGCGTGCGCGCAGCGGCCGCCTGCCACAGTGGCGAGCGTCGCAGCAGGGCAACCTGCAGCAGCTCGTGCGAGTTCACAGGGGCGTTCCCGCGAGCAGCCGTTCGAGCTCGGCGCGCAAGGCAGTGTCCGCCGCTTGGGCGCCGCGCTCGCCGCTTGCGACCGGCACAGTCGGCACGGTCGATCGCTCCAGCACGCTGCGGGCGAGTCGACTGCGCGCCTGCGCATCGAGGGCGTCCCAACGTTGCAGCAGCTCACGAATGACCTCGGCGGCGGCCGGTGTCAGGCCATGATCGGCCGCGGTGGTTGCCAGCGGCGCGGGACTCGCGCCCGCGATGTCGCTGTAGATGAGCAGCGTGCCGGCGGCGAAATCGCCGATCCGGATGTGTTCGCGTGTGGCCATCGTCGCGATGACGCCGACGGTGTATGCGATGGGCAGCGCGTCAATGAGTCGAAACGCGTTGCGCGCCAGAAGCGAGCCGACCCCGGGCGCTCCGCCGCGGCGATTGACGAGCTGCACGCCGGCCAGGCGCTTTCCGGGCGTGCGGCCGCGCATCGCCGTTTCCAACACCGGATGATAGAGGAAGTAGAGGATGGCGGGGGGCGCCAGCACCGCGACGAACCATGCCGCATCTGGACTTACCGGCACCGCAAGCCGCCATGCCCGGTGATACAGCAGCGCGGCCACGACATACCAGGCCGCTGCGAGCACCACCCGGAAGTGCCAGTCGATGAGGAAGGCAAATGCGCGCACGCCGGGCCCTGCGAGCGGCAACGCCACGCCTACCCCCGTGGCACTGTCGACCACGAGGTCGGGGCGATTCATGCTTCCTCGGCGGCCAGCTGCTCGGCCTGGTACTCCTGCCGCAGGGCATCGAGCAGCTCATCCAGCTCGCCATCCATGACTTTCTGCAGCTGGTACAAGGTGAGATTGATGCGGTGATCGGTCACCCGCCCCTGCGGGAAGTTATAGGTGCGGATGCGCTCGGAACGATCGCCGCTGCCGACCTGCAGCCGCCGGGACTGGGCCTGCGCACTCTGTTGCTTTTGCTGCTCCGCCGCCAGCAGCCGCGCCTTGAGCAGCGCCATGGCGCGGGAGCGGTTCTTGTGCTGCGAGCGCTCGTCCTGGCATTCGACGACGATGCCACTTGGCAGGTGCGTGATGCGGATGGCCGAGTCGGTCTTGTTGACGTGCTGACCGCCCGCACCCGAGGAGCGGAAGGTATCGATGCGCAGCTCCGCCGGGTTCAGCTCGATCTCTTCGACCTCGTCGAGCTCGGGCAAAATGGCGACCGTGCAGGCCGAGGTATGAATGCGTCCCTGCGCCTCGGTCGCCGGCACCCGCTGCACGCGATGCGTGCCGGATTCGAATTTCAGGCGCGCGAAGACCCCGCGGCCGGCAACGCGACTGATGATCTCGCGATACCCGCCGTGCTCGCCACGGTTCTCGCTGACCACTTCGACCGATAGCCCATGCGCCTCGGCGTAGCGCGAGTACATGCGAAACAGGTCGCCGGCGAAGATCGCCGCCTCGTCACCACCGGTGCCGGCGCGGATCTCCAGGAAGATGTTGTGATCATCGCGCGGATCTTTGGGGATCAGCAGCTGTCGCAGGTCCGCTTCTGCGCCCATCATCTGCCGATCGACACGTGCGAGCTCTTCGGCGCCCAACCCGCGCATCTGCGCGTCCGCATCCGCGAGCATTTCCTGCGCCGCCGCGCGATCGCGCTCGAGATCGTGGTACGCGCGCCAGGCTGCCGCGAGGGGCTCAAGCCTTGCGTATTCCACGGACAGGTCGCGAAACTGCTGCGACCCGCCGGCGATATCGCTGGCGAGCAGCCGGCCGACCTCTTCGAACCGGTCGGTCATCTTCGTCAGTCGCTGGCGCAGGGAGTCCTTCATGGGGCAGGTGCGGATGGGCGGGCGCGGCATTCTCCGGGATCGCCACATCCTGTGACAAGGCGCACGATGTGCGATGCTGCACGTGCGGGGCACTTCCCGCCGTGCCTTGACCCGCTGGAGTCGAGCGGCCGACAGGCCGTAAAGTAGTCCCCGTGCGTCCCATTCAAGCCCTCATTCTCACCATCGGTGCGAGCTCCGTGCTGCTGGGCGGCTGTTCCGTCATCCCGGCACGCAAGAGCGCTCCCGACAGCCGTGACCCGGCCGCGCTCACGATCGTGGCGGAGATGGCGCTCGCCCACGGGGACTGCAAGACGGCGGCAGAAAGCTACGCCGAGGCGGCCGAGTTCGGTGCCGCACCGCTCGCGCGCCGCGCTACCGAGATTGCGCTGGGTTGCGAACACGTGCCTGCGGCGTGGAAGGCCGCCACCCGGTGGCGCAAGCTGGCCCCGGGTGACCGGCAGGCCGCTGCGATGTATGCCACGGTCGCCATCAAGTTGTACCGGATCGCCGATGCGCGTGCGGGCATCGCCGATTTCGCGAAGTCGCTCACTGCACAGGATGTCACCGCGCTGAACGAATTGGCCGGACTGCTGCTGGAGCAGTCGGATGCCCCGGCGGTGCTGGCAGCGATGAGCGGTGCGTTGGACATCCCGGGCATTGCCCCGGCCACCCAGACGCTGCTTTCCGAGCTTGCGCTCGAGGCCGATGATGCGCAGCGGGCGGAGCATTACGCCCAGCAGGCGCTCGCGCGGGACCCGCAGCAGTTTGCGGCGAAGCGCGTGCTCGCGCGGGCGTACGTCATCAAGGGCGATGCCGCGAAGGCGATCGCCACCGCGCGTGAGGAAATGCGCGAGGATCCAAAGCGCGGCACGTTCGAGCTCGCCGACATCCTGATTGCGCTCGATCGGATCGAAGAGGCGCACCAGGAGCTCGAGCGACTGCGCGGTGCGTCGGTTGCCGCGGCTGACATCGACCGCCGGCTGGCACTGCTGGCCTACAACGCGGGTGACCTCTCGGAAGCGCAACAGCGGTTTACCGAACTCGCCGCCCATGGGCAGGCCACCGATGCTTCGATGTTCTATCTCGCCGACATCGCCAAGCGCGAGGGCGATACGGATGCGGCGCTGGCAGGCTACCGGCGCCTCGCGGATTCCACCTTTGCGCTCGAGGCACGCTCGAAGGCTGCCGGGCTGCTCCTGCAACGCCACGATGACACCGCCCGCACCGAGGCGCTCGCCCTGCTCGATGACTATGCCGCGGATCACCCCGAAAGCGAATTCGAGATGCGGCTCTCGGAGGCGCGCCTGCTCGCCGATCACGGCGATACCGACGATGGACTGAAGCTGCTGGCAACGGCGCTCGCCAAGCATCCGCAGCATCCGGCCATCGAGTACGACCGTGCGGTCATTCTCGAGCAGGCCGGCCGCGTACGCGAATCGGTACAACTGCTCGAGCGGCTGCTGCAGCAGCGTCAGGAGGACCCGGTCCTCATGAACGCGCTGGGCTATACGCTGGCGGATCACAATCTCGATCTTGCGCGCGCGCAGGGTCTGATACACCGCGCGCTGCTCGTGACGCCCGACAGCGCCGCCGTTCTCGACAGTCTGGGATGGAGCCGCTTCCGCGCCGGCGATGCGAAGGGTGCGCTGCCGGAACTCGCGCGTGCCTACCGGCTCGAGCACGATTCGGACGTCGCGGCGCATTGGGGAGAAGCGCTCTGGGTGAGCGGCCAGCAACAGCAGGCGCGTCGTGTCTGGGCCGCGGCCATGGCGCGGCAGCCGGATTCGCCCCTGCTCAAATCGACGATGGCGCGGCTTTTGCCTGATGCTCCGTAAAGCGCTGTGGGTACTGCTCGCCGCAGCGCTCGCCAGTTGTCGCACGCTGCCGGGGCCAGCTCCCACATCGATGGCGCAGTCCTGGGAGGCGCACCGCGCGCAACTGCAGGCGCGTGAGCGGTTCGAGTTGAAGGGTCGGGTCGCCGTGGCGGTCGGTACGGAGGGCTTCAACGCGCGGTTGCGCTGGACCCAGGATGGCAACCATACCGAGATGTCACTGGATGGCCCGCTTGGAACCGGTGGTGTGCAGGTGAGCAGCGACGCCAGCTCGATCAGCATCGTCAACTCGCGTGGTGAGCGCCTCGACAGCGAGGCAGCGCGGGTGGAGCTCAAGAGCCGGCTCGGCTTCGATCCGCCGCTGCGGAGCCTGCGTTACTGGATCCTCGGCGTGCCCGAACCCGATCAGCCGGCGCGGCAATCACTCGATGCGCAACAGCGCCTGGCGACGCTCGAGCAGGATGGCTGGCACATCGACTATACGAGCTACGTGTTGGTTCACGGCGAATGGTTGCCCTCCAGGTTGAACCTGCAACGTGAGGGCGTGCGGGTGCGTATGGTGGTGGACGGCTGGACCCCGTGACGCACGGCGCTCCGCCACGCTCACCGCCTCCCGAAACCCACTGGCCCGCCCCAGCCAAACTCAATCTGTTTCTGCACGTGACCGGGCAGCGTGCCGACGGTTACCACGAGCTGCAGACCGTCTTCCAGCTCATCGATCTTTGCGATCGTATTTCGGTGAGCGTGCGCGAGGATGGAATCATCGAGCGCACGGCAGGGGCCGCCGGCGTTGCGGCGGATTGCGACCTCGCCGTGAAGGCGGCGCGGGTGCTGCAGCAAGCGGGTGGTGTTCGGCAAGGCGCTTCGCTGCACATCGCGAAGCGCATTCCGCTGGGGGGCGGCCTGGGAGGAGGAAGCTCGGATGCTGCCACGGTGCTGCTGGCGCTGAACCGGCTGTGGGGCTGTGGGTTGGCGGTGGATGAGCTGGCCGGGCTTGGCCTGCCGCTGGGCGCGGATGTGCCTGTTTTCGTTCGGGGTTCCTCAGCCTGGGGACAGGGTGTAGGCGAGGTGCTGGAGCCTTTGCAGCTGCCGGAGCGCTGGTTCGTGGTGGTTCATCCGGGCGTGGCCGTGAGCACGCGGGCGGTGTTCCAGAGCCCTGAATTGACACGAAATTCCCCTCTCATCACAATACGCGCCTTTTTTGCGTCCGGCGGTCGCAACGACTGCGAGCCGGTGGTTCGGGCGATGGTGCCGGAGGTGGCGGAAGCGCTCGATTGGCTGGATCGATTTGCGCCCGCGCGGCTGACTGGCACGGGTTCCTGTATCTTCGCGGCAGCGGCCAGCGCGATCGAAGCCGAGCGCCTCGCGGCGCGCGTGCCCGATCGGTGGACGAGCTACGTGGCTCGCGCCCTGAACGTCTCGCCGCTGCATGCGCTGTTGCAGGGGTAGGGCGTTCCGGCGGTCTTCGTTCGAGATGCTGGGGTGTCGCCAAGTGGTAAGGCAGCGGGTTTTGATCCCGCCATACGGAGGTTCGAATCCTTCCACCCCAGCCGGATGACGGTTACCTATGAGTACTGGCCGCAGGCCATAAGATGAGCACGACGGCCGAGACACTAGCTCTGTTCGCGGGCAATGCCAATCCGGGGCTCGCCGCAGATATCGCGCGCAACCTACAGACACCGCTGGGACGGGCGGACGTCGATCGCTTCAGCGACGGCGAGGTGAAGATCGAGCTGATGGAGAACGTTCGCGGACGCGACGTGTTCATCGTTCAGCCGACGTGCCCGCCCGCGAACGACAGCCTGATGGAACTATTGGTGATGGTCGATGCGTGCCGGCGCGCCTCGGCGGCGCGGATCACGGCAGTGGTGCCGTATTTCGGTTACGCGCGCCAGGATCGCAGACCGCGCGCGACCCGCTCCGCGATCACCGCGAAGCTGGTGGCCAACATGATGTCGGAGGCTGGCGTGAACCGGCTGCTGACGATCGATCTGCACGCGGATCAGATCCAGGGATTCTTCGACATCCCGGTGGACAACGTGTATGCCTCGCCGGTGCTGCTTGGGGATGCCTGGAAGCAGGCATACCGGAACAAGATCATCGTTTCCCCGGATGTGGGCGGAGTGGTGCGGGCGCGGGCCTTTGCGAAGCGCCTGGACGATTCCGAGCTGGCGATCATCGACAAGCGCCGCCCGCGGCCGAACGAGTCGAAGGTAATGAACATCATCGGTGAGGTCGAGGGCAAGACGTGCGTGCTCGTCGATGACATGGTGGACACGGCCGGCACGTTGTGTCAGGCCGCACAGGCGCTGAAAGAAGAAGGCGCGCTGCAGGTGGTCGCCTACATCACCCACGCGGTGCTTTCCGGCAATGCCGTCGAGCGGATCTCGCAATCGGGCCTCGATGAGCTGATCGTGACGGACACGATTCCGCTCTCGCCGCAGGCGCGAAGCGGCGGGCGCATCCGGCAGCTCTCGGTCGCCGCATTGCTCGCCGAGACGATTCGTCGCATCCGCGACGAGGAATCGGTGAGCTCGCTGTACGTGGATTGATTGGCGCGAAGGGGCTGCTGCCCCTTGCCGCGGGCCGGTAACGGCCGAATCTGGGGGTGCCATCTGGTCGCGGACTGGCACCGAGTTGCTATCAAAGGAGATCTCAATGCGTATTTCATTCAGCTTCGGGGCGGATGCCCGGGAGGCGCAAGGCAAGGGTGCGAGCCGCCGCCTGCGTCACCAGGGTAAGGTTCCGGCCATTCTTTACGGCGGTCACAAGGATGCACAGACACTGGTCCTCGATCAGCAGAATCTGCTGACGATGATCGCGGATGAGCGTTTTTATTCTTCGATCGTGCAGGTCAAGGTCAGTGACGGCACGCAGCAGAACGCGATCGTCAAGGACGTGCAGATGCACCCGGCGCGCAACGTGGTGGTGCACGTCGATCTGCAGCGCGTGGTGGAGAACGAGCAGATCCGCATCAGTCTGCCGATCCACTTCAAGGGCGAAAGCATCTCCCCGGGCGTAAAGACGCAAGGTGGTGTGGTCTCGCACATGCGTGCCGACGTCGAGGTGGTCACCCTGCCGAAGGATCTGCCCGAGTTTCTCGAGCTGGATCTGTCGGGGATGAGTCTCAACGAGACGAAGTTCCTGGCCGACATCCCGCTGCCGCCCGGTGTCAGTATTCCGGAGCTCTCGCACCGCAATGCGGCCGTGGTCTCGATCCACAGCCCGCGTGCCGAGGAACCCGAGCCAGTCGCCGCAACCGAAGTGGCTGCCGTGCCGGCCGAAGGTGCCGCACCCGCTGTTGTTCCCGGTGCTCCCGGGGCTGCCGCGCCCGCCACAGCAGAGAAGAAGGGCGAGGAGAAGAAAGAGGCTGCGCCCGCCAAGAAGGAGGGCGGCAAGAAGTAACGGAGCGCCTTGCAGCGGCCGTCTGCCGGTTGGACATCATTGGCAATGTCATGTCAGGCGTGCCGCTGCAGCTGATCGTGGGTCTCGGCAACCCCGGGACCGAGTACGCGCTCACCCGTCACAACGCGGGCTTCCATCTCGTCGATGAGCTCGCGCGCCGACACGGTGGGAGCTTTCGCAGCGAATCCCGCCACCAGGGGGAGCTTGCGAAAGTGCGCATCGGCGGCGTGCAGCTGTGGTTGCTGAAGCCGATGAGCTTCATGAACCACAGTGGTGCTGCGGTGCACAGCGTGACGGGCTTCTACAAGATCCCGGTCAGCGCCATCCTCGTTGCGTACGACGAGCTGGATTTCGTCCCGGGAGACGTGCGGCTCAGGGAGGGCGGTGGCGCGGCCGGTCACAACGGCATGCGCGATGTGATTGCGCACATGGGCGATGCCTTCTGGCGATTGCGCATCGGCATCGGACATCCCGGCGATCGCTCCAGAGTGCTCGACTACGTCCTCGGCCGGCCGCAGGCGGCAGATGCCCGACTCATCGACGAAGCGATTGGGGCTGCGGCCGATATCGTGCCGTTGCTCATCGACGACGGCGCGCAGAAAGCAATGAACCGTCTGCATACGCGCACGATCAGCGGAACCGCCCCCGCGCCTTGAGTCGGCCGCGAACGCTGCCGTCTTGTTTCGATTCAGGAGCGATATTGAATGGCCATCCGCTGCGGCATCGTGGGTCTGCCGAACGTCGGCAAGTCGACTCTGTTCAACGCGCTGACACGTGCGCAGATCGCAGCGGAGAATTATCCTTTTTGCACGATCGATCCCAATGTCGGCGTGGTCCCGGTGCCGGATGCGCGACTGCAGCAGCTCGCCGATATCGTGCATCCGGAGAAGATCGTCCCCACCACGGTGGAGTTCGTGGACATCGCCGGACTCGTCGCCGGCGCCTCGCAGGGCGAGGGGCTGGGTAATCAGTTTCTGGCTCACATCCGCGAAGTCGATGCCATCGCTCATGTCGTGCGCTGTTTCGAGAGCACGGACATCATCCACGTCACTGGCAAGGTCGACCCGCTGTCGGATATCGAGACGATCGACACGGAGCTCGCCCTGGCGGACATGGCCACCCTCGAAAAGGGACTGGACCGGGCGACCAAGGCGGCGAAGGGTGGCGACAAGGATGCGGTACGCAAGCGCGCCCTGTTCGAGCGCGTGAAGGTGCAGCTCGATGCGGTGAAGCCGGTCAGAGCGCTGGGATTGAGCGAGGAGGAGCGGCGGGACCTTCGCGAGTTACAGCTGCTCACCGCGAAGCCGGTCATGTATGTTGCGAATGTCGCGGAGCAAGGCTTCCGGAACAATCCACTGCTTGCAGCCCTCGCGCAGCGCGCCGCGATGGAAGGTGCCGTCGTCGTGCCGGTATGCGCGGCGATCGAAGCGGAGATCGCCCAGCTCGATGAGGCGGATCGCGCCGACTTTCTCGCAGAGCTTGGACTGACCGAGCCGGGGCTCAACCGGGTCATTCGCGGCGCCTACACGCTGCTCGGTCTGTTGACCTACTTCACGGCCGGCCCGAAGGAGGTCCGCGCCTGGACCGTGCGCATCGGGTCGACCGCACCGCAAGCTGCGGGGGTCATCCATACGGACTTCGAGCGAGGGTTCATCCGGGCGGAAGTGATCGCGTTCGCCGATTACCTCGCAGGGCGGGGCGAAGCCGGAGCGCGGGAATCCGGCCGATTGCGACTGGAGGGCAAGGAGTACCTGGTGCAGGAAGGGGATGTCATGCATTTCCGCTTCAATGTGTGAGGTGCGGGGCCGGTGACCGCGAGGCCTGGCGGAGGTTGCCGGGGCTGCGGGAGGAGCCTCGGAGGAGCCCGGGGCGGGGGAACGGGGGCTGGCGGAATGCGAGCGGACCCGCGGGTATCGTTCCGTTGACACTGTCGAGGCGCCCCACGACAATTCGGCCCCCTCCGCCGGGGCTCCGGCCGGTGGACCTCGCAAGGGGTAGCCGGGCGGATGCGATCGAGACCGTGGAAAGGTAGCTCAGCCGGTTAGAGCACGGCACTCATAATGCCGGGGTCGAGGGTTCGAGTCCCTCCCTTTCCACCAATATCAATCACTTGGATACTGCCTGCAGCACATCGTTTTCGAGTGTGCCGGTTTCTGTGGTCTGGCTCTCCCCGATCAGGGTCCGATCTGCGTACTGCTTTAGGTGTCCAGGTGACAGGTGCGCGTAGCGCTGGACCATCGTGAACGACGCCCAGCCGCCTAACTCCTGAAGATGGGACAAAGGTGTTTCGGCCTGCACCTGCCAACTTGCCCACGTGTGGCGCAGGTCGTGGAATCGAAAGCCCTCTAGGCCCACAGCGTTGCACGCGACCCGCCATTTCCGGGTCGCCACCTGGGTAATGGGGGCCCGCTTCCGGAACACAAAAACGTAGCGCTCGTGTTTGCCGCGCCAACGTTCGAGGACTGCGAGAGCATCGGCGTTTAGCGGCACCACGATGGCGCGACGGCCTTTGGCTTGAGAGGCCGGTACAAATGCCGTTGCCCTGGCTACGTCGACACGGCTCCATTCCAGGCCGGTGATGTTTGATCGCCTCAGACCGGTAGCACAGGCCAGTATCGTCATGTCGCGGGAGTGGGGCGGCAGCTTGCCAAGCAAAGCATGGATCTGCGCCCGCGTAGCCCAGCGTGGTTCCGTCCGCTCGACTCGGAACAGCGGCACTTTCGGCGCTGAGTCGAGCATGTCCCAATCGGTGACGCAGCGATTTAACACGAAGCGCAAAACCGCCAGCTCGCGGTTGACCGACGACGCGGCAACCTGTCGGCGGCGAATCTCCCTGATTCGCATAACGTTGTCGCGAGTAATCTCCTTCAGCGGAGCGCCGTTGAGTACGCGCGACAGTCTGGCGAGAGCACGCTCGGTACGCTCCAGGATCGCTTTTCGCTGTCTTCGGCTTTGCATCGCTCTACAGCGTCGTCCCAGGTGTAGTGCTTTTCTCCGAGCCTAACTTGTCGCCAATAGCGACGACGAAGCTCCTCTTCGAGCTGTTCTGCTTCTCGCCGGTCGGTTGTTCCAGTAGTGCTTCTAATCTCGCGTCCAGCGAGCTGAAACCGGATTTGCCAATACGGGGAACCTTTACGTCGACGGAGGGGCATGGCTTCACGTTCTCCAGGGATCGACTATTAAGCCAGTCGAGCAACGCGTCCTCGTCAAATCTCCAGCTCCGACCAATCTTCGCGGCCGGCAGCACGCCAGCGAGCGCAAAGCGACGCACCGTACCGGGTGCGAAGTGCAGTAGCGCGCCGGCCTGTTCAATCGTCAGAACCATTGACCGTGTCTACGTTATCGAACGCGGATTCCAGTCCGGCCAAGCGCTTTGGCGTGCCTTCACGCACCAGTCGAGCCATGACCGCAGCGCTGTCCCCTTGATGCACCCTGCACATGACGTTGAGCGCCTTTCCCCCCTGCACACGGAGGTTCCTCTCCATTGCCTCGTATGAGATCTGAGTGGCCTCGCGAGTCGTGCGCAATCGCGATTGGGTTGCGTCGAGAAAAGCAGCACTGGGTAGGCCCCGGCCAAGTACTGGCCTGGGTGGGTGACGGTTTCCCAGGGAATGACACGGCCTTTGTTGCGTAGCTCGACCTCGACCCGCGTCCAAGCGCTGAGCGGGTTGCCCAGCTGTTTGCCTTTCTCGTAGAAGCGGACGGTTTTCCCATTGCCGCGACGGCCCACGTACAGCGTTCGCCCGTGGCCTGACCCCATGTCATCGATAAACTCAGCCCTGGGGGCCCTGCCGCTGCATACAAACGCCCCGGCGTGCCACCACCCGAGCGCTTGGACGATATTGATTACCGACCCGGCGAAATCGTCGTGCGCCAAATCCACGCGTGTCAGCGTCGCCTTATAGACCTCGCCCCAGAGGCGTACAGCGTTCCAATCTTCAATGCATCGGCAGCCACGGCCATCCAACTCGACGTGGAACGTTCCTTTCTGTGTTTCCCCACCATACGCGACTAGTCCGAAGTGACCCAGGTCCAAACGGCTTGTGTATCCGAACCAGCCACGCCCTTTCTCCGTCCACTTTTCTCGGGGTACGCAAAACGTCGTCTCAACCGCATGCAGAGCCCAATCGAGGCCCATCCCGGGTGGCGGTACGACGGTCAACCCGAGCCAATCAACGAACGCCGAATCTCGGGCCGCGTCGGTGAGTGATTCGTGTGGTGGTGTGGTTTCGCCCCGTGTTACTAGTCGGGGCGACTCAGAGAGCTCTGCAGGCGCGGCGCACGGCTCCGCCGTTGCGCCGTCGTCCGCAGTTGCTTCCTGAAATGCTTCCGGCAATGCCATAGAGGGAACTCCAACTTCCCTCTAGCATACCGCTCCTAGAGGGAATTGCAAATTCCCTTAGCGATTGATCTCGCGGCGTTTTTCTAGCTTGATCGCGCCACTGACAATCTTCCAGAAATTCCCGATTGCAAGCGACAGCTCGAAGCCTTTGGAGCGATAGCTGCTGCCCGCGTCAGGTTCGAAAAGCTCGCGTATCTTGATGCCGAGAATTTCTTCGTACTTGCGCACGGTGGCCTTGCTATGCACAAGGTGCACGACCTTCCAGCCGAAATGATGTCCAAGACGCAGCATGCCGAGAGCCGACTCCAGGTCGTTAAACGACCCTTTGAAATTGACGATGGCACGTGCCTCGATCTTCTCCAGCTCACCGCGCTTTGCCGCGATAACCCTGGCGATGCTCTCGACTGTATTGCGTTCGCTCTGGACCACCGTCCGACCTCGATTGAAAGGGCAGGGGGAGGGAACACCATTATCCTTCCCTGGTCAAGCGCGTTGCCCACGTGGGTCCACCGTCGCGCGCTTCGCGCGCCCCAATCTTGGCCCCGGCGTCCCGCGCGGCGCCGGGGCCGTATCAGGCTTCGGGCCGTTGACTACATGGACAACCTACGTATTGCGTGTTGACCCAAATTCACGCTTCCGTGACTTTGGTCAGAACTTTCTTGCCGTCCCATTCTTTATAAATGAGTCGCGACCGTCGGATCGAGTCGACAGCATCCTCACGCCAGAACTCGATGATCTCCAACTCACGCTTCTTGCGTGCCGCTGTGTATTGGCTAACATCGAGCATAAATGCCTCAAAAGTCTTGCCAGGGCGGTCGCTAACTGTGACGCGACTCCTAACTCGGTGAACGAGCCGAAGATCGACAAGCTCCTCGATAGGCTCAATCTCGCGATCGGGAAGACTCTTGTCCATCAAGAACACGTTTGCTAGGGAGTGATCGTTGACGAACAGACCAATATGAGCGAACTCTTTCTCCAGTCCTTGCCGCTCATCAAGCGTGTCACGAGTAAGTTCCTCGCGTTTAGACGAATCGTACTCGCCAGCCGCGCCGTTGATGTCTTCGATACCTATCTTAGCGCCCCGAGCCGTCGTGCCGCGCTCTCGCGCGATTAAGATGGAACGTCGCAGTAAACCCAAGAAATCCCGGGCCACACCGCCGCTCGCAAGAACGAGCCGGTCGAATGCATTCCTTACCAAGAACTCTTCGCGGTTGACTTGGCTCGCGTCGAGGAAGGTAACAAGGATTTTTTCCAGAAATGCGCTAGTTATTTTGTACTTCTTAAGCGTCAGATCCAGATCTATCTCGTTAATGTCGTCACCGATCTTTGCCCCAACGGGCGGATCGCCGTGCAGGTACCACTGTGTCCGATGTTTGATAGTGCCCACTTTGAGCCAGAGACTATTTCCCTTTGCGATTCTGTGGAAATAGTCGAGTACTTGCGCCTGGTACTTGCGTGGGATGTGGTACAGGTCGTCGAGGAATAGTATGCATCTCCAGCAGACAGTACGGACATTTCGCGGAAGAGGCTTTGGTAATCGAGAATGTGCCGATGAAGGAAGTTCACCTTGCTTCGGACGTAGCGAGTCTTTTCCTCGTTCCCGGTTTCCCCTGATGCTGAAACGTCCGCTCCTAAAGCAACGGCTGCGCCGTCGGTTCCCACCGCCAGTTTGCCGGACATTCCTTGCTTGTTAGCAGCCTTGTCGGAATGGGTTTCTTCTGTATCGATGTTGTCCTCAGCAAAAAGCTGCTCTCTAAGCTCTCGTACCTGCTTTCGCAGTTCGGTTGAGAGTGCCTGTGCTCGGCTCTTGTCGAAGGCGGCGCGGGTCGGCTTCTTCCCAAATAATTGCTTCCAGAATGTCGTCTTGTTTGCGGGAGCGATAGCGGCTGTTTCGAGCCACTTGGCAAATTTCCCAAATGTTTCGATCAAAACGCTGATTAGAACGTCCGGATATTCATGCCCCTTAAACAATTCGAGATCGACGAACGCCATCGGCCGTCTGTCCACTGTTAGGTCTTGAGCGGCTTTTCTCAAGAGGCTCGACTTTCCGGAGCCTCGACGACCAAACACGATGTGGTGGCTCCGCGAAGTCGCGCGTTGCAGGGTGCCTGCTGCAGGCTCTATGAATCTCCGGACGCCAGAGCTGGACGCGCGAGTGGCTTCTTCGAGATCCGTCTCAAGCCCCGTGACCTCGGCGCTTGCCAGGATGGAGTTTTCGATCATTCGGCTCTATCTCCCTGCCAGGGCTGTGAGCTCTGCATCATCGCTAGACCTTTGCCAAATACTTATCCACGATGTCCCAAGTGAGTGTAAACAACCTCTCTCGGTCGCCGCCGCTAACGCCGACGACGTCTCCATGCCTAACTGCTGTCGCCGATTTTTCAAGTTCGCGCAGCTCCTTCTCTGAGCAGCCCGACGATGCTCTGAACGCCTCCCACTGCCCGGACTTATCATCGGGCGCCAAGCCATTTACGACCCCGCAGTGAAGCCGGAGAGCTTCGACTGCACGGTAGCAGTAGAATCCGGTGTCGTCAGGGTATTTCATAGCGGAGGCCAGATCCCCAAGGCAGCGACGTATGTACAGACCATGATCGCCGTCGGTCTTGCTGCGCAGATCGCTGATCGCCGAATCAACATTTTCAGGCTTAATGCGCTTTGACAGGCATGGGATATCGATCCCAAAGACGTAATCAATTCCGCGCGACTCACTGACAACGCGGGTGATTTGGCACTCGTAAGCGCGCCCCAGCACGTATCCCACCACTTCGAGCTGCGCTCTAACGATGTTCAGGACGATGTTCCTTAATCGTGAACGTCCCACTCGTGGTCGCTGTATATCCATACGACGAGTTGGTTTACGAGGATGCTTAGCTTGGCACGGGCACTGACGCCCGACGCGACATGTTTGAATTCCAGCTCTAGCTGGAGCGTCTTTATCGACGCACGTTCGGGGGAATTACCCCCTGGAAAAGGTACGATTCCATGTGCCAGCTTTTGTGCGGTGACTAGTGGTGTCAACCAGTCGAACAGCATACCCGAGCGACAAAAGTGCTTATAGGTAAGCCGTAAGTTCTTGAACGAGGGGAGATTCTGCATGCCACAAGAACTCATAATGCCGGGGTCGAGGGTTGAGTCCCTCCCTTTCCAGTACTCTAGAGCGCGATCGGGCACTCTGCAGTACTTCGGAGTTCGTTCCGCTTCCCAAAGGCCGATTTCGAAACGGCGGAAAGGCGATTGACGAACCACTAGGATCACATCGTCCCCCGAAGACCAGATGTTCAGTTACTTCTCGCCAGAGTCGCGAGTACCGCTTCGATCATCCCGTGTGCGGCGTAAAGTTACATAGCCTCCATTCCGCCGAAGCGGATGATGCTTACGCGCTTGCTGCGGCCACTGACAAGAGTTGGCCGAACGCGTTGCGCCCCCGCCCTCGGCTCGAGGCAATTCCTTCGTGACCTCCGCTCGAGGCTCTCGATCGTGTGAGTGAGCGCCTGCCGCTGGACTGTCCCGAGCTTGGTATTTGCGACCAGGCGAAACGGGTCATCCCTCAGTTCGGCGCTTCGCGCCCGGAGGGTGAAGCGGCTGGCGGGACGCTTGGATGCTCCGGCGCGCGCCGAACGGCGCCGCCGCGTCAACCAGAGCGATACGCCCAGAAGTGGGAGCAGAAGGAGACCGACACCGAGGATGGGCAGCAGGGCATGGTAGGCGCCAAATGCTTTGCCCGAATGCAGAGGATACATCCATGCCATGAAGCTCGCTGCGCGTGAGTCCTGGGCCGCATGCTGGAATTCGACGATCGTTCCGGTCGCGAGATCAATCGTGGCGTGATCAAGCGCCAATGGGCGCGCGACGGTATCCGTATATAGAGCCACGGTGGCGCGGTCCTGATCGGGAGAGAGTCGAATGTCCTCGATCGCCTCGGCAGGATATATCCGGGATAACTCTTGCACGGGTGTAGTCAGCACGGACCAGTTCCGGGTCGAGACTCTGGCTTGCACGAAAAGTATGTGTGGCGCCAGAAGAACATCAACCTGTAGGAGGATCCCCATCAGGGCCCAGAGCACCAACAAGGGTGCGAAGACCAGCCCCGTTACCCGGTGCAGGTCGAAGTAACGCAGCGAATTGGGGGCGTGCCACCGCACGCGCCAGGCGATGGCCTTCTGCGGCCTGGCCAGTACTAGTCCGCTGATGCTGAGGAAGACGACCCCGAAGGCTTCGATGAGGCCGATTACATGCCCGGCCGTTCCCAGCATGAACTCATCGTGCAAGCGAAACAGCAGGAAAGGCAGCAGCCTGGAACCGGTGATTTCGCCCAGCACGCGGCCGCTGACGGGATCCGAGGCGATGACGCGTTCCATCAGTCCCTGGTCCGTCGCCAAGTACACCATCGCCGCGGTGCGTGTCCCGCGGGGGAACACGACGCGATCGACAACGGGCGTGCCGAAGGTCGCGTCGACCTGCTGAATATTCGCCCACGGCGGGCACGGCAACCGGCGGTGCGGTCGCCAGCAATCCGCTATTCAGTCCGACCAGCAGCGAGTCGCGGAATACGAGCGTCGCGCCCGTCAAACCTTGAAGTGCCAGCAAAAGCGCAAGACAGAGTCCTATCAGCTTATGGACCCGATGGAGCTTTTCCGCATCTCTCAAATTGAACCTTGGCTCACTAGCGCAGATGGTCGTTATGGAAAGGTACATGATCCGCGGCTGACCCGGATACACGCTGGTATATTCCGCGCTCGACCAGTAGCGTTTATTCGTGGCGTTCTTGAGCTCCGCTCGGAATATGAAATTCTGCCCCCAGAGCTCGGTCAGATAGCGCGCGCCCAGATTGACCAGCGTAAAGGAAGGGATGAACGCCAAGTTCTGCGGTCCCACGGCACGATTGCCTGTGTAGTTGATTCCGCCGTTGACGCTCAGTCCGGGAATAGGCGTGATGCGGTGATCGAGATAAAGATTGGCCTGCCACTCGGGCACGTCCTCGGTGCGCTTACCGTCGACTGTCGGATCCCCGGTATTGATCTGCAGCGCGTTGAGGTACTGCACGCCGGCGATGAAGGTGGTGTTCTTGAGACGTCCCCGCTGCCGGTGAATTCGATTCCGCGGTGACGCTGCAAACCGCTCTCGATGAAAACGTTGCCGCTGTCGACGAACTCCAGGGTCTTTCGGATCTCGAAGGCCGACAACCCCAGGGTCAGATTGCCGTTAATTTGCGTCTTGGCCCCGAGCTCATATTGCGAGCTCACTAGCGGGCAAGCGTGGTGCCCGCGTTCTTCGCAAAGAAGGGCGCATAGTCTCCCTGCTCGAGTCCCTGCGTATAGTTGAAGTAGGTCATAAGGTCCTGACGGGCTTGAAGATCAACCCGACACTCGGAACCACCGAGTTCCTGACGTACGGGTTCGAAATCCCGGCGGCTGAGGTCTCGTCGTCCGAGTAGTGAATCTGGCGAGCCCCGAGCATCAGCTGCCACTTGTCGGTCACCGTGATCAGGTCGCTGGCAAAGGGCCCTAGCTGGTGATTGACTGAATGACCCTTGGTCGGGACCACCGCCAGCGGAATATTCGGGAAGTACACCGGATTAAACACATTGCCGACCGCGGTCATCGTGGTCAGCGTCGCATAGCCTCCTTGATTGGCGGTGTAGTTCAGAGCAGAAAGACCCGCGATCAGCTCGTGTCCGAGCGAGCCAGTGTTGAACTTACCCGATATGAAGAGCTGTCCGGACGCGACGTCGTAAGGTTGTCCGGGGGAGAGCACAAGATCTCCACTGAGAATGTTGCCTCGCGCGTCGACCTGGTAGAGATCCACGAAGGCGGCGTCACGCTTGTTAGAGGAGTATGCCAGCTGCCCGACGACGTACCAGTTATTGTTCAGGCTGTAGTCGAGCCGCGCACCGACGTCCGCCGGATTCGGCCGCGCACTCGAACCAGGGCTGCCCCAGAAGCGTCCGAGGATCGACCATGGGAGGCAGCTCGTTGTCCGGCTGCAGGCCGATTACGGGCTGTGCGGCAATGGCCTTCTTCTGCCAGTTGGGCATCCAGGGAAAGAACGGCGGCGTCCGTCAGCTTCCAGACGGCGCTCCCACTGGCCATCTCGCGCTCCAAATCACCGTTGTGATTGAAGTTGCCGACGCTCTCGTAGGCGACGTTGGCGCGATAAGCGAACTGATCGTCAGTCCCGAGAGCATGGCTCGTGTCCAGGTGCACATAGGAGCCATCGAAGCTGCGCCACTGCACCGTAATCTCGTCGAAGGGATCTTTCGTGGGCCGCTTGGTGATGAAATTCACCGTGCCGCCCGGAGCATTGAAGCCATAAAGAAATCCCGACGGCCCCTCGAGAATGTCCACTCGCTCTACGCTTTCCAGTGGGATGTCCTGGTAGGGGGCGAGCGACAGTCCGTCGCGACGCATCGTGTTGAACCAGTCGACGAGAAAGCCGCGGATCCGGATATCATCGTACGCGCCGCCGATGTCGGCGATGGACACGGCCGGCTCGTTGCGCATGACGTCGTCGATCGTTCGCGCGAACTGGTTATCAATCAGGGCCGAGGAGTAGGATTGGAGGTCGAGAGGAACGTCCATCACGTCCTTCGAGCCGAAGGCGCCGACGTTCACGTTGTGAGTATCGATGAGAGGCTTCCGGCCGTGGACCACGATCTCCTGCAGCTTGGCGCGGGAGGAGCTGGCGTCGCTGCTCTGCTGATCGGGGCTTTGATGGCGGTGCTCCGCTGATCCGAATGTCCTGTTGTTCGGCGCCCGTCAGCGCGCTCGCGGCGTTGCATTCCAGCAGGCTGGCGCTGACGGCGAGAACGAGCGTCAGCAGAGACTTTTGAGTGCTCATTCGATTTCCTCTGACCCCGGCAGGCTTTTCGTCCGCCGGAGGTTAGCGCAGGAAATTCAGCAGGGATAATTCCAAATCGCAGCTGTACGATGACAGCAGGTTATCCCCGCGCACCGCCGGGACTGCCTCGCACCCATTTCTTCGCGGCATGTGACGGCGTTCTTTGTGAATTGGACAGTGCCGGCAGCGCACCCGTAAGTTAGCCGCATGCGGCTAAAGCTTGTGCGGCTCGCCTGCCTGACGGGGCTGATGTTCTTCGCGAGATCTCCCTGTCCCTCGGCTCAAACGGACGAGATCCAGGTTTATGACGCCGAAATCGCCGCTCCCGGCGTGTTCAACCTGACCTGGCACAACAACTACACTCCATCCGGGCGACACACCGCGCAGATACCCGAGGGTGTCATTCCAGATCACTCGTTGAGCGGAGTTCCGGAATGGGCGTACGGGGTGACGGACTGGTTTGAAGCGGGTCTGTACATGCCGCTCTACTCGGTCACCGATACCGGCGCGTTGCTGCTGAACGGGTTCAAGGTGCGAACGCTGTTCGTCGAGCCCCACGCCGCGGGTCGGACCTTCATCTACGGCATAAACTTCGAGTACAGCTATAACGCGGCGCATTGGGACGCCCATCCATATACCCTGGAGATCCGTCCGATCATCGGCTGGCACCTCGGACCGCTCGACCTCATCGTGAATCCCATCCTGGACAGCGCCTACGACGGCGTGGGCAAGCTCGATTTCGCACCGGCGCTGAGGCTCGCCTGGAACTGGTCGCACTCCTTGGCGATCGCCGCAGAGGAATACAGCGACTTCGGCCCGCTGCAGCACTTCCGCAGCCACGACGCGCAGTCGCATACCCTGTTCTCGGTGCTCGACTACAGGGGCGGCCGGATGTCCGTCGAGGCCGGCGTTGGATTCGGACTTGCCGAAGGGGCCGACCATCGCATCATCAAGCTGATCCTGTCCCGTGACCTGAACTCCCCGCACTGAGGGGACTGTCAACCGGCGAGCAACTGCTCCGAGAGGATCTCCAACTGCGCCTTTGCGTTCTGCCGCAGGTGCTCGCCGAAGGCGGCAATGAGGCTGGTCGGTGGCTTGTGGAGCGAGCTCAGCAGATAGATCTTGAACCTGAGCTCCGGGCGAAAGCGGCGGATCTCATAGCCCATATGGCGGAACTCCCAGGCACTCACGGCATTCACGAGGGAGACGCCCGCGCCGGCTGCCACCAAGCTGCAGGTCGCGGACCCTACGATCGTGTCAAAGCGCATCTGGGCGTGAATATCGAAGGTGCGGAAAAGCGCCGCGATTTTGTCGCGGGTGCCGTCCATGCCCCCCGTCTGGATAAAGCTCTGCCCATCGAAGTCCTCGGGAGTGATGACCGACCTGGCGGCCAGCGCGTGTCCTCGGGGCACCACACACACGGCTTCAACGGCCGCGAGCGTCTCCGACTTAACGCGCGGATCTTCGTGAACCATGCCGAGGCCGATGTCGACCTGACCGCTTGCGACCCATTCCAGGATTCGCGTCGAGGCCTGAGTCTGTATCGAAAAGCTCACGTCCGGCTTGTCGCTGGCGAAAGAAACACATTGCTGCGGAAGCCACGAATTGCACAGCAATGGCAGGCACACCACCGTCACCTTGCCGCGCTTCAGTGACTTGATCTCCTTGGCTACCAACAGCAGGTTCTCCAGTATCGCGAACGTTTGCGATACGTGCTCGTAGAAAATCTCCGCCTCCGGAGTTACCTTGAGTCGACCCCGAGTGCGCTCAAACAACCGCATTCCGACCGAGCGCTCGAGATGGGCGATCAACTTACTGACTGCGGGCTGGGTCAGCGATAGCTTCAGCGCGGCGGCGGTGACGGAGCCCGTCTCGACGACCGCCTTGAAGGCCTCGATTTGTCGGATCTTAAGTGTGGATTCCACGGCCATCGTTTTCCCCGAATCGAGGCGGCCAAGCGCCTCAGCGCGGGTAGCTCCCCGCTTTCTCCTCGGCTTTCCCGAGGGCTTGCGCGATAAGGAAGTTCAGCGCCAGGTAAATCAGACCCGCGGCAACGTATGTCTCGATCGGAGTATAGGTCTTCGAAGCAAGGTTTCGGGCGACACCCGTTACGTCCATCAGCGTGATGGTACTTGCTAGCGAGCTCGCCTTGACGATGCTGATACATTCGTTTCCGTAGGCCGGGAGCAACTGTCGAAGTGCCTGCGGAACCGCCACGCGCCTGAGGCGCATCCAGCGGCTCATCCCATAGGCGGCAGCGGCCTCGATCTGCCCGTGAGCGACTGATTCGATCCCGCCCCGAACGATTTCGCTGGTGTACGCCCCGGAATTCATGGAGAGGGCGATGATCGCGCACCAGAAATCTTCCCGCAGGATGGGCCATAGGGCCGATTCCCGAATGAAATCGAGCTGCCCCAATCCGAAATAGATGAGGAAGATCTGCACTAGGAGCGGTGTCCCGCGAACCACGTAGACGTAAACCGCGGCCAGTTGGGATAAGACCGGCGTCTTGCGGAGCGTGACCAGCGCGGTCAGACAGCCGAGCGCAAGGCCCAGAAGAAGCCCCGCTGCGACTATCTCGAGCGTGAGCGGCACTCCCGAGAGCAGCAAGAAGAAGATGCTTGAAAATGACCTTTGCGCTCATACCGTGACGGTCCGCATTCCGCGGCGCGAATGCCGCTCGAGCGCCTTGAACATCAAACTGGACGCGGCGGAGCGCGGCGAGATATTGGACCGTCGCCGCCCCATAGAAGTAAAACGGTAGATCGGTCGAGCCCGTTGCTACCGTGGCGGCCCGCATGAGCTCCGTGAGCCCAATGACCGACACCAGGGCGGTATCCTTGAGCGTGCCCAGCCAGACGTTGGCGAGACCCGGGAGAGCGATCCGAACGAGCTGGGGAACCTCGATCCGCCAGAACGCGCCGGTTCTCGTCCATCCAAATGCACGCGCCGCTTCGGTCTGCCCGGCATCTAGCACCTTGAACGCGCCGCGTATGACCTCGGTCGTGTAGGCGCCAGAGATTAGAGTCAAGGCTCAAGAGCCCCGCCACATACGGGTCCGGGTGAAAGTCGCGGTTGTACCCGACGAGGCTTGTTATCGAGCGCAGAAGCTGCTCGCCGCCGAAGAAGATCAGATAGATCACCAGCAGCTCGGGAAGACCGCGAACGAGCGTGGTGTACACGGCGATGGTGCCCGCGCTGAGTGCATGACCCCTATGGCGAACAGTGGCGGCCAGTGTGCCGAGCAGCGAGCCGAGAAGGAATGCCGGTACTGCAAGTCCGAGAGTCACGAGCAGGCCGACAAGCGGCTGCGTCCCCCAGCCGGTACTGGCAAATGACAAGACCTCAGACAACGGTAGGCTCCCTCACAGCACTACTCCGATCGCGTCTCGTACCGGATCGAGGCGTCTGTGCCAAACCAGCGCACGCTCAAACTTGCAATGGTGCCGTCACGCTCCGCTGCTCGCAGCGCTTCGTCCAATCTGCGCTCTCGTCCAACGTTACCCTTGCGCAACCCGAAGGCCACACCCTCCCCGAGAAGCCCGCCGCGCATGCCCGGGCCGAACATGACGAAGTCCCTCCCCATTGCATGCTGCTTGGCGATGAAGCGGTGTGCATTCCCGTAGCCGACAAACACCGCGTCCACACGGCCGATCACAAGATCGAGGAATAGGCCGTCCTGGGTCGGGTACACCCGGATGCGTCCCACGCCCGGGAAGTAGCGCCGTACCACAGCCTCATGCGTCGTTGATCCTTCGACCCCCACGACGGCTTGCTTGAGATGACGGCCCAGCTCATCGAGAATCTGTCGGTCATGGTCATCGAGGTGCGCGAGATCGATGATTTGACCGTTGCCCTGGTACTCGATCGGGCTGCGCTTGCGCGCGATGAAATAAGTGGGCGCCGAATAGTATGGAAGGCTGAAATCTATGACGGCGCGGCGCTCGGGTGTAATGGACAATGCCGCCGCAATCAGATCAAGGTCACCGCTTTGGAGTTTTGGAATGAGACCGTTCCAGTCGAGCGACGTGAGCTCGCACTGCTCTTTCATGCGGGCACAAAGGTTCATGATCAGGTCAGGCTCGAAACCGGCGATCGCGCCGGCGGGGCTCGTGAATTAGTGACCGGAGGGTAAGTTGCATCCGTTCCGATGCGCAAGCGTTTTGCGACGGGCTCGGCCTGCACCGCAGCGCCCATCAGCACGATAAGGGCCGCCAGCAGGAATGATTTCACGCAGATGCCGTTCATCGGGATAACCTCGAGGAATGCCGCTCATCACTTCATGCATACCCGAACGCAGTCAACATCGCCGTGACGACAGCAGGTCCGCGACGTATACACTAGCCGCAGCGGAATATCAGTATTGATACCGTTCCGCAATGTACAGTACGGAACCAAACCTGAGGCGCGCTGTGCCATCCGGAGACAGGATGAAGCAACAGGCCTTTGGAAATCTGATCGGCGGCAGCTGGCGCTCCTCAGACGAGACAATCGCCAACGTGAATCCCTCCGACACGTCCGACATCATCGGACACTACGCTGTGGCGACTGCAGACGACGTACGAGCTGCCGTTGAGAGTGCGCACGAAGCCGGCCGCGCGTGGTTCGCGGCTACACCGCAGAATCGCGCCGACCGTCTGGATGCCATCGGCGACGAAATTTCCAAGCGCGTTGATGAGCTGGCGCGGCAGTTGTCACGCGAGGAAGGCAAGACGCTGCGCGAATCGCGTGCCGAGGTGACGAAGGCCGCGCAGTTGTTCAAGTACTCTGCGGGCGAGGCAATCCGCCTCTCCGGCGAGCGCATTGCCTCCGTTCGGCCGACCATCGACGTCGACGTCGAACGCCGTCCACTGGGCGTCGTCGCATTAATCACGCCCTGGAACTTCCCGATTTCGATTTCCGCGTGGAAGGCGGCGCCGGCGCTGGCGTATGGCAATGCGGTGATCTTGAAGCCCGCCGAGTTCACGAACGCGAGCGCCTGGGTGCTGGCGGATATCGCCAACAAACACTTGCCAGCCGGAGTCTTTCAGTTGCTGATCTGCACCAGCGTCGGGCAGCAGCTCGTGAGCCAACCAGGGGTGAATGGTGTTAGCTTCACTGGTTCGGTGCGTACGGGTCAAGTTGTCATGCGCAATGCACGCCCTGGTACGCGGCTGCAGCTCGAGATGGGCGGAAAGAACCCGCTGATCGTCATGGAGGATGCGGATCTCGAAAAAGCTGTGGACGCCGCTATCAAGGGCGCCTTCTACTCAAGTGGACAGCGCTGCACGGCGTCCAGTCGGCTGATCGTTCACCGGCTAGTGCTGCCGCGATTTGTGGACCTTTTGGTTCATGCAATGCGCACGCTGCGGGTGGGTCATGCTCTGGATGACAGCACCGACATTGGACCGCTGGTGAGCGAAGCCCAGCTCCAGCGCGTGCAGGGATACGTCGCGGTCGGGCTCGAGGAGGGTGCTCGCCTCGTCTGTGGTGGGGAGCTGGTGGAGACCAGGACCCAGGGCTTCTTCATGCGGCCGGCGCTGTTCGTGGACACGAGTCGTGCCACCGCATCAACCAGGAAGAGATCTTCGGTCCGGTCGCCTCGGTGATCGAAGTGGGCGGCATCGACGAAGCGATCCATATCGCCAATGACACCGAGTTGGGCTGTGTGCGGGGCTCTTTACCCGATCCCTGGACTACGCGAGCATCTTCCGTCGCCGGATCGCAACGGGAATGGCGATGATCAATATGCCCACGGTGGGGACGGATTATCACGTGCCCTTCGGGGGCACGCGCGCGTCGTCCTTCGGCCCGCGGGAGCTGGGTTCGGGGGCCAAGGAGTTCTACACCACGACGATGACCTTTTACGCGGCGCGGTGAGCTTCGTGGACGCCATGGCTCAGGCAGACGCTCCTTTGCCCAGCAGGGCTGAAACGATCCGAGTTCAAGGCCTGCGGATCGCCCTGGCGGGGCCCCGGTGCTGCGTGGCATCGACTTCTCTGCGTACGAGCATCAGACCATCTCGGTGCTCGGCAAGAGCGGCTGCGGCAAGAGCACGTTCCTGCGGTGCCTGAATCTGCTCGAGACGCCCGATGTCGGCCAATTTTTGCTTAAGGGAGAGGAGATTCGGTTCCGACGCAAGCGCAACCTTATCGTTCCCGAGGATCCGCGGCAGGTTGAGCGCCTGCGCAAGTCGATGGCCATGGTCTTCCAGCAGTTCAACTTGTGGACTCACGGACCGTTTGGGAGAACGTCTACAAGGTCCCGCAACACGTTCACAAACTCAGCCCGTTGGAAGCCCGCGAGCGAGCCCTTGCCTGTCTGGAGAAGGTTGGAATGGCTCACAAGCGCGACGTCTATCCGGCGCAGCTTTCCGGTGGTCAGCAGCAACGGGTCGCGATCGCACGCGCTCTGGCGGTGAACCCGGAGATCATCCTCTTCGACGAGCCCACTTCGGCGCTGGATCCCGAGCTCGTGAACGAAGTGCTGGGCGTCATGCGAGGCTTTCTGCCGAGGGGCGCACGATGATCGTAGTGACGCACGAGGTCAACTTTGCGCGCGACGTATCACACCGGGTTCTCTTCCTGCACGATGGGCGCATCGAGGAAGAGGGTACACCGGCGGAGGTGCTCAGCGCGCCCCGCAGTCGTCGACTGGCGGATTTCCTGGGAAAACGCGGCACGGGCAGCCTCAGCGCGCCGCCAGTGCCGCAACTGCGCGCTTCAGCTCTCCCCGGGCGGTGTCCTGGGCCTGTGAGAGAGCATCGAGAGCTCTGTTCATCCTGCTTGAGCCGTGCCTGCGCATCGCGGCCCAGGCGCTCGATCTCCACCGGACAAGCCGCGCCGCTCGATTTTCCTTGCCGTATCGAGAACTCGGGATCCCGGCAGGCCTGTACGAGCTCGGGCGAAGCGATGATCTGTCGGCCTAGGTTAGCATTGCGGCCTGTTGCAGCATGGCGTCGTCGATCATCGTCGCGTCCACGCCGCGCTCGAGCGCGATTCTGACCGTGGTGCCGGCGACGTGGTGCGCTTCCCGGAATGACAAGTCCGTCTCGCGGACCAGAAGATCCGCGAGATCGGTCAGCGTGGAGAAATTGCTGCGCACCTGCTGCAACATTCGCTCGCGATTCACGCTGCATGATTCGACTATGAGACGCGCGATCGCGAGGCTCCTGGAGGTGGTGTCGAGAGTCTGCCAGCCACCGGTCGTCGACGAGCGGACGGCGTCAATGCTGTTCGTAAAGTGCGATCCGCACATAGTGCTAAGCATGGCCACAAGCGAGCCGATCTTCTCCGCCCCGGTGGCCTTCAGATACTCCATCACCACGGGATTCTTCTTCTGCGGCATGATACTCGAGCTGCCGGCCACGTGGTCGGGGAAGGTGATGAGGCCGAACTCGTCGGTGCTCCAGACGTAGAGATCCTCAGCGAGGCGGCTCCAGGTGATGCCGAGGTTGGTGCAGGCGCCGGCCAGCTCCAGGAGGAAGTCCCGCGACGCGACGGCATCCAGCGCGTGTGGCACCGGACTATCGAAACCCAGGAGCCCGGAAACGCGCTCACGATCGATCGGGAAGGAAGTACCTGCAAAAGCCGCAGCTCCCATGGGGCAGCGGTTGATGGTGGCGTAGGCATGGGTCAGCCGCTCGTTGTCACGCTCGAGCGCGCTGGCGATCCCGAGCAGGTAGAAGCCAAAGGTCATCGGCTGCGCCGGTCGAAGGTGCGTGTAACCGGTCATGACGACGTCCCGGTGGGCATGCGCCTGGGTGAGGAGGGCACCTCTCAGGGTGTTGAGCAGCCGGGTGAGACTCAGGCAGGCCTCGCGCGCGCGCATTCGGTCGATGGTTGCGCCCATGTCGTTGCGACTGCGGCCGATGTGAAGGCGGCCGCCGATCTCCGCGGTCGTGCGCTCGATGAGAGTCGCTTCGAAATTGAAGTGCACATCCTCGCGCGCCGGATCCGCTGCGATACTGGCTGGACCCTCCCGCTCGAAATCGAGGAGCGTGCGCGCCAGCCGGGCAGCGACGTCGGTGGCGAGGATTTTGCACTCGGCGAGCATGATGACATGCGCCTGATTCACGTCGATCACGTGTTTGAAACTGCCGGCAATCTCCTGGGTCAACCGCGGACGATAGATCAGGTCCTGAACCTCGGGCGCCATGGCTTCCGTCAAGCGGCGACTCACTGGTGACGACATGTAGAGCGCGTCCTGTTGCTGACCCGAGGTGGGGAGATTACGCCCGGCCGGCGCAATTCGCCCAATTCCCAATTCATCGTTCTTCAGTCACCGAAGTCATGGCAGAAAATTCCTGCGCGACAGTGTGGATTTCCTGGCAGCAGATGGCTACGATTTTGCGCATCCATTGATTGCGTAGCAGGTGACTCATGTCGCAGGAATCCCTTCCGTCGGTGATACGACCAGCTGACGTCGAGCCGATCACGACATCGACCTATCCATCGCAATTCCAGGAGCGGGTGCGCGGACGCATCAAGTGGCGACTTGGAACGAGCGCCGGTCTTGCGAACCTCTCCGTGGTGTTGGTGGAGCTGCCGCCCGGAGTCGCGACCTCACTGCGAATGTGGCAGACGGCCGAAGATGAGTTCGCTTATGTCCTCGATGGACATCCGACGCTGATTACCGATACGGGCGAGATTGAGATGTCACCGGGCGAAAGTGTCGGATTCCCTGCCGGGCGTGCCGTGGGACATCACTTCGTGAACCGCGGGCCGGCGACGGCCGCTTACTCGAGGTGGCCGACAATCCAGCGTCGGGGAACGAATCCGTGTACACCGAGGACGATCTGCTGCTCGTTCCTTCACCGGAGCGCGGCGGTCGGGTGTTCGTAAACCGCAAGCGTGTGCCGTACTAGTCCTGGGAGCCAGAAAATGAGAGTTCCGGAGTTTCAGCTGGAGAGGATCCAGTCGCTTTTCGCACTGTCGAGGTCAATCTGTCCGACAGCGGCGTGCACCCTTACGAGCTGCGCGCGCTGCTAAAGCCTGATGAAATCGAGGAGATGAGTTCAATTGAGCTGGGCTACGGCTGGACGAACGGTGCCGAGCAGTTGCGTGACACGATCGCGCGGCTCTATTCGGGCGCTCACGCAAGCATGTGTTGGTTACCAACGGCTCCGCGGAGGCGAATTTTCTCATCGTGATGGCGCTTCTAGATCCCGGCGATGAGCTCATCCTGGTGACTCCGAACTACCTGCAGATTCTCGGCTGGGCGCGCGGCGCCGGGGTAGCCACCCGGGTCGTCACGCTGCGCTCCGCCAACGGTTGGCTCCTCGATCCGGAGGAGATCGCGCGCGCGATCACGGATCGGACACGGATGATCAGTGTGTGTAACCCGAACAATCCGACCGGTTCATTGATGTCTCTGGGGCAGATGCAGGCCGTGTGGAGCTCCGCCAGCGCGACCTCTACCTTCATGCGGACGAGGTGTACAAGGGATCGGAGCTCTTCGCCGAGGAGGGGCCAAGCTTTGCGGACCTGTACCAGAAGGCACTGGTCACCAACGGGTTGTCCAAGGCGATGGCGATGCCGGGGCTGCGTCTGGATGGCTGATCGCCCCCGAGGAAGACATCTTGCGTGCCTGGCACTGCAAGGGCTACACCAGCATCACCACGGGGGCATTGAGCGAGTTCATCGCGTGCAGGGTTTTGGAGGAGACGCGGAGGGCACAGATCCTGCGCAGGAGCAAGAACATCCTGCGCGCCAATCTCGCTACGATCACGCAGTGGATCAATGCGCATGCCGACTTACTGTCGTTCATTTCCCCGAAGGCGGGTGGCATGGCTTTCGTTCGCTACCAGATGGCGATCAACTCTACCGAGCTCGTTGGGCTCCTGGTGCGGGAGAAAAGCGTGTTTCCGGTACCGGGCGACGCGTTCGGGCTGGATCACTACGTGAGGATTGGAATCGGCTCGACCGGAGGGCACCTTGAAAGGGACTGCGGCGGATCGATGAGTTCCTGTCGCAGCGCACGTTTGCACGCCTCGCCCAGGCGGGCTGACCTGGATCTCCAGCCATGCTCACGGTCGTTTCCCCCGAGTCGATTCGCGCGGCGCTCGATATCCCGGCTGCGACCCTCGCCGTCGAGAAGGGATTCGAGGCCTACTCCACCGGCCGGGCGGTAGTGCCACCGGTCGGTTATCTGGATTCGAGGCGCTCGCGGGGACTGCCACATCAAGGCCGGGTACATCTGTGGCGATGACGTGTTCGTGGTTAAACTGGCCACGGGGTTCTACGACAACCCGAGCCGTGGTCTGCCTTCCGGTAACGGCTTCATGGTGCTGATATCGGCTCAGACCGGTGAGCTCCAAGCGCTGCTGCACGATGGTGGCTATCTGACCGACATGCGAACCGCGATCGCCGGGCTGATCGCGGCGAAGCTCCTGGCGCGACGCCAGCCGGCGCGCATTGGAATCGTCGGCACCGGAACGCAGGCCCGCCTGCAGTTGGAACTACTATGACCGTTTATCAGGGCATCCCCGTCGAAGTGTGGGGTCGCGATTCCCATAAAGCCGCGGCGCTGTCGCTCAAATAGTCGGTGCGGGACATCACGCGGTGCTGGCGTCCTCGGTCCGCGAGCTCTGTGAGCGATGCGACCTGGTCGTGACCGCGACCGCTTCGACCCGGCCGTTGATTTCCGCCGAATGGATCGGTCCGGGAACCCACATCACCGCCGTGGGCGCAGATGTTAAGGGCAAGCAGGAGCTCGACCCGCAAATCCTTGGTCGGGCCGACATTCGCGCCGTGGACTCGGTGGCGCAGTGCGTGGATCACGGTGAATTGGGACACGCCGTCGCGGCAAAGTTGGTGATGCCCGAAGACCTCGTTGAGCTCGGCAGCATACTCGCGGGCGCGCAACGCGGGCGCTCCTCTCCCGAGCAGATCACGGTCGCTGACCTGACGGGACTTGCCGTTCAGGATCTCCAGATCGCCAAAGCCGTCTGGCACCAGGTGGCCCAGATGAGCAAGCTACCGCTCTTGCCGGCCCAGTTCCTGAGAGTCGGCGAGCTGCACCGGCCGGCGGTGCCAGTTTCTACATCAACGGGGAGGCTGTCGAGGCACTAGCGGGTGACACCGTTCTGACTTCTATACTGACCAATGTACACCGGGTCAGAGCATCCGAATTCGGGGACGGCCCGAGAGCGGGATTCTGCAATATGGGCGCCTGTCTGCAGCTGCTGGATCACGCTCGAAGGTGGAGCGCGCCTTCGAGCCTGTTCGGAATTCATTTGCCGAGGGGATGCGCATCGTCATCGAGTGACCGGCACCAGCATATGTCATCCGCCAATGTCGTCATCATCGGGGCAGGTCCCGCCGGCACCCGCGCTGCCGCGTGCCTCGTGAGTAAGGGGCTGGGCCGGTGGTCCTCTCGGAGGCGCCGCAAAGTGGGGGGCGATGTATCGCCGGCAGCCCGATGGCTTCGTTCGCGCGGCGCGCACGCTCTATGGCTCCGAGACACGCAAGGCACTAGCGGTTCACGCAGCCTTCGACAGCGCCCGGGAACACATCACGTACCGTCCAATACGACGGTTTTTAACATCGTCGACAAGACATTACTTCTCGACACCCCGGCCGGTATTCAGCAGCAGCAATTCGGTTCATTGATCCTCGCAACGGGCGCCATGGATCGGGTCCTGCCCATTCCCGGCTGGACTCTGCCCGGTGTCTACACCCTGGGTGGTGCGCAGGTTGCACTCAAGTACCAGGCGTGCAGCGTTGGCAGACGGGTCGTCTTCGTGGGGACCGGGCCGCTTCTACCTTGTGGCATACCAGTACGCCAAGGCTGGCGCACAGGTGGCCGCGGTACTGGACACCGCCCGATTCAGCGACAAGATCGGGGCGCTTCCCTGGCTGCTGTGGAACCCCCGCAGCACTTGGCTGGGGTTTCGCTACCTATCCTGGCTCGCGCGGCGCGTGCCCGTGGTGGTGGGGGGAATTACACCGCTTGAGATCACGGGTGCGGGGCGCGTAGGGCAGATCATCTACCGGGATTTCAGCGGACGATCGCACACCATCCCCTGCGACGCTGTAGGCCTGGGGTATGGGCTGAAGCCCGAGAGCCAGCTCGCGGAGCTGGCCGGATGCAGGTTCCGATTCGATGAGACGCAGCGTCTGTGGACTGTCGCGCACGACGGTACGGGCCGCGTGCGCCCGGGACTTTACATTGCAGGCGATTGCGTCGCGATCGGTGGCGCCGACGCGGCCGAATTGCAGGGTGAGTTGGCCGCGCTCTCGCTCCTTGAGGATCTCGGTATTGGAACATCGGCTGGCCGTGTCCGTACGCTCAGAAGAAAGCTGCGGAGACTGCAGCGATTCCGCGTGGGCCTAGAGCGTGCGTTTCCTTTTCCGTTCAAGCTGGTGTCCGACCTTCCCAAGGAAACCATCGCCTGCCGCTGCGAGGCGATTACGCTTGCGGAAATCGACAAGGTCATCGCGGAGCTCAGGCCTGAGGAGCCCAATCGGCTGAAGGCATTTTGCCGCGCTGGGATGGGACGATGTCAGGGCCGGGTTTGCGGCATGTTCCTCGCCGAGTACTTGGGCATGCGCTACTCTAGATCCGTCGCCGACATCGCTCCCTTGCGTACCCAGTCACCGATCAAGCCCCTGGCTTTCTCCAAGGCCGCCCGATGCGCCGAGCCCGGGCATGCTTTGCCGGGATCACGCCGTTGATCGAAACACGGATACTGGTCATAGGTGGCGGGATCGTCGGTGTCTCGGCGGCCCTGCATCTGGCACGGCGTAGCGCCAAGGTGGTGCTGCTCGAAAAGGGCATGGTGGGGGCCCAGGCGAGCGGCGTGAATTTCGGCGGGCTGCGCACCAACGGACGGGAGGCGGCAGAGATTCCGCTGAGCCTGCGCGCGCGAACCTTCTGGGGACAAATTCGCGAGCATGTGGGCCACGATTGCGAGGTGGAGTTTACCGGGCACATCGAGGTGACCGCCGAAGAAAAGAAGATGGCGGAGATCGAGCGATGGGCCTGGATGGCTCGGGAGCATGGCCTCGAGCCCGAGCTGCTGACGTCCCGGCAGATCGGAGAGGACTATCCGTGGCTCAGCGCCAGACTCATTGGCGGGTGCCGTATCCCAACGGATGGCAGCGCAAACCCGCGGCTCGCAGCGCCTTTCATCGCAATGGCCGCCCGACGAGCCGGCGCCGACATCCGCGAGCACGTCGGGGCCACGGAGGTGACGCATGACGGGCGCGCGTTCAAGGTGTCCACGAGCGCCGGGGAGGAATTCCTCGCACCGATCCTGATCAATGCGGCCGGAGCCTGGGGAGGAAAGCTCGCCGAAACCCTTGGCGATCGAGTCCCCTGGTTGACACTCGCGCCGCAGATGGTCGTGAGCGAACCGCTGCCGTATCGCATCAGGGGCATCGTCGATTGCGATGTGGGCGGTCGTTACCTCTATATCAGGCAGACTGCACGCGGAAACGTGCTATTTGGCCGCGGCCCCGGCCGGGTGGACCTCGAGGCCGAGCGCGCCTTCGTGATTCCCCAAAATGGGTTCAATGCATCGAGAATCGCGCTGGATCTCGTAGAGGATCTGAAGCACTACTACATCATCCGCACCTGGTCGGGCGTGGAGGGCAAGATGCCCGACTCTCTCCCAGTGCTTGATTTCAGTCCGCGCGTGCGAGGGCTCATCCATGCGTTCGGGTTCTCGGGTCATGGCTTCCAGCTGGGCCCTGGTGCAGGGGCAGTACTGGCGGAGCTGGCACTGGACGGTCGCACGGATACAAGTATTGAGGGTTTCCGGATCTCACGATTTACAACGGGTCCACATACGGCATCCGCCGGGGTTTCCCACCCGTCCCCTTAAGCCCGGGCGCGCTACTTGCGACAAGGCGGCGCTGAAAACGAGCCGTGAAGAGAGGGATTCCTGGCGACAGCTCCAGCAGCGTACGAATTGATAGCGCCGGAAATTGCGTATTCCACAAGAAGGGTGCTTTAGCGTACTGAGGCGGGGGGCATGATTCGGGAAGTATTGAGATGGCCATACACAGGATCCCTTGGCCAATCAACCCATTACGGCGAAAGTTCGACCGCCTCCGTTTCCACCATGAAATCAAATACATACGAATCGCCAGATGTTGGTCACTCCCGGCTTAAGTGCAGGGTAAGTGCAAGTGACGGGCTAGGCTGGAGTGCGCGCGGCTCGGTTGACGGGTTTCCTGGCCTGTGTAGGTGTGACTGATCTACCTGCGGCTGCCATCTTTCGTCGGTTGGCAGCTGCTGCCCGTCGAGCATAGTCCGAGCAGTCGAGCGCGTGGGGCAAAACGCGCGGTCACTCTGTCCACTAAACGCAACAATATGACCCCGATATGACGTCAACGGACAGCTCTGAAACGAACTAGAAGGGGAATTTTGTCGATCCCTCCCGCGCGATTCCATTCGCCACCGATCATCCGGGCGGCCTCCCGCCGGCAACGACGATGGGTTCACTGAGCGCTTGCTGATATTCCTCCTCGCCGATCGCATGTACCGACCGCAGCTTCGCCAGCAGGTCGTCGATCAGCGAACGCAGCCCAGGCCCCGGCGTGCCGCGCGCGAATGAACTCTGATACTTGATCGGCCCTGGGATGATCGCGACCAAGAAGGCCATCTGGGCCGGCGTCAGCGCCTGGGGTTCGCGACCGAAATACCTGCGGGCCGCGGGCCGCAGGCCACGCAGGTCCGGTCCCCATTCGATGATGTTCAGGTAGATCTCAAGAATACGATCCTTGCCGAGCGCCGACTCGAGCAGGAACGTGATCGCCAGCTCCTGCAGTTTGCGTCCGAGCTGCTTGTCACGCGACAGGAACAGGTTCTTAGCCAGTTGCTGGGTGATTGTCGATGCGCCGCGCGCGGCGCCACCGCGCGACCAGTTGGTGAGCAGCGCGGCAGGTAGTTCGCGAAGGTCGATGCCGCGATGCCCATAGAAGCCTGTGTCTTCGGCAAGCAGCAGCGTGCGCACGAACAGCGGTGGAACGTCGCGCAGGGCGATGAAGTCGGGGGATGCGAGCGAGACGTCGATGGGGCGGTGCGGCCCGGGTCCGTCATCGGAACTGAAGACGAAATCGCTGCGCAGGCGCGCGATCGCCGGCGGCATCTGGTGTGGCGGCTTGAAGTCGATCTTTTGGCTCACCGAGAGAGAAGCAGGGTCCGCCAGGCGTCCGCGTACACGCACGTCGATCGTGGCCGAGCCAAGTTCACGGCCGCCGCCGGGCAACATTCCCAAGCTTTCGGGCACCGGGAGCCCGGAGATGCCCAGCAGTTGCGCGAATTCTAGATGCCGCACGCCGAGTGCGAAATCGACAATCGGATCGGTGTCGAGGTCACGCAGCGCGATCGAGCCCGACAGGGCCGCACCGGCCAACGTCGCGTGGACCTCGGGGATCTCGATCGTGCCCTCGGCCCGCCGCCAGACGCCATCGAATCGCATGGTCACGTCCGTCGGATCGCCGAGCTGCGGTTCGTCGGCGGCGTTATCCGCCAGCGCTCCCAAGCGCGCGCCGCGGGCGCCCATGTCCGCGTGGAAACGGAGCGCATCGGTGCTGGCCCGAAAATCCACGCGGCCGTCCGCGATACCACCATCGAGCAGCGGGTGGCCGTCGCGCCGCACGTCGAGCAGACGGCCGACGTCGAGCCCACGTGTCTCGACACTCCACGCGGTGCCCACCGGATCCGCTAGCTTGCGGATTGACAAGCCGGACTGTGGCTCCACCAGCGTGAGTTGGAGATCCTCGCCGAGAATGCCCGCGATGTCCCAGGCAGTGGCCGGCGAGCTGACCATGACCCCTGTTGGGCTCGCGAGAGTGGCGGCGCGAACTGCAAGTCGCAGGCGGCCGGGCCACGTGGCTGTGATCATGTCGGCATGCAGTCGCACTCCATGACCGAGGTCGAGATCGAATCCCTCCAGTCGCAGCAACGGCCAGACGCCGACGTGTACCAGCCCGATTCGGGCAACCAGGCCATGGCGCACGGTCGCGGACTCGATACGCGCACGCACCGCGTGCTCGAGCATGGATCTCAGCAACGGCGCCGCCAAGCTTACGACCAGCGCCGTGGCGATCGCTCCGAGCCACCACCGCCGCCCGCCAGTTCGAAACGTAACCATCGACGCAAGGATGCCACAGCCGGATCGCGCGCCGGCTGGCGGGCGTAGGGTCGCAGACGGCGTCGATCAGGTCCACTTCAATCGGGCACTTCGGGTCGTTAATGGCCGGTGGTGAAATACTGAAACTGCCAGTTTCAGAGTTTCAATACACGGTGATGGGTGGGAGCACACCATCGAGATCGAGGATCTGGTTGTGCCTTCAGCAAAGGGCAAGCGGATCCAGTGCGTCGCTGTTGAAAACGCGTGCCCACCGGAGGATATCGGCGGCCCTCATGCGTACTTCGACGTCCTGGCCGCCATCCGTGACCCGACCCACGAGGAACATCACACGCCGTTGGAATGGATTGGAGGCTCCTTCGATCCCGTCGCCTTCAGCGTCGACACCATGGACCAAGTTGTTTCTCAGTCGACGGATTCGGAAGATCTCCGACAATTTCCGAACCTTTTCCTCCAACCGCGCCAAGGATTTGGCGCGCGAGGTAACAATGGCCCGAATCCCCGCGCTTTGGAGCGCCCGCTCGGCCATTTGAGCGGCTAACCGGGCTGCCTGATCATAGAAGTCGCGTTCCTTTGGTATCGGGATAGGAATTGATCGATGAGGTCCAGGTCGATCGATCATTGCCGAGGTCAACGTAACCGATGACCCTATTCCCACTCCATCAAACTTACGATGCGGCCCTTCGCGCGGGCTGCGCGGAGGTAGCGCTCATCGGCGGTGATGAGGACGCAGTCCGTAGTGTCCAGAGCCACTCCGTGATAGTAGGTGTCGAAAAGGTGTTGCTTAAGTTCCATTGCAACCTCCACTCCACGCCGCAACACCTGCGGATCATCGGTCGTTGGCAATTCCAAAGCGGTCAACATACCAACGTCGTCGACCGCCGTGCCAGGGCTCTCGCGAGCAAGCACTGCGCCAACTTCCACGATCCAGTGTGTGGGCTGCAGCACTGGCTGCTCACCGTTTGTTACCCGCTCCATTAGCTGCGTTGCTTTGTCCGTATCTACTTCGCGCTCCGCGTCCTGCAGCAACCACTTGATGACCACGCTGGCATCAACGACAGCAATCACGATCTGCCCGCAGTGCGGGAAGCCCGAATCTGAGCATCAGACAGAGGTGGTCGCTCGGATCGCCTCTGCGTCAGGGCACGAAAGATATCCACACGACGCTTGCGCAGTTTTGCATCGGCAACCGCCCTGCGCATCAGGTCCGCAATGACCGCGCTCTTATTTTGTCCTCCGAAGGTCTTGTCGAACTCCGCCTTGACGTCATCGGGGACGCTGAAATTGACTGTAGCCATACACTCAAGTCCATTGTTGAAGATTTCAACAACCCGATGTTATCGGGATTTCAATCACTGTCAAATTCCGCAAATGTGGCGAAAATGCCCAAATCTCCGTTCGTCATAAGTGCATGATTATATTGATGTTAAAACGAGTCTACCGATGTCTGCTGGTACACGTTCAAAACACAAGAAGCGACCGGTGCTGATTCTGAAGCGCAATTCCGCGATCGCTGTGCTGCACTCGGTGACCGTCGCACCGATCACTTCGACGATCCGTAGCATCCCCACTGAAGTCGTCCTGACTGAGGCCGACGGATTACCGACCACGTGTGCCGCCAACTTCGACAATCCCCAGACCGTGCCCAAGAACAATATCGGCGAGCGCATTATCAGACTGATTAGTCCTTTACGTTGGAATACTTGCGGTGCTTCACTACCGCCAGCAGTTGCTCCTTAGTGCAGGGGCTCTCAATCCCACGGTGGTCTGAGGGATCGACGAAACGGCATCCGGGAGGTCGATCGGGCCGCGACTATTGCACCCGGCCGATCTGGCACTTCCGGTTTAGGGCTGATCAGCTCTTCGTGCGATATCATATGATTAATCAGAAATTACAAACGCGTTGTTGGGGGGCTAAGCGAATGAAAGCTATCGACTCTGCCTATGTTGTCATTGGCGCATCGTGGTTGCTGGTCGGCTTGATTCTCGGGATCATTATGGGGGCCAGTCATGATTTTCAGTTCATGCCCCTCCATGCCCATATCAACCTTGTCGGTTTCGCTTGCCATTCAATATTCGGGCTCGTTTATCGGCAATGGCCTGCAGCGAAGGCCTCGCGCCTCGCTTTGCTGCAGTTCTGGATATTTGTACTAGCTACGCCGATCACGCTGACCGGTCTCTATTTCACTCTGAGCGGCGGCCCGGCACTGCCGACTATTATCGGCTCGCTCGGACTGCTGCTTGGAGCTATCTTGTTTTTCATCGTGATATGGCGAGCGCGTAACGCGAACTGACTCCAGCGTCCGCGGGAATGGGCACACGAGAGAAGTCATACAGTGTGGTTCGATCAGGGTGAGCTGCGGGGCGGGGCATTCCTGCTCCCGATTGTCGTCGACAGCACGCCGGATGCCACCGCCCGCGTATCCGATCGCTTCCGTGAAGTTCAGTGGTCGCGACTGGCGGACGGGAAGACATCGCCCGCATTTATCGAGCGCGTCCATCGGAGATCTCCCTCGCCGAGGGCGCTCCGATCGCAGGTGAAGCCCTCGAGGGCATCCAGGCCCTGTTTGCCATCGAGTTAGATCCAGGGTAGACCTCGGGATGAGCCGCGCGGCGCGCCAGGCGCGGAGCTGGAGCACAACGCCGTTGAAGGCGCCTTGCGCGGTGGCCTTCGGCCGCAGGAATTTCGCGTTCCTTGGCGCCGATACCGGCGGTGAGCGGGTCGAGTTGATCTACACGCTCATCGGCGCAAAGCTCAACAATCTCGATCCCGAAGATTACCTGCGGTGCCCAGCAGCTCGCGCGCGGTGCTAGCGCGAAATGCTGAACCTTGTCGAGAACCTACAAGAGATTCCGCTTTATCGTGCTCGGCGCCTCGCGGCGGAAGATCTCCACGTCGCCCTTCTTTGCCACCACCCATTCCTTCAAATGGAACTCTTCGGCGGTTGAGGTCAGGTCGGCTCCGAATTGGATCGTGCAGTCCCAATCCCCGCGTTGCCAGCGGTTCATGCGATCGAACTTCATCCGGCAACTGTTGGGGTCGCCCTCTGTGATCTCGATGGTCCGCTGCATCGCTTCGGTGCTGGTGGTCCCAACCGCCGAGATGAAGGTGGCGGTGGGTCGGAGTTCGCGATCATAACGAACGCGACCCGTCGCATCGCGCGTCGGCATCTGCGCACCGCTGGGGGTCGCGGGCGCCGCCTTCACCCCTTGCAGACCGTGGCCAGATCCATGAGTCTTGAGTTTTGCGGGCACCGCGTGGATGACAGGGATGGTGAACGGCGCCTCCTTCTCTGGAGCGGGCCGCACCGGCAACACGAGGTATGAGGCGCCGAGCGCGATATTGAGCGTGGCAATCTGCGGCGAGGGCCAGACCAGTGGCCACAAGCCCTCCGAGAGGGCTGCTCGAATGCGATTTCCCCGCTTGAACCGATGGGCGATCATGTAAAGGGGCAGCTCGACATCGTAGAACTCGCCGGGCTTCAGCGCGGTGGGTTGCTCCATCGAGGCGCGGCGAGTCAGATTGAGCAAATTGTAGGTCACCAGCCAGGATTTGCCCTCAGGCGTGACTTCCGTCAGGCGCACCGCGATCTGCGCGACCGGAACGTCGGCGCTGACTCGGATCTTTGCGAGCGGGTAGCCGAGGATTTCAAGGTCATGCGCGAGCGGCGCTGAATCGAACACCAGCGAGTTGCGGTCGTCCGGGGTCTGCTCGAATTCGGTCGGGCGCCCATAAACCCATTGGGGCTTGGTCAAGCCGACGATCTTGTCGCCGACGTACTTGATGTGTTCGCGGGATTTCGGACGCGGCGCTAGGCGTTCGTCCGCATCGAAGTAAAGATTCGACGATTCGGTGCGGGGAGACGGCCAGGTGCTCTCTGCCACCCAGCGGCCGGGTACCTCGTCGGGAAAGGCTTCCGAATCCGCCTTGTACATCATGTAGACCCGGAGCATTGGCTCATCCATGATTCCCGTATCCAGTCCCTCGAGCCATTGCTGCCACCAGCGGACTTCCTCGTACGCCCATTCAAGCCCGAGTGGCGTTGCCAGATTCGGGAAAATGTGGCCCCAAGGGCCGATCAGACCCTTGCGCGGAACTTTGAGATTGGCGAGCAGCTCGCCGATGATGTTCTCGTACGGATCACCCCAGCCGTCGATGACATAGACAGGGCAATTGATGGCCGCATAGTCGGTGGCAATCGACCCGCGCTTCCAGTAGGCGTCGTAGGTCTGATGCGTCGTCCAGGTGTGCACGATCTCCGGCGTCGCCTCGAGGCGGTGACGCCATACGGCCTCCCATTGCGCGCCGATGACGTGCGGATCGGGCGGCGCGGCCATGTCGCCCTTGAAGGCCGTTCCCCAGCCCATGTTCTGCTCGCCGTAGGCGCCACCCATGTAATGGGCATCATCGGTGTAACGATCGACGACGCATCCCATCGGCATGATGGCCTTGAGTTCCGGAGGCCTCATGGCGGCGATCTGCAGCGTATTGATTCCGCCCCAGGAGATGCCGCGCATGCCGACAGATCCGTTCGACCAGGATTGCCGGGCAAGCCACGCGATGATCTGGACGCCGTCGGTCAGCTCCGGAACATCGTACTCATCGACCATGACACCTTCGGAGTTGCCGGTGCCGCGGATATCGACCCGCACGAACGCGACCCCATAGGGCGCCAGGTTCTCGCCCGTCTTGTCGTCGCGCCAGCGCAAATCATCCCACAGACGGTATGGGAGGTACTCCCAGACCACCGGCACGGGGTGAGTTTCGACGCCCTCGGGGATCCAGAGTCGAGCGGCCAGACGCACGCCATCATGCATCGGAATCCACTCATTCTCGATTACCTTGAAGGGTCGCTTGGCGGGCAGACTCCACGCGGGCGCGGCGCTGGATCGCTCGGTGAGCAGGAGCGGGCCGCCGATCGCGGCAAGCGACGCGGTTGCACCGGTACCGAGCAACATTTTGCGGCGAGAAACAGTCATCGAACCCCCCAACGGAGCCTTCACGAGCCGGCGAGCATGGCTACTGCTTAGTCTTATCCCCAAATTTACAGGAAAAGCGCGCTCGAGGACTCCGAGGCCCCGTCAGACTCCGAAGCTCCACTGAAGGCAATCTAGGGAAGGCTGCAAACGCAAGTAAAGCGCCCCATCCCTGTGCGCGTCGAGCGACTTGCGGGCGGGAATATTGAGAGCGATTTGGACTTTCAGTTGTGAAGGCGATACGCGGTACGATCAGGCCGATCTGAAATCGAACCGACGTCGGGGGGCTTTAATGTGACCTGTGGTGCCGCGATGACTCGCAGCGCGTCAACCAGTGCCCGGGCTACCGGCGCTCGTTCGGGAACCACCAAGCCATCGTCCCCGGCGGCCGCCTTGAGCCTGCAGGCAATGCGGCTGCGCGCCCTGCGTACGCGGCCCGGTAGCGCGCTTCTTACTGTGGTGCTGCTCCTCGGTATGCTTGCGGAATCCGCGCAAGCGGCGCCGGAACTGAAGATGGATCTTCCCAACTGGGCTAATACCGCTGTGGAGGACCGGGACCTCGGGCACGGCGTGCACATGCTGGAGAGTTTTGGGGGAAATATCGGCGTACTGGCCGGCGAGCGCGGAGTGCTGCTGGTGGACGCCGAGTGGCCGCAGCTGAACGAGAAGGTGCGTGCCGCCGTCGCGCGCATCTCTGGCAAACCCGTACGCCTTGTAGTAAACACGCATTGGCACTGGGATCACGTCGGCGGCGATGCGGAGTTCGCCAAGCTCGGCGCGCTGATAATCTCGAGCGCGCAGACTCGCGACTATATCTTGGCGGCACAGCGTTCCAGCCCCCCCGGCAGTGATCAGTATCCGCCTGATCCGGCGGGGGTGCCCACTTTCGCGGTCGATTCGGGGATGCAGCAGCTCTATCTCGCGGGACAGACCGTGCAGATCATCCACGCGCCTCCGGCTCACACGGACGGGGATCTGATCGTGCGTTTCGTCGAGGCGGACATTCTGCAGACCGGGGATACCTTCTTTCACGGCTTCTACCCCGACATCGACTTCGAGCATGGCGGCAGCATCGACGGCATGATTGCCTTCTATGACACGCTGTACCGCATGTGTGGCCCGCAAACCAAGGTGATCCCCGGGCACGGCCCGGTAGCGAACCGTGAGGACATCCGGACGTACCAAAAAATGCTGCGCGCGGTGCGCAATCGTGTGGCGCGCGCAATCGCGGCGGGTATGTCGGAGCAGGCGCTCATCGCCTCTCACCCCCTCGACGATTTGGACCAGGTCTGGGGCGGCAATCTGGTTAAGCAGCCTTATTTGCTCGCGATCGTTTACGAGGATCTGAAGTCCAAGGCAAAGCGCGCCCGCTGACAAGGCTGCGCGGTGGCCACGGAGTATGGCGCGTGAGTGAGGACCGCGAACGCATGCCCGGCGGGCGGTTCCAGCTGATGCTGGGCCATCGTTTGCACGATGCTGGGCCCGGTGTGAGCCGGGCGGTGAATACTTTTATCGGGCACACGATTCGCCTCATCCCGGCTAGCTCTTCCGCGACGGTTTCGCCAACATGTACGCTATGCTACATTGCGAACTACTTCAGGTGTCAATGAATACGCTTCGCATGAGCACAGGGCCTGAAGGGCGCGGGCCACCTGACGGAGTGGGGGGACCGGGAGGGTAGGATATGGCGACTCGCGACACGCAGATGCGCATCCTGCTGGCCGCACTGGAGCTCTTCAACTCGCACGGCACGGCCGCGGTGTCGGCCAATCGTATCGCCGAGCTTTGCGGAATCAGCAAGGGCAATCTGCAATATCACTTTCGGAACAAGCGGGAAATCATCTTCGCGCTCTTCCAGGAGGCGATCGCGGAGATGGACGCGGGCTGGTATCGCGACCATCTCGCGCCGACGCTGGAGCACATGGCCGCGATGTACGTGCGCCAGTTACAGCTGATTCTTAAGTACCGCTTCTTCTACCGCGAGATGGCGGACGTGCTGCGCTACGATGTCCGACTGCGCAAGCGTTTCGCGGACAATCGCGAGCGGCGGATGCGCGATCTTGCGAAGTTCATGCTCACCTTGCAGGCGCGAGGGCTGATGCGCCTGCCGGCAGATCCGCGCCGGTTGCGGGCAATCATCGATGTGACCTGGATCGTGAACGAGAACTGGCTGAACTACATCGATTATCACGACCGCGAGGTGTCGGTTGCCGCCATGCTCGATGGTTATGGCGAGATCCTGGAGGTATTGCGGCCCTACCTGTGCGCCGACCCACGGCAGATCACGCACGAGTCTTATCTCACCATCGAGCGCCTCGCCGCCCAGGCATTTGCCCAGGCCTCCGGCGAGCCGGGCGAGCAACTCGCGATGTGAGAGTCTCGGTTCGCCACTTCGATGCGCCGCCGAGGCCGATGCACTCAGTCGGGCCGATTAGGCCGGCGAGCCTAAAGCGCCTATGTACAAGGCGCGGCCCGTTGAGGAGAGTACCGCTGCGATGAGCACACGCATTGTTGCGCGACCGAAACCGTTCCTAGTGACCGTCCGAGGCGGTCGCACTTATTATTGGTGCGCGTGCGGGCGCTCCGCGAGCCAGCCATTTTGCGACGGTTCCCACAAGGGCACCGAGTTCAATCCGGTGATGTATGTAGCCGAACGGGACGACGAACTGCTTTTTTGTGGCTGTAAACATACACGCGACCAGCCGTTCTGCGATGGCGCGCACACGAACCTGCCGGGGGGCTCGCCACTGGATGATCCGGACAGTCCGGTCAACCGGGGAATCCCGGTAATCACCGAGCGCGAGGGCGCACGCGCACTGCTGAACGGCAGTTGTTATGTGTTCTCGCCCGATCTGGCGCCGAAGCTCGCGCACGGAGCGCTGCGCTACTGCCACATAGTGTCTGCGGAGCTCGGTGCCCAGTATCAAACCCAGCTCTACATGGAGATCACTTCCGCGTCATCGCCGGTCATGAGCTTCGGGGAGCGGGACGTGATTCTGTTCATCGCAGCTGGCCACGGCACCGTGCTCATCTCGGGACGCAGGTTTAGCGGCAAGAGTACCGACGGTATCTACGTGCGGCCATCCGAGGCAATCCAGCTCACGGCCGCGGGCGGAGAGACGCTCAAGGTGTTCGTAGTGGCCTGTCCACCAGCCCAGCTGCAGTGGCTGGAGGCGATGCCGGCCAACTTCGATGCCGAGTTCGCCGAGCGTGTGGCGGCGGTCGATCCGCAGCAGCGCACCGCAATGGGTCCGCGTTACCTTCAGATCCTGGTCGACCAGCGCATCGGGTCAAAAGTCATCACGCAGTTCATCGGTCATATACCGCGCTCGAAGGCCGCGCCGCACCGGCACCTCTACGAAGAGGCCATTATCGTGCTAAGCGGGGCAGGGTACATGTGGACCGAGGACCGCAAGGCACGTGTCACCGCGGGCGATGTGATTTTTCTGCCGCGCAAACAGATTCATTCGCTGGAGGCAACCTCGGCGGATGGCATGGACGTGGTGGGCGTCATCTGTCCCGGGGACAACCCCAGTATCAACTATTACGACTGACCGGCAGTACCCGCTGCTGCGGCTCCGCACCGGCGCGCAACAGGGTTTTCCACCCTACCTAACGTAGATTCATCAGGGGTCAAATCGTGGCAAAGAACAATCGCTCACGAATCGTTTCGGTCTCTTTGGGCAGCTTGGCTTTTTTGGCGTCGCTTCCCGGGCTTGCCCTGGCAGCGGACACGAGCACGACGGGCGCCTCCACCGATGCCCTCCAGGAGGTCATCGTCACGGCCAACAAATTGACTGCGCAAAGCGTGCTGGATACGCCGGCCACGGTGCAGGCGATTTCCGGCGATAGGCTGCAGCAGCAGGGCGCCTCCGGCATCATGAGCATTGCCGGAGAAGTGCCGGGTCTCGCCATCCAGGATCTCGGCCCCGGCGACAAGAAATACATCATACGCGGCATCAACTCGACCGGCGCATCCACCACGGGTGTGTACTTTGGCGAAGCCGTGATCAGCTCCATCAACGGCGACGACGCCGGCGACGGTGGCGGCATGCAAACCGATATCCGGCTGTACGATATGGACCGCGTCGAGGTACTGCGGGGCCCCCAGGGGACCTTGTACGGCGCGAGCTCGATGAGCGGCACGATCCGTTTCATCCCCAAGGCCCCGGAAATGACCAACATCGGCGGCTATTTGACAACCGAAGGTTCTACGACTGAGCACGCGAGCGGCAATTACAACTTCAACGGGGCGCTTAATCTGCCGATTGTGGCGGGGGTGCTGTCGCTGCGCATGGTCGGCTGGAAACTCTACGATAGCGGCTACATCGACCAGCTTCGCGTGGGTGTCGGCGTGACGGCCAACAACTCCGCCGGGCAACCGGTAGCGGTTTCGCCGCTCGGATTTCGCGGCAACGCCAACGACGATGACGTGGGCGGCGGGCGCGCGATCCTGCGCTATCAGCCCAATGACAATCTGACCGTCGATCTGAACTACCTGTCGCAGACCGAGATTTCGGATGGTTCATCGCGTTATACGCCCGCCGGCGTCACTGCCTTCAGCGGCGGCCTGATCCCGCCGATCCACGGCTGTGATCTTTGCAACACGGACGTAACGCAGAGTCCGTGGCGTGACAACATAAAGCTGTTCGGCCTCACGGTAGATTACAAGACCGGTGCAGGGGTGCTGACCGCGACTACCAACCAGCTGAACCGTCAAACGGAGTTCAACTTCGACTCCACTCCCATCCTGATATCCTTCGGCGTGCCGGTGCCGGCGGAGACCATGGAAGCCCGCGAGCGTCAGCTCAACTCGAGCGAAGTCCGCTTTGCGAGCGACTTCCAGTCTCCGGTCAATTTTGTGACCGGCGTGTTTCGTCAGTTTGATGAACGCGATCTCGCGGTCCACGTTATTTCGACCAATGCCTCGGGTCTGGCAAACGGCCCCTTCAGCACCTCAAACGCCGATGATGCATTGAGCAATCCCGGCGTCGGCACGTCATTTTTCGGCAGCAAGGATCATCGCGACGATACCCAGTATGCGGGCTTTGGCGAAGCCACCTGGAAGATAACCGACGGGTGGACTGCGGTCGGAGGCGTGCGCTACTTCATCGAGCACCTCACCGGGTACCAGACCCAGACGCATCCATTCGGCGGCTTCCCAGGATCTCCGGACCTGGTGCCGATCCCCGACCCAAACCAGACATTCCACAAAGTTACCTGGAAGGGTAATGTCAGCTATAAGTTCAGCGAATCCCTCCTGTCCTACGCCACGGTGTCCACGGGCTTCCGAAGTGGCGGCCTGAATCCCCAGAACGAGCCCTTCGAGCCCATTCCCGGCTCCTACGCCCCGGACACACTGATCAACTATGAGCTCGGAGCCAAGGGGCGGGTGGCGAGTGGTCTGTTCGATTATCAGGCCGACGTCTACCTGATTCGCTGGAGTAACATTCAGGTGCAGGAGACGACCGCTGACGGCGCCTTTACCTATCTGGGCAACGCCGGCAAGGCCGAGGTCAAGGGCTTCGAATTCGAGTTCAACCTGCGGCCGATCCAGTATCTGACTCTCACTCTCTCCGGCTCTTACCAGGACGCCTATCTGACCCAGGGGGCAACTCCGGCACAGTACGCCGCCAACCCCACTCTCGGTCTGACCGGCAATGACATTCCCAACGTGCCGAAGTTCCAGGGCAATCTCGGCTTCGATTACACCCGTCCCATTCAGGCAGGCTGGGACGGTGTCTTTGCGGGTGATGTCACCTACCGGGGGCCGGTGGATGCCTATTTCCCCGCCAATGCTTTCGACCTGCCTCTGAGCTCTTACACTCTGGTGAGCCTGCGGTTGGGGCTGATCAACGGTCCCTGGAGTGTGACGGCGTTCGCGCGTAATCTCACTGATGAGCGCGCGCAGGTGTCCGCAATCAACACCGTACAGGATCCGCATGCGCTGCTTACGATACAGCCGCGCACCATTGGAATTACAGCTACCCGCAAATTCTGAAAACACCTGCCGATGCCTGTGCACTGCCCGCAGCGGCCACGATCCGATCGAGCATGGCCGCTGCCAATACCTATCCCCGGTGGTCGCCTGCGCACGGTGTGTCGCTGACTCCCATGGATGCGGCCTCGATCAGCGAGCGGGAAACGGGCCTCACGCGGGGTCTGAGCAAGGGGCAGATCGTGATGATCGGCCTGGGCGGTGCAATTGGCACCGGCCTGTTCATGGGCAGCGGACTCGCCATTGGCTATGCGGGACCTGCGGTGATCGCGAGTTACCTCCTGGCCGGCTTCGTCGCCGTCGTGATGGTGTTCAGCCTCTCGGAGATGGCCGTGGTACATCCCACGGCGGGCTCGTTCGGTACCTACGCGGAGACTTACCTCAATCCGTGGGCGGGATTCGTGGTGCGCTACACCTACTGGATAGCCCAGGTGATCGCTATCGGGGGGGAGGCCGTCTCGGCGGGCCTGTACATGACGTTCTGGTTCCCCACCATACCGGTATGGCGCTGGTCGATTGGCTTCTGTCTCATTCTTCTGTACTTCAACTCGCGCTCGGTCCACAACTTCGGCACCGTGGAGTCCTGGTTCGCGCTCATCAAGGTGTCGGCCATCGTGCTGTTCATCATCCTCGGAACGGCGAGCATCTTCGGGCTGGGCATGCCGGCGAGCGGGTTTCACAATCTCAGCGGGTTACCGGGGGGATTCGCTCCCCACGGTCTAAGTGGACTGTGGATGGCCGTGATCGTCGGGATCTTCTCCTTCAATGGCATCGAGGTCATCGCGGTGACCTCCGGCGAGACGAAAAATCCGCAGGTTGCCATCCCCGCGGCTCTGCGCACGATGGTGCTGCGGCTCCTGCTTTTCTATGTACTGGCCGTAACCATCATCGTGACGATCGTTCCCTGGACCACCACCGGCGTGAAGGTCGTTGCGCAAAGTCCCTTCGTGAGCGTGTTCCAGCATTCCGGAATCGCGCATGCCGCCGGGATCATGAATTTCGTGGTGATCAGCGCGGCGCTCTCGAGCATGAACACCAACATCTATCTGTGCTCGCGGATGTTGTTCTCGCTGTCACGCGGAAGCTACGCGCCCGCGCAGCTCGGGATGTTAAGCCGCAATGGCATTCCGCTTGCGGCCATCCTGCTCTCCGGGGCATGCATTCTGGTCGCGGCCGGCGTTTCGTTCTTCACGCCCAACGCCTACGCCTACCTGCTCGGCGTGTCATTGTTCGCCGCCATCCTGGTGTGGATGTTCATACTGGTAAGCCACTTGAGCTTCCGCCGCCACCATGTGGCGAAGGATCTGCCAGTACGAATGCCGTTTTTTCCCTGGATGCAGTACGCGGGACTGCTGCTGCTCGCGGGGATCCTCATCACCATGGGTCTTGATGCCAGCTTGTATGTTTCCTGGCTGTACGGGGTGCCTTGGCTCATTCTCGTCTCGGCAGCCTATTTCATCTGGCGCGCCGTACACCGCGCCCAGCTGACACGCTCGGCCGTTTCTGAGTGACAGCCGGAACGTTCCCTGGCAACTGCAGCCTGGCCTGATGATGGTAACTTCGGGGAAAAGCCCATGAATGCGGATTTCAAAGCGCTGCGCCGGAGGTTTCCGGTGTTGGCGCGCAAGACCTACCTGAACAGCGGCTCGTACTGCGCCCTGGCGGACAGCGTCAGAGATGCGATCAATGCTTACATGGAGGATCGACTGCTGGTCGGTGCGAACTGGGACGTTTGGGTCACGAAGAACGAAGCCGTACGCGCGCAGATGGCCACGGTGCTACGCGCGCACGCGGGTGAGATCGCCGTCACCGCCTCGGCATCCGCGGGCATCAATGCACTCGCGAGCGCCTGCGATTTCTCCGTGCGTCGCAACAAGGTGGTGATCAGTGACTTCGAGTTTCCGACTAACGCGCAGATCTGGCACGCACAGGAGAGGCGCGGCGCCCGGGTAGTGCATGTGCCGCGGTCGCCGGACGGCTACATCCCCCTGGAGAATTTCGCGAAGCTCATCGATGAAGAGACACAGCTCGTCGCCGTGACCCACGTGTGCTTCCGCAACGGTGCGATGCTCGATATCCCTGGCATCGCCCGGCTTGCGCACGCACAGGGAGCAAAGATCATGCTCGATTGCTACCAGGCCGTCGGCGCGGTCACGGTGGATGTGAAGCGGCTGGATGTGGACTTCGCCGTGGGGGGGATGCTTAAGTACCTGCTGGGCACCGCGGGACTTGGATTTCTGTACGTCCGGGGCGAGCTGATTCCCAGCCTCATTCCGTGCAACTCCGGCTGGTTCGCTCAGGAGAACATCGCGGCGATGGACATCATGGGCAACCGGCCTGCCCCGACAGCGCGACGCTTCGAGGCAGGCACACCGGCTGTGGTGAATTGCTACGCGGTCGAGGCTGGCCTGAAAATAATCAACGAGGTGGGCACCGATACGATCGAGCGGCGCATCCGGCAGCTGACGCAGCTGTGCATCGAGCGCCTGGAGGACATCGGCTGGGCGAGCGTGACGCCGCGCCTCGAGGAACATCACGGGCCGATGATCTGCGTGCGCGCGAAACAGGTGGCGCCCCTATGCGAGCAGCTATCGAAGCAGAATATCGTTGCGTCGTTCCGCGACGAAAACCTGCGCGCGACCTTTCACTTTTATAACTCGGAGGAGGACGTCGAGTCATTCGTCGCAGCGCTTGCAGAGCACCGAGCCCGTTTCCGCTAGCTCCTTCTAGTACCGGTGGCCTAAATCGGGGACAGGGGAAGCTCAACCTTGCTTATCATCCACGCGAGTATCACGGCAGGATCACCGCGGAGCGCCATATGAATGCACGGACAGCGGAGCAGGCCAACTTCGGTACGCGCAAGTTCCCGGTGGAGGAATTGCGAGCCCAGTTTCTGGCGTTACAGCACGCCGGTTCCTTCATATTCTTCGACAATGCCGCCGGCGCACAGGTCCCGCAGCTGGTTCTCGATGCCGTGAGTCACCATCTCGTGGACCACAATGTGCAGCGCGGCGGCCTGTATCCACAGAGTCTCGCGGTGGACGCCACCATTGCGCGCTCGCGTGCCTCGGTTGCGGCGCTGGTGAACGCGCGGCGCCCCGAGGAAATTGCCTTCGGCCTGAATGCCACTTCCTTCATCCGATTGATCAGCCTGGCGATCGGTCAGACGTTCGGTGCGCGCAACGAGATCATCGTCACCGACCTTGATCATGAGGCGAATATCGCTACCTGGCTCGCGCTGGAGCGCATGGGCGCAAGGTTTCGCTGGTGGAAGATGCGCGCGGATCAGTCTCTGCACGTCGAGGATCTGGAGCCGCTGCTGTCGGAGCGCACGCGCATGGTCGCCTGCACGCTCACTTCCAATGCGCTCGGGTCAATCACCGCTGCCCGCGCGGCGGCGGATGTGGCGCACGCTGCCGGCGCCGAGATTTTTCTCGACGGCGTCCACTACGGCCCCCACGGACCCATCGATGTGCAGTCCCTCGACTGCGATTACCTGGTCTGTTCGGGATACAAGATCTTCGCCCCGCACATGGGCTTCCTGTGGGGGCGGTATGAGTTGCTGAAGGCGCTGCCGACCTTTCGCGAGGACTTCATTCCCGATGTACCACCTGGCAAGCTCGAGGCAGGCACTTTTGCCTTCGAGAACGTGGCAGGCATGGATGCGGCGGTGAACTATCTCGCGCGTACGGGACGGATGCTCGCCGGCAGAGCGGGGATTCCGGATACGCATTCGATGCGAGAAGATGTGGAATTCGCCATGCGGGCCATCAAGGCCTATGAGCAGAGTCTGTCGTTCGAGCTAGCGCGGGTGCTGAAGGATTGCGGGGCACAGATATACGGCATCGATGAGGATTCCCGGCTCTTCGAGCGCGTGCCGACGTTTCTCTTCAACATGCCTGGACAGGGCCCGCGGGCGGTTACCGAGGCAGCGGCCCGTGCCGGGATCGGTATCCGTGACGGTCACATGTACTCGCCCCGCCTTATGGATCGGCTCGATCTTGCGCGTGATAGCGGTGCGGTGCGCGTGTCACTGGTGCACTACAACACCATCGCCGAGATCCAGCGGCTCGGGAATGTATTGTCCGACTTGTCGCGGCGGCCGTAGCTCCATACGCGGGCGGCACTGGCATTGCATGAGGATGAATGCTTATGGATCGTCGGGACTTTCTGCAGAGCGTCGGCGGCGCCGTGGGTGTCGCGGCCAGCCTCGGCACGGCGAGCGCAGCCGCGGGCAGCGATGTCTTCGACCCCACCGAGAAGAGCATTGCTGAACTCGGCGCCGCCCAGGCACAGGGCAGCCTGAGCGCCGAGGCGCTCACCCGCAGTTATCTCAGCCGGATCGAGCGCTATGATCGCCGGGGACCCAAGCTCGCCGCGGTACTCGCCGTCAATCCGCAAGCCCTGGGCGCTGCGCGCGCTTTGGATGCCGAGCGCCGCGCCGGCAGAGTGCGCGGGCCGCTGCACGGCATACCGGTGCTCATCAAGGACATCGTCGAGACCCTCGATCCGATGCCGACCACGGCAGGCTCGCTCGCCCTCGCCACAGCGCGGCACAGTGTGGATGCGCCGATGGCCGCGCTCTTGCGGGCCGCTGGAGTCGTGGTGCTCGGCAAGGCCAACTTGAGTGAATGGGGGAATGCCCGTTCGAGTCGTTCAGTGAGCGGCTGGAGTGCCGTGGGCGGACAGACGCGCTGCCCGTACGATCCGACGCGCAACCCTTCCGGTTCCAGCGCCGGACCGGCGGCGGGGACCGCCGCCAACCTGTGCGCGGCCGCGATCGGCGCGGAGACGGACGGCTCGATTCTGGCACCCGCCTCGATCAACGGGCTGGTCGGCCTCAAGCCCACGGTGGGACTGGTCAGCGGCGTGGGCGTGGTACCGATCACCACCCGCCAGGACACGACCGGACCGATGACACGCACTGTAGCTGACGCCGCACTCCTGATGGCGGCCATGGCCGAGCCCACTGTGCAGTGGGACGGGATCGGAGCCCTTGAGTCTGCGCCACGCGGATTGAAGCTCGGTTTGCTCCCGCCCGCTGCTTCCACGCACCCGGAGGTGCTCAAGCAATCGCGCGACTGGTTCAAGCTTCTCGAGCGTGAAGGCTACACTCTCGTCGATGTACCCGCGCCGGCTGGTTGGTCGACGCTACAGGAGCAAGAATACGAGGTGGCCCTGTATGAATTCAAGGCGGACCTGAATGCCTATCTCGCGCGCTTTGACGGCACTCTGCCAGTCCGGACGCTTGCGGATCTGATCAGGTTCAATGAGGAACACGCAGCGCAGGAGATGCCGTTTTTCGGCCAGGAGCTGTTCATCCAGGCCGAATCCTATGGGCCGCTCAGCAGTGAGGTCTACCGCAAGGGGCTCAGGCACATTGTCGAGGTCGCCGATACCAAGGGCCTCAGTGCGCTGTTCAGCAAGTACCGGGTCGATGCGCTGGTGGCATCCGGTAATGGCCCCGCGGAGCTCATCGATCATGTCTGGGGAGATCGTTACGAGAACAGCGGCGGCTGGCCGACAATGTGTTCGGCAGCGGCGATCGCCGGCTGGCCGAGCCTCACTGTGCCCGCCGGCTTCGTCATGGGATTGCCGGTCGGAATCCACTTTGTGGCACCGCGCTTCAAGGAGGGCCGGCTGCTGCAAATCGGCCGCAGCTTCGAGCGCGCCAGCCAAGCGCGCCGGCCTCCGAATCTGGACGCCCCGGTCTGAGCTGACGGCCCCTCGGAGCATGTCGTCCGATCCAACCTCGTATTCACCTTGAACAGCGCCATTCCGGCGAGGTCAGAAGGGGGTTCCGAAAACAACAACCCCCATAGCCTGCGTATGACAGAAGATCGCAGATCAGTCCCAAAACACATGAGTACCGATTCCAGTCCTGACTCACAACTCAAGAGGAATTGAGCGGCGCAGATGGTGTTGTGGCGCCGCGGGTCGCGCACGATGTTCAGCGGCACTCCGCGCTGCACCAGGCGCGAAGCGAATTGATGGCCTCGTCATTCAGCGCTACGTGACGCATCTGATGAGTCCTCGATGGCGGGCTTGCCACCGTGAGTGGGCGGCGAGATGACGGGCCACGCGGAATGCTAAAATCCTCGAGAAGGAGGCTGCGCTGCCTTGCAGGGCAAATCCGTCAAGCAACCGATCCGCGAAAGTCACCGTCTGTGAGCGATCGGGTGCTGGATGCGCATTGTTGCGCTCCAGTGGTTCTTAGGGGGTATAGATATATCTGGCGGCAATTAACAGTCGTTAGGTACATGCATTGATCCAGCCCCTTGGCGGCAAAAGGCAGCGTAGTCGCTTTGCGCGAACGCTTGAGAGCGAACCTGGTAGCGGTATTATTGGCACATGTCTAGATGCACAGCACCAGTGAGAGGCCATCGCTCAGCAAGTGCGGCAGCGGATTGTCCTGCATGCGGTGGCCGCTATGGCCGTTACGGGGGCTACGGCTACGAGTCATACTCACCCCCGTCCTACTCCTCGTCAGCGACTAGCGGAGGCAGCCGGGTCAGCGGCGGCGGATCCGCTGGCAGCACAAGGCCGCGCTGGTCGCCAGCCGGCTCGACTGTGGCGTACACGCCTGCCGAGGTGCGGACTCTCACTCCAGTCCGCAAGAGCGTCGAGGAGCGAGCGCACCTGCCTGACCCTCGGGACGTCTTTCTCTGCCATGCGTGGGACGACAGAGGAGGTGCCGCCAAGGAGCTGCACGATTTACTCGTGTCACGCGGTGTCTCGGTCTGGTTCAGCGAGAAGGACGTCCTCCTTGGCACGTCGTTGCTCCGCGAAATCGACAAGGGCCTGGCGAAGTCGAGAGTCGGGATCGTGCTCGTGACCCCCGCGCTTCTGCGCCGCGTCCAGGCAGAGGGCATCGCCGACAAAGAACTTTCGGCACTTCTAGCGCGTGACTTGCTCGTTCCGATCGTGCATGGAACTACGTATGAAGCTCTCCGCGAAGTCAGTCCTCTGCTCGGCTCGCGAAGCGGTCTGAACACTGTGGAGGAGTCGATGGCGGACATCGCGGCCAAGCTCGCCGAGCTGGTCGCTCCTTAGCTCTAGTACCGGGATGGTCGCACGGCAATACCGTCAACGCATGCGGAAATGCTACTAAGTAGGCGAGATATCGGTAACGAGATCTATCTAACGGTCATCTTCCCAACCAAAATCTCCTTCTTGCTTCCCAGAGCGTTTGCGTGCCAGCGCCTTACGAAATTCTTGCACCACTCTTCTGTCGTTCTCAGAGAGCTTCGGCTCTACTAGCTGTTCAATTTGCTTTGCAAGTACTTCCATGTCCGCAAATTGCTCAACCTCCGAGTACTTCATGAAGTATCTGATTTGCGCCACATGGTCGCCTGCCGTGTGGGTTGTTCCCCGGTGAAGGAAGGCACGAAGGAACGCTAGCGCGCTCTCAGGAGACGCCTTAGTGATGTCTTCAGCCCATTCTCTGGCTTCAGCCGCGTAGCCCCAGTCACGCCACCTGTAAAGAAGATATAGGAGATCATAACGGCCGAGTAAAACTCCCTCTAGAGCCGCCTTTCTAATCTTCACGACACAAATCTCTCGGAGTCTTCCCGCAGCATCCTCCGGTATGATGACTTTGGCCCCGCTACTATTCAGATCTTTAGTGTTGGTATTGATGCTGACGAACATCACAGGTATTCGCAGCCCCACTGTCGCATTCAGTATTGCCTCAATCTTAAGTATTCGCTCCGCTTCGGGTTCCTCTTTGAGCACTGCATACGCAATGCGATTGATGGTCCAATCTGGGCCTCCAAATATATTCGCCGGGTCCGGCTCTGGCAGTCGTTCTCCAATGTCGAATAGCGCAGTAAGTGCGGGCACCGCGTTGTCGCTCGTGATGTTTGTTCTATTTGCCTCCAGGCGATCGAGCGATGCAGCTAACTGTCCGCTCGCATTGAGTGCCTCTAGTGCTTCTGTAAATGCGTTGTAGTTCGAGCTTTGGGATAGAAGCTGCTCGACCTGAAGCTGCGATACATCTCCCTTCGACAGCTCGAGCTGAAAATAACGGTCAAAGAACTCAGGATCACAGATGCGCAGGTCACGGCTCCATTCGGAGTGATGATCCGACGAGTAAGTAGGGCCGCCAAGGGCAAACGCAGCCGTCGGAAATAGACTGCGAACCAACTCGGTCGCGGCTTTTGCCTTATCGGGAGATGCTTTAGCTACTACAGCCTTAATCTCCTCCGTAATTCTCGCCTTGTCCGAGGAGGTATGAGATCCAGTCAAGATACCCTTACCGTCGCGAATGGAGCCGTACAGCTCGGGCTCAAATAGTCTGAGCGACTCAACGGCGATGAGGTCCACTGCATTGACGTCAAGGGTTTGCCCAGTCCGTAAGAGGTTCGCATGAAACTCAAAGGAAGCGAGGAACCGCTTGACGTCTCGAAGATCCCGAAAATACCCTCGCAGCGAGCCGAAATAGATGTTCCCCCAGTAAAGGGAATTAACTGCGCTTGTTGCGCTTGCACCTAGTACCCGCTCCAAGCCCTCGGACAACACTTTGTCCACCTCGTCTTGGCGTGCTCGGGGGACATCGAAGCTCACTTGCACTATCTTTTCGAGAAATCGTCGTCCGCCTTCGTTGGTCACTTGCGCCAACGCAGATTCGACCGTCTGACGTTGAAACATGATCAAGTAAACAAAGCGAGGAAAGTCCGCGTTCGCCTTAATTAACTGAAAGACTGCTTGTATCTCTGCGGCCGTGAGGCGATCAATGTCGTCGACTACTACCAGCAGTGTCTTTTCGTATCGCCGTAACGCCGAGACCACGTCTTGCTTCCTCTCTTCGAGAGAGCGCAAGTTTGCGTCCGTGAAATCGGTCCATTTAGCTATCCTGTTAAGGACATCCTCACTCCAAGTAAGCACGGCCGCTAGCCCGAGCGCAGCCGCCCCTAGAATCGTCACCAGGATGTGCGTGTTCTCTCCGCTTATGAAGAGCGGCGGCACTATTGCTAGGAGGCCGAATACCACAAGGCCAAATGACAGAAGTCCCCTAGGACCTCGAAGTATTGCTCCGATTGCGCCGAGGTAGGCCGCATAACGCCGAAGTGTTCGCGCTACCTCCTTTGCATTCTTATCACGCTTTCCAGCGAGACCACTTAGCACTTCGCGGAAGAATGCCCCAGTCAAGCTTTCGTGCCCCGTCCACTGCCATGGATTGAATTGAATGATCTCGGGAGTTCGGTCGTCAGCATTCCGGAGTTCCTCGAGAACCAGGTTCTTTAGAGAGGACTTGCCAATACCCCATGGACCGCAGATTGCGATTACGAGACTTTCGGCTCCGTCCCAACCTTTAATCGCGCGTGCCAGCTGTTGGGAAAATTGAGTGCGTCCGAGTCGATCCTGATTTTTGGACTCGATCGGGCGATCAGAGCCGAGCTCGGATCCGGGTGCTTCTGTATCAGTTTTCATTGGGTTATAGCCGTGGCCGACTCTTGAGCAGCCGCGAACGCTTTAGAAACAGTTCGTTGACCTGAAGCTTCCAAGCGCCTTGATAGTTGTCTCTTTTGAGGAATTGCGTCGCTTTGCGGGAACTTATTTTGACGATGCGCGAGGGTGTTAGGTCTTCGTGGTTCAGCAAAACGATTACGAAATAGTCGACGGCCTTCGCGGGCTCGTTTGCCCAAATATTGCTGGTGGTTTGCGGGATCTTTCCAATGGTCTTGATGGCGTAGGTTGTCCCATTCCCGGTTTGGATTGCGTCGATATCTTTCAATCCACTCGATAACCGAATAACGGTGTTCTTTTCGTGCTCGTTTAGAGCCTTTATCCCGAAATATTCGCCAATTTCCCCTGCGATGTTGTCTCTTGCGCGAAGGACATCAGGAAAGTCGTCGTAAATTACGTGTCTTGCCTTTGCAAACCTCTTAAGGCTTTGTTCGAACTCTGCGTTCCTCGTATCGACAAATGTGAATCTAAGGAAATCATTTACGCTGACAGCGTGTGCCTTAAGGGTGAACAAAAATACCTTTCTGCCATCAAGCAATTTGTACTCTGACTTCACCACGGACCATTTCCCGGCGTAGAGAAGTTTTTTGGGAGAAAAGAGGTCTCCGCAATCCAGGAATAGATCGAGAAGGGCCTCGGTACCGGTCATGTCATGCAGCCGCTTGTTTCTCGGGTTTAAGGATTGATTTCCCGTCTTGCCTTCGCCGACATAACCAATGGTTCCAGTTTGCGGATCAAAGAAGTCTCCGTAGTGGATTCTTCGCGCGCTGGTGAAATTGAATATCACCGCCACCTTCTTTTTCTTGAGAAGGATTCCCTTCCAGTACTCTCCGTACGGTGCCCTTACCTGGCGCTTCGCCTCATACCATTTGCCCAACTTACATTTCATAAAATCTCAACACCCTCGGCCCTAAATTCAGGTGCCGGCGTTAACAGCTCGTCCACTTCGCTTGCGCTGGTATCGCCAACCGCGCTTGGGAACAGGCAATCCTTCGTTGCAATGCTCCATCGCGAGTTGCGCGACTCTCCGCGCTAGGTCCGGGTTCATTCGGCACACGCCATCATTCTGAATGGCGAAATCAGCACCGCAGAAAGTCGTTTCGGTGATCAGCTGGAGCACTGCACGGTCAACTACGGGGCGCATTGGTTCCATATGATCTAGAGCAAATGCCGGGCTAATTCCCTGAAGCCCTTTCTTTTGGTGCATGATTCCTAGCGTCGGATCGTACCCGTCTGCGGCCAGACGAATCTGGGCGCGTGCGATAAGGACGGTGTAAGCGTAATTGAGCATCGCGTTAACTGGATGTGTTGCGCCACGGTTGTACCCGCCCCCGTCACTGTGTAGTCGGATCCCATCGCGCAGTGCAACCCGTGATCTGTACTTGCTCCAGTCGTCCGGTATTGGATGTCGCTTGAGTGCTTTCCATTTCAAAGGGAGGCCAGTCCAGACGCGGAAGTAATCGCTGGCAATTCCGCCTTCGAACCCGAGCAGGCTTGAAAATGTCCGGGGTGGACTCTGCTTTAGCGCCTTGGCTCGCCTCGCCAGACTCGCACAAGCTCGATCCCGGAGGGCGGAAGGCGGGAGGTAGTGTTCCAGGGTTTGGAGGGAGTTCTCAGCCTTTCGGTGGACGAGTCTCACGGCGAAGGCCAGACGAGCACGCGGGCTGTCTCGGGTCTTCTGTTGCCAGGCTACCTTGCTTGAAACTGCGGCCTGTCCACCGGAGGTCAGCACCGATGCAAACCGTCCATTCCAGCGCAATCGAATCAGCGGAATGCGCTGGATCGCTAGCCAATCGATGGCGTCTAAGGTGATGTTCCCTGAGCCATCGAGCACCATGACTGCTGGCGGGACATCCAACGCGCCGGGAAAGAAACGCCGCATCCGCTGTTTGGCGGGGAAGTGGGTATTACCGTCCCGGACGAGTAAGGACCCCTTTTCAACTCGCAGTGAGAGACCGTGACCGGTCAGAACGAGGGCGGTTGCCTCACGGTCTCTAAGACGCCGCGAGATCCTTGGTTCCGATTCCTTAAGCCAGTAACTCGACCGAGTAGCCCACGCAGACCCGTGGACTAGTCCGTGCTCAGGTTCTCGGCCGCTGCCGTCCAGAGCTGAGAGATGTGCGTCTTGGTTAATTGCCATTCGCCGCGTACACGTTCAGAGAATTGAACCCTGCCGTCGCTTTTCTTAGAGATATCAGTAGATTGTACGCCCATTACTAGCTGGTGGATCGCCGCAATCGTTTGCCTGAGAGGTAGTTCTGGAGCCGCCCTGCCAGTCACGATCACGGCTCTGGCGATTAAGGTTCCCAGGAAATCGTGCATGAGCATGACGGTTACGACGACGCGAGGGACCCGATCTACCGGGCCAGTGAGTTCCAAGACGTGCTGCAGCATCAGAGCAACGTGAACCAGGGATGCGTGAGCCGCAGTCATCTCGCGGACAGACAGCGACTCCACGAGTTCGATATACGGCTTACTGGCGAAAAGCGATGCTGGATCGATTTCAGCCCAAATCTCGTCAACGGCCTTGTATGTCGCCTTACGATCAGCTTGAGCGAACTGAGTGATTAGCTCCGAGATATGCGCTCTATAGTCGGCATCGTCCCGGTCGGCATCGTTGCGCAACCAGTCTTGCGTGCTTCCAAGGAATTGCCGTGCTTGGGCCACATAGGCCTCCGGAAGCTCCTGCCACCACGGCATTTCAAAGGCCTTGCTGCGCGTTAGCTTTCGCCACCATCTGCTCCAAAGACCAAAGTAGCCGCCGCTATAGCGTGACGCCGCCTTCTCTCGCCGTTTTTGGACGCGCTTGAGGTATTCGATCCAAGCCTTCTGTGCCGCAGCAGGTTCGACCTGATATCCCGTGAGCCAAAGTCCAAGCAGCGCCTCGTTCGCCGAGCCGCTTCGGGTCATCAGCCAGTCGGTTGCGATGGCCTGGACCACCACCTCTTCGTTCCAGGTCCGCATCACCCCGCTTCCCCGGCCTGAGCTTGTGCGTTCGAGTAGCGGGAGCAGCCCCTTCTGTCGCCAATCGGTAAGCGTCCGCAAGTCGCGGTCGATTCCGAGTTCCAGAAGGACGTCACGTAGCTGGGCCGGTGTGGGCATCGGTTTACAACTTACATCCAACCCGACGAATCAGGTTTCCGGGCTGTGATTCCCTAGCACCTTAAGCCGCGCGCGAACTGTCGCGCGCTGATTGGGGTCAACTATGGCGCGCAAACGAAACTATCGAGCGGAATACCGTCGCAGAATCGCACGGGGTCTTTCACGTGGGTACTCCCGATCCAAAGCGCGGGGCCACTCCGTAGCGGGTTCGCGGCGGAGCAAGGTCGCTGCATCAAAGCCCGATCTCAATCTAGATGCCGCGATCCGCGAGATTAATCGAGGCCGCTCGCTTACGGCGGCGGCCCGGACATCCCAAGTATCGGCCGAGCGGTTACGAAAGTATCTGAAACAGCAGCGCATCGCCAAGCGTCGAGGTAAGCGCTGGGTAACCCAGGACGACCGGCCCAGACGGATTCCCGTCATGACCGAAGGCCGCGCTCGCAATTTGGTTCTGAGCGGCTATCTGCAAGCCCGCCTGGTGGGCGAACACCACTACGCGGTGGGTGAGTTCGTGCGCACCAATGACATTGCCGTCCTTAAGCCCTTTGAGGGGCAGTCCGTTAAGGCGGTCAACGGTCGAAGGTATCAGTTAGAAACCGATCCCAACGCACTGCATCGCATTGCCGCTATGGACACGCCCCCGTTCCACGAGATCTACCAAATCACCTCCAACTCCTAAGGAGACAGTTCGTGCCACAACTTCCGCTTGATCGCGATGACCGGCTAGAGCAGCAGTTCCGCCGGTTGGGCACTCGTGAGCCTGTGTGCGTCGGTTGCGGCGAGTCCGACCCTTTCTGTCTGGAGTTGCATCACCTAGCCGGTCGGACCCAGCACAACGACACAGGGATCGTCTGCCGAAATTGCCATCGAAAGCTATCCGATCTGCAGCTCGGGCACGCGCCCCTGGCCGCGCCAGGTTCATTGGGCCATTCGGAAATCGTCGGCCACTACCTGCTCGGTCTTGCCGATCTTCTCTCAATGATCGCAATGACACTGACAGCGTTTGGCCGAAGACTCGTGGGGCGCGCTCGTGGAAACGACGCGCGCTGAAGCTTGCTTTCTAACGCCCATCGCCATTCGGGCCTATACCGAGGACCCGGATCGAGTCCCTTTGGGTACATGGCCGCCCAAAACAGAAATCAACGCCTCTCCCTGGACGTTGGTGTTCGACTGTGAAACCACGACCGATGCCACACAGCGCTTGCGGATCGGTTTTTTTCAGATTCGGCGAGAAGATAAACTTCATCAGGAGGGGGCTTTCTACGACCCGGCTGCACTTACGGCTGACGAGAAAACGTTACTTGGCGCCTACGCGCAGTCACAGGGCCTCACGCTCATCACAATCGACGCGTTTCGCTCCAAGATCTTCCTGAAGTATGGGTACACGCGATGCGGTACCGTGGTCGGATTCAATCTTCCTTTCGACCTTTCTCGTATCGCCGTAGATCATGGTCCAGCACGTCGCAGCATGCGTGGTGGCTTCAGCTTTCAATTGACCGTCAATGCCGACGACCCCAGGGTGCGCGTTAAGCACTTAAGTCCACGAGCGGCACTGATCGACTTCGCCACGCCGGGTGACCAAGACACCGCCCGAGGCATGCGAAATCGTGGCTACAAGGTGCCCGCCTACCGAGGCCATTTTGTGGATGTGAAAACGGCGGCGGCAGCGCTACTCAGCAGGCGATTTTCTCTCGACTCACTCGCCGCTCACCTGGAAACGCCCACACAGAAGCGGAAAACGGATGAGCACGGTTCGCTGACGCCAGCTTACCTGGACTATGCCCGGACCGACGTTCAAGTTACTTGGGAATGCTATTCAGAGTTAAACCGCCAATACGCAGAACACGGCCTCACGAGGCCCATCGACCGGTTAATGAGTGAGGCGAGCATCGGCAAGGCCTATCTGCAGGAAATGGGCATAAAGCCATTTCTAGGCTGTGCCCCGCACTTCGACCGTGCGCACTTGGGGGAGATTCTCTGTGCGTACTATGGCGGCCGCGCAGAGGTTCGCAATCGACGGGTTATCCGAGAGGTCCTCTACTGCGACTTCAAATCGATGTACCCGACGGTCAATAGCCTGATGGGGCTGTGGGATTTCGTCGTTGCAGACGGCATGGGGATTGAAGACACAACCCAAGACACTCGGGCGTTCCTCAAAGCCGTCACCTTAGCGGATCTGCGAGAGCCTGCCACATGGCGGAAACTCTGCGTACTCGTGCGAGTGAAGCCAGACGATGACCTCTTCCCGGTCCGGGCCGAGTACGACGGCGTGACGAACACGATTGGCCTCAATCGTCTGACGTCGAAGGGGCCGCTTTGGTTCACCCTCGCCGATTGCATCGTTTCGAAGCTCTTGACCGGACGGTGTCCTGAGGTTGAGAAGGCGCAAACCTATCGACCGGGCCCTCGCCAATCCGGGCTGAAGCCTGTTGCGATTCTAAGAAAAAGCGACTTCTCCATTGATCCGAATGCGGATGATTTTTTCACCCGATTAATCGATTTGCGCGACGAGGCTAAAACCCATAGAGACCCAATTGAGAAAACGCTAAAAACAATTGCCAATTCGGCCAGTTACGGGATTTTCATTGAGGTTAGCCGGGATGATGCGCCGAAATCGGAGTTATTGGACGTATTCGGCCCCAATGGGGAATGCGAACACGTCCGCACCAAGGCATTGGAACAACCTGGGCGGTATTTCCACCCCTTACTTGGGGTGCTAATTACCGGAGCTGCTCGGTTAATGCTTGGTATTGCCGAAAAGAGGACCGAGGAACTGGGACTGGATTGGGCATTTTGCGATACCGATTCCCTCGCCATCATCCGACCTCCCGGCAAGTTGCGAAGCAACTTCCAAAAGAAAGCACATGAAATCGTGGATTGGTTTGAGGCACTCAATCCGTATCGAAAATCCGGTTCGATTCTCAAAATTGAAGACGTCAATTGCGGAATTGGCTGCACGGACCGCACTCCGCTCTATTGTTTTGCCATTTCCGCAAAGCGCTACGCATTATTTAATTTCGATGCTCACGGAAAGCCAATTCTCCGTAAAGCTTCCGCGCATGGATTAGGGCATCTATTAGATCCATATGACGATGCGGACGCGGCGCGCAATTTACCCGAGCCGCGTGTACCGCTGTCGGAAATCGGTGTGCATCGTTGGCATCACGACCTTTGGATCAAGATCATTCAAGCGGCGATTGACGGCGATCCAGAGAGGGTATTGCTGGATTGGCATTCGGCGTTATCACGCCCTGCCGCGATGCGCTATTCGGCTTCAAGCCCGCAGCTCTTAGCGTGGCTGGACAAGTGGAATGTCGGTAAGCCTTACGAGCAGCAGATTCGCCCCTTCGGATTCATGCTTTCGTATACGGCTAGGACAGGAATATTTGCCCCAGCTTGGGAAGCATCAGTGGTCGAGGCATCAGCTCGTGGCAGACCCCGAAAGCGCCACCAAGCGAAGCCAATCGCACCGTATTGTCGCGACCTATTGTTGGCCAAAGAGACGGTGTTTGACCGCCTCACCGGGGCACCTGTAGGTGCCGAGGAGCTTAAGACTTATCAAGAAGCACTCGCGCAATATCACTTGAGTTGCGAAGGCAAGTTCGCAAACGCGGAGTTTCGTGACTGTGGTCGGACTATGCGACGCCATGTTGTAGCGACTCAGTTGGTTCTGATCGGCAAGGAAGCCAATCGAATCGGTGAAAGTGGTGAGGCCGATCCGATCGCCGAAGCTACCCAGGTCTTCGGATGCAAACTTCCGTGATCTGGAGCGTGTCGTGCATCAAGTTTTTGCCACGCCTGGGGCGACAACTTGAGCGTTCAGTGGTAGTTACGTTGGTACCTATAGGTCGGAGACGCATGCTTTGGATCCCCTCTTCCTTCTCGGACTGGTGGTAGCTGTTGCGTTCGTTGCCGTTGCCGTACTCAAGAGGCGTTCTCATCGCCAACACTCCGACATGTCTTGGCCTTTCTACGCGAAGCGGCCACTCTCCCAGCCGGAGCAGGTTCTGTATCACCGCCTCGTAAGCGCACTGCCTGAGCACATCGTGTTAGCCCAAGTACAGGTATCACGTGTTCTTGGGGTAAAGAAGGGCTTTTCCTTTCACGAATGGAACAATCGGATCAATCGCCTGAGTTACGACTTTGTCGTGTGTTCCCGGGATTCAACCGTCGTAGCAGCGATTGAGCTCGACGACAAGTCACACGAAGCGGCTTCCAGGATCACGACTGACCAAAAGAAGAATAGGGCGACAGCCTCAGCAGGAGTACTCCTCATTCGCTGGAACGTCAGAGCGTTGCCCGACGCGGAGATGATTCGACAAACCTTCTCAGACAACCACCTAACAGCCGCATCGGGCGCTCTCGCGGGGCATGAACTACCAAGTTTGAGCGCTAGCGACCACGGCGTTCGCGCGAAGCGTTAGATAAGCCGGACATCGCTGGAGGAGAATAACGTGTCGCCCTATCAGATTATTGCGGTTGGAGTTCGATTGTTTGCCGTATGGCTAGCCATTCACTTACCTGGCGAGTTGTACGCCTTCTATTTTGAGGGAACTAAGACAGGGCAACCCTACACCACGCTCATCACTGGCGGAATCGCGGTCGTTGTTCTACTCGTAGTTCTCACACTCTGGTTCTTTCCGATGTCCATCGCCCGGAAGCTGCTCAGCCCCGCTGAATCTGGGGGTCCATCGCCGGTTGCGTCGCCCGATACGTGGCTCACGATGGGCTGCGCGCTTATTGGCTTGTCTTTGCTTACAGATTCCCTGCCTGCGCTAGTGCGCGACGCTATTGTCCTGCTCTCGGCCCAAGATGACTTTGGCAACGTCTCGTATCTTAGGAATTCTGTTCTCTATCTCCTGGTGATGGTAATCATCTCTTTTTGGCTGATTCTCGGAGCCAGAGGATTCGCCAGGGTATTGCGGTGGGCGCAATATGCGGGGACGGGCCACTCGTCTAACTAGCACCTTCAACTTCTGGAGCGTAGCGCCTATGAAGAGAAAAGGGGATATAGCCGCACTTCTCGCGAAGTCGGAGCAGCAACTTAACGAAATTCTTAAGGCATACGATTCATCGCTTCAGCAACAAGCGATCGCTGCGCCGCTATTGGTTGACATTAAGAACTACTGCGAGAATCTTCGCTCAGTGCTCGACTACTTAGCACACGAGATTCGCGAGAAATACTGTCCGGGGGCGAATCCAAAAGATCGGTTTTATTTCCCCATCTTCCCCGACGCAACTCAGTTCGCGGCACAGGCTGGCAAGTGGTTTCCAGGGCTTGCAAGCTCGGCGTCTAGAGTCTGGGCCGCACTAGAAAGCTGCCAACCTTATCAGCCTGCCTTTGCTTGGTTGGGCTTGTTCAATAAGGTGAACAATGAAAACAAGCACGGGGCGCTCGTACCTCAAACCCGGCAGGAACTGGGCACTCAAGTCAAGGCCGAAATTCAAGGCGGCGGATCGGTAGCCTGGAATCCAAGTAGCGTACGTTTTGGCGCCGGAGTCTCGATTGGCGGCGTTCGCGTGGATCCATCTACTCAAATGCCAATTGCAGACCCTAGGCTCAAAGTTACAAGAACAGTCTGGGTGGATTTTCACTTCGACGGGATTGGCGGTTCGGCAATCGGGCTCCTGCGGGAATCACTGAGCGGCGTCAAGGCCATTGATGCCAGCCTAAATCCGTACGTCTAAGAGTGGGACCTACGAATCGTTATTTCTTGCAACGAAGAAACTCACTCAAATGTCAGCAAAGAAAAAGAGACGCGTTCACTTGGGTCCCGCGGATATTCAACGGACAGTTCTCAAGAGGCTTGAGCCATACGCCAAGCTCTCTTTTTTCGAGCAATTCGCAATGTTCGTGGGCAAAGCGCAGGTTCTTGAATTAGGTCTGAAGGGGCTACTCGCTCGCCGATTCGGACGTAACTTTGAACAGATGGAAAAATGGACGTTGGGACGAACGACGGAAGAACTCAAGAAGCGGGGTCTACGCAAAGACTTTGTTGCGCTACTGGAGAGCCTAGTCAAGCTCCGCAACTTCGTAGCCCATGAGCTGTTAGTGAGCGATGCTCTGATGAGGTTCCACACAGGACGTACCACGCGAGCTGCCAGGCGCCCGCTAGAACATGGCATCTACGAGCTGGAGCGGATACTGTTTCTGCATGACTGGATCGAGGAACACGATGCTTGGGTCTTGCAGGATGTGCCACAGCCTCCCAGTCGTGCACCCATTCCCAGGTCGCACGATCACGTGGTACAGATCAGCGAGCAGCGGCGTGAGTTGCGCATTTACAGGTTAGACCCCGGCGGTGCGAGAACGCTATTCACAACAGCAGCTTTACCAGCTGCCGATGCAGAGAGTGCCCTAGCGGAATTCGCTAAGCAGCTTGGCGAGAATTTGTTAATGGATTCGCCTTCGGCCCGGAGGCTGCTGAAGCTATGAAGATGTTGACCCAGTTGCTACTTATTTTCCGCGGGATATATCTATACCCCCCAGTGGTTCTTAGAGCTACGAGGAAATCGCGACTTTGACTCCACCAGCCATTTCCGTCGCCAAGTCATCGCCACCCTTGCGCGTTGACGCACTGGTCAAGCGCTTCGGCGAGATGATTGCCGTCGATGGCATAACGCTCGAACTGCATAGCGGGGAATGTCTGGGGCTACTTGGCCCAAATGGAGCCGGCAAGAGTACCTTGATCCGCAGCATCGTGGGCCGCGTGATCGCCGATGCTGGAACGATTTCGGTATTCGGCGCGCAAGCCGATTCAATGTCGGCGCGCACTGCCCTCGGATGGGTCCCGCAGGAATTGGCGCTCTACCCCAGACTCACGTGTCGCGAGAACCTGCAATCGTTCGGCCGTTATCACGGCCTCGGTGGCGTAGCGCTTGACCAGGCCGTGGCGCAGTGCCTTGGCTGGGCGAGTCTCACTGATCGAGCCGGAGAACTCGTCAAGAACATCTCGGGAGGCATGAAGCGCCGCCTCAACATGGCCGCCGGGCTCATCCATCAGCCCCAGCTGGCTTTGATGGATGAGCCCACCGTCGGCGTCGATCCGCAGTCGCGCAACCATATTTTCGAAATGATTGAGACACTGCGCGGCGAAGGCATGTCGATCATCTACACCACGCACTACATGGAAGAAGCCGAGCGCTTGTGCGACCGGATCGCCATCGTCGATCATGGCAAGATCATCGCGCTCGGTACTCGCGCCGACCTTGTACGGAACGCCTTTGGCTCGCGCAGTCAGGTACTGGCGCGTTTTGCGGGGGCACGGGATCGCATTGCCGACTGGGTCGCTCAACGCGGTGGGCAGGCGATTGATGGCTCGGCGCAGTTCACGATTGAGCATCCCAGCGAGATTGGTGGTCTGCTCGAAGCTTCCGAGAAGGCCGGGTTCGAACTTCTCGACGTTTCGCTGCGCAAACCGAACCTCGAATCGGTCTTTCTGAGCTTAACCGGAAGGGAGTTGCGCGATTGATCTTCGCGATCGTCCGCACCGCCATGGTTTCTCTGCGCCGCGACCGGGGCGCGCTTCTGTTGAGTTTCATTCTGCCGGTGGTTTTTTTCAGCATCTTCGCCGTCATCTTTGGCGGACGCCGCGACACCACGCCCAAAGTAAAAGTTCTCGTCGTGGATGAAGACCATGGCCGCGTCTCGCAGCGCCTCGTCCAGGGCCTCGAGCGTGAAGGCTCGCTCGTCGTCAAGACGCGGCCAGCACCCGTCGAAGGCGCCGAGCAGGCCAAATACACGGCCTTGACCGCGGAAGCCGCGGTCAAGGCTGGAACCGCGCCGGTTGCTCTGATCATTCCGCACGGCTTCGGGGAAAACCCCATTTCATTTGGCCCCGCGGGCGGTAATCGACCCACCGTCCAGTTGCTCGAAGACAGCAGCGACATCGTGGCGCCCCGGGTGATCGTCGGCCTCCTGCAGAAAGTCGCGATGACCTCGCTGCCTGACCTGATGGCGCAGCAGGGGTCGAAGTACCTCGATCAATTCGTTGGCGGCTTTACGCGCGAGCAGCACGATCGGCTCGACGAGAGTCTGCGCCGCCTCCGCCAGCGGCAAGAGAACGGCGCGGCGGCGCCCGACGCCGGCAACGAAGGAATCATCGCCGTCACGGCCCGCGCCGTTGTCGGCGAAAACAAGACCAATCCTATGATTTCCTTCTACGCCTCCGCCATCGGCGTGATGTTCCTGCTGTTCACGGCGAGCGGCGCAGCCGGCGCGTTACTCGACGAAGTGGAAAGCGGCACGCTCGACCGCGTGCTCAGTTCGCGCGTCACCATGACCACACTGCTTTTAGGCAAGCTCACTTTCAACTCTTTGCTTGCCTTCTTGCAACTCGTGCTGATGTTCCTGTGGGGCTGGGCCGTGTTCAAACTCGACTTCTGGCCGCATACCCCGGGCTTTGTGGTCATGGGTGTCTGTACGGCTCTCGCGGTGGCCGCCTTCGGCGTGCTGCTGGCGAGCGTTTGCCGCACGCGCGCGCAACTGGGCGCGCTCTCCACGCTCATCATTCTGGTCATGTCGTCGATCGGCGGCAGCATGTTTCCGCGCTTCCTGATGCCGGAGGCGATGCAGAAGGCGGGCTTGCTGACCATCAATGCCTGGGCGATCGATGGATTTACCAAGGTCTTCTGGCGTGACGAACCAGTATTTCACCTCTGGCCGCAGGTGCTGGTTCTTTTGGGGATTGCCATCGTGCTGTTCGGAATCGCCCGCAGGTTGGCGCGGCGTTGGGAATACTCCTAGGCCCCGAAAAATTCGCGGGCTCACTCACCGTCGAAGCCGAGCGCGAATGAGGTCGCCGCGCGGGCCTCTTGCATTTTCTGCGTCGTTAGTCGGGCAATACGATTGCCGATATTGCTCTTGGGCACGGTCTGAAGATTGTCGAAGTTCGCCGCGCAGGTGGCTGGTAAGCCGTCGGTCTCTGTCAGGACGACCTCAGTGGGGATACTACGGATCGTCGAGGTGATCGGTGCAATGGTGACCGAATGCAGCACGGCGATCGCTGAATCGCGTGTGAGGATCAGTACTGGCCACTTGTCTTGAACGTGTACCAGGAAATGTCACCCCGATTCACGACGTTCCCCAATCCTGTTCGCTCAGCCAGATATCGAACTCACCGGGTGCAACTGGCTTGTGCGCATAGCCGTCGGCGTGTCGGACCTCATCCTCGCGAATTCGCTGTCGCCGGATCTCTGCCTCGAGCGCATCGCGAATGAATGCCGAGCGGGTAGTCTTTCGGGCTCGAGTTAGCCTATCGACGACCTTGAGGAGACGTTCGTCGATGGTCATCTGGATCGTCTTCACGGCTGTGGATTTCAATGAGGATCGCTTTACACATTGATACCACATCAGAGGGCTAGGCACCCGGACCAATCACTGGGGTCCTTTTGGGAGATCGGTATTACTCAGTCGTGCACGGAGATACCAATTGAAACGGCGCCCAATCTCGTGTTTGCGGCGGCCTAAGGGGGCTCCGACAGGGATTTTGTTGCGCTGCAAGTCTCTAAAACAGGAACCCGCCGGCCCACCACGCCAGCGCGGCGATGAGTGCCGCGGCGGGAAGGGTGATCACCCAGGCGACCACGATGTTCCCGGCCACGCCCCATCGAACCGCGGACGTCCGATGGGCAGCACCGACTCCGACGATGGCACCAGTAATCGTATGAGTGGTCGACACAGGCACGCCGAGGCTGGATGCAAAAAACAGCGTCATCGCGCCTCCGGTCTCTGCCGCGAAGCCGCCAACAGGCCGTAGCTTCGTGATCTTCTGGCCCATTGTCTTGACTATGCGCCAGCCGCCGAACAGGGTTCCCAAAGCCATCGCGACGTAGCAACTCACGATGACCCAAATCGGAACGTGATCCTCGCGCGCTGCACCGCCCGAGATGAGCAGGATCCAGATGACTCCAACGGTCTTCTGGGCATCGTTGCTGCCGTGCCCGAGGCTATAGAGTGCGGAGGATAGGAGCTGCAGGCGTCGGAACAGGTGATCGACGCGTCGGGGCGAGGAATGAAAGAAGAGCCAGGCGACCGCCACGGTGATCAGCGCGCCGAGAAGCACACCCAGAAGTGGCGAGATGACAATGAACGCCATCGTCTTCAGGATACCGGGCAACAGCAGCGACTTCGTGCCGACCTTCGCAAGTGCCGCGCCGATCATGCCACCAATAAGGGAATGCGATGAGCTCGAGGGAATCCCGTAGTACCAAGTGATGAGATTCCAGGCGATGGCGCCGATCAGGGCGCCGAAGACAATCTGTGCGTCCATGAACTGGGGCGCGATAATGCCCTTACCGACGGTTGCGGCCACGTTCAAGCCGAAAATTGCGACCGCCAGGAAGTTGAAGCATGCCGCCCACAGGACCGCCTGATAAGGCCGCAGCACGCCCGTCGAGACGACCGTGGCGATGGAATTCGCGGAGTCGTGAAAGCCATTCAGGAAATCGAAAACCAGCGCCAGCGCCACCAGGACCGCGAGCGTGGTGAAGGCAATCGAGCCGTCGACCGTCACGAGTACTCGAGCACGACACCTTCGATGACGTTCGCCACGTCCTCGCACTGGTCCGTCGCGGATTCAAGAAGCTGATACACCGTTTCGAGCTTGATGAGCTGGCGCACGTCGCTTTCTTCCCGGAAGAGCTTGGAGATACCGGCCCGCATGACTGTGTCGGCCTGCGACTCCAGCGAGTCGATTTCGTTGCACAGTTTCAGCATCGTCGCCGATTCCTCAAGGGTTGCCAGACAATGCACCGCTTTCTGCAAGCGCGTGCAGCACTCCTGCAGGATCTCAGCAAGTGTGAGGGCTTCCGGAGTGAGGTGCTGGATGTCGTACAGCTGCAGCGCTTCGGAGACATCCTGAATGAGATCGAGCACGTCGTCCATGCGCGAGATCAGGAGGTGAATGTCGTCGCGGTCGAGGGGTGTCACGAAAGTCTTTCGCAGCAGCGAGACGGTCTCACGCGTGACACGATCTGCGGCGTGCTCGAGCTCGATAATGCGGACCATTCGCACCGCGCGCTTCTCGGCATCATTGAAGTCTCGCAGCAACGCAACCAGGACGGTTGCAGCTTCTACAAGGCATTGCGCGTGTTGATTGAAAAGCGCGAAGAAACGGCCCTCGCGCGGCATCAGTCGGGACAACAAGCGCATCTTCGGTTTCCTAGGTGCGGCAGCGAGCTAATTGGGGATTACCGGGGTCTGGGTGTCGGTCTGAACACCTTGAGCTCATTTCAGCGATCGCACGGATTTTCGCATTCGAACACATCCGAGCGCCGGCGGCATTCCAAGCTCGGGAAGGCCGAGCTCTCGGTTCAGTAGCGGGCGGTTCGATTCGAATACCTGCCGCAGCGTGCGCCGGCACGATTTTTTTGTCCCGATCATCTTTGCCTGTTCGCAGCAGTCCACGGTTGCGCTTGCGAACGACCAACGCGACGATAGGCACATGATTGGCTTCATGCGGCCATTCGGATCGGCAATTCGCATCCATGGGAACGCTGCCCAGGCCGGCTGGGGCGTGTGCCGCTCCATGCCATTCGTTCTCACTCTGCTGCCGGTCTTTTGGGCCGCCTGCTGCGTGTCGGGTTGCGTCTACTTCTCCAGGCACACGCCCCGAGGTGCCTGCTCCAACGATCTCGGCTCGACGGTGCGCAACTTCTGCGTCGTCTCCTCGGAAGTGCTCTGGAGGGGAGAGCGGCCGACGAAATCGGATGCGCAATGGCTCCTGAATCACCAGGTCGGCTCGATCGTGAGCGTGCAGCTCGACGATCGGCGGGCATTCCAGGGCGCCGCACCTGCGCAGGCCTATGTGGACTCCGTGCCCTACTACGAAATCTCAGGCTTCAGCCCACTGCAGATGTTGAACCCGTCGCGTCTGGATGAGCACGTAGCGGTGTTCCTCGCAATCGTCAAACAGGCGCGCAAGCCCGTCTTCGTCCACTGTCGTGCCGGAATCGATCGGACGGGCGTCCTCGCTGCCACCTACCGCGTGGTGATCGAAGGCGTCAGCCGAGAGAAGGCCATCGCCGAAATGGGTCGCTTTCACAGTCCATGGCAACGCATCGATGCCCGATACATTCGCAGCCTTTCCCCCCAGCGGCAGGCGGCCATTCTGCGCAAGGTAGACGAGTGGGAGTCGCGGCTGCGGCCAAGCGCGCGCATCGATTGCGCGCAGGGACGCTGCACGTTCTTGCGGAGCGACACGAAGGTCGACCGCCAGCTCGCAGGCCAGCTCGTCCCACCGGACAAGCCCTAGCAGGTTGTTGAAAATTGCCACCGATGCGTCCCCTGATTGCGCCGGAGCGACGGCCGCAACGCCGTCGGGCGGCCGCCAATGCGGCACTCATTGCAATGTGACCTTGAAGAACGTGCCGTAGCCGCTCGTGCCACCTGCAGAGGTCGATCCATAGAGGTTGCCATCACGGCCCTGAATCAGGTTGGCCCCTGGATTTGCGCCGTCGCTGCCGATGAAGGAGTGCAAGACAGTCTCGGTCCCGCTCGGCGTGAGCCTGAAGACGGTGCCGAGGCCACTGGCGCCGCCGAGATAGGTCGCTCCATAGAGATTGCCATCGCTGCCCTGGATCACACCGGCTTGCGGATTTGCGCCATCGCTGCTGCCCCCGGCGAAGGAGTACAAAACGCTCTCGGTCCCGCTCGGCGTGATTTTGAAGACCGTCCCGAGGCCACTGGTGCCGCCTTGGTAGGTCGTTCCATAGAAATTGCCATCACTGCCTTGGATCAGACCGGCATAGGGATGTTCGCCGTCGCTGCCCCCGGTGAAGGAGTACAAAACGATCTCGGTCCCGCTCGGTGTGGTCTGGAACACGGTGCCGAAAGCACTGCTACCGCCGAAATACGTCGTTCCGTAGAGGTTGCCATCGCTGCCCTGGATTAGACCGGCATAGGGAGTTTGGCCGTCGCTACCGGTGACCTTGGGGAAGACGTGCAAAACGGTCCTGATCCCGGTCGGCGTGAGCTGGAAGACGGTGCCGTCGTCGCCCGTGCCGCCTGCCCCAGTTGTCCCGTAGAAGTTGCCATCGCTGCCTTCGATCAGACCGGTATACGGGTCACTACTGGCCGCGGGAAACGAGTACAAGACCGTCTCGCTCCCGCTCGGCGTGAGCTTGAAAACCGTGCCCCGGCCGCTGCCGCCCCCCACTGCAGTCGTTCCGTAGAAGTTGGCATCGCTGCCCTGGATGAGACCGGAGTAGGGACTGTAGCTCCCGGCGAAGGAGTACAAAACGGTCTCGGTCCCGCTCGGCGTGATCGCGAAGACCGCACCGACATTGCTGGTGCCCCCTTTCAGTGTCGTTCCATAGAAGTCGCCATCGCTGCCCTGAATCAAACTATGGTAAGGATTTGCGCCATCACGGCTTCCGCCGATAAAGGAATGCAGAGGCGTGAAGTTCGGCACGCAGGCGATGCTGATACCCGTGACGTTGCCTGCGCCCATGGTGCCGGTGCCGTTGCTCACCGAGCACACAAGGCCGGTCGGTGGTGCTTGAACCGTAATGGCGTAAGGACTTCCGAAAGCGACGCCCGTATGCATCGTGAACTGCGTGGCGTTGGCGCCGAGAGTGCTGGCATCGCCGGCGTTGTCCAAGAGAACCAGGCCGCTCGCGCTGAGTCCACTGATCGAGCCGCCCACGGTGTATGTGTTGACTGAGCAGGTGACTGCGACGTTGGTGACCGTTGCGGTACCCATGACGCCCGTGCCGTTGCGCACCGAGCAGGTGAATCCCGTCGGCTGCGACTGCACCGTCACGCCGTAGGCGCTGGCGTAAGCCACGGCGGTGGGCATCGTGAAGCTCGACGCACCCGAGCGCACGGCGAGCGTGTCGCTGCCATTGACCAGCAGCATGCCGCCGCTGGTGAACCCGCTGATCGTGCCGCTCACGGAATACGAGTCGTCCGAGCAGGTCACCACTACATTGGTCACGTTCGCCGCCTGGATCATGCCGGTACCGCCCGCAACGGTGCATGTCTCGCCCGTCGGCTGCCTCTGAACGGTCACCGCGTATCTAGTGTCCGACGGCAACGAGCCGGCAAGCCGCTGCGTGGTCGCCTTCAGGCCCACGCTCACCGCCGTGGTATTGACCATCGGCCCGGAGGAGTTGAGTGCGTTGACGGTGGGAAGTAGGTGCGTGCCGATACGCTGGCGCCGCACCATCAGCACGAGCCCCGAGGAGTTAAGCCCGCTGATCGTGGCGCCGAGGGAATAGGTTTGCGCCGAAAGGCTACTGCTGCTGATATTGCTGCCCCCGCTACTGCTGCCCATGCAACCGCTTAGCGCTGCCAACGCGCAGAGGATCGCCACGCTGATGGCGTGTCGTGTCCGAAAGCGCCGATGCGCAAATTGCAGCATTGTTGACCCGGTGACAGCCAGCGAGTTGGCTGAATACGCTGGTGGCCATTTAGGCCCCAACGTTAGCGAGCCACCGTGTGTACGATCTCAGTTATTCGTCGTCCGACGGGCTGCGAACGAGGGCTTCAGTTCCGACCGTGATGCAGTTCACGTTCAGGCAGCTCGCCTGCGTCGTCATCGAACTTGTGCCCGCAGATCGGTGAGTTCGGTGGGGGCGTCGATTCAGCAGACTCGATTCGGGGCGCAGGCCTGATACCGCACTCCAAGGCCGGATTTGCCGCTGCAATCTCTTCTGTGATCACCCCTCCGAAGATAGAGTGCTTGCCACTTATTTCGGCGTTGAACAGCTAAGATAGGCCGCGAATGCGGGGTGGGCATTGCGCGCATCACTTTCTACCTCACGCGACTTGCCTGAGACCGCCCCATAAAGATTGCGCCAGCGAGGGCCGCTTGGTGCTCGCAACCCCAATGGAGATGGCGATGGCGCTGTCCAGAAATTCTCAGCGGAAATCTTCGCCGCATGTCGGTGCAAGATCCGGAGCCGTTGTGCGTTCATCTGCTCGAGTCTCTTCAGCCGTCGTACGCTGCAATTTCTCCTCGACGAGCGGGTGGGGATTTTCGGCAGCCGTGCCGGCGCTGCCATACGATCGAGTCAATATCTCGAGCAGGTGACCGTTCGGGTCCTCGAAGTAAACTCCTCGGCCATCATCCCAATGATTGATCTGGTCGCGTTTCGATCGATACGGGTCAGCCCAGTATGGAAGTTGCCTCGCCTGGAGCCGGGCGAAGATCTGCTCAAATTCCGTTTCGCTAACCAAGAAGGCGTAATGCTGGGGCTTGATCTGATCTTGTGTCTCGATGAAGTCCAACGTCAGCTCGTCCCCCACCTTCACGAGAACGAAGGGTCCGAAAACTCGCGGAATTTCGAGACCGAGGATCTCGCTTAAGAAAAGTGCCGAGGCCTTGCGGTCGCGAGCGGCGACGATCGTGTGGTTCAGCTTTGGGGACATGCGCTCGCCTCCTGCTCAGCGGTTCAGCATGTTCCACGCCTGCCCCACGGCAGCGGGTCTGACGTCGCGCCGGTGATCCCTTTGACCCGAACTCTCTCAGGGCGGGCGAAAGCCGCCGGGTTCGAACGTATGGCCGCGCGCCGCCGCGGCAATGGCGGGGAACCGCTCGTCACAGATCTTCAGAGATACCTTGTCCGACCACGAAGTGCTCGAGAAATGATTGCGCAGCTTCGAACGCACTTCACCATAGGAAGACCCATCATTCGCCGTGCAGGCAAACTTCGCGTAGGCATTCAGAATGGAATCGCTCTTCGGATACTGGCGTCGCAGCTCGAGGAAGCCCGCCTTCATGGTCGACCAGGCTGCCAGCGAGCCACTGAACAGCGAGACGTCATCCCGCTCCAACGCGGAATAGCTCCAATAGAGCCTGGCGTACTTGGCGAAGTTCGTCTCCCCGTTGGGACGCCGTGAGGCCTCGTTGATGAAACGATGAATGTCCTGCTCGCTTCCCAGCCAGCGAGGCATCAGGATACGAAGCATTCTCCTGTACAAGGGCCAGTAGTCCGGTTTTTCGACGATTCCGCGGTTGAATGTCGAGCGTAGCTCGTCGACCGCCTTCGACTGGTCCAACCCTACATCGAGCGAGAGCTGATACCAGAGCGGATTAGTACTGGCGCGTTCGACAACCACACGCAGACCCATGGCGGCCATCTCGGCCCGTGCTGTGAAGATCGCCAGATTCTGCGGGCTGACCGCCTTCACGTATCCGTGGCCGCGTGCCATCCAGGCCCACGACTCGAAGATGAGACTTTGGATGAGCTCCGGATACGCAGAGTTCGCTGCAAGCCGGTGCCACTCCACAGTGCGCCCCAATGCTTGCGCTACATCCACCGATCCATATTCAAACAGATGCGAGAGGCCACCGACAATGCCATCCAATGTCGAACCGCCGTCCGGCAGATCGTCGATCGACCCCTCGGACTGCTCCATCCAGTGGTCAAGCGTCAGGTAGTCCCCGAACATGAAAAGTCTCTGGGCCCGACAGCCGGCCGCGCGCCGCGCGGCCGGTCCGTCGAGGGGCGCATCTCCCGGATCCGGGACTGTGGACATCCATGCCGGCGCCTCGACGCATTTCCAACGGCGCGCGGCAAACCAGTTCCTCGCGGCGCTCATCCACGGGCTGTTCACGAGTGATCGTGGCCGGTGCGACAGATTTGCAAGCAATATCAGACGTTCGGACTGCGCCACCAGCAGCTCGCTGTCCTGCTGGTACTTCTTTGCATCGTTCAGGCGACCCTCGTTTCCCTGCCCAAGATCCACCACGGCGCGCGCCCAATCGAGACGCAGGCGGGAATAGTCCGCCGCGAGCGAGCCATACTCCCGCTGATCGATCGGCAGAGCCGGTTCCTCTTGCTTCAGGCGCGCACTGGCGGTCTCCCAGAACGGCACGATTTCCCGTTCGAATCGCTCCGCGAGGCCCACGCCGCTGAGTTGGCCCAAACCGGCCTGGACGGCAATCTCTTGCCACTTGCGCAGACTCTCGACCTCATCGTTGATGTACCATGTGTGAGCACGAAGATAGCGTTCGGGTCCGGTCAACTGATCGCCGAAACCTCGCACCTGCCATATCGCTGCGGTGACGATGATGGCAGTCAGGCCCGTGGCCGCGAGCGCTTTCATCCGTGGAAACCGGCTGCGCGCCTCAGCGGTCACCGGGCGCACCAGGCAGGCGCCGAGCATGAGCCCGCTGATGAAGCCGCCAACGTGCGCGGCGTTGTCGATCCCAGTGGTGAAGAATCCTCCCACCAGGTTGTACAGGGCGAATACCGCAGTACTGATCCACAGTGTGGCGGGCACCCTCACTGCAACGCGGCTGCGAGGATGAAGCGCGAACAGGATGAACGCCGCAAAGATGCCGAAGACGGCCCCCGAAGCGCCGAGGGTCGCGCGTCCAGGGTCCCAGACGATGCTGGTCAGCCCTGCCAGAATCCCGCAAGCGAAATAGAGGAAGGCGTAGACCCCATTACCATACAGCCTTTCGGTCAGACGTCCGACATTCCAAAGCGCCCACATATTGAATAAAACGTGTGGCAGGCTGCCGTGCAGGAACAGTGCCGACAGCAAGCGCCACCATTGGCCGTGAAGGGTCAACGGGGCGAAGTTGGCTCCCCAGCTGATTGCCTGTGTGACGCTTACCGGAAAGTGTCTGATGGCGAGCGCCATCGCAGCAAAGACCGCGACGTTTGCGAACACGACGAAGTAAGTGACCAAGGGTCGGGAACCGACCTCCCGCAGCCGGGCATCGAATTCCCGAACGGCCGTCCAGCGCTCGTACCCGTCGGAGCGGGCTTTCGGCAGGGCGCCCACCAGCTCACTCGCCTGATCGATGGAACCTGCCTGGAACTCAACGAACCGGTAACGCCCCAGAGCCGTTTCGTACCTGAGGCGAACCCAGTTGCCTTCGCGGCGCTGCTCCATGCTGCCGCCATCTCCCTGTATGACATCACTTATGTCATGGATAGGAATGAATGCTTCGGTACGCTCGCCGATTCCAAGCCAGTTGCGTTGCCAACCACCCAGCGCGAGCTCTTGCGGACGAATCTCGGCGAATCCTTCACCATAGAGCTCCAGTCTTCGGGATTTCGCCTCCAGCCAGCCGCGCAACCCGCCATGCGGCGTGAATCGGACCGGGACCGCCACTGCCTCGAGAGAAGCTTGCCGCGGCTCAGCGGAGTTCGCTTCCGCGGTACGCCGGTCCAATTCGGCCAGAAGATTGGCGTAGTTGAGTGGAAAGGCGTTCTGATTGAGGGTCATTCGGAGCTCGTGCAGTTGCTCCGACGAATAGCGGGAGAAGTCGATGGACCCGTCCCGAGGCGGGTCGACCTGCCCTGGCATGCGAGGCCCTCCGGCCGCGTCTTGTTGTTCTTCCGTCGCGGCAAGACTGATAGTAGAGCATTCGGTCCCGCACTTGAAGGAGGAGGAGCAGGTTTCAGGCTTGCGCGCCGTACTGCGCATCGAACCGAGTGCGGGACGCCGCAGTCAGAACCCGACGCTCAATGCTACCAGGTCCTGGCCCCGGTTCGGCGGCCGGATCCAGGCATCGGACCAATGGCGAATGCCCAGCTCCAAGGTGTGTCCCTCGCGGTCCAGATCCAGACGCACGGCAACCAGGTATGCGAAGTTCCAGCGGGTGGCCTCCAGGTAGTCCAGCTCCGATCTGTAATTGGCGCCGAATCCCAGATAGAGCCTTGCCCGGCCTCGATGCAACACCTGCCAACGTCTCATGGCGGTGAATCCCCAGTAGGGGTTGGCGGCCAGAGTTGTGGACAGCGCGCTTGCCGGTGCGCGCTGCGAGTTCGCAAAACGGAACACCCCCAGCTCCCAGCGGCTCTGGTCGAGCTCGAGGGTCACAGCCAGAACGAGCCCCTGCGTCCACGAGAAGTCATAGAAGGTGGTCCCCACACCGATCAGGACGTTGCAGCCTCTGCCGCATGGCGGTGAAGAATCAGCACGAGACACGCGCGGCGCACAGGCAGTGAATGCCCAGAGGCACATCAGCGCAAGACAGCCGACGCGCATATTTGCGGAGAACTTTGCAGCGAGCTGCTGAGAACGCGCGTGCACGGTATTCAGGCGCAGTCAGGATCTTCGTGAGCGCCGCACAGGTGCAGCTCGTTGATGCGGGTGTGGCAGCGAGTTGGAAGCCGCAACGGATCGTGTCACCGGCGGCGGCGGGGCAGCGGCTGCCCGGCCTGGCGCAGAACCCCGCATCCCTTCGTCGTGGGGCTTTTCGCGGCGCCCGCGGTCGGAGGCGTGCGGATCGAATTCGGTCTCGAGGGGCGAGATCTGAGTCGACAGAGGTGCGCGGTCTCGTTCGTTTGCCATACTCTGCGCCAGGTTAGCCATCCTAAGCTTGCGCTCGCCTTGTGGCCGCCGCAAAGGGCAATCGGCGAGCGCCGATGGGATAACGTCTCAGCGGCACTAACGCGATCGGCGCGCAACCCTACGCGCTGCGTACGCGCCTGTCGACACCTTGCGTATTGCACCTTTGGCTATCGACTGCGCACCCGTTGCGCCGATCCAGCCCGTTTGCAATATGCAGATATCACAACTTCCTAACAACTCCCTAACGATCTGCGTTCGGTCAAAAGCTAATTTAGCACCTGACGGCTTGAGGAGCGCTGGCCGAAACCAGGGTTCCAGACCGAGCGAAGTTCCTAAACACCTAAATCGAGGAGATCGTCATGAACTCAAAACTCCGGACCATCAACAGGACTTTCCGTGCTCACTCCCCCGCGATGTTGCTGGCTTGCGTGCTAGTCGCTTCCACCGCTCTTGCGGACGAGCAGGTCCGAACCGAAACCGTGAAATTTCAGGACCTGAATGTGGATACACCTGCAGGGGTGGAAACGCTCTACAGACGCATTCATTCGGCTGCCGGACGCGTCTGCTCATCCAACGACCCGCTGGAGCAACTTGGCGCGGCTGCATGCGCCAAGAAGGCCGAGGCCAAGGCAATCGAAAAGGTGAACCAGCCGTCGCTGACTGCCTTCTACCGGATGAAGACCGGCGACCAGCGGGGCATGCTCACTGCGAAACGGTGAATCCGCTTGTGTGCGGGCGCAGGACGCGCCCGGACACTTTTCAAAGCCGGTGGCGACTGTCGTTGTTGCAGCTATAGCCGACTGGCCGGCACATCGCCGCTGGGATACTCTTCGCTGCGCACACTAGAACTGGGAGTGCGTGCTGCACCTTCTGACCGGTGCTCCGCTCGAGAACCATGCGGCTGAAATTCGCAAACTGCGTTCTTGACTTACGCGCACGGCAACTTGAGCGCGGGGAAAAACTCGTGCCCCTGGAACCCAAGATGTACGAGTTGCTGGAGGTGCTGATCAAGCGCAGACCGGCGGTCGTCACAAATAACGAACTCGACGAGCTTCTGTGGCCCCAGGTTTACGTCGCGCGCACGAGCCTGACCCGGTTGATATCCGAGCTGCGCGCCGTGCTTGGGGATACGCCGCGCGATTCGCGCATCATTCGGACCGTCTATAAGAGCGGATACGCCTTCTGCGCCAACGTGACCTCCATGCCCTCTGCGGGTGCAGCGCCGGCAAAGATCGAGCTCGTTTGGAAGCGGCAGTCCCTGCCGCTCACGGACGGCGAGCACATTGCTGGACGGGATGCTGAATGTTCGCTTGTCATCGACGCCACGACGGTGTCCCGGCGGCATGCACGAGTTATGGTTGTTTCCGGAACTGCAACGATCGAGGATCTCGGCAGCACAAACGGCACACACGTCAACGGCACGCGTATTACCGCGCCGACGCGGCTTGCACCCGGAAATGAAGTAGCGCTGGGCAGTGAGGTGCTGCACGTACGGATGCGTAACCTGTCGGCGCTTACCGTCAAAATCGATCCTGTCGAAAAGCTCGATGACAAGCTGCGCAAAACATGAACGAAGGCAATGTAATCAAACCCTTAACCTGCCTCGGGCCGCCCGCCGTCTACGCCGTGAGCTAAGGATACCGAAGCGCGGATTCGTTCGTAATCCAGCTTCGGACAGGCTCCCGCTTCGATTCACGCGTAATGATCTTGGCATGCATGCAGGAGTACGCTGGCCGCACGAATGGAGGGCTCAAACCATGGCAACCAAACCGATTCCTGACGGATATCACACCGCCACGCCGTACCTCGTCGTGAAAGGGGCCGCGGCGGCGATCGAGTTCTACAAGGGCGCGTTCGGCGCAACCGAACTGCTTCGTATGGCCGATCCGCACGGTCGGGTCGGGCACGCCGAGATCAGGATTGGCGACTCCGTAATCATGCTGGCCGATGAGCACCCGGACATGGGCTACCGCGGTCCGCGGTCGATCGGAGGCTCGTCGGTGAGCATTCTGCTGTACGTGGACGACGTCGACACTATCTTTAACCGGGCCGTCAGCGCCGGCGCGAAGGCGCAACGTCCGATCGCGAACCAGTTCTATGGCGATCGCAGCGGCACGTTGGAGGATCCATTCGGACATGTCTGGTCGATTGCAACGCATGTGGAAGATGTGCCGCCTGAGGAGCTGCGACGGCGAGCGGACGCCGCCATGAAATCGTCCGCTGTTTCAGCGTCTGCGTGAGAACTGCTCTGTCGGTGGACGTAGGGTGCTCGTAACAGTTGGACTTCACACCAGCTTGTTCTACTCAGCAGCATGGCCGTAGCGGACTGGCTACTCGATTCAGATCCCGCCATCCGCTGGCAGGTGTTGCGCGATATTGTCCATGCGCCGGCTGAGGTCGTCGCAGCGGCGCGCGCGCGCGTGGCCACCGAGGGTTGGGGGGCGAGACTGCTGGCGCTGCAGGGCGACGACGGCCAGTGGGCGGGAGGGGCGTGCTTCCCGGCGCGGAGCTGCAACTGGCGCGAGCAGAACCAGGGCCAGCCCTGGACCGCCACGCTGCCGACGCTGCAGCTGCTGCGTGATTTCGGGGTCGACCCATGCTCTGACCGGTTGCGTTGGCCGGTGGCGCAGGTTCGAGACCACTGCTGTTGGGAACACGCCGGGCAGCCGTTCTTCAGCGGTGAGGTCGAGCCGTGCATCAATGGCAGGACGGTCACACTAGGCACCTACTTTGGTCAAGATGTGGATGGTGTGGTCGCCCGCCTACTCGGTGAGCAGCTCGAGGATGGCGGGTGGAACTGCGAGTCGGAGAACGGTTCCATCCGCTCGTCGTTCGCGACCACGATCAACGTCCTGGAAGGACTGCTGGCGCACGAGCGCGCAACCGGTGGCTCTGCGGAATCCATCGCGGCTCGGCACCGGGGTGAGGAGTACCTCCTCGAACGAAAGTTGCTCCGACGTAAGAGCACCGGCGAAATCGTCAACCGGGCCTGGCTGCAGTTCTCGTTTCCGGTCCGCTGGCACTATGACGCGCTGCGTGCCCTCGAATATTTCCGCTGCGTCGGTGGAGTGCCGGATTCGCGGATCGACGAAGCGATCGATTTGCTCCGATCCAAGCAGCAGCCCGATGGCACCTGGCTGTTGGAGAACACGCATCCCGGCAGGGTCCACTTTGCGCTCGAGGACGGCGATAATCGGCCGAGCCGGTGGAACACGCTGCGGGCGCTGCGTATCCTCGGCTGGTACGAGCAGTCAGCTGCCTGAACTGCGCTCCCGCTTCCAAGTACCACCCTCGTGCCACCGCTGCGTGTGTTCCAACTTACCGTGCCACGCACGGCTAGTGGCGGGATGCCGAGGATCGGTATCGGCCCAAGAGCAATTCGGGCACGCAGCAGAGCACGACGCCGCCGATCGCGAACGTCGCGGACAGCGTCGACCATCCTCTTGCCCCTAACGGCAGGATGCCGATGCCGTATATAAGTGCAACGCCTGCGAGGATCAGCAAGAATGGCCCGGTCATATAACAGTGAGTGCGACCACAACGACGAGCGTTGAGTAAACATGCCACGCCCATGAAGGTCAGCAGTACCGGCCACACGATGACGAGATAGCGCGTACCGATGGAAGGGCTGACGAGCAAGATTGCCGCAGGTATACCGAAGGTCAGGCACCCGCGGACACCGCTCGCCCAATCGGCGGTGCCTCTGCCACGGTCAACTACCTGGCTCATTGGCTACTCCCATGCCGCAAGTTGCTCGGGTGCCATGCACACATTGCCGGTGCTCTTCGCGGCTTGGCGTGGACGGTGCGCCCAGGGCGCATCACGATCGTTGCGGCGATTCGTGCAGATTCCGACAGATTGTAGCTGATGGAGGAAAACGCCATGGACAAATTCCCACCAGATACTGACATTTTGATCGTCGGCGCCGGACCCGTCGGGCTGTTCGCCGCGAACGAATGCGCGCGTCGAGGATTGCGATGGCGACTGATCGAGGCGCGCGCGTCACAGTCGGCGCACTCTAGAGCTCTCGCAATTTTCCCGCGGACGCTGGAAATCTTCGACATGGCGGGACTCATCGCGCCATTCCTTGAATGCGCCAATCGTGTCACCGCGGTGACCGTAGCGACGCACGGTCGTACCCTCGCGCGCATGCACTTTGCACCCGCGGAAAGCCCTTATCCGTTCATCGCCATGGTTCCACAGGATGTAACCGAAAGACTGCTCGTCGAAGCGCTACGGCGTAAAGGCGCAGAGGTGGAATACGAAACCAAGTTCGTTTCTGCGGAGCAGCACGGCGACTCGGTGCTGGTCGACGCGGATCACAACGGGCAACCGATCAGGCTCAGGGCATCATTTGTCGTCGGCTGTGATGGTGCGCACAGCGCGATCCGGCATTGGTTGAACATACCGTTTGCCGGAGGCGAGTACGCCGCCTTGTTCCTGCTGGCTGACGTCGAGACGAACGAAACCCTTCCCGCAGACGAGATGCAGCTGTATCCGAGCGAATCCGGACCGGTCGCGATCTTTCCGATGAGCAGCACGCGACGGCGCATCGTTGCATCGATCGAGCACCCCGTAGGAGACGCTCCATCGCTGGAGCTCGTGCGCAGGCTCCTCGCACAACGTGCGCCAAGCGGGATCGAGGCGCGCGCGCTGCACTGGAGCAGTTACTTCAACATTCACCACCGACATGTCGCGAACCTGCGTGCGGGACCTGTCTTCATCGCCGGGGACGCTGCGCACATCCATAGCCCGTTTGGTGGTCAGGGAATGAATACGGGACTACATGACGTGTGGAACCTGCTGTGGAAGCTCGACCTGTTTCTGCACGGCCATGGAAACCAGCAGCTGCTCGACAGCTATAGCCTGGAACGCCTGCCGGTGATCAAGAGTGTCATCGAGACCACCGACCGCTTGACCAAGATCCTGGGGTCGTCGAGCGGACTCGGTCAGACACTGCGCAATGCGGTAATACCGATGGTTTCGCGGCTTGCGCCGTTCCAGCATGCGTTCGTGCAACGGCTTTCCGAGCTTGGCATTGCCTATGGGGGCAGCCCGATTGTGGAGGGGCCCGGAAAACGTTACCTGGATGATTCCATGCGCGGCGGCAATGGAATTTGCAGCCGCTTTCTGCTCCTCGTCGGCGAGGACATCGAGGCATCCACCAAGGCGGCCGCGAAGGCGATCTGCGCATCCTGCGGCGATGTCGCTGAGCTGCGGATAACGCGGGGCCACGGTGTAACGCTTGTCCGCCCGGACGGCTACATCGCTTGCTCTGCAGCCAACGGTGACCAAGCCGGCGCACTGGCTTCGGTGCGGTCGCTTTTGGAGCGCCAAACCACCTGCGGGTCGCATACGCCGCCGGCACTTGCATCCTGAATGTGCATCGGAAAAATGCCGGTGCCTTGCCCATGAGGAGAACTTACTGCTTGTACTTTGTCACTGCGCGACCAGCGTCCAGCAGTGTCGACGTCCAGATGTCTTTGGTCTTATGCTATGCGCATGGTCAGTAAGCTTTTCCTCATGACGGTTCTGCTGACCGCTGCCGCTGCTGCCCAGAGCAGCCCGGCCGGTGTACGTCCCCGCGCCTCGGACCTGGGGCTGAAGGTCGGGATCCTACCGCCCGGCCCGCTCGATGCGATCACCGATGTCGCCGGCGTCAAGGTCGGGCAGGCGACTATCATTCGCGGCGACAACATCCGCACGGGCGTGACCGCCGTCGTGCCACATGCCGGGAACCTGTATCGTGAGAAGGTGCCGGGCGCAATCTTTGCGGGCAATGGTTTTGGCAAGTTGACGGGTTCCACGCAGGTGGAGGAGATGGGAGACATCGAAACACCCATTCTGCTCACCTCCACCACGAGCGTACCGCGTGTCGCCGACGCGCTGCTCAGCTACATGTTGGCCCTGCCCGGCAACGAGGACGTGCTGTCCATCAACCCGGTGGTCGGCGAAACCAACGACGGATACCTGAGTGACATTCGCGGCCGCCACATCACCCCCGACGACGTGTTCGCAGCGATCAAGAATGCAACGAGCGGACCGGTCGAGGAGGGCGATGTCGGCGCCGGCACCGGGACGGTGGTGTTCGGCTGGAAAGGCGGCATCGGCACCGCATCCCGCCGACTGCCCGCGAATCTCGGCGGATACACGCTCGGTGTTCTCGTGCAGACGAATTTCGGCGGTGTCCTCACCATTGGAGGCGCTCCTGTGGGCCAGGAGCTGGGCCAGTACTATCTGCGTGAGGACCTGGCGCGCGTTGGCAGCGGGAACGACCGCGCAGACGGCTCGTGCATGGTCGTTCTGGCCACGGATGCGCCGCTGGAGGCGCGCAACCTGAAGCGACTGGCGGCACGGGCCTGGCTTGGAGTGGCGCGCACGGGAAGTGCGGCCTCGAATGGCAGCGGCGACTACATAATCGCATTCTCGTCTGCGCTGCAGGTGCGGGTTCATGTCGATGACAAAGCGCGAACGCGCAGCGTGCAGCTGCTGACCAATGAGGCAATGTCGCCACTGTTTCTCGCCGCGATCGAAGCGACGGAGGAAGCCGTATACAACTCGATGTTCAAGGCAACGACCATGACCGGAAACGGACATACGGTCGAGGCTCTGCCGATCGACAAGACGATCGCGATACTCAGAGCACACCGTGTGATCCGCTAACCCGTTGCGTCGATTGCGAAGCCGGCAAGGAGAAATTCAATGGCAATCCTGCGCGAATGGCGTGCCGAGATCCGCCGCCGATTGCGGGACGAATATATAAATTACGTGAGATCCACCGGCCTGGCCGGATACCGGCGCACTGCGGGCAACCTCGGCGCCGTCGTCGCGGTTCGTGATCTGGATGACGAACGCTCGGAGATCGTCACGCTGAGCTGGTGGCGGGACAGGCAAGCGATCGTGGCGTTCGCCGGCGAGGACATCGGTCGCGCCCGCTATTATCCGCAAGACGACCGATACCTGCTCACGCGACCAGACACCGTGCAGCATTACGATTCGTCCGAGCCGCCAACGTAGACTTACGGTAGTAGACTTCCGCTATTGGACAGACGCACCCCTGCGTGCCGCCCCATAGACACATACGAGAGCAATATGCAGAACCGCTCGATCTGGTCCGTGACGCTCATCTGCGCGGCGGGTTGCGCCTCTGCGCAGGCTGCCGACCCCGCGCACTATGTGTCGCCGTGGCGAACGCCGTGGGACTATGCCGGACCGAGGGGAGCGGAACATTGGAGCGCGCTCGATCCGGATTACGCTCTTTGCAACGCGGGCAGGGAACAGTCGCCGGTTGACATCCGCGATACGCAGAAGGCCGACCTTCCCAAGTTGCGGTTCGAATATCGCAGCGCACCCGTGAAATACGTGATCAATAATGGTCACACGATCCGCGTCGACTATCACAATGCGCCGGGAACCGGAAGCTTCCTGATGATCGGCGACAAACGCTACCAGCTGACCCAATTCCATTTTCACCGGCCAAGCGAAGAATACGTTCACGGCAAGCAGTACGACATGGTGTTGCATCTGATGCACAAGTCCAGCGACGGGCAAGTCGCGGGAGTGGCGGTGCTTCTGCAAGCGGGCCGCGCGAACCCTGTCATCGGGCAGGTATGGCGGCATATGCCGCAGAAAGAAGGCCAGCAGCCGGCTGCTGTCAACGTCAATCCCGGTGAAATGCTGCCGCACGAGACGGGCTACTATCTGTATCCCGGATCAGTGACGGCGCCCCCGTGTACCGAAGGGGTGAAATGGCTGGTGCTGAAAACGCCGATGGAGATTTCGCCGGAACAAATCCAGGCGTTTGCCCGGCTCTATCCGCACGACGTGCGGCCGGTGCAGCCGCTGAACGGTCGCGTTATTCAGGAGAGTCGGTAGCGGCAAGGCCGACCGGCTCATTCATTCTGTCCGTTGCTGGCGTAGATCACCGAGCCGTCAAAGACCGTCATCTGCACGCGCACCGTCTCGATGTCATTGGGCGCGACGTTCTGCACGCTGGTGACACCAAACCGGGCGGCTTCATGCATGGCTGCCCGCATCGCGGCATCGGTTTCCGGGACCGACAGCGGCGGCATGACCCGTTCCACCAAAGCGGTGGCTTCGTCCTTCAGAATGCCGGTTGGATTGCCCCTCGCATCGCGCACGATCTGCCCTCCGGGGACGTCCGGCGTGTTCCGATCGATGCCGGCCAGCCGCATCGCGTAGGCGTTCACCAGGACCATGTGACCGTCCACCCGCCAGACCATGACCGGATTGTCCGGGGTGACGTCGTCGATCAGCTGATGGGTCGGTAATGCGGCTGGCGTCCAGCGCTGATGATCCCAATTGCCCTGGCGTATCCATGCGCCCTTGGCCAACGTTCTGGCGTAATCGCCCACACGCCGGAGCAATTCATCGGCACTGTTGGCATCACCAAGCTGCACGCCGATCAGGGAACTGCCGCCGGCGAGAAGATGCACGTGGGCATCGTTGAAACCCGGCACGACACGCCGGCCGTGCAGATCGATGATCTTGCATCCGGGTCCGGCGAGCGTACGCATGCTCGAGTCGGAGCCCACCGCCAGTATCCGCTGTCCCGCAATTGCGATCGCCTGTGATTCAGGCCGGGTAGGATTCTCCGTCCAGATCTTGCCGTTGAGCAGGACGAGGGTTGCCGTTTGCGCCCGGGCAAGCCCGCCGCTCAATGCCAGCAGCCCGATGCAACTACCGCGGATGAATGCTCGTACACCGATCAGTGTCACGTGTTGCCCCCGTTTCGCAGTCGGCACGTGTCATCCTATTCGTTTTCGCAGCGCCTCGACACAGCCCGATTTCGTTCGTGCTAGATTGCGCCGTATATTTCGGGGGGTGAGCTCGCTGATGCGGTCCGCACGCAAGCCGGTCCTCGCAGTGCTGGCACTTGGCTGCGGCGGCCTTCTGGCCGCCTGCTTCGCCCCCTACCTGTATCCGGAATACGAATATCGGCTCCGCGGCAAAGAGCCGCCCGTACTGCCGCGGTCAGCCGCGCCCGTTGCCGGTCGCTGGATCGATGACTATTACATCGTCGAGACGATGGACGCCGCGACGTTTGCGATCGGCGAGCCGCGCTATTACCAGGGCAATTACAGCTATCTGATCCTGGGTGCCCGGCGGGCCATACTGTTCGATGCAGGAACGGGCACTCGCGACATCGTGCCGGTCGTTCGTTCGTTGACCGCGCTGCCGGTCACGGTGATCCCATCACACCTGCACTTCGATCATGTAGGAGCCCTGGGTCGCCTGGACAGGACGGCACTGCTGGACGTCCCGGCACTGCGCGAGCGGGTCCGAAACTCTCGCCTGACCCTCGAGCGCTACGAGTTCATGGGATTTGTCGAGGACCTTCCGACCCCGACACTTCGTGTCGATGAATGGTGGGCCGCTGGAAGCACGATCGACCTTGGGAATCGGCAGCTGCGCGTGCTGTCGACACCCGGACACACACCGACATCAGTCTCTGTGTACGATGCGGCACGCCACCAGCTGTTCGTGGGCGACTTCGTGTATCCGGGCCACCTGTACGCCTTTCTGCCCGGAGCAAGTCGCAGCGCCTACCTCGCAACCACTCAGCGGCTGCTGTCGATAATCGACCCGGCGACGCGCATTTACACCGCCCACATGGCAGAGCCTCCCGCACCACTGCGGGCACCGGTGCTGGAGCTCGCGGACCTGCAGGCGCTCGCGGCAACGCTGAGAGCCATCGAGCAAGGCACGCTGGCTTCGATCGATCCGGGAAGCCTCGATACGATTGCTTGCTTTCCGAAGGTGTTTCCGGTGCGGGGACTCGTGACATTCGCCACCGGGTACCCGTGGACCAATCGCTGAGCATCGCTCCGAGCATCATCCGGAAGAGGTAGCGGAGACCGCCACCGCGGGCGCTGGCGGAATCGGCTCGATCCGCGGCGCCCAGCCTCCGGCGCGCCGCCGCAGGACAAAATGTTGCCACAGCAGTCCCGCGACGATCAGCGCTCCCAGTAGCAACAGTCCCGGTCGGCCGGCATCGGCATCCAGCAGATCTGCGATGCCGAATGCGATCGCCAGCAGCAGGCCCAGGACCGGTATCAATGGATACAGCGGCGATCGCCAATAGCCGGGCTGTCCGGTCAGCCGACGGGATCGGCCGACGAGCACCGCAACGCTCACCAGCCCGATGCTGTAAACCGTCAGTCCGGAGACGAATACGAGAAGGGTGTGAATATCCAACAGGCAGCAAGCTGCGCCGATCGCACCGGCAACCCAGGTTGCTGCCCGCGGCGCGCCCGAGGAGCGGTGCACGCGTGCGAGCCACGCATCGAGGGCCGAGTGAAAGATCTCATCCCGGCCCATGCTGAAGAACAAGCGCGCGGAGAACATGATCTGCGCAATCAATGCGTTGAAGATTGCCACGATCACACTTGCACTGAGAGCGTGGCCCGCCGCCGGTCCGACGAGCGCGGTAATGAAAGCGCTGAATGGGGCAGAGCTCTTCAGCAGCGCCGTCAGGTCCGGCGCGCTGATGACGACGGTGATGATGGGCACCGCAGTGGCAAACGCACCAATGAGGCCAGCGAGCAAGATTATGCGGCCCATATGGCGGTGCGGATCGATCAGCTCCTCGCCGAACACGATCGCCTGATTTCCACCGGTAGTACCGTAGGCTGCGCTGACGCCGGCCAGCGCCAGGGCGCCAAAGGTAACCGGACCCAGGATCCCACTGGCGTCGAGCGTGACGGGATGGAGGACCACATCCGTCAGACTACGCACGGGCCGCCAGAGCCCGGCACCAATGAGCGCAAAGACGCTGAGCATCTCGATGGCGAGAAAGACTCCCGTGACCACCGCACTCGTGCGCACAGCCAGCAACGCAATGGCCACGGCGGCACCGAGCACACCGAACGTGACGATGGAAGCGGACGCCGACGGCAACAGATCGCCGACGTAGATGGCAACCGTCTTCGCGAGAAAAGCGATCGTGGGAGCTTGTGTGACGGCCCAGACGGTCAGGCTCGCAAACCCTGCCGCCGGACCGAGGATCGAGCCCACGCCCACATAGTCGCCACCGGCGTATGGGTAGGCCGAACCCAGCTCCGCATAGACGATGGCCCACACGACGGCCACCCCGATGCCGCAAATGAACATCCGCGCAGCGCCCGTGCCAGCGTGCAGCAGGACATCGGAGCCGACGCCATAGATCGACAGGACCGGGGAAAGACAGGACAAGGTCAGCAGCAGAACGCCGAAAGGGGCGAGCTTGCGATGCAGACGCTGGCCAGCTCCGGTGGCTGCTTGCGCACGGAGAGCTTGCTCGAGCGCCTGGCCTTCGATCACGAATCCCTCCCGGCTGCTGCGGTGACACACTCAATATGCCATATCGGATTGGTCACTGTTACGCGTAAGGTTTGTTACGCTCGCGCATCGAAGCGCTCGCCGGAGCCACCCCAGTGGATGTTTATGCGTTGCACCAGTCTTTGCACACCTGGAAGGATTTCTGGATTCATCTGGGCACGATCACGGCCGGATTGCTGATCGCTCTGGGACTCGAAGCGAGCGCGCAGCGGCTGCATCATCTGCACCAGCGACATCAGCTCGAAGCGGCGCTGCACGAGGAGGCGGAAACCGCCCAGTACTATGCTCGGCTGTACATCCAGGTGGAGCGCTTGCGCGAGCTGGCGACGCAGCTGTTCGAGACGACCGAGGCGCGGGTCGATTACGCGGCGGCCTTTGCCTCAGCCGCGCGGCCGGACGTTCCGGACATCGTGGGCATGACACACGCAGAGCTCGTCGCCTACACACTGCTGGTCGAGAAAAATCTCTCGGCAACGCGCAATCTGCGCCAGCGCTATCTGATGGCCCGCGCCGCGACCGCTGCCATTCTGCGCGGAGTCACGTCCGATGACGAAGTGGTCGCCGCGGAAATGGCGGCAGTTCGATCTTCCGCGGAGCACACACCATGACGCTCAAGCTTTACATGCATCCGCTTTCTTCGTACAGCCAAAAGGTTGTGATCGCCCTGTACGAGAACGAAACGCCCTTCCAGGCAATGCGCTTGGACGATCCGGCCATCGCCCAGGAATTCAAAGCCCTGTGGCCGATGGCCCGTTTCCCGCTTCTGCGGGACGAGGGCCGGGATCGGATCGTTGCCGAATCCAGCATCATCATCGAATATCTGGCGCTGCACTACCCGGGCAAAGTGAAGCTCATCCCGGATGCGCCGGATCTTTCGCGCGAAACGCGTCTGCAGGACCGCTTCTTCGATCTGTATGTGCACACGCCGGTTCAAAGGGTGGTTGCCGACCGCCGCCGGCCCCAGGCGAAACGTGATCCGCTGGGCATGCAAGAGGTGAGAACGATATACCGGACAGCACTGCAGATGGTCGAGTCGGCAATGGCTGCAAAGACGTGGGCGATAGGCGAGGACTTCACTCTGGCCGACTGTGCCGCCGCACCCGCGCTGTTTTACGCAAATATCTTTTTCGGGCCATTGCACCCCTCGCAGCCGAACGCCGGCGCTTATCTGGAGCGGCTCATGGCGCGCCCTTCCTATGCGCGCGCGCTGCAGGAAGCCAAGCCCTACATGCACCTTCTGCCCAAGTGACGGGCCGGTCGCAGCCATTGCCCAATGGCTGCGAACCGCAGCGGATCCGGGCACGTGACCCGTTACGTGACCTTTGCAGCGAACAGCGCAGGCAGCACAGCCGCGATGGAACCTTTTGCCGTGCTCGGGCTTGGATCTAAGGTGCCATCAACAGGGAGCGACACCCATGTCGCGCAAAGTTCTCGCTCTGATCGGAGCCTGGCTCGTCGGCGTGACCGGCACATCGACCGCCCTGGCACAGGATGTCCTGGCGCCCCTCGGGGTGTATATCGGGGGTGCATTCGGCCGCTCTAACGTGCGCGTGGACAATACGGAGACGCGCGATCTGTTCAGCTTCAACGAGTCACATGCCGCGTGGAAGGCGCTGGTGGGCATCCGGCCGATCGCACCCCTGGGTGCCGAGCTCGAGTACATCGACTTCGGACATCCCGCCCGCTCCCTTGGAGGCATCAGCGAGGATGCCCGAGCACGCGCGGCGGGACTTTTCGCGGTCGCTTACCTGCCCATTCCCCTGGTGGATGTTTACGGCAAGGCGGGCATCGCGCGGCTGCAGACGATTGCCAAGGGGACGCTGCAGACGCTTCAGCCAACGGGGCAGGTGTGCAGCAACAGCTCGCTGTCCTGCATTTTCGACACCGATCACACCGACACCCGCTTCGCCTACGGCGCGGGGGTGCAGGTGAAGGTGCTGCGGGTGGGCGTGCGTGCGGAGTACGAGCGCATCAGCGCTCCGGGAGGCGATCCGAGCCTGTTATCGCTGGGGCTGACCTGGACGTTCTGAGCGCTGCCGATCCGGGCCGGCCGTGTTGGCTGCGAAGGATCGCAGACACTCGCGCGAACAGATGATCACGAGGGGCTGCTGATCGTTGATCGTGCCGGGGTTGGGATGCCGGCTCACCTGAAAATGCTCGGCGGGGCGGCGCCCGTCCTCGAATCCGATATCGCGTTCGCAGATATCGCACGTCAGCACGAGGATTTCCTCGGGCGGATGGTGCAGTCCTGTCTTGCGCCAGGCCATGCGTGTACGCGGTTGCTTGTGCGGGCAGCGGGTGCGGCCCCTGAACGAGGCCGCACCCCGCTGGGAGGTTGCTTAGTAGCGTCGAGCGCCACCGCCGCCGGATCGCTCGCGATCCTGGGCTTCGTTGACCTTCAGGCTGCGACCATCGAAGTCGGTGCCGTTCAGCGCCTGCATGGCGCGGGCCGCGTCGGCGTTCGACATCTCCACGAACCCGAAGCCACGGGGACGGCCCGTGTCCCGATCGGTGATCAGGGTGGCCGTCTCGACGGTTCCGTGCTGGGAAAACAAGGCGCGCACGGCTTCGTCGGTCGCGGAGAACGGGAGATTTCCAACGTATAATTTAGTCAATGCAGATTACTCATGAGAAAACGGAAAAAAACGACAGGTAGGTCCTGCCTCCTGGTTCGTCAAGCTTACGAGAGTGAGAGACATTGGCCGAAGGAGCGCCGGGCGGCGCATCAGGCCATGGCAGACAAGCCGGAGAATTACGAGCCGGGACCCAGGCTACACGAATTGTGCAGTGAGTGTTGGACATTCTCGCCGGGGAGCCGCCCCCTGGGAGTTGGTTTCCAACGATCGCCTTGCCGCTGCGCGCTGGCGCGACGCGCAGTCACGTTCAGCCCTCGCCCGCAAACATGGCCGTGATCTTGTAGGCCAGTTGCAGCTGGCACGGCTGCTTCGAGGAATGATCGCGAATGCGCGAGCCGGAGCACCCCAGGTGCCCTTCGGCCTGATGCGCCGGAACGGCCAAGGCGCCATTCACCGCGCTGTCGAGATCGAACTGACCGTCACAGTCGGCATAGGGACAGGGGAACTCGAAGTACGCCCGGGCAGGCGGATGCAGCACATGCGCCTGCGATGTGGGCGGATTGGCCGTGCCTTCGAAGCGCAATTCGAGCCGCAGTTGCTGCACGGCAGGAAAGCTGGCCCGTAGCGTGAGCGCGGCCGCGCGTTCCCGCCGCAAACGGTCTGCGCGCTCCTGCCGGGATGCGCCCGGCCCGCGGGCCGCGAACCTCACGATCCGGGTCCTGCCGTCAGATCAGGGGGCGCCGCGGACCCCTCCGCAGCCGCTTCCCCATTCTCGGTGGGATTCCCCTGGCGAGCCGAGCGCCGCTGCTGCTTTTCCTGCTGGCGCGCCTTGCGGGCCAGTTCCTTCTGTTTTCGGGCGTGATGGTAATTCGGCTTGGCCACTGACTCTCCGATTGCAACGCAGGAAGGCGGGCGCGAGGATTCCCACGACGGTGGGGGAAGCAGCAGTCGCAGCATGTACCGGTGACACGCTCGGCCCGCGGATGAGCTTAGTCTACTCCGAAAAGCCGTTCCTCGGGGAAACGGCCGGTGTGGCCGTTCTGCTACGCTTGCGTTCTCGAGTCAACACGGGCATGGCATGCATACGCAGCGGATACGGGCAGCCTTCCACCTTTTCAGCGTCGTGGCCGTGATTCTGGCGCAACCCAGCCCGGCCGAATCCCCTGCGGCCCCCGCCCGGCCCATTGTCCTCAAGGCCGCACATCTGTTCGATTCGGTCTCCGGCAAGCTCGCGGACGGCGGTGTGATCGTCGTCTCCGGCAAGACGATCCAGGCAGTCGGAAGCGATGTAGGCCTGCCAGCAGGCGCACAGGTCATCGAGCTCGGCGATGCCACGTTGCTGCCCGGGTTCATCGATGCGCACGTGCACCTCAGCATGGAGGGCGGTCCCGACTGGTACCGCGACTTCTACGAAGGGATCATGCGCTTCCCGGCCGAACAGGCACTCTACGGTGCGCACTACGCCAAGGCCACCCTGGAGGCGGGGATCACCACGGTGCGCGATCTCGGTTCCTCCGATTACATCTCCCTCGGCTTGCGCAACGCGATCCGTGCCGGAGTCATTCCAGGCCCGCGCATGCTCGTGTCCAATTATGCAATCGGCGCCACGGGCGGCCACGCGGACCAGGACCCTGTGCCACCCCAGCGCATTGCGGTAGCCGGACCGATTCTTGGCGTATGTAACGGCGCCGATGAATGCCGCGCCGCGGTGCGCTACCAGATCAAGTACGGGGCCGATGTCATCAAGTTCATGCCCTCGGGAGGTGTCCTGTCCCTGTCGGATCCCGTGGACAACCCGCAGCTGACCCAGGAGGAGATGAACGCGATCGTCTCCGAGGCCCACGCCTGGGGTCGCAAGGTGGCCGCTCATTGTCATGGCGACCGTGCCGCGAAGATGGCCATTGCAGCCGGAGTGGATTCCATCGAGCACGGTAGCTTCCTCAAGGATGACACGCTGCTGGAGATGAAAAAGAAGCACATCTATCTGGTCGCGACCCTTTTTGCCGGCGATTGGCTCAGCGGGCGTCTGGATCAATTTCCGCCGGCGATTGCCGCGAAGGCGCGCGCGGCCGCCGCGCAGGCCCAGCAAATGTTCCAGCACGCAGTGAAAATCGGCGTGCCGCTGGCAATGGGTACGGACGCGGGAGTCGAGCCGCACGGGCTGAATGCGCGGGAATTCTCGCTGATGGCCAGGAACGGTCTGCCTGCCGCCCAGGCGCTGATTGCCGGGACCGCAAATGGGGCGCAGTTGCTGGGACTCGCCGACCAGATCGGCACTCTGGCGCCCGGAAAACTTGCCGACATCGTGGCAGTGGCGGGCAATCCACTTGCCAATCTGAAGACCACCGAACATGCCATCTTTGTCATGAAGGAAGGCAAGATCTACGTAGGCGGCGCCGCTGCCCGCTGATGTGTCGGGCTGGCACTCAGCGGCACTCCGCCCGTCGCCGTCGCAGCCCAATCACTCGTCCCTAGAACCTTTCTCGCGTACCCGTGCACTTACGTTCGCCACGAGACGCTAACGCGGGGGCGGCAGCTCGCGAGCGGCGCAAGCGACCGATACCTGTGGGAGGGGCTATGCACAAAATCCAATTAGTTGGGCGCACGGCATATTGCTGCGCCCTCGCGCTCAGCTGCAGTGGCATGGCGGGTGTCCAGGCGGCAGATGCTCAGGAGCGAGCCTTCATCCCACAGCTCGTCAACTCCTCGACGATCCCGGACAACGGCGATATCAATCCATACGGGGTTGCGTTCGTTCCGCGGAAGTTCCCGGGCGGCGGAACGCTCGAATCGGGCGATGTCCTCGTCAGCAATTTCAACGATGGCGCCAACATCCAGGGAACCGGCACCACGATCGTCAAGCTGACGCCGGGCGGCGTCCTGGCCCCGCCAGGTAGCGCCGAGAAATTCTTTACGAGCGCATTACCCGGACTCAGCACCGCACTCGGCGTGCTACGCGCGGGGTTCGTGATCGTCGGCAATGTCCCGACCACCGACGGCACTTTCAAAACCATCGGCCGGGGCGCTTTGCAGGTGCTCGATCGCCACGGCAAGGTGCTGCAGACGTGGACCGACCCCGTGTTTCTTGACGGCCCGTGGGATCTTGCAATCGACGATGACGGAGCCAGAGCGCACATCTTCGTGTCGAACGTGCTGAATGGCACGGTGTCGCGCCTCGATGTCGCCGTAGATGCCACGAATCTCGCTCTCGTGGGAAAGACCACGATTGCGAAGGGCTATGCGCATGTACCGAACGCTGCGGCCGTGGTGCTCGGCCCCACCGGCCTCGCTTTCGATGAGGTAGCGGACACGCTTTACGTCGCCTCGACGGCCGACAACGCGGTGTACGCCATCAGGCATGCGAGCTCCACGAGGAGCGTGGTGACCAGAGGTGTCCGTGTATTCGCGGATTCGCATCTGCGCGGCCCGCTGGCGCTGCGCTTTGCGCCGAACGGCGATCTGATCACCGCGAACGGTGATGCGGTCAATGCGGACACCGAGCACCCGAGCGAGATCGTCGAGTTCACGATTCAGGGGAGATTCGTGCGCGAGTACAACGTGGACCCGAGCCAGGGCGGGGCATTCGGGGTCGATGCGATCCGGGATGCCGATCGCGACTTCAATTATGCCGTCGTCGACGACGTAACGAACACGCTGTCGGTTTATCAGCTGCCGACGCGCTGAGGTTGGCAACGGCGGCTTGCACAGCATTCACACGGCGGTGTAGGCCACTGAGGCCACTGAGGCCCCGGGCGCAATTGTCCGGCCCGGGCCCTTTTCTTGAGCTACACTATCTCCCGAGAACACCAACAACGAAATCCTGCGGGATTTCCGGGAGAGATCCAACCATGAACAGCAGAATGCGCACGACGTTTTTCGCCACCTGCGCGCTCATCGTGACCGGCGCGTGGACCGTGCCGGCGCTGGCGCAGGCAGCCGAAGTCAGCGAGAAGCCGCCGATGTATACCTACGTGTCCGACTGGGTCTTCCCGCGCGCGCAATGGACGGAGATCGAAAAATCGCGCGGTGGAACCACCAAGGTCTTCGAGAAAGCGCTGAGCGGCAGCTCGTTGATCGGCTACGGAGATGACCTCACCCTGGTGCATCAACCTGATGGCAGCACTCACGATACCTGGTGGTCCTCCATGTCGATGGCGGGACTTCTCAACGTGCTGGACGAGATCCACAAAGCAGGCGGTGCGACGACTCCCGCCCTGAACAGCGCGACCAAGCACTGGGATGAGGTCTTCGTGAGTCGGTTCTACAACTGGCGCGCCGGATCCTATACTGGTGCTTACACACACACGTCCTCCTATAAGCTCAAGGCCGACGCTCCGGATGATGCAATGGAAAGTCTCAGCAAGAGCTTCATCGTGCCGATGATGGAGAAGCTGTTGGCCGATGGAACCATCGTCGAGTACGAAATCGATCAGCAGGCGGTGCACACCCAGGCGCCGGGCATGTTCCTCATCGTTTACATTTCCCAGAATGCCGGGGGTGTGGACAAGGTCAACGCGGCGCTGCAACAATCGCTGAAGACCAATCCGTTCGCGGGGCCAGCTTTTGGCTCGATGATCGATTTCGCGGAGCACCGCGACGAACTCGCCCGGACCAACGCCACGTACAAGTAACCCTGCGGGGATGCTGCGGTCGCGCGTCGAGCCCTGATTTCCCCAGAGATCGACGACAGGCGCTGCGCCGCCAGAGGCTACGCGAGTCCCAAGGATTCGGGACTCGCCAGCCTGCGAGGTCGCATACCCGCGGACGAGCCCCTGAGGTGTCTAGGTCGATGGCTCAGTGCCACACGGGCGTAGCGATAATGGCCTGATGGGTCGTGGTGGTCCCACTAACCTCGCCACGGTCATTGATGTCAAAAGCAAGAGAAATGGGACCGGTGATTGCCGAGCCTGGCTCGATCAGCTCATTGAGATTCCTCGGGACGCCATGCACGAGGACCCATGGATGGACATTGCCGTTGGCATCGTTGGAGTAACCCACGATGACTCCGCGATCATTGATGCTTGACGCGGTACCAGAGATGTCGCCCTGCAGAAGTGGCAGCCATACCCACCCGCCGTTCCTGGTCCAGAGGAAAGGCTGCGTAAGAGCGCCATTGGGATCATTGGGCACTCCTGCAAACCCAACTACGTCACCGCCCTCATTGATCATCATCGGGGTATTCCAGTAGGGCGCATGCTTGGGATTGCTGAGCTCGATGGCGACGCCGTTGTCCCACAGTACGGCATGCTTGGCGGTACCGGCCCCCACCGCGTTGTCGCAGTCGCCGGAAATGCCGACGATTTGACCTCGGTCATTGAGCGCGGTGGCAGCGCCTGACCTGTCTGTTCCGATCAACGGAAGCTCGCGGATGGCATCGCGGCCGGGACCCCAGACAACGGGTTTGAACTGAAGGATCTGCGGCAAGGTACAGGTCGGATCGTGCAGCGCATTTTCGGCCCATCCCACGGTTTCGCCGAGATCATTCGTGCCGGTTGCAAAGCCATTGGTGCCACCAAGCGTACGCAGTGGCCTCATCTTCTTGCTGACGGCGTCCCATACGAAGCCCAGGCAAACATTGAAGTTCGGGTTACTCAGGAAGGCGCTGCAGCTCCAGGCCTCCTTGTTCGGATCCAATCGGTCCGTCAACGAGATGCCGGAGATAAGGCCCAGGACGTTCTTGACGGGCCATTGCACCACGCTGTTGAGTCCCGCTCCCGTTCCGAGCGTCTTAAGGTCCACTTGTTGACCAAAGATCCACAGGCTGGCGTGAAGGGCGTTATTACTCAACGTGTAAGCGCCTGCGACGATACCGAGATCATTGATGCTGGTGCCGAAGGCGTTGGCGTTAGAGGTGGTATTCGGGTCGCTCAGCACGGTGACGCGGTACGTCGGTTGTTCCGGAGGCGCTGCGCTGGATGGCTGCGCGATGGCGACGCAGCTGATGGTGGCTAACATGAGGTGCGAGAACGTGCGCATAAAATTCTCCTCTTGCCGGATCGGAGGCAACGCCTGACGCAGCGCGGCTTCGCTGGGTGCAGCGGGTGCATCGCTTCCGTCCAGTGTTGCTTCCTTGAAGACCTTCCCATCGCGGCGTTCGTGGCTGCGCGGCTCTGCAAGCAAGCGTTTCAACCAAGGCGCGATTTGGAAAAATCTTACATCGAGGGAAACCGCACAACCGGCTGCTTTAGGACCAGGAACGGATGCCGGTGCAGCTGACATTGAGCCAGGGAACGCCTCCACCCCAACCAGGTCGACGTAGACCAACATTTCCATATACAAGTCGTTCTTTTCGGTACAGAATGTTGGCAGCTTGGGCTTGGGGGTCGGGCTGGGCGCGATGAGCGTGACGGGCACACGGCGCTACACTAATCCGTCGAACTTGCGGCCGACGTACGGACGTTGCGCTGCACCCATCGGCGCACTTCATATGCGATCCTCCACGCTTCCCTACGTCCTCAGCGGCCACTCTCCTTAAGTCTAGGGGAGAGCCAATCGCTCGCTCGGGCCCGCACCAATGAGCACGTGCCATCGTTCGCTTCGATCATCAGTCGAGCGCGGCCGACCCGGCCGGCAAGTGCCCAGAGCTGGCGTCCGCGACGGGAAACCTGACTTGACCGGCAGCTGGACGGAGTGCGTGTAATGTTTCTCTCGATGCGGATTATCCAACGATCAGCAGTACCGACAGCGCTCTGCGCCGTAGTGCTCGCCGGCTGCGGCCACCACGCGGCGCAAGCCGCTTCGGCCGACGCACCGATGCAGGTCGTCGCGGCGAAAGGGGTACTGCAACAGTGCCTGGGAACGGCCTGGGGCGCGGCACGAATGATTCATGGACCGGCCACGCAGTCTTCGTGCAACCGACTGCCGGGCGCGGAGATCTACAATCAGGCGGGACGCCTGTACCAATCCGGAGATCACGCGGGTGCCGCGAGCGTGGTTACGAAAGCGGCGCGCGCCGGCAATGCGCTGGCTCAACTGCGGCTGGCGATCATGTATGACCGTGGCGACGGTGTAGCGCACAGCGCGAAAGGCGCATTCGACTGGTACGCGCAGGCGGCAGCCCAGGGCGAGCCGGGAGCTCAGGAGCAACTGGGCGGCTTCTACGAGCAGGGCACCGATGTGGCTGAGAACTGGGACCTGGCCTACAAGCTGTACTACACGAGCGCCATGCAGGGCTGGAAGGCCGGGCAGTTCTCGCTGGGCCGCGCTTATGAGTTCGGAATAGGAGTTGCACAGGATCGCGCTGTGGCGGTCGCATGGTTCGAAAAAGCAGCGGCGCAAGGTGCGCCCCGGGCGGACTACTTCGCCAACTGGCTCGCGAACCCCACCAACAACATCGGCTTCCGGAACGACACCGAGCGTAATACCGTGTTGGCGGGGAAGCTGCGCTTTGCGCTCTTGGGAGGCGATCCGGCCGGCATTGCGTTTCATAGCTCGCAACAGCGCATGCAATGGCTGCAACGTCAGGCTCAGGGCCTGAATAAAACGGAGAGCGACGTATTCAAAGCCATGCGCCAAGCCGACCACGACGCTTGCGTACGCGCCGGCCGAGACAATTGTTGAGTGGCATCTGGTTATCGGCGCAATGCCCGATCGTCAATGCGACCGCGACGCCTGCGATGCGTCAGCCACGGCAGCTCGTGCGGCAGTCGTGATGGCGAGCAGCATCCCTGGCACTGAGGCAAATCGTCCCGGATGCTGCACCGAGCCCGAGGTCGTGCCGTTTTCGCTTTTCGAAGGCGATTGGCTGCAACGTGCCTACGCGAGGCTGCACCTTTCCAAGTACGCGCGGTGGCGTCTGCTGAAGCGCTGTGCTCTGGTCATAGCGCTGACCTGGCTGCCTGTCGCGTTGCTCGCGTGGCGCGGCGGCTATGTCGGTGGCGGATTGACTGCTGTGAATTTTTTCGCGGATTTTGCCGCGTATGCGCAATTTCTGCTCGCGATGCCGTTGTTCGTGCTGGCGGAGCCGATCATCGATGCGAGTACGCGCGCAGCAGCGCGCCAATTCATCACGTGCGGGATCATTCGGCCAGAGGACCGAACACGATTCTATCGACTCAATGCGCAAATCAAACGGCTGCGCACAGCAGCGTGGCCGGATCTGGCTTGTATCGCCATCGGCTATGCTCTGTCGCTGGCGATTCTCATTCCAGAGTTCGGCCCTGGTCCTCACCTTGCGACCTGGCATGTGCAGAATTGGCCCACGGTGCGCACCTTCAGCCTGCCCGGGGCGTGGGAATTTCTGATCGCACTGCCGCTGTTGAACTACACGTGGCTGCGCTACGGATGGAAGATCTTGCTGTGGATTTACTATCTGGCGCGCCTCAGCCGCGCTCGGCTCGAGTTACATCCCACCCATGCCGATCTGACCGGCGGTATCGGCTTCATCAGCAATGCGCAAAGTCAATTCGCGATTTTCATTCTTGCCTACGGGATCAGCAACATCGCGGCCACGGTCGGTTACGAGATCAGTATCCTGCATTATGACCTGTCCACGACGCCAGTGTGGGGACCGCTAGCGGGTTTTACCATTGGTGCGCCGCTGCTGTTCACGCTGCCTCTGCTGATGTTCACGCGACAACTGTACCGAAGCAAACAGCGCGCCCTGGCAATCTATCGGCAGCGAGTCACCGAGCACAGCCGGCAGGTCGAAACGCGCTGGACGAGCGCGCGCAATTCGGAGTCGGCTGCCGACGAGATCCGCGAGCTGACCGAGCTGTCCACGCTAGGCACGATGTTCTCGAGAATCGAGAATATGCGCATCGTACCGTTCGATCTGGCCTCCTTCAGTCAACTCATCGGCTCATCGCTCGGCTCGATTGCGACGCTATTGCCGATCCTGCATGTGAGCGGCAACGTAACCGGTGTCTTTGGGGCATTCTCCAAGTTCCTGGGGCATTTCGGCGCGCATTAGCGCGCCGGCAGCATGGATCGCCCCTCGGCGGCAATATCCGCGCTCTCAGGCGCGGGCCACCGCGGCGGCCTCACGATAGCAGGCATAATTACGATGCGGACTGGCAAGCTCGGCCTGAAGCGGATCAGGCGCACGTGTGACCAGTGCACCGATTTTTTCGCATTGAGCTTTCGTGAGGGGCGCACCGTGTTGACTCGAATCTCCGGAGTTGTGGCTTTCGCGGCGGTGATTCTCGGTTGGACGGTGAGCGCCTCTTCCCTGGCGTTCACGCTGGCGTATCCGCCCGCGATGCGCTCGGACCACGTCGATGTCTATCATGGCGTGAAGGTTCCCGATCCGTATCGCTGGATGGAGGACATCGATTCGCCCCAGACCCGGGCATGGGTCCAGGCGCAGGCCGCGCTCAGCGCCCGCTATCTGTCGTCCATCCCGTACCGCGACCCCATCGACCGGCGCCTGCAGCAGATCTGGAACTTCGAGCGCTGGACGCCGCCGGAGCGATTCGGGCGTTACTGGTTCTACCTGCACAACGATGGGCTGCAGAATCAGGCCGTCGTCTTCGTGACGAGCGATCCGTACACGCCCGGTCACGTGCTGCTCGACCCGAATACACTGTCCGCCGACGGGACCGTCGCGCTGCGTGAGACCGCGCTCAGCGATGACGGACGGCTGTTCGCCTACGCGCTCTCGGATGCCGGTTCGGACTGGCAGACCTGGCACATCCGCGATGTCGCCACCGGCAAGGATCTTCCGGAGCAGCTGCACTGGTCCAAGTTCGGCGGCGGCACCTGGCGTAAGGATGGCTCGGGTTTCTATTACACCGCCTTCGCCGCGCCGAAGTCCGCAGAGGCTCTCAAGGCGGCCAACGAGTACGAGAAACTCTACTTTCACAAGCTGGGCACGCTGCAGGCGCAGGATCGTCTCGTCTACACCCGCCGGGACGATCCCAACTGGTTCGTCGGCGCGGAGGTGAGCGATGATGGCCACTATCTGGTGGTCCAGGCCAACCATGGCGATGAGGTGCAGAACACCGTACTGGTGCAGGATCTGTCGAAGCCGAATGCGCCCATCGTGCCGGTCATCCCGCAGCCGAAGGCCGTGTACAACGTGGTCGGCAACCTGGGCGCGACGTTCTACGTACTGACCGACGACGGTGCACCGCGGTACCGCCTCATTGCCATCGATCTGCACGATCCCGCGCCGGCGCGTTGGCGCACCGTCGTGCCCGAGAGCGCCGCGACGCTCGACTCGGTGAGCCTGGTTGCCGGACAGCTCATCGCACAGTACCTGCAGGATGCGCACAGCGTCGTGCGTCGCTATAGCCCGCAAGGCAAGCTCATCGGCGAGGTGCAACTTCCCGGACTCGGCGCCACCAACGGCTTCCAGGGCCATCACGATGATCGTGCGACGTATTACAGCTACAGCAGCCTCACGACGCCACCGAGCATCTACCGTCTGGATCTCGCGAGCGGCGACAGCGAGCTCTGGCGCCAACCGAAACTCGAGGGTTTTCGCCCGGTCGCATACACGACGCGACAGGTGTTCTATCCGAGCAAGGACGGAACCCGGGTGCCCATGTTCATCGTGTCGCGGGTGGGAACGCGGCTCGATGGCTCGAACCCGACGCTTCTGTATGGCTATGGCGGCTTCAACATCTCGCTGCAGCCGGTTTTTTCACCGGCGTCCGCCGGGTGGCTGGGGATGGGCGGGGTGTATGCGATGGCGAACCTGCGCGGCGGCGGTGAGTACGGACGCGCATGGCACGAAGCGGGGATGAAGCTGCACAAGCAGAACGTGTTCGATGACTTCATCGGCGCTGCGCAGTATCTGATCGCCCAGCACTGGACCAGTCCGCGGCGCCTGGCCATCCAGGGCCGATCCAATGGCGGACTGCTGGTCGGCGCCACGCTCGAGCAGCGGCCGGAGCTGTTCGCAGCCGCGGTCGCGCAGGTGGGCGTCATGGATATGCTGCGCTTCAGGGACTTCACCGTCGGCAAGGGCTGGGAGTCCGATTACGGCTCCGTGGATGATCCCGAGCAGTTTCGGGCGCTGCTCGCCTATTCGCCGCTGCAGAATGTAAAGCCCGGAATCCACTATCCGCCGACGCTCATCACCACGGGCGATCATGACGACCGTGTATTTCCGGCGCACAGCTTCAAGTTCACGGCGGCCATGCAACATGCCGATCCGCATGGCAACCCGATCCTGCTGCGTATCGAAACCCGGGCGGGACACGGGCAGGGAAAGCCGACCAGCAAGCTGATCGAGGAGACTGCCGATATCGATGCCTTCATACTGAAGGCAATGGGAGTGCAGCCGCATCTGGATTGAGCCCCGCCATTGGGTGCACAGCTTGCTCGCAACCGCACCGCGAGCTGTCGGGCTGCTGGGTGCCTGCGTCGGTGTCATGATGATGATCGACACCGTGCCCGGATGTGCGCTGCATCAGGCTTACAGCAGATGTGGTCTGCGCGGCTGTGCGGGCGATGCGCAGATCACGGCCGAGGTACGGCAGCTGTTGGCGGCTCACCCGGCGCTGGATCCGCCCAACTCCATTCGGGTGCAAACGCTCGATCACGTCGTCTATCTGACCGGGGAGGTCTCCACGGATCTGCAGCGAGAAATTGCCGGGTCAGCGGCTGCGCAGGCCTCGGGTGCCAAGAGGGTCGTGAATTCCATTGCCATCACCTTCGAGGGTCGCTGAGATTTTTTGACGGAGCGTGCAGGTCAGCGCAAAAAAAGCAGCGTTAGCGCGAGGCCGGCGATGCCGAGCAGGCACAACTCCGCTGCCGCCCGGCCACAGACTTTTCTGCCGAAGGCCACGGCGTAAAGCGCCTTCAGGAGGTTGTTCGAGGAGGCGGCAATCAGCACGGCCGCCGACAGCGTCCGGGCAGGCACGCCGGGTGCGCCGCCCTGAGCCAGGCTCATGACCAGGGGATTCGCATCGGCGATGCCCGAGATCGCCGCCAGGATGAGAATGCCCGCTTGACCGAAGGCCGAGCGCACCCAGCCGGATGCGATGGAAATCAACACGAACATTGCCGCAAAGCTGATGGAAGTGGCTAGCTGTAGCGGGTTGGAGATGGGCAGCGGACTGCTTGCCGCTGCGCTCACAGGCGCCCGCAGCCACTCCCAGATCGCGATGGCCGCGCCGACTACGAACAGGCCACCCATAGGCGGCAACAGCGACTCGGCCAGCTTCCAGTTGAAGAACGCGACCATCGCAAGCAGGCGCGGATACATGATTGCCGTCGCCATCACGATCCCGCCGGTGGCAGCCGCGTGGTTGCCACCCGCCTGACGCTGCTGCCGGGCGAGCGCGATCGTGGTCGCGGTCGATGAATAGATGCCACCGAGTATGGCTGGCAGGAGGACCTGGGTGCCGCGCGGCGGCAGGTAGCGCTGCAGCAGATAGCTCGCGTAGGAAATGCTCGAAACCGCCACCAGTGCCAGCCAGACCTGAAAGGGTGTGATCGGCGTCCAGCTGACGATGGGATGGTCGGGCAAGAGCGGCAGCACGATGCCAACCAGGATCAGAAATTTGCCGAGCGTGTAAATCTCGCCGGGGGCGGTATTTTTCACGAGCTGGTGCAACGGTTCGCGACCTTCGAGGAACAGCACGGCAGTCACGGCGGCGGCCACGACCACATAAGGTGGTTGCGTCAGCGCGATTGCGCCAAACGAATAGGCGAGCAGATTCAGAATGGGAATGATCAGGCTGCAATAGCCGTTAGTGGCTGCGACCGAACGGATGTGGGCGTAGAGCCATGCACCGACGGCGGCAAGACCAACCGTGAAGGGCAGCAGTGAGGAGGGCTGCAACGAGAAAAGCACGAGACCGAGCGTGGTCAGCGTCGGGAAGGTGCGGATCCCGCCCGGCGTGCCTTGCACCTCGCGCTTGTAGACGCCCTCGAAGGCGAGTCCCATGAAGACCGCCATCGCGATGGCAAGACCAAGCCGTCCCGCCAGCTCGACGGGCGTGAGTCCGTTATGCATTGTCAAGATGCGCGGCAGCTGCTGAGGTTGGCATGCGCCACCGCGCGGAAGCTTACGCTAAATCGAGGCGCCGCCCCCGTCGGCGCGCGCGGGTTGCGCTCGAAATGCGCCGCGGCGCCTACCCCGGCCAGGTCCAGTTGCGGATCTCTGGCTTGTCGATCCCCTGCGCATAGGCATAGTTCAGGTGCTCGATGATCTGCTCCTTCAGCCATTCCTTCACGTGCGCGGCGGTTTTCTGCAGGTGCGCGACCCGGTCGATGACGTCGATGGCAAGGTTGAACCGATCGATCTGATTCAGGATGGCGAGCTCCAGCGGGGTGTTGATGTTGCCCTTTTCCTTGTAGCCCCGGACGTGAAAGTTGTCGTGATTGCGGCGCCGATAGGCGAGCTTGTGGATCAGCGATGCATAGCTGTGGAAGTTGAAGATGACCGGACGGTCCCTGGTGAACAAGGAGTCGAAGTCCCGATCAGGCAGTCCGTGGGGGTGCTCCGTGTCGGGCATGAGACGAAACAGATCGACCACGTTGACGAAGCGGATCTTCAGCTGACTGAACTTCTCCTTGAGGATCGCGGTTGCCGCCAGCGCCTCCATGGTCGCCACATCGCCACAGCAGGCCATCACCACGTCAGGCTCCTCGCCCGCATCGGTGCTCGCCCAGTCCCAGATGCCGACCCCCTTCGTGCAATGCTTCACCGCCGCTTCCATGCCCAGGAAATTCAGGTGCGGCTGTTTGTCCGCCACGATGACGTTGTAATAGTCGCGCGAGCGCAGGCAATGATCGGCGACGCTCAGCAGGCAGTTGGCATCGGGCGGCAGATAGATGCGCACCACATCTGGACTCTTGTTGGTGACGACATCGAGGAAGCCCGGATCCTGGTGAGTGAATCCGTTGTGGTCCTGTCGCCATACGAGCGAGGTGATCAGCAGGTTGATCGATGCGATGGGCGCGCGCCAGCCCAGCTCGTTCTTCGATTTCTCCAGCCATTTGGCATGCTGATTGAACATCGAATCGATCACGTGCACGAAGGACTCGTACGTCGCGAAGAAGCCGTGACGCCCGGTGAGCACGTAGCCTTCGAACCAGCCCTCGAGCGTGTGCTCGCTCAGCATCTCCATGACGCGTCCATCGGGTGATATTTCCGTACCGTCGGCATCCTCCGGCTTGTACTGCGCAACCCAGGTCTTCTTCGAAGCGGCATAGATCGCATCGAGCTTGTTGGAAGCGGTCTCGTCCGGTCCGAAGACGCGGAAGCTCGTCATGTTGCGTTTCATGACATCGCGCAGAAAAACGGCCAGCGTGGCGGTCGGCGAGACGTAGGAGGTGGCGGGGGCCTGCACCTGCACTGCGTATTGCTGGAACGGCGGCAGATCGAGCGGCTTGCGCAGCAATCCGCCGTTGGCGTGCGGGTTGGCACTGATGCGCCGGCCCCCCTTCGGCGGCAGCTCGCGCAGCTCCGGCACGGGCCGGCCGCAGGCATCGAAGAGCTCTTCGGGCCGGTAGCTGCGCATCCAATCCTCCACGAGCTGCAAGCTGGCGGGATTGGTCGCCGGATCGAGAACCGGGACCTGATGCGCTCGCCAGAAGTCCTCCACCTTGTGGCCGTTCACCTCGCGCGGACAGGTCCAGCCCTTCGGCGAGCGCAGCACGAGCATCGGCCAGCGAGGACGCTCGGTGTTCGCCTCGGAGCGGGCGCGTTGCTGGATGGAGCGGATCTCGAGGATGCACTGCTCCAGGGTCGCGGCCATTTGCTGATGCATCGCTTGCGGATCATTGCCTTCGACAAAGTAGGGCGTGTAGCCGTAACCGCGAAACAGATATTCGAGCTCCTCGTGCGGGATGCGGGCAAGTATCGTCGGATTGGCAATCTTGTAGCCGTTCAGATGCAGGATGGGCAGCACCGCGCCGTCGCGGATGGGATCGAGAAATTTGTTGGAATGCCAGGATGTCGCCAGCGGTCCGGTCTCCGCCTCGCCGTCGCCCACCATGCATGCAACGATGAGCTCGGGATTGTCGAACGCCGCCCCGAAGGCGTGCGACAGGCTGTAGCCAAGCTCGCCGCCTTCGTGGATGGAGCCGGGTGTCTCGGGCGTGCAGTGACTGCCGATCCCCCCCGGGAAGGAGAATTGCCGGAAAAACCGCAACATCCCGGTTTCATCCGGGCTCTTGTCCGGGTAGATCTCCGAATAGTGACCCTCCAGATAGGCGTTGGCCAGCGTTGCCGGAGCACCGTGCCCGGGGCCGGAGATGTACATGACGTCCAGATCGTATTTGCAGATCAGCCGGTTCAGGTGGACCCACGTGAATGACTGTCCAGGATCCGAGCCCCAGTGCCCGAGCAGCCGATTCTTGATGTGCTCGCTTTTCAACGGCTCGCGCAGCAGCGGATTTGCCCGCAGGTAGATCATCCCCACGCTCAGGTAATTGCACGCGCGCCAGTAAGCGTGCATTTTGCGCAACTCATCGGCCGTGAGAGTCGCTTGCGCGGATTCAGGCATTGCCTTCATGGATTCATGCAACCGTTTCAGCTCGCGCAGGTTCCGCAGAACAAGGTGGTGGTCTTGCCGCCAATCCACAGCTTACCCTGGGCATCCGTGCTGACATAGATGCGCCCGCGCCGCCCGAGGCAGGTTCCCTGCGACGCCGTGTAGGGCGCCGTGGCTCGACCGGATGCGAGCAACCATTGCGCCGTGGATGCATTGAGGCTGCCGGTGACGGGATCTTCGCGCATGGTTCCCTGTTGGTCGGTGAAGAAAGCGCGCAGCTCGAATGCGAGCGGCGCATCGGCCGCATATGCTCCCACTACGCCGAGATCCAGATGCGACGGGTGGTCGCGACTGGGCTCGAGCTCGAGGACCGCTGCGGCGCTGTCGAGCAGAACGACGATCCATCCCGGTCCGTTGTCGGCCCACTGGGCAGCGCGGATCTGCGCGCGGCTGATGCGCAGAAATCCGGCGATTTCCTGCACTTTCGCCTCCTCTACCGGCCCGCTGCGAATCAGCGGCGGTGCGGCAAAGGCCAGGTGCGCTTCACCGCGGTGCAAGGATACGAGACCGGCGCCGCATTCCTGCACGATATGCGTGCCGCCCCGAGGCTGCGTGCCCGTCGCAAGCCATGCATGACAGCTGCCCAGCGTCGGATGTCCTGCGAACGGGAGCTCGCGATCCAGTGTAAAGATCCGAACACGATAGTCCGCGCCCTCGTGGGTCGGACGCAGCAGGAAGGTCGTCTCGGAAAAGTTCAACCATCGGGTGATCTCCTGCATCTGCACGCTCGACAGATCATCGGCCTCGCAGACGACCGCCAGCGGATTTCCCGAGTACGGGCGATCATGGAAGACATCGACCAGCTCGAACCGATGGCTCATGGCGGGACCTTATCTGTTGCCGGGATTCATCCCGTGCCGGCCTTCGGCGGGCTCTTCACCGTCGCCTGCGAAACGCCGGCCACGATATCGTCTGCCAGATGGCCGAGGAGCGTGCTCATGGCTTTCACCTGCGCGGCGTAGTCTAGCGCGCCGGCTTCGGTCAGGTTCAGATGTCGGTTGACGAGGGGCACGTCGGAGCCGAGCCGGAACAGCGACCAGCCGCCATCGAAGATGACCACCCCCGCCGGGCCTGCGCCAAACTTCAGAACGTCGACCGTCACCTCGAAGCTGCCAGGCGGAGCCGTCGCACGCGGCAGGATGACTTGCCCCGGCGGCAGCCGTCGGATCAGGTCCTGGGTCAGCACATCCCGCGTCATCCCCGCAAGAGGTGCGCCCCAACGGTTTCGGTCGCTGAGTTGCAGCGTATTGGGGGCGCTTTCGCGGACGATCTCCTGTCTGTCGAGCTGCGGCGGAATGTTCACCGCAGCCACCTGCACGGCGGCGGGCACGGCAACTGACTGATGCTCCGCTGCAGTCGCGTCCAGCGTGTAAAACCGAACCGGCGGACTCGAGCGGCAGCCCGTGAGCACCGCGCTGGAGGCGACTGCGACGGCTGCGAGTTGGCGCAGGGCGCGAAGCGTGCTCATCGACCTCTGACCAGGGCTTCCGGGTGTTGATCGAGATAATTGGCAAGCGTGCGCACGGAGCGCGCCGCGTCGGTCATTTCACCTACCGCCTGTTGCAGGTTCCCGTTGGGGGAAGCGCCGCTGCCGCCCATCATCTTGCGGGCCGCATCGGCCGTCGCATCGATCTGCGTGGCGGCGCGTCGCAGGGCATCTACCGTCTGATGCACGCTCCTGATCGTCGGGGCGACCTCCGGCCCCGCCGTGCGCATCATCTTGTCCACCTGTGCGAATGTCTGGTCAATGTGGGCGATGCTGTCCTTGAGCTGCGGTGAGGAGACCAGCGCATTCAGATGCGCGGTGATCTCACGCACGTTGTCGCCGATCTGCGCGATGGGAAACTGTCCCAGCTTTTGCGCGAGCTGCGCGATACCGCCGGCGTTCTGTGCGGTGATTTGCGGGTAATTGCCCGCCACGAGCGCACTGCCGCCCTGCGCATCCGGGGAGATGAGCAGCTGCACCTCCTGAGCGCCGATCAAGGGCGGATCCTGCGCAAGGCTTGCCCGCAGACCCTGTTGCACGAGCTTCGTGAAGAGCGCTGGAGCCGGCGCCTCCGAGTTCGCAGCCGCAGCTGGCGAGTTCGCAGCCGGGGTCGACCCCGGGGTGCCGCCATCGCGCACGTGAAAGCGGGTGGGGTCGAGATCGAGGACGACCGGCGTCACGATCTTGCCGCTCCGGGCATCCGTGATCAGGCTTACACTTGCGACCTCTCCCACCGTGAATCCGCGCAGCGTGACGGGGGCACCCGCTTTCAACTTGCCGACGTCTCCGTCGAACAGAACGACATACGGGACGCGCATCGTGAACGTCGGCGGCGGTGCGCCGGCGATTCCGACGAAATGACGCGTCGCAGCTCCCGCGCCGGGCACCATCAGAATGGACGGACCGGCGAGGATCGCTTTGAGGGACGACGGGTCGGAAAAGCTCGGCTGCGCCCCCTGCAGATAGAATCGGGTGCCCACCGTGAGATCTTTTTCGACCGAGTGGTGGAGGTTCAATCGGGCGAGGACATGCTTGCGGTCCTTGGTCAGCTGCAGATGGTTGACCTGGCCGACCTCGAGCCCGCGGTAGAGTACTTTCGTGTCACGTGCTTTCATCTGCGCCGCGTCGTCGAACGTCACCGTCACCTCCGTTCCGCGGTTGCTGAATGCTCGCAGCAGCAGCCAGATGACGATTCCAACTGCGGCGATCGGCACCGCCCAGATCCATCCGGGCCACCAACTCTTGCGGATTCCCGCGACCGTGCGGCGCGGCGGCGGTGGTGGCTGCCGTGGTGGCTGCCGTGGTGGCTGCGGCTCGCTGTGCTCGGAGCTCGTCATGACGGCTGTCCCAGAGCTGCATCCCACATGATGCGCGGATCGAAGGCGCGCGATGCGAGCATCGTGAGCACGACGACGAGAATGAAGGCGGGAGCGCCGGCTGCGGCCCGGGCGTTGGCGAGTGCGCCGAATTGCATCAAGGGTGCGAACACCGCGATCGTGAAGACGTCGACACTCGACCAGCGGCCGAGCTCATCGATCAGGCGATAGCAGTGGGTCTTGAGTACCAGGTGCCTCGCTGAGCGTCGACGGATGGAGAGCAGGAGCCATCCCATGCCGAGGATCTTCAGCAGCGGTATCGCAACGCTGGTGGTGAAGATGATGACTGCCAGAGGCCACAGGCCGGCTTGAAACAGCTCTTCGATGCCATCGATGATGCGATGGGACACCGGTGCGCCGAGTTGTACCGCGATGCTCATCGGGTACAGGTTCGCCGGAAAATACAGCAGCAGCCCGCCGATCAACAGCGCGACCGTGCGCCCGTTCGCAACCGGCTTGCGCCCGGACAGACGCAGACCGCATCGGGGACAGGGGCAGCCCTGCGCATCCGCGGGCAGCACCAGCTCGCACACCTGACAGGCAAGCACCGGTTCATCCGAGGCGTCGACCATCCGTTCCGCGGCGATCGCACGCCAGATTGTGCGCCGGTCAATCGTGGCCCGCGTCAGCATGCACAAGAGCGCTGCAGCAATCAGGCACAACCCGCCTGCTTCGATGCTGACAGTGAGGTTGGTCGCCACGCGGCTGTAGCCGATCGCCAGCGCAATCAGAAACACATCGGGCATCGCCCACTGATCCAGGTGCATGGCCCAGCGAAACGCGCGCCCCAGCCACAGCGGCTGACGGCCCAGCCGCACGTACGCGAGCACGAGTGTCAACAACCCGAATCGAATGAAGGGCAGGACGATCACGAATGCAGCCACCGCGGCCGCCACGATGACCCATTGATCGTTCCACAGCGATGCGACACCGGATCCGATGTAGCTCTGCCGCGTCATGCCGATGATGGAAACGCTCATCAGCGGCAGCAGATTGGCTGGAAACAACAGCAGGAACGTGGCGAAGGCGCAGGCCAGTGCCGCGGTCACGCTTCGCCCACTCGTGCGCTCGAGCCAGCTCGAGCACGTGGGACAGATCGCTGCGGCCTTCTGCCCGAGCATCGGAAGGTCCTGGAGGGTTGCACATTCGGAGCAGGCGATGGTCATACGGGCAGCTTCCACGCAGACACCGGCCGTGAATCTGCCGTGCCGACGTGCCCTTCTATAACGGGTTCTTGGCCCTTACGTTCCCAAGCAGGGAACCGCGCACCGACGCGCTCGTTGAAACCCGGTGATCGGACACCGCACCTGGGCGATTCCGGAAGGGTACATACCCGGCACCAGCTTCAGTCAGGCGCCGGAACTGGTGTCCCACGAAGCTGCCTGCATCCTCAACGCGACCGACGTTCCGGCTTCGATCGAGATCACGCTGTTTTTCGAGAACCGGGAGCCGGCGGGGCCCTACAGACTCAGTGTGGCACCCCGGCGGACCCGCCACGTGCGCTTCAACGATCTGACCGATCCGGAGCCGGTGCCCCGGGATACCGCCTACTCCTCGGTAATCTGCTCAGATGTGCCGATCACCGTACAGCATACGCGGCTGGATTCGCGGGACCCGCACATTGCCCTGCTGAGCACGATCGCCTTTCCGGTGACCGGTTGATCGAGTCGGATCGGTTGATCGAGTTGCGTCGTCTCCCGGAACATCCCGGAGCGCCGCGAGTTGATCTGCCGGCGCTGACCTGCGCGCTCACCGCCGACATCACCTGCAGGACTCATCGTGCCTGACATCGAGAGCAAAAGCCGGACCGTCATCATCACAGGAGGAACGGCCGGCGTGGGACGCGCCATCGCACATCGCTTTGCGCGTGCGGGCGATCGGGTCGGCGTGATCGCCCGGGACGCCGCAGCGCTTGCGGATGTCCGCGAGGAGTTGCAGCGCATCGGCGCCGAGGTGGCGGTCGAATCGGTCGACGTCGCGGATGCCGAGGCCGTTTTCGCGGCGGCGCGGCGGCTCGAGCAGCAACTGGGCAAGGTGGATGTCTGGGTGAACGACGCGATGGAGACCGTGTTCTCCACGGTTGCCGACATGACGCCGCACGAATTCCGCCGCGTCACCGAAGTGACGTATCTCGGCTTCGTGCACGGCACCATGGCCGCCCTGAAGTCCATGCGGCCCCGCCGGCATGGACGCATCATTCAGATCGGCTCGGCGCTTGCCTACCGCGGCATCCCGCTGCAATCCGCTTACTGCGGTGCCAAACATGCGATTCGCGGATTCACCAACTCGCTGCGCACCGAGCTGCTCCATGAGGGCTGCGGAATCCGCATCTGCATCGTCGAGCTGCCGGCGGTCAATACGCCGCAGTTCGACTGGGCCCGCGTGCATATCGCCCATTCGCCGCGCCCGATGGGCAGGCCTATCCAGCCGGAGGTGGTGGCCGATGCGGTCTTTCGCGCTGCGCGGGGCTCCTGGCGCGAATACTGGCTCGGCGTGCCCACATTCGCGACGATCCTTGGCAACACATTGCTGCCGGGCTTTCTCGACCGCTTCCTCGCTCGAAGCGCGATCGCCGGACAACAGACCGCGACCGCCGTCAGCGCCGACCGCGCCGACAATCTCGACGAGCCGGTCACAGCGTTGCACCGTACGCGCGGCTCTTTCAGTGCCGAGTCCAGCTCATGGGCGCCGCTCGTCCCTGGTGAGATCGCACGCGTTGGAACGGTCGCCGCGGCGGCGCTGTTGATGTTCGCACTCGGTGCAAGCTTCGGCTGGTGGCGGCGAGCGCGCTAGAGTTCAAAGTTCGCCGCGTCCCGCGAGTGTCCTGATCCGGTCGGCCGTGCGGCAGGCGATGGCCTGGATGGTCAGCGAGGGATTGACACCGCCGACCGTCGGAAACACCGAGCCGTCGCAGATCCACAGGTTCGGTATATCCCACGAACGACAGTCGGCGTTGACGACACTGGTGCGCCGGTCATCCCCCATGCGTGCGGTGCCATTGAGATGACACGTGTCATCGGTCTCGTCCCAGATCTCTTGCGCGTGCACCGCTTCGAGCGACCGGCGCATGAAGTCGAGGGAATGACGGATCAGCCGCCGATCGTTGTCGCAGTAAGAGTAGGTGACGCGCGCCACCGGCAGCCCGTACTGATCGCGCTCATCGGCAAGTGAGACACGGTTGCGCTCCTGCGGCAGACACTCGCCGACGATCTTCAGTCCGACCTGATGATTGTAGCGCTCCATCTCACCGAGCAGCCGCGCTCCCCACAGCCCCCGCTTCGAGGACTGCGTCCCGGCCCAGACCACCGGCAGCGGACCCTGGCTCATGTAGCTATAGCCGCCGAAAAAATCCTTGCCCTCGTCGGTGTAGTTCCAGTGCTCCGTGATGGCCAGGGAGGGCGGCCCTTTGTAGGCACGGATCTCCTGCTGCATGATCCCCCACACGGCCTGGTTGGATTGCACCATGAGATTTTTGCCCAGCAACCCCGAGGAGTTGGCAAGCCCCTGCGGAAAGCGGCTGGTGGCGGAGTTGAGCAGCAGGCGGGGCGTCTCGATCGCATAGCCGGCCACCACGACATTGCGCGCGCGCTGAAAGTGCCAGGCTCCGTGGCGGTGATAGTGAACGCCGGTAACGCGCCCGCCTGGATCGTGCTCGACGCGGCCCACCATTGACAGATCGCGGATTTCCGCGCCTGCGGCCAGAGCGCGGGGCAGCCACGTCACGAGCACGCTCTGCTTGGCGTTGGTGGCGCAGCCAATGACGCACATCCCGCGGTAGACGCATGGATGTGCAAGGCCCCGCGGCGCGGAAAGAGTTGCCAGCGGGGTCGGCGTCCACTTAATCCCCAAGGCTTCGGCCCCTTGCGCCAGAACCAGCGCGGCGGCGTTGAGCTCATGGGCGCGATATGGGTAACGGGGTCGCCGCGGTCCCCAGGGATAATTCACCGGACCGGAAATCTTCAAGGCATTCTCGACCTCCCGGTAGTAGCTCCACATCTCGCGCCAGTTCAGCGGCCAGTCTGCGCCATAGCCGAGCAGGCTGCGGGATTTGAACCACTCCGGGCGGAAACGCAGCGAGACCATTGCGAAATGCACCGTCGAGCCACCGACCGACTTGCCGCAGTTATTCGAGCCCAGCTGCAGCGGATTCTCGCCGTCCACGATGCGCTCGTCGGTCCAGTACAGCTTGGCCTGATGGCGCTCGTCGGAGGCGAAATCCTCAAGCGGTCGCCAATACGGCCCGGCATCGAGCGCCACGACGGAGAAGCCGTACTCGGCGAGCTTGCATGCAAGGGTTCCCCCGCCCGCGCCGGTGCCGACGATCGCGAAATCAACCGGCTCGTCGGCGGCATATTGGCGCATGGGAATCCAACCGCCGCGGCGAAATACATCGGGTGCGCGACCATGGCACGCCCGGGGTACCAGGCTCGCTGCATCCGACACGGGCATCGGTTCATCCGACACGGGCATTCTCCCGGCGCGCCCGTTCCTCCTCACCGGGCTTGGCCTCCGCAGCTTCCCACGGGTCGCGCCGGTCGTAATTCATCCTCACATAGCCGCGCGGGGCCGCCGGGCCGCCGAAGCCGATCTCGTTCCAGGACGCAGGATGGGCGTAGTAGGCGCTGACGATGTCGTGCAGCAGGCGCTTGGCGAAAAAAATTTGCGGCGGCATCCCGGCCCAGGCCACAGCGTGTGCCTCACCTTTTTGTACCGCCTCGAGCAGGGCAATCTGCGCCTGTGTGTCGATCCGGTGAAAGGCCGCGCCGTGCAGCGTGCGTGCTTCGGCATCGATGGCGCACAATGCACAGCGCCACGCCTCCCGTAACGGCGGCAGTCGCGCATCGCGATAGCCATCGCGCTCGTCGCGCTGCAGTTTTTCATCGAGCATGGCGGCAAGCGGTGCCGGTGTTTGCCGCTCGGGCGGTTGCGGCACGATGCGCATACAGATTGCCTGCACCGTCAGCCATTCTGCCTCATTGAAGAAGCGATGCGCCTGGGGGTCGGTGGCGAGTCGCGCGTCGATGACGCTGCGCGTCTGGCTGTTCCAGGAGGGCGAATCGCGCTTCGCCAGGACGTCATAGCCAGGGTACCGATCAGCCATCGGCGTGTTCCTCGATCAGGCAGAGTGCGGCAAGACCTGCAAGCGCCAGCCCGGTAAAGCTCGGAGGCGCAGGCAGAGGCGGCCCGCTGAGCACATTCTGGCTCCAGTTGCGCCAGCCCCCCATGCTGCGAGAGATGCCGTAGGCGTGAAAACCGACACCGGCGAAACCGAGCACCGCCGTCAATCGCAGCCACCAGCGCGCCAGGCGGTGCGGTCTCCTGCGGGGGGAAATCGCTGCGCAGCCGAGCAACCCGGCTGCTATCGGTGGCAAGGTCACCGGCAGCACCATGGCAGGATTCTGGTAGGCCCCACGGAAATGCAACAGCCCGGCTTCGCCCACCGTGCCGGCGAGACCAACCGCGCTGAGCGCACCCAACACCCGTCCGGCCGCAATGCCCGCTATCCGCACCGAGCGACGCTCGCTGTCGCGGACCCTTTCGGCGCCGCGTCCGATGAGTCCCGCCAGGAGCAGCGCGAATGGCGCCCCGATCGGCGCTGCGTAAAAGAGATTCAGCCACGATAGACCACCGGGGCGCTTGGCGATGTTATAGGCGTGGAATGCGGCGCCAGCGACACCGGTCGCGGCCGCCACTGCGTAGATCGCATCCCGGGCCCCATGTGGCTTCGGGCGAGTATCGGCGAGCCCGCACAAACTCGCTCCGAGCGCGAGCGCGGCGCTCACGAGCGATGTGTACATCGCGCGATTCTGGAACGAGCCGCGGTAATGCTCGATGCCGCTGTCAGCCAGGACCGAGAGGGCGAGCAGCGCAGCACTCAGGTTGAGCTGCCGTGCGGGCGCGTCGAGTCTGGTGTGTGACTTCACGAGGAATCTCCGTCACCGATACGGAAGGCTTCGGCGTCCCGCGCCTTGAACTCGATGCCGTGACCCGCCCGCGTCAGATCGGGTCGAATGGTACCGTTCGCCGGCACGGGCGCGCCGTCGAACAACATCTGCTCGATGCGCACGTGATCGTGGAACCATTCCAGATGGCGCAATCTCGGGATGGCGCACCCGACATGACGATGCAGCGCCGGCGCACAATGGCCCGACAGATCCAGATGGTGGGTATCGCACAGGGCAGCGATCTTGAGAAATCCCGTGATGCCGCCGCACCGCGTCACATCCGATTGCAACACATCGACGGCTCCGGCCCGCAGCAGACGTTCGGCATCGTCCACGGTGTAGATGTATTCACCCGCTGCGATTTCGGTGCGCGGCGCGTGCTGGCGCATCAGCCGCAAGCCATCCGGATCATCCGCAGTCACCGGCTCCTCGAACCAGCGGATATCCGCCTCGGGGCAGCTGCGCAGGAAGCGCAGCGCCTGCTTGAGCGAGAACGCGCCGTTCGCATCGACGAACAGCTGGCAGTTGCCGATCGCCGATTTGGCGACCAGTGCGCGGTGCGGGTCCCGGTCGGGGTCGCTGCCGATCTTCATCTTGACGAACCGGCAGCCGTCGCGTTCCGCCCAGGCGCCCAGCTGGGTGCGCAATCGCTCGTCGGAGTACGTGGTGAACCCACCGCTGCCGTAGATTGGCACCTCGTCCCGACACCGTCCGAGCAGGAGTGCGAGCGGAAGATCCAACAGCTGCGACTTGAGGTCCCACAGCGCGGCATCGACCCCCGAGAGGGCGCAAGCCGCAAGTCCCGACCGTCCGAGGTTGCGAATGGCGCTTTGCATCGCTGCCCAGCATCCCGGAATGTCGAACGCGTGGCGGCCCTTGATCGTCCGCGCCAACGGTCCCCGCACGAGGGGCGCGACCGACGCATCGGCGTAGGTGTAGCCGATGCCGTTTCGGCCGCCAGCGTGCACGTTGACCACGATGAGGATCGTCGCATCCCAGGCGTACGTGCCATCGGCCTCGGGCGCATCGGTGGGAATGCGATAGGCCGCGGCGTCGACATCCGCGATGAGGGGGTCGGAGAACTCAGCCATGGTCGATCGCGGCGACCGGATCATTCATCCTCGTGCTTACGGGTTGGTAGTATCGAGCTCAGCACCTGCCGGGCCGTGTCCTTGATGATGTTGCCTTCGCGCGGATCACCTTTGATCAGCGTCTGGGTGAAGTGCAGCGCCTGCTTGAGCGTGAGGTGCGGCGGCAGCGGCGGTACTTCCGGATCGGTCTTGACCTCGATCAGCACGGGTCGGCCTGCAGCGAGCGCCTCGTCCCACGCGGGACCCACCGCATCGGCCCGGTCGACGAAAATTCCCTTGAGGCCGATGAGCTCCGCAAAGCGATGATAGGGCACGTCGGGAATGTCCTGGGAAGCGTCGAACTTGGGATCCCCTTCCATCACACGCTGTTCCCAGGTGACCTGGTTCAAATCCTCGTTGTTGAACACGCACACGATCCACCGCGGGTCCGACCACTGCCGCCAGTACTTCGCCACGGTGATCAGCTCGGCCATGTTGTTCATCTGCATCGCGCCATCGCCAACGAGGGCGATCACGGGTCGATCCGGGTGCGCAAATTTCGCCGCAATCGCATAGGGCACCGCCGCTCCCATCGAGGCGAGGCCCCCGGACAGCGAGCCCATCATCCCGCGTCTGAATTTCAGATCGCGCGCGTACCAATTGGCGCACGTCCCGGAATCGCTCGTCACGATGACCTGTTCCGGCAGACGCGGTGAGAGCTCCCACGTCACCCGCTGCGGATTGATCGGCACGGCCGGCTGCATGGCGCGCTCCTCGAGCGTCTTCCACCATTTGCCGATGCCCTTGGCAATTTCTTCGCGCCAGGCGGTGTCCGTCTTGGGCTTCAGCAGCGGCAGCAGCGCGCGCAGCGTCTCGGCGGCATCGCCGACGAGATTGACCTCCATCGGGTAGCGTAGAGACAGCATGTCGGGAGCAAGGTCGATCTGCACGCCGCGCGCGTGACCCTCACTGGGTAGAAACTCGGAGTACGGGAAACCCGAGCCGATCATCAGCAGAGTGTCACAGTGCGCCATCAGATGATCGCTCGGCTCGGTGCCGAGCAAGCCGATCGAGCCGGTGACCCAGGGGAGATCGTCCGGCAGCACAGCTTTGCCCAGCAGAGCCTTCGCTGCTCCGGCCCCAAGCTTGTCGGCGACCGCGATGACTTCGTCGGTCGCCTCCAGGGCTCCCGCCCCGACCAGGAGGGCCACGCGCTTGCCGGCGTTGAGCACTTCGGCGGCGCGCTGCAGGTCAGCTTCGTAAGGCACGGTCTTCGGTCGGCTGAAACCTATTCCGGAGTGGACGGTGCCGTGCAGGCGCGGCGGCTCCGCATAGTCGGCGTCCTGCAGATCGTTCGGCAGAATGATCGCCGTCACGCGGCGCTCACCGAGGGCGATCCGTATGGCCCGATCCACCAGATGGCGCACCTGCGGTGCAGAGGCGGCCTGCTGGACGAATGCTCCCGCCACGTCCTTGTACAAGCTCAACAGGTCGATCTCCTGTTGATAATGCCCGCCCAGGGCGTTACGGGACTGCTGCCCGGCAAGTGCCAGTACCGGTTGATGGTCGAGCCGGGCATCGTACAGGCCGGTGACCAGATGCGAGGCTCCGGGTCCCGACGTCGCGATACAGACACCGAGCTCACCGGAGAACTTGGCGTACGCCGAGGCCATGAATGCGGCCATTTCCTCATGGCGCGCCTGGATGAAGCGGATCTTGCCGCCGGCCCGATTGAGTGCGCCGAACACACCGTTGATGCCATCGCCGGGATAGCCGAAGATCGTGCGCACACCCCAGGCGTGCAGTCGTGCCACCAGGAAGTCACCAACAGTCTGTGCCACGGGCGGGCCCTCGTGTAAAGCGGGATTCGAAAGGGGGATACCCCCGAGGCGGCTGACCGCCTCAAGGGCCCCTGATTCACTCGCGGGTGAAAAAGTAACTGCCGGAACGCTCTGGAGTTCCCGTCAGATCCGAGGCTGTGGGTTCGACCGGGGACACAGCCATTCTGCAAAGATTGCCTCCGCCATGAAGGAGTAGGATGTCGTGCAGGGCGGCAGAAGGATGTGATGCGGGAAGAAACCGAGGCGTTCCAGCGCGATGGCGCAGTCTGCATCCGCAAGCTGTTCACGGCCGAGCAAATCGGCTGGCTGAGCCGCGGAATCGATGCGAATCTCGCCCATTTGAGTCCACGCGCCAAGGTCGCGAGCCGGGCGGATGATCCCGGCCGATTCATCGAGGATTTCTGTAACTGGCAGCAGAACGAGTCGTATCGGCGCTTCATCTTCGAAACGTACCTGGCGCGGACCGCCGCTGAGCTGATGAGAAGCCGCACCGTACGGCTCTATCACGACCACATGCTCACCAAGGAGCCCGGCACGCGGCAGCGTACGCCGTGGCATCAGGATCAGCCCTATTACAACATCGACGGGCGGCAGAACTGCAGCTTCTGGATTCCCGTCGATCCGGTGAGCCGCGCCGCGACGCTGGAGTTCGTCGCCGGGTCTCATTCGGGGCCATGGCTCATGCCGCGTTCATTCATGGATGCCCAGGCGAAGTGGTTCCCGGAAGGTACGCTGCAGGATCTTCCGGATATTCAGTCGCAGCGCGATGCCCATCGAATCGTGGGCTGGGAGCTCGAGCCAGGCGATGCAGTCTGTTTTCACATGCTGACGCTGCACGGGTCGGCAGGGGTGGAAGCGGGGCGCCGACGCCGGGTATTCTCCGTGCGCTTCCTTGGCGATGACGTCACACACGCGCCGCGGCGTTGGGCCACCTCGCCCGATTTTCCGGGTTTGAGCGCGGAGCTGCCGCCGGGAGCTGTGATGGCGCATCCGCTGTTTCCGCTTCTGTGGCAGGCGGGTCCGTAACATCCCCGCTGCATGTTGACCCCGCACGTTGCGACCTGGAGCATCGCCGCGCTCGCGATGGCAGGGGTCGTTCTGCGCCCGCTACGGATTCCGGAGGCGGTGTGGGCCGTCGGCGCAGCGCTTGCGCTGGTCTGCTTCGGACTGTTGCCGGTGGGCGCGGCCTGGAAGGGCATCGGGCGCGGTGTCGATGTCTATCTGTTTCTGCTCGGCATGATGTTGCTGGCCGAGCTTGCCCGCCAGGAGGGACTGTTCGATTGGCTTGCGGCGCAGGCTGCGGCCCATGCGCGCGGATCGGCCGTCCGGCTGTTTGCGCTCATCTACATCGTCGGCACGCTCGTCACCGTCTTTCTCTCGAACGATGCCACCGCCGTCGTGCTCACTCCGGCGGTTGCCGCAGTCAATCGTGCCGCGCGCGTCGAGCAGCCGCTGCCGTATCTGCTCATCTGCGCATTCGTCGCCAATGCCGCGAGTTTCGTTCTGCCGATTTCCAATCCTGCCAATCTCGTCATCTACGCTAGCCACCTGCCGCCACTGTCCGAGTGGCTGCCACGTTTCGCGCTGCCCTCGGCGCTGGCGATCGGTGCGACCTATGTGATGCTAAGGTACACACAACGTGCCGCGCTGCGTCAGGCTCCGCGGGGCGAAGTTGCGGTACCCATACTGACAATGGCGGGAAAAATCGCCGCGTATGCCATCGCCGCTACGGCGGTCGCGCTGCTGGCCGCCTCGGCGATGGATCGACAGCTGGGACTGCCCACGTGCTTGGCGGCAGTCCTGGCGGTGAGCGTCGTTTCGCTCACGACGCGCGCCTTCCAGTGGCGGCTGCTTCGGCAAATCTCCTGGAATGTCATCGCGCTCGTGGGCGGATTGTTCGTCCTCGTGGAGGCGCTGGAACGCACCGGCGTGCTCGCTGCACTGAGCGAGCTGTTGCGCCACGCGTCGCAGCATTCCGCAACGCTGGCCGCCGGCGCTGCCGGTAGCGTGGTCGCGATCGCTGCGAATCTGGTCAACAATCTGCCCGCGGGCCTGGTCGCTGCAACTGCCGTCAAGACCGCCGGCGTTCCCGGCGGTGTCACGAGTGCCGTACTGATCGGCATCGATCTCGGTCCCAATCTGTCCGTGACGGGCTCGCTGGCGACCATCCTGTGGTTGAGCGCACTGCGCCGGGAAGGCGTCCAGGTGCGCGCCAGCGAGTTCTTCAAACTGGGCCTGTTGGTGATGCCACCGGCTCTCGCTCTGGCGCTCGCCGCGGCGTTGCTGCGTGCATGAGTATGTCAAACGCCGTAACCGCTGCGGCTGCGTTATGTTCGCTGGCCCAGCCGACACGGTGGTGCACGCTCCAATCCGTGATGTAGTTAACTAACACCATCCGTGGTCCCCGCTACCCGAGCCTGTACGCTTCGACTTTAGTCGAACAGGAAGTCCCGCGGACTTCCGAGGGCGAAGCTCATGCAACCAGTGGGACGTGCGGGTCTGCTCGCCGGCTTATCGCTATTGCTGCTATCCGGCTGCAACTTCGATAGTGGCAGCGGCGGCGGCTTGGGGGCTGGCGTCGCATCTGCGCCCGGTAATGGCATGGGCGGTAACGGCTCGGGAAGCACCGGCAGTACCGGCTTCAGCGGCGGTGGCGGCGGCCCGAGCGGCACGACCGATGCTGTGGTCGCCACGCCGTCCGTCGCAGGAACGGTCTCGGTCGCCATCGGCTCGAGTCAGACAATCAGCGTCACGTTCACTTCCGGGGATGATCGCTCGATCCGGGGCTTGGCCATCTCGGCCACCACGCTGCCGGCCGGCTGGAGCGGTACGGCCGGGTACAGCTGCACGCTCGTCGGTGCAGGCAGCAGCTGCGTCGTGAATCTCACGTACGCCCCGCAGGCAGCCGACAGCGGTACCCTGAGTCTCAATTACATTTACATCGACAACGCGAATGAGCCGAAAACGCCTGGCGGCACCCTGCTCATCCCGTACCTCGCCACAGCGCATGACAACGTCGTCGCCGCGCTGTCACCCACAGGCCTGATCAGCGCGGCAATCGGCGCTGGTACGCAGTCCGTCAGTGTCAATTTCAGCACCGACAACGGCAACGCCGCCACTGCCCTGACGCTGATCACCGATCTGTCGAGCCTGCCTGCCGGCTGGAGCAGCATGGCAAGCGGCTTCTCGTGCGCGATCGTCAGCACGGGCAGCGGCTGTCAGCTCGTGCTGGATTACACACCGACGGTCGCCGCCAGCGGCACGCTCACCTTGAGCTACGTGTACACCGACGACTTCGGTGGCGCCGACACCGGCATACTCAACATTCCCTACTCGACCACGACGGACGGCAATGTGGTGGCGCTCGCCGCACCGACTGGACAGGTCGAGGCGATCCAGAAGACGGGCTCGCAGCCGGTCTCGGTGACCTTCACCACCGCTGACGGCAAGCCGGCGACCGCTCTGACCGTGCTGTCCGATCTGACGAAGCTGCCGGCAGGCTGGAGTAGCAAGGCGAGCCAGTTCACCTGCAAGCAGCTCAGTACCGGCAACGGCTGTCAGCTGGCGCTCGTGTATGCGCCCGTGGTGCTTGCGCGCGGCACACTGAGCCTGAACTACGGGTACTTCGATGCGGGCGGTACCTATACTGTCGGGTCGACGGACATCGGCTACGCCGCCACGACCGACGACAACGTCGTCGCTACCGCTGCGCCTTCGGGTCAGATCAATGCGATCGTGGGGATGGGAAGCCAGCCCGTAGCGGTCACGTTCACGACGGATGATGCCCGCCCAGCCACGGCGTTGCAGGTGACGAGCAACCTGGCGGCGCTGCCGGCAGGCTGGACGAGCCCGGGCTCCTTCTCCTGCAGCGGCCTGAGCAGCGGGACTGGATGCCAGCTGTCCTTGTCGTACCAGCCTGCTGCCGCGGGCAGTGGCACACTCACCGTGAGTTACAGCTACTTGAATAATGCCGGCGAGGCGAAGAGCGGCTCGCTGAACATTCCGTTCCGGGCGACGACGGACAATAACGTGGTGGCCACGGCGAGCCAGAATCCGCTCACCGTCACGGTCGGCAGCAATACGCCAATCAACGTCACGTTCACGACGGACGATGGCAATCCGGCAAGCGCCATGACGATCACCTCGGGATTGAGTCCGCTGCCGGTCGGTTGGAGCGGCGCAAGCAGCTTCGCTTGTGCGAGCGTGAGCGTGGGAAGCGGTTGTCAGCTTGCTCTGAGTTATGCGCCCGTTGCAGTCGATGCGGGGACGCTGACGCTCGGATTCAGCTACACGAACAATTCCGGGATGCTCAAGAGCGGCACCCTCGCGATCGGCTACAGCGCTGGACCCTGAGGTCCGCGCTCCGACCTGGCGGGGCGCGCAACCGCAGCCGGCCCTGGATCGGCCGGCGCATATCTCAGGGCAGGCGCAGCGGCGCTGCCAGATAGCAGCCGAATTCCTTGACGAAATCCACGGATACCCGGGCGTGCACCCGGCCCTGGCGATCGAGCAGCTCGGCTTCATCGTCGATGGGAACGATGGCGCCATGCCAGACGTTGGGATGGACATACACGCCGTGGCGGCCATCGCACCAGAAGGTGACGAACTGCTCCGGTGTGACGTCATCCCCGGGCAGCGCCAGGGGCACGACGAAGCGGTGGCCATTGATGGGATAGAAGAGCTGGCCGCCATCGGGATGGTAATTGGCGCGCCAGATGAGAGCCCGCTCGCGCTGGCGAGCGGACGTGCTCATCGCCTCTTCCGGCCAGTTGCTCCAGCCGAACAGGTAACTGTCGCCGACCGCGTTGTTGCGCGCGTACAGCGTCTCGCCCTTCCAGCAGAACTCGAACACTCCCTCGACCACACCGCCCTGATCGCCGGAATTCGGATCGATGGGCCGCCAGCCCTGCGCGGGCCAGCGCACGATCTCGATCGGGAAGGTCTTCGGGTCTTCGACGACGCAGCCGTAGCCGGCCAGACTTTCGGCCGTGGCCATTACGAGCGGCGTCTCGTGGATGCGTCGGACGCCGGTCGACGGCGTGTATGCCATCTCATCCGGATCGATGTGCATGGTGCAGTGGGGTCCCGTTGCTGAACGATTGATTATGCGCTTGGCTCGGCCGGCTTGTTGAGCGTTTGCGACGACACACTCGTCAGCTCAGCGTGTTGTGCCTCGGGCCCATGACCGATCGCGAGAATCATGATTCCCGTGAGCAATGCACCGCTGGCGACGACGACCAGCCCCCAGGTGAAACTCCCGGTGGAATCCCTCACCCATCCGATGACGAATGGCCCGGCAAATCCGCCGAGATTGCCAATCGCGTTGATCAGGGCGATCGCACCCGCCGCGGCTGCGCCCCGCAGCAGGCTGACGGGGATCGTCCAGAACACCGGCAGTACGGCAAGCGTTCCGGCCGCTCCGATGGAGACGGCCAGAACGGACAGCAGCGGGGAATCAGGCACGGCGGCACTGCCGGCCAGGCCGAGAAAACCGACGAGCGCCGCAATCGCAACGTGCCACACCCGCTCCTTCGCCAGATCGGAACGGCGGCACCACCACACCATGGCCACAGCGGCGACGGCGTAGGGAATGGCGACCGCGACGGCTGCAGCGGCGGGGCCCATGCCGCGGTTGGCAAAGATCTGCGGGATCCACAGAATGACTCCGTAGAGCGCACTCTCCACTCCGAAGTAACACAGACTCAGAGCGAGGATGCGGGGGTTGGCAAGGCAGCGCAGGACACTGGACTGGCGCGCGCAGGCCGTGGATGCGCTGCGCTCCTGTAGCGAGCGTGTGAGCCAGTTGCGTTGGTCGGATGTCAACCAGGTCGCCTGGGCCGGGGTATCGACGAGATACCGCAGCGCGATGCAACCCAACACGAGCGAGGGAAGCGTCTCGATGAGGAACAGCCAGCGCCAGCCCGCCACTCCCCAGGTCCCATCGAGTCGCAGAATGGCCGCGGACAGCGGCGCCCCCAATGCCGTCGAGATGGGGACTGCCGTCATGAATATGCCGACCACGCGTGCCCGGTCTGCGGGCGCGATCCAGTAGGTCAGGTAGTAGATCACGCCCGGAAAGAAGCCCGCCTCGGCGACCCCGAGCAGAAAGCGCAGGATGCAGAATCCGACCGGGCCGCGGACGAAGGCCGTTGCGGCGCCAATCACGGCCCAGGTCAGCATGATCCGCGCAATCCAGCGGCGGCCGCCGACCTTGTGCAGCAGCAGATTGCTCGGGACCTCGAACAGACAGTAGCCGAGAAAGAAGATGCCGCTGCCCAGGCCATAGGCATACGCACTCAAGCCGATGTCGCGATGCATCTGCTGCGCCGCGAAGCCGACGTTGACACGGTCGATGAACGCTGCGAAGTAAAGCAGCCCGAGGAATGGGATCAGGCGCCGGAGTACCCGCGCGCGCGTGAGGTTTTGCAGGTCGGGGCCCAACGACGCTCCCGGTGCAGCGGGCACCTGGCGTCAGTGTTTCATATCCGCCCTCGGTCCTGATTGCTAAAAGTCACCCCCTGCGTGCTGAAAGGCCCCCTGGCGTGCTGAAGGCCCCCTGGCGTGCTGAAAGGCCCCACGCCCTGCTCGCGAGCGAATCAAGCCTGAACTTGCAGCACGATCTTTCCGGGAACGTGTCCGCGCTGGAGCCGTTGCTGGGCTGCCGCTGCCTGCGCGAGCGGGAAAGTCTCCTGCACCCGCGGCTTCACTTTGCCCGCATCGATGAGCCGGCCGACATCGGAGAGCTCTGCGGCATCGGGTCGGGCCGTGTAGTTCAGCCCTCGCGCCTCGTGTCGCCGGGCCTCCTCCTGCGGCGGACGGGTGAGTGTCGATACCAGGGTGCCGCCCTTCTTCAGCACGGCCCAGGAGCGCTGCTGGGTTTCGCCGGCAACCAGATCGAACACCAGATCCACATCGTGCACCACATCCTCGAAGCGCTCGGCATGGTGGTCCACCACCTGATCCGCACCCAGCGTGCGCGCGAATTCCTTGTCGGCCCAGGAGACGGTGGTGGAGACACGGGCGCCACGGGCCTTGGCGAACTGAATCGCCAGATGACCGACCCCGCCGGCGCCGCCGTGGATGAGGACGTGCTGACCGGCACGCAGCTTGCCGTGATCGAACAGTCCCTGCCATGCCGTCAGGCCCGCCAGCGGTACGGCCGCGGCTTCGACATGATTCAGTGAGCGTGGTTTGCGCGCGCACAGGTCCGCTCGCAGCACTACATATTCGGCATACCCGCCATGCTCGGGGTCGAGCATCGCGAACACCTCGTCTGCCTCCTTGAACTGCGTGACGGCGCGCCCGCAGCGCTCGACGGTGCCTGAGATGTCCCGGCCCAGCACCTTCGGCAGCTGCTCCGAGCTCACCGGCGGGTACTTGCCTTCACGGATCTTGAAATCGACCGGGTTGACGCTTGCCGCCCGCACGCGAATGAGGACTTCCCCCTCACCGGGTTGCGGAATCTCCACATCCTTGACGTGCAGCGTTTCGGGACCACCGAAGGATTCGAGGCAGACTGCCTTCATCTTGGCCATGTCGAGCTCCAGTTGGGTTCGCTGCTGCAGTTTGGGAGCCTCGCGAGCAGCAATCCGAATGCCCATGCAAGGCCAACGGCATCGCCTGTGGCAGCGTCCGCGTGCGATCCACAGGACGGATCCTTACCAGCGGATCCTTACAGCTGCGATCCGCCGCGCGAGCGGCTCAGCACCCACAGAGCGGCGGGCAGGGCGGTGAAATCGGCGATGAGCGCCAGCACGAAGGCGCAGGAGGCCACGGTGCCGAACTGACGCATGGGAGGCAGATTCGACAAGGTGAGGGCGAGAAAGCCGCTCGTGTTGATGAGTGTCGCGAACACAATGGGTCTGCCGGCCACGAGCATGGCATGGCGCAGCGCATCGCGCATCGAGGCGTTGGCGCGGGCTTCCTGGAAATGATAGAAGAAATGAATCTGATCGTTCTCGGTCGCGCCGAGCACGGTCGAGCCGATGAGAATCGTGGCGATGTTGAGTGGGATCGATGCGACACGCATGACGATGAACACGGACAGGATCGCGAACAGCGAGGGAATCATCGTCATCAGCCGCGCCGCAGGATTGCGAAATACCAGCAGGAACGCGAGGAAGATCACGCTCGCCGTGAGCGCAAAGCTTTCCGTGAGCGTCGGTATGAGACGCTCGGTGATCTGTCCGGCGAGCACCCCCTTGCCGGCCATCGAGCCGCGCACGTCACGAAAAGCCGGATCCTGCCGTTGCGCAGCTTGCCAGGTGTGCTCGACGAACCGGCGCATCGCCCCGGGGCGTCCGAACTGCTCGCCACGACCGCGGATGCTCAGGCGTACGCTGGCGAGGTTTGCGATGTCGACGTACTCGCGCACCTCGGGCTGCGTCAAAAGGATCTGTTCGAGATCGCCGGCAAGCTTCGTCCAGTCGGCCGGCTCCATCGGCAGACGATCGGAGCCAGTCTGCACATAGTGCGCCCAGCGCAGCACCGAGGTCGGTCCGTCGACGGCGGTCACGCCCGGATTTGCCTCGAGCCGCCGGGTCAACTGCTCGAGCGCGCGCAGGAAATTCGGATCGAGCGCATGCCCGGGCGCAGTCTGTAGCCACAGATCCAGATCATCCAGACCGTTCGTTTGCTCGAACCGGCGCGTGTCCTCCGCAATGCGCTCGTGAGGGTCCACGTACGTGAGCGCATCGGTTTGCAGTCGCAGGGGCGCAACTTTGCCCGGGATGCCAAACAGCGATATGGTCCCCAACAGCATCAGCACCAGCGCACCAACGACGAACACCCAGCGCAGGCGACGTGTGCCGGGAATGAGGCGCTCGACGAATGGGGGGAACCATCGTCCGACTGGAACCCGTTCCGATCGCAGCGGCGTGCGGAACAGCAGCTGCAGCGCGGGGAAGAGACTGAAGCAGCCGATCCAGGCCACGATCAGCCCGCACGCCGTCCACAGGCCCATCTGGCGCACGGGGCGGATGTCGGAAACGGCGAGGGCAGCAAAGCCAACCGCTGTGGCGAACATGGAGGCGGTGCACGGCAGGAATTTGTTCTCGAGCGCCCGGGCGTGATGCTCGAGCGGACCCGCGGAATCGTCCGACTCGATGTAGCGTGAATGGATATACACGAGCGTGGCGGTGGTCGTGACCATGACGGTCAGCGGCACAAGGGTGGATACGACGGTGTGCGGCCAACCAAAGAGCGCTGCCAGTCCCACCGCGATCGCGACGATGACTCCGAGCGTCACGACGATGGCGCCGAGCGTGCGCCAGGACCGGTACAGGATCAGCACCAGTGCCATGAGAAAAATTCCAAACAGCGGCATGAACCGCCGTGTGGCACTGCCGGTCTGGCGCTCGAGCCAGGCATCGAGCCATGGCGAGCCCACGCGGCGGACCGCCGTGATCGGCCCCGCTGCCCGCTCGAGCGGCAGCGCCAGCGAATCGATCGCCGCCAATGCGCGATCGCGCTCGGCAGGCGAGCTGACCCGCAGCTCGAGTCCGATCCCGAGGTAGTGCTCGCCGAGCAATCCGGCACGACGAAACAGTGCGGTCCCCGTCGCAAACGTGCGCAGCCGCGCGGCCTCCTCGGCGGTGATCTCCCCGCTCGCGTTGCCCTGTCGGAACAGCGCGATGAGACTATGTGCCTGGACGTGGGGGATCTGGTTGAGCGAGTGCTCGAGCCGATCGGTCTGCTGCAACACGGTCAGGCTCAACGGGTCCGGCGCCTCCAGCATCAGCAGCGCCTGATCGCCTTCCGGGAAGACTTTCTCGAAGTTCTCGGTGGCGCGCGCGGTCGGATCGCCGGCGATGATCAGACGCTCGATCGCAGGATCGTTGGGGATGCGCGTGGCACCATAGATCCCGGCCACTGCCAGGATCAAGAAGGCGCTCGCGATCCAATATCGCAGACGCAGGATGCGCAGAAAGAATTGAACCATGGGTCAGCCGGCCACACTCATTGAAGGAAGTGCGCTCTTGCCGACCCGGGAGGCCTCCGGCGCACAGGAATGATAGCCTAAGGCATGAACCTACTCATAGCCGCCGCTGCGACCCTGGTCTTCTGTGCCCCGGGCTACCCTGGCGGCGCCGGGGATGCGCAGCCGTACCTCGATCAGTTTGCCGCCGATGCGGCCAAGTCGGCCGGGTGGCCCACAGGCAGCCTGAATGCCGTCTATGACCCAACGGAAGCAGGCGGCCTCGCCAAACTTGCTTCGTCCGAGGCGGTGCTCGCCTTCGTGCCGTATCCGTTCTACGTGCAGCATGCTACCCAACTGCATCTCAAGCCGATCGCTCAGGCGGATGTCACCGGGACGGGTACTCGCGAGCGATGGACACTGGTTGCGAAAGCCGGACGGATCACCGCACCGGCATCCTTGGCGGGATACACCATTCTGAGTGTTGCCGGCTACGCTCCGGATTTCGTGCGTCACGCGGCGCTCGGCGGCTGGGGGATACCCGCTGACGTCAGGATCGAGTCGACCGGACAGATCCTCAGCGCCCTGCGCAAGGTGGCCGCGGGCGAGCAGACCGCCGTGCTGCTGGATCAGACCCAGGATGCATCGCTGACATCGCTACCCTTTGCCGCGCAGCTCGCGAACGTGACGCAGTCTGCGCCGCTCCCGGTTGCCCTGGTCGCCGTGGTGGATTCGCGTCTGCCGCAGGCGCGCGTCCGATCGTTCCAGGCCGGCCTGCTGAAGCTAGGTCACGCTTCCGGGGGCTCGCAGTCGCTGGCGTCGCTACGGTTGCAGGGTTTCGTGATGCCGCAGCTGCCAGCCGACGCGCCGGCACCGTGAAGCGCTCCGGCCGGCGTTGGCCCCTGCACTGGTCAGCGTTCGCGTTGGGGGCCTTGCTCGCAGCGTGCGCGGCTCCGTCTCGGCGTGCGCCGCCGCCGTCCGCGGCACTCTCGGCGCCTGAGGCGTCCGCTGAGACGCTGCGTGCGCAAATTTCAACCGATGCCAAGCGCAGCGACAGCGAACGCGGCCTCGAGATTCGCGATCAGCTCGCATCCGATGCAACCGCGGCTGCGCAAACCTGCCTCGCTCGTTTCCCCCAGGCGGCGGCGTGTCTCTACGGTCAGGCCCTCGCCCTCGGACTGCAAGCGAGAGTGCATCCGGCGCGCGCCAGCGAGTATCTGAAGCGTATGCTCGATGCGCTGAGCAGCGCGGAAGCCGCCAATGCCACTTATGACGAGGCGGGACCCGCTCGCGTGCGGGCCATGGTGTTGGTTCGCGCCCCCGGATGGCCAGTTGGACCGGGGGATCCGGATGCGGGTGTCGCTGCCGGTCGGCGCGCCGTGGCACTGCGTCCGAATTATCCGCCGAATCTGCTGGCGCTCGCCGAAGCGCTGGCGAAGGCAGGCGATGCGGCTGCGGCGACCGAGACCTACTCGCGTGCACGCACTGAGGCGCAGGCACAGCCGCCCGGGCCCGACCGTGACGAGTGGCTGCGCCAGGCCGATGTCGCCTTAAAAGGAAAATAGCGGCCGATGTATAGCGTTCTCGATGCTGCTGCCCGGCGCGCGCACGCGTATCTCGAGAAGGTGCAAGACCGTTCCGTGGCGCCCGCCGCCGCCGCGGTCGGCGCGCTCGATGAGCTCGATGAGGTGTTGCCCGCCGGCGCCGATGATCCCGCCCACACGCTCGACTTACTGGATCGGCTGGTGTCCCCGGCAACGATGGCGATGGCCGGTCCGCGCTTCTTCGGGTTCGTGCTCGGTGGTGCTCTGCCGGTGGCCCTCGCCGCCAACTGGCTTGCTGGCGCGTGGGATCAGAACGCGGCGCTGTATGAAGTGACCCCGGGAGTCTCGCGGCTCGAGACAATCGCCTTGCGATGGTTGCTCGAGCTGCTGGAGCTGCCATCCACCACGGCTGGCGGCTTCGTGACGGGTGCGACAGTGGCGAACTTCACGGCACTCGCGGCCGCACGGCACGCGGTCCTGGCCAAGCACGGCTGGAATGTCGAGGCCGATGGTCTGTTCGGCGCGCCACCCATTACCGTGATCGCAGGAGACGAGGCGCATCCGACGCTGCTCAAGTCTCTCGGGATGTTGGGTCTCGGACGCAACCGGGTGATGCGGATTCCCGCCGACGGTCAGGGCCGGATGCGACCCGACGCCCTGCCTCCGATGAGGGGCCCGACCATCCTGTGCGTGCAGGCCGGCAATCTCAACACCGGCGCATTCGATCCATTCGAGCCGTTGATCGAGGCGGCGCACGCGTTCGGCGCCTGGGTGCACGTCGATGGTGCATTCGGGTTATGGGCGAAAGCGGCACCCTCGCTGCGCGCGCAGGCGATCGGAATGGAACGAGCCGACTCGTGGGCGACCGATGCGCACAAATGGCTCAACGTCCCGTACGACAGCGGGCTTGCGTTTTCACGGGACGCACAGGCACTGCGCGCCGCCATGGCCATTACCGCGGAGTACCTGCCTACCGACAGTCCGGGTCGAAATCCGTGCGACTTCACTCCCGAGCTGTCGCGGCGCGCTCGCGGCGTCGAGGTCTGGGCGGTGTTGCGCACGCTGGGTAGATCGGGGCTGGCCGAGCTGTTCGAGCGCAATTGTCGACAGGCGCGCCGCTTTGCCACGGGACTGCGCGCGGCCGGTTACGCGATACTCAATGACGTCGTGTTGAACCAGGTCCTCGTCGAGTTCGGCGACAGCGCGCGCACGCGCTGCGTCATTGCCGCCTTGCAGGAGGAGGGCACCTGCTGGTGCGGCGGAACGGTGTGGCAGGGTCGCACCGCCATGCGCATCAGCCTGTGCAGCTGGGCGACGACCGATGAGGATGTGGAGCGCAGCCTTGCCGCCATGCTGCGGCTTGCCGGCCGCTGATCCACAGTTCAGCAGCAGCAAACCAACAGCCGGATCGCTAAACAATCATCGGGGGGTCGAGCCATGTGCCAGGTTCGCAGCGACATCGATGGGCGACATCCGCGGACCGCAGGCGCCTGGATCGGCGCTGGCGCCTGGATCGGCGCTGGCGCCTGGATCGGCGCTGTGGCCATCGCAATGTTCGCGAGCGTACCTGCCGGGTACGCCCAATCGCGGGAAGCGCCGGCTGTTTTGATCCCCGCGCCGTGCGCAAGCCCACCCCAGCCGGCATTCTGTGCTGCCGTGCGTGGGGCGCGTGCCGAGGGCTGGTTGCCGCAGAGCCGCTCCGAGGTGATGGCACAGCATGGCATGGTTGCTGCCAGTCAACCGCTCGCCGCCGAAGCGGGACTTCAGATCCTCAGGCAAGGCGGCAATGCGGTGGATGCCGCGGTGGCGACCGCTGCCGTACTGAACGTGGTCGAGCCCATGATGGTGGGAGTCGCGGGCGACCTGTTTGCCATGGTCTACGTCGCGAAGGAGAAGAAGGTCTACGTGCTGAACGCAAGCGGCACCGCACCGACCGGCGCCACCATCGCGCGTTTCAACTCGCTCGGTTACCACTGGAATCCCGCCCAATGGGGGCCGAAGTCGGGCATGCCGCCCGGGGGCATTTTGCCGGTCACCGTGCCGGGCGCCGCCTGGGGCTGGGGGGAGGTCCTGCGGCGCTTCGGCAAACTGACCTTCCGCGAAGTGCTGCAGCCGGCCATCCAGTACGCGGAAGCAGGGTTCCCCATCTCGGAGCGCATCGCACACGACTGGCGCTTGCCCAACGCGCTGCCGCTGACGGGCTGCTGCACGTCACTCGATCCGGATTCGGTGCGGACGTGGTACGTCGATGCTCACCCGCCGGTTGCCGGACAGATCTTCCGCAACCCCGAGCTCGCCCGCACGTTCCGGCTGATGCAGCGGGATGGCCGGGATGCGTTTTACAAAGGGGCCATCGCGCGGGCGATCGTTGCCAAATCCAAGGCTCTGGGCGGCACGATGACGCTTGCGGATCTCGCAAACTATCACGGCAAATGGGTCGAGCCCGCAAAGATCAGCTACCACGGATTCGACGTGCTGGAGCTTCCGCCGCCTTCCCAGGCATGGGCAGCGGATGAGATCCTCAACATCCTGCAAAGTTGCCTCGGCCAGTGGGTACCCGGTCGGACCCTGGCGAGCCTTGGACCGGCGAACGCCGAGTACTGGCATCTGCTGGTCGAGGCGAAGAAACTGGCCTATGCCGATCTGTACGCCTACAACGCTGATCCGGACTTCGTCTCCGTTCCGCTCGCCAGGCTCCTTTCGAGCGAGCACGCCGCCTCGCTCTGCGGCAAGGTAGACCCGCACCACGCCGCCACTCCCGGACCTCCGGGGACGGCGGATCCCCGCGGCGACACGATCGTGCTCTCGACCGCGGACAGTGACGGCAACATGGTGTCGTGGGTCAACAGCAATTTTGACGAGTTCGGTTCGGGTATCACCGTGCCCGGATACGGATTCATTCTGCATAATCGGGGGACACTGTTCACGCTCGATCCGCAAAGCCCGAACGCGATCGCGCCGCACAAGCGGCCCTATAACACGCTCGCAGCGGGTTTCGTGATGCGCGGCAGCGAGCCGGTGATGACCGTGACGCTCATGGGCGGTGACATGCAGGCGCAGGGGCATGCCCAGGTGCTCGTCGATATGCTGGATCTCGGCGCCAACGTCCAGGCGGCGGCCGACATGGCGCGGTTCCGCCACGATCAGATTCGCAATCTGCTGTCGCTGGAAGCGCCGCTGTACGCTCTGATCGGCTCACAGCTGCAGTCCATGGGGCACCAGGTGCAATCGGTGGACGGCGCAAGTGTCGGCGGCGTGCAGATGATCCTGTTCACCCCGGAGGGGCCAGCATCCCGGTCGACGGCGCAAGCATCTGCGTCGACGGCGCTTGATGCGGGCGATCGCCACGCCACTCACGTGGCGGGGTTCTATCGGGGCGGATCCGACCCGCGGAAGGATGGCGAGGTGGTGGGGTGGTAGTTCATGCGCGCATCCGCACATTCCGCGGATCAAACAGAGGCGCCCTGGCAACTGTCCAGCGCGTGCGCTCTTGAAACAGTCCGTGACCGCCTACGACGATGCGCCGCTGCGGCCGTTCCACATCCAGGTCGCCGTGGCCAGTACGGGTGGCGTGTTTGCCGATGGCTTCGGAATGGGCATCATCGGAATTGCGCTGAGCCTTGCAGCCCCGCAACTGGCGCTCAGTGCCGTCTGGACCGGCCTGCTGGGCGGTGCCTCACTGGCGGGGTTGTTTGCCGGGGCACTGCTGACGGGGCCGGCGGCGGATCACTTCGGCCGTCGGCCGATTTTCGCTTGCAACATGATCATTGCAGGCGCGCTGTCCGCACTGCAGTTCGCGGCAAGCTCCGGCGCCGAGCTGCTGCTGCTGCGAATGGCGATCGGCTTCCTGCTCGGCACCGATTATGTCGTGAGCAAGGCGCTGTTGACGGAATTCACCCCTCGCCGAGTGCGCGGGCGCATCCTCGGGATTCTCTCGATCGCCTGGGCCGGCGGGTACGGAGCCGCCTATGCGGTCGGCTTCGCACTGACCTCGGCAGGTCCGCAGGCGTGGCGTTGGATGTTGCTGGCGAGTGCAGCCCCCTGCCTGCTGATCGCCCCGCTGCGAGTGTTCATGCCAGAATCCGCGGTATGGCTCATGCACCACGGTCGACTCGAGCAAGCGGCCCGCATCGTGCGCGGCAAGTTCGGGCCGGACGTCGCGCTGCCCCTGCAGGCGGCCGCGCCGGCGCCTCGACGTGGCAGGTGGCAGCAGCTGCTCTCCGGCCGCTGGCGGATCCGCACTCTCGTGGCGTGCACGTTCTTTACCTGCCAGGTGATCCCGTATTTTGCCGTCGGCACCTTCGTTGCACAGGTTTTGTCCGCGCTGCACCTCAGAGCTGGCTACGCGGGCGGGCTGATCTATAATTTCGCCCTGTTCGCGGGTGCGATAGCGGGGCTTGCCGTGGTGGACCGGATCTCACGCAGAGCCTTTCTGATTGGCAGCTTCGCGCTCTCGGCGGCAAGCATGCTCGTGCTGTGCCTGTGGCAGGACGTGGCACCCGCGGCCGTGATCGTGTTGTTTGCCATCTTCGCCGGCGTGCTGTCCGCCGCGTCGAATCTGGTGTACGTGTATCTTCCCGAGCTGTTCCCGACGAATCTGCGTGCCTCCGGCATCGGTCTGGCGATCGCCGCCAGCCGCATCGGTTCGGCCGTCAGTACGTTTCTGTTGCCCATCGTCGTCGCAGCTTACGGTGTGCGCACTGCGTTGGCCGCGTGCGTCGCGGTGCTCGGCATCGGCGCGGTCGTATGCTTCGTTTATGCGCCTGAGACCCGCAATCTGCGGCTCGGCGCCCTGGATGCCCTGCCATGTTAGCCAAGCATGCGCGTGAGCCCATCTGCATGGCCTTCCTGCTGGTGCCGCAGTTCTCCATGATGGGATTCTCCGCGGCGATCGAGCCGTTGCGTTCCGCGAACCGCATGGGAGAACGGCAGCTGTTCGAGTGGCGGCTGGTCTCGGTCGACGGGCAAGCCGTGGTGGCGAGCAACGGCATTCCGATTGCGGTGCACGAATCGCTCGAGAAGTTGAGCAAGGTGGACATGCTGGTCGTGTGCGCCGGGATGGATCCCGTGCAGTTCGAGCGAACCCATAGCGTGCATCATCATCTGCGGCGGCTCGCACGCCACGGGGCGATGGTGGGTGCCATCAGCAGCGGCTCATTCATTCTGGCCGAAGCACGCTTGCTGACGCATCGGCGCTGCACCGTTCATTGGGAATACCTGGATCTGTTTCGCTCCCGCTATCCGCTGCTGGCGGTCACGCAGGACCTGTACGTGGTCGATCGCGATGTGTTCACGTGTTCGGGTGGGATCGCGGCACTGGACATGATGCTGCATTTCATCAGCGAGGCCTGCGGAGCGCAGCTCGCGCTCGCGGTGGCGGAACAGTTCATCCATCCGCACATTCGCGAGCACCAGGACCATCAGCGGCTCGAGATGCACCGGCGCTATGGCATCGACAGTCCGAAACTGGTGCAGATCATCGCCCTCATGGAGGGGGCGATCGAGGATCCAGTGGATGTGGCCGATATCGCCAAGCGCGTGGGCATCTCGGCACGTCAGGTGGAGCGGCTGTTTCGCGATCAGATCGGCACCTCGCCGCGGGCGTTCTACCTGCAACTGCGCCTTGCCAAAGCCAAGACCCTGCTGCGTCAGACGCTCAGCCCCGTCCGTACGGTTGCGGTGGAATGCGGCTTCGTGTCGACCTCGCATTTCTGTCATGCGTACAAGCGGGTGTTTGGACTTGCGCCGACGCAGGAGCGGCAGCGCTCGGCGCGCAATGCCGATTCGCGCAGCGGACGCGGCTCGCAGCGCACCGTCACCCGGGCAGGCAGCCGCAACTAACGAGGCACCTGCGCGCAACTGGCGAAGTCCGCCGCCGGCATTCGCCCCGCAAGCCGCTCGGGTATACTGCATGCTTGCATTCGCGGCGGTTGCGCCGTGACCCCCGCCAACCAACGGAATCAACACGTGCGATTGTTCTCTTTTCGACAGGGCGGCGAATACGGGATCGGACTTCTCGAGCGGGCGGGGAGCATGCGCGGCATCCGTCGCGGGGAGGCGAATTTTCCGGGGACGCTCGATGAGCTCGTTACGGCTGGTCGCCCGATGCTGATGGAAGCCGGCAGGACGCTCGCCCGGGCGCGCGTGCTGGAGCCGGGACAGATAACGCTGCTGCCGCCGCTGAGTTGCGTTGCAAAGAAGATCATCTGCGTTGGGCTCAATTATACCGATCATGCCCAAGAGGGCGGCTTCGAGCTGCCGCCTCATCCCAGCCTGTTCGCACGGTTCGCCTCGACACTCGTCGCGCATGGGGAGCCGCTGATCCGGCCGCAGGTCTCGGACCGCTTCGACTACGAGGGCGAGCTGGTCGCCGTCATCGGCAAGGCCGGCCGGCACATCGAGGAGGCGAGCGCGCTCACCCACGTGGCCGGCTATTCGATATTCAACGATGCCTCCGTGCGCGATTATCAGATGCGCACGACGCAATGGATGATCGGCAAGAACTTCGACGCGACTGGCGCCTTCGGGCCGTACTTCGTCAGCGGGGACGAGCTGCCGCCGGGCGCGCGGGAGCTGCGCTTACAAACACGCCTGAATGGCAACGTGGTGCAGAGTGCATCGACCTCCGACATGATATTCCCGGTCGCTGCGCTGATTCGGATCATCAGCGAGGCGATGACGCTGCAGGCCGGCGACATCATCATCACGGGCACGCCGTCGGGTGTTGGCTTCGCGCGCAAGCCGCCATTGTTCATGAAGCCGGGGGATGTGTGCGAGATCGAGATTGACGGACTGGGAATGCTCGTCAATCCCATTGCCGCGGAAGGCGAAGGCCGCATTGAGCCGGCCCGGCAGCCGCGTTGAAGCGGTCTGGCGGCCGCGTTGAAGCGGTCCGGCGGCCGCGTTGAATCCGGCCGCCCATCGACTCTGCCAAGCCTGCGTTCAAGCGATCGATTCCCTCGTCATCCGTTCCGACGCGCGCGAACGCTGCGTGCGTTCGTGCGTTAATGCGCAATGGATGGCTCTTCGATTTCTCGCATCGCACTGCGCTGGCTCATTCGGATCATTCTCGCCCTGGGGGTCGGTTTCATGTTCCTCGCCGCGGCTGTGGCGCTTGGCGAGCGCCACATGAAAGGTCCGCTGCTGCATTTCCTGAGGGCGCGCACCGGTCGCGAGATCCGCATCGCGGGCAGCTTCGAGGCGCATTTGCTCTCGCTGCACCCGAGGCTGAGCGCCACGAAAGTGGTGATCGGCAATCCGCCGTGGGCCCCTGCCGGCACACTGGCTGACATCGGCACCCTCTCACTGACGCTGGAGCTGGCGCGCCCGCCCCATTGGATCGACCTGACACGACTCGAAATGGACGGCGCTTCGCTGCATCTGACGCGCGACGCGCACGGCAACGCCAACTGGCAATGGGTGCCACCCCGCACGCGGAGCGCCGGGCCACCGCTGATTCGCAGTTTGTCCATGCCGGCGGCCCATGTGGAGCTGACCGATGCTGTGAGACATCTGCAGTTCAGCGGCACAGCATCGGCTGCGGGGGTCTCTGACCCGGGCGCGACGCCGTTCCTGCACCTCATAGGCAGCGGGCGGTTGAATGGCAGAGCGGCTACTTTTGCGATCAACGGCGATCCGCTCGCGACGGTGAGCCGCGAGCGAGCCTACCGTTTTGCCTTCGATGAGCGCTCGGGGGGCTCGCGGCTGCAGGGTCGGGGCTCCATCGATCACGCGTTCGACTTTGGCGTACTCAACACTTCGTTTGCAGCAGCCGGGCCGGACATGCGGGACCTGTACTTCCTGACCGGAATCAGGCTGCCCGATACGGGCGTCTATCGTCTCAGCGGCAGGTTCGCGCGCAACGGACTGCACTTTCTGTTCAGCGAGCTGGCGGCTCTCTCGGGGCAAAGCGATATGTCCGGTACGCTGTCGATCGACAGCACGGGAGCCATTCCGCGCGTCGAAGGTGCTCTGAGCTCCCGCTGGCTGCGCGTGTCTGATATCGGCGCCCGTGCCGCCGGTCGCGCACCGCCGCTGTCGGCCTCGACGCCGCTGCTGCCGGACACACCATTGCCTGTGGCCGGCATTCGGCATACATACGCCGTCGTACGCTTTCATGCTTCCGGGCTGGGGGTCGGACGCTCCACTTTGCACTCGGTGGCGGCGCTGGTGAGAATCGAGCCGGGCATCCTGGCGGTCACGCTGCTCGAGGCGGAGCTGTCTGCGGGGCACGTTTCCGGTCGAGCGCGATTCGATGCGCGAGCGCAGCTCCCGCGCGCGGAGCTGGACCTGAGAGCCAGGGACGTGCAGCTCGGAGCGTTCGATCGCAAGCACCTCGAGGATCCATCCTTCGACGGGCTGCTCAGTGGCCGCGTGCAACTACAAGGAGAGGGGAAGTCCATTCACGAGCTGGCCGAGCGTGCCGATGGCACGCTCACGGCCGTGCTGCCGCATGGCGCGATGCGAGCCTCGGTTGCAGAGCTCATGGGTCTCGATGTCTCGCGCGGATTGGGCCTGATACTCGACAGGAATCATGCGCAAACGCCCATCCGCTGCGGAGTCGCCAGTTTCGATGTGCACCAGGGAGTGCTCGATGCGCGCACGCTGGTGGTGGACACCGACAAGGTCGTGATTACCGGCAATGGCACGATCCATCTGGATTCCGAGACAGTGGATCTCGCGTTGCGGGGCGAGCCGAAGAGCCTGCGCCTCATGCGTGTGCGCTCCCCTATCTGGATCCGCGGTCCGCTCCGACATCCAAAGTTCGCGCTCGATGCGCGCCATGTCATGGCTCAGACCGGCGCCGCCGTCGCCCTCGGGATCGTGCTGACCCCCCTGGCCGCCATGCTTGCGTTCGTCGATCCCGGTCTTGCGAAAGATGCGGACTGTGCGGCGCTGCTTGCGCGATCGGGAACGAAGACCGGTCAGCCCAGCACGCCTGCGGTGCAGGCGCGGCACTGAGCAGCTCATGCGCGCCCGGGTATATCCAGGCCCTTGCGGACTGCGGGGCGCGCGAGGAAGGCAGCCAGCGTGCGCGTCACCTGCGGAAAGTCCGTGATACCGACGAGGTCGGCCGCCTCGTAGAATCCGATCAGGTTGCGGACCCAGGGAAAGGTCGCGATGTCCGCGATGGAATACGCATCACCCATGAGCCACTCGCGCCCGCTCAGCCGCGCATCCAGTACTCGCAACAGGCGCCGGGACTCCGCGACGTAGCGCTCCAGTGGACGCTTGTCCGCGTACTCGCGGCCGGCGAATTTGTTGAAGAATCCGACCTGCCCGAACATCGGGCCGATACCGCTCATCTGGAACATCAACCATTGGAGCGTCTCGTAACGCGCGGCCGCATCGCGTGGCAGGAGCTGCTCGGTCTTCTCGGCCAGGTAGATCAGAATGGCACCGGATTCGAACAGCGGCAGGGCTCGCCCACCCGGGCCGTCCGGATCGAGGATCGCGGGAATCTTGTTGTTGGGATTGAGCGAGCGAAACGCCTCCGAGAGCTGGTCATTGTTCTCGAATCGCACCAGGTGCGCCTCGTACGGCAGCTGGATCTCCTCCAGCATGATGGAGGCTTTCACGCCATTGGGAGTCGGCAGGGAATACAGCTGCAGCCGCTGCGGATGGCGCGGGGGCCACTTTTGCGTGATGGGGAAGGCGTTGAGAGAGCTCATGCGGGTCGCGCTCGCGAGCTGAGATATTCATCGTAACTGCCGACGAAGTCCAGCAGGCCACCGCCGGGCTGCAGCTCGACGATGCGCGTCGCCAGGCCCGCGACGAACTCGCGATCGTGCGAGACGAACAGCAAGGTGCCCGGGTACTTCTCCAGTCCGATCTGCAGTGACTCGATGGTCTCCATGTCCATGTGATTCGTCGGTTCGTCGAGCAACAGCACGTTGGGACGGGTGAGCATGAGCTTGCCGTAGATCATCCGGCCTTTCTCCCCGCCGGAGAGCACCTTGACCGACTTCTTCGTCTCATCGCCGGAGAACAGCAGCCTGCCCAAGGTGGCGCGCACGATCTGCTCATCGTCAGCTTTGCCGGTCCAGGTCGACATCCACGTGAACAGGTCCGTCTTTTCCGCGAACTCCGCCTGGGGGTCCTGTGGCATGTAGCCCGGCTGTGCATTCTCCACCCACGTGATACGGCCCTGCGAAGGGGCGAGCTCGCCGGCGAGACAGCGCATCAGCGTCGATTTGCCGATGCCGTTGGGGCCGATGATCGCGATGCGCTCACCGGCTTCGACGTGCAGGTGAATGTGGCTCAGAACGGCGGCAGGGCTGTCCGGGTAGCGGAAGCTCAGATCCTCGAGCGTCACCGCCGAGCGGTACAGTTTTTTCTCCTGCTCGAAGCGGATGTAAGGATTCTGACGGGACGAGGGCCGGATCTCCTCGATGCGGATCTTCTCGATCTGCTTGCGCCGGGACGTCGCCTGCCGCGCCTTCGAGGCATTCGCGGAAAACCGCCGGACGAACTCCTGCAGATCCGAAATGCGGTCCCGCGCCTTGGCGTTCGCGGCTTCGACGCGCTGGCGTGCCTGCGTCGAGGCAAGCATGAAGTCGTCGTAATTTCCCGGATACACTCGAAGCTGCTGGTAGTCCAGGTCGGCAATATGGGTGCATACCTGGTTGAGGAAGTGCCGATCGTGGCTGATGATGATCATCGTCGCAGCGTAGTCGTTGAGCACCTCTTCCAGCCAGCGGATGGAATGGATGTCCAGGTTGTTGGTCGGCTCATCGAGCAACAGCACGTCCGGCTTCGAGAACAGCGCCTGCGCGAGCAGCACCCGCAGTTTCGGTCCGGGTGCCACCTCACGCATCGCGCCGTTGTGCAGCGCTTCGGGAATCCCGGCATCGAGCAGGATGCTGGCCGCGCGCGCTTCGGCATCGTAGCCGCCGTACTCGGCGAACTGCGTTTCCAGCTCCGCTGCCCGCATGTAGTCCGCATCGGTAGCGTGCGGGTTTGCATAGATCCGGTCCCGCTCCCGCATGGCTTGCCACATCTCCAGGTGGCCTTGCATGACGACGTCGAGGACGCGCTCATCTTCATAGCCGAACTGGTTCTGATTGAGCTTGCCCAGCCGCATTCCCGCCTGCAGCGCGACCTCCCCGACGCTCTGCTCGAGCTCACCACCGAGGATCTTCATGAGCGTGGACTTGCCGCAGCCATTCGCCCCGATCAGACCGTAGCGATTGCCATCGGCGAACTTGACCGTGACGTGCTCGAAAAGCGGCTTGGCGCCGAACTGAATGGCGACGTTGGACGTGGAAAGCATGCGTATTCCGTAACTGGATCCACCCGCGCGATCCGTTAACGGTGCGGCAGATAAGGGATCGGGGTATGTCGCCCCGGCTCGACAGCACGCAATTGCGCACGGCACTTGGCGGCTGCGGGACCGCGCGCAACAGCGGCGGTCCACGAGGCGGCGGAACATTGTAGCGAAAGCAGGGGCCGCGCGTGCAGCCTTTGCGCCCGCAGATGACATCGGCATGGCGGAATGGCACATTTACCGGCCCCCCCTTTGCCATTACCCCCGAGGAACTGTCATGGCCATGACCAACGCCAAGAAGAAAGAGCTCACGCGCCGTCGTGCCGTGCCACTGGAAACACCAACCGATTTGGGCTCCGAAGCTTCTGCGGAAATCGCCGGCGGCATGAACGCCATCCTGGCGGATGTATTCGCGCTGTACCTGAAGACGAAAAACTTCCATTGGCACATGAGCGGCCCGCATTTTCGCGACTACCATCTGCTGCTCGACGAGCACGCGGATCAGATCTATGCGATGACCGATCCGATCGCCGAGCGCATTCGCAAGGTCGGCGGCACGACACTGCGCTCGATCGGCCACATTGCGCGGCTGCAACGGATCTCGGACAACGATGCCGAGTACGTCGACCCGCTGGACATGCTCGCAGAGCTGCGCCAGGACAATCAGTCGCTCGCCGCCCGGCTGCGCGAAGTGCACGAAGTGGTGGACGAAGTGCACGACATCGCCACCGCCAGTCTCATCGAGAACTGGATCGACGAGACTGAGCGGCGCACGTGGTTTCTGTTCGAGGCGAGCCGGCGCGGCCGCTGAGGCGCGCGGAGCTGCAAACCAACTCGAAGCACGAGGCTGAGACGGGATCGTCGCTGTTGGTTTGGCGTGAGCTTGGCAAGACGCCCCTTGTTGTAGTTCTGCAACGAGGGCTGCATTGCAGCAAAGCTGTGGCAGTATGCCTCTTCATACGCATCAGGGAGAGGCATGTGCGATTCGCGAAGTTCACGGCACTCGGCAATTTGTGGGCAATCGCCGCTACGGTCAGCTTGGTTGCGTGTGGCGGCGGTGGCGGCAGCGCCGCGCCGGTGCTACGCACACTGAGCTTCACCACCCACGAGAATGTGGCGCTTCAGGGACAGTTGACTGCCGCGGATCCGGGCGGCGGCACGGTCAGCTTCGCGAAAACGAGCAGTCCGACTTCGGGCACGCTGACGAGCTTCACCTCGGCGGGCGCATTCGTCTATGCGCCCAACAAGGGATTCAATGGCGCGGACTCTTTCACCATCGTGGCGACGGATTCCGCAGGCCACGTCACAACCGCAACGGTCTCGATCACCGTTCAGCTCGATCACGCGCCCACGGCTGCCAACGTCATCCTGCGCGCCGATGGGACCGCGCTCGCCAGCATCGATGTGCTCGCAGGCGCGAAGGATATCGACAACGATCAGCTGACGGTGACCGTCACGCAGAACCCGCTGGTGGGCACCGCAACCGTCAACGCCAATGGCTCGGTGAGCCTCACCGGATTGCCTTCGGGATTCAAAGGACTGACGCGGTTTCAGTTCCAGGTGACCGACCCGAGCGGCGAGTCCGCCGTCGGCGAGGCGGTGGTCTTCGTGGGTGCCGATCCCTTTCGGGCGACGTTCGTCGGCGACGCCGAGGGCAATGGCTCCTACGAGGTGTATCTGACGAACTTCGCCGCAGCTCCCCAGGCGGTCACCGCCGCTACTCAAGGCACCCTCCGACTGAAAGGCTACGCGGTGTCGGCGAACGGTACGACCGTCGTGTATCGCAGCCAGGACACCAACTCACCGGCGATCAACCAGCTATTCTTCGTCAAGACTGCCACCCCGACTCAACAGGTCAGCGTCCCCCTGCCAAGCGGCGCAGTGCCAGTACAGGATGCCCAGGGGCGCGATCAGCTTCGTGTCAGCGCCGATGGCCAGTGGATCGCGTTCATCGCCGGACAGAATGGCACCAGCTCGATCTACATCGTCAATGTGAGCAACCCCACTGGCGTGAGCCAGGTCGTCCCCTCCGGTGCGGTGTACGCCACCCTGCCGAGTTTCTCGCCGGACTCCAAAAGCCTGTACTTCCTGGCCTCCGGCGTGGCGGGCGGTGCGAACAGGTCGCTGTACTTCGTCACCCTGAGCAACCCCGGCGCCACAGCGCTGATATCCGCCGCCAGTGCGCCGGGCAGCAGCGACGATGTCGAGCAGTACGCGATCGCTGCCGATCAGAGCCGGATCCTCGAGCAGGCCAATCGCGGCGGCAGCGTTGGACTGTACTACATCGATCCCTCGCACCTGCAGACGGAGGTGCAGCTGAATCAGCCGCTGGCGGCGGGCGAGACCATCGTGGAAAGCACAGTTGGTTTGCCACCGGGTAGCGGGGGCGCGGGCAACGGCCATGAGGTTGCGTATACGGTGCAGTCGGCGGCCGCCTTCAATGCCTATGTGGCGAATGTATCGAGTACGCCCGATCCGGCGCTCGTCGCGCCCGGCGGACTTGCGATCGGTTTTCGACCGGACGAGGCAGCGATTCTCTATTCGAAGGGCGGGGAGGTATTCGAAAGCGCGATTGGCTCCGGCACCGCCGATCAGGCAGTGGGCACGGGCGGCGATGGCTGGTATGACTCCACGGGCAACATCATCCTGCTGGAGCAATTCCTGCCCTCCGGCGGGACGCCTGCTTCCTACCCGGTTCTGGCGGAGACCGTGAGGGGCTCGTTCGGCACGACGAACACGCTGGGCACGGCCGTGGAGGCGGCGCAATATTTCAACGTGACGGGCTTCGATCGCGGCGTGGTGCTGCTGGGCGAGGGACCGACGACAGGTGCGCCGGCGACCACCATCCATCTGGAGCTCGTGAACGCGTTGGCGCCGATGAAACTGTTTTACCTCGCCAGCTTTCAGTCACCGACGGACCTGACGTCGGACACCGCTCAGGTCGTCACAAACTAAAGTGCGAGCGGATCGTCTGTGTTCGACGAGCTAACCGTTGATTGACACTCAGTGGTGTGAGCACAGCGCCAGGAGCAGAATTACAGGGATCGGCACTCCCAGCAACCACAGCAGAATTCCACGACCCATACACTTCTCCCATTGAACCGACGTTGCAGGAAGAATGCCTGGCAACGGCGAAGGTTCCCGCGACCCCTAGCCTGCCGACGCCCTGCCAGCCATTCCCGGAAGCATTGCCATGCCCGAAGTCCGAGCGCTCAAATCGAATGACCGTCCGCAATGGGAACGATTATGGGAGGGCTATCTGCGCTTCTACCGCCAGCGCCTGCCCCCCGAGGTCACCAACTCGACATTCGCGCGCCTGCTGCAACCGGCTCAGCAACCGCATGGGCTGGTCGCGGAACAGGACGGGCAGCTCGTGGGGTTCGTTCATTACCTCTTCCATCCCTCATCCTGGTCGGTGGCCGAGATCTGCTATCTCGAGGATCTGTACGTCGATGCTGCGATGAGGGGTCGGGGGGCGGGACGGGCCCTCATCCAGGCCGTCTACCGGGAGGCCGACCGCGTCAAGGCGGCCAGCGTCTACTGGCTGACCCAGGAGTTCAACGCGGACGGGCGCGCGCTGTACGACACGCTCGCACGGCGCACGTCCTTCATCCGCTACGAGCGTTGAGCCGCGAACGTCGCGTCGGCGCGGCAGCGGACTGCCGGACCAGCGCTGATTCGGCCTGCGGTGTCGTCCTACAACGAAGGGCCATGCACATGAGATTGAAGGGCTTGCGAGGCATCTTTGACGCATCGTCTACGTTGACGTCAGGATCCCGGCGCGGCAACGTTCGCCCATGGCGAGCGAAGCAAGGTCCATGGCCTCCCTCACGATCTCGTTCGGGCTCGTCGCCATTCCCGTTAAATTGTATTCCGCAACGTTATCCACGGAACGGATCTCCTTCAATCTGCTGCATCAACGCGATGGCTCCCGGCTGAAGCAACAGTACGTTTGCGTCGCCGAGGGCAAGGTGGTCGATCGCTCTGAAATCGTCAAAGGGTATGAATTCGCGAAGGATCAATACGTGATGTTCACTCCCGATGAGATCAAGGAGCTGGAGGAGGCCGGCTCGGCTGCGATCGACATCACCGAGTTCGTCCCGCTGGCATCGGTCGATCCGATTTATTTCGAGCGGACCTATTATCTTGCGCCAGATCGCGGCGGCTCCAAGCCCTACACCTTGCTCGTCACGGCATTGCGCGACACCGGACAATGCGGCATCGGACGCTGGGCCGCGCGCGGTCGCGAACACATCATCGTGCTGCGGCCCATCGAGAACGCTCTGGCGATGCACCAGTTGCACTTCCAGGCGCAGCTGCGCCCGATCCGCGATCTGGGCATCGATGCAGCGGATGTGAGCGAGGCTGAACTCAAACTCGCGCGCCAACTCATCGGCCAGCAGAGTGCGAAGCGCTTCGACGCCGGCGCCTTCGTGGATGAGTTTCGCGGGCGCGTCGCGGCGGCGATTCAGCAGAAGGTGGCAGGCAAGCACATTTCCCTTGCGGAGAAACCCGCCGCGAAGCCGGCCAACGTGATCAATCTCATGGATATGCTCAAGGCGAGTCTCGAGCCCCGCGGCTCTGCCGGCTCCGTTCGCAAGCCGCCCAAGCGGGCGGGGAAAGGTGCCGTCCGCACGCGCGCGCGCAGCGGTGGGCGCCATTGAAGCGGGTGAGGGGCCTCCAACTGGAAGCAAGCGGATGAGCTGCCATCGATCGAGGTTACAATCGCGCCACATTTGCAATACCGGGGAGGCAACATGGGTGTTCTCAAGGCAATCGGCGTGCTGCTCATCGTGGCGTGGCTCGTACTGTGGCTGTTCGTGAAGATCACCTTCGCGGCGATTCATCTGTTGCTGTTGATCGGGCTTGCGATGCTGGTCATTGGTTTGCTCAAACGCGAGACTGCCGGGCCGAAGGTCTGACGTCGGCGCAGCGGCTGAGACGCTCAATGCAGCCGGGGCCGGTCGGCCGCATTCTGGCGGCTGCGTCCGTGCTGCTTTTGGCAGGCTGCGGGGTGTTGCCGCCCCACGAAATTGTCAGCTCCGTCGCCCGGACGCATCGCATGACTGTATTTCTCATCCGTCGGCGCTGGCACCTCGAGATTGGATTTTACGCAGCTGATCTCGGTGCGCCGCTGGATGCCATCCGGGCGAGCTTGCCGGACGCCCGCTTCATTACATTCGGCTTCGGCGACCGCCATTACCTCGAGGCGCGCGAGCGGGACGTGCCGAACCTACTCGCCGCCCTGTGGCCGGGCGCAGGACTCATTCTGGCCACCAGCCTGCGAGTGACTCCCCAGCAGGCCTTCGGCGAGGGCAACGTGGTTGCGCTGCAGCTCGATCCGAGCAGGGGGCGGGCGGCGCAACAGTTCATTTGGCAATCGCTGGCGCGCAACGATCGCACCCTGCGGCCACAAGCACCGGGACCGTATCCGGATACGTTTTACTTTGCTTCCTCGCAACGCTATTCGGCGATTCACACCTGCAACACATGGGCGGCGGAGGCGCTGCAAGCTGCAGCGGTTCCCGTCCATTCAGTCGGGGTGCTGTTCGCCTGGCAGCTGTGGATGCAGGTTCGCGGCCTCAGGGCGGCGAGGCTGCCGCAGCCACCGTCGCCGCTGCCATCCGGCTAATCGCAGGGCGGCTGCGAGCCGTCCTGACACACGACCGTGGTATGCGAGCCAGGGGGTACGACGACCGTTGTCTTTGCCGGCGGCGGATTACTGCTGCTAATGCACCCGCATAGCAACAGCGGCATCGCAACCACCAGGCTCGCTAAAATCTTCATCATGGGTTCCTCATGCGTGGGCACGCGTGGTTTTTCGGGTAAGGTCGTAGCCTCACAGGTCTAATGTGCGTACTTGCGGATAGTTCCTTGCGTCATTTTTCCCGCGGTGGCCGCAGATCAGCTCCCGCTGCGACCTGACCGGTGCGCGGGCTCTTGCGTGCGTTGCAATAGCCGTCCCATGCGGCTGCGGCAATCCGTTCCAGTTCCGCGCTCAGGGCCGAGAAAGCCGGATCCGCAAACTGCGTGAGGAAGCGCTGTTTGAACTGCTGTTCGCTCAGCCGCGGATCGGGCATTCCCCTCCGCGGCTCGATCTCGGACGCCATGTGGACCTCGCGGGCGTCTGGCGCTTTCCTGCAAGAGACGCTCCCGGACCGCGCCGCTACTGGCCGTAGGAGATCCGATAGACGAGATCGGCGCCATCGTCGCTCATGAGCAGCGAGCCATCGGGCAGAACGACGGTCGCGACCGGCCGTCCCCACACATTGCCGTCATCCAGGATGAACCCAGTCAGGAAGTCGTCGTACTCGCCAGAGGCCACACCGTCACGCATGCGCACCCGGACGAGTTTGTGGCCGGTGCGCGAGCTGCGGTTCCAGGAGCCGTGAAGCGTCACAAACGCATCGCCGCGGTATTCCGCGGGAAATGCGGACTTCCCGCTCGTTGCGGTGTAGAACGTGAGGTTGAGCGGCGCCGAATGTGCCTGGTAGAGAACGTCCGGGATCGTGACGCTGCCCGCCAGATCCGGGCGCTCGGCCTTGTGCCGCGGATCCTCATTCGGGCCAATGTAGTACCAGGGCCAGCCGTAGAAGGCGCCCTGGCGCACGTGGGTGGAGTAGTCGGGCACGAGATCATCGCCCAGACCATCCCGCTCGTTCGTGGTGCACCACAGCGCCTCGTTCACAGGCTGCAACGCCAGACTGACGCAGTTGCGAATGCCGGCAGCGAAGATGCGCCCGGTCCCCCCAGACTCTGCGTCGAAGACGAGAACGGCCGCGCGATCCGTTTCCGAATCCCAGGCCGCCCCGAGGGCGTGCCCGCCCTGCCAAGCGGCAAGCTGCGGCGCTGACATTCTCGGCATGGTCTGCGCAACGTTCGATCCGGAGCCCACCGAAACGAACAGATGCCGGTGATCCGGCGCGAACACGATGTCGCGCGTGTAGTGCCCGCCACCGGAGGGCAGCTCCGGCACGATGACTTCGGCAACTCCGCGGGCGTGTGTGTCGCCGACTGCGTAGGGGAAGCGGTCGATGCGGTTCGTCTCTGCAACGTATAACCACTCGGGATGGACTGCATCGGGATAGAAAGCCATCCCGTACGGCTCTCGCAGGTTCTCGGCGAACGTGAAGCGGCTGGCCGCAGTCCTTGCTTGCGCTGCGGGGCGCAGGATCGAAATCCGTCCACCGCGCGTTTCACTGACCAGTACATCGGCGTTGGGCGCGACGATCATGCGACGGGGACCCAGCAGCTGCGTTGCGAATACGTCGACCTGAAATCCAGGCGGAAGAGCGAGCTGCGCCCCGGGTGGCCGCGGCACTACGTGTGGGCGGTTGCGCGCGGATGGCGTCGCGAAGGGCGGCGGCAGTGTCGTGGGGTCGATGTGATGCGGCCGGCCAGGCGCGTCATCTTCCCAGTCGGGCCTGGCTGCGGGCTGCGCTTGCCCCGCAGACGCGGCGGCTGCGGCGGACGGCTGCGCGGCCTGCGTGCCGGTATGCTGCAGGTAAGCGATCAGATTGCGGCGCTCCGTATCCTGCGGCACTGCGGTGACCATGGCCGTGCCCGGAACGAGCTGCGCGGGTGCCGCGAGAAAGCGATCCAGCGTGTCCGCATCCCAGCTCAGATGCGCATTGCGCAGCGCCTTCGTATAGCTGAACTGCGAATCCCGGGCAGCTGGCTTGCCGTAGATGGCGGCCAATGGCGGGCCTTGCGCGCCGCCGCCATCATTCGCTTCCGCGGTATGACAGGTGCTACAGCGCTGAAGGAACACTGTCTTGCCGGCCGCCGCGTCCGCGGCGTGTGTTGTCCGCACTCCCAACAGCAATGCTGCTGCGGTGAGTGCGCAAGTCGCATACGTGTGCACCGTGGATTGCCCTCCGCTGCTCTGCCTAGCGTCGCACCCCGGCAACGAACACATGCGGCCACTGCGTCCCCCCCGGGCGGCACGTCAGCACTCCATCGTCGGGAAAACACCGCGCCACATCGACCGCCGCGAGCACGTCCCGTCCTCCGGACGCCGCCTCGATTTGCACTTCCCCGCAGATGCAGCAGACGATTGTTTCGGTCCAGTCCGTCGTCACGATGCGCTCGGTGTCGGTCAACTGCAGGCAGCGGCTGGTGGACTGCGCCCGCTGCATCGATACGATGAGGTTGAGATCGGTACTCGGGCCATCGCGCAACGTGCAATCGACGGGCCATGCACCATCGAAGCACACCCGGCTGCCGATGGTGCTCAGACTGGACTGTCCGTGATCACCGAACTGCAATTGCACCCCCGCGCCGCTAACGAGCACGAGTGTGCGGGCATAGCCGGGGAACGGGGAGAAAGAGCCGGGACGGTCGATCGTGGCGAGACTCAAGCGCCAGTCGAACTCGCCGACCGGCGGCTCGCGGCAAATCTCGCGCGTGACGCCGCCGCCATTTTTCCAGGGCTGCGCCGCAAAGCTTGCCTGCCGCAGAACGATCATGCGTCATCCCCTGGAACGTCGCGGACGAGCCGCGGTCTGAATGCCCGCGCACGAGTCTGCCTTCTTCAACGAACACGGTAAAGGGAGTGAATCCAATATGGGACGCATGAGCCACGCGCGCCATCCGCTGCTGTGCGGCGCGTGGAGCGCTACATTGCTGCTCATCGCAGCCACGGCTCATGCCGATGATCCGCCGCCGGGTTGGAGCGGGCAGGGACAGGCGGGATACCTCATGTCCCGGGGCAACAGTGATGCCGACTCCGCCAATGCGCAGCTGAACGTCAACTACGTGCAATCCGCGTGGAAGCATTCGCTGCTCGTGGATGGCCTCTACGGCAGGAGCGCAGGCATCGTCTCTGCGGAGCGCTGGGAGGCGCTGCTGCAGTCGAGCTACCAGATCGATGCACGGTGGTTCAGCTTTGCAGCACTGAACGATCAGAGCGACGAGTTCAGCGGGTTTCAGTACCAGGCGAGCGTTGCGGGCGGTGTCGGCTATAAATTCCTCAATACCGAGGCAACACAGCTCACTGCGCAGATCGGCGCCGGCGTGCGCCGGCTGCGCCCGGAAGAACTCTTCCGCGACGCCGATGGCGCCGTGGTCGAGCGCGTGCCCGGAGATGCGAGCTCCGAGGCGATCGTCACGGCCGGCATGGATTTCGATCACGCCTTCAACGCGAGCACGAAGCTGACCGACAAGTTGCTCATGGAGGCGGGCTCGGCTAACACCTCGATCCGCAACGATCTGGCGCTGCAGGTGAAAATGTCGCGCAAACTAGCGCTCGCCGCCGGTTTCGGCGTGCGTCAGAACACGAATCCGCCCGCCGGTTTGAAGCGCACCGACACGGTCACCACCTTGAATCTCGTCTACGCTTTCGGCGCACGGCCCCAGGCAACGGGAAACACGCAATGAGGGCGGCCCGGCCGCCGCGCCTCGCACCGGGCCGATGATGGCCGATTGCCCAGGCCGATGATGGCCGATCGCGCGGGCCGATCGCGCGGACGCTCACTTCTTGTGTTGCTTCTCCATGTCGCGCAACAGCTTGGCGTCCTTCTTGTCCTCGTCGCCCCGCTTCGCATGCGAGAGCGCTTCTTTCTCCTCGGGGGTCAATTGGTCCGAAGCCTCCTTCGCCGAACCTTTCAGGTCCTTGCCCTGGCGTTGCTGCTCCTCGACGAAGTGCCGGGTCTCGTCGTTGTAGTGACGGGCCGATTCGTAGTCCCCCTCGCCCTGTACTTTCGATGCCATGGTCGTGACTCCAGTGCGCCCGATTGAATGACTCGGGCACAGGAAGCAATCAACGTGCCGAAGGCGGTGCGGCTGACTTCGGCTTGGCAGTTATTGCGGTGCGGGACCGCGGGTCACCCGGACCAGATCATCCGGGCGCATCCACTTGGCAAACGCGGCCTGAACGTCGCTGGCGCCAAGTGCGATGTAGCGTTGCGCTGCGATGGTCGGCTCATCCAGTGGCAGCTCGAGATCCCGGCGTTCGATGAGCCCGCGTGCGATCTCATCCACGCTCGCCTCACCCAGTGGAATCTGACGCACCAGCATTGCCTTGATGCGCGCGAGCTCGGCGGCACTCACCGCAGTCGTCTGCATGGCTTTGATCTCGCGCACCGCGGCATTCGCCGCCTTGGAGACATTGCCCGGATCGCAGGCGTAATCGATCAGGTAGACGCCGCGGGTCCTACCTGCCTGCAGAAACGATCCTACGGAGTACACAAGGCCCGCGTTCTTGCGCAGATCGACGCTCAGGCGGGTGGAATAAAACGCGCCACCCAGCAGTGCGTTGCCCAGATCGAGGGCGAAGTAGTCCGGGTCCTTGCGCGTGAGGTCGAGATTTTGTGCGAGCAGTACGACGTCCTGCACACGGCTGTCGTCCGGTACCGCGATCACACCCGGATGGTTCGAAGGTGCCGCGGGAAGATCGGTGTCTGGCTTCGGACCTGTCGCCTGCCAAGAGCCGAAATGACGCTCGATCGCTCCACGGGCTTCCTCGGGGGTCACCTTGCCTATCACCACGATGGTCGTGAGATCGGGCCGGAATACGCGCCGATAGTAATTCCTGACGTCATCGAGCGTCAGGCCGCGCACGGTCTGCGCAGTCGGGAAACGCAGGCTCGGATCGTTCTTGGGATACAGAGCCTGCCGCAGTGAGTGTTGCGCCAGAAAACCGGGGCTGTGGCTCTTTGCTTCCGCCGCTTGCGACACCTCACCCTGGATGATGTGCATCGCCTGGGCCGGCAGCGCCGGATGCAACTCGTTGTCCGCCAGCAGCGTGACGGCTTTGTCGAAGTGCTCGGCGAGAGTCTGGACACCGAAATCCGTACCGGCCCGCTCGCGCGCGCCGATGGCATCGAGCGCCTGATCAAACGCGATGCGATCGAGAGACTCGCTACCGAAGGGGAGCAGGCTGTCGAGCACCTGCGCGAGGCCGTCCTGTCCCGCCGGTTCCTCGGTCTCCGGCCGATTGCGAATGTGCCCAAGAACTGTGACGGTGTCGCTGACGTCCTCCGTCTGTACGATCAACGTCAGCCCGTTGGGCAACACACTGACCACCGGGTGCAGGGTCGAAGGTGGTACGGCGATGCGGCGCAAGGCGACGTCCGCCCATTCCGGCAAATTTGTCGGCCGCGCTTCGCCCAGCGAGATCGACTCGCGACCCCCGAAACCACCACTGGAGACGACCGGCTTGCCGGAGCCCCGCGGCAGCATGACCGCAGAGACTGCATGGTCGAGATCGAGGTACTGCCGGGCGACCCGATTGACGTCGGCGACGCTGACCTTCTCGATTCGAGTCAGATCCTCGTCGGGCGAATGCAAGCCATACAGGGCCACCGCATCGGACCAGATCGAGGCCAGCTCGGCGATGGAATTCTTCTGAAACTGCGCGGCGCTGCGTTCCTGCAGCTTCGCTGCGGCGACGAGATCCGCTGGCACGCCCTCGCGGGCGACGCGGCTCAGGATCGCACGGACGGCCGTTTCGATCGTCTTGGGGTCTTCACCTGCGACGAACGAGACGTCGCTGTAGGCAAGGCCGGCCCTGGGCAACGGATCGAGCACGAACTCGGCGCCGAGTGCCTTGCCCTGGGGAACCAGGCCGTACAGATCGAAGCGATGGTTGCTCAGGACGTCCGCGAGCACCTCGAGTGCCGGAAAATCCGGGCTGTCCAGACCGGGTACGCGCATGGCGATCATCTGCGTTCCGTTGGGACGATCGGTGTCGACCGTGAACGATGCGGCGTGCGCGGGCCGCAGTGTGATTTTCGGTCGCGACGGCAGAGTCCGCCGCTTGATATCCCCAAACAGCTGGTTGATCTCGACCAGCGTGGCGTGCGGATCGACATCCCCCACCACGATCAGCAGGGCATTGTTGGGCGCATACCAGGTATCGTGGAATTTCGCGAGCATCGCGGCGGTGGTCTTGTCGAAGGATGGTCGCGTACCGAGCGCATCGAATGCGTACGGCGTGCCGGCAAACATCGTCTTGCGTACTTTTTCGTACAGCACGTAGTTCGGGTTGGACAGGTCCTGCGCCACTTCCTGCTCGATCGCACCGCGCTCCTGCTTCCAGTCCGCGGGGGAATCGAGCACGGACCGCATCCTGATCGCTTCGACGTGCAGCGCCACATCCAGATCCTCCGCAGGGACCGTGAACAGGTACTGCGTGAGGCTCTCGCGCGTATTGGCATTGAAATTGGCGCCCATCACGCTGCCGATGTCGGCGAGCTGGTCGGCGGAGAGGCCGATGCTGCCGCGAAACATCATGTGTTCCTGTGCGTGCGCGGTGCCCGGAAATCCGGCGGGCGTCTCGTCCGATCCCGTCAGATAGTTCACTGCGGTAGCCACCACCGGCGCGAGCGTATTGCGCACGATGATGACCTTCAGCCCGTTGCCGAGCGTTGCCCGCAAGACACCGCCTTGCTGCGAGCTCGCGGGGATCGATGGATGGGCCGTGCCGAGGGCCTGCGCGCGCGTCGCGGCGACAGCGGGCGGGGCGAGGCCGCAGCAGCCGAACGCCGCGAGCAGCACCATCACCGATGAGGCGAGGTCCTGCCGACATGCAGTCGTGCGGCCCGCCGTGTATTTGAATTCCCGCTCGTTGCGCATCTCGTATACCTTATTACGACCCAGGGGGCGCGCTACCTTATCGGACCATCCTGCAAGGGCCAAGTGCAGCGCGAGGACGAGCAATCGCGATATGCGCGGAACCGGCCAAACCGAGCGTGTTGCCGACGGTCAGCATCACACGAGGAGAGCACAGTGAAGGGCATTCCAATTGCGGGCGGGCGCAGCCTGCTGAGCGTCGCCGCGCTGCTTGCGGCCGCAGGTACCGCCGATGCGGTGGATAGTCCGGCCGCGCCTGCGGTGATCGCGATCCACTGCGGGCATCTGATCGATGTCGTGGCGGCCAAGGTGCTCGACGCGAGCACCGTGGTCGTGGCCGGCAAGCGCATCCGGGAAGTGCTCGCCGGCACGGCACCGGTGACGGGAGCGACCGAGATCGATCTGTCCGATGCGACCTGCATGCCCGGACTCATCGATGCGCACACGCATCTGAGCCACGAGTCGAGCCCGACGATGTACCTGGATGAGATCCGCTGGAACGTCGCCGACTACGTCATCCGCTCCACGATCTACGCGCGGCGCACGCTGCTTGCGGGATTCACTACGGTGCGCAACCTCGGCGATAGCGTCAACGAGACCGTCGCGCTGCGCAACGCGATCAATGCGGGTCTCGTGCCGGGACCGCGCATTTTCACCGCAGGTGTACCCATCGGCTCCACCGGCGGTCACGCCGATCCGACGGATGGCTATCGGGACGATCTTGCCGGGGACCCGGGGCCGACGCGCAGCATCATCAACAGTCCTGAGGAAGCGGTGAAGGCAGTGCGCCTGCACTACAAGAAAGGCGATGATCTGATCAAGATCATGCCCTCGGGCGGGGTGTTGGATCAGAGTGCAAGCGGTGAAAACGCGCAGCTCACCCTGGAGGAGATCAGGGCCGTGGTGGTGACCGCCCACGATTATGGCTTCACGGTCGCCGCGCATGCGCACGGCGCAGAAGCGATTCGACGCGCCGTGCTCGGCGGCGTCGACTCGATCGAGCATGGCACGTTCATGGATGATGCCGACATGAAACTGATGAAGGAGCACGGCACCTGGTACGTGCCAACGATCATCGCGGGTGACTTCGTGGCTCACAAGGCGAGCGTACCGGGGTTCTACACGCCGCAGGTCGCTGCGAAGGCGGCGGCGATCGGACCGCTGATTCTCGGCACCGCCGCCCGCGCTTACAAGGCCGGTGTCCGGATCGCCTTCGGTACCGATGCGGGCGTGTATCCGCACGGGGAGAATGCGCACGAATTCGAGCTGATGGTGCAGGCGGGGATGCCGCCGCTGTTCACGATCCAGGCCGCGACGCTGCATGCCGCACAGCTGCTCAAGCACGAGCAGGACTTCGGCAGTCTCACGGCAGGCAAGTTTGCGGATCTGACGGCCGTCCGAGGTGATCCCATCCGCGACATCAGCCTGATGAAGCAGGTGAGCTTCGTCATGAAAGACGGCGTCGTCTACAAGCGTGACGGTCGCCCGACCGCGATCACGCCCTAGCGCGCAGCGCGTGCAGCACCGAACTTGCGGGCCGCTCGAGCGGCACGTGAGCGCGTGAGAGGATTGCCACACTGCCCTCGGGTGCGGGGCTGAGCATGCCCGAGTAGCCGTCTTCGGCGAAGTGGCTGGCGCTACGTACGTGCTCGTGTTTCAGGATCATCACGGTCACGGGACCTGCCGGTGTCGTGACGACGAGGTGCGGCACGAAATGGCCTCGGAACCAACAGCTGTTGGCATAGACGATCGGGCCGATGCCGGCACCGAGCGCCACACCGCTCTTGCGCAGGACGGCATCGAGCCGGGCTGCGGAAATCGGTTGTGTGGCGGACCAACTGTTGGGTTCTCCCTCGACATGCGTGACGACCTCGGCGGCCAGAGCGGGGCTCGGGCGGCTCAACCACAGCGTCACGCTCACGAGCAGCCCGCCCGCGAGACTTGCGGCGAATGCCAGCCACCGCGGCCTGGGATGGCTCGTGGGCCGGGTGTCGTGGCGCCCGGCTGCTCGCGGCCAGATGCGCACGACCTGCGCCGAGGCGCCCTCGTCTGCCGCAGAAGCGGCCGGCGCGCGCCGCAGCGGGTTCGGGTCGATCTCGAGCGCCCGCCGCAGCTTTGCGTCGAAGCCGCGCAGCTGCCCGCGGTACGCCTCACACTCAGAGCAGCTCTCGAGATGCGCACGCACTTCCGGCGGCATCGAGTCGGGGTCGGCACCGAGGAGCTCGCGAGCAGCCGCGCAGTTCATGGCGCACCTGCCACGGGCGCAGATCCCGTCGCGGACGCAGTCGCGTAGCGCTCCCGCAGCTTGTTGCGCGCCCGAAATAACCGCGTGAGCACGGCGGCCACACTCAGGTTGAGCTCCGCGGCGATCTCCCCGGTAGTGAAGCCGCCCAGAACCTGCAGCACCAGCGGCTCGCGATATTCGTTCGGCAAGCCGAGAATGGCCCCGCGGAGCTCGCCGATCTCCGGGTCCTCGTCATGGAAGGCGAGCTCGACGTCCTGGCGGGCGAGGCACTCGTCCACATCCACGGTCTGCGGTCGCTTGCGCTCGTGCAGCCGGGCGGATTCGCGGCGCGCGATCGTCAGCAACCACGAGCGAACGGCGGTGGAATCGCGTAGTGCGGCGCGCGCGCGCCACGCCCGCAGCAGGGTTTCCTGGACGATGTCCTCCGCGGAACCCGGATCGCGCGTCAGCCAGAAGGCGAACCGCATCAGGTCGGGACGGTACGACTCGAGCACCCGCGCCAGGCGCTCCTCGGCAGGATCCCCACGTCCCGAATCGGTCATTATGGCGCTCGCGTGCGCGCGGCGACGAGCCGCCGCGTCGGGGGCACACTTTAACGGGGCCCCGAGGGTCGGTCGAGCAGAACTGGGCACCAGCCATCCGACGGACCCTGCCGGCCAGGGTCTGCGCACGATGAGCGCCGGCAGGGGGCGCAGCCGGGCACGCTCAGCGCAGCAGCTAGCAGGGACGGATCTCACCCCGAGGAGACCGGCCTTCGGGTCGATTCATTACGCGACAAGCCCCGGCACGTCCGTGCAATATCCCGCGACCCCCGGCACGTCCGTGCAATTTCCCGCGACGATCTGCGGTCTACTGCGCCAGGATGAGCGGAACGAGCAGGAGATGCCATGCGGTTCTTGATCGACTGTCTGATTGGGTGGCCCGAGCGGGTCGCGCGGCATTTGAGCTGGCTCGCCCCACTGTTCGCGCGGATCACGGTCGGTTGGGTGTTCCTCTGGAGCGGCTGGGGCAAGCTGCACGACCTGCCGCAGATCACCGCGAACTTCGTCGGCTGGGGCATCCCCTTTGCGCATTTCTTCACCCCGCTCACAGCGGGCATCGAATTCTTCGGCGGGCTGTTCCTGCTGTTGGGATTGCTGACGCGAATTTCCGCTGGCGCGCTCGGCGTCACCATGATCGTGGCGATCCGCGCTGCCAAATGGGCCGATGTGGACTCCCTCGAGACGCTGCTCGGCTTCGACGAGGTCGCATATCTTGCGCTGTTCGTGTGGCTGGCGATTGCCGGTCCGGGCGCGCTCGCTCTCGACAGCCTGATCATGCATCGCCGGCGCACTGCCCGGCTGACGACCGCGACCGCATGAGCGCTGAGGCGTAGTCCTCTCAACGTTGCGGATGCGAGCGCGCTCGCGCGGCGGACCGGTTGATGCGGCGCTTCGCGACCGGCGCACGTTCGCGCGTTTGACTCGTCACTGCAGTGGCAATCCCCTTGAAGGCCGAGCGCGCGCGGCTATGGAAGTTAGTTTCGAGAGCGCGGTAGGCAAGCACGAGCTGCGCTCCGAATGCGGTGACGGCTGCACCGCCGCCGCCGCGGCCGCCGACGTTCAGTCGTGCAACCGGCTGTTGGAATGAGGTATTGAGATCCTCCAGCAACAGCCACGCGCGTCGATAGCTCATGCGCATCGTGCGTGCGGCCTGCGACAGTGAGCCGCCGGCCTCGATCCGCTCGAGCAGGGCGATCTTGCCCGGGCCGATCGAGCAATGCGGCGCTAAGTCGATGCGAAACGTAATCGACACATCCTGCATCACGCGGCTCCAACAAGCTGTCTCAATTTGCTGAATGCGGCCGATATTGTAGATCCTCGCCACCGCGCTGCTACCTCGGAGCGGCGGGAGCGCGGTGCTAGTGAGGGCCTATACGGGTGGCGTGCTGACGGCTGAAGCGGCTGAACCGGCGTACCAGGCATCGGCGCTGCTGCGGGCCGCAGTGCGCGCCGGCGGTCCGGGTGGCGGTTGCGCGACCTGTGGATATGTCATACCGCCGCCCTTCGGGGAAGCAGCCTTCGCGGAGGGAGTCTTCGGGGAGCGAGCCTTCGGGGAGGGAGCCTTCGGGGAGGGAGCCTTCGGGGAGGGTGAGTGAACCGTTGGAAATAGAAGTTGGATCACGGCGCAGCGAATGCGGGCGTGCTCTGCTAGACTTAATCGGGGTCTGATCCTTGAGGCGGCGCGGGCGATGAGGCTGGGGAAGCAACTACGGTCGATGGCCTGGGTGGGTCTGGCGCTCGCGTGTGGGGTCGCGCAGGCCCACGTCCGTTCGCACACCACCAGAGTGCGGGCCGGCGATCCCGGTCTTCGTTCGGCCTCGGCGCTGGTGCTGGATGCGACGCACTCGTCGGTCCTGTACTCCCGCAAGGCGGATGTCTCGGCGCCGATCGCATCCATCACGAAGCTGATGACGGCACTGGTGGTGGTCGGCTCCGGATTGCCCCTGGATGAGCGCATCGAGCTCACTTCCGAGGATCGCGTCAGCGGAAAGGGTGCGTTCTCGCGGCTGACCCTGGGCACGACCTTGACGCGCGGCGACCTGATCCATCTTGCCCTGATGTCTTCCGAAAACCGGGCGGCCCATGCTCTCGGACGCAGTTATCCGGGCGGACTGCCCGCATTCGTGCGGGCGATGAATACCAAGGCGAAAGCGCTCGGCATGACGAGCTCACACTTCGTGGACCCGGCCGGACTGTCGAGCGAGAACGTCGCCAGCGCGCAAGACCTTTCCCGACTCGTGGTCGCGGCATCGCAGAATCCAACGATCCGCGAGTACTCCACGGACCGCGGCTACGCCGTACCGGTCGGCAGACGCATGCTCGAATTCCGCAATACGAACTCGCTGGTATCGAACCCGACCTGGAACATCATCGTGCAGAAGACCGGCTACATCAGCGAGGCGGGCCGATGCCTGGTGATGCAGGCGGTGATCCAGGGGCGCACCGTGATCATCGTCCTGCTCAACTCCGTCGGTAAGTACACGCGCGTGGCCGATGCCGTGCGCGTGCGCCGCTGGATGGAAGCCAGGCTGAACGCGACCAGCGCCGGCCATTCCTCAAGAGCGCTGCCGAAGATCGCCTGACCGGGGTACCGGCGATTCTCGCGGGAGCCGCGGCGGGCGCAGATAGAACCCATATTGCGTGCGGCACGCCACCAGAAAGCCCGGCAGGCCACCGACGTGCCGCAGCACATCACGGTGCATCGTCCAGATGAACACCGCAGTCCCCGCGAAGCAGCCTCGATGGGTGAGATCGATGGCAGCCCGCACCAGCGGCCCGCGGCGGGCGCGCATGGCAAGCAGCAGATCCGATGCGAACCCGACGTGCGCCAGCTGATCCGCCACCATCATCCGACATAACCATCGCAGCCGCTGGCATCCGGTCCTCTGCTCGAGCGCCCGGTAGAACACAATTCCGATGAGCTCGGCCGTGAGCAGCAGACAGAGCTCGAGCTCGAGCCCGGCCCCGAGCTCCCTGAGATGGCGGAGACGGCGCAGCACCCTTGCAGGCCACGCCCATTGCCGCGGTGCGATGCCGTGCGCTGCCATGAACTCAGCGAGCAGCCGTGTGTGCTGTTGCTGCTCGCGAATCAGCAGCTCCGTGATCCGCGCCACTTCCACGGCAGCGTGCCGCTCGGAAAAGCGGTAGGCGGCGCTCAGCAGGTGGCCGGCCGCCGAGCGCTCGGCGAGTGCGCAGCTGGCCAGGGAGTGTGCGACCAGGTGTCGCTCCTGCTGCGTCAGCTCATCGGAAAGGTCCGCCGGGATCGTGCGCCTGCGCGAGGCGTGGTATTCGAAATGGTTCAGCCAGATGCGCAGCTGCGGAAGCATGGCCGTGCCCTCGTGTGGAAGCTGTAGCCACTGTGAGCACCGTATGCGGCCATGGCGTGCTGGCATTGGGGCAAATTCTGGCCATCGCAGGCCACAAGATGGGATCGGCCCCCCACGATCGCGATCGGCGCGGCCGACCTGCTAGAGTGCGAAGCGCCGATCGATCGCCCTGGCGCGCCGCCCGGATGTGCGCTGAAGAGGCGCTTGCTCATCCGGGGATCGTCATTCACGGGGGATTCGTCATGAACCGTGCTGTTCTCGTGCTCGCCGCCGTGCTGGCCGCGCTCGTGCTGGAAATGGGTCTCGTCGAGGCCGCCGAACATCTCCCCGCATACATTACGGCGGCGGTGGCGGACCCGGGACGGCCGGCGCAGGACACCGCACGCGATGCCGATCGCAAGCCTGCGCAGACGCTGCAGTTTGCCGGGATCAAGCCTGGCGATCGGGTCCTCGAGCTGTTTCCAGGAAAGGGCTATTTCACGCGGTTGTTCAGCAAGGTGGTCGGACCGAAGGGCCACGTCTACGCGGTCTCACCCCCGCGGCGCCCCAATGCGGCTGCCGACTCCCCGGATCCGGTGGCCGCCACCGCCGCCATTGCCGCCGATCCGAATTACCCGAACGTGACGGCCGAGGCTCGCAGCCCGATGACGCTGAGCGTGCCGGAGCCGGTCGATGTGGTGTGGACGTCGCAGAATTATCACGACCTGCACAACATTCCGAGCTTCGACATTGCCGCGTTCAACAAGTCGGTGTTCGCTGCGCTCAAGCCCGGCGGACTGTATATCGTGCTCGACCACGCCGCGGCAGCCGGTTCCGGTGCCCGCGATACCTCGACGCTGCATCGGATCGATCCGCAGACCGTGAAGACCGAAGTGCAGGCGGCGGGCTTCGTGCTGGTGAAGCAGAGTAACCTGCTGCGCAATGCGCACGATCCCCACACGGCGAAAGTGTTCGATCCGTCGATCCGCGGCAAGACCGATCAGTTCATCCTCAAATTCCGCAAGCCGGTCGGCAAGTAGCGGGCGAGCCGGCGCATTCAGGGCCGTTGCGTCGATTCGCGGTCGGATTGCGCCGCCGCGGGCGCGACGAGGCGCGTCAGCGAACGGAAATTGCAGCGGCGGCCGTCCGGCAGAACGATGCCCGTGTACTGCATGCCCGCAGGCGGCGATGGAACGACGAATGCGATCGTGTCCGCAAGCCGCAGCCCCGTGCACTGACCCCGAAAGCGACCCTCCAGAAGCGAGTGGTCCAGCGAGTGCAAGATCAGCGTGCGATCGTCCGGCGCGATCCAGTCTGCGATCTGGTAGATCCTGAGCTCGTTGCTTTCCGAGCGCATCTGCGGGGTGAGCTTGCCGGCGGGTGCCGGGGAGGGGCCGGAGAGGCAACCGGCGAGCGCAAGCACCGCCCCCGGGATGACCCATTCCATACGTTTCAGCATCGCTTGCCTGCCCGAATTCATCACGACTCATCGCCAGCCTGCCCCATTTCCATCCTCTCGGCCACTCTCGCGTGCGCTGAACTGCTCGAAACGGAACCGGCGTTCCGTCTCGATCAACCACACGGGAGAGCTTCAATGAGTACGCTGACGACCAGAGTGCGCACCACACTTGCGAGCATGGCGCTCGCAGGGGCAATCGCATTGCCGGCACACGGTGAGGACGCTGCAGCTACACCTGCTGCCTCGAAACGGGGTGCATCCAGACAGGAAACCATCGGGGTGGCGACCGGACTTGCCGTCGGAGCACTCGCGGCGGGACCGTTTGGGGCGATTGCGGGGGTGGTAGCAGGAGCCTGGCTGGGAGACCGGTATCACCGCCAGCTGCGCGAACAGGCGGCGCTGACCGCCGATCTGGGCAGCAGCGAAAACGCGCGGACGCAGCTCGCACAGCACACGAACGCGCTCGACGCGGCGCTTACGCAGGAGCAACAGCGCGACAGACAGCTCGAAGGGACACTGAGCCGCGCGGATGAGATCGAGGCAGACGTCAGCTTCCGCACGAACGATGACTCCATTGCCGTCCGTTCCATGGCGCCACTGTTGAAGCTGGGGGCCCTGGCGGCGGCGATGCCTGATGCGACGGTGCACGTAGAGGGCTTTGCCGATCCGCGGGGATCGGACGCGCTCAACGACGCGCTGTCGGCACGGAGAGCCGCAGCCGTCGCGGCGGTGTTGGCCAGCGCGGGGCTGCCCCGGAATCAACTGCTGGTCGAAGCGCACGGCAAGTCGGCCGCGACGAGCCGCGACGGCGATCTGGATGGCTACGCATTTGACCGGCGCGTGACGGTACGAATCGAGACCGCCCCGCATGCCATCGCCCGCCGCGAATGATCCGGGATCGGCGCGACCTTAAGGGGAGCGGGCTTGGCATGCCTGGCTCCCCGTGGGGTGCGGTACGATGTGTCGATGAATTCTCCGATCGTGCTCCTCGATGACGCATTTCCCCCGGAGGTTTCCCCGCCACCGGCGGAACGCGTGATTGCCGGACAGCCCATCACGCGGATCTGGAATGTATTCGCCGATCCGACTCAGCAGTTCTTCGCAGGCCGCTGGTCGGCTTCACGCGGCAAATGGCGCATCCGCTACACGGAAAACGAGCTGTGCGTCATGACCTGCGGGAAGGTCGTCATCGAAAGTGATGCGGGCGAGCGCCGCACGTTCAGCATCGGCGATGCGTTCGTGGTGCCGGCGGGATTCTCGGGCACCTGGGAAGTACTCGAGGACTGCAGCAAGATCTACGCAATTTTTGAGCACCGCCCCGGCTGAGCCGCCCCGCGTCCGTACATAATGTTGGTGGCGGGTGATCCGGGTCCCAGAACCGCGGCACCGCGCTTCAACCCCTGCGCAAACGATTGGAGACTTCCATGCGGATCGTTCCGCTGATCATGCCTGCTCGCATGGAGGTGCCTCATGCAGACCATAACCATCGTGGCATCGCGCGGCGCCACGCTTGCGGATCTGGAAATGCTTCTCGGCAGTGCCGTCGTCATCGCCGCAGTGGCGTGGTCGGTGTTGTCCCGCGTGCGGCATTTTCGCGCCCGCCACCAGGAACCGCGCATCTGATGCCTTGCTGACCTCGACGTATGGCCTCGCAGCCGAAGCGCGTGCGCGCTTCGGCTGCCGTTCAGCTGGCGGCGGCCTGCAGAACCTCTCTGAGCGTCGAGAAGATCTGATCGATCTGCGCGGACTCGATGATCAGCGGCGGCGATAGCGCGAGAATATCACCGGTATAGCGCACCAGCACCCCACGCTCGAAGCAACGTTGGAAGGCATCGTAGGCGCGTGCCCCCATCTTGCCCGCGATCGGCTCCAGCTCGATTCCGAGAATCAGGCCGTAGTTGCGCACGTCTACCACGTACGGCAGACCGCGCAGCGAATGCGCCGCCTCCTCCCAAACTGCGGACAGCGACTTCGCGCGCGTCAGCAATCCCTCGCGCTCGTAAATGCCGAGCGCGGCGAGACCTGCGGCGCAGGCGGCCGGATGCGCCGAGTAGGTGTAGCCATGGAAGAGCTCGATCGCATTGTCCGGTCCCTGCATGAAGGCATCGTAGATGGACTTTTTCGCGATGACGGCGCCCATGGGAATGCAGCCGTTCGTGAGCCCTTTCGCAAGAGTGAGCATATCCGGCGTCACGCCGAACTCCTGGGATGCAAATGCAGCGCCGGTGCGACCGAAGCCGGTGATGACTTCGTCGAAGATCAGCACAATGCCGTGGCGGTCGCAGATTTCACGTACGCGACGCAGGTAGCCGCGCGGTGGTATCAACACGCCGGCAGAGCCGGCAATGGGCTCGATGATGACCGCGGCGATCGTGGAAGGATCGTGCAACGTGACCAGGCGCTCGAGCTCCTCGGCAAGCTCGGCTCCGTGCTGCGGCATTCCGCGCGAAAAGGCGTTCTTCGCCGGATCGTGCGTATGGGGCAGGTGATCGACACCGGGAATCAGCGCCGCCGACCACATCTTGCGGTTGGGGGAGATGCCGCCCACCGAGATTCCGCCGAATCCAACGCCGTGATAACCACGCTCACGTCCAATGAGTCGCGTACGCGTCGCCTCACCGCGTACCCGGTGGTAGGCAAGGGCGATCTTCAGCGCGGTGTCGACCGCCTCCGAGCCGGAATTCGTAAAGAAGACACGCTCCAGACCGGCTGGGGCGATGCGCGCGAGCTCGCTCGCCAGGGCGAAGGCGGAAGGGTGACCCATCTGAAATGTGGGGGCATAGTCCATTGTCTCGAGCTGTGCGGCGACGGCCTGCGTGATTTCCTTGCGACCATGCCCGGCGTTGACGCACCACAGACCCGCCACGCCATCGAGTATCTGGCGACCATCGGTGGTCCAGTAATGCATGCCGGATGCCCGGGCGAGCAGCCTGGGCTTGGCCTTGAACTGGCGGTTCGCCGTGAAGGGCATCCAGAAGGCCTGCATGTCGGAAGGGGATTCGGTGGCCGCGTTGCGCATGGGAGGCTCTTTGCTTCGGTGCAAGGGAAGGACGCCGGACTTTGATCCGGCGTGATCACGGACGGGTGCAGATGATAAGGAAAGTTGACAAAGAGGGCTATTCCGGCCGAGATTGCAGCCAATCTGTCAATTATTTTAAACATTTCACTGGAAGGCTCGCATGACGATCGACGTCGGCGCACGCTTGCGCGGCATCCGCACGACTTTCGGGCTTTCCCAGCGCGAGCTGGCGCGCCGCGCAGGCGTGACGAACGGACTGATCTCGCTGATCGAACAGAACCGGGTCAGCCCTTCCGTCAGCTCGCTGAAAAAAGTGCTGGACGGTGTGCCGATGTCCCTCGCAGAGTTCTTCACTCTCGATCTGGGCGCGGCGCCGCAGACCTATTTCGGCGCCGGGGAGCTCGTCGAGCTTGGCAACGAGCAGGTCTCGCTGCGCCTCGTCGCCGCGCAGCGGCCGGGTCGCCAGCTCACCATCCTGCACGAGCGCTATGCGCCCGGGGCGGGAACCGGAGATGAGATGATCGCGCACCGGGGCGAGGAGGGCGGCGTGGTGGTCCGCGGCCGGATCGAGCTGACGGTCGGTGGAGCGACCCGCGTGCTCACCGCCGGCGAGGCCTACTACTTCGCCAGCCAACTGCCGCACCGGTTCCGTAACGTGGGGCGCGAGGCGTGTGAGATCATCAGCGCCAGTACGCCACCGAGCTTTTGACTTTCGACCAGGCTTTCGCTTTACGACAAGAGAGTACGCACATGGCCGCCAAACCCGACAGCATCTCCTGGCACGAGCGCGCTCGCTCCATCGAGATCCGCACCAAGGCATTCATCAATGGAACCTACGTTGATTCCGCATCCGGTGCGACCTTCGATTCCGTCAGCCCCGGCACCGGCAAGCTGCTGGCGCGCGTCGCCGCCGGCGATAGTGAGGACGTCGATCGCGCGGTGCGCGCGGCGCGAGCTGTGTTCCGCAAGGGCAGCTGGGCCGACCTGGCGCCGGCGAAGCGCAAGAAGGTCCTCAAGCGCTTTGCGGACCTGATCCGGCAGAACAAGGAGGAGCTCGCGCTGCTGGAAACGCTCGACATGGGCAAGCCCATCGGTGTCAGTCTCAGCGTCGACATTCCCGCGGCGGCTGCCTGCATCGAGTGGTATGCGGAAGCAATCGACAAGATCTACGACGAAGTGGCGCCTACCGGGCCGAGATCTCTTGCTCTGATCACGCGGGAGCCGATGGGCGTAGTCGGGGCGATCGTTCCCTGGAATTACCCGCTGCTGATGGCCGCCTGGAAGATCGGACCCGTGCTCGCTGCCGGCAACTCGTTCGTGCTCAAGCCCTCGGAGAAGTCCCCGTTGACCGCCATTCGCGTCGCGCAGCTGGCGGTGGAGGCGGGCATTCCCGAAGGCGTGTTCAACGTCGTGCCGGGCTTCGGCCAGACCGCCGGCAAGGCGCTCGCGCTGCACATGGATGTGGATTGCATCGCGTTCACGGGTTCGACCAACACCGGCCGGTCGATCATGCAGTACGCCGGCCAGTCGAACATGAAGCGGGTGTCGCTCGAGTGCGGCGGCAAGTCGCCCAACATCGTCATGGCCGATTGCCCGGACCTGGACAAGGCCGCCACCGCCGCTGCCTATGCGATCTTCGACAACCAGGGCGAGGTGTGCTCGGCCGGCTCACGCCTGCTCGTGCAGGAGAGCGTCAAGGATGCGGTGCTCGAGAAGGTGCAGGCCATCGGACGTACGCTACAGCCCGGCGATCCGCTCGATGGCGAGACCAAGCTCGGTGCCATCGTGGATGACATCCAGATGAAGCGCGTGCTGGGCTATATCGATGCCGGACGTCGCGATGGCGCCAAGGTCTTTTTCGGCGGCCGTAGAGTCCGGGAGGACAGTGGCGGATTTTTCGTCGAGCCTACCGTGTTCGATGAAGTCCGTCCCAGCATGGCGATTGCCCGCGAGGAAATCTTCGGCCCCGTGCTCTCGACCATCACGTTCAAGACGGTGGATGAGGCGATCGAGATCGCCAACGATGTGATTTACGGACTGGTCGCTGCCGTCTGGACGCGGGACATCACCGTGGCACATCGCACTGCCAAGGCGCTGCGGGCCGGCACCGTGTTCATCAATTGTTACGATGCCGACGATATCACCGTGCCATTCGGCGGGTTCAAACAGTCCGGCATTGGCCGCGACAAATCACTGCACGCTCTCGAGAAGTACACCGAGCTCAAGACGACCTGGCTCGATTTGTCGTGAGTCGCGCTCGCGCGGGGGACAGCGGGGCAACGGACACCCGGCCCCGCATCGGGGCGTGATCACCGCCCCTCTGCAATTCCTGGCCAGCTCGCCGCGAGGGCTGGCCGATCTGTTGGCGCAGGAGCTGGGCGGCTTCGGTGCGCAGGAGGTGCGGGAACGTTCCACAGGCGTCGCCTTCTCAGGGGATCTGCGTACCGCGTACCGAGCCTGCCTGGGCTCTCGCCTCGCCAACCGCATCTATCTGGAGCTGGGACGTTTCGAGGTCGCCGATACGCAAGCGTTCTATGCCGCCGTGCGCAGCATCGACTGGGCGGCGCACATTGCGCCGGGCGCGACGCTTGCCTGTGAGTTCAGCGGGCATCATCCGACGATCACGCATACGCACTTCGGCGCGCTCAAGCTGAAAGATGCGATCGTCGATGCCGTCCGGGACGCGACGGGATCCCGTCCGGACATCGCACTGCAGCGGCCGAGCGTGCGGGTGCACGCCCACGCGAGCGGCACTCGGCTGACCGTTTCCATCGATCTCTCCGGCGAGAGTCTGCACCGTCGCGGCTATCGCGTGGCGGGCGGGGAGGCGCCGCTCAAGGAAAATGTGGCCGCCGGCATGCTGCTGCGGGCGGGCTGGCCGGAGGTAGCCGCCGCCGGGGCGCAATTCCTCGATCCGCTCTGTGGCTCGGGCACGCTCGTGATCGAAGCCGCGCTGATCGCGCTGCAGCAGGCGCCCGGGCTGGCGCGCGAGTACTTCGGCTTCCTCGGCTGGCGTGGTCACGATCCGCTGCTCTGGGAGGAAGTGCGCCTGCAGGCGCGCCGCAATTCTCTGACCGCCCCGCCGGAGAGCCTGATCATTCGCGGGCAGGATCGCGATGCGGCGGCCATCCGCATGGCACGCGGCAATGCCGAGCGGGCCGGAGTTGCCGCGCTGGTCCAATTCGCCCAAGGTGCACTCGCGCAGGCGATGCCGGTCACAGCACACGGAACCGGTCTGCTTTGTACGAATCCACCGTACGGCGTGCGCATGGAAGACCGGCAGGGCGCGCTGGCGCTGCATCGCGAGCTGGGCGCGGTACTGCGCGAGAGCTTCCAGGGATGGTCGGCGGCGGTGCTGATCGGCTCGCCCGAGCTCGGCATGGAGCTGGGCCTGCGGGCGCATCGCACGCACACGCTGTGGAACGGGGCACTGGAGTGCCGACTGCTGCGACTCAAAGTGGAAGCCGCCAGCGAGCGCGAGCCGGGGAGCCTCGCCCGACCCGCTGCCGACTACAGCCATTTGCCAGGGGCGCAGATGTTCGCGAACCGGCTGAAGAAGAATATGCAACGGCTGCGTGGCTGGGCCGGGCGTGAAGGGGTGTCCTGTTACCGACTCTACGATGCGGACATGCCGGAGTACGCCTTCGCGATCGATGTGTATCGCACGCTCGAACCGGAGCTTGCGTGGCTGTACGCGCAGGAGTATGCGGCGCCTCCGGAGATCGAACTCGATGCCGTACGGCGGCGGCGCAACGAAGCACTCTCAGTGCTGTCCGAGGTGACCGGCGTCGCGGCTGAGCGGATCCGCATCCGCACCCGCCGGCGCACGCGCCGTGCAGACCAGTACGGCAAGCTGGATGAGCAGGGCAGTTTCCATGTCGTCGCCGAGGGTGGCCTTTGCTTTCGGGTCAACTTCGACGATTACCTCGATACGGGCCTGTTTCTGGATCACCGCCTGACACGGGCGCGCTTGCGGGCAATGGGCTCGGGCAAGCGCTTTTTGAACCTGTTCGCATATACCGGCAGCGCCACCGTGTACGCCGCCGCCGGAGGTGCCGCCTCGAGCACCTCGGTGGATCTTTCGCACACGTATCTGGATTGGGCGCACCGCAATCTGGCGCTCAACGGCATGAGCGGCGGTCCGCACACGCTCGTGCAGGCGGACTGTCGCGAGTGGCTGCAGCAAGCGGGCGCGGCGGCGGAGCGCTACGAACTGATCTTTCTGGATCCGCCCACCTTTTCCAACTCCAGGCGCATGGAGGGCGTGCTCGATGTCGAGCGCGATCATGTCTCGCTCATCGATGCGTGCGCGAGGTTGCTCGCACCGTACGGGGTGATCGTGTTTTCGACGAATGCCCAGCGCTTCCGGCTCGATGCATCGCTGGCCGACCGCTACCAGGTCCGCGACATCTCGGCCGAGACGCTGCCGGTGGACTTCGCGCGCAATCCACGCATCCATCGCTGCTTCGAGATCCGATGCTATCCTGCGGTCGGTGGGCCAGCGGTCGGTGGGCCAGACTCTGCGGTAGGTGTGGCCCAGACTCTGCGGTAGGTGTGGCCCGAGGGAATATTTTCAGGAGATGACAATGCAGGGCGGTCGTGCAGCGGCACCAGTCGTAGCCATCGTCGGCGCCACCGGCGCCGTCGGCGTGGAACTCATGGGGTGCCTGGAGCGGCGCGATTTTCCGCTGTCGGATCTGCGGCTGTTTGCCTCGGCGCGCTCTGCCGGCAAGACGCTACCGTTTCGCGGGCGGCAATTACCCGTCCGCGAGCTGACCGAGGAGGCCCTGGACGGGACCGGCATTGCGCTGTTCTCGGCCGGCAGCGCCACCTCGAAGCGCTTCGCACCGGTAGCCGTGCGCAAGGGCGCGGTCGTCGTCGATAACTCCTCCGCGTTTCGCATGGACGAGGATGTTCCGCTCGTGGTTCCGGAGATCAACGCCGCCGCCGTGCGGACCCACCGCGGCATCATCGCCAATCCCAACTGCGCGGCGATCATCTCCATTACCCCGCTGTGGCCCATCCACCGACACAACCGGATTCGCCGGCTCAGCCTTGCGACCTACCAGGCGGCCTCCGGAGCGGGGGCGGCGGCCATGGAGGAACTGCGCGAGTCCACCCGCGCCTATCTCCAGGGACGCGAGTATCGCAACGTGGTCCTGCCGCATCCCTATGCCTTCAATCTCTTCAGCCACAACACGCGGATCGATCCGGCCACCGGCTACAACGAGGAGGAGACGAAGGTCATGCAGGAGGCGCGCAAGATATTCGGGGATCCGGACATGCGCGTGTCGGCGACGTGCGTACGGGTGCCGGTGTTGCGCGCCCATTGCGTCGCGCTGACGTTCGAATGTGAGCGGCCGATTCGCGCTGCCGACGTGCGTGAGGCAATGGCATCCGCGGCCGGCGTGAAGCTGGTCGATGAGACCGAGAGGAACTACTTCCCGATGCCCAAGGATGCCTCCGGGCAGGATGCCATTCTCGTGGGGCGCATCCGCCAGGATCTCAGCGATCCCAGCGGCCACTCGGTCACGATGTTCGTCGCCGGGGACCAGCTGCTCAAGGGCGCGGCGCTGAATGCCGTGCAGATTGCGGAGCAATTGCTGTGAGGCGGGCGGGCGGCGGACGGCAGGCGGCGGGCGCGACTCACAGCAGATCCCGGATGCGGTAGTAGAGCATCGCCAGTACCAGCGCCGGGCGGCGCAGGGCGCCCCCCCCGGGGAAATCGGCGTGCGCAATCCGCGCAAATACATCGAAGCGCTCGGCGCTGCCGGCGATCGCCTCGGCGACGAGCTTGCCGGCAATCCCGGTCAACGCGATGCCGTGTCCGGAGAAGCCCTGGAGGAAGTACACGTTTGGCGCGAGCCGTCCGAAGTGCGGTGCGCGGTTGAGGGTGATATCCACGTCTCCGCCCCACGCATACTCGATGCGCGCGTCTGCGAGCTGCGGAAATACGCCGAGCATGCGTGCCTGGGTCGCACGCGGCGCATCGAAGGATGACAACCCCGAGTAGTTCACCCGGCCGCCAAATAGCAGGCGGTGATCGGCGGAGAGGCGGAAGTAATCGAGCACCCAGTTCATGTCGCTGACGGCCGCATTGTTCGCGATCAGGCTGCGCGCCCGTTGCGCGCCCAATGGCTCCGTCGCGACGATGTAGGTCGCTACGGCCATGATCTTCGCTGTCAGGGCAGGAGCGGTCTGTCCGAGATACACGTTTCCGCACAACACCAGGAACCGGCAGTGCACCTCGCCGCTGAGGGTGCGGACGTGCGCAGTCGCCGCGGAACCTGCGGCGCTGTGGAAGTCCAGCGCGCGCGTGCCCTCGAAGATCGATGTCCCGAGGCGCTCGGCAGCCGCCGCCAGTCCCAGGGTGTAATTCAGCGGATGCAAATGCCCGCTGCGCGTGTCGTACAGCGCCCCGATGTAACGCTCGGTGGCGAGCAGCGCGCGCAGCTCCTCGCGCGGCAGATAGCGCACGCTGTCGTAGTGGTAGCGCTCCTGCAACTCGTGCAGCTGCGCATGCAGCTCGCTTGTGTGCCGGGGCTTGATTGCCGTGAGCATGTGACCATCCGCCCAATCGCACTCGATCCGAAACCGCGCGATCAATTCGCGGATGAGTGACAAAGCCTCGACCGTCACGTCCCATAACGCGCGCGCCCCGGCCGCTCCGATCAGCCGCTCGATTTTTGCCTGCGGCGCGGCCAATCCATAGATTGCCTGCGCGCCGCTTCTGCCGGAGGCACCCCAGCCGATTCGATGCTCCTCGAGCAGGACCACCCGATAGCCGCGCTCGGCCAGATGCAAGGCCGTTGAGCACCCGGCAATGCCACCTCCCACTACGCAGACGTCGCACTCGAGGCGGTCCGCGAGGACCGGCCGCCGCGGCGCAGGATGCGCCGTGGCAGCGTAATAGGACGGCGGGGGCGAGATTTCGACCATGGCGGGCGTTGCGGGTGTTTAGGATCTTTTGAAGCGTCGGCGTTGCGCTCGATGCCGCGCAGAATAGCGACCGGCGCACATCCCGGGCAAATTCCCTCCCCCGAAAGGCGGCTGTAGCGGCCCCGGGGAGCGGTTCCGTGCCTAATGGCGGGTCTGCTCGAGGGTGGCAGCGTGCTGCTAGCCGCTGTGTTCTAATAGGCGCCAGCTGGAGAAGTCCCGGGCGCGTTTGTTTAAGATAATAGACGCCGCCCAATACGTCGCACGCCGTCATGGCCGCTCGCCCACTCATTGGTATTCCTGCGGATCGTCGCCTGCTCGGTCAGCACGCCTTTCACGTGGTGGGGGAAAAGTATGTGCAGGCGGTGCTGGAGGCGGCCGATTGCCTGCCGCTGTTGATTCCCGCACTGGCCGATCAGCTGTCGATGGACGATCTGCTGCGCCGCCTTGACGGGTTGCTGTTCACCGGCAGTGCCTCGAATGTCGAGCCCCACCATTACGCGGGGCCACCGAGCGATCCCGGGACACTGCATGACCCGGCACGCGATGCGACCACGTTGCCGCTGATCCGGCGGGCGGTGCAGGCTGGGTTACCCGCCTTCGGGATCTGCCGCGGCTTCCAGGAGATGAACGTCGCCTTCGGCGGAACGCTGCACCAGAAAGTGCATGAGCTGCCCGGCAAGCTCGACCATCGCGACGATGAGCGCCAGCCGCTGGAGGTGCAGTACGGACCGGCGCACGAGGTGCTTCTGGAGCCCGGCGGTCTGCTGTACGGGCTCGCGCCCGCGGGGCGTCTCACCGTGAATTCGCTGCATTCGCAGGGAATCGATCGGCTGGGGGCGGGATTGTGCGTCGAGGCGCGCGCACCGGACGGCCTGGTGGAGGCTTTTCGCGTGCCGCCCGCCGCCTTCGCGCTTGCGGTGCAGTGGCATCCGGAGTGGCACGTCATGAGTGATCGGGTTTCGCGCGCGCTGTTCGCGGCATTTGGTGCCGCAAGCCGCGAATACGCGCGCCAGCGCGGCTGAGTGCAGAGGTTGGTCTTATGGTGAGCGAGATCCAGCAGTTCTTCCGTGACCACGGCATCTCCGAGGTGGAGGCCATCATTCCGGACATGGCCGGCATTGCGCGCGGCAAGATCATGCCCGCAGCGAAATTCGCCGAGGACGAAGGCATGCGTCTGCCGGAGAGCGTGTTCCTGCAGACGGTGACCGGCGACTATCCCCCCGAGCCCGGCGATGCAATGAGCCCGGCGGAAATCGACATCGTGCTGAAGGCCGACCCCAAGACGGTGCGCCGCGTGCCCTGGGCGGCCGAACCGACCGCGCAGGTGATTCACGACTGCTTCTACTCCGATGGGCGGCGGGTCTCGATGGCACCGCGGCATGTGCTGCGCAACGTGCTCGAGCTCTACGCGCAGCGCGGCTGGGAGCCGGTGGTCGCCCCGGAGCTGGAGTTCTATCTGATCGAGCAGAACAAGGACTCCGATTATCCGCTGCGGCCGCCGGTCGGGCGTTCCGGGCGCTCGGAGCCGGGCCGGCAGTCCTACAGCATTGCGGCCGTGAACGAGTTCGATCCGCTCTTCGATGATATCTACCAGTTCTGCGAGGACCAGGAGATCGAGATCGACACGCTCATCCACGAGGATGGGCCCGCGCAGATGGAGATCAACCTGATCCACGGCTATCCGCTCGATCTGGCGGACCAGGCTTTCCTGTTCAAGCGCACGGCGCGCGAAGCCGCGCTGCGCCATAAGATCTACGCCACGTTCATGGCGAAGCCGCATGCCAAGGAACCCGGCAGCGCCATGCACATCCACCAGAGCGTGGTGGAGACGAAGTCGCGCCGGAACATCTTCAGCAACGCCGACGGGACCCCCTCGAACCTGTTCTTCTCGCACATTGCCGGCCTGCAGAAGTACATGCCCGCCGCGATGGCGCTCTTCTGCGCGAACGTGAATTCCTATCGGCGCCTCACGCGCTACCTGTCGGCTCCCATCAACGTGCATTGGGGCTACGACAACCGGACGGCGGGCCTGCGGGTCCCGATGTCGAGTGCCGATGCCCGCCGCGTCGAGAACCGGGTCGGCGGCGCCGATGCAAACCCGTACATCGCGATCGCGGCCTCCCTCGCCTGCGGCTATCTGGGCATGGTCGAAGGACTGCAGCCGACCGATCCCATCACCGGTAGCGCCCATGATCTGCCCTTCGGATTGCCCCGCTCGCTCGATGAGGCGCTGCGCACGCTGCGCGAGTGCGAGCCGCTCGTGAAGCTCCTCGGCGAGCCCTTCGTTGCGGCGTTCACGATCGTGAAGGAGGCCGAGTACGAGGTCTTTCTGCAGGTGATCAGCTCCTGGGAGCGGGAGCATCTGCTACTGAACGTCTGAATGTTATATAAAGCCGGCAGGGGATCCGCCACGGCCCACCCGGGCCGCATCCGATGGAGAGGCCTGATGAATGTCGGTTTCGCGAGCACGCTGCTCGAGCGGCTCGCCGTCCTGTGCGTGGCGGCCGGCCTTGCCGGTTGCGGCGCGGGTACGCACTCCGCCGGCAAGTCGACCGGCAGCTCGGGCCCGGAGGAAAAGATCCTCAACGTCTACAACTGGTCCGACTATATCGATCCGAGTGTTCTCGAGGCGTTCCACAAGCGCACCGGCATCAAGATCCACTACGACGTCTTCGATTCCAATGAGGTGCTCGAGACCAAGCTGCTGGCCGGACATACGAACTATGACGTAGTGGTGCCTTCCGGACCGTTCCTGCAGCGCCAGATCCAGGCCGGGGTTTTCCAGAAGCTCGACAAGTCGCTGCTGCCCAACCTCAAGAATCTCGAGCCCGAGATGATGAAGCGGGTCGCTCTGTACGACCCCGGCAGCGCCTACAGTGTCCCGTACATGTGGGTCACGTCCGGGCCCGGGTACGATGTGGCGAAGGTCCACGAACGAATGCCCGATGCGCCGCTGGACAGCTGGCGGATGTTCTACGATCCGGCGGTCGTCGCGAAGTTCGCCGACTGCGGCATCTCGATCCTCGATGCACCCTCCGAGGTGGTGGGCACGGTACTGATCTATCTCGGCAGGAACGCCAACAGCGAATCGCCAGCGGATCTGCAGGCGGCGGAAAACGTCTTGATGGCGATCCGCCCCTACGTGCGCTACGTGCACTCGTCGCGCTACATCGACGACCTCGCAAACGGTGATACCTGTCTTGCGCTCGGTTGGTCGGGCGATGTCAAGCAGGCCCGCGACCGGGCCCGGGAGGCCGGCAAGGGTATCGAGATCCGCTACGCGATCCCGCGGGAAGGCACGATCATGAACTTCGACATGCTGGCCATTCCGGCGGATGCGCCGCATCCGCACAATGCGCATCTGTTCATCAACTATCTGCTCGAGCCGGAAGTGGCCGCGAAGAATTCCAATCTCGTGAAGTATGCAAACGTCAACGTCGCCTCCTATCCCTTGCTGAACCCTTCGGTGCGCGACGACCCGAACATCTACCCGTCCGCGCAGCTGCGCGCGAAACTCGTGCCCGAGCTGGCGCGCTCACAGGCTTATCAGCGCCTGCTGACACGCAGCTGGACACGCTTCAAGACCGGCGAATGAGAGCAGAAGTCTCCGCGTGAGCAGCCCACCGAGTGACGCGCGCGCTGCCTGTGCCGACGCGCCCATCCTTCGCATCGAGAATCTCACCCGCAAGTTCGGCGATTTCACCGCCGTACAGGCTGTCTGCCTGGAAGTGCAGCGGGGCGAGATCTTCTGTCTGCTCGGTGGCTCGGGCTCGGGCAAGACGACGCTGCTACGGATGCTGGCGGGTTTCGAGACGCCGACGGCGGGCCGGATCTTCATCGACGGCCAGGAGATGAGCGGCATCCCGCCCTACGAGCGCCCGGTCAACATGATGTTTCAGTCGTACGCGCTGTTTCCGCACCTGACCGTGGAGCAGAACGTGTCGTTCGGCCTGGAGCAGGAGCGCCTGACGCGCCAGGAGATCCGCCGTCGCATCGGGGAGATCCTCGAGATCGTGAAGATGACGCAGTACGTGGCGCGCAAGCCGCACCAGCTTTCCGGCGGCCAGCGCCAGCGCGTCGCGCTCGCCCGTGCGCTGGTGAAGCGTCCCAAGCTGCTGCTGCTCGATGAGCCGCTGGCGGCCCTCGATCGCAAACTGCGCGAGCACACGCAGTTCGAACTGATCAACATCCAGGAACAGCTCGGCGTGACATTCATCGTGGTGACGCACGACCAGGAGGAGGCCATGACCCTGTCCACGCGCATGGGCGTCATGAACCAGGGGGAGATCGTGCAGGTCGGTACTCCGGCGGACATCTACGAATTCCCGGCGAGCCGCTTCGTGGCGGACTTCATCGGCTCGGTCAACCTGTTCGAAGGGCAGCTGATCGAGGACGAGCCGGATTTCGTGCGCATCCGCTGCCCGGATCTGGGCACGATCCACGTGAACCATGGGATCAGCTCGGCGCCGGGGGCCACCGTGTGGGTGGCGGTGCGACCCGAGAAGATCAACATCAGCCGCCAGCCGCCCGATTCCGCGATGGCGGCCGGCCATGCCGCCGCCCGGGACGAGAACGTCGCGCGGGGCACGGTCAAGGAGATCGCCTACATGGGCGACATGTCGATTTACCTCGTACGCACCGACTCGGGCAAGACCATCCGCGTGACGTTGCCGAATGTCATGCGGCACGTGGAAGATCGCATCACCTGGGAGGAGACCGTGTACGTGTCCTGGCATGCCGCAAGTCCCGTGATCCTGACCCGCTAGCGAGGCGACGTGGCACGCTTCAGCGCACCGGCAGGCAGGCGAGCCGTTCTGGGCATCCCCTGCGTGTGGCTGCTCGTCCTGTTCCTCATTCCATTCCTCATCGTCTTCAAGATCTCCTTCTCGGAAGTGCGCCTGGCGATGCCACCGTACGCTCCGTTGTTCGAATGGATCCGTGGCAAACCCGTGGCCAGCCTCAATCTGGCCAATTACGGCTATCTGTTCTCCGATCCGCTGTACATCAGCTCCTATCTGTACTCGCTGAAAGTGGCCGCGGTCTCGACCGTCATCTGTCTGTGTCTGGGCTACCCGATGGCCTACGCAATCGCCCGCTCCGCTGCCACGACGCGCAACGTGCTGCTGATGCTGATCGTCCTGCCGTTCTGGACTTCGTTTCTGTTGCGCGTGTATGCGTGGATCGGGCTGCTCAAGAGCAATGGAGTGATCAACAACGTACTGCTGTCGCTGGGCATCATCCACGAGCCCCTGGCGATGATGCAGACCGACTTCGCGGTGTACATCGGCATCGTCTACTCGTATCTGCCGTTCATGATCCTGCCGCTGTATGCGAATCTCGAGAAGCATGACCTGACGCTGATCGAGGCAGCCGCGGATCTGGGCGCACGTCCCATCACCGCGTTCCGGCGCATCACGCTGCCGCTGTCGCTGCCGGGCGTCGCGGCGGGATCGTTGCTGGTGTTCATTCCGGCGGTCGGCGAGTACGTGATTCCATCGCTTCTCGGGCGCACCGATCAGCTGATGATCGGCCGGGTGCTCTCGGATGAATTCTTCGCCAACCGCGACTGGCCGGTGGCGAGCGCCGTGGCCATCGTGATGCTCGTGCTGCTGGTGGGACCGATCATGCTGTTCCAGCATTTCGAGAAACGCAGCCTCGCGGGCACCAAATGAAATCGCCCGGGATCTTCTCGCGCACGCTGCTCGTCGTCGGGCTCGTCTTCCTCTACGTGCCCATCCTGTCGATGGTCATCTTCTCATTCAACAACTCCCGGCTGGTGACCGTCTGGGACAGTGCGCATTCGCCCACGCTGCACTGGTACTCGGTACTGCTCTCCAACGATCAGGTGCTCGATGCGGCATGGCTGTCCATCCGCATCGCGATGGTCTCCGCGTGCGGCGCGGTGGTGCTCGGGACGCTGGCGGGGCTGGCACTGGCAAGATTTGGCGCCTTCCGTGGCCGGGCGCTGCTCGTGGGCATGACCACCGCGCCGCTCGTGATGCCGGAGGTGATTACCGGCCTGTCGCTGCTGCTGCTGTTCGTCACGCTCGAGGACTTCATCGGCTGGCCGCGCGGACGCAGCGCGGTCACGATCACGCTCGCGCACATCACCTTCTGCATGGCCTACGTGACGGTGGTGGTACAGTCACGGCTGGTGGGATTCGACGAATCACTCGAGGAGGCCGCGATGGATCTGGGCGCGCGCCCCGCCAAGGTTTTCTGGCGCATCACTCTACCCCTGATCGTGCCAGCGCTGCTGTCAGGATGGTTGCTCGCGTTCACGCTCTCCTGGGATGATCTGGTGATCTCACAGTTCGTCGCCGGTCCAAGCTCCAGCACGCTGCCGATGGTGATCTTCTCGAAAGTGCGCTTCGGCGTGAGTCCGGACGTCAATGCGCTCGCCACGATTCTCGTGCTCATCGTAGCGTGCGGGGTCGTGGCTGCTTCGTTGTGGATGCGGCGGCAGAACCGGCGGCGTGAGCGCGATATGCGCCTGGCAGCCGAAAATCGCTGAGGGGCCTGCGAGATGCGACGTGTGCAGCTGGGAATAGATGTTGGCGGCTCGTCGGTCAAGGCGGGAGTCGTCGATGTGGACTCGGGACAACTGCTCGGGGAGCTGGTTTCCGCCCCGACGCCGCTGCTGTCGACGCCGGATGCCATGATGCCCGTGTTTGCCGAGCTTGCAGCGCAACTGCCCACAGCACAGGGCACAGTGGGGATCGCCTTCCCGAGCGTCATCAAGAATGGACGGATCCGCACCGCCGCCAACATCCATCCATCGTGGCTGGGCGTGGAGGGAGCTGCGATCGCGCAGCAGGCCCTGGGGCGTCCCGCCGTCCTGCTGAACGATGCAGATGCGGCCGGAGTCGCTGAAATGCGCTGGGGAGCCGGGCGCGGCATGGCGGGCACGGTGATCATGCTGACCTTCGGCACCGGCATCGGTACGGCGCTGTTCATCGATGGCAAGCTTCTGCCCAACACCGAGCTCGGGCACATGCAGATGCGCGGCATGGATGCGGAGAAGTGGGCCTCTGCCAGGGTGCGCACGGTCCTGCAGCTTGACTGGCCGGCGTGGATCGAGCGCGTGAATGGCTACCTCGCGCAGATGCACGCACTGTTCTGGCCGGATCTGTTCGTTCTCGGCGGCGCCGTCAGCGAGCGCTTCACGGAGTTTTCGCCGCTGTTGCGCTCGGAAGCGCAGATCCGGCCTGCCTTCTACGCCGGGCAGTCGGGCGTCATCGGCGCGGCGCTCGCCGCCGCCGAATAGGCCCCCCATCGCCCATGCACGCCGCCCTCCGGAGCAAGCTTGCCGACGTCGGGACCACCATCTTCACGGTGATGTCGCGCCGTGCGCGCGAGTTGGGCGCGCTCAATCTCGGTCAGGGATTTCCGGACTATGACATCGATCCGCGCCTCACCGAGCTGGTCGGCGAGGCCATGGCGCAAGGCTATAACCAGTATGCCCCGATGGAAGGGGTGCTCGAGCTGCGTGAGCGCATCGCGCAGAAACTCGCCCTGACGTATGGGCTGAAGGTCGACCCGGCATCGCAGATCACCGTCACGCTCGGTGCCACGGAGGCGATCTATTCGGTCATCCAGGCGATGGTCGGTCCGGGTGAGGAAGTGATCGCATTCGACCCTGCGTATGATTCCTACGAGCCGGCGGTGCGCCTGGCCGGTGGACGGTGCATCCGCCTGGCGCTCGAGCCGCCGGGATTTCACTACGACTGGGACGCCGTGCGTGCGGCGATCACGCAACGCACGCGCATGGTGCTGTTCAACAGCCCGCACAATCCGGCGTGCACGGCAGCTTCCGCTGCCGATCTGGCGGCGCTGGCCCATGTCATCCGCGATCGCGAGATCTTCGTCATGTCGGACGAGGTCTACGAGCACGTAACCTACGACGCACGCCCGCATGTCTCCGTACTCATGCAGCCCGAGCTCGCCCGGAGGAGCTTCGCAGTGTTTTCCTTCGGCAAGACTTTGCATGCGACCGGTATCCGGGTGGGCTACTGCGTCGCACCACCGGCACTCACGGACGAGCTGCGCAAGGTGCACCAGTTCAACACCTTCAGCATCGCGCATCCGCTGCAGATGGCGATTGCGCGCTACCTGGCGGACAAGCCGCAGGCGTGGCGCGCGCTGCCCGCTTTCTTTCAGGCCAAGCGCGATCGCCTGCGCAGCGCCCTGGCGGGCTGCGGATTCGAGCTGCCGGCGGCGCAGGGAACCTTCTTCCAGCTGCTGGATTTCAGCGCGCTTGCGCCCCCGGACGATCTGGCATTCGCCGAGCGGCTGCTCACCGAGGCCGGCGTCGCGACGATCCCGCTGTCGCCGTTCTACGCGCAGGCGCGGCCGAGCTCGCTGTTGCGGCTGTGCATTGCGAAGCGGGACGGCACGCTCGATGTGGCCGCCGAGCGCCTCAACACGTTCGCCGGCAACCTGCGGCGCTCGAGGTGATATGAAAAAGTCCACTCGCGTGAATCATCCGCCTGAGGTCGAGCTGCCCGCCGACAATCACGCGGTCGTCGCACCGATCTACCAGAGCGTGAAGTTCGAATTCGACTCGCTGGAGGAGACCGAGCGGTTCCTGCGCGGTGAGCGCTGCGGATTCTTCTACTCCCGCGCCTCCAATCCGACCACGCGTCAGCTCGAGTTGCTGCTCGCGGAGCTGCAAGGGCGCGAGGATTGCCTCGTGACGGCTTCCGGTATCGGGGTGATCTCCCAGTCGCTGCTGGCGCTCACGAAGCAGGGCGATCACATTCTGTGTTTCGTCGAAACGTACAATCCTTCCCGCTACCTCATCCGCAGACTGCTCGCGCGGTTCGGCGTGACGCACACGATGCTGTCCATCGAGGATGCGGCCGGCATCGAGCGGGCGCTCGCCACGACTCGCACGCGCCTCGCGTTCTTCGAAAGCCCGACGAATCCGGTAACGAAGATCGCCGACATTGCCACGCTCACGCGGCTGGCGCATGCCGCCGGCGCGCTGGTGGTGATGGACAACACCTTCGCTGGCTTTCATCAGCATGGTGAGTACGAAGTGGACCTGTTCGTCCACAGTCTGACGAAGTACGCCTCGGGCGCCGGGGATGTGATGGGCGGTGCGGCCATCGGCCGCGCAGATCTCATCCGCAGCATGCGCACCGATTTCGGCACCCTCGGCGGGACGCTCGATCCACACGCGGCCTTTCTGATCCTGCGGGGTCTGAAGACCTACTTCGTGCGCTATCAGGCGCAGTGCGCGAATGCCATGCGGATCGCCGAGCTGCTGGTGAGCCACTCCGCGGTGGAGCGTGTGCATTACCCCGGGCTGCAGACGCATCCGCAACATGCGCTCGCGCGGCGGCAGATGCAGGAGTTCGGCACGATCGTCAGCTTCGACATGCGTGGTGGTGCGCAGCCGGCCGGCCGCTTCACGGCTGCCCTGAAGCTGTTTGCGCTGGCCGCGAGCCTCGGCTCCACCGAATCGCTCATCGTCGCGCCGCAGATGATGCGCGGGCGCGATTTGTCGGCAGAACAGTTGCGTCAGTCTGCGGTGACGGAAGGCACCGTGCGCCTGTCGATCGGGCTCGAGGACGTAGAGGATCTGCTGCAGGACGTTTCCCAGGCACTGTCTGCTGCCGCAGGATCGTGATCCACGTAACGAAACCGGCGGCCTTCCCTTTACGCAAACGCTCGGCGCCTTGAGCATGGATGTCAGGCCACTGCGCGCGCGCTGGTGCGCACGCAGGGCGTGCTGGTTTTTCACAGTTTATGTTCAATCCGCAGGCGCCCTTACCCCAGCTCGCCAATCGCACGCTGCTGCTGCGGCACTCGCTGGCGGCGGCGTTCAAGGCGCATCGGCGCAGCCTTCCGGCTGCGCCGCAGTCGTTGCCCCTGTTGATCGATTCACTGCAGCACGGCTTCGATGCTCTGCTGGGCAGAGCGGGCGCCCGTGAGGCGCTCAGCGCCGTGCGCGATCGGTTATTCCATGCCGCCGGGCGCGAGGCGGACGCCGAACGCTGCTGGCAGGAGTCAGTCGCGACGGCAGTGTTTGCCGCTCGCCTCGCGAAGCTGCTGGATAGCGCGCCGGATCCGGCGACCAAGCCGGAGCCGGTGTCGATCGCGGCCGCCGCCTGCGGCGGACTGCTGCACCTCGCCGGAGAGGCGCTCGCGCTGCGCATCCTCGCGCACGTCGAGGTCGAATTCCGTCTGAAGATGGATGGCGCCTCGCGCCGGGAATGGTGCACCAGCCACGGGGTCGAGCTGATCGAGCTGCTGGTGCACGCCTGGCCACTGCCGCCGGCATGCAGCGCGTGCGTGCTTGGCTGGCGGCGTTTCGGAGAATTCGCGGCAATTTCCTCAGAGAGCACGGCCGTTTACCTCGGCCGTCTGTTCGCCATCGAGCTGCTGCATCCGGATTGGTGTGTACCTGGTGCGCTCGCGGAGTCGTTGGCGACGATCGGGCTGCCGACGGCTGCGCTCGAAGAGGTGCGGGCGCAGGCCACGGCGGTCCACGAGCTGCTTCGGGCGCTCGCCTAGCTCCTCAGCCGCTGCCGGCGACCCGCACGCGATGCGGATGATACGGCACCACTTCCAGTACATCGCCATCCGCCAACCGCTGCTGCACGTGCCGCCAGAATGCGGCCGTCAGTACCTCCGCGTGCAGGCGCAGAAAGGCCTGACGTTGTGCATCGTTGAACCCGAGGAAGTTGATGAAGGTCTCGGGGAACACGTCATGCTCGGCGACGTAGAACCAGGCTTCGCCGCGCATCTCGTCTTCCGGATTCGACGCCTCGGGCAGATCACGGAAGCGGCAGTCCGTGACCTGACACAGCTCGTCGTAGTCGTAGAAGATCACTCTGCCGTTACGCGTCACGCCGAAATTCTTCAGCAGCAGATCGCCCGCAAAGATATTCGTATAGGCGAGGTCCCGGATGCATTGCCCGTAATCGAGCACGGCGCCCTCGGCGGCCGCTGCAGATGCGCTTCTGAGATACAGGTTCAGCGGCGTCATGCGGCGCTCGACATACATGTGGTCGAATATCAGGTCTGCGCCTTCCTCGTGGACCGTCCCGGCGGCTTCCGTGCGCAGCTCCTGCAACAAGGGCGCTGCAAACAGCGACTTGGGGAACTGCAGATGCTTGAATTCCTGCGCATCCACCAGGCGGCCCGCCCGGTCGTGCCGGAAGACGAGCTGATATTTGGCCATCACCTCCTCGCGCAGCACGCTCTTCGGGTAGGCAAAGTGGTCGCGGATCACCTTGAAGACCACATCGAACGAAGGCACCGTGAAGCACACCATCACCAGGCCGCGCTCTCCGGGGGCGTGCACGAACTGATCGTGCGTGTGCTGCAGATGGCGCATGAGCTCGCGAAAGCGCTCCGTCTTGCCCTGCTTCGCACGCCCCAGTACGGTGAACAGCTCGCTGACCGGCTTGCGCGGCATCATCGATTTCAGGAACAGGACGGCCTCGGCAACGCGGTCCAGATCGACGTGGAAGTAGGAGCGGGTAAAGCTGAAGACGATGCTGACGTCGCCTTCCGACAGCATCACGGCATCGACCAGCACGCCACTATCGGTATTCTTCAGTGCGATGACGATCGGTACGAGAAACTCGCGGCCGAGAATCCGGCCGACGACATAGGCGCGGGATACCTGGTAGAACACGGCGCGGATGATCTCCACCTTGATGACCGCGCGGCGCTCATGCAGATCCTTCAGGTGGCGGGTGACCTCGAATGCCACGTGCGCCGCGCTGCGATCGAAGTCCCGCCAGGCCGAGTGAAAGCGCACATCGCCCAGCACGTCCTCGAACAAAAGCAGCAGCGAGCCGTGATTCACGTACGTGTTGGTGCCGACGGCGGCGGTCACTCTGCCCAGCGGATCGAGGTCGGTGGCCACGAATTCGATTTCCGGGGCGACACCGACGGTCGCGTGCAGGCGCCGCGTGATCGAGCTGAAGAACGTCTTGGTGAACTCCGCATCCGGCAGCACCTCGATCAGCTGCGCGAATTCGCTGCGGATGCGCGCCCACAGCGCCCGATCAAGCGCCGCGTCGCCAAGCCGCAAGCGTAGCTCGGCGATGGTCTGGCTCACGAGCCGGTCATACAGCTCGATGCGCTCCACCACATCGCGCTGACTCCCGCGGGCATCGCGCGCATCGAAGCGGGCAGGGGCGCGCCGTGTGATGTTGCGGAACTCCGCGTTGTAGCGGGCGAAGGCCTCGACGATCTGCTGTGCGCAACCACGCGCCAGGCCCCCCACAGCGGCGTCCCCGGGCGCCGCGGCCATGCCCTCGGTGGTCAATCGAAATCGCTCGGCAGCTCGCGATGCCGGTGATGTTCGTACAGCCGTTCAATCTGCGAACCCGTGACGCGTCCGGTGGACAGCTCGGGAAGCTGGCGCACGGGAAAGAAGTCGACGGCGTCGGTCTCGGGTCCGATCGGTGCGCGGCCCCCGCTCAGCTCGCAGAGAAAGAATAACTTGAAGATATGGTGAATTCCCGGTGGATGGCCATGAGCCGGGTTGTTCTTGTCGAGCAGGGCGGCGAGCTTGACGGCCCGGGCGCGATAGCCGGACTCCTCGAGAATTTCGCGCTCCACGGCATGGGATGGCGAGTCGTTCACATCGACCCAGCCTCCGGGCAGCGACCACCGGCCATCGGAGCGCTCGCGCACGAGCAGCACCCGGTCCTGGTCGAAGATCCCGCCGCGGACATCCACCTTGGGCGTCGCATAGCCGCTGTCATGCGACCACAGTTCGCTGATCTGCTGCGGCGCGAGCGCAAGCTCGCTGGCGAGAATCGAGGTGACTAGCGCTTCGAGCTGCTGGTAGCGCTCGCGGTCGAAGGGATCGCTGGTAAAGAGCAGCCCGTTCTGCGCAATCGCACGAACCTTGCGGGCCCATTCGAGAATGTTCATGTTGCCGTGCGGCGCCCCCTGCGCCTCAATGCGGCGGGGCGCATCCGCGAGCGTTCACAGATTGCGGATCATTGCATTGCCGAATTCGCTGGTGGACACCTCTTTCGCCCCCTCCATCTGGCGCGCGAAGTCGTACGTCACGGTTTTCTGGCCGATGGTGCGATCCATTGCAGCGATGATGGCGTCGGCGGCTTCGACCCAGCCCAGGTAGCGCAGCATCATTTCGCCCGAGAGGATCACCGAGCCCGGATTGACCTTGTCGAGATTCGCGTATTTCGGCGCGGTTCCGTGCGTCGCTTCGAACACTGCATGGCCCGTCAGGTAGTTGATGTTGCCGCCGGGGGCGATCCCGATCCCACCCACCTGTGCGGCCAGAGCGTCCGAGAGATAATCACCGTTGAGATTCAAGGTGGCGATGACATCGAATTCGTCGGAACGGGTGAGCACCTGCTGCAGGGCGATGTCCGCTATCGCATCCTTGATGATCACCTTGCCGGCTTGCTTCGCCGACTCCATCTGTACGTTCGCCTCCTGCTCGCCCCGGGCGGCCTTGCTGCGCTCCCACTGCTCCCAACTGTAGGTCTGGTCGGCGAATTCGCGCTCGGCGAGCTCGTATCCCCAGTTGCGGAAGGCGCCTTCGGTGAATTTCTGGATGTTGCCCTTGTGCACCAGGGTCAGGCTCTTGCGTCGGTTCGCCACGGCGTACTGGATGGCCGCGCGGATGAGCCGATCCGAGCCTTCCTTGGAGACGGGCTTGATGCCGATGCCCGAGCTTTGCGGAAAGCGGATCTTGGCATAGGACTTGGGAAAGGACTGGCGCAGCAGCTCGAGGAATTTGCGGTTCTCCTCGGTGCCCAGCTCGAATTCGATGCCCACATAGATGTCTTCCGTGTTCTCACGGAAAATCACCATGTCCACCTTCTCCGGATGCTTCACCGGCGAGGGCACGCCCTTGAACCAGCGAACCGGCCGCAGACACACGTACAGGTCCAGCAGCTGGCGCAGGGCGACGTTGAGTGAGCGGATGCCGCCGCCGACGGGAGTGGTCAGCGGACCTTTGATCGACACGAGATATTCGCGGCATGCCGCCACGGTCTCATCCGGCAGCCAGGTGTTGAACAGCTTGTTCGCCTTCTCGCCTGCGTACACCTCCATCCAGTGGATGCGCCGCCTTGTGCCGTAGGCTTTGTGCACCGCCGCGTCGAGTACACGCACGCTCGCCCGCCAGATGTCCGGACCGGTGCCGTCGCCTTCGATGAAGGGGACGACGGGATTATCCGGAACGATCAACTTGCCATTGGCGATGGTTATCGGCGCGCCCTGGGCGGGCGGGGTGAGCTGCGACGATGCCGTGGACATGAAGCCTTCTCCTGCAATGCATCCGCCAGGCGCCACGCGCCGCGGGGGCTTGCGGAATGCTAGCACAGCGGCCGGGGCAGCCCAGCGGGGCCGCCGTTGCGCCTTCCCGACCCGTGCATCGCACTCGGATTGCGGTCTGTGAGAGACTTGCGCGCCATTGTCCGCGCGCTGCCGTGATTTGCGACGCGCAGGACCAACAGATTCCCGGGGGCTGCCGATGTCGTCCATCCTGCGTCAATGCTTTGCCGTGCGACCGGTCGATCCCGCCGACCGCTCCGGGGCCAAGCGCCTCAAGCAGGTGCTCACGGCCTGGTCGCTGACGGCGATCGGCCTCGGCGCCACCATCGGCACCGGAATTTTCGTGCTCACCGGCACGGTCGCGGCGAACCAGTCAGGACCTGCCGTCACCGTGTCACTGCTAATCGCGGCGGTGGGCAGCGGCTTCGCCGCGCTGTGTTATGCGGAGTTCGCCGCCTTTCTGCCGGTGCCGGGCAGCGCCTATAGCTATACGTACGCGACGCTCGGCGAGTCGGTGGCCTGGTTCATCGGCTGGAATCTGCTGCTGGAATACGGGATCTCCGCTTCCGCCGTGGCGGTGAGCTGGTCGGCCTACGTCGTCAATCTGATCTCGAGCGGACCGTTCCATCTGCCACCGCGCGCGCTCGGCGTTCTCAAGCTGCTGATCAATGCCCCGCTCGAACAGCGTCCCGACGGGCATCTCGGCCTGACCGGGGCGATCATCAATCTGCCGGCCGTGCTGATCATCGCGGCCATGAGTGCGGTGTGCTACGTAGGGATGCGCGAATCCGCCGGGGCGAACACCTTCATGGTCGTGGTCAAAGTGGCGATCATCGTGATCTTCATCGCAGCCGGCATCGGCTATATCAACCCGGCCAACTGGCATCCCTACATCCCAGCCAACACCGGTCAATTCGGCCATTTCGGCTGGAGCGGTGTGTTGCAGGGCGCGGCGATTATTTTCTTTTCCTACGTCGGCTTCGATACGGCCTCGACGACCGCGCTGGAAGCGCGTAATCCGCAGCGGGATCTGCCGCTCGGGATTCTCGGTGCCCTGGTGATCTCCGCCATCTTGTATGTCGGCATGTCCACCGTGATGACCGGCATGGTGCCGTTCATGAACCTCAATGTGGATGCCCCCGTCGCCATCGCGCTGGATGCGCATCCGCAACTGTCCTGGCTCGGCGTGCTCGTCAAGATCGGGGCGATCGCGGGCATGACCTCGGTGATCCTGACGTCACTGCTGGGCCAGCCGCGCATTCTGCTCGCGATGGCTGACGATGGGCTGTTGCCGCCGGCGATGAGCCGCTGCCATCCGCGCTTCAAGACCCCGCACGTCTCCACCCTCATTACCGGCATCGGCGCGGCGCTGATCGCCGGCGTGTTTCCGCTGGATGTGCTCGCAGATCTGGTGTCGATCGGGATCCTGCTCGCCTTCGCGGTGGTGTGCATCGGCGTGCTCGTCATGCGGCGGACGCGGCCGGACGTCCCGCGCCCCTTTCGCGTTCCATGGGCACCGGTCACCTGTGTGCTTGGCGCGCTCACCTGTGCCGGAATGACCTATTTCCTCTCCAACGCCACCTGGCTGCGGCTGGTGATCTGGACCATCATCGGCTTCTCGATCTACGCCTTCTACGGTTTTCGCCACAGCCGTCTGCGCCAGCGATGACGCGAACGCTTGCCTCCACGCCGGCGGCCGATGGCTTCTGGATGCCGGCCGAATTCGAACCCCATGCGGGTTGCTGGATGCTCTGGCCGGAGCGCCCCGACAACTGGCGGGAGGCGGCGCGTCCCGCACAACATGCATTCGTCGCGGTCGCAGCGGCCATTGCCCGCTTCGAACCGGTCACGGTGGGAGCCACTGGCACCTGCTACGAGGCGGCGCGCTCGTTATTGCCCGAGCAAGTGCGGGTCGTCGAGCTGGCGCACGATGACAGCTGGATGCGGGATGTCGGGCCCACCTTCGTCGTCAATGCCCGGGGCGCGCTGCGGGGCGTGGACTGGCGTTTCAATGCCTGGGGCGGATTGTCGGGCGGCCTGTATTTTCCGTGGGACCAGGATGATCTGGTCGCGCGCAAGGTGCTGGAGATCGAGTGCGGCGAGCGCTACCGGGCGAGCTTTGTCAACGAAGGCGGGGCGCTGCACGTGGACGGTGAGGGCACAGCGTTGGTCACGGAGGAGTGTCTGCTGAATCCAAATCGCAATCCGCAGCTCACCCGGGAGCAGCTCGAGAGCGGGCTGCGCGCCTATCTCGGCGTGCGGCAGATCATCTGGCTGGCTCGGGGCCTCATCAACGATGAGACTGGCGGTCATGTGGACAATCTCGCCTGCTTCATTGCGCCCGGCAAGGTCTGCCTTGCATGGCCGAGCGATCGCCGCGATCCGCAATACGCGGTCTCGCTGGATGCCTGGAAGCGTCTGAATGATGCCCGGGATGCGCAGGGTCGCCGATTCGAGGTGCACAAATTGCCGCTGCCTCGAGCGATGAAGCTGCGGCCGGCCGAGGCGGCCGGCGTGCTCGTGCGGGAGGGCACCAAAGCACGTGTGGCCGGCGAGCGCCTGGCGGCCAGTTACATCAACTTCTATATCGCCAACAAGGGGGTGGTCATGCCGCTGCTGGATGCGGGCACCGACCGGCGCGTCGCAAATAAGTTGAAACGTTTGTTTCCGGGACGACGGATCGTGGGGGTGGTCGCTCGCGAAATTCTGCTGGGGGGCGGCAATATCCATTGCATCACACAACAGGTGCCCGCGCGCGGCCTGGCGCGCTCGCGGCCGCCCGCGTAGCAGGCGGCACAACGCCCGTTGCGGGGCACCGTCGCGTTGGCGCGACTGTGATGGCGGACACGTTCCGATCGGGTGCTTCCGCTATTGTCCGTGAACCTGCGGCACACGAGCGGTATTCAACTGGATCCGACGCACACCTTTCGGCCGCGGCAGCGTGCGCCCGAGCCGAATTCCCGCAGGCTACGGCTGCGGTTCGCCCTCATCGCCATGGTGCTGTCGGCGGCCGCGGTTGCCGCGGCCATCCGCGGCTCTGCCGAGCGCAACCCGGTGCGCACGCCGCCCGTGCAGGCGCCGGCAATCACTCAGATCATCGTGAAGCTGCGCGAGGCCCAAAGTAACGCCGGCCCCGATGGCACGCCGCTCGTATCGGCACAGGAGCGGATTGCCAATCTCGCCATGCGCTCCGGCGTGAACCTGGCGGCCTCCCGCCCGATCACCGCTCGCATGCAGGTGATCCAGCTCCAGTACGCGTTGGCGGAAGATTCGCTCGAGGCGATGCTCGCGCGGTTGCGTGCCGATCCGGATATCGAGTATGCGGAACCGGATGCGCGCCGTTATCCGCACGCGCTGCCCAACGACCCGCTCTTTCCGAACGCGGCATTGAGCCAATCCGGGCAGTGGTACCTGCAGAGTAATCCCGCTGTCACACCCGCCGCCGTGAACGCGCAAGCGGCCTGGGATGTGACCACGGGCGATGCCGGGCTGGTCATAGCCGATCTCGATACCGGGGTGCGTTTCGATCATCCCGATCTGCTGCGGGCCGCGGCAAACGGGCGTCTGCTGCCCGGCTATGACTTCATCTCGGACCCGGCAACCGCCAACGACGGCGATGGGCGCGATGCGGATGCTTCGGATCCGGGTGACTGGATCACCACGGCCGACAGCAACACGACGCAGTTCAAGGGCTGCACCGTTGCAGACAGTTCCTGGCACGGCACGCGCACCGCTGGTGTGCTGGGAGCTCTGACGAACAACTCCACTGGCGTCGCCGGCATGATCTGGACGGGACGTATCCTGCCGGTGCGGGTCCTTGGCAAGTGTGGTGGAGTCGATTCCGACATCATCTCCGGGATGCTCTGGGCCGCCGGCATCCACGTGCAGGGCGTGCCCGACAATGCGACCCCGGCAAAGATCCTGAACATGAGTCTGGGTGGGACGGGCAGCTGCCCCCTGAGCTACGTGGATGCGATCAGTCAGATCGTGGCGCGTGGTGTACTGATCGTCGCCTCGGCTGGCAACGAGGGCGGTCCGGTCGATGCGCCCGCGAACTGCGCAGGCGTGGCCGCAATTGCCGGCATCCGTCAGGTGGGTACCAAGGTCGGCTACAGCAGCCTCGGCCCGCAAGTTGCGCTCAGTGCGCCCGCGGGCAATTGCGTCAACTCGACGATCAATCCGCAGAGCCCGTGCGAGTACCCGATCGAGACGACCGTCAACCTCGGCACAAGGGGCCCGGGCGCGAACGGCTATACGGATCAGGTGTATGACCCTAACCTCGGTACGAGCTTCTCCGCACCGATCGTCTCCGGGATCGCAGCATTGATGTCAGCGGTGAATCCGCACCTCAGCTCCTGTCAGCTCGTTGCCCGATTGCAGGAGGGATCGCAGCCGTTTCCCCAGACATCCCTGGGCGCCGCCACTCAGCCCCCCGCCTGTCACGTCCCCGCGAGCTCGACGGATCTGCAGAACTCTGAGTGTCTGTGCACGACCGACGGCAAGACCTGTGGAACGGGGATGGCCAATGCCTCCGGGGCCGTCGAGGCGGCACTGCGGCCGATCGCCGTTCTCGGTGTGCCCGCCTCCGTCAAACCCGGCCAGTCGATCGCCCTCGATGCCCAGGGGAGCATCGCCGCCAGCGGACACACGATCACCGGGTACCAATGGACGAATGCGGGCGCGCAGAGCGTCGCGCTGGAAAATGATACAAGCCCGGTAGCGACAGTGACGGCGCCCTCGTGCGGTTATGCAACCGTGAAGCTGGCTGTCACGGATGATGCCGCTCGTGCCGATGTCGCGACTGTGGTGTTGAGCCCGACGAGTGCGACCTCGACAGCCCCCGGCAATGCCGACTCGCCGTCCTGCAGCACGACTGCGCCCAAACCACTGCTGGCGGTGTGCCCGGCGAGTGCCAGCGTGCTGGCGGGCAGCGGCACGCAAAGCTTCACCGCATCGTTGGCCAACACGAGCAACGCCGCCGTCACCTGGACCGTCAACTCGATTCCGGGCGGCAACAGCACCGTTGGAACGATTTCCACGGACGGGCTGTACACGGCACCCGCGACCGTGCCGTCGCCCTCGACGGTGCTCGTGCAGGCGGTATCGCAGGCCGATCAGAGCGTGACGAGCTCGACGTCGGTCATGATTGCTGCCCCGCCCAGCCCCCATGGCGGCGGCGGTGCCGTTGACCTGTTCACCCTGTTCGTGAATGCGCTCGCGGTGGCCATCGGGGCCATCGGGGCCGCTCAAACGAGGCGCTGCGCCGCATCGAGCCACGCGCGCTGAGCGCGGCGATAATGCGCCGGGGCGATGCGCGCCTGCTCCAACAGCTCGCGGGCGACCTTGGCCGCCTCCTCGGTCCGTCCCTGTGCCCGGAGCAGCTGCGCGTAGCGTACGGCCGCCTCGGCACCGGGATAGGAGAACGCGAGAACGCTGTATTCCTCGAGTGCCTTGCTCGCGTTGCCTTCGGCTTCCAGCGCGCGCGCATACAGCAGATGCCCTTGCGGGGATTTGAAATCCGGATTCAGGCGGATGAGATCATCCAGCGTACTGCGCGCGCCCGTCGCATCGCCCTTGTCGAATTGGGCCTGGGCCACGCCCAGCATCAGATTCGGATCGTGCTCGTACAGCCCGGTCAACGCCTCCCGATACTGCGCAATCGCCTCATCGTGCCGGCCGTGACGCAAGAGCTCGTCCGCGTAGCGCTGACGGGTCGCGACGTTACCGGTGATGCGAGCTTCGTTCTCGAGGCGACGCAGACCGGCGCCGGGGTCCATTGCTCGCTTGAAACCACGCGCAGTGCGCTGCGCAGTACGACTGCGGAAGGCGTCGGGCAGCAGCTCGACCGCGATGTACGCAATCGCACCCGGAAAGGAAAGAAGCGCCAGCACCCAGATCCAGATCTGATTGCGACCCGTCTTGATGACGTGCACGATCAGCAGCACCTGGACGATGAGAGAGATGATGAAGAAGACGGACATTCGGCGCTCGTACGCTGCGGGTTTCCCAGTTTACAGGGTTGGCGCAGCGTGTACCGCCGGGACGCAGGGGTCACTCGCGGTCCGGTGGGCAAATTCTTAGCTTAATGCGACTGCGGCAAGGCAAATGCGACGACATAGTCACCGCGCGGGGTTCCAAGCGGCCCGTGTCCGCCCGCGGCGATGACCACGTACTGTCGATGGCCCGCGCCCGCGCGGTAGGTCATGGGCGTCGCCTGGCCTCCGGCAGGCAGACGATACTTCCACAGCTCGCGCCCGGTCTCGGCGTCGAAGGCCCGGAAATAGCGGTCCATGGTCGCGCCGACGAAGACGAGGCCGCCGGCCGTTACAATCGGACCACCCATGTTGGGCGTACCGAAGGTTCGCGTCGGGGCAAACCAGGGGCCGAGCTCGTCCGTGGAGCCGAGCGGGACCTGCCAGTTGATGCGGTTGCGATGCAGATCGACACTGACGAGCGTGCCCCACGGCGGGGGCGTGCACGGCAGGCCCCAGGGGGAGAGCAGCGCTTCGCGCCGCACCGCGTATGGAGTGCCCGCCTGCAGCGCGAAGTCGGATTGTGGGAACTCGCCCGAGGCGAGCTCCCGGCGCAGCGTCTGAGCACTCATCAGCGTGACGACCATCGGCAGGTGATTGACGGCGGCGAATACCCGCTGTCGCGATTCATCCACGGCAATGCCGCCCCAGTTCACGCCACCGATGTAACCCGGAGACAGGATCGTGCCGCGGGTATCCGGGGGCGTGAAGATGCCCTCGTTGCGATGTGACTCGATGAGCTCGCGGCACTTGCCGCGATCCCAAAACGTCACACCCCAGGCGTCCGCCGGGTCGAGCCGGCGCTGCGAGACCAGCGCAGGCAGGCCTGAGAACGGCTGGGTAGGGGCAGCCTGCTCCCCGGGTACGTGGCTCGGTGGTACGGTCCGCTCCGTGAGCGTGGACAATGGATGACCGCTCGCCCGGTCGAACACATAGAGCATGCCGGTCTTGGTGGCCTCGATCACCGCGGGCACCGGGATCCCGCGGATCGCCACATCGAGCAACACGGGCTGCGCGGCCAGATCGAAGTCCCACAGATCATGGTGCACCAACTGCTGACTCCAGACGAGTCTGCCGCTGGCGGAATCGAGCGCCAGCAGCGAGTTGGCGAATCGATTGCTGCCGAGGCGCGTCCCGCCATAGAAATCGGGGCTGGCGGAGCCCGTCGGAACGAATATGAGACCATGCTCGTCATCGACCGACATCGCGCCCCAGGCATTGGCGGCGCCGGTGCCTGCGGCCTGAGTCAGGTTCCACTCCGGGGCAGCCGGATGCAGCGGCCCATCGGGCAGCGGATCGAATGCCCAGCGTTCGATGCCCGTGCGCACATCGAAACCGCGGATGACGCCGCGTTCCAGGTGCGCGGCGCGGTTGTCGCCGATCGAGGAGCCGACGACGATCACGTCCCCGTGAATCGCCGGAGGTGAGGTGACGAGATACGCAGGGCGATCGCGGATCTGCAGGCCCGCGGTCAGATCGATCTGCCCGGCTGCGCCGAAGCCGCTGCACGGCTTGCCGGTGACGGCATCGAGTGCAATCAGTCGTGCGTCGAGGGTTCCGGTAAACACGCGTCGGCTGCACGCGGCACTGCGCTCCGAGTCAGGTGCCTCCCATACGCTGACGCCGCGCGCGGCGACGTCCGAATAACGCCGTGCGCGGTCGATTCGTGGATCGAACCGCCAGTGCTGCGCGCCACTTTCCGGGTCGAGCGCAATGACCACGTTCGTCGCCGTTTCCAGATAAAGCAGGCCGAACGCGAGCACGGGCGTCGCCTCGAACGTCAGCTTGTTCGCCTGCGCGAATCCGGCGCCGAGCTCGCCGGTGCGATAGGTCCAGGCAACCGTCAGCGTCTGTACGTTCTGTCGCTGGATCTGATCGAGACTGGAGTAGTGCTGGCCAAAGGCATCGCCGCCGTAGTAGCCCCAATCACTCGCGTCGGGACTCTGGGCACGCAGGGACCCGCTGCCCGCAGTGACAGCGCCGAGCGCGGTAAGCAGCACCGTGCTCATCCGGAACGAGGCGGTCGGCATGAGTTTCTTCCGCGACATGCTGTATTCTTGCGCCGTGATTTCACCACGGGCGGTCCGGCCCCGACGCGGGGTCTTCGGTTGCATTTTCGCAGTTCTGTGGCTCGCGGGTTGGAACATCGCCAACGCTCAGAGCGCGGCGCCAGCGTCTGCGCCACCAACTGGGCAACCGACCGCGGCCCCGACCGCGGCTCCGACTGAGACACCGACTGCGGTACCGACCGCGCCAGCCAAACATCGCCCGCGCATCGGGCTCGTGCTCTCGGGGGGCGGGGCGCGGGGCACTGCGCACGTGGGGGTGCTGAAGGTCCTCGAACAGATGCGCATTCCCATCGATGCGATCGCCGGCACCAGCGTGGGCGCGGTGGTCGGCGGCCTGTACGCAAGCGGGCTCAGCGCCAATGAGATCGAGTCCATCATGACCTCGCTCAACTGGCAGGACGCCTTTCGCGACACCCCACCCCGGGAAGATCTCACGATCCGACGCAAGCTCGAGGATCAGAATTTTCTCGTCAAATTCCCGCTGGGCGTGCGCGGCGGCCACATTCAGCTTCCCAAAGGACTGATCGAAGGCCAGAAGCTGACGCAGACGCTGCGACGGCTGACGCTGCCGGTGTCGAAGGTCACGCAGTTCGATGAGCTGCCCACGCCGTTTCGGGCCGTGGCGACCGATCTCGAAACCGGTGATGCGGTCGTCATGAGTTCCGGCGATCTGACCACCGCCATGCGGGCGAGCATGTCCGCTCCAGGCGTCTTCTCGCCAGTCGAGCGCGAGGGGCACCTGCTGGTGGATGGTGGAATCGCGGAGAACGTGCCCATCGATGTAGCCAGGCAGATGGGCGTGGACATCCTCATCGTCGTGGATGTCGGCACACCGCTGCTGAAACGGGACAAGCTCACCAGCGCGCCGGTGATCTCCAACCAGATGCTCGCCATTCTAATCCAGCACAACTCGCGCGAGCAGCTCGCGAAGCTCAAATCGAGCGACGTGCTGATCGAGCCGTTACTCGGAGATACCTCGTCATTCGATTTCGGTCTCGTTGCGCGAGTCATTGCAGCGGGGCAGGCGGCCGGCCAGGCGGCACAGAGCCGCCTGGCCTCGCTTTCAGTCAGCCCGGAGCAGTTCGCAGCCTACGTGGCGCGGCGCGACGCGGCGCGGCAATCGCCCCCGCGGATCGATTTCGTGCAGGTCGACGCATCCTCACAGCGTTACGCCAGCAGGTTGGAGGGCCTCTTCCAGGATGTCATCGGCAAGCCCCTGGATCCGGATACCGTGGCGCGCCACATCACCACCGTCTACGGTCAGGGCAATCTCGAGGCGCTCGATTACCGCGTCGTACACGACGGTGATGACCGGTACGGGCTGCTGCTCGATGCGCGGCGCAACTCCTGGGGGCCCAATTACGTGCGGTTCGGGCTGAGCCTGCAGGACGATTTCAAGGGGGACTCCACTTACGATGCCGCAGCGCGCTTCGTACTGTCGGAAATCACTCAGCCCGGCGGCGAGTGGGTCTGGGATCTGCAGGTGGGCAACACCTCACTGCTGTCGACCGAGGTGTACCTGCCGATCTCCGATGAACGCAATTATTTCTTCGTGCCGCACATCGAGACCGAGGCCCAGGACATCTTCTACGTGCTCGGCGGTGAGACGCGCCTGGCGCAATACCGCGTCCGCGATTTCGACTACGGCCTGGACTTCGGCCGCGAGTTCAGCAACTGGGGCGAGGTCCGCGCCGGCGTGGAGCACGAAAGCGGCAGCGAGTACGTACACGTCGGCGACACCACTCTGCCTTCGGATTCGTTCAATATCCGCGAATACTTCCTGCGCTTCTCGTATGACCGGCTCGACGATGTGAACTTCCCGCACCGCGGGCAACAGGCCAACATCGAATGGCGTACGGAGCAGATCGGACTCGGTTCCAACCAGCCGTACGACCGGGTCTCGTTCGATTACCTGGCGGCGCATTCCTGGGGACGCTACACCGCGGTGTTTTCCGGTGCCGGCGGCACCACGATCAACGCACCGCCGGGTCTGAATCTCACCGGCGAGCTGCCCGGTGAGCCCGGGATGGAGGTGACGACACCCGCGGATCTGCGCTTGCTGTTTCCACTGGGTGGCTTTCTGAATCTGTCGGGATTGCCGGCGCAATCGCTGGCGGGACCCCGTTTCGGGATCGCGCGGGCGCTGCTGTACAAACAGATCGGACGCGGCGGTCCCGGCTATCTCGATGTGCCCACCTACCTCGGCATGTCGCTCGAAATCGGCAATGTCTGGAGCCAGCAGGAAGGGGTCTCCTCCGGAGTGCTGCAGCGCCAACCCGGGGCCTCCTTCGCCAATACGCATCGCGATGCCAGCATTTTTCTGGGGATGGACACGTTTCTGGGGCCGGTGTACCTGGCGACGGGTTTCGATGACAAAGGCAGCCAGGCCTTCTATCTGTTCCTCGGCCGCACGTTCTAAAGTGCGCGGGACTGCAGACGAGACGCGCGCGGCGCGCTACAGGCCGCGGCTCTCGGCGAGCTTTTCGACTTTCTCGAAGACCAGGGAGGGCTTGTCGGTCGCGCGCGAGTACTGGTGACGGCGAGCCATTTCGCCAAGGGCTGCGTCACGATCGGCGGGGGTCGCATACCAGTGCAGGCGATGCCATTCCGGCCCCAAAAGCTTGCGGAAGGGATCCCCCGGCGGCAGGCTCACCCGAATCCCGAAAGGGCGCAGCTTCTCGATCGGCGGGGTGCGAAGATTTTGCGGTTGGCTGATTCCCATGGCCGGGCAAGCTTAAAGTGCGGCGCCGGCCTCCCGCAAGCCGTTGCGCAAGCCCGCTCCCGGTCATCGCAACCCGGTCCTGATCAGGACCACAGGGCCTTGCGGCCCCGCTTCTCCAGCAGACGCTTGTTGTGCTCGACGATCCGCAGGCTCTCCTGGAGCATCGCGGACCGCGGCGCGATATTCAGCCCCGTCTGCAGATCGCGCACCGCGAGTTCGAACAACCCCTTCTGCGCATAGATGGCCGCCCTGTTGTTGTAGACGTGCCAGTTGGAGGAATCGAGCGCGAGGGCGGCGTTGCAATGAACCAGGGCTTCATCCCATTGCTTCAGCAGCGCAAATCCGGCGCAGGCGTTCGAATGACCCACCGCCGCCTCGAGATTGCTGCTTGCGACCTTCAGACCCGCAAGGGTGAGCTGAATGCCTTGCTGGATACGACCTGCCTGAAGCGCATCCGCGCCCGCGCTCAGCATGGGATTGGCTGCCCCGAGGATCATGGAGCTGCTGGCCTCATCGGGCTCCTGGGCGCAGGGGCAAGTCCATGCGACCAGAAGCAGCAGACCCGCTGCGAGGCTGAACGTGCGCGGCAGATTGCCCATGGCCTCTTCGTTGTCGGTCATTTGCGACCGCCGGATCGACGCTCACGTTATAGCGCACGGCAAGGGGCTTGCAAAGGGATGGGAAGGCACCTGCGTGGCGGGCTTCGCGGGATGCCACGTGCTTCACGGTGTCGAGCCCGGGCGGACAGCCGGGCCGCAAGCGTGTCAATTGAGCGGAATGGGCGTCCGGATCGCTTGAGTTGCGGCGCAGCCGTCCCCAGACTCGAGGCCTCACCTTTTCCGGGAGTGCCCCTTCATGGCGCTGTTTCGCAAAAAAACCGGCATGCCGGTGCAGCAGGAGGCGCTACCGGGGCGATCGACATCCCTGCGCGTGCCAGAGAAGCACTTCGTCAACGGAAATCGCATCGTGCCGCCGTTTCCGGCAGGCTTGCGCGAGGCCATCTTCGGCATGGGCTGCTTCTGGGGCGCGGAACGGCTGTTCTGGCAACTGCCGGGCGTGTATGCAACGGCGGTCGGCTATGCCGGTGGCTATACGCCGAATGCCACGTACGAAGAAGTGTGTACGGGCATGACGGGGCATGCGGAGGTCGTTCGCGTCATCTATGACCCGGAGAAGCTCGACTATACCGACCTGTTGAAGAAGTTCTGGGAGTCGCACGATCCGACACAGGGGTTGCGCCAGGGGAATGATGTCGGCAGCCAGTACCGCTCGGCCATCTACGTGTTGGACGAAGCGCAGCAGCGACCAGCCGAGCAGTCCCGGCGTGCCTATCAGGCGCAATTGACCGCGGCAGGCCGCGGCGAGATCACGACCGAGATCGTGGCTGCGCCCACCTTCTACTACGCCGAGGACTATCACCAGCAATATCTGGCGAAGAATCCCGATGGGTACTGCCCGGATCACTCGTGTGGGGTTTCGTTTGATTCTGCGGGGTTACGAGAGGGTCAGAAGGCCGAAGTGGTGAAGTGACCCTGTTTCCCGCGGGAAGACAGAAGGTTACCGGCTGGTTAATCGAAGACCCCGCGGATTCCTGCAGGAAACTGGCGGCCGTATTCGGCGCTGAGGTCTACCGGAATTCTACCGGCGTTTCGGGCTCAGGAAAGTCCGCGGCGAAGAACTTGACTCGATGGGTTCAGCTCTTCGGGAAAGCAAGTTTGACTGCGCTTATCCATTGGCGCAGCAGGTTGCTATGAACCCCGTGCTTTAGGGCGATATCCGAGATGACAGCGTTGGGCCGCAACGCTTGCGCCACGACCTTCAGCTTGAATGGCAGACTATGTGCTCGTCTTTCCACAGCGCACCCCAACAACCGACCGCCTGCAATGTGTCGGGAGATTGCACATAACCCCGACCGCAAGCATTGACGCACGTCACGCGCGGGAGAAGTTCGGGCCTCATCCGAGGAAGAAGGCAGTCAGCTCGATCCTCTGAGACCGACAGCGCGTGATCCAATCCACAGTTCAGGCTCTGTTGGCGCCCTCCTGCCCAAGGGTTGAAGCCAGCGCGCGGCGCCGCACCCGCAAGCTTCTGATTCGCGGGTAAAGAAATATTCTCCCATTAAGTCGTGTCGCGACGAAATCGGCGAACTCGACAGCAAAACCCCACTTCGCTTCAGGTACTTGCTTGTCAAGAGAGAGACGAATCTGCGCGTAAAACAGCACTCGTCTGCGCATTGAGTCAGGAATCCAGGTCCGTATAACGGCCCCCCGCTAGAGGGCGAGGTGTCCTCTGGCAATCAAACAACTGGAGGTCCCTATGTTCACCATTTCCCGCTATCCGCCGAATCGCTCCAAGGTCCGCGCCGCTCTGAACAAGCTCTCCCAGCCTGTTCCGGTCGATCAGTTTATCGCCGACAACAACATTACCGTTCTCTCGCTGAAAACTGGTGTCAGCCGACACAAGACGGAAGATGGCTCCCGGGTGCAGTTGGGCTATCTGCCTGATGGCACTCGCGTGGTCTACCGCCGTGCGGCCGACGGCTCGATTGTCGGTGCGGAGTAACGCATCAGATAGTCATCGAAGGAAGTGCCTGTGTGCCCAAGGCACAGGCACTTCTCGAGGACTTCATCCATTTTGGGAGAATCAAATGTCAATCACGACAGAAAAGTTCAGAGTGCTTCTTGTGGTGGAGGCCGGTTCAGAGGACGAGTTGAATATTTTCGACCGTCTCCTCTGCGAACTGGTCGCACAAATGGACACGATCGAAGTAACTCCGGTCGACGATGGTGACGCACAGGCCCGCAATGCGGTAGCACGTTGGCTTAATTCGTCTAGGGAGACGGAAACCAATCAGTCCGCCGATGATAAGAGCAGAGTTCCATCTGGAACCACCATTCACTTCAGCAAGTTTCCGTGAGTGTCTCATTACCGCCGCAAGGCATCGGGGAAGGCATTCTTATGCGCGTCCGAGTCAATAGCATCGCATCGCAGTGAAACAATCGCGTCGTTCCGCTTGAGACGACGTGGGAGGTATTCCGCGAGTTTATCCTGCAGGGCCACGTGGAGGTCGCCTCGGAAGACCGATCGGCTGTCAAACTGTTCAATGCCGCCGAATACAAGCCCGTCGAATCCTTGGAGGGTTTCCCGGGCGCCGTTGTCTACGGTGATGACCCCGACAGTGTCTATACGAGACGCCTAAAGGAAAACGTCCTCGCCGTCACCATGCTGATTCTTGACTACGACGGTGGGATGACAATCGAGGAAGCACGCGAACGTTTCAAGGCCTACGAGTACGCCGGCTATACCTCCTTCCGTCACCTGAAAGCCCAACAGATTGAAAAGTTCCGGCTGGTCTTCCCGCTGGCAACTCCGATACCGGCTATCGGAACGTTCACGGATTGCGACGACCTCATCGACGGCTCGGCCTGGTACGCGCTAACAGGTGCGCTCAAGGAATTCGCCGGCAACTGCGACCCTGCGTCCTTTCGGTGCAATCAGTTTTACTATCTCCCGATCACTACCAAGTCCCGGGCTAAAACCGCCGCGGCCTGGTCAAACTCGGGAGCATTGCTGGATTGGTCGCCCTGGGACCGATCGTTACCGCAGCGCTACGTGACCCGCACAACCAGCGCCAGCGAGGATCGACGGAGCGCCACTCATCACCTCGAGCCCAAGCAGGTTCTCCGGTCGCGCTCCGGGTCTTTTCAAGTGCGAGACGTACAGAACCGCATTGAGAGCGTCTGGTGCCCATTTCACGAAGACAGGAAGGGCACGGAATTTGTGAAGCGCCTTCCCTCAGGAGACGTCTTCCTGTACTGCCGACGCTGCGAGCAGACATATTGGATGGAGCGCGAGGGAACCTGGGCGGGCGATGAGAGGCTTCTGACGACAGACTACAACGGTCGGTATCCGACGTTTACCGACGCGGCAGATCGATCTCGGGTCAACGAACAACTTAAGAAGATCGGCCGGGCAATTGCGAAGGAAACCCGGCCGTTTAATCCAAAGCAAACATCGCTGCGGCCGGTCAATCTTCCAACACATCTGGTTTATCTGCCTGAAGGCTCCGGAAAGAGCGCTCTTGCGCTAGAACTGGCCGCCAGTGGGCAGAAGATTCTTTTTGCCTGCAAATCCTGGAATCAGGCATTCGAAAAATACGAATGGTTCAAGAAGAAGGCAAAAAATAGAGTGAACGCGAGCGGTGAGCACGAGAAAGTATCTGGGGCACTGGGGATGGAATATACCCGGCCAGTTGAAGCGCCAGTGAAGGTCGAGCTGTTCCTGAGCAAGGGAGCAAAAGCCCTGAAGCTTTTTGGGGTAGATGCCGTGCGGTATCCACCCAAGACTCCCTTCGACGCGGGGATGATAGATGATGCGGCAAGCGTCCGGGTATTCACGGATGCCCGGCCAGAACTTAGCGAGGGACTAATTCGGCTGACGTGGCACTTGTGTGCTCCAGATAAGTTGGTTTTTGGTACAGAACCGCAAGTGATCATCAACGAAGAGGACGAAACCCCGGAGCTGGTTTCTGGAGTTCATAAATTTGACGCTGCCGATATCATTGTCACGACCTTTGCGCAGGTGCGGCTGCTGCGAGTGCGGCACCAGAGCTTACCCCTTGACTGGACGGTCTGGTTCGACGATCCGGACGTCAGTGATCTTGCGGACATCGAGCCGTATGAGGCCGAGAGATGGGGACAAATTGAAGACGAGGATGTGCAAAAGAGAAGGAAAATCGTCGAGCACCAAGCCAGTGGACAGAAGTATTTCCTGCGCGATCGTCGTCAGTCACTGGGTAGAGCAGTTAGTAGTCATCGATGTGTCTACACGACGACCGAGAAAGTAACGCTGCAGGCCATTGATAAGCTTGTCAGTAGGCGCGACGAATACGTAATCATTCACGATGAAATGGAAGCCGTCGCTGGCGGCAAAGTCACCCTACTAGGGACTGAGAAGGTATACGCAGCCTATGATGGGATCATTCCGTTGATGATGCGACGCCTTGAGAAGAAAGGCCATCGCGTTGCGTTGATCGCGGATGGCCTCGGTCAAGCATTCAATCACAGCAACACCAAAGGCAAGAATGATCTTGTGATGCGGGATCTCGTACTAGAGGTGAGCGCTCCGCATCCGTCCAAGGTCAAGACGATCTGTGACGCTATCGGACTTGCGTACCAGACCGAGGGTTCTGAGATGTCGCTGAACTTGGTGCTCGACCAGCTTCACCAAGGGCTCGGGCGAAACAGCGGTTACCGATATTCAGGGAAAGAGTGCATTGCTCTTCTGCCTGCGAACATTCATTCCTCAATTCTTTCGGAGGTGCGCTACGCGTTCGACCGCGACAACAGCGTCATCATCGATCGGCTCTCGCACATGAGCCGAAAGGAGCGACGCACGCGCACTGATGCCTCCAAGCTCGTGCTTGCCATCGTGGACTTCCTGAACAACTTCGGAAGTTATGTGAGTGATAAGCGCATGATCCTGCCCGATATCAAGTACGTCCTCCGGCAAATCTGCATAGAAGCGGATCGGCAAGCATATGCCGCCCGATTGCTGCACGCGCTCACTTCCTTGTCGGACATTCGATTTAACCGCGAGCCCACTGCTGCGCAAAAGCTTCGGCCACTATTCAAGGAATACTGCGCAGTCGCCGAGGCGGTGCTCCGGGAGTTTCCGACACCCCATCTGCGGGATCGCGTGCTTGCCCTTTATCGTCGACGGTTGGGGGAGCCGGAGAAATCCGAGGAAACGGAGTTCACCGAGAACCATTAGGTTATTTCTGATAAGCCCCGGAAAAATATAGAAAATGCGGTCGTGAATATAGGCAGATGTATAGAGAGGAGGACAGAAACTCATTTTGAGAGAAGGAGTTACGAGAAAGAACCTTTTGGGGCCGCGGAAGTCGGGATTTTGGGCGGGAAGCACGAGGAAGTGTTGAGTGTCGTCGCGCGAAGGGGATCAAATTCCCCGATAGCGTTTCGTCTGCGTCAACTGATTAACGCGTCCTCATTGCAGACATCCGGCTTCCTTGTAGCGCCATGTCTGCCGCGAGGAGGCACCTCAGACCACGCGGATCTTTGCTCGATTTCGGGTGACCTGCTGCTCATTGAGGATAGCCACGGCTTTGGGCGACGCATCTGAGGCCTCCAGATGCCCATACCGCAACGTCGTCTGGATTGATGAATGCCCGAGCAGCACTCGCACATCGTTCAGCGTCATGCCGGCCTTGAGCATTTTCGTGGTGAAGGTGTGTCGAAGCGTGTGGACTGTGTACGGAACGCCGGCGGCTCGGATGATCTCGTTCAGATACGTCGTGTTGTCCGTCCGGCGTGACGTGCGGTCCCAGTTCGTGAATACCCACCGCTCGTGCATCTTGCTCGCTGCCCGACGTTGCAGGATTTGGTGCATGCGGTCAGTCATGTAGATGAAGCTGGCGGTCTTCGTCTTGCCACGCCAGAGCTCGATCGTTTTCCGGGTGAGATCGACAGCCTTCCATTCCAGCCGGGCGATTTCGTTGTAGCGGGCACCTGTGTCGAGAAGCATCACCACGACATCGCGGATTTCGTATTTCCAATCGCCGGTTCCGGCCGCGTGAGGCGTACGGTTGAGAAGGTACGAGAGCAGGCGTTCTTCATCGCCCTCAGACAGGTAATCGGTCTTCTGCTTCTGCATGGCAAACCTCGGCAACGAAAGTTCTGGCACGTTGTAGATCTTGTCGTTCACCCGTCCCCATGCGGAACTCAAGATCAGCAGGTGTTCACGGATTGATGAATCCTTCTTCCCTTCCTTCAGCCGTGCCTCTCGATATCGGTGCAATTCACGTTGGTCGAATTCGGATGCCTTCACATCGACATTGACGTACCGGGAGAATACATTCATGAAAACACGAGCACTCTTCAACGTCGTGGCCGCCAGCGACGCCTTCAAGTGATTCTCGAGCATCTGGCGGACCGTGATCTCCTCCCGTTCGCCGAGATACTGTTGGCCGTGAATCTGTGCCTTCCACTCGGCCTCCATTCGCTCGGCCACACGCTTGTCGGTCGTTTTCGCCGACATGACGTAGGTCCTGTTGTTCAACCGAAACTGAATCCGATACATTCCACCATCCGATTTGTACACCGCCATCTGTCATTCTCCTGTTCTTGTTGTTTATTCCGCCCGATAAAACCTCTTCGCGAAGGACTATCCCGGCATACCACCCGCGAAGACAACAGGTAGAACAGGGTGATGACGAGATGCAGCGATGGTGAATCGCGTACGGAGGCGAACCGGCGTCGTATTACTGCATTGGCGGCTGTAATCCCGACGATCGATGCCATAGAGGCATCAACGTTCGGCCGCAATGTCCGGTGTAGAATACAGCGGCTAGAAACCGAACCCGGCAGGAGGGTCAGATAAAAGGAAGGCTGAAAGCATTGCTGCCTTCACCCCTTCAGTCAAGTGGATGGGCTAAGATCAGGACCGGCTTGCGACCGCCTTCTCGGCTCGGCGCTTGCAGTTATAGAAATAAGTTTGGGCGCCCTTTGGGGTAAGGCCGGCGCCGTCGACGAAAGCCTGGACGATTACCTCCCGCGGCTCGTCCGAGATCGCCTCGAACATTTTGCGGGCGACATCAGCCTTCGACGTATCCGGCTGCTTGCGCATGTCCTTACCGAGTGCGATAGCCTTGCGCACGGCGGAAGGATTGGACGGTTTTGGAGCAGCTGAAGGGACGGTATTCACGCTGCTGTTCTCGGCCTTCTGAGTCTCAACTTCGGCGTTCATCTGGGTCACCTCGTGTTGTGTTGGTGGGTCCCGGTTCTGGGATCCAACACGTACAGGGTCCCCATGAATGCATGCCAAGACAACGTGGGAAGACGGCCGTAGAGCTGACTTTTCTCGACTGGATTGGGAACCCGGATAGCGGATTCACAACTCTGCCATCGCGTTCATTCGCATCTAGAATTCGACGTCAGGCCAGCTACGGGGGCCGAGGCGGTGACCCCGCGATCTGGTAACGCAGCCAAAGGAGCGTAAGGTATTTTCGCCTGAGAATGGGCGGGAGGGTTTCGAATCCTGCGATGTCTTCGAACAGCTTGAGGACCGCCTCGGTGAATTCAGGGTGAGCGAGCTTGTCTCCCGATTCATCGCGAACGATCTGGACCAGTGTCTCGATCTGGTCATCGGTTAGGTCATACACGCGTGATCTCCTATGCGGGTTCACGCGGGTACCGTCCTGACTTATCGCTAGGGCGGACAACGACGCTTCCAGTAAATATGCCTTAGGAGGCACTTTTACATGGGAAACTGGAATCAGCTGCTACAGACGCTGGACAAAACGGTCGGATTTCCGAACAAAATCAGCTCGACGGTTAAGAAGCGATGGCAGGGATACGATCAGTGGAAGAACGAGCACGTAATCTGGCTCGAATACCGTGTCAAAGTGCAGCCGGGCGCGGGTCCACCACCAAAACCGGCGAAGTACCTGCACGATCTCCATCGGACCCCGGCCCAGGCGGCCCGAGCGGGTTCCATGGCGACAATCCGCGAACTGATGGATGTCAAGTTCGTGAACAAAGTCGATTCCTCACCGTCGCCACCATCCGCCAGGAACAGCAGGCCGACAACAGCGAAATCGGCCCGACGGCCGACGAAAATTCGGCCGAAACCTCCAGCATCCCCCATCAAGCCCGCTTAAGACGTAGCGCTACGGACGATTATCTGCAGGCACCACGCCGGTAAATACCGGCGACGTCACAAGGGGAGCATCTGTTGAGAAAGCCGCGTTATCAGTTCTTATCGACGAAACAGCGCGAGGCAATCGACTGGGCGACTGAAAAGCTGTTACTCGATCTGCTGGAATCCGGCGATGTGGGCACCCTCAACACGATTATCGGAGTGATCCAGGACCTGAAGGACGTTGCCGGACGGGTCAGTGCAGACCAAGAACGGTGTCTTAGATTGCCGGTGGTGCTGTTCGAGACAGCAGTAAAGGTGCGGTGATCGCTCATAAGCCGGTGTACGACGCATCTCGGACCTCCCCGAAATCCACAGTGCATATGTCGGCTCCCCAAAGAAGAATCTCACAGGGCGATTTAACATCTTGATAAGATAAGAAAAGTAGGCTTCGGCCAACTGCCGAAACACCCGGAGGGAGTGGGTCCCATGCCAATGCAAGAACCTGGCGGTATCGAGCGCGCAGCGCACGAACAGTCCGGGCGTGCCAAGACAAGGAATTCATGCCATCGCCCGCGAGCGCGTCGGCTCCGGGCGGCTCCACCGAGGGCACTGTGACGTCCGAGGCCGACACCTGCCGCAAGTATGTCGTTCCCAAGCTACAGGCGGCCGGGTGGGACAATGAACCGTACTCGATCGCCGAGCAGCGAACCATTACCGACGGGCGCATCGTGCCTCGGGGACAGGGATTTCTCCGCAAGCCGCCGAAACGCGTCGATTACCTGCTGCGTTACAGACGAGATCTTCCACTCGCGGTCGTTGAGGCAAAAGCTGGGTACAAGACCGCGCTCGACGGAGTCCAGCAAGCTCGACAGTACGCCGAGATGTTGGGGCTCAAGTTCGCCTATGCGACGAACGGGCAGGAGCTAATCGAGATCGATTATTTTACTGGTCACGAAAAGACAATCGCCGAATATCCTGGTCCCGAGATCCTATGGAAGCGCTATCAGGTGGGCGCTGGACTAAAGCCCTCGACAGCGAACCGGTACTCCAACCGTACAACCACGCGGTCGGCAAAGGCGAGCGCTATTACCAGCAGATCGCGATCAGTCGGATAGTTGAGGCGATCGTGAAAGGTCAGCGTCGCGTGCTCGTGACGATGGCGACTGGTACCGGCAAGACGGCGGTGGCTTTCCAGCTCTGTTGGAAACTCTGGTCGTCACGCTGGAACCGAACGGGTGAACACCGGCGGCCACGGATTCTGTATCTTGCGGATCGAAACATTCTGGTCGATCAGCCAAAGGACGGGATCTTCGCGGCGTTCGGGGATGCACGATACAAGATCGAATCGGGTGAAGTTGTTCACAGCCGGGAAATGTATTTCGCGCTCTACCAGGCGCTGGCGGAGGATGAGCGACGCGAGGGCCTATTCCGCGAGTATGCACGGGACTATTTCGATCTGGTAATCGTGGATGAGTGCCACCGTGGGAGTGCCAAGGATGAGAGCTCGTGGCGCAGCATCCTGGAGTACTTCGAGCCATCCTATCAAGTCGGTATGACGGCAACCCCGCTGCGCAACGACAACATCGACACGTATCGCTATTTCGGCAATCCCATCTACACCTATAGCCTGCGGCAGGGGATAGAGGATGGATTTTGGCCCCATACCGCGTTCACCGCATCATCACAGAATGGGATGCGGCCGGGTGGCGCCCAAGCAAGGAAGAGCGGGACCGTTTTGGACGAAGATCCCAGATGACGAATACCAAACCAAGGACTTCGAGCGGGTGATTGCGCTACGGGCCAGGACTGAGGCCATTGCTAGAAATCTTACGGACTTCATGAAGAGGACGGATCGCTTCGCAAAAACCATCGTCTTCTGCGTAGATCAGGAGCACGCGAGCGAGATGCGACAGGCACTCCACAACCTAAATAGCGACTTGACGACGCAATATCCCGATTACGCTTGCCGCGTCACGGCAGACGAGGGTGATATTGGCAAGGGAACCTAGCCGGTTCCAGGATGTGGATACCAAGACACCGACGATTTTGACCACCTCACAACTGTTAACCACAGGGGTTGATGCACCGACATGCAAAAACGTTGTGCTCGCCCGTGTGATTGGCTCGATGACGGAGTTCAAGCAGATCATCGGACGCGGCACACGCGTTCGTGATGACTACGGCAAGCTCTGGTTCAACATCCTGGACTACGCGGGCTCTGCGACGCAGAAATTTGCTGACAAGGAGTTCGACGGGGATCCGGTTTGGATCAGTGAGTCGCCGATTGATGGCCCCGTGCCCGCGCTGCCACCGGAAGAGCCCCAATCTGTCGAAGGAGGCGATGAGCCGCCAGGCGGCAAGTGGATGGTTGGCGAGCCACCGGCAGACGAGCGGCGTAAGTTCTACTTCGACGGCGGGCAAGTGGAAGTTGCCGCGCATCTGGTCTACGAACTGGATCCGCAGGGAAAGCAATTGCGCATCGTCCGTTACACGAACTACGCCAGCGAGAAAGTGGGAGCACTAGTCCCATCATCGCACGCGTTGCGCGAAACGTGGACCAATCTCACTGAGCGCGGGCAGTTGATTGAGAAACTTGAGGAGCGCGGCATTAGCTTCGAGGACCTCGCCGAGCAGATCGGGCAGCCGGAGGCCGATCCGTTCGACCTATTGTGCCACTTGGCGTTCAACGCACCACTTCGGACGCGACGAGAACGCGCGCAGCGCCTGCGCTCGGAACGAAGGATCTTTTTGAGAGATATGGCCCTGAAGCACGGCAGGTGTTGGATGAGTTGTTGGAGAAGTATGCGGAGCACGGCGATGCGCAATTTAGGCTGCCCGACGTGCTGCACGTTCCGCCCATCAGTGATCACGGTAATCCGGCCGAGATCATCAGGATCTTCGGCGGAGTTGATGAGTTGCGCGGCGCAGTGAACGAACTACAGAGCCAGCTGTATGCCGGCTAAAGGTAAGACCATTACGAAGATGAAGGCGGAGTCGATTCCACTAACGACGGCTCAGAGCCTCGGTTCGATCATCAAGTCCGCACGGGACATGATGCGGAAGGATAAGGGGCTGAACGGCGACCTTGATCGCTTGCCGCTACTGACTTGGATCATGTTTCTTAAGTTCCTCGACGACCTCGAGCAGCAGCGGGCGCAGGAAGCGAAATTTGCGAACAAGCGGTTCCGGCCCGCTATCGAGTCACCTTATCGATGGCGGACTGGGCGGCTAAGGTCGACGGTGTAACGGGTGATGAGCTTCTGGCGTTTATAAACGAGGATAAGACCACTCGCCCGGATGGCACTAAGGGGCCAGGTCTGTTCGCGTATCTAAGGGGTCTTACAAGCGCCAATGGTGATGATCGCCGGGACGTAGTCGCTACAGTTTTCAGGGGCGTGGATAACCGGATGAAAAGCGGTTACCTGCTACGGGACGTTATTAACAAAATTTCCGGAATTCACTTCACGTCCAGTGACGAGCTACACACGCTGGGCGCGTTGTACGAGTCAATGCTCCGAGAGATGCGCGACGCCGCCGGGGACTCCGGTGAGTTCTATACACCGAGACCGGTCGTGAGGTTGATGGTGGATCTCGTGGATCCGCAGCTCGGCGAGACGGTGCTCGATCCAGCAGCTGGGACTGGTGGTTTTCTGGTTGAGGCCTTTACGCATTTGGCGACACAGGTCAAGACAGTCCAACAGAGGCGTCTATTGCAAGAGCAGTCAATCTTCGGCTGTGAGCCAAAATCTCTGCCCTACCTGCTCTGTCAAATGAACTTGCTGCTTCACGGACTTGATGCACCGAAGATCGATTCGGGTAACTCTCTGCGGTTCAAGCTCACCGAGATTGGCGAGAAGGAGCGGGTGAACGTCATCCTCACGAATCCTCCATTCGGAGGGGAGGAAGAAAGGGGCGTCCAGGGGAACTTTTCAGGCGATCGGCAGACATCGGAAACCGCTTCTATTCTTACAGCTTATTATGCGGAAGCTGCACCGCCAGCCCACTGGCGTCGGACGGCCATCCCGCGCAGCTGTCGTTGTACCGAATGGCACTCTCTTTGGAGACGGAGTCTGCGCGCGCATCAAAGAAGATCTGCTAAACGACTTCAACCTGCACACGATTGTGCGATTGCCGAATGGGGTCTTTGCGCCGTACACGCCAATTCCGACAAACATCTTGTTCTTCGACCGGTCCGGGCCGACACGTGACGTCTGGTACTACGAACACGCGCTGCCGGAAGGTCGCAAGAATTACACCAAGACGCAACCGATTCAGTTCAAGGAGTTCACACCGCTCAAGATGTGGTGGGGCAACCGCGCGGATAGCGATCAGGCTTGGAAGGTATCGGCTCAGGAGTTACTGGAAAATAACTGCAATTTGGATCGAAAGAACCCTCGAGGGAAAGATGACATTACGCACCTTCCGCCGGAGCAACTGGTGGAGAGCATTCTCGCGAAGGAAAAGAAAATCATCGAGATTCTGGACGAAATGAAAGCACTCCTCGCGAAGGGGTTGACGTGACCGGTGGATGGCCGAAGACCACGCTTTCGACGCTGCTCCGTCAAGTGTCGCGTCCAGAAGATCTAGACCCGTCACGCGACTACACAATGTTGGGCGCGAGATGGTACGCGGGCGGTCTATTCAAGAAAGAGGTTCAGACGGGGCAATCGATCAAGGCGGCACGCGTCTATCGCGTCCAGTCTGGCGACTTTATCTACAACCGCCTATTTGCATGGAAAGGCTCTTTCGCCGTGGCGGACCGAAGTGCCGAAGGATGCTACATGTCGAACGAGTTCCCATGTTTTGAGGTAGATTCTTTGCGTCTTGACGCGCGCTACTTGCTCTACTATTTCGTGCAATCAGCAAGCTGGAGTAAAGCGCTTGGGCTGAGCAGCGGCGCGACCCCAAATAGCCGCAACCGGCTTAAAGAAAAGCAATTTCTTCAGATGACGATTCCTCTGCCGCCTTTGTCAGAACAGCATCGCCTCGTCGGCTGGATCGACGGAATTTCAGTGAGAGCCGATGAGGTGGCGCAACTGACAGAGGATGTAGATGCAAGCGCTCGTGCGTTGCTTTTGCAGGCGTTCTGGCGGATAGCTGGTAACGCGCCCCGGAAGCCGATGTCTCTGGTAGCTCCGTTGATTCGTCGACCAATCAAAGTTACAGCAGACGGAATTTACGCGGAGCTTGGAATTCGGTCATTCGGTAAGGGCACCTTTCATAAGCCCGCATTGTCAGGGACGGAGATCGGAAGCAAGCGCATTTTTGCAATCGAGCCGGGTGATCTGCTCTTCAGCAATTTCTTTGCATGGGAGGGTGCGATCGCAGTCGCGAAACAAGCCGATTCCGGCCGATGCGGTTCCCATAGATTTATCACTTGTGTACCACACGACGGGGTCGCCACACCCGAGTTCCTGTGCTTTTACTTCCTAACTCGCGAAGTACTTGCGATTATTGGCACGGCATCTCCGGGGAGCAGGACGGAACAGAACGCTCGGGCTGCAGGCCCTTGAGAAGATTCAGGTACCGGTACCTGCGATTGACCAGCAGCGTTGGTTTGGCGAGCTCTTGAAAGGCATATCTGCACAGGCAGACGAAAGGGTTGCCAGTGCGGCAGCGCTTAAAGCAGTTGTGCCTCTCTTGCATGACGTTCAGCGACAGGCTCAGCGCTGCCGTCTCGCGGCAGCGAGCGCAGCACGCAGCGTCTTCACTCTGGACGATGGCCAGATACTTGTTGGGATAATCCCAAGGGAATCGTGAAAGTCGATGTCAATCAACGCATTGTCATTATCGGAAATCGGCCCAGTAGAAAAACGGTATGGCTGAGAAGCTGGAGAAAGCACTTTCGATTCGACAGCCCTACGTGGAACTGATCCTGCGTGGCAAGAAGCGACAAGAATACCGATCGCGACCGGCTCACATCAGAGGGCGCGTATACCTGTATGCGGGTAAAGTCCGGCGACTATGAATGGGCGGAACGGAACTATCGCGTAAGATCGCCACCGGAGTCATTGCCCGTCGGGCGCATCATCGGAAGCGTTGAGCTCATCGGGTGCAAGAAGCTGCGCGGCGGTGAGTACGCTTGGCTGCTTGGAAAGCCTCGCCGGTACCGCAAGTCATTGACACCGCGAAATCAGCCCCAGCCATCGTTTTGGAAACCGCGGTTCAGGTAATTGCGCATTGGTCGGTCCCAGTGCGACTTACGCTCCTTCCAACCAGTCGTAGCAAGTGGAGACCAATGCTGTTTATCGGTGGAATGGCATTGGGCTCTACCGAAACTCTACCGCTTGCTTACCGATGAGTTGGCAAAGTCCGTGTATTGGGGCACGAGTCCCTCTACGCTGACGACTATCTCGAATAATCTCTGGTGAAGATTCGGGCGATGCAGAAGGCGGAGGGCACTGCACTATAGATTTGGATGGCGGCAGGAGCGCTTTGTCGAGGTTATGGGATCAGGTGAAGTGGCAAAGAGGATACATCGATACAGCTCAACCGAGCGAAAGGAACTCAATGCCGTCGAGGGCATAGTGCTCAATGACTTCAACTGGATATTCCGTGAGCAGCCCACGGCTGACATGGGAATTGATGCGCACATTGAGCAGGTAGATCCCAACGGCTTTCCCACGGGTAAGCTGATCGGCGCGCAGATCAAGTCTGGCGCAAGCCATGTCACGCGCGTAGGCAAGAAGTTGGCTGACAAGAAGTTGGTCTACTACGGCACGCTAACGCATTTCAATTATTGGTTGAGCCATAGCCTTCCGGTTGTCCTCATCGTCCACATCCCGGAGAAAGCCACGTACTGGCAGGTCGTCAATCCTCGAGACTGCCGTTACGACCGGCAAGCAATTCAAGGTGGAAATCCCCATCGGTAACGTTCTTGGTGAGGAGACAAAGGATAAGTGTGAAAAAGTGTTCCAGGGCACCCCCGAGCAGCAAAAGGAGAACCGTCTCGCCGCCGATGAGCCGTTGATGCGGTACATAGCGGGCGGTGGGAAGGTAGCTGTCGAGATGGAAGACTGGATAAACAAGTCTCTTGGCAGGACGCCAGTGAACATCTACCGAGTCGATGAGGGCCTCGACGTACTCGATCAGGCTTATGGCTTAATGTATGTCGGGTACACGATTAAACAAGTCGCCCAGCGACTGTTCCCATGGGTGAAGATCCAGATCGACGAGGACTTCTACGAAGAAAACGGCCCCGAGGAATCTGTCGAAGAAGCGTTGTCGCGAGCTACAGCCGCCGACAACGGTATCTATATTGAGCTGCCGACAGCTGATGACATACGCCCCTACGATGAATCCGGCGGGGAGGTCGAATCTTACCGCCTACAGCTCCATTTAAACGATGTCGGCAAGGCATACCTTACCCTATCCGACTACAAGAAGATTCCCGACGACGTCTGGGCTAAACACGACGACAAGATCGATAACGATGACTGGGGTGATTTGTCTGTTGACGGTGACGATGCGGGCGGTAGTGATTGAAGACCTATGCGGCATCGCTGATGACAATCAGGTGACCTAACGTAGTCGGCGGCACAGCGTGGCGATCGCTTGACGGGCCCCGAAGCTCCACAACGAGCGCGCGCCACCATGCTTCGCTATTCACAGTAGCATAGCGGGCGGCAACGCTACTGCTTGCGCACGGAAACGCCATGCCTTGGAACGACAACCTACTGGGTATCCACCTAAATATCGCTGGGCGTATCCCGCAAGTCCGCTCCCAGTTGTCGCGGGTCCCGGCACAGGAAAGACGTTCGCACTGATGCGACGCGTAGCGCGCCTTCTAGAACAGAATGTACCACCCGAGCGCGTTCTAGCGGTGACGTTTACCCGCACGGCCGCTAACGATCTTGTCGAGAAGCTCGCCGCCCTCGGCGCGCCGGGAGCAAACCGCGTTGTCGCCAGGACGCTTCATTCGCTGTGCTTCAGCCTGCTCGGACGCGCCGCAGTGTTCCAAGCCTTGCACAGAACCGCCCGCCCACTCATGGAGTTTGAGCGGAATACGCTGGTGTGCGACTTGCAGGCACAGTTCAACGGCAAGCGAGCGGTCGACAGGCTCATTGACGCGTTCTCAGCCTATTGGGCGACGCTACAGCATCATGCGCCCGGCTTCCCTGCTGACCCGATGGAACAGGTGTTCAATCAAGCGTTGCGAAGCTGGCTTTTATTCCACCAATCGATATTAGTGGGTGAGCTCGTGCCACTCGCTCTCGACTTCATCAGACTAAACCCTCTGCACCCCGACATACCTCAATTTGACCACATTCTGGTTGACGAGTATCAGGACCTGAACCGTGCCGAGCAGGTCTTGGTTGACGCGCTGGCTGGCAATGGAGAAGTCACAGTCGTAGGGGACGAGGATCAATCGGTCTACAGCTTCAAATTGGCCTCTATCGAGAAGGGATCGTCGACTACCCTCAGACGCATCCCGCGACGCACGACGAGCTGCTGAACCAGTGCCGCAGATGTCCGCAAACTATGGTCACAATGGCGAATGCACTTATCAACCGCAACCAACGCGCGGCGCCGAAACAGTTGCTACCTTTCTGCTGCGAATCCGGCTGGTACCGTCTACGTCGTGCAGCACTCTACGGGCGGCCAGCGAGATATCGAACCTCGCGGCATATATCGAGTGGTACCTGGCCTATCACCCCGGTGTCGCGGCAGGGGAAGTGTTGGTTCTGGCTAAACAGGCGACCGATCGGTAACGGCATCAGGGATGCGCTGAACAACCGTGCCCAGCAGCACAATCGGCAGTGGTCGGCTCAGAGCTTTTACTTCGAAGACGCACTCAGCGAACCGGCGGCGGCTGAGGCCTTCTCCCTGCTGGCACTTCTAGTGAATCAGGAGGATCGGCCGTCACTTCGTTACTGGCTTGGGGCCGGCCAGGATGACTGCCGTTGGCGCTCCTACGCTCGACTACGGGCGCACTGTGAGCAATCCGGGCAGTCTCCGTTCGCAGCTCTTCAGGCAATGGCCGCGGGTGCGCCGAAAGTGCTCCACACACAAACGCTCATGACTCGTTATGCGTTGCTTGTTCAGCGGTTGACCGCGCTGGGGCACCTCAACATGCAGCAGTTGGTGGATAGCCTATTCCCCGCCGGCGTGGCCGAAGTCGCAACCATCCGACAGATCGCATTGCTGATTGCCACCAATGTTCAAACCCCAAGCGAATTGCTGAGCGAACTCCGCACTGACATCGTGCAGCCAGAGCTGCCTGGCACACAGGGCCCATCAATCCGGATAATGAGTCTGCACAAGTCGAAGGGGTTGACTGCGCGACTCGTTGTAATCGCAGGGTGCGTTTCTGGCATCCTGCCAACCATAAAAACGACTGCCACCGCCGCCGAGCAAGCACGGCAGATGCAAGAGCAAAGACGGTTGTTCTACGTGGGACTAACGCGCAGCACCGAGACGCTCGTGCTCAGTGGCGCAGTTCCGCATGCCGTACGCAGACGCGCGCCAAATGAATGTGCCCTCTGCATACGGGGGCCCCGGGGTTGCTATCCTGCAGGCTAGCCCCTTCTTCGCTGAGCTGGGAGCAACCGCACCACCGACTCTGACGGAAGCGGCTTGGCGGGCGGCGGTCGGGTTCTACTTAAGTCCGATCAGCGGCAGCACAGCCGTCGAAGAGAATCGGTTGAGCATCAGCTTGAGAATCAGTAGAGGTCCAGCGCTGTCTGTAGCCCGGGACTATGTTCGATAATCCCAGGCTATGCCGGAAAGGCTAGTAGAAACAGTCTCTTGCTTTCGCTCGGATTGCTATCGGTAGAGAATCGGTAGAGGCGAGCGGGTGAAACTGATTTTTTCCAGAAAGGGCTTTGATTCATCGGCGGGTGGTGTCCCAAGCCCACTCGTCGCTGGCCGTCCGATTTCGCTGCCGATTCCAACGCGGATGCCGACGCCGACTCGGTTTGCCGATTTGTCGACCGGCATCGCCGAACTTGTATCCGTCACACGGGGCCGTATTGCGGCTGATCGACCGTGCCACCTCGATCCTGATGTCGATGCCGGCTCTCTACGCCGGCTGCCCGGCTGGCGTGGGGCGTTGGGGCAGGTATCCGCCGCTCAGAGTCACCTATCGAACAATAGCGTCGGCCGGGGCGATCTATTCGTCTTTTGGGGGCTCTATCGGCCCGCCATTCGCAGCCGTGAGGGTCGTGGACCTATGCCGGAACTGCGGAGCACAGGCTGTTTGGGTGGCTCCAGATCGACGAGGTCTTGGCGGTAGGGGGAGACCCATTGTCGGCCTTGAGGCGTTATCCGTGGCTCAAATCCCATCCCCATCTCGCTACTGGCTGGTCGGCTAACAACACGGTCTATGTCGCCCAGGAGCGGCTGACGATACCGGGGCGGCCGCCGGACTTCCGGGATACGGGGTGCTCGGTCGCGGGCTCCGGCTCACGGCCCCCGCTTCAACTGAGCCGTCCTTGTGGGCGGTTCCGCATGGCTGGATCCGCTGAGGGGTGGTACCGGCCTGACGTACCATCCGGCAGAACGATGGAATCCCGATGGCACCCTGCGGTCGGCTGCCAGAGGCCAGGAGTTTGTGGCGGACATCGGCGACCGGCAAGATGCCATTGATTGGTTGCTACGGGTCCTAGCGGGAGAAACGGAGGCATAACGTGCGGGTTCACACCTACGTCATTGCGACGGATGCTGGTTCAGCGCCGAACTACGATCGGCCATTCGTCACGCTGGCAGTCTGTAAGCCGCGTATTCGGAAGAAGGCCGAGATCGGGGAACTTGTTCTGGCGTTTGCCGGCAAGCGAGTGAACGCCGTCGAGCCGCATAGCGTCGTCTGGGCGGGAGTCGTCAGCGAGAAGATGAGCTTCGCTGACTACTGGAATGACCGCCGATTTGCTGGGAAGAAGCCTAATCGGTCTGAGCATCCGGATAACTTTTATCGCCCGGTGGACGGCGGATATCAGTGGGTACCGAACGACGTGCACGACGCTGACGCCACCAATCACGATACGGGTGGCAAATTCGTTCTCGGATTCACGCAGTCATGGCGATTTGGGGCCCATGGTCCGTTGATGCCTAGCGAGTACAGATTGCGAATGGTGGGCGGCAGACGCGGAGAGCGTGTTGTCGACCTCACTGACGAGGCCTGGCGCCGCCTGAAAGCATGGCTGGACAAGAACTCAGATGGAACTGAACTCGATGAGCCGTCTGGTAAGCGATGTAGGCCGCGACCCCGGCCTGCTGCCTCCCTTTCTCCCCTCAAACCCAAGCGGAAATGCTAATGCCACGCGACTTGAAGCTGGATGACCGCCGGAATGCCGTCCAGGGGGGGGGGGCTGAATGAACGAATTTGCCCATCAATCAAATCGCGAACTGCTTAAGCTTTACACGGAGCTGATGGCGGAGTTTAGGTCTCGCGGAATCGTGTGAACTTCAAACGGCCCGGGCGCAGACGTTGCCGAGGGTCTTGTCGCGAAGGCTCTTTCGTTGACTTTGAACACATCATCAACGGCGGGGTACGACGGCATTGACCCACAGGGCCAAAAAATTGAGGTGAAGTGTCGGCGGCTGACGCGTTACAACAATTCGCATCAACTAAGTGCGATCCGAAACCTTGAGAAGGCACATTTTGACTTCCTCGCAGGCGTACTGTTCAACGAAGACTTCTCGGTAATGCGGGCTGCATTGATCCCATCTCAGGTCGTCAAGGATCACGCCGCCTTTGTAAAGCATACGAACGCCTGGAAATTCGTGCTCCGGGATAGCATTTGGACACTTCCCGGGGTGGAGGACATCACAGAGCGGCTTCAGAAGGTAGATGTATGAGCGCACGCATGCACGCGTCGATGCCAACATGGGCTGCAGGTGGATTGGCGACAAATTCTACTGAAAGTCTACCGGATAGTGAGCAGCGACGGCTCCGCGCCTGTATTCATAGCGAGCACATCTTCGCCGTGGACTATCATCCATAATATCCGTCAAGAGTCCGGCGGCGTGACTGAAGAAGAGACAATCGAATGGTTGAGTCGACCCCGAGCGCCTGTACGCCGGGAGGGCGCACTCACTGTCGCGGAAGTTGCACAGGCAGCCTCGGCTTACTTGAACAACGCTAATGCCCTATTCGATGAGGCGTTGCTTCTGTGCGCGCATGAAAGGATTCCGAGGGGCGCAGCGCTAGCAGTGCTCTGGCTCGAAGAGCTGGCAAAAACCCCAATGTTGTGAACACCTTTCTGCGCTTCGAGAATGGCGTCGATCGGGAATCATGGCAGACATATTGGAAGAGCGGTGGATGGCACCGCGCCAAGCAAGAACTCATCCTCTCCTACGGGCAGATAGTTCGATCGCTATTCGACGGGGATCCGGTCCACGGAAGGTACCTGTATAGGTACTACGCGCCAGAATCGGTCTTGGAGACTCTCGATAGTTTCAAGCAATCGAGTCTGTACGTGGATCTTAGGCGGGACGGAGTACACGCCCCATCCGGAGACGCCGCGGGACGCACTCGATTATCTTCTGACTTTCGGCCAGGAACGCGCCGACAGCTTTGCTAGCTGGCACGCGACGGAGGCACGAAGCTGCGACTACCTTGAACTCGCGCTGGGCCGCGCGTCTCCCGAGAAGTGGACCTCACACCACGATGCAGCCGAAATCCGCGCGGACATTCTGTACCAGGCGACGGCTCTCAGCGCTTCGCAGGTTCCCAATTACGCGACGTTCAACGACTACGTCCAGCAATATCGGAATAAGGTCTCTGAAGAGCTATTGGAGGAGGCGTTACTGTCGCTCTGCGACTCGATGCGAGCGGGTATTGAGCGATCCAAATCTTTATCATTCTTTTGTGTGCGGTACTTGAATTCTTTTAAGCTGCTGTTGGGTCTGTCTCAGCTTAGAATCGTTGGTACGGAATTCGGAAGGCAGATAGAAGAAAGATTACTGCCGGACTCGTAGCGTCCAGAAACGACCAGGCGGCCGAATCTTCGGACGACAGTAGTCAAAAGATGAGATTTGAACCAGCCGTTCCGGACGCGACGCAGCCCACAACGGAAGCGATTCGCGCAGCGAAGCAAAGAAAGGCTATGGTCAAGGCAGCATCGCGTCGACGAAATCGGCGAAAGAAATGATCCGCCAGCTGCAGCAATCAGAATTGCGGCGGGAGCGGGACGCCTTAAACGGGAGACGTGACGGGAAGCCGGAAACCACGGGGCGGTCTTCGCCCGGAGCATTTGACGGTAACGGGACGACGACATGGAAGTCTACCGGCAACAAACTGACGCGACATGAGCAGGAGTCAGCAAGTGGACATCATTGCGGACAAACGCTGGCATGGCGTCACCGCCTACCGAAAATCGACCGATCGCAGCCCAGCGATAGTGCGACGTTCAGGGTATCCGCGCGATTTCCAAGTCTTGCGCCAACTATCATGAATAATATCTGGTGAAGGACACCGCAGATGGCTGCAACTGATCAGAAGGGCGGGATGCAGAAGCTGAGCCGAGTAAGCTCAGTGGACCTGCGCGAATTGCAGTTTGCAGGACGAAGGGAGGACGGCGATGCTTAGATTCATAGATGGCTTGCCGCAGGATGTGATCGCGATCGAAGCCACGGGCAAGGTTACACACGCGGATTACAAGAATACGCTTATACCCAAGGCCGAGGCGATGATGGGCAAGGGTCCGATCAAGATGCTTTATGTCATCGGGAAAGAGTTCACAGGATTTGAGGTCGGAGCGCTTTTGGATGACGCCGCGTTCGGGCTGAAACACTGGCACGATTTCAGCCACATCGCTGTGGTTACGGATCACGCATGGCTACGGGCTATGGTTGGTGTGTTCAAACCATTCTTTCACGGAGATGTGCGTCTGTTCTCGCTTGCCGAATTGCCCACCGCGAGAAGTTGGATCACGGACTTGAAACCGGCCAGCGGATGACTGTAGAGCCGTTTATGGGGCTAAAAGCAGGTCCGCCTTTGTCTCCTGTCTGGAGCTTGCCCAGACACTTCGCTCACAACTATCTGGGTAAGCAGAAAGTGCTTGCAGAGACAACGGTTTGCCAACGCAGCGGTTGCCGCCGGTAGAGAAACGGTAGAGCTCGTGCGTTATTCCTCTGGCGTCTCGCTGGATTCTGGCTTGGTCTGACCGAGGCGGTGATCGGTCGGATCCAGTGTAGTAGCCACGCTCAGCGCCCATTCCATCCATTCGGTCAGCTCGGCGGTTGTGTCGGTGCGCTTGCGGGCGGCGGTGCGAATATGGGCGACGTAGTCGCGGATCCGGTTGGCCTGGGCCCAGCGGGTGGCCTCGGATGCGAGTCGCCGACGACGCATGCGCACTTCCGCAATGGCTCGCTCCCGCTCCTCGCGAATCCGGGCTGCTTCAGCTTTTTGCCGAGCTTCTTTTTCAAGCGTTCGATGGAACGCCTGAAGCTTGCGTTCCTCTCGCCATGCGCGCACGACTTGCCGATAGATCCCGCAGAAGACTCGGTTAAGTTGGGATTCGAGCGGTCGTGAATCTCGATCCTCGAAGATCGGGCCTTCGCGATAGTCGATCTGCAAGGTGACTCGCAGTCGCCCGGTGGGCACGTGGTACTTTTCCTGCTCGACCTTGCCGTCGTAGCCTGTCCTGGGGCGAGTCTTGGACTCCAGTGGCTCAGTCACTCGAAGCTCAACTTTGGCATCGTGGCCGGCGAAAACGATTCGGCCTTCTTTCGCGTCCTCGCCCACTGTGAATCCGCGGTCCGGCGCGGCCAGGGCAAGCGCGTTCACAATGGACAGGGCGCGCTTGTACGTTCCGAGTGAGACGCGGAAGCAGACTGCCTTGTGCGTGTGCCACAGGCGCTGCCCGCGATCCTGGACACTTCGCCATGCCCACCCTTCCTCGTCGATTTGGGTGCGCTTGCGCCGCTCCGGCCATTTTTCAGCCCTCTCGGCTGCCTTCTTGGAGATGCGTAGCTTCTCGGCGGCGTCTTCGAGATAGTCGCGGCACTGCTGAATTGTGGTGTCCCACCTACGAGTGACGGTGGGGACCGCGATTGCGTCTTCGGGTAGCTCCTCGAAAGCGAGCTTGTCCTGTAGCCACGCGTCATCGCGTTGGGCGATCGATACCTCACTCTCACTCCCCTGATTCCCCTCGCTGCTGTCTACGGAGCGCGGTCGATCTTGGGATGCAGGGACGGTGAGCGCGCCCTCGTCAAACCACTGTGGCTTCCTTTCGGGCAGCTTCGGACGATAGGGCTTCTGGCCGGCATCGAGCCGTGCCCAGTAACCGCGACCTGGAACCGGGATGCCCAATCGTCGGCAGCGCTTGGCAAGCCCGACATCGGATATCCCGAAGTCCCGGGCCAGATCGCGCATCGGTTTCGACCAGACAAGCTCGTAGAGATCTTCTCGCGACACGGTGAGGGGCTTGTCATCGTCGTCGGTCATGACGCCTCGTGCGGAAGGGGGGCTCGAGCTGTAGCTGTGGGGATGGAGTCGCTACCGGCCATAAGGAGGCGCCGCATTCTATTTGATAAGTTTTCGAATATCGTAGCTAGACTACGATTTGAAAGAGTTTCCTAATTTGGCCTTCACTCAGAAAGGTGCTATAAATCGTAGTGTGGCTACGATATCGACAAGCAAATTAAATGACCTCTTCAGGCACTGGGCATCGGGCGCCCCTTTGGCATCCGACGACCTAGCCAAACGAGGCATATCGGCTGACCTTGCCGTTCATTATGTCAAGGCGGGCTGGCTCGTTCGACTTGCCCACGGCGTCTACATCAGGCCTGGCGAGGCTCTCGCGCTAAACCCCTGCCTAAAGCTCCTGGAACGAAAAATCCAGGGGCTACATGTCGGAGGGAAAACAGCCCTCGACTGGTACGGTGTACGCCAGTACGTCTCCCAGAGACCTGTTACCCACCTCTACGGGTGGAAGGCCAAGAAACTCCCCGAATGGTTCACGAAGACTTTTCCTAGCGACTACCACCAAAAGCGGCTCTTCAAACAAGACCCGAATGCGCTTCTATACGCCCCTTCCTTCGAGAAGCAGGCCGATGCGCCACTCGTTTCGGAGCCGGAGAGGGCGCTACTTGAGGTGCTGAGCGACGTTGGCGTACGGCAATCGCTGCAGGAGGCACGCGAACTCACACAGAGTGCCCACACACTTCGGTCCAATGTGCTGCGGGACCTGCTGCGTAGATGCACTAGCGTCAAGACCGTTCGGCTCTGTTTACAACTTGGCAAGGAATTCGCATTTCCCTGGGTAACAAAGCTGGATCCTGCGGAATTGCCGCTGGGTAGCGCTCGCCCCTGGGTATCCCGGTCCTCTGAAGGACTGCTCATCATCAAGCGATGAATCGCATATACCTCGACACCGCTCGTCTCTTAACCCAGGTGGCACCGGTCGTCTTTGTAGGCGATCGATTGGCACTCAAGGGCGGCACGGCGATCAACCTTTTCATTCGAGACATGCCCCGACTGTCGGTCGACTTGGACCTCGTCTTTACTGATCACACTGTGAGGCGCGACGACGCCCTTGCCCGAATCAACGCTGCGGTCAGGGAGGCCGCAAAACGGCTGCGAGCGCAGGGACTTGAGGTTTACGTGCCGGCTGCTGGTGGTGACGGTGAAACCCGGCTGCTGGTTCGCCGGGCTGGCATAGAGGTAAAGGTAGAGGTAAACACGGTCATTCGCGGCACGGTGCATCCCGTGCGTAAAGCTGCGTTGAGCAAATTGGCTCGGGAGACATTGCTGGCCGAGATCGAGATTCCCGTTCTCGCATTGGAAGACGTCTACGGCGGCAAGCTCGTCGCTGCACTCGATCGGCAGCATCCCCGCGATCTCTTCGACGTAATGCTGCTGTTCGCCAATGAAGGCATTACCGCGGCGATTCGGCGCTCCTTTGTCGTCTATCTCGCAAGCCATAACAGGCCTGTCCACGAGGTTTTGTTCCCGGAATTACGCGACATTCGCCGGGATTTCGAACAGAATTTCGTAGGAATGACGTCCGAGCCAGTCGAGCTTCGCGCACTCCTTGAGGCACGTGACCGGATGATCAGGGAGTTACAGGCAGGCCTCGACGCGGATGAGCGCCGCTTTCTCCTGTCTCTCGTGCGGGCAGAGCCTGACTGGAATGCGTTGGGTATCGCGCACGCCGACGGTCTGCCCGCTATCCGGTGGAAATTGCAGAATTTGACGCGGCTGAAGCGTGAACGGCCTGAGCAATTTGAACGCCAGCACACGGTGCTCGCTCGACTGCTAAGCGATTCGGCTGGTGCTCCCGTCGGGAGCAGAAGCTAACCAACCTGATCAAACGATATGGTTGTGCGCAACCGAGATGATTTCTCAGAGCCAGTAAAGCGCGTCGTGGCTCAACGCGTTAACTACCGTTGCAGCAACCCAGGATGCGGCGCGCAGACGGGTGGTCCGCAGTCAGATCAGTCTAAGGCGCTGAATCTGGGAGTAGCAGCGCATATCGCGGCGGCTGCACCTGATGGCCCGCGTTACGACGCAAATCAGAGTGAAGAAATGCGGAAGGGCACAGAAAATGCGATATGGCTCTGTCAGAACTGCGCAAAGCTGATCGATAACGATCCGGCTCGTTTCCCAGCGTCTTTGCTTCAAAATTGGAAGGAGAGGGCGGAGCAGTCGGCAAGCGATCGAATAGGGAAGCCCTCCTCGGTGGAGCCGCCAATACCGATCGAAGACAAATGGGTGAGCATGCCTTACGTCGAAAAGGCGGGAATACCCGAGGAACAGAGGAAGCTGGGCTACGAATGCCGGTGGGCGTCCGCGAAATACGAAGCGGAAAGGGTAGACATTGACGGATGGGAGCGCGTCATTTTTACCGAACGTGACGGGACGCGGTGCTACCTGAAGATCAAGGATCCAACCGCCGGGGGCTATATGATCCTTCTGCGGAGGAAGCTATAGGTTAACCATCCGATTGCTTTTGCAGGTCTACCGCCGGAATGCTGTTGAGGTCTACCGAAAGTCGACTGGCCGGTGCCTAACAGGGAGGTAACGGCGCGATTCTGTGGGATTTCCAGCCCCAGGGGAGACTATCACCAGCAGTATCTGGCGAAGAATCCGGATGGCTACTGTGGGATCGGGGGGCGGGGGGCGTGGAAAGTCCGCGGCTAAGGCTCGCGATCCCTACGACTCCAGGCAACGCAGTTGAACACTTCGTTGGCTGCGGCGATGTAGAACGTGAAAACGCCGAACGATTCCTCCTGAACGTTTCAGATCGGGCCCCAATACCGGCCGCTCACCGTCGGATCCCCGTTGTCCTGATACCGGACACTCGCGCCCGCACGTCACAGCCGCGGAGAGGATTCTTTGCAGATCCTGAGTCAGGCGGTGAGCAGCGATTTGACTACCGCGTTGCCGCACGGGGTAACATTGAGCGAAAAGGGGTAGGTGACGCTCTCAGAGAGCGGCGCAGCCGGTACGACAACGAATAAGCTCTGGGGCATGCCCATGGCGGATACCTCGCGCGCTATATTCCTCAGCTACGCCTCGCAGGATGCGGAGGCCGCCGAACGGATCGCAATGGCCCTGCGCGCGGCAGGCATCGAGGTCTGGTTCGACAAAAGCGAGCTGCGGGGCGGGGACGCCTGGGACCGGCAGATCCGCAAGCAAATTCATGACTGCCGGTTGTTCATAGCTGTCATCTCAGCTCAGACCGAATCAAGAGATGAAGGTTATTTTCGCCGTGAATGGAAGCTGGCCGTCGACCGGACCGCAGATCTGGCGGCGGACGTTCCATTTCTGCTGCCGGTAGTCATCGACGACACGAACGAAGCGACCTCGAGGGTCCCCGACGAATTCGTGGGCGTGCAGTGGATAAGACTCCCCGCCGGCAGCCCCACCCCAACCTTCGTCGAGCGTATAGCACGACTGATGGGGGGTGGAGTCAGAGAGCGTCCCGAACCGATGCGTGCACCGCAGCTTCCACGACGCGCGGACAGCCGCCAGCGAATGCTGTACGGGGCACTTGTGGTGGCGGTCGCGCTGGCGTTCGGGTATTTCACGTTCGAGCGTCTCACCGGATCCGCACCCCACGGTCCGAGCGCGGCCTCCATCGCGGTGCTGCCGCTGGCGAACGAGAGTGGGGAGGCGAGTCAGCAGTACTTCTCCGATGGGATCTCCGAGGATCTGATCACCGCGCTCTCGCAGTTCCCAGGTCTGAAGGTGATCGGGCGCACCTCGGCGTTCCAGTTCCGGGACTCGAAGGAGGACAGCCGCAGCATCGGTGCGAAGCTCGGGGTCGCGAACGTGCTGGAGGGGAGTGTGCGGCGCTCGGGCGATGTAGTGCGGGTGAGCGCCGAGCTCATCAATACCGCCGACGGAAGCACCCAGTGGTCGGAGCACTATGATCGGGCGTACACGGATCTCTTTGCGCTGCAGGACGAGATCACCCGTGCAGTAGCGGGGGCGCTGCGGGCGAAGCTCCTGCCGGGAGAGCATGCGGCCGCGCAGAGCGATCGCCCCCCGAGCGGGAATCTCGAGGCCTACAACGCGCTGCTACGGGGGAGGTTCTACGACGCTCGCAGCACTGAGGCCGATACGCGCAGGGCGATCGAGCAATACACGGCGGCAACGCAACTCGATCCGCGCTACGCATTGGCATGGAGTAACTTGTCGAGCGCATGGACAGGGCTCGGCGAACAATGGCTCGACGGCGCGGTCGCGCAGCAGGCCTACGCGAATGCGCGCGCGGCCGCGGATGAGGCTTTGGTCCTGGCGCCGGATCTCGCAGCTGCGCACAGCGCACGCGGTGTCTTGCTCCGGGTCGCGGATTTCGACTGGCGCGGGTCGGAGGCGGAGTACCGTCGTGCCCTTGAGCTGGCGCCGCAGGTTGGTTCGACGAAGTATTCTCTTGCCAACCAGCTTGCAACGATCGGCCAGGTGGAGAAAGCAGTCGAGCTAACCCGCGAGGCGCTCGCGACCGAGCCGTTGCGAGCCACTTGGTACGAGTGGCTGGCTATGGATCTCCTGGGACTCAATCGTCTTGACGAGGCGGAAGCGGCGATCCGCAAGGCGATCGAATTGGAGCCGCATGCGGAGGGGTATTACCAGACACTTACGATGATTGCCATCCAGCGCGGCGATCCCCAAGCCGCACTCGCCGTAGCGCAGCAGGAGCCCCCGGGCAATTGGCGGGGCATTGCGCTTGCTATGGCACGCCAGATCGGCGGTGATCGTGCTGCGGCCGACGCGGCGCTGAAGGACCTGATCGACAAGCAGGCCAATATCAGCGCGTATCAGGTCGCCGAGGTGTATGCGATGCGGAACGATCCTGACAAGACGTTCCAATGGCTTGAGCGCGCCTGGGGCACTCGTGATCCTGGTATTACCAGTCTGCTCAACGACCCTTTTATCCTTCGCTATAAGGGCGACCCGCGCTTCGCTTCCTTCTGCCGCAAGGTCGGCCTGCCAGTGCCAGGAGAGGCTCCCGCGGGCAAGTCCACTTGATTCAGTGCGTCGGCGGACGTCCGCTTCGCGCCATCTGAATGTCGGCTTCCTGGATGCTTGACCGGCTGCTCAGGGTCCAGACTCGGACATCGCTGCAGCCTGAGGCTTGGTCTACCCGCGGACCGACGGTATCGTCTACCGAAACTCTACCGGCAGTACGATCACGGCGGCACAACTGCGCAATTTCTGTGGAGGAGGTCTACCGGAAGTCTGGACTTGGGAAAGTCCTCGGTGAAGGACCGACAGGGTAGGCGAGAAAGGCTCGTAGAAACAGCCGCTTGGCGTCGCACCGATTCGTGGTCGCAAAGATGCGGTAGAGGTGCGCAGAAATATCTGAAGCCTCCAAAGGGGGGCGCCGATGTAGTTCGGAACGTCAGATCGGCCAGAAGCGTCGTTGCCACCCAGGAAATTGCTGCCCTGAAGCGGTCGTTGGCATCTTCGGGTAGGCTACTCGGACGATAACGCCGAGCCTCCGAGTGGCCGACCTCTTCAAACCAGAACGTTATTTGCATCCCGCCGCGACGGCAGCGCCGTGACCGATACGGGCAGGGCGGTGTTCCTGAGTTATGCATCGCAGGATGCAGACGCTGCACGACGTCTGTGCAATGCACTACGCGCCACCGGGGTCGAGGTGTGGTTCGACCAAAGCGAACTTCGCGGCGGCGATGCCTGGGATGCGTCGATTCGCCGCCAGATTAAAGCCTGCACCATATTTATCCCTATCATCTCGCGCCATACGCACATGCGCGACGAGGGATATTTTCGGCTTGAGTGGAAGCTCGCCGTTGACCGCAGTCACTTGATGGTCGCTGACCGGCCGTTCCTGCTACCGGTCGTCATCGACGACACGTCGGACCGGGACGAGAAGGTCCCGGACCGGTTTCGCGATGTGCAGTGGACGCGCCTGCCGGGCGGCCAGGGCGCGGAGGGCTTCGTCGAGCGCGTGCGCCGATTACTGTCACCGGACCCCACGACGGCCAACGCCGCGAGCGTTCTGTCTTCGGCGCTGCCAACGACCTCGACGGGCGCTGCATCGACCCTGTCAACCCCCATGGCCTCCCGTTCGTTCGTGCCGCGGATTGTGGGCGGCTTGTTGGTCCTCGTGGCCGCCTATTTCGTCGTCGATCGGTTGGTGCTGCCAAGGCACTCGGTGCCGGCGGTCGAGACACCGACCACGGCCTCCGCGCCCATCGAATTGGTCAGCGACAAGTCGATCGCGGTGCTGCCGTTCACCGACATGAGCGAGAAGAAGGATGCGGGATTCTTTGCCGACGGCGTGCACGAAGACCTGCTCACCAACCTCGCGCTCGTGCCGGAGCTGAAGGTGATTTCCCGCACGTCGGTCATGCAGTATCGCGTGACGACCAAGACGATGCGGCAGATCGGCCTGGAACTCGGCGCGGCGTACGTGCTCGAGGGCAGTGTTCGCCGCGCGGGCAACAAGATTCGCGTTACTGCACAGCTCATCAACACGCGCACGGACCAGCACGTGTGGGCGAAGAACTATGACCGGGACCTGACTGACCTCTTCAACCTTCAGACCACGCTGTCCCAGGAAATTGCCACTGCTCTGTCGGCCGCCCTCTCGCCCGAGACCCTGCGGCGCCTCGAGCGCCGGCCAACGGCGAACACTGCTGCCTACGATCTGTTCCTGCAGGGCAGGGCGGTCTTCAACAGTGCCCCGAGCGGCAATGCCAAGGCGTTGAGCCAGTCGGCCGATTTCTTCCGGCGTGCCGCGTTGCTGGATCCCAAGTTCGCCGCAGCCTGGGGCGAACTCGCGGTGAGTGACGCATTCAAGGAATTCTGGAACATCGACGAGAGCGCCGAACTCAAGGCCCGGGGCGAAGACGCGATCGCGCGGGCTCAGGCCCTCGATCCGGACAGCCCCGAGGTGATTCGGCTCGTTGGCAACTACGCCTACTACGCCCACCGCGACTATGCGAAGGCAACCGCCCAATACTTGCGGCTCGCCGCTCTGCAGCCCAACGACGCAACCGTATTCTCCGCCCTGGGTCTCATCCAGCGTCGCCAGGGCCGCTGGTCCGAGTCGCTTGCCAACCTGCGCAAGGCGGCGGAGCTGGATTACGGCAGCATTCCGTATCAACGCAACCTCGTCAGCATGCTGATGATCGCCCGCCGCTATCCCGAAGCCCGTGAGGTTGCGCAGCGCCTCGTGGCCCTGCGGCCGGGCAACCTCGACGAACTGCTGCTCTTGGCCGACCTGGTTTACGACACCACTGATTCGCTGCAAGCTGCGCAAGCCATCCTCGCCGATCTGACTCCCGCCCAGCGCGAGGACCCCGATGTGGTGTACCGCCGGAAGACCTGGGCGCGCGATGCCGGCGACCTGGCGGAATTCAAGCGCCTCGACGAGAAGCAGCCCTACGAAGAGGACGGCTCGCCCTTGGTCGGCGCGATTTTCGCCGGCTTGGTGTATTGGGGCGCTGGCGATCAGGCGCTGGCCCGCGCGCGGGTCGCGCCCTTTCTCGAGGAGGCCCGCAAACAGGTGGCCAGCACGCCGGAGAACTACCTCGCGTGGGGTAACCTCGGCCAACTCGAGCTTCTGAGCGGCCAGCCGGACGCGGTGGAGCATTTGGCCAAGGCCACGCGCTTGCTTCCAATCTCCAGGGACGCCGTCGCTGGGCCCGGCGTCAGGTTTTGGTACCTGTCAGGCTGCGCGATGACCGGCCGCAAGGAAGAGGCTTTGGCCGGTCTGGCGGATTTGGTGCGCCAGCCCACGGGCATTCCGCTCATCGACATCCGGACCACCCCGGCCTTCCTGCCACTGCGTGCCGACCCCCGTTTCCAGGCGATTTTGAACGACCCGAAAAGCCGCGCGCAGCTCTTCTAGTGGGAGATGAACCGGAAAGGCGCGCTGCCTTGATTCGATGCCGCACGAGCACGACGCCGTCCGCCGTGTCGATGGCTGGCGACAGCTCCTTCAGTTCCTTGGTTCCCGGCGCATCGGAAATCAGGGCGATCAGCGTGCTGCCCGGCGTAACTTCGGTGGTCTTGTCGAGCAACTGAATATTGGCACCGGGAAAGAGTTGCCGAACTTCATGGTCTGCGGCGGTGCACCGTTGTAGTAACCCATCTCGGCGGATAGTGAGTCGTCTTTGCGGTGGAACTTGCTCGGCAGGTCGGAGCCAAAAATACCGAAGCCTTCCTTGGGCGCGTAAATCTTGACCTGTGGGTTCACACTCAGCACATAGGACAATCCGCTCACATGATCGCGATGGCGATGCGATAGCACGACGAAGTCGAGCTTGGTGAGGTCGATGCCTTTGGCCTTCACGTTCTTGGCAAGTACGGCCGCGTCGTCACCGGCTTGGATCCTCATCAGGATTCAATTCATGACGGCGAACTTCGACCCCGAGGTCCTGCAGTGGCCCGGCGGAGGGTTCATTGCCTCCCTTCTTTGGCTCTACGTGACGCACGGGTCGCTCGGCCGCTCTACAGCAGACAGCACAACGAAGCCGAGGATTGCCCTTGCGGGCGTGCGCCGTGCCCACGGCAACCTGCATCAGGTTAGCGCGCGGCGCAGGACCGCGGGAGCGGACGGCGGTTCACTTCACCGCTGGCATACCCAGTTCGTGCCTCTCCTCGTCCGAAATGGGCGGTTCGTGCACGATTGCACGCAACTCATCAGTCTGGGGATACGGAGTGAAGTCTGGAAAGTCGGAGTGTAGATTGCGCATTTCACTGCCGAGGCGGTAATGCGCGATGAGTACAGATTCTGCCAGTGTGATCTCGTCGGCAAGTTGCGACGCTGGCAAGTGCGATGGATCCGAGTCGACCGCAGTGTAGCGGCGCGCGTTCGAGATCGCATGGAGGCGCTCGGCGCTGCTCGTTTGCACGAGGAGCAGCAAGTTGTAGAGGCGTTCTGCGTCCCGCACTTCCTGCTGAGGCATCAGTGCAGTGACGGCGCTGTGTTCGGCTGTTTTCCACGCAGCAGTTGAGAACTCCGTTATGTATGTGTGCCAGCCGACACTGCCTGGCAAAGCCTGCGGCGGAACGTCGGGGTGTTGCTGCAAGTACCCGAGAACCGCAAGGTTCGTCTGGAAGCGCTTGGTTTCGAGGCGAAACCGCTCCGTCGTTCGCGCGAACTCCCGCTGATTGAATTCGCGCTCCCGCGTTATCGCTTCCCGAGCATCCCGCACCTGGTGCTTGCGGTGAATCCACTCGACCGACTGTTCCAGACCGATCGCGATCAGCAGCCCGATCACAATCGTCGCTATGTGGACCAGGAAGTCCCGCCAGCCCTGCGGGGCATGACGCAATGGATGTATGTCGAGCATGCGGATCCGCCCCTCCAATGGTTCACTTTGGGGAAAGCATATCGTTGATTGCCTGCAGTTTGTGGGTTATCCGCAGGTCCGCACGCCGGCTCATTAAAATCCGTATCCGCGGGACCGTGGGTAACCCGATTGCTGTTCAATTCCGGCCGCCGAAGCTCGTGGCTGGATGAGGTATCACAGCTGCAGCACGATTTGCTCGAGGAGGCAAAGCGTAATCGGGACATCCTGACGGCGGATCTACGACTCGAATCGCGAGCAGACTGGTTTCGAGGTGTGCTTGCTGCGAACAAATCAGCGCCCGCCGGTGCTCGAATCACAATCAACCTGCCGCCAATGCCGTGCATCCCCGGTACGATCGGTGCGAACGGGATGGATGCGGTGGTACGAACGACGTACTTCGCGCCTTCCGACGCCGTATGGGTAACTGCGAGGGATGCCGGGCTGATCATCCGTCTGCCCGTCGAGGAGGCGCGGATGTATGCTCGACTGGCGCATAACTATATTCTGCAGCAAGCAGCGAGGGATCGTTTCGCCACCACTTGCGAAAGAATTGACGCACTGCACACTCGCTACGCGTCCGCGACTCACGACGAGGCGGGGGACGTTTGGGTGTTGAACCGGGAACAGGCCAATGAGATTGCGGATGCGGCGGCGGCTGCTGACACTGCGCTGCGAGGGCTCATGTGGCGCACTCGATGGAATCTCAAGTTCGAGGAACGGATCCTGCGCGGGGCGAAAAACTACGACGAGGTACTGATGAACCTGGCCGGTCGAAATCCCTGACGGGGGCCGTCTGGACATCCAAGAAATCCAGGATGAGAATATGAAAAAATCGGCCGCGAGCCCGGACCAGTCGGCAGCGCAGCTCATCTCGAACAGAATCGCCGAGCTCGCAGACTGGCGCGGGGAAACCCTGGGCAGGATGCGCAAGCTCATCAAGGAAGCAGACGCGGACGTCGTCGAGGAGTGGAAGTGGATGGGCACTCCGGTCTGGTCGCACGACGGCATCGTCTGCACTGGCGAATCCTATAAGGAGGTCGTGAAGCTTACTTTCGCCAAGGGCGCATCGATGCAGGATCCGGCGCGGCTGTTCAACTCGAGTCTCGACGGCAACGTGCGCCGCGCGATCGACATCCACGAAGGCGAAGAAGTTGACGAGACCGCCTTCAAGGCGCTCGTTCGCCAAGCGGTCGACCTCAACCGTTCCGGCAAGGCGAAACGTTCGCGGAAGTCGAAGTCGTAAGGGATTGCGCCCGGCGATCGACCTGCAGGTCCAACAGGTTTTTTCAAGACCTGGGCGCGATTGTGCGTTCCCGCCTATCGTGGGACGATTCCGCAGGGACGCAAACGGAGGCTCGCGATGAACGGACGGGTAGCGCTGGTCACGGGTGGTGGACGGGGGATCGGCCGGGAGGCGGCGCTGCTGCTCGCGACGGCTGGTGCACGTGTGATGATCGTGTCGCGCAGCGCGACGGAGCTCGCGACCAGTGGTCTCGAATACATCGCCGCCGATCTCGGCACTCCGGAGGGTTGCGCACTGGCCGTTGCCGAAACCGAACGGCGCTTGGGGCCAATTGACGTGCTCGTCGTGAACCACGGCATCGGCTCGGCGCACGAGCGGCTCGTGTGGGAGCAGGATCCCGCTGTCTGGCGCGAAACGATGCGCGTCAACCTGGACGGCCCATTCGAGCTCGCGCGCCTGACGGTAGGCGGCATGTGCAAGCGCAACTTCGGCCGGCTGGTCTTCACCAGCTCGACTGCCGGCGAGAAAGCGGAACGCTCGGGCAGCGCGTATACCGCCTCCAAGCATGGGGTCATCGGGCTCGCGCGCGCGGTTGCCCAGGACGCCGGGCCGTTCGGAGTCACCTCCAATGCGGTGCTGCCTGGCTGGGTACGAACGGCAATGGCCGAGCGCTCGGCGAAAACCGAGGCGGAGCGGCGCGGCATCGGCGTCGAGCAGGTATGGCGCGAGCGAGCCGCCATTTACCCGCAGAACCGCGTCCTGGAGCCGCGCGAGGTCGCGCAGGTGATCGCATTCCTGTGTAGCGATGCTGCCGGGGGCATAAACGGTGAGGCGATCACCGTGGCGCTCGGTGGAGTGTGGTAGAGAGCTCGATGGTGAGTCCTTGCCACCGCGAAGATCGACTCGCCTTCGTCGTAGGGAATGTCAGCCGCCATGGGCCGCCGCCCTACCGACCGACCATCCGATTCAGATGCTCGGGGTAGCGATCTCCCTGCACGACGATCGTCGACGCTGCGCTATCGATCTCGCGAAGATCGTCGGGGGTCAGCTCGAGCGCCGCTGCGCCGATGTTCTCTTCGAGGCGCTGCAGCTTCGTGGTGCCCGGGATCGGAACGATCCACGGCTTCTGCGCCATTAGCCAGGCGAGTGCGAGCTGTGCGGCAGTCGCCTGCTTGCGTGCCGCGATCGCGGCGAGGAGATCGACCAGTGCCTTGTTTGCGTTCCGAGCTTCGGGTGTGAAGCGAGGGACAGCGTTGCGAAAGTCGGTGCTGTCGAACGTCGTGCTTGCGTCGATCTTTCCCGTCAGAAAGCCCCTGCCGAGCGGGCTGAATGGAACGAAGCCGATGCCGAGCTCCTCGAGAAGCTGCAGCACGCCGTTTTCAGGCTCTTTCCACCACAGCGAATACTCGCTCTGCAGCGCGGTAAGCGGCTGCACTGCGTGAGCGCGACGAATCGTTTGCACTCCCGCCTCGGACAGGCCGAAGTGCTTCACCTTGCCCAGCCGGATCAACTCCTTCACCGCGCCGGCGACCTCCTCGATCGGCACTTCGGGGTCGACACGGTGCTGGTAGAACAGGTCGATCGCCTCGACCTTGAGCCGCTTCAGCGCGGCATCCGCGACCGCTTTGATGTGTTCGGGTCGACTGTCCAAGCCTGCCTGCTTGCCGTCGACGATCTTGAAGCCGAACTTGGTGGCGATCACGACCTCCCCACGGAACGGTGCCAGTGCCTCCCCTACCAGCTCCTCGTTCGTGTACGGGCCATACACCTCGGCGGTATCGAAGAACGTAACGCCTCGGGTGACCGCGCTGCGGATCACTTCGATCATTGCCGATTTGTCCCCCGGCGGGCCGTAGCCGGAGCTCATGCTCATGCAGCCGAGGCCGAGCGCCGACACTTCGAGAGTGCTGTTGCCGAGTTTGCGCTTTTGCATGAATCCTTCTCCTGTCATCGGTGTCCGTCGCTCTACCTTGTGGTCGGCAACCCACCTGCGACTCTACGCTTGTTGTGCAAGCGCTTCGTTACCATGGTTCCAACCCGAAGCTTGGCGCGCAGACGCTGGTCAGGATCAGCTCCGAACCCGGCCGAGATTCTCCGGGGGAATTGCCGCTGCGCGTGCTGAGCGCAACATCGATATCGCTGCGTAGACGATCACAACGATGACGAGCCAGCGCATCAGGGTCAGGTGGGATGCGATGCCATTGACCAGCGGAAATGCGCAGAGTGTGCCGAGAACTCCGCCCACCGCCAGACCGAGCGCGGCGCCCTGAGCAAAGCGGCGCGACCGCAGGAACCCGAGGGTGGCGACTGGAATGAGTACGCCGTCACTGCCGATCATGATGGGATACGCCGCGATCGGATGCATCCCGAGAAGACCCAGGGCAACCATCGTCGGCGCGTAATTGCCAATGCCGACGCACATGAGCGCTCCGAAAACGAAATTAGCGCACACCGCTACAGCGAAGCGCCAGCCCTGAAGAGCCATTGCCGTGCCGGCCGGCGGCAATACACCGAGATTCGTCGTCGCGAAAAACACTGCCGCGATCAGCAATGCAGCGCCCATGACGAGCTGAATTGCCCGTCTCGGCATGCGACTTACGACACCGGCGCCGAGCCACGCGCCCGCGCCTGCGCTCACCACCATGCAAAAGAGCAGCAGCGGATCCACGCTCACCACCACGACGAACAGCAAGGATCCCAGGAACGCGGGCACCGCACTTCCGACATTCAGCGTTCCGGGGATCAGATCATCCGGCGGCCTGCCGCGTAGTTTGAACAGTGCCGTGATCTGAGCGTACGAACCAATGCCCAGAGTATCGAGGAAGTTGGCGATGAACCCAATCGCAACGTCCGTAGCCGCCGGACGTTCGTGCAACCCCCGCCGCTTCACAGTCCAGGTCCAAGCCGCCAGTGCCGCCAGATTTACCAGCACCAAGCCGCCGTAGAGCAGGGCGCGCGCTGTGAGGATGTCAGCTCTCCCTTGCGCGTGTTCCTACGGGGTCGCTGCAGCTGCGTGAGCTGTTGCCTCCGGCACCCAGAACTTGCTTGTGATGATCCCATGCAGCGCCGCGGTGAAGCGTTTGGCTTCGGGGTGTGTCATGTGAGACCACTCGGGCAGGTAATAGCCCTGCAGCTCAGGGTAGTCCTCGAAGTGGATTCCGGGGGCGCCGGTGGCGGCGAGCAGCGCATCCCAGCTCTGGGCGCGGGGGTAAGTGCGGTTTTCGTGTTCGAGATATTCTCCGTCACTCGGCAGACGCACGAAGAGGACTTTCACGCCACGGGCCTGCAGTTTCGCGACCGCTGCGGCAAAGCGCTGGATTTGCTTCATGGCGCCCTTCCTGCGCACCTCCGCAGAAGGGTCGTCCTTCGCAGGAACGAACCCCTCGTGCCAGATGCCGCGGGAAAGTTGGCGATACTCCGGGTCGTTCGCCACTTTGTCCCACAAATGTGCGTTGCGGTCCGCCTCATGAGTGCCGAGCCTGCGTACGTCCGAAAACCAGCGTCTCCCAGGCCGCGCCGGCCACGGCTGCCGTGCCAGTACAGTCGGCAAGGCAAAGTCGGGATCATCGAAGGCCCAGTAAGGCTCGATCAGGTGCATCGATAGCCACTGGCCAATGCGCTGCGAAGGTGACTCCTTGCGCAGGTATTTGACGCCGCCGTCCTGAAAGCCATACCCCGAGAAAAACAGGCCCGGCGCCACCCCGACGAGCGCGCGGCCGACGAACTGCGGATCATCCGCAAGATCCTCCAGATAGACGAGCGGGGAGGTCCCCTCGAAGGCAAGCTGAATGGGGCGGTGTCCGTCGAGCTGCTGCCAAATGGACAGGTCGATGTCGTAATACACACGGGAAGCACCCAGCAGCACGGTCGCATCGCCTTCGCCGGTGTCGATCCTGCGGCGTTGCATCGCCCAAAGACCGTAGCCGTTGCTGAAGCCCGGCGCTGCACCAAACGAGCGCCAGTAAGCCTCCCAGCCCCCGAGCATCAGTGCCAGCAGCACGGCCGCCACCAACAGTATCCTGCCCCAGGGTTGCGGTGGGATGGGACGCACGGGCACCGGCTGGGCAACTCCGGGGCGGTCGGCCGCCGTCTGGCGCACACGCCCGGTGCCGTTGCCCGGACCCTCAGAACTGGAAATAGATGAAGGCATTGCCGCCCCCTTGGGTAATGATGATGGCAAACGCCATCAACGCCCAAACCGCACCCACTGCCACGGCCGGCACTCGCGCGACCACCGACTCCAGCGTGCGCGCTCGCATGAGCCAGTGCGTGACGACGAGGCCGCCGACGATCGCCGCGACCGAGATCAGACTGAACGTGGGCAATACCGGGACTGTTGCCGCGTTCTGGCCAAACATGCCACGCAGTACCAACCATGCTCTGCTGAAGGTTTTCGCGCGAAAGAATACCCAGGTGATGTTCACCAGCGAATAGGTGAGGAGGCCGAGCAGCACGAAGACGAAGGGGCCGGGATGGTAGTTGCGGAAGCGACCGCGCAGTGCCCGCTCCACGGAAAGGTACAGGCCGTGCAGGCCGCCCCAGGCGACGAACGTCCAGTTGGCTCCGTGCCACAAACCGCCCAGCAACATGGTCATCATGAGCGCGAGGTAGGTCCGGCGTGCGCCATGACGATTGCCCCCAAGCGGAATGTAGAGATAGTCGCGCAGCCAGGAGGACAGGGTGATATGCCACCTTCGCCAGAAATCGGTGAATCCCACGGCCGCGTACGGAAAGCGGAAGTTGTCCGGCATGGCGAACCCCAGGCAAAGAGCCGCGCCGATCGCCGTGGTCGAATACCCAGCGAAATCGCAGAAAATCTGTCCGCTGAATGCCAGCGTGCCTGCCCAGGCATCCAGCGTGCCCGGGATCCGATCGCTGTCGTAGACCCGTTCGGCCGCGTTCGCCAAGAAGCCATCCGCAAGGACGACCTTGTTGAACAGACCGAGCGTCATCAGGGCCAGTCCGAAGCGCAGCTGCTCGGCGGTGGCACGGTGCGGGCGCGCGAATTGCGGCACGAGTTCCGTCGGGCGCATGATCGGTCCAGCGACCAGGTGCGGGAAAAAGGTCACGAAAAGCGCGTAGTCGAGCAGGTTCTGCGCCGGCGCCGCGCGGCGCAGGTACACGTCCAGGGTGTAGGACATGGTGGCGAACGTGTAGAACGAGATCCCGACCGGCAGCACGATGTCCTGGTGCGCGGGGTGATAGGCGATGCCCAGCGCCGACATGAGCGCACTGAAGTTATCGAGCAGGAACTGCCCGTACTTGAAATAGCCGAGCATGCCGAGATTCGCAACCACCGACAACAGCATCCAGGCGTGCCGCGTCCGCGCCCGCTGCGCCTTGACCAGGCCCTGTGCGGCATACCAGTCGATTACGGTTGAAATCCATAGCAGCACGACGAACGGCGGATTCCACGCCGCATAGAAAAGATAACTCGCGATCAGCAGATTGACTTTCTTCGTCGTCCACGGCAGCGGCAACGAATGCATGCCCAGAACGCAAGCGAAGAACACGATGAACGTGAGCGAGTTGAAAACCATGATGGTGCGTCGCCGCTGCGAGACGGTCGACGCTGCTCCCCCCGGCGCCGGCTGAAGCGGCGCTGGCGCGTATCATGGGACGAGGGCGGCCAACGCGCAAGTCTTGCGGTGTGGCTGCTCGCGCCGGCGCACCACGGCGCGAAAAAGCGCCGGCACGCGTGTGCAGGCGCTCAACGCCATCGGTCACGGCTTGAGCGCGTAGATTTCCAGCTCCCCCGGAACGGTGGTCGAACTGTCGGCCAGGCCGGCATTGTTGCCGCGTGTCCCCACATAGACCTTGCCGTTTGCGATGGTGGGAACGGCAAACTTGACGGCGTTGCCCGCTGCGTCCCCAGCAGACTGAGTGCTGTCCCACAGCTCCTTGCCCGCGTTGGTCGCGTCGTATGCGTAGAGCACTGCCGCGCCGCAAGACGGAGACTGCTTCGTGCAAAAGCTGGTGGTATCCACACTCCAAACGATGCCGTTCTGGGTGCCCTGGGCCGACACCGATGGCGTGGCGCCCGGGAATCCAAATCGGTGCGTCGAGGAGGAGGCCAGGGCGAACTGCACCGTCGCCGTATTGAGCTGATAGAGGCGCAGCGGGCCATCCACGCCGGCGAGGTAATATGAGTTATTCCAGAAGGCCCCCGTCGCAAAGATGGAATCGCCGAAGTCGATCCGCTGCACGGCCCCCCCGTCGCCGAAGCCGCCGAGCTGATCCCGGTTGAGCACGTACAGCGCATCGTCCTTGCCACCGCAGATCAAGGCGTGCGTCACCGTGTTGCCGGCCGGCAGGTCCGCCAGCAGTGCCGCACCACCGCTACCGAAGTCATTATCATTCTGATCATCGGCCAACTGATCCGAGGGCGTGAAGTACTGCACGACGCTCAGCGCAGGGGTCAGTTGCAGCAGCGAGTCGCCATAGTCGTTGTTCGGTGCGCTCGTGCTGGTGGCATCGTAGGGGCCGTTGCCCGTGATGACATAGAGCTGATTGCCCGCATCGGCCGCCGGCGCACCGCCGCTCATCCAGATCCCGCCCTGCCCTGCGTTCGGTGTCACGTTGAGGACGGCAGTCTGGGTGAACTTGGCGCCGTTGTACTGATAGCCCATCATCCAGCCGTAATACGGCGGGTGATCCTCGTGTGCGGACCAGGAGATGTAGACCACGCCGTTGACGAGTGCCAGCCCGGCGCGTTGATTTTCCTGACGGGCATTGAAGGTATCCGTCGAGCCGCCGTCGCCCGAGCCGGGATAGGTGCCTGCAATGAGCACGGGCGAACCGGTTTTCTCATTACCCGTTGCGAGATCGATCGCGTGCAGACGCTGGTAGAAATTCGTCTGGCCGGAGTCGACCGACTTCGAGACCACGTAGAGGATGGCGGCGGCGGGATCGATCACCGGGGTGCTGGTCACACCAACTTCCGGTTGGATGTCACCATAGCCACCGCCGACGAGATTGGCCGCTACGGGTGTCTCGCCGCTCAGGCCGCCGTGAGCGGAATCGATGAGATTGACCGACCAGAGCTTCTGACACGGGCTGGCATCGGCATCGAACGCGAACAGCCCATCGTGCTGCGTCGCTACGAAAACGACATTGTGCATCGCACTGCTCACGGCGAGATTGGCGACCCACAGCGGTTGCCCGTAGATGGCCCCATCGACCGGGCAGGCGGCAAGCTTGCCGAAGGTGGGGGTGCTCACGGTGCTGGTCGTCAGCGCGTATTCGTGCGTGTTGGCACCATCCCGGGCGAGATCGTTGTGATAGGTATAGACCCCGGCGAGATCGGTGACCCCCGCGGTGGCCGTGGCAGACTGGGTGTTGTTGGCGACGCTGGTGGCGACCACCGCATGGGCGCCCGCAGCCGTGCCGGCAGTGTATAGGCCGGTCGAGCTCACGGTTCCCACCGAGCTGTTCCCGCCCGCGACGCCATCGACGGTCCACGTCGCCGCACCGCCGCCCGGGACGGTTGCCGTGAACTGCTGCGTGCGCGTGAGGGTCAGGGCCGCAGTCGTGGGCGAAATGCTCATCGGAGTGTTGGAGATCACGACGCTGACCGTCGCCGCCGCGCTCATTCCGCCCGAGCCGCTGCAGCTCAGCGAGTATGTTGCCGAGGCGCTCAGCGCACCGGTGCTGGCGGTGCCACTGGGCGGCTCGGTGCCGCTCCACGACCCGGAAGCCGTGCACGTGGTGGCGCCGGTAGCGCTCCACTTCAGTGTTGAACTGGAGCCGCTCGCGAGCACGGTGGGATAAACACTCAGGCTGACAATCGGTAAATTCGTGACCGAGACGCTCGTCGAGACAACCGCGCTGGTGCCGCCAGCGCCCGCACAGGTCAACGAGAATACGGTCGGCGCCGTCAGCGCAGCCGAGCTGCGCGTGCCGCTGCTGGCAAGCGAGCCGCTCCAACCACCGGAGGCGGCGCAGGAGGTAGCATTCGTCGAGCTCCATGTCAGCGTCGTTGCGGTGCCGGTCGAAACCGTGGTCGGACTGGCGGACAAGGTAGCCGTGGGCACGATGTTGACGGTCACGGTCGCCGTGTTGCTGACGCCGCTCGAGCCGTTGCACACCAGCGAGTAGGTCGTCGGGGCGGTCAGCGCTCCGGTGCTTTTGCTGCCGCTGCTCGCAAGTGCACCGCTCCAGGCGCCCGAGGCGGTGCATGCAGTCGCGTTCGTCGAGTTCCAGGTGAGCGTGCTGGCGCTCCCGCTGTTGACGGATGTGGGTGTCGCGCTGAAGGAGACCGTGGGGGTCGATGAGCCGGAGCCCCCACCGCAGGCGGCAAGGAGCCACAGCACACCGAGGCAAACGAGCAAGGTAGAGACGCGCATGAGACCCCTGGTGATATTTTTTCTGATCGTATGATATTCGTTGCGCTCCTCGTTGGGGAGACTTCCGTCGGCGCGGCGCCCCTGTGCCGCGTGTGCTGCCGCAACGGCGGATTAATCGGCCGGATAAGTCAAATGAGGCAGCGGATGCGGATGTCACGGGATGTGCTGGTATCGTTCTTGCTAGCAAACGGATTTCCCGTGTGAGTATCAGATGATCGACCGACGTTCGTTGCTGGCGGGTACAGGTGCCGCGATTGCGGCTTCGATTCTGCAGCCGGCCTCACCGGCATGGGCCGCTGCGTCCGCATTGAAGTTTGGTCGGCCGACGTCATTCTCCTTCGAGGAGCTGACGCAGGAAATGCAACGGACGGCGACCCGCCCCTTCGTCGCGGACCACTCGTTACCGCAGGCCGTGCTGGAGCGGATCGATTACGACGCCCTTGGCCGGATTCACTTCAGGCCCGACGATGCGCTGTTTCGCGACGGACCGGGGCAGTTCCCCGTCACGTTCTTTCATCTCGGTAAGTTCTCCCGCACGCCAGTGCGCATGTACGTGTTGGCCTCGGCTGCCGATCGATCTGTCGCGCGCGAGATCCTCTACGATCCACGCTACTTCAACATGCCCGCGGACAGCCCCGCACGCGAGCTGCCCGCCAATGCCGGATTCGCCGGTTTTCGTTTTCAGGAAAGCCGGCTGGCGAGCTCGGGCAAGCCCGACTGGCGTACCAACGACTGGGCGGCCTTTCTGGGCGCCTCCTATTTCCGTGCGATTGGCGAGCTCTATCAGTACGGTCTATCGGCGCGTGGTATCGCGATCGATGTGGCCACGGCGGATCGGCCCGAGGAATTTCCAAGTTTCACGCGCTTCTACTTCGTGCCACCGGCCGAGGGCGATGCGGTCACGGTCTACGCAGCACTCGAAGGGCCGAGCCTTACGGGTGCCTATCGGTTCGCGCTGCAGCGCCAAAAAGGGGTGCTGATGGAGATCGAAGCGCGGTTGTTTCTCCGCCGCGACGTGCAGCGCCTGGGTGTTGCCCCGCTGACCTCGATGTACTGGTTCTCCGAAACGGCGAAGCCAACGGCCATCGACTGGCGGCCCGAGGTGCACGATTCCGACGGCCTGGCGCTCTGGACCGGCACCGGCGAGCATATCTGGCGCCCGCTCAATTGCCCCGCGCACGCCGCCGTTTCCGCCTTCATCGACAGCAAGCCACGCGGTTTCGGCCTGTTGCAGCGCGACCGCGTCTTCGACCACTACCTCGATGGGGTTCGCTACGATCGCCGTCCCAGTCTGTGGGTCGAGCCGCTCGATGACTGGGGGGAGGGTTCGGTGCAGCTCGTGGAGTTTGCGACCGACGACGAGACTCATGACAACATCGTGGCGATGTGGGTACCGAAAGCCGCTGCCCGGGCCGGCGCCAGTCTGCGCATGCGCTATCGACTTTACTGGAACGCCGATGAGCCTCACCCAACGAAACTCGCGCGCTGCGTCGCCACGCGTCTGGGCCGTGGGGGCGAGCCGGGCCAGGCCCATCCGCAAAACTCGCACCGCTTCGTGGTGGAATTTCTCGGCGCTCCCCTTGCACGGTTACCTTCGGGCACACGGCCCCAGGCGGTCCTGCATGCTGCGAGCGGAAACTTCGTGAACGTACTGACGGAGGCGTTGCCGGATAATATTCCCGGGCACTGGCGCGCGCAGTTCGACTTCAAGCCCACCGCGGAACAAACCGTGGACATACGGCTATTTTTGCAAGACGGCAGCGAGACGCTTTCGGAAACCTGGCTCTATCAGTTCCACCCCGTCTGAAGCATGACAACGCTCCTGATCGTCTATCACACCGTCACCGGCGGTACGCTGCAGATGGCCCGGGCGGCGGCGCGCGGCAGTGCCGCGGAACCCTCCGTGAGCGTGCGTCTGGAGCGCGCGCCGTCCGTCGGGCCGGAGAGCTTGCTCGAGGCGAGCGGTTATCTGTTCGCCAGCCCGGAGAACCTGGCGGCGATGTCGGGCATGATGAAGGACTTCTTCGACCGCACTTACTATCCGGTGCTGGAACAACTTCAGGGCCGTCCCTACGCGGCGCTCATCTGCGCCGGCAGCGATGGCAGCAATGCGGCGCGGCAGATCGAGCGGATCGCCACCGGCTGGCGCCTGAAGGCGATCGCCGAGCCGCTCATCGTCTGTACCCACGCGCAGACCCCCGAACAGATCCTGAGTCCGAAGCGGATCGCCGCAGCCGACCTGGCGCGCTGCGAGGAACTCGGTGCAACGATCGCCCTCGGACTTGGCATGGGCATATACTGAATCGCGTGCGGGTGTGCGGTCCGCATGCCTTCGGAAGGTGCTCATGCGTGTGATGCTGCTCCCGGTCACGATGGGGGTCCTGCTGCTCGGCTGCTGGCCCGCAGGGGCCGTGGATCACGAGCTTGCCATCACCATCTATGGCGATGATCTGGCGCTCGTACAGGATCATCGCAGGATCGAGCTGACGGGCGGACGCCAGCGTATCGAGTTCCAGAACGTGTCGGCGAGAATCCGTCCCGAGACTGTCTCGCTGGCCGCGAGCGGCCTCACCATCCTCGAGCAGAATTTCGATTTCGATCTGCTGACGCCGGCGAAGCTGATGGAGAAGGCCGTCGGCCAGGAAGTCACGATCGTGCGGGTCAATCCGGGCACGGGTGCGGAAACCAGGGAGAAGGCCCTGGTCCTGGCCACCAATGGCGGCGTAGTGATGAAGATCGGCGGCCGCATCGAGGTGCTGCGCGACGACGGACTGCCAGTGCGCGTCATCTTCGATAAGGTGCCCGACAATCTCAGCGCGCGACCGACGCTGTCCGTGACGGTCGATGGCGCGCGCAGCGGCGCGGTGCCCGCGACCCTGAGCTACCTGACTCCCGGTCTGGGATGGCGGGCGGATTACGTCGCACTGTTCAACGAGGCCGACTCCCGGATCGATGTGCAGGGGTGGGTGACCCTGACCAACTCCAGCGGGACGAGCTACGAGGATGCGCAAACGCTGCTGGTCGCAGGCACGCCGGCCCAGGTGAGCGACAATCCGTACGGCATGGGGTTCCGACCCCGGCCGCGCCCGACGCTCGCGCAGGCGGGCACCGAGAGCGGCAGCAGGCAGCGCCTGGGCGACTTCTACCTGTATCCGCTGGTGCAGCGTACGACGATTGCCAACCTGCAGACCAAACAGGTGAGCTTTCTCGACGTGCACGGCGTGCCCGCCGAGCATGGTTATGAATTTCGCAACCACTGGCTGGGAACGACGGAGTCGGCACAGAGTGCGCGTTCCGTCTATCGTTTCTCGACGAGCGCGCATGCGGGGCTCGGCGATCAGCTGCCCGCGGGAATCCTGCGGTTCTATCTGCGCGATCAGCGCGGCGCACCACAGTTCATCGGCGAGAGCCGCATCGATCATACGCCGATGGGCTCGACGCTCTCGCTGGCCACAGGTGATGCATTCGACGTCAAGGTGCAGGCGACCGTCGAGAAGCGCACGGCAGGCGGGCGGCTGAAGTGGCAGACGCAGATGCGCTACAGCCTCACGAATGCACTGCCCCGACCCGTGACCGTGGACCTGCTGCAGGAAGGGTTGTGGGGCGACACGAGAATCCTCGAGGAAAGCCAGAAGAGCACGCGCCGCAGTGCCGATGTAGCCGAATGGCTCGTGGCCGTGCCCGCCAATGGGAGCTCCGAACTGACTGCAGCGTTCGAGTCGCGCCACTGAGGCGGCTGCCATGCGCATGCTTCCCAGGCCGTGGCTGCTCGCGGCCGCACTCGCGCCACTTCAGGCAAATGCCGCCGATGTGAACGCGGGGCCGCCAACGGCGCTGTCCGTGAGCCTGTATCGGGCCGGCACGCGCGCCGCGGAAGCTCTCGAGCTGGACAGGCTGCGCGGCTTTGCCCTCGTTTCGGAGCGGCGCCAGGTGAGGCTTCCCGCCGGCGAAAGCCGCATCCGTTTCGGGGGTGTCGCGGATGGCATCGAGCCTGCGAGCACGATCATCACAGGGCTTCCTGCCGGTGTGCTCGAGAAGAATGAAGATGCGCAGCTGCTCAGTCCCGCCGCACTGGTTGCGCAGATGCTCGGTCGTGAAGTCGTGCTGGTGCGGACCCAGCCCCGGACCGGCGTCGTCACGCGCAGCCCTGGCAGGATCCGTTCGGCTACGGACGGCATCGTTTTCGAGTCAACGGAAGGGATCGAGGCCCTGCGCTGTTCCGGGTTGCCCGAAACATTCAGCTTCAGTGCCGCAACGGAGCTGTCCGCCACGCCGACCCTCTCGGTCCTGGTGCGCAGCGGCGCACCCGCCACCGCGACGATCACTCTCTCGTACCTTGCGCACGGCTTCGACTGGACCGCCGATTACGTCGCGCACCTCTCGCCGGACGGCACGACGATGGATCTTGGGGCTTGGGTCACCCTCGCCAATGCGAATGCCGTATCGTTTCCCAGCGCACAGGCCCAGGTCATTGCTGGCCGCCTCGATCGATATGCCGACCGCGACGTGGCTGTGCCGGTCGCGAAGCCGATCATTGCGCAGTGTTGGCCCCGCGGTACGACGACTGACGTGGCTGCCGCATCCTCCCTCGCGAATGGCGCGCCGCCCTACCGCCTGGAGCAGTCCATAGGAATCGCGGATGTCAGGGATATGCCGGTCGCCCCGGCCAGCATCGCTCGATTGGTCGAGGAGGAGCAGCTCGGGGACCTGAAGCTCTATCGGGTGCCGCAACGTACTACCCTCACCAGTCGACAGATCAAACAGGTGCGCCTGCTTGAGCAGGCAGGCGTGCCGGTGCAGCTCATCTACGGAGCCGACCTGGTCGCGAACCAGGATCGTCCGTGGCTGACGGCGGCGAAAACGCTGCGCACGAAAAACGACAAGGCGCATCATCTCGGACTGGCATTGCCCTCGGGCCGGGTGGCGAGCTTTCTGTCCCGGGGTAATACGCTGCTGCTGCTGGCCCAAGCACCTCTGCGTGATATCGCCGTCGGTGAGCAGTTCGAAATCGGCGTCGGGGAAAGCGCCGACGTGCAGCTGCGATCCACCCGGGGCCCGGATGCTGTCAATCGCGTCGAGATCCACAATGCCCGCTCATCCGCGTTAGCGTTCGAGCTGCGCTTGCGGCTCGACCCGGGCTCGCAATTGATCGCCGCAGATCACCCCGTCCGGACCCGCCATGGTCAGCCGGTTTTCGAGGTTCAGCTACCGGCCGAAGGCCATGCCATCGTCCGCTACCAGACCGGCCAGCCGCGCCAACATTGATCGCTGCCGTGCCCCGTGTTCGGCCGCGATCGGCGAATTACGATCCGGGCTGTCCTTAGTGGGCCGGCGGCGCATCCGGCCCAGCTGCCAGGATGCGCCCGAGGTAGCTCGCCACCGCCTCATCCACGCGTTGCCACGATGCGTGTAGGAGGAAGCCATGGATCTCGTTCGGTAGCACGATCTCCTCGAAGGGCAGGTTGTGCGCTTGCAGCCGACGCGCGAGGTCCACGGTCTGCGCGAAGGGCACGTTCCGATCATCGTCGCCCTGGATGAGCAGGACCGGGGATTTCCACGTGTCGATGCTGGAGTCGGGCGAGGACTCCCAGGCGACCTTCATGGCCGCATCATGGTCACCCTTTTCATAACGGGCGACCGGCTTGCTGTCCGTCCAGTCATCGAGCAGCCGCGACCAGTCGTGCACGCCGTGCAGATCGACCCCCGCCTTGAATACATCGGAATTGCGCGCGAGCGCGAGCGCGGTCAGAAATCCGCCATAGGAGCCGCCCCAGATGCCAATCCGCTGCGCAGCCACTCCCGGTACGGATTGCAGGTAGCGTGCACCGGCCAGCACGTCCTGGTATTCCGCCGCACCGGCGGGACCTGCGTGTTCGGGCTGATGAAAGGCGCGGCCATAACCGATCCCTAAGCGGTAATTCACCGACAGGACGATGAATCCGTGCGTCGCGAGATACTGATTCACGGCGTACGCATTGCTGTAGTAGTCCATGTAATGCCAGCCGAGCAGCATCTGCCGGGGCGGGCCACCGTGAACGAAGATGATCGCGGGTTTGCGCGCGCCGCCCCCACGGTCGCGGCTGTGGTCATCGAAAAGCTGACCATGCACCGAGGTGCCATCCGCCGCCTGAAAGTTGACCGGCTGGGGCTCGATCAGCCGGGTCAGCGGAAAATCCGCGGGTAATGTGCCGGCACCGAGGGATTTGCGATGTCGTCCGTCGGATCCGATGAGCGCGATCGATGGCGGCGCCTGCACGCCGCTCGAGACGAAGGCGATCCGATCGTTCGCCGCCGCGACCGGTGTCCATTCGAGCGTGCTCCCGGAAGTGAGCACAACGGGAGCGGCACGATCGACGGGCACGCGAAACAGGTGGCGCCGATCGACATCCTTCGGGTCTGTGCCGGTGTTCGCATCGTAGATGATCGAGCGCTGATCCCTGCTCTCGACCATGTGCTCGACCATGAAGGCGCCCGGGGTGAGCAGGGTGGGGGTGCCACCGCCCGCGGCCACCGAATACAGATGTGGCCAGTCATCCAGGTACGCGAGGAATACGATCCGGTCACCGGCGCCCCAGTGCAGGTTCGCTTGTCCCTCCACTTCCGGGAAGGAGCCCGAGAGTGTCTGGGGACTCTGCCAGATCCGGTGTCCGGAGCCATCGTCGGCGTTGCCGACCCAGATCGACCACGGATGCGGGATCTGCCTGAGGATCGGCTCGGGCGGACCGCCTTCGCCGGGGCGCCTGACGAAGGCGATGCGAATGCCATCGGAGCACCAGCGCGGCGAAAGATCATGACCGGTGGACGGCGCCAGATAGACGAGCGGCTCGTTCCCGGAGCGGAAGATCCCGATCAATGCATGCTCACCGCGGCCGGAGACGAATGCCAGGCGGCTGCCATCCGGTGACCAGTGCAGCTCGCTGTCCTTGCCGCGATCGAAGAACAGTGGCTCGACTTTGCCGCTGCCGTCGAGGGGCACCGTCCAGACCCGATCGTCCTTGATGAAGGCGAGTTGCCCATGCGCGGAAATGGCCGGCTCATCGCCGTCGGCCAGCTTCTGCGGTGCGCCGCCGGAAACGGGCACGGTCCAGATCGCCATCGTAGGCTGTTCAGGTGATGCGGTGGGATCGGGAGCCAGGTGGCCCTCGGCGGGCCAGTTCGCGTCGTGGTCCCCGCCACGCACGTACACCAGGTGGCTTCCGTCGGGGGAGAAGACGAGGTGGGTGATCTCCTGGCCATCGTCCTGCGTGTAACGGGTGAGCTGAAGCGGGGCGAAGTCCGGCCCGCGCGCCAGCCACACATTGCGCACACCGGCAAGATTCACCACCCAGGCAATCACGTCGGCCTGTTCGGCTGCGGCAAGCTCGCTGGCATAGGGATAATCGAGCATCTGCGCCATGGTGAAATCCACCGCGCGCGCCGAGACTGCCAGCGGGACGAACAGCAATGTCAGCACAGCAAATCGGACCATTGCACATTCCGGCGGTGGCGAGCGTGGCTACGCCCGAATCAGGTCGATTATAACGGGGGCCCGCCGCGCCTGTGCCCCGCCATTTTTTCCAACCGCGCCACTACCTCGGCGCGCAGGGCGGGACCATGCAGATGTGCCAGCTGCGCCAGCGTATAGCGGCTCGATAAGGCCTGCACGATGAGCACCCCGACGTAGTATCCCGCGCGCGGCGGATAACCCGCGGGCTGTTTCCCGGCTTCGAAGTAGCGCGCATACAGCGGTTCGTCCGCATCATCGAGGCGCGCCAGCAGTGCGCGCGCGATCTCGGGCAGATGTGGGCGTGCGCCGGCGGGAATGCCCGGCTGCAGCAACGCGGTATCCAGACTGACGCCGGGATTCATGCGCCAGCTCACGAACGTGGCGAGTCCTTCGCTCCATAGCGCCTGCAGGATCGTGGGCACCGCCGCCGCCGAGGCGCCATATGTACCGGTCACCTGATGATGATAGACATGGAAGGTTTCATGATCGATCAGGACTTTCAAATCGGCCACGCGGTGATAACGTGGGATGACATCAGGGGCGAAAATGATGCGGTGCTCGCCTTGAATGAAGGCGGCGGAACCGTCCATGCGCCCGAAGCTCGGGGCAATGTAGAACGTGAAGTCACAGCGGTAGTCCGCAAACCACCTGGCGAAGTTCTGCATGATCGGCGTGACATTCTTCTGCAAATAGTGCTCCGCGAGATCCACTTCCGTGCGGTGGGCCTCGCTGTAGGTGCGGTCGCGCGCGAGCAGCTCGGCCCATTTCGCACCCGCTGGCACACTGACGTACTGTTCGTTGTACAGCTGCGGATACCTGTCGATCAGCGTGGCCCGCATCCGCGCAGCGCTGTCGGCCGATGCCAGTGAGCGCCAGAATTCGGGCATCAGGTCGATCACCTTGCAGGTGCGCTCCGCGCCCATTGCAACGGGCACGAGTGCCGCATATGACAGAATCAGCACATACAGCAGGCGGTGCAGGCAGAGCATCCTACCGAGCAGCATGGGAACTCCAGTCAAAGGTGAATCAATGACGCCATAGGATCCGGGCAACTTCGACGGCGTGCAAGCGATGCGCGAGCGGGGTCGGCACGCAAGGTCGCTTTTGGGTACACTGCCGCGGACAAGAACAAACGATGAGCCCATAGCGAATGAACAGCACCGCGCTGGCGATGTCTCCCATGTCGGTCCTGGATGATGACGGGTGGGATGACCTGCTGAGTTTCATCGAGGAGCGGCGGGTGATTCCGATCGTCGGGCCCGAGCTGCTGCAGGTGTCCACGGAGCAGGGGCCGAGGCTGTTGTATGGCTGGCTGGCGGAGAAGCTGGCAGCGCGACTCAATGTCGATGTGGATGCGCTTCCGCAACCGTACACGCTGAACGATGTGGTGTGCTGGTTTCTCGCCGCACGCGGTAGGCGCGAGGAAGCCTACGTGCGGCTGCGAAGCATTCTGAAGGATGCGAATTTCACGCCGCCGCGGGCGCTGCGGCGGCTTGCGGCCATCACCGACTTCGACATCTTCGTCTCGACGACGTTCGATCCACTACTCGAAACGGCCGTGCAACTCGAACGATTCGACGGTTCCGGTTCGGCGGATGTACTTTCTTACGCGCCGAATCGCGTCGTGGATCTGCCATGTGAGCGCGATCGGCTGCAGCGCCCCGTCGTTTATCATCTCTTCGGTCGACTCTCGGCCTCGCCGACTTACGTCATCTCCGACGAGGATCTGCTCGAATTCATCTGTGCGCTGCAGAGCGAGCATCTCGCGCCGGAGAAGCTGTTTCACGAGCTCGAGCACAGTCATCTGCTGTTCATCGGCAGCAATTTCACGAACTGGCTTGCACGGCTGTTCCTGCGGATGGCCAAGCGCCAGCGCCTTTCCGACCCGCGTGACGTCGGGGAGGTGCTTGCCGATGACCATACGAGCCATGATGCCCGCCTCGTCGCCTTCCTGCAGCAAGTGAGCGTGCGTACGCGCATCTATCAGGGCGCCGAGCGCTTCGTGGACGAGTTGTATCAGCGCTGGCAGTCCCGGCGACCATCGCCGGCCAAGGGGCCCACTGCGGTTGCGACCCGGTTCATGCCGCCGGCGCGCGAGATGCCCGAGAACGCAGTGTTCATCAGCTACGCGCGCGAGGATCTTGCGGCCGTCCAGCAGATCAAGACAGGACTCGAGGCCGCCGGCATCGTCACCTGGTTCGACGTCGACCGGCTCGAATCAGGCGATGATTACGACCGCAAGATCCAGCGCAATATCGCGCGCTGCTCGTATTTCCTGCCGGTGATCTCGGCCGCGACGCAGCGACGGCTGGAGGCATATTTCCGGCGCGAATGGAGCTACGCCATCGATCGGGTGCGCAACATGGCCGATGGCGCGCTGTTCATCCTGCCGGTGACGATCGATTCGACCGCCGCGGCCGATGCGCTCGTACCGGATCGATTCAAGGCACTGCATTTCACGCACCTGCCTGGCGGCAACGTGTCGCCCGAGTTCGCCCAGCGTCTCGCGGACTTCATGCGGGCGCGCCAGGCATGAATGCGCAGCCGAGCGAGCGCACCAAGGGTGCCAACGATGCTGCGCCGCGCGCCGGCGCCGCAGCGGTCGATGAACGCAACCCCTGGCTCGGTCTTGCCTCATTCACGGAGGAGACGCGGGAATACTTCTACGGCCGGGAGGAAGAGGTCGCGGAGCTGGCGCGACGGGTGCAGCGCAAGCGCCTGACCGTGCTGTTCGGCCAGTCGGGGTTGGGCAAGACCTCCATTCTGCGCGCCGGGCTCGTGCCGCGACTGCGCGGACAGGGCTACTGCCCGGTGTACGTACGCATCGATTATGCGCGCCAGGCGCCGGAGCCTGCCGAGCAGATCAAGCAGGCGATTGCCCGCACTGCGCGCCGTTCCGGCGAGTGGACCCAGGCGGGTGTGGCGGTGGAGGGTGAATCCCTTTGGGAGTTCCTGCATCATCGCGACGACGTGCTGCACGATGAGAGCGGTGCCACGCTGATCCCACTGCTGATCTTCGATCAGTTCGAAGAGATCTTCACGCTGGCGCAAAGCGATGACTTCGGGCGCGCTCGGGCGGCGCGCTTCATCGCGGACCTGGCGGATCTCGTCGAGAACCGGCCGCCGCGGCAGCTCGAGGAGAAGCTGGATCAGGACGACTCCGCAGCCGAGCGTTTCGACTTTGCCCGCAGCGATTACCGGGTATTGATCGCCTTGCGCGAGGATTATCTCGCGCCGCTCGAGGGACTGAAGGCGTCCATGCCGAGCGTGACGCAGAACCGGCTGCGGCTTGCACCCATGACCGGCGCGCAGGCGCTGGCGGCGGTGATGCGCCCGGGCAAGGGACTGGTCAGCGAGGAGGTCGCGGCGGCGATCGTGCGCTTCGTCGCCGGTGGCGCTGAGCTTGCGAACGCGGAAGTCGAGCCTTCGCTGCTGAGTCTGATCTGTCGGGAGCTCAATGACACCCGCCTGGCACAGGGCCGCGAGGAGATCTCGCTCGATCTGCTCGCCGGCTCGCACGCCAGTATTCTCAGTAACTTCTACGAACGCTGCCTTGTCGATCAGCCGCCGGCGGTTCGCCGTGTGATCGAGGACGAGCTGCTGACCGAGTCGGGCTTCCGGGAGAACGTCGCCGAGGAGAAGCTGCTGAAGAGCTTCTCGGCAGCGGGTGCTGCGCCGGATGCGCTCGCTGTGCTCGTCAATCGTCGCCTGTTGCGGATCGAGGAGCGGCTCGACGTCCGACGCGTCGAGCTCACGCACGATGTCCTGTGCGGCGTCGTCAAGAACAGCCGGGATCTGCGCCATGAGCGGGAAGCTCGCGATGCGAGCGAGCGATTGCTCGCCGAGCAACGGGAGCGGGCGCTGAGCGCCCGACAATCCCTCGTCCGCGCCCGCCAGATTGCAGTGGTCTGCTCCATGCTCGCCGTCCTCGCCGTGCTCGCGGCGGTGTTTGCCTATTTCAGTACACAGCGGGCGCAGCGCGCCGAGCGGCGTGCGGATACCACGCGCGCCATGGCGGAGCAGGCACGGACCCAGGCCGAGCAGCTGTTGGGATATCTCACCGATGATTTCTCGAGCGAGCTCGAAGCAGTCGGCCGGCTCGATGTGGTGGCCCAGTTCGCGAAGCGGCAGGTGGACTACTTCGCTGCATTGCCCGAGGCGCTGAAGGGTCCCGACAGCCGGCGCAACGGCGCGCTCGCAATGGTGCATTATGCGGCCGCCGAGCGGCGCATGGGCAAGATAGATGAGGCACAGCGCTACTCGACACAGGCTGCTGAATTGCTCCAAACTCTGCGCAAGCAGGGCGATCATTCCGAGCGCACCGCGATTGCGTTGGCGCTCGCGCTGCAGACTCAGGCCTCCGCATTGTTCGATAACGGACAGCCGGGCACGGTGGCCATTCTCGAGCGGGCGACCGAGCTGGTGCGTCCATTCGCGGACTCCCTGCAGGCCTCGGCTTCGGCCCGTCGGGCTTACATCGAAGTTGCCGGCAACCTCGGCTATCAGCAGCTCAGACACTTCAAGACCGAGGAAGCGCTCGCCACCTTGAACCAGGAAGCGCAGTTCGCCGTGCGCTCGGGCGGTCTCGATGTGAATCAGCCCGACATCGCGAGCGGCTACGTCTTCAACGAGGGTTGGCGAATCGAAGCGCTCGGGACACTCAACAAATGGGAGGAGGCACTGCGTGCGGCAGTCGCAGCTGGCGAGGTGACCGACCGCTTGGTCGATCGCTGGCCGAGCAACCTGCAGGCATTGAAGGCGAAGCAGCTCATCGCGAGCAACGTGGGCTTTGGCGCCATGGACGCGATGCGCGATGCCGAAGCGCTGGACTTTAGCCGCCGCGGCGTGGAGGCTTCCGCGAGCCTTGCCCGAATCGATCCCGGCAATCGCGTCGTGGCGTTCAACCTGGCGGTCGACCATGAGCTCGTCGCGGATGCGGCCTGGCAGATCGGGCGTCCACGACAGTCAATCGATGAGCTGCGCCGCGCATTGGATGTGTTCACGCGCTCCACCGTCGTGGAGCCGAAGCTGGTCGGCTATGTCTTTTATCTCATCTATTCGCAGGCGACGAGGCTGGCGGAGATAGGCGATGGCAGCGGTGCGGCGGCCGTGCTGGCGCAAGCCGCACCGTTGGTGCAGCGTGTGCGCGCCAGAGAGCGAGCGGGGAGCCCGCTGCTTGCTCTGGCAGAGTGCTGGGCCAACGGCGCCAAGGCAAACGTGGCAATCATCAACGCGGACGCCGCGATGGCGCGCCGTGTGCTGCAGCAGGATTGCGTGACGCCGCTGCGCACGCTGAATCCACCTGAACCGGATCAGCAACGTCAGCGCGATGAGACCTTGTTCGATTCCACCTACAACATCGCAGAGGCAGCTTTCCTGCAGCGTGACTACGCTGCTGCCGAGGCGGCGGCCCGTGAATCGCTCGCAGCGCGTGCCCGCTTTCCCATGCGCACCAACGCTGGTCGGCGCGAACAGGCCGACACCGCCACGGTTCTATCAATGAGTCTGGCGCGCCAGGGGAAGCTCGGCGAGGCGAGCGCGGTGATCGCCCCGGTGGTGAAGCTGCACCGGGCGCTGCGCTTGCGCAACCAGGACGATCAGTGGCAACGGGTGCAGCTTGCGGCGGCGCTGTACGCACAGGCGCTTACTGACAAGGCGAAGCGCGCCCCGCTGCTGGCGGAGGCGAAGGCATTGATTGCTTCACTCCCAGCGCAGATGCGGCCGTTACGCACCATTCAACTGTGGCGCGAACGAATCACGGCCGCCGGACACGAGCCGTGACGCACCCATGAGGGTGTCTGGACGATGAACCGCAACGCACCGCTCGTCTTTCATTCCAGCGGCCGAACCGGCTTCTCGAACGCCGTGGACGGTAATCCGCGCCGTGTGGGTGCACGCAAGCTCGCCAAGGAGATCCAGGTGCGCTTCGCCTCGAGCGACAGCCCGGTGCACACCGCCGAGGGTGTCGTGCACGCCAAGCCCGGTGATGCCATCATCACGGGCACCTCCGGTGAGCACTGGCGCGTCTCCAGCGCACATTTTCCGAGCAAGTACGAACCCGTCCCGCCCACGCGCTGCGGAGATCCCGGCACGTATCGCAGCAAGCGCTATCGAATCCTCGCGCTGCCGATGGAGCAGCCGTTCGAGGTGATTCTCGCCGATGGCGTATCACGCCTGAGCGGTCGGCCCGGGGACTGGCTCGTGGACTACGGCGATGGCAGCCTCGGCATCGTGTCCCCGGCGATCTTCGCGACGACCTATGAAATCGTGGACTAAGTCGCCGTGGCGTTGCACCAGATCATTCAAAAGCTGCTGTTGCTCGGCGCGCGCCTCGATCCCCGCTCGCCGATTCACCCGCCGGCGCCTCCAGAGCTGCTGCGGCCCCTGATCGAGGTCGTCCGTACTGCGCACGGGCGCTTCGACGAGCTCGCGATGCATTTCGGCAATCGCTACCGCAGCAGCTTCTGGACGATTTATCTGCTCAGTGCGATCGCCGTCCTGTGCGCCGTGCTGCCCCTCGCACTGGGCTGGGATGACTGGCGCCACCAGCTGCATCCGTTCGCCGGATTCTGGACCGTCGGCGAGGTCGTCATCATCTGCACGGTCGGCACGATCTACTGGTTGGGTCACCGGCGTGAATGGCACGGGCAATGGCTGCGTGCGCGCACCACCGCGGAGTTGGTCTGGTATCTGCCGCTGCTGGCGCCCCTCGTGGACTTCAGCCGTCCCAGTGCGGACGCCGACTGGTATCTGCGAGTGTTCGATCCGGGGCAGAACCTGGGTGAGGGAACCGACGTTGCTGCGATGTGCGCACGGCTCGAACCGCTGGCGCGCGAGCGGCTCGCGCACGCATGGACGAACCCGCAGTTCGTCGCCAGCTATGCGCACTGGACCGTCGGGATTCTCGCGGAACAGGAACGCTATCATCATGCGGTCGCTGTCAGACAGCACGCCTTGCAGCACCGTGTCCATAGCCTGAACAGCTGGTTATTCGGCCTGACAGCCCTCGGCGCGCTCGCCCATCTCGTGCTGCATACACTGTGGTTGTCGCTGGTGACGACCTTCTTTCCCGCGCTGGGCGCATCGCTGCACGGCGCGCTGGCACAGTCGGAGGCGTACCGGCTCGGGGTCACCTCGGAACGCCTCTCGGGTGATCTGCATACCGCAATCCAACGCATCCGGGCCGCGTGCGAGGAGCTCCCGCCGCAGATGGCTGCACTTCCCGCAGCCGCGGTCGAGGGGTTGAAGAAAGCGATCGAAGCGGCGCTCTCGCTGATCCTGGAGGAGCATCAGGATTGGCACATGCTGGTGATGCCGCACCGATTGCCGCTTGCCTGAAGAGCGCCCCGCTGCGCTCAGCCCGCTCGCGGCAGGCGGCGGCACTTCTCCACAAACTGCTTGCGGGCTGGGACGGAGTCGATCTCCGCGGCGAGCTGGCTGACCAGCTGATCCCATTCCGAGACATTCGCCGCCACCCGCCGGACGAGATACTTCGCCACCGGGCCGATATGGTTCGCAAGACAGCCCTGCAGCGCCGCAAGGCTGCTCTCGGAAAGGGCAATCCGTGCGGTGGCGTGTGTGTGGGTGAGCGGCTGCGCGCGCTCGGGTTCGGCGGTCGCAGCGCTCGCGGACCGGTTCAGCAGGGGCGCAAGGTGCGCACATAACCTTGCGTAATGCGCTTCGAGCGGCGGCGGAAAGGCATCGAGCCAGTGCTGCGCGCTGAGAAAATACTCGAGACTCCTCGAGGGCAGCACGTCCTCGATGCGAAACGGCAGCACCGGCACCTGCTTGTGCACGGCGCGTTCGACCTCGCGCCGTACCTGGGCGGAGGTGTTGCTGTGCGCTGAGAACACCAGCACCATGATGCGCGAGGCGGCGATGGCATCGATGATTTCCGCGGCCCAATCCGCGGCCGGGGAGATGTCGCGCGGCGCGATCCATACCGCGAACCCGCTGGCCTCCAGCCGGGCGACGAGCTGCATGGCGCATTCCCGGTCGGGCTGGGAATAGCTGACGAACACATCGTGGCGCATGTTTCAGCCTTCGAGCAGCTTCAATGCCTTCTCCAGGCTGGTGCGCATCCGTTCGAACGAGCGCGCGAGCGCAGCGAGCTCGCTGCTGATGCGCGTCGGGAATCCGCCGGCCGACATGTTCCCCACACTGAGCTCGTCGGCAACGCGGGCGATCTGGCGGACCGGACGTACGACGAACAGGTACAGCATCGCGTTGACCGACAGCAGTGCGACAGCGAGGATCACCACGACCCAGGTCATGATGCCGCGCAAGATCCTGTCGGCATTGGCAGTCGCCCGGGCCACCGGAACGGAGACCACCTGTGCGCCGACGACCTCATTGGGTTGCCAGCCGAAGCCGTTGTCGCTGCCATAGCGAGCCAGCAAGGTTTTGGGTGCGGCGGTGGGCAGACTATGACAAACCAGACATTGCGCCTGCACCCGGATCGGCTTCGCAAGATACAGCGATCGACCGAGCGGGGTGTCGCGCTCGCCGATGATCTCGCGCGTCTGCGCATCGTTGCGAAACTTCTGGATGATGTCGGCTTCCCAGTCCATGGCGCGGTCGCGCGGATTGGTGGGATTGAGCGTCGCTTCCTTGTAGGCATACTCGGGATGCTGCGCCCGCAGGCGCAGGAAATCCTGGGTCGCCGCATACGAGGGCACCGATTGCGGCAAGAACTCGGTCGTCAACTGGGCAGTCAGTAACGGCAGAATCTCTTCCGAGGTATACGCTCGGGTGGCGCGCGCGCTGTCCATCATGAGGGCCGCTTCGCGCAGCACTTCCTGCCTGGCATTGGCCTGCAGCATGGCCGAGCAGGTGAAGCCCACCGCCATACCGGCGGCGGCGAACACGATCCCGAGCGTCAGATTGATCCGGACCAGCAGATTCATCGCAACGCGGGGAGCCTCATCACTGGATCGGCCAGCGAGGCCGCTGATCATAGGCGGATGGCCCTGCTGCGGAAAGTCCGTGTGGTTGTGGCGCGCGCATTCCGTGCTATGCAACGATTGACCTTGCCAGCCGTGCACGCCGGCAGGTGAGCGAAGGAGTGGACGCCATGCGCAGAGAATTGGCCGGAGAGGCTGCCGAGGCTGCCAAGGTCGCCGCGGACTCAGCGGGGGCATTCCTGGCGCGGGAGGCCGAGGAGCATCGCGCCGCCTTGGAAGCCCTGCTGGACGGACTGCGCCAGCCCTTCTGTGCGGTGCTGGCCAGTTGGGAGTGCTGCATTCGCCAGGGGGGCAAACTGCTGCTGTTCGGCAATGGCGGCAGCGCGGGAAATGCCCAGCACATCGCGGCGGAGCTCGCGATCCGCTACCAGAGCGACCGGGCGGCAATCGCAGCCCTCGCACTGACGGTGGATGCCTCGACCGTCACGGCGGCGGCAAACGATCTTGGCTTCGAGGCGGTCTATGCAAGACAGGTGGAAGCCCTGGGGCGCCCGGGCGACGTCGCGGTAGGGATTTCGAGTTCCGGACGCAGCGCCAATGTACTGGCGGCGCTGCGGGTCGCGCGGGCGCGGCAACTGCGCACATGCGGCCTGATTGGCGGGGATGGCGGCGCAATGCGGCCCCTCTGCGATGAGTCCATCGTCGTTCCCTCGCGCAACACGGCGCGAATCCAGGAGATGCATCTGCTCGTCAGTCACATGCTGTGCAAAGCGCTGGAGGCGCGGCTCGGGCTGACGGCAGGGGTGTTGCCATGAGCAACGAGGAGCTGCTCGATGCGCTGACCGCGTTCCCACGGGCGCGCATCCTCGTCTTCGGCGATGTGATGCTCGACCGCTTCATTTGCGGATCGGTCGAGCGGATGTCGCCCGAAGCGCCCGTCCCAGTGATGACCATCGAAAGCGGCGCCGATATGCCGGGCGGCGCGGCCAATGTCGCCAGGAACGTCGCCGCGTTGGGCGCACGCGCGCTCCTCATCGGGGTGATCGGCAACGATGCCGCCGCCGGATCGCTGCGCGATCAGCTTGACAAATCGTCCGCCATACACGCGCAGTTGATCTGCGATGCGTCGCGTCCCACCACGATCAAGACCCGGTACGTTGCTGATCGGCAGCAGATGCTCCGCACCGACGTGGAATCTCGCTCACCGCTGTGCGGTCCCGTCGCGCAACGAGCGCTGGCGCGCTATCGCGCTGCGCTCGCCGAAGCCGATATCGTCATTCTGTCCGATTACGGCAAGGGGGTACTGTCCGATGCGGTTACGGTCAGCGCCATCGAGGCCGCGCGGGCCGCCGGCAAGCCCGTACTGGTCGATCCCAAGAGCCGCTCATTCGACAAGTACGCAGGCGCCACCATACTGACGCCGAATCGGCACGAGCTGCAGATCGCCTGCGGACAGGAGTGCTCGAGCGATGAACAGGTCCTCGCCGCGTCCCGCGCGATCCTGGCGCAGGGAATCTGCAGCAGCGTCGTCGTCACGCGCGGCAGCGAGGGAATATCGATCGTGCCGACGAATGGCGATGCGGTGCACATCCGTACGGTGGCGAGCGAGGTCTACGATGTGACGGGGGCGGGCGATACGGTCGTCGCGACGCTGGCCGTCGGCCTTGCGGGTGGCGCCCGCGTCGATCTCGCCGCCCGGCTGGCGAATACCGCCGCGGGCATCGTGGTCGAAAAGTACGGAACCGCCACGGCGACGGTGGACGAGATCGTGACGCGATTGAACAGCCACGAGGCGTACGGGGCGTGCGAGTCGCGCTACACACTGGAGGCCGTGAAACGGCTCGTCACCCGGTGGCGGCGGCTCGGCTTGTCGATCGCCTTCACCAATGGCTGTTTCGATCTGCTGCATCCCGGGCACATCTCACTGCTTAATCAGGCACGGCAAACCGCGGACCGGCTCGTGGTGGGGCTGAACTCCGATGCATCCGTGCGCCGTCTCAAGGGCGCCGGCCGTCCGGTGCAGCCTGCAGCATCGCGGGCCATGGTGTTGACCTCCCTCAAGGCGGTGGATGCCGTCGTCCTCTTCGAGGAGGACACCCCGCGCCCACTCATTGCCGCGCTCGAGCCGGACGTACTCGTCAAGGGCGCCGACTACCGTGTCGAGAGCGTTGTCGGCGCCGATCTCGTGCTCGAACGGGGGGGCAGAGTCGTCCTGGCGGAGTTGCTGCCCACGCACAGCACGACGAGCACGATTCACCGCATGGCGGCCGTCGGCAAGGCATGACCGCACCCCGCCGGGTCATCATTCTCGATCGCGATGGAACAGTCATCGTCGATCACGGCTACCTGGATGATCCCGAGAAGCTGCAGTTCCTGCCGGGTGCTGCCCAGGGGCTGCAGCGCCTGCACGTACAGGGCCATCGCCTCATCATCGTCAGCAACCAGTCCGGTGTTGGCCGCGGGCGGCTCTCGCTCGAGCGGCTGCAGCAGATCAATCGCCGGCTGATCGACATGGTGCGCGCGATCGGTGTCGAGCTGGCAGGGATCTACTGCTGCCCGCACCGGCCCGAAGAAAACTGTGGCTGCCGCAAACCGCAGACCGGGCTGGTGCTGCAGGCTGCCGCGGCACTCGGCTTCGAGCCCGAAGGCTGCATCGTCATCGGTGACAAGCACAGCGATATGGAGCTCGGCCGGCGCCTGGGGGCCATCACGATGCTGGTGTCTTCAGGAGCTGCGAGCGCGCCGGCAGGCGCGAACTACCTGATTCGCGATCTGCTCGAGGCCTCCCAGGTGATCGACTCGCTCGGGATCGCCGGACGCGATGCCCGATGCGCCACCGCGCCATAGCGAAGCATGTATCTGGTCACCGGCGGCGCCGGCTTCATCGGCTCGAATCTGGTTGCGGCGCTGTCCGAGGCGGGAGCGGAGGTCGTGGTCTGTGACTGGCTGCGCCAGGATGAGCGTTGGCGCAATCTCGCGAAGCATGAGATCGCCGATCTGCTCGCCCCCGAGGCACTGGCGGGCTGGCTGCGACAATACGCCGGCGACGTCGAGGCCGTCGTCCACCTGGGCGCCATCAGCTCCACGATCGAGACAGATGTGGATCTGATCGTGCGCAACAACACGCGCAGCACGCTCGATCTGCTGACGTGGTGTACCGATACCGGCAGACGCTTCATCTACGCTTCATCCGCGGCAACCTATGGGGATGGCAGCGCCGGCTTCGACGACGATGCGAGCCGCGCGGCGCTCGGCAGACTGCGGCCCCTGAATGCCTATGGCTGGAGCAAGCATGTGGTCGATCGGCGCATCGCCCGCCTGACCGAACAACACCGGCCGCTGCCCCCGCAATGTGTCGGACTGAAGTTCTTCAACGTCTACGGACCGAACGAGTACCACAAGGGCGGCATGCAAAGCGCGATCGCGCGTAACTTCGAGGCGGTACGGCGTGGGGAGTCCATGCGCCTGTTTCGCAGCCATCGAGCCGATTATGCTGACGGAATGCAGCTGCGCGATTTCGTCTATGTCAGCGATTGCGTGGCGGTGATGTTGTGGCTGCTCGACAATCCCGGCGTCTCGGGCCTGTTCAATCTCGGAACCGGGATCGCGCGCAGCTGGCTCGAACTGGCGAACGCGCTGTTCGCAGCCACTGACCGGCCTGCGCGCATCGAATTCATCGACATGCCGCAGCCGCTGCTTGCGCAATACCAGTACTTCACCCAGGCATCGCTGGCGCGGCTGCGCCAGGCGGGCTACCGCAAGCCCTTCACGACACTCGAGGCGGGGGTCGAGGACTACGTGCGGCGTTATCTGGCAGAAAGCGATCCCTACCGGTGACCGACACGGCGCCGCAGTGGTGTCAGGCGCTCGACGAGCGAGCACCAGGCATCGAACGCCGTCTCGGCCGAAATCTCATCCGCGCGTGTGGATCCGGGCGCCCCGCCCACCGCGAGCACCGCAGAGCCGCCGGGCGAGCGGGGCAGCCAGTGTAGCGGTGACTCGGCGCCATACAACACCACCAGTGGCAGATTCAGCGCGGCGGCGGCGTGGGCGGGCCCGGTATCCACCGAAATCATGCTGTGCGCCGCCTCCATCAGCGCAAACAACTGGCGCAATCCCTGCCCCGCCACCGCGACGGACGCCAGGCCTGCCGCCGACTCGATCTCCCGCAGCATCGGGATTTCCTCCGCCGAGCCGCGCAGCACGATTACGGCATCGCGCATCCGCTGATGGATCTTGCGCAACAACGTCGCCCAGCGCTCGAGCGGCCACCATTTGTCATCGCTTTTGAGCCGACGCCAGCGCTCGCGTCGCGGGCCCATGCTGCGATGGTTACCGGGCTGGATGAGCACGATCTTGCGGTTCGACCAACCCTGCGCCTCGACCCAGGCGCTGCACTCGGCGCGTTCGTGTTCCAACACGTAAAGTCGCGGGGAACCAGCAGTTGGATCCGTGCACGGGGGATAGGCGGATTCGTGCAGCGCCGAGGGCGTGCGCGAGCCGAAGCGCACGAGGCGATCGATCAGATGCTCGGGTCCCTGGAGCGCCTCGTCCGTCAGGCAGAGGCAACGTTGCGAATTGATTCCACTCAGGGCCAGCATGCGTCGGATGCGCGGAAGCTGGCGGTAATGACGCTCACAAACGTAGATCGGTCCCGGATCGCTCTCGCGCAGCGCGCGCCGCACCGCCCGCCAGGCACCCTCGAAGACAAAGGGTACATGGCGGTGGAAGGACCAGACGGCATGCACGTCGGGATTTCCGAAGTACACCGCGGGGGTCCACGATCCGGTCCCGATGACCTGGCAGGGCAACCGATAGCGCCGGTGCAGGACACTCAGCAGCGACGTGAGCATGACCATGTCACCGAGGCGACAGAAGAAGAATACTGTCGGGCGCAGCGGCGGGGTGGGGCTCGTCAACGAAGTTCTCGCGTCCATGATGCAAGCAGTTGGCGCATGAGCCATCGTAGCGGGCGCAGCGAGCGGACGAAAGTTCCGCCCTAACCTGGCCGGGACGCCTGGCGCTCCAGCTCGCGAAGCGTGCGCCATGCGCACAGCACGTCCGCCACCGAGATCTGATCGACGCGGGTCGAGGTCGGTGGTCCACCGACCGCCAGCACGGGTGAGGCCGAAGGACTTCGCGGCAGCCAGCAGGCCGGCGACTCCGCGCCGTACAGCACGATGAGCGGCAGACCGAGCGCCGCTGCCGCATGCGCCGGTCCCGTATCGATGGAGATCATGGCCGTCGCCGCCTCGCACAACGCAAGCAGCGGACGCAATGGCAATTCGACCACGGCGATGTGCGCCGGTGCCGCCGCAAACGCGATCTGCTGCAGCAGGAGCCCTTCCTGCGGCGCCCCGCACAACACGATGACGGCATCGGGCATCGTGGCCTGAACACCTCGCAACAAGTCGACCCAGTTTTGCATGGGCCATGCCTTGTCATCGGCGTTCAGGCGGCGCCAGCGCTCGCGGCGCCGGCTCATGGTGCGGAAATTTCCCGGCTGCACAAGCACGAGCCGGCGACCGCACCAGCCCCGCTCGTGCAGCCAAGCGTCACGCTGCGCACGCTCGCTGTCCGTCACATGCAGCCGCGGGGCCCGCTGGCCCGTGTGCAGCGGCAACGGGTAATCCGCAGGATCGAGCGCGGGCGGTGTTTGCTCGCCAAAGCGCACGAATCGATCCACCCAGTGCTCGTCCTCTTGCGTGAGAAAGTCGGTGATGAAGAGGCAGCGCGCGCGGTCGACGCCGCTGAGGCCGAGCAGGCGCCTGATGCGGGCGAGTTGCCGCGGATGGCGCTCGCACACGTAGATGGGTCCGGGGGCGGTGCGATGCAGCGCCCATAACACTCGCCACCAGGTGAGGCTGAGCACGAAGGGTATGTGCCGGGCGAAGGACCAGATGCGCTCGACATCCGGGTGCGCGCGATAGAGCTGAGCGTTCCAGGAGCCGGCGCCGAGCACGATGCAGCGGTTGTGGAACCGATCATGCAGGAAATGCAGCAGCGAGCTGAGAATGACCATGTCGCCCAGGCGGCCGAAGCGGATGACGACGGGCTCGAGCGAACGCAGGCGCCCGACCCCGATCGAAGTGCGGTGCAGATGGGATTGCAATCGCGTCACCGGCACTCTGGCAGCCTACGAAGATGCTACGCTCAGCGACGGCCTTTCCGGCACACCAGCAAAGCGAGCCCTGCCATTCAACATCGAGCACCTGCCGGCCCGCCACCCGAGCCGCCATCCCGGCGCGGCGCGCTGCTGGCCGTCGGGCTCATCCTCCTGCTGCTGCTCGGCGGGATGCTGCTGATGCACGTGCTGCATCGCTCGGCCCAGCTTCAGGACTGCGTGCTGTCCGGCCGATCCAACTGCTGAGCGACCCGCGCGACGCCTGCGTCACTGACGCCTGATCTTACCCAACAGACGCAACATTTCCATGTACAGCCAGACGAGCGTGACCAGTAGCCCGAACGCGGCGTACCACTCCATGTAGCGCGGCGCTCCGCGCGCGACACCCGATTCGATGAGATCGAAGTCGAGCACCAGATTGAGCGCCGCCACACTGACGATCACCAGCGAGACGATGATGCCCAGCGGGCTCGCCGCGTTCAGCACGGGCACCGCGATGTGGAAAAAGCCAAGGACAATCGACAGCACGTACAGCAGGGCAATCGCGCCCGTCGCACCGATGACGATCGCGCGAAAGCGTGCAGTGGCTCGAATGATGCGCAACGAATAGGCGACGAGCAGCACCGCCAGCACGCCGAACGTCAGTCCCACGGACTGGATGGCGATACCCGGATAGCGTCGCTCGAACAAAGCGGAGATCCCGCCGATGGCGAGACCTTCGAGCGCCGCATATGGCACGGCCAGATACGGCGCCATCGTCGCCTTGAAGCTGATGATCACGCCCAACACGAGGCCACCCAGGGCGCCAACCATGACAGAGGTCGAGACGACCGAAGCATCGCCCGTGGACAGGTACTGGGACCAGGGCCATAGTGCCCCCGCGAGCAGCACCACGAGCAGCAGGAACGATTTGTTGATCGAGCCCTGCAGCGTCATGCGCTCGCTGGCGAGCCCCGGGCGCGGCTGACTCGCAAAGGTCCGATCGGTGAGTCCCGGATTGCCGGATCGCGTCTCGGGAAGGGGCATCGAGTTCTCCATGGGCTGCCACAGCAAGGGCGTGCGGGCTGTATTGTAATCGACCGGCGCCCGCGCAACGGGTTCAATTGCCGATGTGCACCCGGCAGCGGGTAAGAGGGCATATTTTGCAATCTGCAGGCTGCCCCGGCATCCTCACGCTGGCGATCCAGCCCCGGGGCGACATGGTGAATTGGGCGCGGGCCACGCTGCTGGCCTTGGTTTGCATGTTGCGGCTTGCCGCGCCGGCTGGGGCGAGCGTGCGGGTCGTCGTCGGGCCGACTCCGATCGTGGACGGCGATGCGCGCGCCGCAAGCGACATCACGGTCATCAACGAGAAGCTGGCATTCGCGCTGGCAGTCGGGTCCGCCGTTCCATATGGAGTGCCTCGGGGAGCGATCGTCGACGTAGCGCCCGTGCGCGCGGGTGTGATCGGCCACGACAGAGTGGTGTTCGCCGATTTCATCCCCAACAACTGGTCGGCGTGGCCCAACACCTACCAGCACGTCGATATCCTCTCCCGCGGTCCGCAGGCCGCGGTCATTCGCATCGCACGTGACTGGGGGGACGCGACGGTCACGACGCTCTACACGCTGCGTCCCGGCTCCGATCACATCGAGTTGCAGACGACGATGCGCAATGCGGGTGCGGCGCCGATGCCCGCGCTGCTCTCGGGCTTCACACTCTGGCCCAAGGGCGGCTTCGTCTTCCCGGTGCCCGGGCTGCAAGGCAAGATCGAGGGCGCAGCGCACGGCGCCCTCGCAGATCGCGTCGTGGCCTATGACGAGCATTGGGCCATCACTTTGCATGCGCCCTATCTGGATCACATCGCGCATTCCTCGCTCGATCTGTACCGGTTGCACAGCCTGCTGGCGGGGCAGAGCGCGCAGTTCGAAGGTTCCCTGCAAGTCGGCTCGTCCGCAGATCTGCAGCCGGTGATCCGCGAAGAGATCACACAGCGGCATCTGGCATCCGGCGTCGTCAAGGGGCTGGTGCGCTCAGGGGAGCAAACAGCGGTTGCCGAGCCGGTCATCGTCATCGAGAAACAGGGGCAGCCCTATGGTTGGGTGCTGGGCCACGCCGGAAGCTACGAGCTGACACTGCCCGTAGGTGACTATGCGCTGTATGCGACGGCGCGTCAGCATTCGCAGAGCGCTTCGGCACGCGTACATGTCAGTGCCACGGGAGCCGAAATCCGCAACTTCCAGGGGGTGGATCCACCCGGCAACATCGAGCTCACGGTGATGGATTCGCGCAATGCGCGGCCGCTGGATGCGCGCATCGTCATCACGCGCGGGCAGAAACCGCTCGTACAGTATCTGGGCAGAAAGACCTTCTTCACAGATCTCGATCGCAAGGGCCATGCGCGCATCGTGCTTGCGCCCGGGGAGTACGCGCTCGATGTCGGCGCGGGCGGGGGGTTTCTGTCGCACAGCGCGCAGCCGGCACTGCGCGTGCAGTCCGGCAGGACGACGGCCGCAAAGGTCCCTCTGACACCGCTGTTCGATCCGCCCGCGCGGGGATGGTATTCGGCGGATCTGCACCATCATGCCGATCAGGCCGAAGCGGTCACGCCGCCTGCGGATCTGGCGCGTTCGCAACTCGCAGCGGGACTCGATGTGCTGTTCGTCAGCGACCACGATTCGACGGTCAACCTGCCGGTGTTGCAAGCCATTGCCGAGCGCCGCGGCGTGCCGTTCCTGCCGGGCATCGAGCTGTCGCCCTCGTGGGGGCACTTCAACGCCTATCCGGTGCTCATCGGCAAGACCCCCGCGATCGATATGGGCACGGCCACCATCGATCAGCTCATGAGCGAGGCCCGCCGCCTGGGAGCGATCGTGGTGCAGGTGAATCATCCGTTGATTTCCTACGGGTATTTTTCCAGCCTGGATGCTGGAGTGGCCCCCGGGGGATTCAATCCGACATTCGATCTCATCGAGATCAATGCCGCCGCGCCCGATGACGATGAGAAAGTATTTCGCGTGTCGGGGAAGTTCTGGAACGGCGGACATCGCTACTACCTCGCGGCCGGTACCGATACGCACGATGTGTGGAACGATGTATCCGGTCGTGTGCGTACATTTGCCCACGTGGAGGGAGAAGTGACGGCCACGCAGTTCGCGCGGGCGCTGCAGTCCGGACACGCGTACGTCAGCTATGGGCCGTTGATCTTTCCGTCGGTGATGTTTGGCACGCAGCGCCGGGTGCGATCCGGGGAGTCCCTGGTGCTCGGGTTCGATCTGGATGCCATCGAAGGCATGAAGTCTTTCACGTTGATCGGCAGCGGCAAAGTGGTCGATACGCGCACGTTCGCCGCCGCGCCACAGCACACGCACGTCGATATTTCTCTGACCGTGACCGGCAGCGGCTGGTACGCCGTGCAGGCCGCCGATCGGCGCGGCCACCAGGCATTCACGGATCCGATCTGGGTCGACGTCGTGAGCTATCCGCCGGGCGTTTCGGTCGTGCCGGCGACCGGAAAGCGGGCGGCTACTTCACGCTAGCTGGCGCTGATCCCCGGCTCGGTGTCCCCTCAGCGGAGGCCACGAGGGTTTTCTTAGGCAGCAGCCCACGCGGATCCACCGCGGCATCGCCTTCACGGATTTCGAAGTGTACGTGCGGTCCGGTGGAATGACCGGTGCTCCCGAGCAGCGCAATCACCGTACCCTGTGCGACCTGGTCGCCCTGGTGCACCATCAATTCCTTGTTGTGCGCATACAGAGAGGTCATGCGCTCGTCGTGGCGGATGATGACGACATTGCCGTACCCGCGCAGTCCATCGCCGGCATAGATCACCTCGCCCGCAGCGATTGCGTAGACTGGATCGCCGGCGTCGGCGGCGATGTCCAGTCCCTTGTGCATCTTGCCCCAGCGCGGTCCGTATTCGGAGCTGACGATGCCCTGCTCGAGTGGCCAGCGCACGGAACCGCCGTACTGAGTCGGCAATGAAGCGCTCGCGGATGGCGTCTTGCCCACGTGCGCGCTCGGCGCGCTGGAGCGTCCGACGCCCGACCGATGCAGGACCTGGAGAACGGCCGCTTCGCTGTGCTCGCCAGCGTCGTGGAACGTCTTCAGCAGATCTCTTTCCTGCAGATAATGTTGACTCACATGGAAGACCTTGCCGGTGGAATCGCTCACCGCAGCGACGGCCTTCGCGGACGTGCCGCGGGCATCCTGATACCACTGCTTATCGTTGAGATCGGCGCAAGCGAGAAGTGCGAGACCTGCGACCGACGGGACGATGAGTGCGAGCGCGCGATTGCCGTCTCTCATGACATGTCGACCAGTTTCATTGTTGTGCCGCGAAATCTACCACGCGCCAGATGCTGCAGTCGCGTTCGAATGCTGCCAAACTGATCGCAGCGGACGATGCATCGGACCGTGAGGTAGCGTGTGCTGCGAAGAATCGATGGCCTTACCTGGACCGCGACCGCGGCCTTGGCAGTCGGCTGGTTCTGGCTCGATGCGCTCGTCGCGACGTTCGGACCGGTGCACCACGCGGCGCACTTCTACGATTTCCCGCTGGTCATCCAGGATCCGAAATGGCTGATCACCGGCCTGGGCGGCGCACATGGCGCGGGCACACTGCTCTTCGGTCTGCTCTGCGTGGCGGCGATCGCGGCGCCACTGCTGCCGCGGCTGGGATATCGGCGGGCGGCATGGTTGAGTGCGAGCGCGCCATTGCTGCTGATGTTGCTTTGCAGCATCCTCCTGTATGTGCGGGCCTCCTCGGTGCACATCGAGTCGGCAACCCTCGGTCGCGTTGGCGATTATCTTGCCCGCCTGGCCAACGGCACGGTGACCTGGGCCGGGGATGTCGTGGCGCGGCACATTGCGATCGGCGCCGGGGGGTACCTGGCCTTTCTCGCCAGCCTCTGGCTCACCCTGCGCGGCACGTTCGGTGCGCGTGAATCGGCCGTGCCGAAGCGGATTTGAATGCACTATTCCATCGGGCAGGAGGAGCTGCCGGAGCTGCTGCGGCTGGCCCTTGCCGCGGCGCGCAGCGCCTCCGAGCTGATTCTGTCGGGGTTCCGCAGCCCGCGGCTGCGCGTGGAGATAAAAGCCGACGGCTCACCGGTCACGGACTTCGACCGGGAAGCCGAACGCACCATTCGCGAGTTTCTGCGCCTGCACCAGCCGTGGCCGGTGCTGGGCGAGGAATTTGGTGACGACAGCGGTGCTGCGCGCTATCGGTGGGTGATCGACCCGATCGACGGTACCCTGGGGTACTCACGCGGGCTGCCGTTGTTCGGGACGCTTCTTGCGTTCGAGGACGTACCCGCCAGGTGTGCCCTCATCGGCGTCATTCACCTGCCGGCGATGAGCGAGACGTATTCGGCTGCCCGAGGCATGGGGGCATGGTGTGGGGGGGAGCGAACGCACGTGGCACCGTCGCGGAATCTGCGCGACTGCCTGGTGGCTGCCCCGCCGGAACATCAGTTTCGCCTGGGCGCAGTTGCCGCAAGCCATGAGCGGTTGCGCGCCGAGGTGCCGCACGTGCGTTCGTACTCGGACTGCTGGGCTCACACGATGGTTGCGCGGGGCGTGATCGATGCGCTGGCCGAATTCAACCTGGCGCGCTGGGACATTGCCGCCACCGAGGTGATCGTTGCGGAGGCCGGCGGCCGCGTCCGCATTCGCTGCGCGCGCGATGTGCCGGGCAAGTATGATCTGCTGATTGGCAGCCCTGGCGCGGCCGATGCCGTGGGAGCGCTGCTCGATTTCTAGCGGGGGCGCCTGGTGTGCGGTGTGTGCGGCTGATCTGTGCGAGTGTCGGGCTCGGCTGGGTTGGGTTCACCGGCCCGCTCGATGCCAAGGCCATTCTCGAGCCGCGCGCGCTTCCCGCGCTGGTCGTACCGGACATCGAAGGGGAGGCGCACCTGCATCGCCAGAGCGTGCAGTTGCGTCAGCAGCTCGCGCGCGGGGGCCGCTATCGCCTCGTCGATAGTGCGCGCGTGCGTAAGCTGATCGAGCGCAACATGCCGCGGCAGGAGTCCTTGCACGACTGCAACAGCTGCATCGTGCAGATCGGCCGCCAGCTCGGGGCGAACCAACTCCTCGTGACGTGGGTGCAACGCGCGGACGGGCAACCCTCGAGCGTGCACTACGAGCTGTATGACGTGATCGCTGGCAGGGTGCACCGATCGGCGGCGATCGCGCTGGCGTCCGACGACGACTTGGCCTGGAGCCGGGTCATCGCGCAGATCGCACTCGAGCTGCAGCGATCATCCGCGGTGCCGCGCATGTCCGAATGAGCTGTCCGCAGCGGCCTCACTGCGTCGGATGCACCTTGGCGTGCTCCCCCAGCTGATCGGTTTTGCCCGTCGTGATGGCCCTGGCCAGCCCGAAAAGACGTTGGGTCCTGCTTGCAGGTGCGTCCCAGTATTCGGCATCGTTCACGGTGACTTCCAGCAGTGCCAGATCCGGGTCCTGCAGTCCGTCCGGAAACCAGGGCTCGACCCACGGCGTCCAGAGTTTCCGCATTCTTTCGCTATCGCGCAGCAGCCGCGCATGGCCCGATATCGATACGTAACTCTGCCTCGCCGGGTCGGCGTAGCTGAGATTGACCTGGCGATGTTGATCGATTTCCCCGACCTTGCCGGTCGACAGTGCCGTGAAGAACCACAGCTTGCCTTCGCCATCCATTTCCAGCGTGGCCAGCGGGCGGCTGCGCAGGCTACCATCCGGTTCGGCCGTCGCGAGCATGGCGATGCTCGTCTCCTGGATGAGCTCGGCGAGCTTCTGCATGTTGGGGTCTGCCTGCCTTTGGGTCTTCATCCGCCTCTCCTTGCCTGTATGGCGAGGAGGCGCAGCAAGCTTGGTGCCCGCCGGGCGATGCGCGCGGAAGCGGATTACCCCCTCACACGTACGCGTACAGCGTGACGATCAGTCCGACGATGCACGCGAAGAAGATACTGTGCTTCAGCGTGAAGGCAAACAGGCGCGCTTCATCGGAAGCGGGCATGCCAGTGGCCGCCGCCGCCACCGAGATGCTTTGCAGGCTGATCATCTTGCCCATCACACCGCCGCTTGAGTTGGCGGCGGCCATGAGCGCAGGCGACAGCCCCAGCTTGTTTGCGGTGACCACCTGGAGATTGCCGAAGAGGGCGTTCGCCGACGTATCGCTGCCGGTGAGGAATACCCCGATCCAGCCGAGCAGTGAACCGAAGAAGGGAAACAGCGGGCCGGTGGCGGCCAGGGCCAGCCCCAGCGTGGCCGTGGCCCCCGAATAATTCATGACATACGCCAGCGCCAGCACCGCGGCGATCGTCAGGATCGAGAGGGACAGGTCGCGTGCGGTACGACCAACCGAGATCGCGAGCTGGCGGAATGAAACGCGCAACGCGAGTGCTGCACAGAGCGTGGCAAACAGCGCGGCAGTGCCCGAAGCCGACAACAAGTTGAAAGTGAACCTCGCCGGATAGGGTGAGGCCCTGGCCACCACCGGCGGCAGTCTGCGGATGGCACCATCCAGCCCCGGCCATGGGAAGACGATCGTCGCTTTGTCGAGAATCGCCTTGAATGGCGCATATCCCCACAACAACACGAAGATGACGAGAAGGATATAGGGTGACCAGGCGCGCAGCAGAGGCCGGCGCTCGGCTCGTGGCGGGAGCGCGACGGCCGCATCCGCCACCGCCGGCGGATGCCAGATGGATAACAGCACGAGCAATCCCGCGATCGCGGCCAGGGAGGCGAGAATATCGGTGAGGTACGGACCGATGTAGGTCGACACGAGAAACTGCGTCGCGGCAAAACACAAGCCGCTGACGATGGCCGCCGGAAGCATCGCGCGCAATGCCTTGGGGCCGCCCATAACCAACATCAGGTAAGCGGGAATGAACACGGAGACCGGCGCGCAGATCCTGCCCACATCGGCGCTGAGGGTGGCGAGCGGCAGGTTCGTCACGCCCGCGAGCGTCACGAGCGGCGTGCCGATCGCACCGAAGGCCACCGGCGAGGTGTTGGCGAGCAGGCAGATCGCGGCGGCCTGGAACGGCGAAAAACCGAGCCCGGTGAGCATGGCGGCAGCCACGGCCACCGGGGTACCAAAGCCGGCGGCGCCCTCGATGAACGCCCCGAATGCGAAGGCGACCAGCAGCGCCTGCAGGCGCCGATCCGGCGTGAGGTGACCCACCGAATTCCTGATGATCTCGAACTGGCCGGTGTCGACGGTCAGCCGATACAGCGCCAAAGCCCAGAACACGATCCACGCGATCGGAAACAAGCCGAATACGGCGCCATACGCGGTCACGTCGAGCGCGAGCCGCACCGGCATCTTGTAAAGCGCGCTCGCCACGATGATCGATGTCAATAGACCGAGCAGCCCGGCCTTCCAGGCCGCCATGCGCCAGATACCGAGGGCGAGCAGCAGGACGAAAATCGGCAACGCGGCGCACAGTGCGGAAAGAGCGAGATTGGCGGATATCGGCGCATAGTCCTGATCCCACATCGCGTACTCCAGCTATATAATTGCCGCCTTGTATTATTGCCGTGGCCCCGTCCCAAGCGGCGACCCGCGTGTCAGAACCAGCTGTAGTTGAAACTGATGCTGATGCGCTCGCCGACTGCCGACTGGCGGGCGACCTCATGGCGCAGCCAGCTCTCGAACAGCAGCAGCGAGCCGGGGGCAGCCGGCAGGACCGCCCAGGTCAGGTTTTCCGCGCGGCAGCCGGCAATGCGCGGCGGTGCGGCCATGAAGCGATCCAGGCGCGGATCCTCGAACTTCAGTCCCGGACCGCCGTTGGGTACTCGCACGTAGTAGGTTCCGCTGATGGTCGATGCCGGATGCAGATGCAGCCCATGCGCGATCCCGCGGGGCATGATGTTGACCCAGCAATCCGTCATCGCCAGGCTGCGGCGACGCAGGTCGAACTGCAGCGAGCGGGCGAAGGAGTGGACGTGGCGGGTGAGTCGTCGCTCGAGCTCGGCGAACGTGGGCGAGACCCGATGCATGCGGCTGGCCGAATCGTACGAGGTATAACCCCCAGCGTAGTTTTTCAGCGACCAGCGCCGGCCCGCCGCATCGTCGAGGCGCAGTTGCCGGCATTCGCGCAATAACCGCTCATTGAGCCGCCGGCCAGCACGCTGGGGCAGCGCGGCGCGGTAAATGCGCGTCGCAAACAGCCTATGGATTGTCATCCCGCGCTGCAGTCCACTTCGCACCCGGGAACGCCTCGTGCAGCCAGGCGAGGAACCGCGGCACATCGGGGTGGCCCTCGATCGGGGCCCACTCGGCAAATTCGGCCGCGGAGGTCGGGTCGTACGGGCCTTGCTTGATCTCGAGAAAGCTGCCACCGGTCGCAGCGGCGATCAGCGTGTGCCAGGTTGCCTGCGGCGTCTCGAATCCGATGTTGGAACTGCCCTCCCCGATCGCGTAGCGCCCCGTCACCACGCCCTGCGCATCGAAGGTCAGCACATCGAAGCGGCCGCGCAGCACCAGCGCCAGTTCCGCCCGCCCGCCATGGCGGTGCGGGCGGAAGTAGGATTGGCTTTGCGCGGCGATGAAGAATCGCTGCACCGGATCCGCCGGGGAGCTGTGGATGTTGTGATTGGCACGCAGACGGGGACTCGCCGCGGCCTTTGCGGCCAGCTCATCGAGCAGTTCGTAGGGGAACAGTTTCATGGGCACGCGTATCCTCGAAGCATATTGTGAATGATGCGGTTTGCCGCAGTACAGGAGTTGAGCATGACCTCGAGCCAGCAAGACAAGGTGCACCGCTTCCGCGAACTGCACAGCGGACCGGGCGCGTTTCTCATCGGCAACGTGTGGGATGGTGGTTCGGCGCGCATTCTCGCGGCGATGGGGTTTCGGGCGCTGGCGACCTCGAGCGGCGCATCCGCCGGCACCCTCGGACGGCTCGATGGAGAGGTCTCACGGGAGGAAGCACTGACGCAGGCGCGCATGATCGTCGCCGCCTGCGACCTGCCGGTTTCCGCGGACCTGGAGAAGGGATTCGGGGATGACCCGGCGGTCGTGGCCGAAACGGTGCGCCTGGCTGGCGCGGCGGGGCTGGCCGGCTGCTCCATCGAGGACGCCACGGGCGATCCAGACCGCCCATTGTACGAGCTCCATCATGCCATCGAGCGGGTGGCGGCGGCCGTGGAGGCGGGGCGTGCACTGCCCATTCCCGTCGTGCTCACTGCGAGGGCGGAAAACTTCCTTCATGGCCGCGTGGACCTCGACGATACGATCCGCCGGCTGCAGGGCTTCGAGCGGGCTGGCGCGGACGTGCTGTTTGCGCCCGGCCTGCCCGATCTCGCAGCGATTCGGGCCGTGTGCGGCGCCGTCGACAGGCCGGTCAACTTCATGGTCGGCATGCGGGGCAGGTCCTTCACGGTGGCCGAGCTTGCGCAAGCGGGCGTGAAGCGCATCAGTTTTGCCACCTCGCTCTATCGGGCAGCGATGAGCGGCCTTGTCGATGCGGCCCGGGAGATCGGCGAGCAGGGCACTTTCGGCTATCTGGACCGAATACTGACCACGGCGGACCTGGCGGGCTATCTGCGTCCCGCGCCCTAATTGGCCGACGATAGGCCCTGACTGGGGAACGATCGGCGATAATTCTCTGACGATCGGCGATGATTCGGCGGATCGGGCGGCGGGGGCGACGAACGGCGGGTGGGTAACGAATGGCGGCAATGGCCGGCGTCATCCTTTTCGTCTCTCGCGCATTACTTACTCTAGACACGCCGTAAGTCATTACCGGCGCAGGCCGTGCGGAGAATTCCATGGGAATCCGGGGTTCGAGCAAGGTGGTCAAGCTGGTGCTTCCGCTGGTCATCGCGGGATTGCCAGGCTCGCCCGCGTGGGCGGCAGCCGATGCATCTGCTCCCGCTCAGCCGCCCGCCGTGCAGGACGAGCAGCCGGCCGTATGGACGCCAAAGCAACTGCACTTCGTGTACCAGGGGTTCACGACGAAGTACTCCTGTGACGGTCTGCAGGACAAGATCCAGACCGCGCTGCTGCAGCTTGGCGCGCGGAAAAAAGATCTCAAGGTGACCGGGAGCGGATGTGCCGTCCCTTATGGGCGGCCGGATCCGTTTGCGGGAGTGGATGTGAAGATGTCCGTTCTGCAGCCCGCGTCCGACAAGACGGACGCGAGCCGCCAACCGACGGTGCCGGCGTACTGGAAGGCGGTCGACCTCAAACTGACACGCTCGGGGGACTACTACAATCCGTCGGGCGAATGCGAGCTCGTGGAACAGATCAAGAGCAAGATCCTGCCGCTGTTTGCGACGCGCGGCGTCGAGCTCAAGAGCGAATGCATTCCGTACCAGGCCACTCCCACCAGTCCGACGCTGCGGCTCGAAGTGCTCGCGCCCGCTAAGGCGGACAAGGGTCATGGGGCGGGTGGTGTCGAAAATCCCGCCGGTGGCGCGGACCGCGGGGAGCACGGGGGAAAACATGGGCAGTGAGCACGGGGGCGCACCTGCAGTGAGCGCGGGCAGTGAGCCCGCGCGCAGCGGGTGACATCAGGCCGACACCCGGGTCGCTCGGTGTGAAGGCTGCTCCACGTTTGGCAGCCATCCCGCCAGCAACCCGAGCGCAGGCAGGAAGGCACACACGTCGTAAACGGCAGTAATGCCGAACTGATCGGCGAGCTTGCCCAGCACCGCAGCCCCGATTCCGCCCATGCCAAACGCGAAGCCGAAGAACAGTCCAGCCACCGTGCCGGTGCGGCCGGGCATCAGCTCCTGCGCATACACCACGATGGCGGGAAATGCCGAAGCCAGAATGAGACCGATCGGTACCGTCAGCACACCGGTCCAGAGCAGGTTCGCATGTGGCAGGGCCAGCGAAAACGGCAGCACCCCGAGGATGGAGACCCAGATGATGTACCTGCGACCGACCCGGTCGCCGAGCGGGCCGCCGATCATCGTGCCCAACGCGACCGCACCCAGAAACACGAACAGGTGCAATTGCGCGCTTCTCACACCGACGTGAAAGCGGCTGAGCAGATAGAAGGTGTAATAGCTCGTCAGGCTCGCCAGGTAGAAGTATTTCGAGAAGATCAGTGCGAGCAACACGGCGATGGCGCGCGCGATGCGCCGGGCGTCGGCGGTCCGCGCGGTGCGGCGCTGGACCGCTCGCGGGGGCAGGCGCATCGAAGCGTGCCCCTTGTACCAGTGTCCGACCCTGAACAGCACGAACATGCCCAGCAGCGCCGTCAGCGAGAACCAGGACACACTTGACTGGCCTCGCGGCAACACGATGAAGGCGGCCAGCAGAGGCCCGATCGCCGAGCCGAGGTTTCCCCCCACCTGGAACACGGACTGCGCAAACCCATGCTGTCCGCCGGACGCCATGCGTGCCACTCGCGAGGACTCCGGATGGAACACGGAGGATCCGGCTCCGATCAGCGAGGCCCCGATCAGCAGCAGGCCATAGCCACGGGCGAACGCCAGCAGCAGAAGTCCGAGGAGCGTGAAGCCCATTCCGGCTGCGAGCGAGTAGGGGCGCGGCGAGCGATCGGTATAGGAGCCGATGAGGGGCTGCAGCACAGAGGCCGTGATCTGGTAGGTGAAGGTGAGAAAACCGATTTCCCCGAAGCTCAGCGCGTAGGAGCTCTTCAGCAACGGATACAGGGCCGGCAGCAGCGACTGCATCATATCGTTCAACAGATGACAGAAGCTGATTGCCAACAGTACCGCGAATCCCGTGCGCGCAGCCGCCGCCTGCGCCTTTGAGTCCAGCGCGGCTTTGGCCTGCGGCTCGGCAATTGCGCGAGCCTCGCTATTGGGGGTCAACGTAGCGTTCCAGTGAATTCCGCGGGCGATGCCTGCCGATGCCTGCTTTAAGGGGCGCAGCATGCAAGATGCCATACCAGCGCCGCCGCCGCGGCGCCGTCGGGTCATGTCCCGCCGCTACCGGTCAGCGGCGGCCGAGCGCCCTAGAAACGCTGGCCGAAGCGGATGCCAATCGTGCGCGGTTGATTGGGCACATCGTAGATGGCCACGGCGCCGCAGGTCGCGACGTCGCATTCGGCAAAGCGATCAAGAACGGCGCGGCGATCGAAGGTGTTGCTGACATAGAGCTCGGCGGTCATCTTGTTCCATTCCATGCCGGCGGCGAGATCGGTGAGCGCATACGCCGGCTCCACGCCCAGCGCCTGGGCTGCCACCTGGCGCAGATCCGCCGTGCGCGAGCCGACATAGACCTCCGAGGCCTGCACATAGGGCCGCACATCATTACCCACCGAGAACTGGTAGCGGGCAGTGAGGTTTCCCTTGAACTTCGGTGTCACCGGCAACTGCGTCCCGTTGGGTGCGTACAGCTCCACTCCCGGCGTGCCGAAGGTTTGCGTCAGCTTTGCGTCCAGCCAGGTGAAGCCGCCGCTCAGCGTGAGTCCTTCGCTGACGGCAAATTCCAGATCCGACTCCAGGCCCTTGATCTCGGCCTGACCTGCGTTGGCGATCACGGTCAATGCATTGGCGCCCAGGTAGGAGAACTGGAAATTGTTCCATTTGTCACGGAACACCGCGCCGTTCCAACGGAAGCGGTTGTCGAGCCAGGTGGTCTTCCAGCCCAGCTCGACGTTGGTCAGGAAATCCGCCTGGTACGGTGGCAGCGTGCCACCGCCGTTGCGGTTCACGCCGCCGGGGCGGAAGCCCTTCGAGAGCGTCGCGTACAGCATGCGGTCGCGGTCGACCTTGTAGGTCAGGTTGTATTTCGGCAGATTGCCGCTGCCGGTGCTGCGGCCGTTGAGATCCGAACAGGGCGCGCCATGGAAGGGCACCGAGTTGAAGCACGTGCCCACGCCCTCGTTGGGATCGTAGCCCGCGCCGAACCCGTAGAAGCCCTGCAGCGTGTTGTCGTAGGTGTAATGGCGAATGCCGATGTTGGCGGTCAGCGCCTTGGTGATGTCGTAAGCGAACTCGCCGAACACCGCCGCGTCGCGATCGACGCGCTCCTGGTCCGTGAGCCAGATGCTGCCCGGCCACCCGGCGACGGACAGATCCGTCGCAAGCGGATCGAGCGGGCCATAGGCTGTGCCGTAATTGACGTTGTAGTCCTGCAGAATCTCGTGCACCTGCCGCTCGAGGAACAGCCCGGCGGTGAAGCGGAAGGGGTAATCCTTCGGTGAGCTCACGCGCAGCTCGTTGCTGGTCTTGGTGTAGTGATCGCGCCCGATGATGTACTGCGCGGGGTTGATCATGTTGCCGGCGTTACCCACGATCGACTGGCCATAGCCCGGGGCGTAGGCCGTATCGTAATACAGAGAATAATCGGTGTAGTCCTCGTTCTCGTGAGTGTTGCGTGTCAGGTAGGCACCTGCGTACACCAAGTCAAAGTTACTGATCTTGCCTTCGATCGTCAGGGCGGACTGCACCCACGAGTCGTGCGCGAGCTCCGGATAGAACTTCAGGGTGTCGAGGTCGCCGAGCTTGGGGTTATAGCCGAAGTCGCCGTCGGTCTGCATCACCTGCCCCATTATCTGCGGGGTGATGCTCCAGTTGTCGTTCAGGTTGACTTTCAGTGCCGCCCGGCCGCCCTTGTCCTCCACCGTGTTGTAGTTATTCTGCACTTGCTTCGCATTATCGAGGGTGATGTTGGAGGTCGGGAAAGTCACCGTCCCATGGATGTTGTCGATGTAGCCGGCCTTCTTCTCGTCCCAGGCCACCAGGCGCACGGCGGCGTTGCTGCCCAGTGGCAGATTCACGAAGCCTTCGGCCGTGTAGCCGATCCCGCCATGGTCGACAGAGTTGCCCTCGAGATCGTAACCGGCCTTGACGGCGGTCGGATCGGGCTTGTTGGTGATGATGCGGATGGTGCCCGATTCGGAGCTGGCGCCGTACAAGGTACCCTGCGGGCCGGACAGCGCCTCGACGCGCGCGATGTCATAAATGTGAATGGGCAGGTTGCCGTCGATCGTCGTGACGGGCTGCTCGTCGAGGTACATGCCCACGCTCGGCTGGGATCCGGAATGATTGCCGTCGCCGCCGCTTGCCACGCCGCGCATGTACACGTGCTCGAAGGAGGGACCCGAGTCCTGGAACGACACGCTGGGCAGCAGCTTCGCGTAATCGTTGAAATTGGTGACGTTCATCTGCTCGAGCTGCTGGGTGCCGATCGCCTGGATGCTGAGCGGCACGTCCTGCAGGTTCTCGGTGCGCTTCTGCGCGGTGACGACGACTTCCTCCAGCCCGGGCGAGGCCTCGGCGGCCGCCTGTTGCTGGGCATGTGCTACGGGCATGATGGTGAGTAGCGCCGACGCCACAGGGGTGGCGCGCCAAAGGATTTTCGAGCTGGATCGGGCCTGCAAGCGCCGTATTTTGCGAATTCGACTACGTGTCACGGAAGATCCTTTTGTAGTGTTTATGCCGCTGCGCAGCGCAAGCGTATGCCAAAGCGGCGGATTATCAAAGTTCCGGCGCCTGCGGATAGCGCTCGAGCACCGGCCCCAGCGCCGTTTTCATGGGCCCAAGCCAGGGCGCGTAGTTGCGCCAGTGGTCCAGGCCGGCGCGGAAGAGGGGCTGCCGTACCTGCTGGGAGCTCGCCGTGCGCACGGAGCGATCGTTTTCGTAGAAGCGCAGGCAGTCCGGCTCGAAAGGCAGCGCGCAATACTGCAGCAGCCGGCGCACTTCCGCTTCTGTGTCCTCGATGAGGGCTTCGTAGTGCACGCGGTGGATGCGTCCCGGCAGCACCCGGTCGAAATGCGCCATGAGCTCCACGTAGTCGCGGTAGTAGCGTCCGAGGTCTTCCTGGCTGTAGGTGAAGAGCTGGCCGCGCGCGAAATGCTGCTTGAAGCCCGAGAAGCAGCAGCCAAGCGGATGACGGCGTGCATCGATGATGCGGGCATTGGGCAGCGCCAGGAGAATCAGCGGGATGTGCGCGAAATTGTTCGGCATCTTGTCGATGAAGAAGGGTTTGCCGCTCTTGCGCTGAATGCGCGTGCGCTGCAGGTACTGCTCGCCCAGCGCGCGACAGCCTGACGGATCGAGCTCCACCAGCCGCTCCGGATAGCGGGCCGTTCCGGTCTTCTCCGCACTCGCGGCAAGCGCTTTGGCAATCGCCGGGATGTCGGGCAGCTCCATCGTGCCTTCCACCTGCGAGTGGCTGGAGAGGATCTGCTCCAGAAGCGTGGAGCCCGCACGCGGCAGTCCCACAATGAAAATGGGATCCGGCGAAGGCTCGCCCCAACGGGCCCGCGCGGCCAAGAACTGCGCCGAGAACAGCGATTTGCTGCGTCGGACGTGCTCGGTCATCTCCTCGGGCGAATAGCGGATGGCCGCGTGCCGCAGCCGGTTGCCCTGATCGTAGTGAGCGAACGATTCGCCGTACGCACCCGCATCTTCCAGGGCCTTGCCCATTGCAAAGTGCAGGTGCAGCCGATCCTCGGCCGCCAGCTCGGAGCGCTCGAGCTGCGTACTCATCGCATCGATCTGGGCTGGGGTGAAGCGCACGGTCTTGAGATTGGCGAGGCTCCAGTACGCCTCCCCAAGGCTCGGCAGCAGGCCGATGCTCTTTTCATACGCGGCGATGCTGGCGCTTTCCCGCCCCTTGGTCTTCAGCGCATGGCCATAGCTCATCCAGATCCTGGGCTGCTGCGGTTGCGCCGCGAGCACGTCCTCGTAGAGCTCGATCGACTGCTCGTATTCGCCGATCCTCGCCAGTACCGCCGCCTTGAGGTTCTGATAGCCGGGGTGGCGCGGCTCTGCCGCGAGCAGCGTCTGCAGCTCGCGCAACGCCGCCGCCGGCTTGTTCTGGCGGTGCAGGACGACCGCATAGTTGTGGCGCGCGGCCGTAAAGCTCGGCGCGAGCTCGAGACAGCGCTCGAGGAGGCTCTCGGCATCCTGAAAGCGTCGCAGTCGCGCGGCCACCTCGGCCAACATGCGCAGTGCCGCAACGTCCGTTGCAAACTTCTTCAGATGCGCGCGCAGCAGCGCTTCGGCCTCGGGGATCCGGTTCTCGCACAGTGCCGCCGCTGCGGTCAGAAGACGGGGATCCTGCGTCGAGCTTCTGATGTGCTGGGCGTAGGCGGCGTCGGCGCCGGCCGTATCGGCAAGGACCGTGAGCTGATCCCCGAGCGCGCGCCAGGCATCCGGCATGTCCGGTTTCAACGCCAGCGCCCGCCGCAGGGCGCTGATCGCATCCTCGGGTCGCTCGGCGAAGCCCAGTGCGACGCCGAGTTCGTAGTGCGCCGCAGCCCAGTCGGGTCGGGAGCGCGCAAGTGGCTCGAGGATCCCCAGAGCGGCCAGGGCATCGCCGCGCAGGCGTTGCGCGACACCCAGCAGCAGCTGCGCGAGCGGATGCCCAGGCGCTACTTTCAGCACCTCGCGGGCCTGCTCTGCGGCCAGTTCCGGCTGGTTTGCCAGCAGCCGCGCTGCATGGGCCAGCGCGACTTCCAGGGTGCCTAGCGGCTCTGCCGTTGCGCTCAATCGTCGTCTCGTTGTGAACCCGCCCGTGCCCGCATCTGAAACTGCCCCTCCTGCCTTGTCAAATCGGCGCTCGAACCTGCAGCTCCACGGCGCCGACCGGGGCTTAGCTGTCGGCTGGCCCGTCACGCGGTTATATTCTGTGCCGCTCGGGCTGGCACTCGGCGATCGGTCGCTGGCCGCCCCCGTCGTTCACCTGGAGGAGTCAATGAGTTCGAGCCACGTGGATCAGGTTCTGCCCGCCAGCGCGTTCACCTACGGAGTGTCGCTGCGCGCCCGACATCCGAAAGCGAACCTGGGCGTATTGAGCGAAACGCTGCGGCTCGAGCCTGCACACAGCTGGACTGCCGGGGAGCCCCGCCGCTCGCAGTCCGGAGCCCCGCTGGGTGGCAAGCACCGCGACTCCTACTGGGCCGCGCCGCTCCCTGCGCAGATGGCCGGGGCGAACAGCATGCCGCTCGAGGTCTTTCTCAGCCAGCAACTGGTGCAGCTCGGGCGACATCGCGAATGCTTCGCGCGACTGCAGTCCGACGGGGGCGAACTGTCGCTGCTGATCGAGCTCTCGCCCGTGGCGAATGCGGCATTGACGCTCAGTGCGGCCATCGCCCGCAAGCTCGCCGATCTCAACATGGATGTAGAATTTCAGTTCGGAGCCGATTGAGTCGGCCAGCCTCATTTCGCTGCGACCGCACTGTCCCATTGCACGGTCGATTCGTCCTCACGCCTGCGGCACGCCCGGTTCGGGCACTCCCCGCCGCGCTCATCCTCGCGCTGATCATCGTTCTGACAGGCTGCAGCGATGACACGGTGACGCTGTCGCACGGCCGTTTCAAGCATATTTTCGTGTACCACCCGCCACAGGCCGAGGTGCAGCACTTTGCCCTGCTGCTGTCCGGGGACGGCGGCTGGAACTCGCGGCTGGGGATGATCGCGAAGACCCTCGCCACGAATGGCACGCTGGTGGCCGGAGTCGATACCGCCGAGCTCATCGTCGGCCTGGAAGAGGACGCCGGCCGCTGCGTTTCCCCCGATGGGGATCTCGAGAATCTCAGCCACTACGTCCAGGCGTACTACAAGCTGCCCACCTATTTCTCGCCCATTCTCATCGGCCATTCCGCCGGCGCCACGTTGGCGTACGCGAGCCTTGCGCAGGCGCCTCCCGGCATCTTCGCCGGCGCGGTCACGATGTCATTCTGCATCGACCTCGATCTGCGCAAACCGCTCTGCCAGGCGTACGGCCTGCGATCGACATCGCTTGCGAATGGGACCGGCTCGGCACTGCAGCCCGCAGCGACGTTGAGCGCGCCATGGATCGCTTTGCATGGAGCCGAAGATCGCGTGTGTCCGGTGCCCGTGGCGCGCTCGTTCGTCGAGCAAGTGCCCGGCGCACGGTTCGTCGAGCTGCCACACGTCGGACATAACTACGCCGACGCGGACCATTGGCTGCCGCAGCTCAGGGCCGCTTTCGCCTCCGTCGCGGCCACTCAGGTACGCGGTCTGCCCGCGCTGCCCGCAGGACTTGCCGATCTGCCGATCGTCGAGGTCGAGCCGGACTCCGCGGTCGCCAGCGCAGGTGGCGATACGTTTGCCGTGTTGATTTCCGGCGACGGCGGCTGGGCCGGGATCGACAAGGAAATCGCGGCGGCGCTGGCGCGGCGCGGCATTCCGACTGCCGGTGTGGATTCGCTGCGCTACTTCTGGCGACCGCGCACGCCGAGCGGGCTGGCGCACGACGTCGACCGCATCGTGCGCTACTACGCCGCCCACTGGCACAGGCCGCACGCCCTGCTGATCGGCTATTCCCAGGGGGCGGACGTCCTGCCGTTCGCCGTGAATCGTCTGCCGCCTGCAACCCGTGCGATGATCCGTACGACGACCCTGATCGGCGTCAGCGATTCGGCGGATTTCGAGTTTCACGTCACCTCCTGGCTTGGCGATCTGGCAAGCTGGTTCGGCAGGGACGGGGGCTTGCCCGTGTGGCCGGAGGTCGAGCGGCTGGCCGCCGCCAAGACCGTGTGCATCTACGGCAACCATGACACCGAGACCATTTGCCCGAAGATCGGCGCCCAGCATGCGCGGATCGTGCAGATGACGGGCGGGCATCATTTCGGGGGCGATTATCAGCCGCTCGCCCAGCTCATTCTGGACAAAGCCGGCGTATCGACACCCTGAGGGGTAGCGCATGGCCCCGATCACGATGGCGCGGCAAGCGTGAACATCATCGAATCGACGCGCCGCTACGAGCGCTGGCTCATGCAGCACCTGCGACTGCTGCCGCGCGACCTGCAGCTCAAACACCGCCGCATGCGCGAGGAGGCGTTTTTCTTTTTGCGTGCGGGCTTCTACCGCTGGGCGCAAGTCTGGCCGCGGGTGTGCCCGGCGCTGGCCGCTGCGCCGCAGGTGTTAGGCGTCGGTGATCTGCATGTGGAGAACTTCGGCACCTGGCGTGACGAGGAAGGACGGCTCATCTGGGGCATCAACGATTTCGACGAGGCGACGAAGTTACCGTACGCCAACGATCTGGTGCGGCTGTGTACGAGCGCGTTGCTGGCCATCGATGAGTCGCGACTTGCCACCTCGACACGGCGCGCCTGTGAGGCGGTTCTCGAGGGCTACTCTCAGGCCTTACGGGAGCAGGGGACACCCGTGGTGCTCGCGGAGCGCCATCGCTGGCTGCGGGACATCGCCGTGGGCCGCCTGAAAGAGCAGCGCGCCTATTGGGATCATCTGCTGAGGCTGAAGCCGCTCGCGGGCGCCGTACCGGCCGAGGTCCGGCGTCTACTGCGCGAGGCCTTACCGGAACCGGATCTGACCTTCCGGCTCGTGCATCGCCAGGCCGGTCTGGGAAGTCTCGGGCGGCAGCGCTTCACCGCACTTGCGGACTGGCGCGGCGGCACGATCGCCCGCGAGGCGAAACCGTTGACGGCATCGGCGTGGACGTGGGCGGCCGGGCGGCCGGCGCAGCAACTGCTGTATGGGCGAATCATCCAGCGAGCGGTCCGGGTACCCGATCCGTTTCTCGCGGTGCATGAAAAATGGGTCATTCGGCGGCTCGCGCCCGATTGCAGCAGGATCGAGCTGTCGCGCATGGGGAACGTGCACGATTCGTGCAAGCTGTTGTGGATGATGGGCTGGGAGACCGGCAACGTGCACCTGGGCACGCCTGCGCAATGCAAGCTCATCCGGCGGGATCTCGCGCAGCGTAAGGGGAACTGGCTGTCGCAGGCGGCGCGCAGCATGCGGGCGGCGACCCTGGCGGACTGGCGCGCGTGGCGGGCGGGGGCGCGCGCGTGAGGCTTGCCCGGGCGGCAATACCGGTGCGTGTTTGAAAGCGGCGGGCACACTGGTATGGTCGATGTGTCGCCCAGATGTACTGCCGCTGCATGAGCATCGACTGGACTTCCTATGCCGTTGTGGGCCAGCACGATGAGCTGGTGGGCCCGAGCGGCGGTCCGCGGGCGGCGAGCCGGGCGCTCATGCGCTACCTTGGGGAGCTGGGCGATGCGGAGCTCGGCGTGCGGCAGCAGGCCGCGGAGCTCGCCATCAAGGCGATGGGCATCACCTTCACGGTGTACCACGAGGAGGAAGGCTCGATCGATCGGGCGTGGCCGCTGGACATCATTCCACGCACGATCACGCGCAAGGAATGGCTGCGGATCGAGCAGGGACTGAAGCAGCGCGTCGCAGCGCTCAACCTGTTCATCGACGATATTTACCATGAGCAGCGGATCGTGCGCGACGGCGTCTTGCCGCGGGAGATCATTTCCTCCTCGTGCAACTTTCGTCCCACGTGCTCAGGGATCGACCCGCCGGCGGGGTGTTGGGCGCACATCTGCGGCAGCGACCTCGTACGGGACAAGGATGGCACCGTGTATGTGCTCGAGGACAACCTGCGGGTTCCCTCGGGCGTGTCGTACATGATCGAGAACCGCCAGATCGTCAAGCGCGTGTTTCCGGAACTGTTCGACCGCGCGACGATCCTGCCGGTGGATGACTATCCCTCCCAGCTGCACGACATGCTGGTCTCGCTTTCGCCCCGGCGCGAGCGGCGGCCGGAAGTCGTCGTGCTGACACCCGGGATCTACAACTCGGCCTATTTCGAGCATGCGTTCCTCGCGCGGCAGATGGGCTGCGAGCTCGTCGAGGGCCGCGATCTGGCCGTCCATGACGATGACTGCGTGTACATGCAGACCATCCGCGGCTGGACGCGCGTCGATGTGCTGTATCGGCGTATCGACGATGAGTTCCTCGATCCGCAGGTGTTCAGGTCCGACTCCGGCCTTGGCGTGCCCGGTCTCATGCGCGCGTGGGCCAGGGGCAACGTCGCGATCGCCAACGCGCCGGGGGCGGGCGTTGCGGATGACAAGCTGGTGTACACGTACGTCCCCGAGATGATCCGTTACTACCTCGATGCGGCGCCGATCCTTGCGAATGTGCCCACGTGGCGCTGCCGCGAGCCGCGCGATCTGCAGTATGTTCTGGGCCATCTCGAGAGCCTGGTTGTCAAGCCCGTCGATGGCTCCGGCGGTTACGGCATGCTGATGGGACCGGTTTCCACGCAGCGCGAGCGCAATCACTTCGCCGCGCAACTCAAGAGCGCGCCGCGCAGCTTCATCGCTCAGCCGGTCCTCACCCTGTCGACGGTGCCGACCCTGGTCGGTGAGCGCATCGAGCCCCGGCATGTGGACCTGCGCCCGTTCATCCTGAGCGGACCGCAGACCTACGTCACGACGGGGGGCCTGACCCGCGTTGCGCTGCGCGCAGGCTCCCTCGTCGTCAATTCCTCACAGGGCGGCGGCAGCAAGGACACCTGGATCGTGGACACCGAGGCCTGAGGTGCTCGCACGGGTCGTGGAAAACGTCTACTGGCTGGCGCGGTATCTCGAGCGCGCCGAGAACACCGCGCGGCTCGTCAGCGTCAACACGAACCTGTTGCTCGATCTGCCCAGGGGTTATGCCCCCGGCTGGCAACCACTGATCGACATCACCGGCAGCCGCGAGGCCTTCGATGCGAGAGGTACGCGCGCGGACGAGCGGGACATCGTGCAGTTCCTGATCGCCGACTCCATCAACCCGGGCTCCATCGCCTCCTCCTTGAGGATGTCCCGCGAGAATGCCCGCACGCTGCGCGGTATCGTCCCGACCGATGCGTGGGAGCTGCTCAATCAGTTCTTCCAGGAGTTCACCGAGGAGCTCGCGAGCGGCCTGCGCAAGCGCGCGCGGTTCACCTTCCTCAAGCGGATCATCCACACCGCCCAGACCCTCACCGGCGTCTTCGAGGGAACGATGAACCGCAGCGATGCATACAGGTTCCTCATGCTGGGCCGCAATCTCGAGCGCGCGGACATGACGAGCCGCATCGTGGACGTGCGCTCCGCGCAGCTGCTGCCTGGGGACACCCCGGAGCAGCATACGTTCGATACGATCCAGTGGATCAGCGTACTGCGCTCCCTGTCCGGCTATGAGATGTATCGGCTGAGCCGGCGCACCCGGCTCAATCGTCCGGACGTCCTCGAGTTTCTCGTGCGCGGCGAGCAGTTCCCGCGGGCCTGCCTGTATTGCCTGAAACAGGTCGAACACTACCTGCGGGCACTTCCCCGCAGAGCCGGTGTGCTCGATGCGCTGGAAGGGGTGATCGGGTTTCTGGCCGCCGCGCCGCTTGCCGCACTCGACCAGGCCGGGCTGCACGAGCTCATCGACCGGTTGCAGCTGCATATCATCGGGGTCCATGACGGCATCGCACAGACCTATTTTCCCTCCCGCGCCGGCCAGCATGCGCCGCGGCAGCTACAGGGCTCGGAAGAACCGGGGACGCTGCCGCTCTTCAGCGAAATGCCGCTCGCATCCCCGGGCGACTGAGCCTCAGACGCTCGGCACCTCATCGGTCCAGACGCGAAAACCGGTGAGCGAGCATTGGCCAAACGTCATGCTGATCGCGACATCCGCTGCATCCCGGCCGCGGGCAATCAGCACCCGCCCGATGCGCGGCACATTGTGGCGCGCGTCGAAGGTGTACCAGTGTTCCCCGAGATACACCTCGAACCAGCCGGAGAAATCCATCGGCGCCGCCACGGGCGCCACGCCGATGTCGCCCAGGTAGCCGGTGCAATAGCGGGCGGGAAGATTGAGGCAGCGGCACAGCGTGATCGCCAGATGCGCGAAATCGCGGCACACGCCCTGGCGCTCATGGAACGCTTCCGAGGCGGTCTTGGTGCTGCGGGCGAACTCATAGCCGAACCTGAGATGCTGGTGCACGAAATCACAGATCGCCTGTACGCGCCCCCAGCCGGGCAGCGTATGGCCGAAGAGATTCCAGGCAATCGCACTGAGGTTATCGGTGTCGCAGTAGCGGCTGCCGAGCAGATAGACGAGCGTCTGCTCGGGGAGACAACCCACGCTGTGCTGCGCAGCATCCGCCACCACCGGATCGGGAAGCCCCGCGTCCCTGATGAGCGCATCGGTCGTGATGCGTATGAGGCCGGGCGGTGCAACGAGTCGCGTGCACCAGTTGCCAAAGCCATCCTGGTAGCCCGACAGGGCGACATACGGATCCGTCGTCAGCTCATCTCCCCGGATGAGATCCGTCGCACGCGTGTGATGCACGCGCAGGACGAGGATCATCGGGGTCGGCTGCGCGCACTGATACGCCAGTTCGTAGCCGAAGCGGATCTGCAAGTGGGTCTCCCGGTCGCGCCGCTAGCAATCGAGCGCGGTCAGTGAATAAACCAATGCATCCGCCAATCGTTCCGCCCAGGCGCCCTGGCTCGCCGCATCGGCGATCAGGTCCTGGCGCAGCTCGATGCCGACGTGCGCGATGCCGCGACGCTCACCGTGCTCGGGCAGCGTGTAATCGGTCCGGTCGCTCATCGCATACGGCTCATTGTCGCCGATGAGGAATTTGTCCTCGCGGCGCCAAAAGGCAAGCAGGGCGCCGGCCAGGCGCCGGTCGCGGTGATAAAGAAGTCCGGCATGCCACGGGCGCCTGCGCCCGTGCATCTCGGGCGTGAAGCTGTGGATGGCGAGCAGGATCGTGCGCCGCTTCAAGGCATCGCGCGCATCCAGTTCGGCACGAATGCGCTCATGGTAGGGCTGAAACACCTGTTCCAAACGGGCGGCAGCCGCGGCCGGCGTGATCGATGCATTGCCCGGGATGCGGATGCCGTCGCTGACTTCGAGGATGGAATCGCTGCTGTCCGGCGGACGGTTGCAGTCGATCACCAGACGTGAGTAGTTCTGCAGGATGAGAACGGCATCGAGGCGTGCCGCGAGCGTCACGGCCACCGCGGCCGCCCCGAGATCGCTGGCGATGTGACGTCCCAGATCGGCAGCAGCCACCCCGAGATTCGCCAGGCGCTGCGGGATGCAAGCGCTTGCGTGGTCACAGATCAAGAGGTAGGGCGATTGCCCGCGGTGCTGCTCGACCCGGGCGGCAGGCGGCTCGCCCGGCGCGAGAATGCTGGTTCTCTCCGCCATTCGCCGCGTCGTCAGCGCGCGCGGCGACCGGGTGCCGGCCCGGCCGCGTCAGCCTCGCCGGCCGCGTCAGCCTCGCCGGCCGCGGCCACCTGCGGCACCGCGGGCAACTGGCTGAATACCTTGCGCACCCCTTCACTCCATTGCTGACTCAAGGCGGTGAAGTAGGGGTCGCCGGCCGCGAAGCGATGGCGCAGGCCGATCCTGAAGCTGTCTTTGCGGATGCTGACCAGATCGATGGGCATGCCGACGGACAGATTGCTGCGCATCGTCGAGTCGAAGGACACCAGGACGCATTTCATCGCATCGCTCAGCGGGGTCTGCGGTGCGATGACCCGATCGATGATCGGCTTGCCGTACTTGGCCTCCCCCGTCTGGAAAAAGGGCGTGTCGGCGCTTGCTTCGATGAAGTTGCCCTCGGCGAACGTGCGGAACAGGCGAGGCGGTTCACCCTTGATCTGTCCGCCAATGATGAAGGATGCGTTGAACGGGCTGTGACTGCTCGCCAGATGCGCCGCGTCCCGGCGCTCGACGTCGCGCACCGCGTTGGACACGATCACGGCGACATCGAACATCGTGCGTGCGCTCCAGATATGCGGTCCACCCGGCTCATCGCTCTCACTGCGTTGTCTGAGCAGGCCCACCACGGCCTGAGTTCCGGCCAGATTGCCCGAGCTGAGCATGACGATGACGCGATCCCCGGGGCGCTCGAACAGCGTCATCTTGCAGAAACTGGCGAAATTATCGACGCCTGCGTGCGTGCGCGAATCCGAGGCCAGCACGACCCCGTCGGTGAGAAGGATCCCGACGCAGTAGGTCATGCGGTCACCGCGACTGCCTGTTGGCGTGCACTGAATCGCAGCTGTCGCCGCAGCAGCAGTAGGCTGAACAGGCATTGCAGCGTGACCGTGCACACCGACAGATACCACAGGTGCCGCAGCTCGAAATGCGGCTGCAGTCCAAGCCAGATTGCCGGCAACACGAACGTGATGAGTCGCGAACCGGAGCTCAGGAACGAGGGCCAGGTGTTGCCAACGGCCTGAAACAGGCTCGAGCAGGTGAAGATCAGCCCGGTGGCGACGAAGTTCCAGGAAATGATCCGCAGGTACGGTGCGCCGACCGCAATCACGTCCGGATCGCGGCTGAAGCCCTGGATCAGCAGATCCGGCCGCCACTGGCAAAAAAAGGTCAGCAGCAGCATCACAGCCGCACCCATCATGGCCGCCGTCCGGAATGTCTCCTTCACGCGCCGCAGGTGGCCGGCGCCGAAATTCTGGCCCGCCAATGGCGAGGCGGCGAAGGCGATGGCCATCGCCGGCAGAAAGATGGCCTGCATCACGCGCGAAGCGATGCCGAAGCCGGCCTGCGCCGCCGGTCCGAAGTTGCGCAGTGTCCAGTAGATGACCCCCACGATGACGAAGATCATCAGGAATTCTCCGCCCGCCGGCAGGCCGATGTTGAGGATCCGCCGCCAGGTGGCAAGGCGCGGCACCCATTGCGCGGGATGCAGCGAGACGTACTTCTCGAGCTTCGCGAAATACAGCCACAGGAACACGACGCCGATGCCGATGGACAGCGTCGTCGCAAGTCCCGCCCCCGCGACGCCGAGCGGATGGTGGGTTCCCCATCCGGCGATCAGTACCGGTGCCAGCAACGTGTTCAGGACCACGGTGAGTACCTGCACCAGCATGGTCGGCTGCACAATGCCGGTGCCGCGCAACGCGGATCCCATTGCTACCAGCGCAAACTGCAATGCCAGACCCGGCAGATACCAGTACAGATAGGTGATGCCCGCCGCGGCTGAGCCCTCATCGGCCGCGACGGCGTGCACGTAGAAGGCGGTGAGCGAATACCCCAGCGCCAGTGTCAGCAAGGTGAGGACGGCCGAGAGCAGCACCGACTGATTGAATATGAGATTGGCTTCGGGTTGATCCTTGCGTCCGGCGGCGTGAGACACCAGCGCAACGGTGCCGACACCGAGCATCTGGGTGAGCGCCAGGATCACGAACGAGACATTGCCGGCAAAGGCCACTCCGGCGATGGCGGCATCCCCCAACCCGGAGACGAAATACAGATCGACGAGAAAGTAGAGGGTCTGAAAGAGCATGCCGGCGGCAATGGGCACCGCCATGGTCAGCAGCTGGCGGCTGATGCCGCCTTGGGTGAGATCCTTCATGCGATCTCCGGGACATCGGCCTCGTCGGCACCCGGTGCGGTGCCGCCGCCCGAGGCGCTGGCCAGGTTATTTCGGCTCGCCACCCGGCTTGGGATCTTCCATCGGAAAGCTGCGCGCACCGCTCGACAGCGGCTGCACCGGCATGGGCGCGTCGCTGCGCGGCGCGTTCTCGGGCGGCGGTGCTTGCGGAGCGGAAGCCGTCACAGCGGCGCTGGAGGAGGCTGACTGCGCCTCGGTGCTCAAGTTCACGGCTGCAAGAAAGCGGCGCGCCGACTCATCGCTGCTGCGGACGTTGCCTGCGATGATGTCCGAGGCGAGCACGCCCGGCTTGCCGTAGAAGGCAGCATCGGCGCCGTCATCGACGGTGAGCACGGTGCCATCGAGGGCGAGCCCGGCAAAGATGCCGCGCGTGCGGGAGTAGGAATACACCTCTGCCTTGAAGGTCGGATCGGTCGATGCGGATGCCTGACGGCCCACCGGACCGGCCGCCACGGAGGCATCGGCCCCCAGCGTCACCTTCCCGCCCGTGATGCCTTCCACGCCTCTGCGCGTGGTGAAGACGAGAACGATGTCGGTCGACTCCACGCCCCACTGCCAGCCGAAGCTGCCGCCGGTCATGGTGATGAATGCGGGGCTCGTGAAGCGGCCATTCTTATCGCGGACCACGAGCACGCCGTGGCCGCGGCGCCCTCCGGCGAAGAAAGCGACCTTGGTCATGTCCGGGATCACGGCGAGCGCATAGGCTCGCTCGAGCAGCCGATCGGGAATGTACTGATCGCGCCCGTTGCGCGATTCCTCGAGCACCTGGCTCGCCATGAGCAGACGCCCCTGCTCCCGTGCTTGTGCCCAAGCTCCCGTCGTGTCGAGCGCGAGCACGAGGCCGGCGAGAGCGGTGAACAGTTTTGTGCGGCTTCGCATGCTGAAGATCCCCTGCTGTCACTGTCGCCACGCGCCGACGGCGCGCGCGACCGATTGCGCAAGCTTAACTCAACTGCGCCTGCAGCGCTGATCAGAACCAGATCGAGACGAAGAACTGCAGGATGTTGGCATTGAGGCGGTAAAGAGGTGGCTGGTCGCCTGGTCGGTCGACTTCGGTGGGCATTAGCGCGCGAAAGTCTTCGTAATTGATCAGCAAGTGGTCGAGGCGGATGTTGGCGCTGCTGCGATTGATCCACGGTGCCCGCGGGACCGTGAAGTCGTAGGAAGCACCGATGCCCACCTTGTAGCTGTTGAACGCGGCAAGCTCACGATCGCGCGCCTCGAAATTCTGGTAGTTGAGCCTTGGAAAGATATCGCTGTAAAAGGTGGCGGCATTCTGCGTGTAGTAGCGCAGCGTGGCATCGAAGATCCAGTGCTTCCAGGCCGGATGGGTGTAGCCGACTTCCATGGTGTGGGCCACGATGCCCCAGGTGTCCTGGTAGTAGCGGTACTCGCCGCTCAGGGCAGCCCGATACGGCAGAAAATATTTCAGCTGGATGGAGGCGGCGTTGCTGGTGCGCGTATTGGGGTAGACCTGGACCGTCTTGCCGTAGCCGAGCGTCTGGGTCGGGTCGAAGTAGAGGATTTCCCGATAGGGGCTTTGCAGATAGCCCTGGTCCGTGAGCACCTCGTAGTTGAAGCTCGCGATGAGGCTGCGGGTGAGGATCTGGCTCAACCCGACCGCATAGCCGCGATGGTCGGCACTCTTGTAGGCGATCGGGTTGCCGTTCTTGTCGGTGCCGCCGAAGTCCGGCACGTTGACGATCTGTCCGTCGCTGAGCTTCGTATCCTCGAACACATGGTCCCAGCCGCGCTTGTAGGTCATCGACACGGTGGTCAGATCACCGAACATGTCCTGGCTGACCGAATAATAGCTGGTGTTCGAGCGGTAGTCGGGCTCGACGCTGTTGATGAGCCCCGCGCTGTAGGTCGTCTTGTCGTGCAGATACTCGAAACCGACGCTCTTCTGCACCCGTTTCTCCTTGTACGGGCTCGCGGAAAGCTTCACATCGATCGAGGCGCTCGAGATCATGTCTTCGTAGTAATTCGCCGTGAGCGCGAGGTTGTCGGTGATCTTCTTCTGGATGAGCAGCGACGGACCCTGGACGGTGATCCCGCCACCCTCATAGCGGTGGTAGAGCAGATCGACGCGATCCTCCGGAAGCACGCCGGCAAGTGCCGGTGTGCCGCAAAGACACATCGCCAGCAGCGTTCTTAAGTGAGCGTGCAGCGTGGCCCGTATTCGCCTCAGCCCCACTGTCAGTTGCATCCGCAGCCGCCGCCGACGCCGCCGGTCGCGCCCCGGGCGCCCTCGCGCGATTCGAGCACGTGTTCCAGATACACGCCCGAGACGGGATCGCGATTGAAGGACATGATCGGGTCCGCAAAATGCTCGCGTTCGTAGGGCTTCACCCAGGGCTGGATCGAAGAGCAGCCACCGAGACAGATGCCGGCCGCCACGGCGAGCAGCGCGACCCCGATTTTCAGGTTCCGACGGTTCATGGTTGCGCTCCTCGAGGCACGGCCGATCGCGTCGCGTCTGCTTTATTCCCGGACCAGGGCGCGGATGCTGTCGAGATAGCCATTCTCGTCACCGGGCTTGTAGCCACGATGCAGCACCCGCAGGTTTCCCTTGCGATCGATGATCACCGTACTGGGCATGCCGGCGACGTCGTACAGCTTGCTGACCTGGCTGTCGGTGTCGTACACGACGGGGAAGCTGACCGGTGTCTGCTTCAGCCACTGATTGGCGGCGTTCGAGTCGGGCTCCACGTTGACGCCGATCAGGGTAAAGCCGAGCTTGCTGTATTTGCGGTAGATATCCTCGAGCAACGGCATCTCCTGCCGGCACGGACCGCACCAGCTCGCCCAGAAATTCAGCATCACGACCTGCCCCTTGTACTGGGCGAGGCTCAGCTTGCTGCCGCCGCGGGCGGTCAGCGTGAACTGCGGTGCCGGGCCCTTCACGTCGGCGGCCGCCGCAGGCAACGTCGCGAGCAGCGCGGTGGCGATCATCAGCGCAATACGCTTCTTCATTTGCCGGATCCTCTCCTCAAAAGAACACGGTCGTCCCCAGAGTCGCTTCCATGTTGTTGGTGAGCTTGGTCACTCCCAGCAGGTCGGTCCTGAACACCCGGTCCTGGACCTGGATGTGGACCGCGATCCAGTCGGCGGGCAGCACGCGGTAGCCGGCGCCGAAATTCACCGTGAAGCGATCGTCGCCTGCGAACTGGGTGCTGCCGATGCCTCCGACCAGATAGAAAGCGCTCGTCAAAGCGATGCCACGACCGAGATAGGCCTCGCCAGGGAGGAAGTTGTAGCCCAGCGAGACGTCGTAATACGTGAAGCGTCTCTCAGCATCGGTAAGCAGCTGGATATTGCCCCCCAGGGTTTCGAAACTGGTCCGCCCGCCGGTGGCACGGCCCCATTCCCCGAGAAAGAAGAAGTCCTCCGTCACATGGTAGGCGGCCATCAGCCCATAGGCCGGATTGGTGCCGAAATCCTCGATCGAGACGTAGCCGTAGCTGGGTCCGAATTCCACGTTCGAGCTCTTGATCTTCGGCACCTTGATGCGACGGCGCTCGACCTCGGGCTCGATGACGCGCGGCGGGGTCGCCTCGGAGTCCTGCTGCGCAGCCTCGGCGTCCTGCCGGGCCGCTTCCCGGCGCGCCTCGGCGCGCGCCGCGCGGATCTCGCTGCGCTGATGGAACCAGTCGCGCACCGAGGCGCATCCCGGCAGGCTCAGCAGCACCGCAGTCAGAAGAAGAACGCGAATCCCAGTTTCCATTCGTCTACTTCCTCATTGGCATTGCGGTTCGTGAATACGAGATGACTCTTGTACTCGGCGCGCAGGAAGAAGCGCCGCGCCAGGTAATAGCGCAACCCACCGCCGACGTAAGCGGTCTGCTCGGTGCGGTCCGAAGGTACCACGAGGGTCACTTTCGGCGTGACGTGCACGATCCCAGTGCCGATCATCAGGAACGGCGACAGCCGCCACTCGGGCATGATGACGTGCGCAAGCCCGAGATCGGCGCTGAAGCCGTTGTCGAATTTTCCCAGGAACTGTCCCACGGACAGTTCCGCGGCGAGCTGTGAATTGAATGCGAACGAGCCGTAACCGGAGATCAGCGTGGCGCCGCCATAATCGCCGGCGAAGATACCCATCTCGAAACGATGGGAGGTAAAGCCGCTGCGATCGCCCAGCTCGAACTTGAAGGGCGTGCCGTCCGCCAGCACGGTATGCAGCACGTCCGATTGCGCTGCCCAACCCTCCACGCCGTGCTCGGTGCGCACCTTGAACCAGTCGGTGCGGCGGAACAGTACCTCCACGCTCTCGTTGCGCTCGGCCACGTGGAATACGGGGTAACCGCGGCCCGGTCCGGTACGCATCTCCAGATAGGGCGCGGTCACGAACACCTGCAGATGCTCGCGCTCGCGGCCGGCCGCGGGCGCGGCGAGCACCACGAGCATCAACAGTGCACCGACGCGAGACAAGAACCGCACTGCCGCCCTACCCGCCACGAGTATCCGCTGTGCTGATGATCGGCATGAACGGCTCTTCCTGCAATGATGAATCCTGGCGCGATGCGTGCCCGGGCTGCGCAGGCAGCGCGCATCCTAAGCCTGGATGGCCGTCCGCATGCGGATTCGGCGCGATTTCGCCGCCGCCGTCAATTGACCGGTACGGTGGGATCGAACGGATTGTTGAAGTACTGTGCGCCAATATCCAGCCACTCGGAGAGCAGGCGAAGCTCCGCCGGGCTCAGATAGCCCGCGTGCGTGCTGCCCGAGCCCGGTGCAAACCGGCCGAGAGAGGCGCTCGACAGAGCGCCATTGGCGCTGCCGGCGTTCATGAACGGCCCGACGGGAATCGTCGTCGGAGCACCGTTCGCACCAATCGGACCCGGAACGTTCTGCAGAGCCCCCATGTTAACTTCTTGCTCGGCGTGCGGGAACAGCAGTTCCTGATAAGAGACGAATTGCAGCGGCTCGGCGTTCGATGGGGCGTTCGTCAGATCGAGCTGGCCGGCGGGCACCTCGGCTGCGCCCGCGGCGGTCTTCGGGTTGTGACAACCGCCCTGCGAGCAGGTGTGATCGGCCGTCACGACACCGGCAACCACCGTCTGACGCTTCAGATCCCAGAGCGGCTGAATATGCTCCGGGTAATTGACCACGATGCGGCAGTTGGCGGCCCACGTACCCACGCACGCGGGTAGCGTCGGGATGGGAGTCATGAAAGACGGATCATCATAGCGATAGCTCAAGGGCGCCCCGGCAGGGGCCTGCGCGGGATCGGTCCACACGTCCGTATACAGGACGTTCATGCTCGGCACCATCTGCATGCACGGAGGGCTGTCGCTCGCGCAGCTGATGCGCATGCGCGCCTGTGCCATGGTCTCCCCCGCATTGGGCAGAAACGCCCCAGGACCGGCCGCGAGGGTGTGCGGAAACGGTGTACCGGTGGCGGCCGCTCCGGCATACGCGGAGGCGAACAGCCCGGCGCGGCCGTGTGAGATCGGGCGCTGCGCGGTCGCTGGCGTGTGACAGCCGTTGCATGCGACGACCTCGCCGGGTTGCACCTGCAGCCAGACTCCCTGTTCGGGGCCGATGCGCCGGCCGTTCACGTCCAGCACGCTCATCATGAAGGCGACGCTCGCCGGCACTTCGATGTGGACCGACCCGTCGGGCTCGATGGGCGCGTAGCCCATGATCTCGCGCATGTAGTTACTGGCCCCGAAGGCGGCGCCGGCGAGCTTCACCACCTTCTTGTCCGGAATCGACACCGCCTTCTCGAGCCGGATGAAGCGCGCGGCGCGTTTCGCCGGTGGCGTCTTGGCCGAATCGGCCACGGTCTGGATATTCGGCACGGCGGTGTCCACGCCATCGAAGTCGTAGACGCTGCGAATGTCGAGCACGCCGATACCGGCGTCCACCAGATTCTGATTCAGATCCACTCCCGGAATCTTGTCGAGAATGATGTTCTGCAGCGCTCGCGGCTGGGTCGCCACGACGTCGCTCACCATCACCCCTTCGACCGGGGGCATGATGGGCAGCATGGTGTTCTGGTTCGGATCGAACATCCATACGCTGTAGAGCGGGGGAGCGGTCTGTACCGTCGGGTCGGCGAGCCGCGCATCGGTGCACGGGACGATCGCAGGCGAGCTGGTGTCGTTGAGCCGGCATTGCGACCAGCTCACCAGGATGCGGTTCGTACCGTCCCAGAGGGGGTAGGCGGAGTCGAATCGACCACCGGGGGAGGGCCCGGGGATCGTGTATACGTTGTTGGGCGTGGCGGGGGACTGCGCCGGACCCTTGAGTGCACCGGCCGCCAGCGTCGGCTGCGTGTTTTCCACGTAGTCCTTGCCATCGATCAGCACCAGATCGCCGCCGGAATCGATGCGCTGCGTGGGCGATGTGTCCGTGTACTGACGCACGAGGGTGAGAATGCTGCCGTTCTGCATCTCATGCGGCTTGACGAACTCGACGACGGTGCCGTTCGTGCCCGTCATGTGACTGTTGGCCCCGTAATAGAGCTCCATGTCCGTGCCGTCGGGATTCGCCGAGTACAGGTGCATCGCATTCTTGCCGGGGGCGTCATCCCAGCGGGTCCACAGTACGCGCCCGCCCGACAGGACGGTGGCATCGCGATCGTGGCTCTGGTTGAAGGTGATCTGGTGGATGGAGGTGCCGTCGGGATTCATCACCTCGAGGTTGAACGCCGACTCGACGCGCACCTCATCCTGCGCCTCGAACTGCGGCTTGCCCTCATCGAGCAGCACACCCTCGGACTGGGTCTGCCGGGTGGAGGAGAAGACGATGCGCCCGTCCGGCAGATAGTGCGGCGATTCGTCGTTGACGGTCGGGGGTGCCGGGTCGACGGTCGGATCGATGACCTGGTGCAGCGTATCGGAGGCGATCACGTACTCCCAGATGCGCCAGGACGGCGGGTCGGTTGCCTTCATCTTCGCGATGATCGGCCCGCGCATGGCGAAGATGATCTTCGAGCCGTCGGCAGAAGTGTCGACATCCTTCACATCATAGGCGGCCTTCGCCGTGATGCGTGCCGTGATGTTGGTTTCCGTCGCGCTCGGCGAGGCCGCGGCGCGCATGTACAGGTCGGCGGTGGGCACCAGGTCGCGCATGACGCGCAGATCGTCGGAGCTCGCCGGAATGGTGCGCTTCACGTAGAAGATCGGAAAGTCGATCGAGGCCGGATCGGCCGTCTGACCGTTGGCGATGTCGACGTGCGCATTGCCCCGGCACGCGCTCAGGCACACGAGCGCGCACGCGATGGGCAGCAGCCGGCCGCGAGCCCGGCCGGCAGCGTGCGCGGCCGCCCGCATGATGCGCGTCACACTCGAGTCGTTTTCATTCATCTAACCACTCTCCAAACAGGCTGCAGCCATGCTGCCACGCGCGCCAATGTAACGTAACTTCGGACGCCGTCGGGCCAATATCGCTGTTGTGTCGAATCCATCACGGCGAACAGACGTGATTCGCTGTTCTGCTGCAACGGACGTCGAAGCCGCCGCGCGCGGGCCTACTAGGTAGTCCTTCGTTCGGGGCAACGCCGTGATCGGACTCCCACTTTGCCGCCTTTGGAGTCCAGCGGGGCCGCGGTGGGAAGAACTGTTGGCTTCTGGCGACGTCAGCGAATTCAGACATCCGAAGTCGGGGCTTGCGGGGACTATAGTCTCGCCGCGCATCGGCATTGTCCTGGGAGTAAACGAGCGCCATGGCTATGAACATCATCGACAGCGGCTCCGCAGTTACACGCTGCGTGCGGCGATCCCTGGCGGCAGCGTCCGTTGCTTTGCTCGCCTGCGGTCCAACTGCGGTCAACGCAGGTCCGAACGAACAGGCGCAGCGCATCTACGAGCGGCTCGCGGGCATTCCGCCGACTCCTGCCATCATGGCGCAGCTGGTGCCGCTGACCACCGCGGGCAACTACGTGGCTGCGGCCGCCATCGCCACGAACGCACCGACCTTCTACAACGTGACCCTGAAGAACATGGTCATTCCCTGGACCAATCGCGCCCAGACGGTGTTCGCGCCGCTGAATGATTACGCGGCAACGGTCATCGGCATGGTGCGCGATGACGTGCCGTTCAACACCGCGTTGTCCGCAGACCTCCTCTATACGGTCAACGCGGCCGGTCTGCCGTCGCCCTCGATCGCCAACAACGATCACTACGCCACTGCCGAGGCGAACGGGGTGGATCTGTCCGCGGCGCTCAAAGCGACGACACAGTCGTCGGTCTACGGGTTGCCCTCCGCCGCCACCGCCGGGCTCATCACCACGCGCGGTGCGGCCTCGGCGTTCTTCGTCGCGGGAACCAACCGCGCGATGTTCCGCTACACGATGATCAACCATATGTGCAACGACATGCCGACGCTGATGGACATCACACGGCCGACCGATCGCATCCGCCAGGACGTGGCGCGTTCCCCCGGAGGCGACAGCCGGGTGTTCCTCAACAATTGCGTCGGCTGCCACAGCGGCATGGATCCGATGGCGCAGGCATTCGCCTACTACAACTTCGATGCGACCTCGAACCAGCTCGTCTACACCGCGAACATGGTGCAGCCGAAATACACGATCAACGCGCAGAACTTCAGCCAGGGGTTCGTGACGCCCGATGACAGCTGGTCCAATCGCTGGCGGCAGGGGTCGAATTCGGTCCTCGGATGGGATCCGAATCTGCCCGGTAGCGGCAACGGGGCGAAATCGCTCGGCCAGGAAATCGCAGCCAGCGATCAGTTTGCGCAGTGCCAGGTGACGAAAGTGTTCCAGACGGTATGTCTGCGCGCGCCCACCAGCGCCGCGGACATCGCGACGGTGGCCACCATCAAGGCCAGCTTCAAATCGGGCGGCTACAAGCTGAAGCAGGTGTTTCAGCAGGCTGCCGCGGCCTGCCCGGGCCAATAAGCGAGAGCCGCCATGAACCTAAAACATGCCATGAATCGCCTCCGTGCCATCCGCCTCGTGCGGCGCGCCGTTCCGGCCGCAGGAGCGCTGCGCGCGGCCGTGACGTTCACGGTGATTGCCGCCGTGAGCGCCTGCAGCGGCGGTGGCGCACCCACCGCAGTGAACCAGGCGACGAGCAACACCGCGACCGCCAATGCCTACACCGGACCTGCGCCGCAGACCGCGGACGTGCAGGCCTTCCAGGTCAACCTGTGGCAGAACATCCGCGTCGCCAACCGCTGCGGAGGCTGTCACCACGAGGGCGGACAGTCGCCCATGTTCGCGCGCTCGGATGATGTGAATCTCGCCTACCAGGCGGCGCTGCCGCTGGTAGATCTCACGAACCCGTCGCAGTCCACGCTGGTGCTGCGGGTGGCGAGCGGGCATAACTGCTGGGTCGCCGATCCGAATGCGTGCGCTCAGACGATGCTGACCTGGATCAACAACTGGATTGGGGGCGGCTCTGCGGCTGCGACCAGCATCACCCTGACGGCGCCTCCCGTGCAGTCCGTGGGTGGCAGCAAGCTGTTCCCGGCCGACTCGAGCCAGTTCCAGAGCCTGATCTGGGCGCCGATCCTCACGCAGTTCTGCACCAACTGTCACCGGCCCGATGCCGGTACGCCGCAGTCGCCGTACTTCGCCAGCAGCGATCCCAACCAGGCATATCTTGCCGCGCAGGCGAAGATCGATCTGGCAAATCCCGCGCAATCGCGCTTCGTGGAGCGCCTGCAGACCGAGTTTCACCATTGCTGGGCGACCTCCCCCGGTGGTGCCCCGGACTGCCCGGGGAGCGCTGCCAAGATGCTGGCGGCCATCACCGCCTATGCCAACGGCATTCCCACCACGACGGTGGATCCCGCGCTCGTGATCTCGAAGGCGCTGTCGCTTGGCCAGGGCACAATCGCCTCCGGCGGCAATCGCTACGAGGCCAACATCGTGGCGAAGTACATGTTCGAGACCGGTACCGGCAACACCGCCTATGACACGAGCGGCGTCAACCCGTCCGCCGATCTGACCCTCTATGGGCCGGTGACCTGGGCCGGTGGATGGGGCATCAACGTCGCCCCGGGCGGCAAGGCCCAGGCCTCCACCGCCTCCAGTGCGAAGATCGCCCAGCTGATCCAGGCGACGGGCGAATTCTCGCTCGAAGTGTGGGCGGCTCCGGCCAACGTCACGCAGACCGAGGCCTACATTCTGTCTTACTCGGGCAGCGATACGACCCGCAACACCACCCTGGTGCAGCATGCCCAGCAATACGAGGGACGCACGCGCAGCACGGTGACCGACAGCAACGGTTCCCCGCCGCTGCTGACCGCCGCCGCCAACATGAACGCGCAGGCCGCCTTGCAGCACATCGTGCTGACCTACGATCCGGTGAACGGCCAGAAGCTCTACGTCAACGGGGTGTTCACGGGTGATGTGGACACGAGCAAGGGCGGTGCACTGTCCAACTGGGACAACACCTTCGCACTGGTCCTCGGCAGCGAGACCACCGACAAGGAGCAGTGGAGCGGGCTCATCAAGTTCGCCGCCATCCACAGCCGGGCGCTCACGCCGGCGCAGGTGCAGCAGAACTTCGCCGCCGGCGTCGGCCAGAGCTATTACATGCTGTTCGACGTGAGCTCCCTGTCGGGCATTGCGCAGACCTACATCCTCATGCAGGCGAGCCAGTACGACAGCTACAGCTACCTGTTCAGCAAGCCGACGTTCTTCAGCCTCGATCCGAGCGCTGCCCCGGCGAATCTGCAGATCAGCGGCATGCGCATCGGCATGAACGGCTCGGTGCCGACGGTCGGCCAGTCGTATGCCACCCTCAACGCGACGGTCGGGTCCCCCAACTACACGGCAGCGAAAGGCCAGCTGCTGTCGAACGTGGGCGCGGTGATCGGGCTGTCGGCAGGTCCTGCAAGCGATATGCTGTTCCTGACGTTCGATCAGTTCGGCTCGCATTCGCACGTGTACGTCGAGCCGACCTACACGCTCCAGCCACAAACCCCTTCCAATGCGCTGCAGCCGGACATGGGAGTTGCCACGTTCGAGCGCGTGACGCACGTGTTGTCGACGCTCACGGGAGTTCCGTTCACGGATCCGACCATCTCGGTGCAGTACAACAACGCACAGCAGTCGATGCCGGCAGTGCCGCAGATCAACGCGTTCGTTCCTTCGGAGCAGACGGCGGTCTCGCAACTGGCCTCGGCATACTGCGGGCAGCTGCTGGCGACGCCGGCACTGCGGGATGCGTTCTTCGGCAACGGTCTGGATGCGAGCCTCAACTCGCTCGCCAGCTCGTTCTTCGGCACCCCCGCGAACGTCAACCTGGTCGTCAATCCGCTGGTGGCGAAGAGCTTCGGCACCGCGCCCAATGCGGCCTACCCGCAGGCCGCAGCGGGCATGCAGGCGGAGTTGACCGCACTGCTCGCGAGAATCCCGACCCTCAACGCCGCCGCCACCGTTTCCACCGCAACCCAGTCAGCTTGCACCGCCGCGCTCGGCAGCGCCGCCGTCATGCTGCAGTAACGGGCATCAGGAGAGAGCGCCAATGTTCATTCGTAAAAAGCCTGCCCGACCGCACGCCCTCGGAGAGCCGATTCTGCACGAGAATCACAAGCGTCCCGTGACGCGGCGTGAGCTGATCGCAGCCGGACTGCGCAGCGCGCCCGCGGTGGTGATGGCGCCCGCATGGCTCGGCGCATTGCTGAAAGCTGGCAAGGCCAACGCGGCGCTGTCGAACGACATCCACGCGCTGCTCGCGGGCAACCAGTGCAACGTGCCCACGGCCGCCGTCGGGGTGCCGGTCATCTGCTTCGATCTTGCCGGCGGGGCGAACCTCGTAGGCTCCGAAGTGATCGTCGGCCTGCAGGGCGGCCAGGCCAATTTCCTGTCCACCGCGGCCTACGGCAAGATGGGTGTGCCCGGGAACATGGTCCCGAGTGCGGGCCACTTCGTGAGCAGTGCCCTCGGACTGCTGTGGCACTCGGATGGGGCCATCCTGCGCGGTATTCTCAACAAGGCGACCACCCCCGGAACCGCTGCCAATACCAACGGGGCGGTCATCGCCGCCATGTCGCAGAACGACACCGGCACCAATCCGCATAACCCCATGTACGGCATCGCCGAGGCGGGCGCCAAGGGGCGCCTGCTCACCCTCATCGGCACCGAGTCGACGATATCGGGCGGCAACTCCGCAGCTCCCATGTACATGATCGATCCGACGCTGCAGCCGACGAAAATCGCGCAGCCGAGCGATGCGACGGCTCTCGTCAATACCGGTGGCGCCACGGCCGATCCGGTCGCGGTGGCCGTGCTCGAATCGCAGGCGCGCATCACCGGTGGCAGCACGGCCTATAACTCGGGCAACCAGGACCCGGCGACCGCCGGGAGCGAATTCGCCGGCATGCTCGCACGGCCGAATGGCCAGGCCGGCACGATGTTGTACCCCTCGGACCCGGTTGCCGATGCGCAACTGAAGAACCAGGTCCGCTGCACGTACGTGCGCAGCGCCTACACGGCGGATGCGTTCGGCAACCCGGGCGCGCTCGATCCCACGCAGGACCAGCTGATCACCGGTGGTGCCTCGCCGATCTTCACCGCCGCGGACTTCAACGATTCGGATATCCGCGGTACCGCAACGGTCATGAAGCTCGTGCTCAACGGCTACGCGGCTGCCGGTACCATCACGATGGGCGGCTACGACTATCACGACAGCACCCGCGCCACGGGTGAGACCCGCAACTTCAAGGCCGGACAGATGATCGGCGCGGTGCTCGAGTATGCGCAGCGCGTCGGCGCCCCTGTCATGATCTACGTCTTCAGCGATGGCTCACTGACCTCGAGCAGCATGGTGGACAACAGCGTCGCCGGGCGAGGCAAGCTCGCCTGGCAGGGCGACAATCAGTCCGTGTCCTCGACCTTCTTCCTGGTTTACAGCCCGAAAGGGCGGCCGCAGCCGCGCAATGGCGCAGCGAGCCAGCAGATCGGCTGGTACACCGCCGACGGCTCCGTCGATGCGACTTCCAACCCGGCAGCAAACTCCGTCACGCAGCTCGTGGAGACGGTCATTCTCAACTACCTCGGCCTGCAGGGGCTCGATGGGCAGTTCAGTACGCTCTTCCCGAGTCAAGGACTGGGCGCGCCGAGTGCTCAGGCGGCACTGACCGCATTCGCGCCGATCGTCTGAAGGCTGCGCGTCGGTCGGGCCGGCACCGCCATGTCGGCGTTGCGCGACAGACGCAAAGTCTGGAAGTCGGGCCTGCTTCGTTGACAGTGTGAAGTTCGCTGTGCGAGGGTTGCCGCGCGCGCCGCGCCGCTGCGCCCCCGCAATTGAACATGACCGTCAGAAGAGACGCCCGACTCGCAAGGATCACGGTTTGGCGATGGCTGATCGCCTTCGCGCTCGGCGCGACCGTCCACGCGGATCCCTCCTACCCGCTGCTTGGGCAGCCGGCGCCGGACTTCGCGCTGCGGGCGGTGGCCGGCGAGAACGTACGGCTCTCCGAACACCGCGGCGATGTGGTCGTCCTGAGCTTCTGGGGCAGCCGCTGCACGCCCTGTCGCACCCAGCTCGCCGCACTCAATCGCAGTCTTGCCACGTACCGCACGGCCGGCCTGCAGGTATACGGGATAAATGTCGATGACGATCCGGGCCGGGCGGTCGCCTTTGCGCGTGGCGAGACGGTGGCATTCCCGCTGCTGCTGGATCCGCAAAAGGACGTCAGTCGCCGCTTCCAGGTGGACAATCTGCCCATGACGCTGTTGGTCGATCGAAGCGGTATCGTGCGCTACGTGTTTCGCGACTACGACGCGAAGAGCGAGGCGCTTTATCTGCAGCAGCTTCGGACGCTCTTGAACGAATGATCGGAAGGAATATGCCGCACGCCGCTCGTCTGTCATCCCGCTTCAGCTCCTTCTTCCTCGCGGCGCTCGCGGCGTTGCTGCTCGGCCTGTGCCCGGCGCCGCGCCTTGCAGCCCAGCAAGTGCCGCTGCCGCACGCGCCGCCGCCGGCGGCGGCAGCGCCCGCGACCGCCCAGCCCGGCCCTGCAACGGGGCAGGAGGCTGCCGCTGCTACGGAAACTCAGGCCGCCCCCGCGCAGGCCGCTCCCGCGCAGGAGCCAGCCGCTGCTGCCGAATCGCAGGCCGCTCCCGCGCAGGAGCCAGCCGCTGCTGCCGAATCGCAGGCAGCTCCCGCGCAGCCCGCCCCCGCTGAGACCCCTGCCGATACGCGCGCGCTCGACCAGGAGGTGCAGGGACTGAAGAAGGACGTGGTCGATCTCAACCGCGATCTGTTCGTGCTCGAGGAGGAGCTGCTGTTTCCAGCGAACACGCAGGTGGCCGTGTTCCTTTCGATGGACGTCGGTGATTTCTTCGCACTCGATGCGGTCACCCTGAAAATCGACCAGAAGGAAGTCATCAACTACCTGTATACCCCGCGCGAAGTCGAGGCCCTGCTCAAAGGCGGCGTGCACCGCCTGTACCTCGGCAATCTCAAGGTGGGACCGCACGAGCTGGTGGCCTTCTTCACCGGCAAGGGTCCCGATGAGCGGCCTTACAAGCGCGGGGCGACGCTCAAGTTCGAGAAGGGCATCGGCGCCAAGTACCTCGAGCTCAAGATCAACGACCGGCAGCGCCGCCAGCAGCCGGAATTCGAAATCAAGGACTGGGAATAGTCGCTTGTCGGCGTGTCTGCCCATGCGTCGCTTCACGCTGGCCGTGACCGTGTTCGCCGTGGCGCTCGGCGCGCTGGCCGGCGGTCCCGCAGTCGCGCGCCGACACGACCCGGAGAAGCTGCCGGTCACCCGGATCCGCGATCTGCATTACGGGGATGTGCTCTTCTATTTCTACCAGGACGAGGACTTCGAGGCGATCACCCGCCTCATGGCGTACCAGCAGTGGAATCTCATCCCGCATCACGAGGAGGAGGGCCAGCTGCTGCTGGGCGGCCTGTATCTGTCGCTCGGCCTGCATAACGAGGCCGGCGAGCGCTTTGCAGCGCTGCTCACGCAGGACGTGCCGATCGGTGTACGCGATCGCGCCTGGTACTACCTGGCGCATGTCTGGTACGTGCGCGGCTACCTGGATAAGTCCGAAGCGGCGCTGCGCAAAGTGCAGGGCCGGCTCTCCCCGGAGCTCGAGGCGGAGAAGGAGCACCTGTTCGCGAACGTTCTGTTGCGAGAGGGCCACTTCGACGAGGCGATCCGGGTGCTCACCGCGACGCGCACCTCGCCGGTCTGGTCGGCCTACGCCCGCTTCAATCTCGGCGTGGCGCTGGTGCGCGAGAATCGACTCGCGGATGCCGCCCCGTTCCTGTCGAGCGTCGGTACGATGTACGCGGAATCGCACGAGCTCCTCGCGCTCAAGGATCGCGCCAATCTCGCGCTCGGGTTTGCCTACCTGCAGGCGAACCAGCCCGAGAAAGCACGCACCGTACTCGAGCGCGTACGGCTCAAGGGGCCGTATTCCAACAAGGCGCTGCTCGGCGCAGGGTGGGCGGCTGCGGCGCTCGGGGACTACAAGGGCGCCCTGAATCCATGGATGGAGCTGCGCGGCCGCAACCTGCTGGACTCGGCCGTGCAGGAGTCCTATCTGGCCGTCCCCTACGCCTTCAGCAAGCTCAACGCAAACGAGCAATCCGCCGGATATTACGAAACCGCACTGCAATCGTTCGATGCCGAGGACTCGCACCTCGATGCGGCCATCGAGCGCATCCGCAGCGGCCAGCTGCTCGAGCAGGTCCTCTCGAGCGAGACGGAATCGCGCCGCGGATGGGCCTGGCAGCTGAAGAAGGTTCCCGATGCGCCCGAGTCCCGCTATCTGTACGCAGTGCTCGCCGATCACGACTTCCAGGAGGGGCTGCAGAACTACCGCGACCTCGAGTACATGGGCCGAACGCTCGATCGCTGGGGGGACAGCGTCGGTGCCTTTGGCGACATGATCGATACGCGGGAACGCGCCTATGCGCAGAGACTGCCGCGCGTGGACGCGCTGCTTGCCTCCCAGGCGGTCGCGAAGCTCGCGCAGCGCCGCGACGAGCTGCAAGGCCAGCTCGCCTCGATCGAGGCGGGCCACGACGTCGCCGCCGTGGGTTCGGTCGAGGAGCGGGCGCAGTGGGAACGTATCCAACACATCGAGACTGCGCTCGCCGCCGCCCCCGACAGCCCGCAGAATGCGCAGCTGCGTGAGCGGCTGCGCCTGGTGAAGGGCGTGCTGTACTTTCGCCTGAACGATTCGTTCAAGGCCCGGGTGTGGCAGGAGCACCGCACCATGAAGGATCTGGATCTCGCCCTGCGCGAGGCACAGAACCGCTGGATCCGCGTCGAGCGGGCGCGTCACAGCGTGCCGAGCAATAACGGGGAGTTTGCTGCCCGCGTCGCTGCGCTGAAGGCGCGCATCGATGCGCTGCAGGTGCGGCTCGCCGCCACGCAGCAGCATCAGAGCGCATATCTTGCGCAGCTGGCGGTCGATGAGCTGCAGCAGCAGAAGGACCGTCTCGCCACCTACCGGGTGCAGGCGCGCTTCGCGCTCGCGACGATGTACGATCGCGCCGCGAATCCCGAGGAGGCCCGTCCGCAGGATGCGAGCTCGCCGCAGCCCGGACCCCCGCCCCAGGCCGAGCCATCCCCGGCACCCAAACCATCCACGGAACCCAGGCCGTGAGAGCTGCGCGCGCAACCATTGCCGCGCTGTTGCTGGCGGCGTGCGGGCTGGTGCCGCTCGATCGCGCCCGTGCGGCGGACCCGAGTGATAGCCGGACCATCAAGGATCTGCAGTCGCACCCGGTGAAGGTGCAGAAGGACACCCCGGCGGAGGCCAGCCCGAGCAAGGCGATGGAGAACTACCGCCGCTTCCTCGAGCTGCAGAAGACCGATCCGCGGCTGCGTGCGGAGGCGATGCGCCGCCTGGGAGACCTGAATCTCGATGCGGGCGAAGTCGAACGCATGGAGAAGGAGGTCTCGCAGGTCGATGTGCAGGGCGCCGAGGCGATCAGGCTGTATGCGACCCTGCTGAAGGCCTATCCCGATTACCCGCGCAACGACCAGGTGCTGTATCAGTTGGCGCGCGCCTACGAAACGACGGGGCAGCCGGAACTTGCGCTGGCCACGCTCGATCACATCGTGCAGCGCTATCCGGACAGTCCGCAGCTCGCTGAAATCCAGTTCCGCCGCGGCGAGCTGCTGTTCTCCGCGAAACGCTATGCCGAGGCGGAAAAGGCCTACGCGGCGGTGATCCAGCGCGGCACCGCATCGCACTTCTACGAGCAGAGTCTCTACAAGCACGGCTGGTCGCTGTTCAAGCAATCCCAGACGCAAGAGAGCCTGCCGTCCTTCGGCATGCTGCTCGATCGCAAGCTGCTTACGCCGGCGGGCAAGGCGCTGCGCCTCGAGGACCTCAAGCGCGCCGACCGCGAGCTGGTGGAGGACACCCTGCGGGTGATGAGCATCGCCTTTTCCTACGCCGAAGGATCCTCCGCCCTCGATCAATACATGAGCACGCGCGGCGAGCGTCCCTACTCGTATCTTCTCTATGCGCGGCTGGGCGATCTGTACGTCGACAAGCAGCGCTATCAGGATGCCGCGGCGGCCTACCGGGCCTACGTCGCCCGCGATCCGTATACCGATCATGCCCCGGAGCTGGCCATGCACGCGATCGAGGCTTATCGCAAGGGCGGCTTCACCGATCTCGTGCTCGATGGCAAACACGAGTATGTCGAGCATTACAACTTCAGCTCACCCTTCTGGAAGGGGCGGGAGCGGGCGCGCTACGCCGGGGTCGTGCAGGAGCTGAAGACCAACATGAAGGACGTGGCCACCTATTTTCACGCCACTGCGCAGAAATCGCACCGCCCGGAGGACTACCAGGAGGCGGCCCGGTGGTACCGCGACTATCTGCAGTCCTTTCCCGATGACCCCGATTCGGCCGCGACCAATTACCTGCTGGCCGAGGCGCTGTTCGAGAGCCATCAGTACGCCGCGGCCGCCACCGAGTATGAGCACACAGCCTATGGCTATCCGCGCAACGACAAGTCCGCAACCGCCGCCTACGCATCGCTGATCGCCTATCAGAAAGGGGAGGACTCCCTCAACGGGGTCGAGAAGCAGCAGTGGCACCAGCGCGCGATGGATGCCGGGGTGAAGTTTGCGCAGACCTTCCCCGAGCACCCCGACAGCGCCGGCGTGCTCACCCGCGCTGCAGAGGAGATCTTTGCAGCGAAGGACCTGCCGCGAGCGATCACGATTTCTGAATCGATCCTGGCACGCCAGCCGCCGGTGGATGTGGCGAAGCAGCGGATCGCCTGGACGATCATCGCGCAATCGCGCTTCGATCAGGGGGAGTTCGACAAGGCAGAGCCGGCCTTTCTCAAGGCCCGGGAGCTCTCTGGCACCGATGCGAAGATGCGCAATGATCTTACCGAGCGCCTCGCGGCCAGCGTCTACAAGCAGGGCGAGGCGAAGCAGAAGGCGGGTAACGCTGCCGGTGCCGTCGATGACTATCTGCGCGTGGCGCGTGTGGCGCCGGATTCCCGTATCCGCTCGACGGCGCAATACGATGCGGCCGCACAGCTGATCACCCTCAAGCAGTGGGACCGCGCGATCGTCGTGCTGCAGGAGTTCCGCATGCAGTTTCCCGGCAGCGAGCTCGCGCCCGACGTGACCCGCAAGCTGGCGGTCGCATATGCGCAGGCGAACCGCCCCGCCGAGGCGGCCGCCGAGTACGAGAAGATCGCATCGAGTCCCAGCGAAAACCGCAACGTGCAGCGCGAGGCGCTGATGCAGTCGGCAGACCTGTACGCCAAGGCCAACGACATTCCCAAAGCGGTGAAGATGCTCGAGAAGTTCGTCGCGACCGATCCCACCCCGATCGGCGATGCCGTCGAAGCGCGCGAACGGCTCGCGGACTATGCCGCTCGCAGCGGCGATAGCCGGCGCCAGGAGTTCTGGTACCGCGAGATTATTCGCGCCGATGCCCAGGCGGGCACCCAGAGGACCGAGCGCACGCATTACCTCGCCGCCAAAGCGCAGCTTGCCCTGGCGCAACCTGCGCGGGATGCATTCCGCGACGTACGGCTCACCGCGCCATTGAAGAAGAGTCTCGTGGCCAAGCGCAAAGCCCTCGAGGAGGCCATGAACGCGTACAAACGGGCCGCGGACTACCATGTCGCCGAAGTCACGACTGCGGCGACTTACGAGATGGCCGAGCTGTACCGCACGCTGGCGCACGATGTCATGAACTCGGAGCGCCCGAAGAATCTCAAGGGCGATGCCCTGGCGGAATACAACTCGCTGCTGGAGGAACAGGTGTTCCCCTTCGAGGAGCAGGCGATCAAAGCCCACGAGATCAACACGGATCGCGCCAAGGATGGCGTGTATGACGAATGGGTGCAGAAGAGCTTCAAGGTGCTGGCGCAGCTCAAGCCAGCGCGCTATGGCAAGACCGAACTCACGCAGGATGTCGATGGCACGCTCAACTGAACCGCGCACGCAGGCAACGCTCGTATGCCTCGCGGCGGCCTGCGGCCTGCTGGCGCTGTTGAGCGCCTGCGCCTCCTCGCCGGCGACCACGCCGGCAGTGCGCCGCCCCAACGGGGCCGGGGCCGCGGGGGCGCCATCTGTGCGGGCGCCGACGAGCGGCGCCGCGCCGGTCGCACCGCCACCCGCCGCACCGCCCTCGCCAAGGCAGACCGCGGATTTCAATCGTGCGCTGGGCTTCATGCGCAGCGGCAACCTCACCGAAGCCGAGCTCGAATTCAAACAGATGACGCTCGAATACCCGGCGCTATGCGCCCCGTACGTCAATCTCGGCCTGCTGTATCGCAAGGCCGGACATCTCGATCAATCGGAGGTCATGTTGCGCAATGCAGTGCAGCGCAACGGCACGAGCGCCATGGCCTGGAACGAGCTGGGTGTCACGCAGAGGATGCGCGGCGAGTTCACCGATGCCGCGGTTGCCTACCAGCAGGCGATCGCGGCCGACCCCAATTTTGCGCCGGCGTACCGCAACCTCGGAGTCGATGCCGATCTGTATCTGGGTGATCCCGAACGGGCGTTGACGGCTCTCGAGCGCTACAAGGAGCTCACCGGGGAGGACCGCCCGGTGACGAGCTGGATCGCCGAGCTGCGACAGCGAACGGGTAAACCGCCCGTGAAACCAGCCAATGCCCCGGCACCTGCACCATCTGCGCAAGGCGCCCCCGCACCATCTGCGCAAGGCGCCCCCGCACCACCGGCGAAGCCCCAACGGGGAGCATGAAAAATGCGCGCAGCTGCCTTCAGAATCGGACTTACCCTGCCGCTCAGCATCGCGCTGGCTTTTTCGCTTGTGCCGGTAGCCTCGGGCCAGACAGCACCTGCGCAGAGTGCACCGAATTCGGCACCGGCGCCGGGGAGGATTCCAAGTCCACAGGACCTCGAGCCCGGCGTCAGCACCTCATCGCCTGCATCGCCGGCATCGTCTGCATCCGACCCCGGCGCGCGCCCGAGCCCTGAGGATTCCACCGCCGCGCCCCCCGCGGCCGCATCCGCCGGCAGCAAGCGCGAATCGCCGCGAGAGGCCCGGGCGACGGACACCGCGGCCAAGGCGCATGACCGGATCCAGCTCGATACGACCCAGATCACCGGCAATCGGGAACTGCCGAAGGTGCTATACATCGTGCCGTGGAAAAGGTCCGATCTGGGCGATCTGGTTGGCAAACCTGTGAACAGTCTCCTCGACGAGGTGCTGACACCTGTCGATCGTGACGTATTCAAGCGTCAGAACCGCTACTACGATGCATTGAAGCCCGACGCCGTCAAGCCGGCCCCCGGGGCGGCCGGCCCGACAACGGACCAGCAGCGATGAGTTGCGGGCCGAACGCTTCGGTCTGAGAGCTGGATCGCAGTTTTCTGCGCTTATGTCATTCACTTTGGCGCGATTGCGTCGCGCGTGAGCTTACCGACGGGAGTGACTTCGATGGATCTGTGGAGCTTAATCGTTCGATTCTTTCAGGGCGGCGGGGACTTCATGTATCCGATCGCCATCGTGTTTGTGGTGGGACTTGCGATCGCCATCGAGCGCTACATCTATCTGACGCACACTGCTCTGCGAAACCGGACCCTCTGGAACGAGGTGGTTCCGATGCTCGCACAGGGTAACTTCCGGCAGGTCGTGCAGGTGACGTCGAAGTCCAGCTCGGCCATCGGACACATTCTCAATTACGGACTTGCGCGCATCCAGTCGGCGCGGCGCCGGGATGACATCGAGAAGGCGATGGAGGAGAGCCTCATGGAGGTGGTACCGCGTCTGGAGAAGCGCACCCACTACCTGGCAACCTTCGCCAACCTTGCCACCCTGCTCGGCCTGCTCGGCACGGTGATGGGCCTGATCCGCGCCTTCGCCGCGGTGGCGACGATCAATCCCGCCGAGAAGGCGAACCTGCTCTCGGCGAGCATCTCCGTCGCGATGAACTGTACCGCGTTCGGACTCATGACCGCGGTGCCGCTGCTGTTCATCCACGCGTTCCTGCAGACGAAGACCACCGAACTGATCGATAGCCTGGAGATGGCATCCGTCAAGTTCCTGAACGCCATCACCGAGCGGCAGCAACCGGCACAGGCCGCGTGAGCTTGCTGCCCGCGCGGGTTCCAGAACTAATCGTGCTGCATGCGTAGGTCCTACGCCAACAAGAAGCTTGCGCGCCACTCGCGCCGGCCGGCCGAGCTGCTGCTCGTGCCGATGATCGATATTTTCACCGTGCTGGTGACGTTTCTGCTCATGACCGCGGTGTTCTCCCGCACCGTGATCCTGCAGCTGAATCTGCCCGCATCCCAGACCGAGTTCCGCGAGCCGCCGCCCGGGTTGCAGCTCGAAGTCATGGTACGCAAGGATCAGCTGCAGGTGGCCGACCGCAATTCAGGTCCGCTCGCGACGCTAGCCAATACGGCCCCCGGCTCCTACAACTACGACGGGCTCACCGAGTACCTGAAGCGGGTCAAAGCGCGGTTTCCCGACAAGACCGATGCGTCGATCCTGCTCGAGCCCGACACACCGTACGACACGCTCGTGCAGGTAATGGATCGCGTGCGTGTCTTCGAGGTGAAACAGGGCCTCAATACCGTGCAGGCCGAGTTGTTTCCCGACATTTCGATCGGCGATGCGCCGGCGCCGGACCCCGGAGTCCAGGCGAGCGCACCGGCCCAGACGCCAGGAGCCCCACACCCATGAGCATGTCCAATCGCGCGCGGCGCATGGCGCAGCATCATCTGCGCCACCGAGCCGACGCCGAGCTGAACCTGATCCCGCTGATCGACATCCTCTCGGTGATGGTGGCATTCCTGCTCGTGTATTCCACCGAGGTGGAGGTCATTCAGAACAGCAAGGGAATCGAGATTCCACAGTCGATCGCGGAGGTGGCGCCCAAGCAGAGTGTGGTGGTGATGATCACCAAGGAGGATGTGTTCGTGCAGGGAGAGCGGATCACCTCCGTGGAGCAGGTGCGCGCCACCGCGCAGTCGATCATCGCACCGCTGCGCGATGCCCTGAAGCGACCGCTTCTGGTGGGCAAGGACATGAGCGAACGCGATCTGGCGCAGCGGGAGATCACGGTCATGGCCGACAAGTCGCTGCCCTATGATGTGATCAAGAAGGTCATGGCGACGTGCACGGATGCGGACTACGGCAAGATCTCCCTGGCCGTACTGCAGAAGGAGAAGCCCGTAGTCGCCGCCCAGTTCAGGTCATCGTAGCGGCGGAACGAGCCCACATGGTCAGCGTCACGCCCTTCTATCGCGAATACGAGCTGCCTTGGGAAGGCGATCCCGAGTCGAGCACGCGCTTTCGGAAGATCCTGCGTGTGCTGCTCATCGCGTTCGTGGTGCTGGGAATTCTGTTTCCCCTGTTGCCGACTCCGCAGCGCACGGCCATCGAGACGGAGGTTCCGCAGCGCCTCGCGCGGGTGATGATCGAGAACAAGCCCAAGCCCCCGCCGCCTCCGCCGGTGGTCAAGGAGCAGCCCAAACCCAAACCCGAGGTGGAAAAGAAACCGCTGCCGCTGCCCCCGGTGGATCGCAAGCAGCTCGCCCACCAGAAGGCGGAGAAATCGCTGAATCAAGTCAAGGACGAGCTGGCCGATCTGCGCGAGCAGATGGACCTGACACCGCTTGCGCAGACGAAGAACCTGTCCGGTGCCGTCGGGGCCGATTCGCATGCCGAGCGATCGATGATCACCTCGAAGGTCGGCGCCGGCAGTGGCGGCATCACCTCGGCCAACGCCAGCCGCGGCTTCGGCACGGGCGCCGGCTCGCTGACCGGTCACGACACCACGGCAGTCACGTCGGCCGTGGCGCAATCGGGACTGAACGCGCGTGGTCCGACACGCACGGGCGCGAGCGGCAAGGCTGCCCGTTCACGCGAGGAGATCGAGCTCGTATTCGACCGCAACAAGGGCGCGATCTACGGACTGTACAATCGTGCGCTGCGCGAACGTGCAGAGCTGCAGGGCAAGCTCGTCCTGGAGTTCACCATCGCCCCATCAGGCGAAGTCACCATGTGCCGCGTCGTCTCGAGCGAGCTCAATGACAAGGACCTCGAGGACAAGATCGTCGCCCGGGTGCGGCTGTTCCATTTCGAGCCCAGGGACGTCGAGAGCATCACGACCACCAAGCCGATCGACTTCTTCCCGTCATGAACCTGCGCTCCGAAATCGAGTTCTTCAGCGAGCTGCGCTTGCTCGACAAGGCGCGGTTGCTCAACATGTTCTTGCACGAGCTGGCGGAGGAGGCCCGCGGAACCTATGGTCCGGGAACCGAGCAGGTGCATGACACCGCGCACCTCAGATTCGTCAACGAGCTGTACCACCGGCTCACGCGCGTCATCGAGCAGCTGCTGGCCGAGGATGCCACGCGGCCGGCGGATGATGTGGTGCTGCGAATGCTGCTGGCGCCCAGGATGGACAAGGTCGCCGAGCGCCTGGTCTATAACGCGTACGCCCGGGCCATTCACGGTTTCGAAAGTTACGACACGACAGTTCTGATGGGATCATGAGCGGCACGGCGCGCGCAAGCTGGCGCGACCCGCGTACCCCGACCATTGAGCACGGTTGACCCAGGCTCGTTCCGCTGTGATTGCCAAGTGCCGCGACCGTCCGTAAGCTCGATCGCATTCGCGATATTTCTGCCTGCGCCGGGGCTCACGTATTCATCTCCAAGTCAGCAGATCGCGAAAGTCTGCGGCCGCTGGTAGAGGCGCGCGAGGCCGAAGGGAGCGCGATCTTCCCACGGACCCCCTGTCGATCCGTTGCGGTCCGACCCGCGGTTCAAGGCACTGGTGAGCAAGCGCAAACTTTCTGAGTGACGCGGAGCGCCGCACGCGATGACCGAGCCGCTGTCACAGGTCCTCATTCTTCTGGCCGCCGCCGTGTTCGCCGTCACCATCATCCGGCGGCTGTCGCTGCCGGCGACGCTGGCGTACCTTGCCGTCGGGCTCACCCTCGGACCGCACGCACTGGCGGTTCTTTCCGACTCGGACACGACTCGGTTGCTGGGGGAGCTCGGCATCGCGTTTCTGCTCTTTACCCTCGGGCTGGAATTCTCCTTCCCGCGAATGCTCGCCATGCGCCGCGAGGTGTTCGGTCTCGGAGCGGCACAGGTGATCGCCACTGCGGCGGTGTTCACGCTGCTGGCGCGCCTGTGCGCCCTCCCCTGGCTCACGGCGGTGGTCGTGGGCGGTGCGCTGGCGATGAGCTCGACGGCCATCCTGCTGCAGCAATTGACGCAGAGTGCGGAGCTGAACCGCACGCATGGCCGGCTCGCCTTCAGCATGCTGCTGTTCCAGGATCTGGCCTTCGTGCCGCTGCTCGCGCTTGCCTCCGCCCTGGCGAGCGGGACACGGCACTTCGAGCTGCGCGAAAGTGTGCTCGCCGTGATCGGCGCCGGCGCCTCGATCGTGATCGTCCTGGCTGCGGGACGCTGGCTGTTGCGCCCGCTGTTCCACGAGATCGCGCACAGCCGGCTGCGTGAGTTATTCACACTTGCCGTCCTGTTCGTGGTGGTGGCTTCGGCGTGGGCTTCCAGCGTCGCCGGGCTGTCAATGGCGCTGGGAGCGTTTCTGTCGGGGATGATGCTCGCGGAAACCGAGTACCGGCATCAGATCGATGCGGTGATCCGGCCGTTCCGCGACATCCTGCTCGGTCTGTTCTTCATCTCGGTGGGGATGCTCCTCGATGTGCGTCTGCTCCTCGCCGACATCGTGCTCATCAGTGGACTGGTGCTGGGAATCGTCGTGCTGAAGGCGACGGTCGCGGCCTTGGTGACGCGCCCCTTCACCAGCTCGCGCTTCAAGGCGCTGCGAACGGGAATCGTCATCTCCATCGGTGGGGAATTCGGCATTGCCCTGTGCACGATCGGCGTGCAGTCGAATTTCATTCCGGCATCGCTCGGCGAGCCGCTGCTGGTGGCGATCGTGCTGTCAATGGTGCTGAGCCCGTTCATCCTCAACCACAACAAGCGCATCGCGCGATTCGTGCTGCGCGAGCGTGGCCCGCCGGGCACGGCGTTTCAGCGCGAGGAGGCATCCACCAGCGGGATCGCCCAGCGCGAGCACGTCATCCTGTGCGGCTTCGGCCGTGTGGGGCAGAACGTGGCGCGGGTGCTCGAGTCCCAAGGCTTCGAGTACATCGCCCTCGATCTGGATCCGGCGCGCATCCGGGCGGCGCGTCAGGCAGGCGATCCCGTGATGTTCGGCGACTCCTCCGACGAGGAGATGCTCGCCAAGGCAGGCCTCGAGCACGCCAGCGCAGTGGTCATCAGCTTCGCGGATGCCTCCACCTCAGTGGCCATCCTGCGTAGCATCCGCCGCGTGTGCCCCGAGCTGCCGGTACTCGTGCGGACGCAGGACGACTCACGTCTGCGCGAGCTTAAGGAGGCCGGCGCGACCGATGTCGTACCGGAAACCTTCGAAGCGAGCCTCATGCTCGTTTCCCATGTCCTCATGCTGCTCGACGTACCCGTCTCAAGTGTGGTGCGCACCGTGGGAGCGATTCGCAGCAGCCGCTACTCGGTACTGCGCAGTATCGTGCCCCGCAGCGACGAAGCCACCGTCGATGAGGCCGGGGACTACCGCGAAGAGCTCAAGTCCGTCGTCGTTCCGCCGGGCGCCTGGGCGGTCGGTCGCACGCTCGCGGATGTGCTCAACCGCGGGATTCGCGTCACATTCACGGGCGTGCGCCGCCAGGGCATCCTCGGCCGGGATCCTGCCGCCGATACCGTGCTACGCGACGGCGACATTATCGTCATCCATGGCCATCCCGAGGATCTCGAGCGGGCCGAATCGGTGCTGCTGGCGGGCTGAGTCAGGGCATTCCGCTAGAATGAGCGATCTGCAGGTCACAGCGGCGAGCGCACCGCCCGCCAGGAGGGATGCCTATGCACAAGAGTCGCCTGGCCGGATTCATCATCGACTGCCAGACGCCCGAGCTCGAGCAGGCGGCGCGTTTCTGGAGCGCAGCGCTTGGCTATCCCATCAAGGCGCCCATCAAGCCCGAAGACAGTGCGTACCGGACCCTCGAGACCCCGGCGCAGGATGTGCACATCGAGGTTCAGCAGGTGGACCACGCCAGTCGCGTGCATCTCGATATCGAGTCGGATGACATCGAAGCCGAAGTGCGGCGGCTCGAAGGTCTCGGTGCGAAGCGGGTCCGCCAGCTGCGCACCTGGTGGGTCATGGAAGCGCCCAGCGGTCAGCGTTTCTGTGTGGTGCGGCCGCAGCGCGCCGGTTTCGAACATGAAGCCAACACCTGGGTTGAATGAGCCGCGCCGTTTGAGCAGGCCGTCGTGAGCCGCGATGACATTCATTTTCCGCCCAAGCACGCAGCGCTGCGGGATGATGTGCATGCGCTCGGCGCCCTCGTCGGGGAAATCCTGCGCGAGCAGGGCGGCCAGGCGCTGTTTGAGCTGGTCGAGCAGGACCGTCTTGCCGCGATTGCCTGGCGCGACGGCGACGAGAAATCCACCGCGGAGCTGGCTGCGCGCGTGTGTGGACGCCCGCCGGCATTGGCGCGCGATCTGGTGCGCGCCTTCCTCACCTGGTTTCAGGCCGTCAATCTTGCGGAGCAGGTGCATCGGATCCGCCGGCGGCGTGAATATTTTCTGAAGGACAGTCAGCGGCCCCAACCCGGTGGCGTGGAAGATGCGATTGCCGCACTGCGCAGCCGTGGACTAAGCGTGCACGAGGTACTCGATCTGCTCGGCGCGCTGCGCATCGAGCCGGTATTCACCGCGCACCCGACCGAATCCACCCGTCAGACCATTTTGCGCAAGCAGCAACGGGTCGCCGAGCATCTGTTCGATCGCCTCGATCCGACGTTGACTCCCAACGAGGCACGGCGGATCTGGAGCAGCATCCGCATCGAGCTCACGGCCGGCTGGCAGACCGAGGATCACCCGCGCGAGCAGCTCACGGTGGCGGATGAGCGCGAGCACGTCCTGTTCTACCTCGTCGATATCCTGTATCGCGTCGTGCCGGCGTTTTACGAGGAGATCTGCCAGGCGCTCGAGAAGGTGTACGGCATCGCCGCCGACTCCCTGGAGGTGCCCATCATCCTGCATTTCGGCTCGTGGGTCGGCGGTGACCTGGATACCAACCCCGACGTGCACGCCAAGACGATCCGCGAGACCCTGGCGCGACAGCAGCAGGTGATCGTCAACACGTACTTCAAGGAATGCCAGACCCTGGCGCAGCGTCTGTCCCAGAGCGCGACCCGCACGAGCGCGCCAGAGCTTTCGAAGCGGATCGACGAGTACACGGTGCTGCTGCCCGGTGCCCGGGCGATTACGCCGAGCCGCCATGACCGCATGCCCTATCGGGTCTTTCTGGCGCAGATCAGCGAGCGGCTGCGCCATACCTACGACGGCAGACCCAACGGTTACCAATCGGTACGGCAGTTCCGCGGGGATATCCAGCTCGTGGCGAGCAGCCTGCAGTCGAACAAGGGTACGAATGCGGGTCTGTTCTACGTCAAGCGTCTGTTGCGCCGCATCGATACCTTCGGTTTTCATCTGGCGGCGCTCGATGTGCGCCAGCATGCATCCGTACTGCACCTCGTCATCGCGCGCGGCCTCGACGATCCACATTGGCTGCAGCGCGCAAGCGCCGAGCGCCGTCACCTGCTGGCTTGCGCGATCGAAAAGGATGCGGGGCCGAGTATCGAGCTCGATGCCCTCGGCAAGCGCAACCTCGCAGTATTCGAGGCCATCATGCAGGGACGCCATCGTTACGGTGCCGCGGCGGTCGGCTATTTCATCGTGGCGGGCGCCGCCGGTGCGGACGACGTCCTCGCCGCGTTGCTGTTGAGCCGTTGGGCCGAAGCCTACGACAAGCGTACGGGCGAGGTGGCGCTCGATATCGCGCCGCAGTTCGAATCGCTCAGCGCGCTCGAGCGCTGTGGCGAAACGATGCAGGAGCTGCTTGCCGATCCGCTGTACCGGCGGCACCTCGAAGCGCACGGTCGCACCCAGTGCGTGCTGATCGGTTACTCCCATGGCAACAAGGAAGGCGGCCTGTGCGCTTCCCGGTTCGTGACCCATCAGGCGCAGCGCGCGCTTGCGCAGGCCCTCGCCGCCGCCGATGAGCGCCATGTGGTATTTCATGCGCGCGGCGGCAGCATCGCCCGCGGCGGCGGGCGGGTCGATGCGCTGGTGAAAGCGGCCCCGGCCGGCGCGGTCAACGGCGTCCTGCGCCTCACCGAGCAGGGGGAAAGAGTTCAACAAAGCTACGGTCTGCGGCCGATTGCGATGCGCACGCTCGAGCGGGCCTTCAACGCGCTCGGTCTGACGACGGCCGCGGCGCAGCGCGGCATGCTCGCCGTCGATGCACCGGCACACCTCGAATGCGCCGCCACTTTGGCCAACTGCAGTCGCGAGGCGTATCGGCAGCTGGTGCATGGCGAGCGCGAATTTTACGATTATTTCCGTTCGGTTACGCCCATCGACGTCATCGAGCGCATGCAGATCGGCTCGCGGCCGGTGTATCGCGCGGATGCCCACGGCATCGATGCGCTGCTTCCCGCACCATGGGTCTACGCCTGGACACAGGCGCGTCACACGCTGCCGGGCTGGTTTGGCGCCGGCACCGGTCTTGCGGAGGCGATTCGCCAGCATGGCCTGGTGCGGCTTCGCAACGCCTACGCGAATTGGTTTTTTCTGCGCAATCTCATCGATGACATCGAGATGATGCTGGCACGTACCGATCTCGCCATCGCGGATGCGTACAACGTGCTGGCGCCGGAGCCGCTGCGACGGTTCTTTGCGCCGATCCGTGCCGAGTACGCACGCGCCTGCGAGCAGGTCATGGCGATCAAGGAAATCAAGGCACTGCTGGATACCGAGCCAACTCTGCAGCGCTCGATCCGGCTGCGCAATCCGTACATCGATCCCATGAACCTCATGCAGGTGGACCTGCTGCAACGCTGGCGCGCCGGCGGCCGCACGGACCGCGATCTGTTCGACGGGCTGCTTGCCAGTATCAGTGGCATCGCGCAGGGATTGCAGAGCACAGGTTGACAGCAGCATGGCGCACGAGGTGATGATCCGCCCGGCCGTGGAGCAGGATGTGCCGCAGATCCTGCAATTCATTCGCGACCTGGCGCACTACGAGCACCTGACACACGAGGTCAGCGCGACCGAGGATGCACTCCGCCAGAATCTCTTCGGGATACGCCGCTATGCCGAAGTTCTGTTCGCGTGCCTCGGCGAGCGGCCGGTCGGATTTGCACTGTTCTTCCACAACTTCTCCACCTTCCTGGGGCGCCCCGGAATCTACCTGGAGGATCTGTACGTGCAGCCGCAAGCCCGCGGCAAGGGAATCGGGCGACAACTGTTGAGCCGGCTGGCGGCCCTCGCCGTGGCACGCGGCTGCGGACGGCTGGACTGGGCAGTGCTCGACTGGAACGATCCGGCGATCGGTTTTTATCGCGAGCTAGGTGCGGTGGCGCTCGATGACTGGCGGGGCTTTCGCCTCGCCGGCTCCGCCCTCACCCAGATGGCGAAAAGCGCCACCGGGTGATTAAGCGCCACCGGGTGATTAGGCGCCGCGTCAGGAGGCGCTCACGCCTGCGGCGAGGGCTGGCGCAACCCGGGAATGCACGCGCAGTGCACGGGCCGGCCGCCGTAGCGAAACCGCCGGGCGGGACGCATGATCCGGCGGATCGCCAGCGGGGATGGGCAGATGACCCTCGAGCATCTGCAGCAAGGTCTCTCTGGCGCGTGCCACGCGAGACTTGATCGTGCCGACGGCGCAGCCGCAGATCGCAGCCGCCTCCTCGTAGGAGAAGCCGCTCGCGCTGACCAGGATCAGCGCGGTGCGTTGACCGGGAGACAGCGAGGCGAGCGCGCGGTTCAGGTCGCGCAACTCCAGCTTGCCGTCATGATCCGGGGGAACACTGGGCTCGGGCAGAAGATCGGTATCGACGCCGTGCGCCTCGAATTTGCGTCGCCGCAGCTGCGAATAGTGCTCGTTGCGCACGATCGTGAACAGCCAGGCCTTGAGGTTCGTCCCCGGCCGGAAGCGGTCGATGTTGTTGAAGGCGCGCATCAACGCTTCCTGCACCAGATCATCCGCCCGCACGCCGTCCCGGGTGAGGGAGCGCGCGAAGATATGCAGTTGAGGCACGAGCGCCACCATGTCGTCGGTCACCATTTGCCACCTTGTTGTCTGAATCTAAGCGGTTGTCTGAATCTAAGCGGCCGGAAGTCGCGGCACGCGGGGATCGTGTGTGACAGGCAAGTTACTTGCTGCCTGCGGACTGCAAAGTCGGAAAGAGCAGCGGAAAGGGGGGAGGAAGCTTCCCGAGGTAGTGTCGGAACCGTCCTACGCCGCAGGCGCCGGGACTGGTTCTTGCGGGGATACCCCAAGACCCTGCCGCCGGTTTTTAAGATTCCGGGAGCCATCCATGAAGCGCGAAGCAGCGAAGCCCAACCCGAGCCACGCGATATACCGGATATGCGCCGTGGATGACGAGCACTGGGACGTGCTGCAGGAGGCCTCGCCGGCGCCACTCGCCTCGTTCACGAACAAACACGCAGCACTCGCCTACGCAATGCGCTTGGCGCGACAACGCCCGGGTGGGCCCTCGCCCATCGAGCGCCGCGCCGAAGCCATTCGCGCCCTGTTCGGTCCGCGTGGGCCGCAAGCCTGACTCGCATGCGCCGGGGTGCGCGGCGTAGGGGCGCGCACGCGGCGGTCGACACCGCAGACCTGGAGTTCACTAGCGACCGCGATCCCGGCATCCGCCGCCTGCAGCGCGGGCGGGGCTTCACTTACGTCCACTCGGATGGGCGCCGCGTGCGGGCCCTGAAGGAGCTCGTGCGCATCCGCAAGCTTGCGGTGCCGCCCGCCTACCGGGACGTGTGGATCTGTCCGGACCCGCGCGGACATCTGCAGGCGACCGGCCGTGATGCCCGCGGCCGCAAGCAATATCGCTATCACGCGCGCTGGCGCGAGCACCGCGATGCCGCAAAATTCGATCGGATGCTGGAGTTCGGCAGAGCTGTGCCGCGGATCCGCCGACGCGTCGCGCAGGATCTGCGCAAGACCGGGCTACCGCGTGAGCGCGTGCTTGCCACCCTCGTGAGGCTGCTGGAGTGCACGCTGGTGCGGATCGGCAACGAGGAATATGCGCGCGAGAACGGCTCCTTCGGGCTCACGACACTGCGCGACCGCCATGTGAACGTGCGCGGCGATCGGCTCACGTTCGAATTCCGGGGCAAGAGCGGGGTGGGGCAGCGCGTGTGCGTGAGTGATCCGGCGCTCGCCCGCATCGTGCGGCGCTGCGCCGATATCCCGGGGCAGGAGCTGTTCCAGTGGATCGATGGGGAAGGTGGCCGCCATCGCATCGATTCCGCCGATGTCAATGCGTACCTCCGGGAGGCCAGCGGGGGGCCTTTCACGGCGAAGGATTTCCGCACCTGGTTTGCCACCGTCGAGGCGTTGCAAACACTGCGTCACCGGTCGGCGGGCACGCAGCGGGAGATCAACCGGGAACTGACGGCGGCGATCGCCGCTGTTGCGGGGCGTCTGGGGAACACACCTACCATCTGTCGCAAGTGCTACATCCATCCCGAGGTCCTGAGCGCTTACGCGGATGGACGGCTCGCGAAGCTCAACGGCGCGGCGCCGGCGGCAGCACTGCGCGGACTCTTGCGGCAGCGACGCATCAGGGGCGCGTCTGCGTTGCATGCGCGGTTCCTGCCGCATGAATGACGCGCCACCGCATGAAGCTTCGCGCCACCGCATGAATGCTTCTCGGCCCCGTCAGAGAACTCCTACGCCTCGTTAAGAGATTGGTGCCCCGCGCAAGTACCCTCGCTGACAGTCGTGGCGCCCGATACGGGCAATGATTGTGCTTGAGTTTGGGCGTCACCCGTTCAAGGGGAGAAACATGGGAATTCGACTAGTGATACCCGCGACGCTGCTGTGCGGTGTGGTGGTTGGCTGTGCGACGGAGGGCCCGCGGCCATCGGCGGAGTTGATCCGGGCGCAGACCGTGGTGGAGCAGGCGGACAGATCCGGTGCCCAGCGCTATGCGGCGGCGGATCTGCAGCGCGCGCATGATGAGCTGAACAATGCGCAACAGGCGGATGCGCAGAAGAAATACGACGATGCCCGCCGCTACGCCGAATCGGCCCAGGCGGATGCCAACCTCGCAACCGCGCGCGCCTCGGCGGGCAGCGAGGAGCAGTCAGCCCAGCAGCTAGCCCGCAGCAATCAGCTGCTGCGCCAGGAATCTAACCGCGACGTTTCCGGCGGCAACAGCTCCGATAGCAATACCCCGAGTCCGGCCAGCACCGGCCCGCGCCCAAATTGAAGTCGAGGAGAGAGCAATGAAGAAGATCATGTTCGTCGGTGCGCTGGCCGTGTTGGTCGCCGCCTGTGCATCGGCGCCCCCGCGCAGCGAGCAGCTCGAGCAGGCACGGGCCGCGGTCGAGACGCTGTCACAGGATCCGCTCGCGCAACAGGCGGCACAGGATGATCTGCACTCGGCGCGTAATTCGCTGCAACAGGCGCAGACGGCGCTGCAGCAGAAGCAACCGCCCGCGATCGTCGATCATTTCGCCTACCTGGCGCAGCGCCAGGCCGAGGCCGGCGAGGCCCGCTGTGCCGAGGCGCGTGCCCGCGCGGAGGTGGCCCGCTCCCAGCAGGAACGTGATCAGATCCTGCTCGATGCCCGCACCCGCGAGGCGCGTAACGCGCAGATGCAATCGCAGACCCTGCAGCAACAGGCGGCGAATGCTCGTGAGCAGGCGGCGAATGCTCGTGAGCAGGCGGCGAATGCCCAAAACGCCGCGCAGGCGACTCAGGCACAGCTCGATGCCGCGCAGCAGCAGCTTGCCGAGTTGAAGGCCAAGGAAACCCAGCGTGGCCTCGTCGTCACGCTTGGCGATGTGCTGTTCGACACGGGGCAGGCGACGCTGAAGCCGGGTGCCGATCTGCAATTAAGTCGTCTCGCGACCTACCTGAACAGCAATCCGCATACGAAGATTCTGATTGAAGGCCATACGGACAGTCGCGGCTCGGATGATTATAACCAGGCGCTGTCGGACCGCCGTGCGGAGGCGGTCAAGTCAGCGTTGGTGTCCCGCGGTGTCTCGGCGGACCAGGTGGAGGCGGCTGGACGCGGCAAGGCCTATCCGGTCGCTACCAATGACACACCGGCGGGTCGGCAGCAGAATCGACGCGTGGAAATCATCTTCAGCGATCCTGCGGGACGATTTGCCCAGGGGGCAGAGCAGGGTGCGCAACCGGTGCAACGCTGATCGCCGGTAAATTGCTGCTGCGATGTTGACTCAGCGGCGCGCGCGGAGCGCGCCGCTTGCGTTTACGCCGCGCTCGTAGGTACAGCGGTTGCTGTTTTTGCCTCGCGCCTTCGACGAGGGGTATGACATGAACCATCGACACGATGACCCGACCCATGATGAGCACGGCCGACCGGTCGAGCGATCCAACTGGCGCGCGGAGCAGGCCCAGCGTGACTTCTACCCGGGCAATCATGGATTCCAGGAATCGACGCAGCCGGGCTATGGCCCCGGTCAGCATGCGCATGGGCCCGCCGCCGGCGCCTACGCGCCCGGCCAGTACGAAGGCGCCTCCTCCTATCCGGCACAGCAGGGGCCCTGGTCCAATCATTCCGCGGGCAATCCGTACCGGGGTGAGCCGCGCGAGCGCTCCGCGCAATACGGGTCCGAATATCCTCAATACGAGCCTCAATACGAGCGCGTGTCCGATCCGCAGCGTCGCAGCGGGCAAGCGGACCGCGGTCCGTATCGCGGCAGAGGCTTCAGCTCCTTCGCGCAGCAGAGCCTGGGGCATGCGCCCTACTGGCACTCCGCCTTCGGGGAAAGTAATGAGCCGCATTATTTCGGGGCAGGTTCCCAGGGGTACGGCGGAGGCCCGAGTTTCACGGGAGGCACCTACGGTTATGCCGACCGACGCTCGGACGCGCCGCGTTTTCAGGAGATCGGATTCAACCGCGGCAACTATCCCGAGGGACCGGGCGGGGTCGGGGGCTTCGAGTACTCGAACCGCCCGCCGATGTGGGGTTCGTCACGCGAGCGGCGACGCTATCGGACGGGGCCCAAGGGCTACCAGCGCTCGGACGAGCGGTTGCGTGAGGATATTTCCGAACGCCTCATGCAGGCCGATCATATCGACTCCAGCGAAGTCACCGTGCAGGTGCTGGGAGGCAAGGTGATCCTCGAAGGAACCGTACCGGATCGGTACATGAAACATGAGATCGAGGACCTCGCTGTGAGCGCGCCGGGCGTGCAAGACATCGAAAACCGGATCCGCGTCGCACTGGCCCCTGCCACGACAGGGCCGGAGCGTGCGACCGGGCAGCAGCGCCGCACGGATTCAGGCGCGTCGGAAGTCGACGGCCGGTAATTGCATCGAGCGCCGATATTTGGTGACGGTGCGGCGCGCCACCTTCACGCCACGATCGGCGAGCAGTTCCGTGAGCTGCACGTCCGACAGCGGATTGCGCCGGTCTTCAGCGGCAATGAACTCGCGCAGCAGGGCGCGGATTGCCGTGGCGGAGCAGGAGCCGCCGCTGGTGGTGGCAAGCTGACGCGAGAAGAAACGCTTGAAAGCGACGACGCCGCGCGGAGTGGCCATGTACTTGTGGCTCGTCGCGCGCGAGACGGTCGACTCATGCAGTCCGAGCTCATCGGCGATCTCGCGCAACGTCAGCGGACGCATCGCCAGATCACCGTATTCGAAGAAGTTGCGCTGCCGCGTGACCACGGCCTCCGCCACGCGTTGAATAGTGAGAAAGCGCTGCTCGAGATTACGCACGAGCCAGCGTGCCTCCTGCAGATGTTGCGCGAGCAAAGCCGTCTCCCCGTCGCGCGCCTGGCGGAAATAATCTGCATACTGCTGGTTGACGCGAATGCGCGGATAGATCGCCACGTTGATGCTCACCGCCCAGCGCTTTTTCTCCTTGCGCACGATCACGTCGGGGACGATGGCGCGCGGCTCGAACGTGCCGACCTTGGAGCCGGGACGGGGATCGAGACTGCGGATCAACTCGAGCGCGCAGCGCAACTCCTCGGGAGTGCAGTGCAGCGCCTCGAGCAGCCGCGTGTTGTCGCGCGCGGCCATCAGGGCGAGACGGTTCTGAACGATCTCCAGGGCGAGCGCCCGTCCGCGGATGTCGTGTTCGAGGGCATGCAACTGCAGCGCAAGGCACTCACCGAGGTCGCGTGCCGCTACCCCGCTCGGCTCGAGCGTCTGCACGATGCGCAAGGCAGTTTCCAGCTCACCCGCAGCGGCGCCTGGTACGAATGCCTGAATCTCCTGCAGCGGCTGGCGCAGAAAGCCGTCCTCATCCAGGGCGTCCACGACGAGATTTGCCAGGGCATAGTCACGCTGCGTGAGTCCGAGCAGCAGCAATTGCTCATGCAACGAGTCGTGCAGTGTCGAGGGGGAGGCCGTCCATTCCGTCCAGTCCGGCGTGTCATCGCCCCCCGCGCCGCGGGAGCTGCCCGAGGAGAAATCCAGATCGCTGTGCGCGGTATCCTCCGTCCCTTCCTCCGACTGGGTACGGGATTCGGCGCTGTCCGCCGCTTCCTCGAGGAAGGGGTTCTGGGCGATGGCCTGGTGCAGTTCTTGCACGCACTCCAGAGCTGAAAGCTGCAACAGCTTCACGGACTGCTGCAATCTCGGGGTGAGAGTGAGCTGCTGCTTCAGGCGCAGTCCCATTACGGCATTGGACATTCGGAAGTTTCCTCAAGAGCAAAGCGAATACGGGAACTACAGCAACACCTATGCCAAATCCTCTCAAGGCGCGCCAGCCGGGCCCTGAGCGAGTCCGGGCGTCCGGCCCTGGCGCTCGGGCGTGTGACCGCCTGCGCGAACTTGCAACGGTTTGTAAGAACCGCTGCCATCGCCGGCAGACTCTGCAGGTTCCAGTGCGGACCCCATGACATCAACTCGTGATGACCATTCGGGTTCCGGGGCGCCACGTGCGGGCGGCCCCGAGGCTGCGCAAGCGGATTCCCCGCTCGCGCGCCGCGCGGATGAGTTGCAGATGATCCTGGCAGCCGCCGGGGTGGGGTTCTGCTGGATCGAATCGCGGACGTACACCATAACGGCCGACCCACGATTCAAAGCGGAGTTCGGCTGGCCACCGGATGCGCGGATCGATTGGGCCGACCTGCAGGCGCGGCTCGATCCGGAAAGCCGCGGCAGACTGTGCATCGCGCTCGAAGCAGCGTTTTCCGCTGCGACGGACCCGGAGCTCCTGGTGCGCACCGCTTGGCCCGACGGGCACGCGCAGTGGCTTGCCTTGCGGGGTCGCGCCCTGACCGAAGGCGGAAAGACCACCCGTCTCGTGCTCACCTGCCGCAATGCCAGCGCGGAGCGGCGCGCGGCGGCGGATGAAGTGGGGGAACGCGACGCTGCGGTTGAGCGTGAACGCCGGTTGCGCACCAGTGCCGAAGCGGCCAACCGCGGCAAGGATCAATTCCTTTCCGTGTTCTCGCACGAGTTGCGCTCGCCGCTCAACGCCATTCTCGGGTGGAACCGCATTCTCGCGCTCAAACGCTGCGACGATCCGCAAGTGACATCCATCACGGACCGCATCGAGAACAGCGCTCGCGCGCAGCTCAGAATGGTCAACGATCTGCTCGATCTCAGGCGCATGGAGACCGGTAAGCTGCACGTCGAGTTGCGGCCGATGCAGCTCGCGAAAGTAGCCGCCGTGGCATTCGATCTGGCGCGGCCTGCCGCCGCTGCGAAGGGCATCGCGCTCATGGCCGAATTCGATCCGGGCGCGGGCGCGCTACGCGGCGATCCGGACCGGCTGCAGCAGGTCGTGGCGAACCTGCTCTCCAACGCGATCAAATTCACATCCTCCGGTGGCCGGATCGCCTTGATGCTGCAGAACGTCGCGGGCCTCACGGAGCTGCGCGTGACCGACACGGGGCACGGCATTGCACCGGGCCTTCTGCCGTTCGTGTTCGATCGCTTTCGCCAGGGTGATACCTCGAGCACGCGGCACGCCGGCGGGCTCGGACTCGGGCTCACCCTCGTGCGCGAGATCGTCTCGCTGCATGGCGGCTCCGTCGGTGCCAGCAGTCCCGGTGTGGGGCGCGGCGCGACATTCGTCGTCCGCCTTCCAACACGACAAACCGGTGCGGTGAACGAGGGCCAGAGCCCGGGCGACACTGCGACCCCGAGCGTGCGGGCGAGCCTGGGCGGGCTGTCGATCCTGGTCGTCGACGATGAGCTCGATGCCCGAACCGTCGTCGCCGAAACCCTGAAGCTCGAAGGCGCACGGGTCACCGTGACCGATTCTGCCGGCGCCGCCTTTCGCAAGGTGCAGGAGGCCGGCGCGCACTTCGACATCATCGTGACCGACATCGGCATGCCGGATGAGGATGGGTATTCGCTCGTTCGCCGCCTGCGCGCGTTGCACGCGGGCCGCCAGCTGCTGGCGATCGCCGTGACGGGATATGCCTCCCGCAGCGATGTCGAGGCTGCGATGGATGCCGGGTTCGATCTGCACGTCCCCAAGCCGGTGGATTTCGATACCTTCGTGCCGCTGGTGCGGCGGCTTGCCGATGGAAAAGGGACAGGCGGCGCTGATCGGCCGGCCGCAGGAACCGGCCGGTCCTGCTGATTACCCTTCCGATCTCAGATCCCGGACTGCCAGGTGCTCGGGACGCCCGCGGTGCCGATGGCGTCCTCGATCAGCAGACAGATCTCCCGGGCCTCCGGCTGGGCGCGCAGACTGCGGGCTATGGAATTGAGGAACGTACACATGCGCTGCACGTTGGGGTGGCGCGCGCGCAGCTCCTCCTCGATGCCATCGATGAGCTCGACGAGGTCGCCCTGATCGCAGCTGGGGAAAGTCATTTGGGTGACGGCCTGCTGCACCGTCACGAGTGCCTGGTGTATGGCGGTCTGCTGCGTGCCATCCATGGAGTCGAAATGTGGACCCTTCGGCGTCGGTGCGCAAGAGTCACTGCGGGCAAAAAAAGAGCGGGCTGGTCGCACCACAGCCCGCCAAACGGGGGGTCTTCGGTCAGCGCCATCGCCACCGGGTGGCCACAGCGCAAATTCACGACTCAATGGACTTCTGAGTTCGGATGAGTTCGGATCGACGCCCTTGCGCCTCGCAAACCGCGTACCCACGCGGCAAATGCAATGGACATGCCAGAAGCCACCGCGCCCGGGCACAAATCATGCTCAAGCTGGTGCGGGAGAGTTACCAAGAGGACTGCATGCGAACTCCTGAAACCATCACGACGCTGAATTTCCTGATCCGGAGCTGCCGGGATGCCGAATGGCTCTGCCGTGCGGCAGGGGCAACGGCCGACGGCACGCACACGCGCTATCGCCTTCGGCAACGAAGCGAAGAATGGGGACGCCAGGGCGATGAGTTGCAGGCGCTGGTGCTGCTGCTCGGTGGAGAGCCGGCCATCGGGCCGACTCCTGCGGCACGCCTGCGATCCCTGTGGTTAGGGGCAAGAGCGGGAATTGCCGGCCGTAGCGATCCATTCGTCGTCGAGGCGTGCGAGCAGGCCTCGCACCGGGCCTTGGGGTGCTATGAGCGGGCACTCGGTGGGTATCTGCCCGAGCGGATTCGCCGCACGGTCGGCATGCAGGCGCGTCAGGTTTTCGCGCGCTGCGACCGCATCGTCGAGCCGCGCGGTCATCTGGCTGCCCCCTGATAGCCGCCCTAATCGCACCCGAGAGCCGCCGCAGAACGCCGCGGCGGCTGTAAATCGTACCGGGCGCTAGAAAAAATGCCGGCGGGCGGGAGCCCGCCGGTTCGTTGCCTTTGCCCTCGAGAACGCCGTGCACCATGGCTGCGCGAGGCCGCAGCCGCGGCAGGAACATCTCCTGCTCCACCTCCGATGGGATGCCCCCAGAGGGCCCAAGGCGGATACCGCCGAGCCGAGGAGCCGCGATGAGCCACCGCTTCACCATCGCTACATTGAGCGAGCTTCTGCGGGTCACTCAGGACTGCACACGTACGCTGCGAGTGTGTGCACAACATGCCCAGGGCGCATCCTTGCGGATGTTGCTGAATGTACTCGTGCAGCGCAGCAGCAGCGCATCCGGCGAACTCCAGATGTTGATCGCGCAGCTCGGTGGTGATCCCGAGGCGAGCGGGTCGGCGCGCATGCGCTTGCGCCTGCGACAGGGACTACGTCAGCTGCCGGAGCTCTGGGTACCGGAAGACGACGATGCGGCGATCGAGGCATGCGAGCGCGGCGAAGACCATGCCCTTGAGCTCTACCGCAATGCGTTGGATGATCACCTGCCTGATTTCGTCCGACAGACCGTGACGCGGCAGTTCGAGGATCTGGTGGGCGACCAGGATCGCATCAGGATCTTTCGCAGCGAGCCGCCTCGGGGCGGCGGCACGAGCCTCGGTGGACACGCGCACCCATAGGGCCGAGATTCTTTTCCTGCGGCGCCCAGCGCTGGCGGGGGTAATCGCTCTCGCGACGGGCATGGTGCTGGGGCCGCTCGGATTGCAGCTGCTGCGACCGCAATTGCTGGACGATGGCGCGCCGATCGAGTCGCTCAGCGAGATCGCGCTGCTCATCTGCCTCTTCTGCATCGGGCTGCGGCTGCGCGTGCCGCTCGAATGGCGACTGTGGCGGGTACCGCTGCGTCTGTCGACCCTGACCATGCTGGCTACGACGGCGATCGCAGCGGCGGCCGCCCATCTGATCTTCGATCTGAGTCTCTCGCAGGCCCTGCTGCTCGGCGCCATCGTCTCGCCCACCGACCCGGTGCTTGCGTCGGAAACGGCCACACCCACGGACGGGGAGCAGGAAAGTCCGTCGTTCGTGCCGATAGCCGAAAGCGCAATCAACAACGGCCTCGCCACGGCGCTGGTCGTGTCGGTTCTGGCGCTGATGGGGTTCGCCGACGGGGAGGTGGGAGCTCCCGGGGCGGTTTCGCTCATGGCCTTGTGGCTGACTGCGGGGGGTGTGGCGCTCGGCTGGCTGGTCGGCTTTGGCATGTGTCGCTGCCTGACGCTGCTCGATCCGGAGCGGCAAGTCGATTTTCTGGAGGAGGCACTCGTATTCGCCTCGGCAGCCACGGCCTACGCTGCTGCCCTGATTCTCCACACGAATGGATTCATCGCCGTTTTCACCGCAGGGCTTGCCTTATCTCATGGCGGTCGGCTGCGCCGCGCCCCGCGCAACCATCCTCTCATGCCCCGCGTGCTGCGGATCGCGGCGCGCCTGGAAAAGGCCGCCTGGCTCACCATACTCGTGGTGCTGGGCGCGCTGCTCACCTCGGCCGAGCTGCGGTTGCGGATGCTCCTGTTCGCCGCCGCCCTGTTTTTGCTGATCCGGCCGCTTGCCGTGCGGCTCGGAATGGGTGGCATCGCGCTACCATTCCAGCAGTGGAAAAGCGTGGCGTGGTGTGCGCCGCGCGGCGTCGCCTCGCTCTATTGCCTCGTCCTGTCGATCGACCAAGGGCTCGATGGGCCCTTCGCCCGGCAACTGGCAGGGATCACGCTCGTGGTCGTCGTGAGCTCGCTGATCGCGAGCGGCATCCTGAGTCTGCCGCTGGGCCGGGCCTCCCCGGGGACGGTCGACCTGTAGGGGCTCAGCCGGGCGGCAGGGCCCCGCCCTCGTCTTCCCAGCGGTACAGGTCGGGGCGTGCTACCCTTGAGCATTCCCGCTGTCGCCGCCGATCGTAGCGAGCCCCCAGGGCCACGACGCCGATCGCCAAAAAGCTGATAATCCACTTCACCTGGCACCTTGCGGAAGGCGATTCTGCCGCGAAGGTCTGACGCAGCAATCGTTCCCACGCCGTCGATTCCCGCGACGGTGACTGTAGGCATGGCGGGCTTGGCTGATTCGTTGAGCCGCTGAGGATGAAATGGCACACGCTCTCATAGTCGACGACGACCCGGATGTCGTGGAGTGGTTGCAGGAAGTGGCCCGAATGGAAGGCTTCACCGTAGCCCGCGCACACAGCCTGCGGGATGCGCGCATCGAGCTCGGGCGGCAGCGTCCGGATGTGCTGCTGACGGATCTGCGGCTTCCCGATGGCGAGGGCATCGAGCTGGTGCGCGAGCTGGAGAAGCCCGAGGCGACCGAAGTCATCATCGTCACCGGCCATGCCACCGTCGATAGTGCGGTTGCCGCGCTGCGCGCCGGCGCCAGCGACTACCTGATCAAGCCGGCCGATCTGGATCGGGTGCAGGCGGTGCTGCGCCACGCCAAAAAAACCTCTGCACTGCAGCACGAGATCGGCGAGCTGCGCGAGGAATTGCGCCGCCTCGGACGTTTCGGCCGCATCCTGGGCAGCTCCCCGCGCATGCAGGTGCTGTACGACCAGCTCAGCCGCGTGGCACCCACGTCGGCCACCGTGATGCTGATCGGGGAAAGCGGCACGGGTAAGGAACTCGCGGCCCAGACCGTCCATGAGCTCTCGCGCCGCCGCGATGCCGCATTCCTCCCGCTCAACTGCGGCGCCGTCGCCCCGCAGCTGATCGAAAGTGAGCTGTTCGGCCACGAGCGTGGCAGTTTTACCGGCGCCGACCGCCAGCACAAAGGCTTCTTCGAGCGGGCCAACGGCGGCACCATCTTTCTGGATGAGATCACCGAGATGCCCATGGAGCTTCAGGTCAAGCTCCTGCGAGTGCTCGAGACCGGCACGGTGACGCGCGTGGGCGGCACGCAGACGATCGCGAGTGACGTGCGGGTAATCTGTGCAACCAACCGGGAGCCCGAGAAGGCCGTGGCGGACGGCAAGCTGCGCGAGGACCTGTATCACCGCCTGAATGTCTTTCCGATCAGGTTGCCGCCCCTGCGCGAGCGCGGCACGGACATGGAGCAGCTGGCACAGTTCTTCCTCGACGATCTCAACCGCGGCGAGGGTACCAACAAAACCTTCTCGCGCGATGCGCTGGTGCGGCTGTATCAACACCCCTGGCCCGGCAACGTGCGCGAGCTCAAGAACTACGTACAGCGCACCTACATCATGGCCGATGACGTCATCGATTTCGAGGTCGCGGTCTCGGGGGCGGCGCCCAAGTCCGACGATGCGACCACGATCACGATTCGCGTCGGGACGCCGCTCGAGGAAGTGGAGCGGCGCGTCACCATGGCGACGCTTGCGTACTGTGGTCATGTCAAACGCAAAGCCGCCGAGATCCTCGGGGTGAGTCTGAAGACGCTCTACAACCGGCTCGAGACCTACAACGGCAAGGAAGCGCTTGCTGCCGAAGGCAAGGAAGAGTCCGTCGGCGCACGGGACTCCGGGCGGTGAGTGCGGGTTGCGAGCCTTCCTGTCGGACGATTCCTACAGGACCTTGGGCGTCGCGGGCGTCGCAGCCTCCGCCACTCCCACAGCCGTACCCGGGGCAGTGCCGTAGCTTGGCGCGCGCGGTCTGCCCGTGAGCACATTTTTTTAGCGCAAGCCATCATCCGTCATGCCCGCCACCCGAGTTGCCGTCGTCGACGATCACCAGCTGGTGAGGCTGGGACTGAAGCAGATCATCGACAGCCAGGCGGATTTCGCCTGGGCGGGCGAGGCCAAATCGGGCCGCGAAGCGCTGTCGCTGCTGCGCGGCACCCCGTGCGATGTGCTGTTGCTCGATCTGTCGTTGCCCGACATGTCTGGCCTCGACGTGCTGCGCCAGATCAAGGCGCACCACGACTCGGTCGCAACGCTCGTGCTGAGCGCCTATCCGGAAAACCAGTACGGACTGAACGTGCTGCGCGCCGGCGCGAGCGGCTTCGTCAGCAAGACCGCCGATGACTCGGAGTTGTGCCGCGCGATCCGTGCAGCGGTCCGCGGCGGACGCTACGTCAGCCCGGAGCTGGCCGAGATGTTGGTCAGCGGGATGCAGGGGGCCCCGGGAGAGCCGCGACACAGCGTGCTGTCGGAGCGCGAATTCCAGATCTTCTGCAAGCTTGCCGAGGGCAAGAGCGTGTCGGAAATCGCCGCCAAACTGTTTCTGAGCGTGAAGACGGTGAGTACGTACCGCACGCGGATACTGGAGAAGATGAGCATGAAGACGAACGCCGACATCACTTACTACGCGATCAAGAACAACCTGCTGCAGTAAGTCCATGGGTACGGCGCAATTGCATCCTTCCGGACCCGATGGCTCGCCCGCAGGAGAAAGACGCGTCCTGCTCATCGAGGACTCGGCGGTGCTCACGCGGCGCCTGGTCGATCTGCTCTCCGAGCCCGGGCGCATCGAGGTAGCTGCTCAGGCCACCACGCAGTCCGAGGCCCTGCTGCGCCTGCAGCAGGGCGCCTACGACGTGCTCGTCGTGGATATCGAACTTGCCGAGGGAAACGGGGTCGCCGTCATCCGCTACGCTCGCCAGGCCTATCCGCCGGAAGCGCAGCCGCTGATCGTCGTGCTGACCAATTACGCTTCCGATTTCGTGCGCGATCATTGCTTTGCAGCCGGCGCCGATTATTTTCTCGACAAGATGCGCGACATCGCGCTGCTGAAGGCCGTCGTGGTGGACGGTCATTCGAAGTGGACCGCACCGCATTCAGGTCATTGAACGAGCGGCGGCGCTGCGCCGCCGCGGCCGGCGAACCGCCGCGCCCGTCGCCGTCGCCCTCAGAACAACGCCGCCGCTTTCGCGAGCGCGATGTACAGTCCGATCAGAAACGGAATTCCCACACCGAGCCACGCCAGTACTCCCCCGATGCCGAAGCCCCCGCGCGCAGCGCTTTGCGCATCGGCCGCCACCAGGTCCTCGTGCTGCAGCGAGCGCTCGCGCGCGAGCTCCGCTTCGCTCATCCAGTACTTGGGATCGACCGGCCGCACGAACAGGTTGCACAGCAGTCCGCCGAGTAACAGTACGGCCATGATGTACAAGGTGATGTCGTACACCTGCGCGTGCGCGACGCCGTGATCGATCTGGAACTGACGCAGTCCGGCGATGATCGCCGGACCCACCACGCCGGCGACCGACCAGGAGGTGATGAGGCGGCCGTGAATCGCTCCCACCATCTGCGTCCCGAAGATGTCGGCGAGATAGGCTGGCACCGTCGAGAAGCCACCGCCGTACATGCTGATGATGATGCAGATCGACAGCACGAACAGCGTGGCGATTCCCAGATGCCCCCACGTGGGTAGCAGGCAGTACAGGACGATCCCCACGATGAAGAGCGTGAAATAGATGTTCTTGCGTCCGACGCGATCCGACAACGACGCCCAGAAGATCCGTCCGAGCGAGTTGAATAGACTGAGCAGGCCGACGAGGCCGGCCGCGGCGGCGACGATTGCGGCCTTCTGGGTTGCGCTCATGGCAGTGGCCGTTTGCCCCCCGAGCAGCTTCGCGCCGAACATGTCCTGCAGCATCGGGCTCGCCATCGCGAGCACGGCAATGCCCGCGGTCACATTCAGACACAGCACGCCCCAGATGAGCCAGAACTGCGGGGTGCGCCACGCCATGTTGAGGTGAACGCTGTGGCGCGTAATCATCGATTGGCCAGCATCGCTTGCGGCGGCAGCCCACCCGCCCGGTTTCCAGCCTGCGGGCGTCACGCGAAAACCCAGGGCTCCCGCCATCATCACGATGAAATAGATGACCCCCAACGCAACCAGGGTCTGGGCGACCCCTGCGGTGGGGCGGCCGCTGAAATGGGCCATGAACCAGACCGCCAGCGGCGCGCCGATCATGGCACCGCCGCCGTAGCCCATGATCGCAAAGCCGGTGGCCATTCCGCGCCGATCGGGAAACCACTTGATCAAGGTGGAAACGGGCGTGATGTAGCCAATTCCCTGGCCGATTCCGCAGAACAACGCCACGAGATAGACGAGCCAGAGCTGGTGGATCCACACGGCTCCCCCTAACAACACGAGTCCCCCGCCCCAGCACAATGCGGCGATCGCTCCGGCCTTGCGCGGGCCGGCATGCTCGAGCCAGCCGCCCCAGATCGCGGCGGAAATGCCCAGCACTGCGATGAAGATCTCGAAGATGCGCGTGACCCACGGGACCGTCCAGTTGCAGGTGGTACTCACCAGCGCCTGCGGCAAGCTCTGCGCTGCGCAGGCAGCGGCATCAGCTGGCGGCACCAGGTGACTCATTGGCAGCCAGAACACCGAGAATCCGTAAGCCATTCCGATGCACAAATGAATGGCCAGCGCCGCCGGCGGCACCAACCAGCGGTTGAATGCGGGTCCCGCCACGGTCCGCTCGCGTGCAAAGAAACCGCCCGAAGTCGTTTCACCTGCTGGTTGGACCTGAGTCGTCATGGTTGCTCCAACGCGGCGTGCCAAGCGCATCATCTGCCTCGGCGGCGTCAAAGAGAAGGGTGCCGCCCCTAGGCTGGGCGCGCCAGCGGGATCTGCACGTGCAGCGTGGTGCCCTTACCGGGAACGGAGCTCACGTCCATGTTGCCTCCCAGCGCGCTGACGCGCTGGCGCATCCCCATGAGGCCGTGCGAGCTCTGCAATGGGGCCTCGGTCCGATCGAAGCCCTGGCCATCATCGGTCAGCGTGAGGCTGCAGAGCCGATCGTCCCCCCTGACCACGAGCCGGACGTTGCGTCCGCGGGAGTGGCAGATGATGTTGGAGAGGCCGGCCTGCACCACGCGAAACAGAGCGATGGCGGTATCCTTCGGCAGTGCCTCCCCGGCGTACTCCAGGCTGACTTCACAGCTCAGGGCGGCCTTCGCGCAGGTGCTCTCCACGTAGGCACGCACTGCGGTGGGAAAGCCGAAATGATCGAGCAGAGAGGGGCGCAGCTCCTCGACGACACGCCGTTTCAGATCCATGGCCTCATCGAGCACGCCGCCGAGCTCGCTCAGCCGCTCCTGGATGGCCTCGCCCTGCACGCGCGACTGCAGCCAGGAGAGGTCCATCTTCGCCGCGGTCAGCAGCCCGCCGAGCTCATCGTGCAGCTTGCGCGCAAGTTCGGACTTCTCCTGCTCCGAGAAGGACTGTAAATGGCTCGAGAATGCCGACAGCTCGCGCGTGCGCGCCTGCACCAGTTTCTCGATCTCTGCCGGGTCCTGGTCCTGCCGATCCAACGTTGCCTCCGCCGCCCGCACCGAGGCCTTCCTGCTCGTTTAGCAGATGCCGGCGGCAGGCGCCAGTGCCGGCGAATCGGCTTGCCGACGGTCAGTGCTCGTCGCGCTCCGCTGCCGGGGCGAGCCATGCGCCCAGCATCAATCCAGCCGCCATGCCGATCGCGACGATGGTCCAGGGCCGCTCGCGTGCGTATGTGTCGGCGCTTTCCAGGACGCTGCTCTGCAGTCGCTGGCGCGCTTCATCGAGCTCACCCAGGCGCTGCTTCGCAGCCCCCAGTGCACCTGCGACACGGTTGCGAACCTCGATGAGTGCCTCGTCCCGATCCTCCGCGAGCGCGCCGACGAGCGCCTCGGTCTGGCGCACCACGTTGCGCAGCTCCTGGGCGAGGGCAGCACTTTGAGCAGACGTTCGTTCGAGCATCTCGATGTCTCCTTGAGCAGCGGAGCTGGTCAGTCCTGCCTGTCCTCAGGCGGCCAGCACGAGCAGCATGCCCACGATGAGGGCCAGCCAAGACGACAGATCGCGGAGGGTCATGGTGATGCGCTGCATGGCGAGTCTAGACGAAGACTACCGAATGGCGCGGGGCCAACCAGTCGACTGCGCGCCGGCTTGAGTTGCGATCGCGCTGAAAGCGCTGTCGGAGGGATCCTACAGGCCGCACCGGCAAGCGCCGCCCGCGCGATGGACATGAGAATCGGCCCGGGCCGCAAGATGCAGCCGGGCCGGCCGGTGCGCGCGCGGAAAATCGAATCAGCGGTGAGCTGGCGGATTGGCGGGCGCGGCCTCGGCCTGCTGGCTCGCTTGATCGGAGCTGAAGGCGGCCGCTCGGGCGCTCTGGGCGTTTCCGGCCGCGTCGTTTTTGTTCTCGCCGAACATGTTCGTGTCGCTGGAAGCCTGCGGCTGCGACGCTGGGGCGGCGGTGCTCGCTGCGGCCCCGGGGTGCTCGGAGCAGCCGCAAACGGCGAGGGTGAGGATAGCGCAGGGAAGCAGGGTAACGGCTCTCATGTGAGCTCCTGTCTGAAACGATACTCCCCCATACCTTAGCGCCTTCCGGTTGGTCCGGGGCATCGGTTTTGACCACGCACCGGGGGGGGACTCTCCGATGGGGGTGTAGGAGCGAGCCGACGCGGGGCCGTTTGCGGGAATATGTCGCGTCGGGAACGAGGAGGTCCGCCGAGGGCGAGCCTCCTCGAGGGGCCGGTTACTTGGGCGGCGAGGACTGCTCCGTCGTCGCGGTGCTCTTGTGATGCTTCTTCGCATGATGCTTCTTGGTCTTCGCAGCCGGCGCGGCTGCCGACTGATCTGCAGCAGGTGCAGGAGGGGTCTCGGCGGCCAACACCGGACCTGCGAGGAGGATCAGGCTGAGAAGGGGTACGACTTGCTTGAACATCGAAGGCTCTCCAGCAATGTTTGAGGATCTCACTCGTTCGCAGGACACCCGGCGCGGGAGCAGCCGCTCCGGGGCGGAGCATCCGTAGTATGACGGAAATCACTGATCCGACGCTTTAGCGTTGCGATCGGCCGTGCGACTGTAGAGTGAGCGGCATGAATGCAGGCTTAATGACCGGCGAACGTCACGAGCGTGCGCACGGCTACGCCCATCGATGTGAGCTTGCGCGAGCCGCCGAGCTCCGGCAGATCGATGATGAAGCAGGCGGCCAGGAGGTTCGCGCCCAGGCTGCGCAGCAGTTTCACCGCGCCTTCCGCAGTGCCCCCCGTCGCAATCAGGTCATCCACCAGGATGATCCGCTCGCCATGCTTCACGGCATCCTGGTGCATCTCCATCTCATCGAGTCCGTACTCGAGTGAGTAGGCCATTCGCACGGTGGCGTGGGGCAGCTTGCCCTTCTTGCGGATGGGGATGAACCCGGCGGCCAGCTGATGTGCGATGGCGCCGCCGAGGATGAATCCGCGGGCCTCGATCCCCGCCACACAATCCACTTTGGCGGTGGTCCACGGCTCGACGAGCTCATCGACCACGCGGCGGAAGGCGCGGGCGTTGCCGAGCAGGGTGGTGATGTCGCGGAACAGGACCCCGGGGCGGGGATAATCCGCAATCGTGCGGATCGCGTCTGTGATTTCCTGCAGCGTATCGGCGTCCACGGCTTCACTGTACCCCAGCTTCCTTTTCAGCGCTGGCCGATCGGGACCGCTGGCGCTGCCTCGCCTGCGAGTCTGTGCCAGATGAGAAGTTGGTTGTTCGCCGGCATGGCATGATCGGCGCCGAGCGCAAGTCCCGCCGTCCGCGCCAGCGCATTCACCGCCTCGAAGTCCCGTATGCCACTTTGCGGATCGCGCTCGCGCAACGCGGCATCGAACGCGGCGTTGCTCTCGGTCGTGAACCGACCGGCATAGCGGAAAGGCCCGTACACGCACAGCACGCCGCGTGCGCGCAGGGTGCCGCCGACTCCCCGAAAGAAATCCTGCACGGCGCCCCAGCCCATGATGTGCAGTGTGTTGGCGCTGAAGAGCGCATCGAAGGGTTCGAGCCGCGGCCAGGCGCGCACGTCGAGCTCGATCGGCTTGCGCAGATTCGCTCCGCCTTCCGCCTGCACCCGCTCCCGCAGCAGCGGCAGGTACTCCGGCGTATCGCTCGGCTGCCAGATCAGCGCGGGCAGGTGGGCGGCAAAGTACACCGCGTGCTGCCCCGTGCCGCTGCCGATCTCGAGCACGCTGCGCACATGCGCGAACGCGTCGCGCAGAATACGCAGGATCGGCTCTCTGTTGCGTTCGCACGCTTGCGAATCGAAGTAACGCACAGTTCGCACCCGCTTGCCGCAGCCCACCCACGGGCTGCGCCGTGGGACAATGAGTCTGTCGATTCCCGCAGCTTAGCCGAACGGGGTTCCATTTCATGCAAGCCATCGATGCACTGCTGCGGCGACGATCCGCGCGATTGCTCGCCGCACCCGCACCCGACGCCGCGGCCATCGAGCTCATCCTGGAAAGCGCTATGCGCGCGCCCGACCACGGGGGCTTGCGCCCGTGGCGCTTCACGGTCATTCAGGGCGAGGGGCTCATGCGACTCGGGGAGCTGTTCGCCGAGTCGGTGCGGCGGCACCGCGACCCAATCACCCCCGAGGAGCTCGAGCGTGCGCGGCGCAAGGCCTTGCGCGCCCCACTTGTCATCGCCGTGGCCGCGGTCATCCAGACCGCCGTCAGGATTCCGGCCATCGAGCAGATACTGTCAGCCGGTGCGGCGGCCCAGAACATGTTGCTTGCGGCATTCGTACTCGGCTACAACGCGGTCTGGAAGACCGGCGCCCCAGCGTACGATGATGAGGTGAAGGCAGCGTTTGGACTTGCGCCGAAGGATGCCATCGTCGGCTTTCTTTACGTGGGGAGCGAGGAGTGCGCACCGAAGCCGGGCGCGCGGCCCGCGGTGCGGGAGTTCACGCAGATATGGCAATAGCTCTGGGAGCTGACGCGTGCAGTGCAGCTAACCATTCGAATCGCGCGGCCCAGCAAGGGCGGAGCCGCTGTCGGGGTCGTCCGCAGCAGAGCCGAGCACGACCGGCCCACCGACGAGGTTGGGATCGGTAGCGGCGCTGCGGGCATCGATCGATTCATCCACCCGGCGCTCCATCAGATGGCGCACTTTCGGCGGCTCCGCGCCCTGATGGAACGCCAGCACGCGCTGTTCGATTTCCTGATCCGCGACGGTCGAGCGATGCTGACGGCGCAGGTGCTCGACCCAGTTCGGGCTGTGGTAGCGCTCCACCCAGATCTCCGGCGCCGACATGTCCTGCATGAGCGACCAGCGCTTTGCGCCATCGCGCCGCCGGATGCGCCGCAGCTCGCGCATGGCCTCGCGAAAGCGCTCGCCATCGAGCCCCGCGATCCGGTATTCCACGGTTACGACGACCGGCCCGCTGTCCATGAGCAGGTCGAGCTGCGCACGATTGATTGCGGACCACGTCCTGGAAGGATCCAGGTTCAGTCCTTCCGGCTGCGGCAGCGGCAGGCGCCGGCCGAGCAGGGTGGAAAGCGCCATCGCCACGCCCGATCCGACGAGGCACGCAACGAGTCCAAAGTGGTTGGCGAGCACGCCCGAGAGCCAGCTGCCGATCGCCAGCCCACCGAAGGTCACCATCTGATAAATCGCCACCGTGCGACCCACGACCCACCGGGGCGAGGAGGTTTGCACGGTGACATTGAATGTCGACAGCGCGAGCACCCAGCAGGCCCCGCCGAGCATGAGCGCCGCCATGCTCAGCGCATGCCATGAGCTGATGGCGGTCGCGACGGAGCCGATTCCGAAGCCGATCGTCGACAGCCGCACGATGTGCTCGTTCGAGTAGCGCTTGCGCAGCGCGGAGCTGCCCAGAGCCCCGAGGACCGCGCCGCTGCCGAATGCGCCCAGCAGCACGCCATAGGTCACGGCGTTGCCGCCGATGAGGTCGCGGGCCACCAGCGGCATCAGCGCCCAGATGCTGCTGCCCAACACGCCGAACATGGCACCGCGCACCAGCACCGTACGAATTCCCGGTGATAGACGCGCATAGCGCACGCCGGCGCCCATGGCCATGAGCATGTTTTCCGGCGGCAGCAGCGCATCCGGCCTGGGGCGCCGCCACAGCGCGAGGACCACGATCAGGCCGACGTACGAGACGGCATTCGCCAGAAATGCCGCCGGGGGCCCGGCCTTGGCGACGATCACGCCGCCGATGGCCGGGCCGGCGGTGCGCGCGAGGTTGAATGCCAGGCTGTTGAGTGCGACGGCCGCCGGAAGCTCGGCGCGTCGCACCTGTTCGCCGACCGAGGATTGCCAGGCGGGTCCGTACAGTGCCGTGCCGCAGCCGATCAGAAACGTTACCCCCAGGAGCACCCAGGGCGTCACCATGCCGTAATAGGCAATGATCGTCAGCGCCGCCGAGACGAGCAGCATCAGCGTCTGGGCGATGATCATCACCAGGCGTCGATCCCAGATGTCGGCGATCGCACCGGCCGAGAGCGACAGAAGCATGATCGGCAGGGTCGTCGAGGCCTGCACGAGGGCGACCATGTCGGCCGACGGGGCGATGGAGGTCATCAGCCAGGAGGCACCGACCGCCTGGATGAGGCTGCCGAAATTCGAGATCAGGCTGGAGGACCAGATCGCAGCGAAGGTCCGCGACTGAAAGGGTGCGAGCGTTGCGGAAGCCCGCCAGGAGGCGGGCAGCACCGAAAGCAGCCGGGTGCGCTTCACCCGGGCTTGACCACCGCCAGAATCACGATGGCGATCAGCAGCAGCGCGGGGACCTCATTGAACAGCCGGTACCAGCGCTGCGAGTGCGCGGCGCGCCCGGCCGCCAGATCCGCCATGAGTCGGCGGCATCGCAGGTGATAGCCGATCAGTGCGGCCACGAGGGCCAGTTTCACCTGCAGCCAGCCAAACCCGAGATACGTCGGATCGGCTACGACCATGGCGGCACCGAACAGCACGGCGAGGGTTGCCCCGAGCGTCATGATCGCGAACAGCCGGCGCTCCATCACGATGAAACGCTCCAGGCCCGGGCGATCGGTCGCCACCGCGTGGTACACGAACAGCCTCGGCAGATAGAACAGGCCCGCGAACCAGGTGACGACGAAGATGATATGGAAGGCTTTGAGCCAGAGCATGCGGCCGTACTGTAGCGCACATCCGCATCGGCGGATTCGGGCCGAATTGTGGCGCGTCCGGACATGACCGCAGCGGCGCAGGCGGGTAAGGTACGCGCCCCCGAAACGAAAAACCGAAGTGAACCGATGACACTGCGAAATATCGATATCGCGCAACGGGCCAGCATGCGGCCGATCATCCAGCTCGCGCGCGAGCGCCTGGGGATCCCCGAAGAGAGCCTCGAGCCCTACGGGCGCTTCAAGGCGAAGGTATCGTTGGATTTCGTAAGGCAGCTCGGCGGCCGCCCCGACGGCAAGCTGGTGCTGGTCACCGCGATCTCGCCCACTCCAGCCGGAGAGGGCAAGACGACCACCACGGTCGGTCTCGGCGATGCCCTGAATCTGCTCGGGCACAAGGCACTGATCTGCCTGCGCGAGCCAGCGCTCGGCCCCGTGTTCGGGATGAAAGGCGGCGCCGCCGGCGGCGGCTATGCGCAGGTGGTGCCGATGGAGGACATCAATCTGCATTTCACCGGGGACTTCGCCGCGATCGCACTGGCCAACAATCTACTGGCAGCGCTCGTCGACAACCACATTCACCACGGCAATCAACTCGGGTTCGACGTGCGCCGCATCGCCGTGCGGCGCGTCGTGGACGTGAACGACCGCGCCTTGCGCTCCACGATCGTGGCCCTCGGCGGGACTGCGAACGGCTATCCGCGGCAGGACGGCTTCGACATCGTGGTTGCCTCGGAGGTCATGGCCATCTTCTGCCTGGCCACGAGTCTCGCCGATCTCAAGGAGCGTCTGGGCAAGATCGTGGTGGGCTACACGAGCGCGCAGAAGCCGATCCTGGCACGGGATCTGCGGGCGCACGGCGCCATGACGGTGCTGCTGAAGGATGCGTTGGCGCCCAACCTCGTGCAGACATTGGAGAACAATCCCGCATTCATCCATGGCGGCCCGTTCGCCAACATCGCCCATGGCTGCAATTCCGTGGTCGCCACCCGCACGGCATTGAAGCTGGCAGATTATGTCGTGACCGAGGCGGGGTTCGGGGCCGACCTCGGCGCGGAGAAATTCGTCGACATCAAGTGCCGCAAGGCCGGGCTCACGCCGGCCGCCGCCGTGATCGTGGCCACCGTTCGCGCCCTCAAATATCACGGCGGCATCGAGGTTGCGGATCTGGGTACGCAGAATCTCGCAGCGCTGGAGAAGGGCGTGGCCAATCTCGAGCGACACATCGACAACGTCCGCAATCGCTTCGGGCTGCCGTGCGTCGTGGCCATCAATCAGCGCGCCGAAGACACGCCGGCCGAGTTGCAGCGCCTGGTCGAGCTTGTCTCCCCGCGCGGCGTCAAGGTCGTCCTGGCCCGTCACTTCGCCGAAGGCGGCAAGGGTGCGGTCGAGCTGGCGCGCGAAGTCGTGCGCCTGTGTGAGCAGCCGGGCGATTTCAAGTTCGTGTACGACGACAATGCCACGCTGTGGGAGAAGATCAACGCGATTGTCATGCGCATCTATCACGCCTCGGAAGTGATCGCCGACAAGGCGGTGCGCACGCAGATCGAGCGCTTGCAGAACGGCGGCTACGGGCACTACCCCGTCTGTGTCGCCAAGACACAGTACTCCTTCACGACCGACCCGAAGGTGAGAGGGGCGCCCGCGAAGCACGTGCTTAACATCCGCGAAGTGCGCCTGGCGGCCGGGGCGGAATTCATCGTCATGATCTGTGGTGACATCATGACCATGCCCGGGCTGCCGAAGGACCCGGCGTCCAATAGCATCGATGTGGATGAGAGCGGCAAGGTCGTCGGGTTATTCTGACGAAGCAGCGCGCGAAGGGGAGCATGCGCATATGCGAGCCAACAGGACGGGAGTGTCCCGCGCGAAGGCGCCCCGGCGGGTGCTGGTCATCGACGTCGGCGGCTCGCATGTCAAGTTCCGGATCGGTGCGCGCGGACCGATCGCAAAGTTCGTGTCCGGTCCGAGGATGTCCGCCGCGGCGATGGTCAAAGGCGTCACCGACTCCGTGGCGCGTGCCGGCTACGATGCGATCTCCATCGGCTACCCGGGGCTGGTGTTGCATGGGGTGATCGCGGCTGAGCCCTTCAATCTGGGTCGCGGCTGGGTACATTTCGATTTCGCCGGGGCATTCGGCCGTCCGGTGCGCATCGTGAATGATGCGGCGATGCAGGCGATTGGCAGTTACGCGGGGGGGCGCATGCTGTTCCTCGGACTGGGCACCGGCCTGGGGGCGACCCTCGTCCTGGATGGTGTGGTGGAACCGATGGAGCTCGGGCACATGCCCTTCCATGGGCGACGCACGTTCGAGGATGACGTCGGGGAACGTGGCCGGCGGCGCCTGGGCAACAAGAAATGGCGCAAGACGATCGCGGACGTGGTCGAGCAGCTCGTCCGGGCCCTGCAGGTCGACTATGTGGTGTTGGGTGGCGGAAACGCGCGGCGGCTGAAGAAACTACCGCCGCAGGCGCGACTTGGTGACAACAACAACGCCTTCAGCGGCGGTCTGCGAATGTGGCAGCACGGTGCCGACCCACTGCTGCTTGGAGCCAAAACCCGCTCGGACTGAGGTGCAGGTCCGAAGCTGTGCAGCGCAGACTTGCACCGGCTGGCGCATATCTGCGAGGCTTTCCAGGTATGCCATTCACTTTCGCGCATCCGGCAGCGATCCTGCCGCTGCGCCGCTTCCGCTTCCTGCCGACGGTTCCGCTCATCATCGGCAGCGTGGTGCCCGACGTTCCGTACTACTTCCCGGACCGCATCGGCAGGCTGTTCTACGACACCCATACGCTGCACGGCTCCATCATTCCATGCCTGCCGATGGGACTGCTGCTGCTGGTGTCGATCCTGCTGTTGCGCGAGCCGCTCACCGTGCTGCTGAGCCCGCGCATCCGCTGGTTATGCCTCAACAGTCTGGAGCGTTTCAGCGCCCAGCCGCTGCGCTGGCCGCTTGCCGTCCTGGCGATCCTGATCGGAACCTGGACCCATCTCGCATGGGATTCCTTCACTCATCCCGGCGGCTGGACGACGAGCCGCGTAGATGCGCTCTCGGCGCCGGTGTCGTTGTTTGGCTGGGATACTGCGATGAATCACATGCTGCAGTATGTGAGCTCGGTGCTCGGGCTCGTGATCGTCGCCTGGTGGCTGTGGCGACTCGAATCGCGCGTGCCGGAGTCGGTGAACGGTGGCACCCTGTCCGCTGCTGTACGGCGGTTGTTGCTGGTACTGATCTGCCTTGCCGCCATTGCGATCGGCGCCTGGCAGGGATGGCGGAACTGGAATATGGCGACCTACTACCATCTCGCCTATCTGTTGCTGACGCGCATAATTGCCTGGTTTGCGACGCTGTATCTGGCCGTCGGACTCATCGTCATGTTTAGCCGCCGCCCGGTGCCGGAGGCGGCTGCTTAGCGGGCTCTCGCGCCGGCGTTCCTGGTGGCTCAGCGGGGCGTGGCAAACACTTGCGTCCAGTAAATGCCCGCGCTGCTCGAGACATTCGCCGCGTAGGCGATGCCCATCTGCGTGAACCCTGCGGTCATAATGTTCTCGCAGTGCGGCGGGCTGTGCAGCCAGCCCTCGACCGCCTCCTCCGGTGTGGGGACGCCGCTTGCGATGTTCTCGCCGACCAGGCGCCAGGCGAAGCCCGCCCGGGTGATGCGCTCACCCGGCGTGCTGCGGTCGTGGCCGATGTGATCGAGATCGGCGTGCGTGGCCATATCCTGTGAATGCTCCAGCGCAGCCCGCTCAAGCGCCGGTGCCAGGCTCAGCGGCGGTGCGGCCGGAAAAACGCTCCGTCCGCACGCGCGGGGATGCGAGCGCGCAAGGTTCGTCAGTGCCAGCACACGGCGCGCGATCGACTCCCGTTGCGCGCGGGAGGGCGGGGAGAAGGCTGCCGCAGCGATGATCCAGACGTCCGTGCCGCGGCGATGGACCCCGATCTCCCGCCAATCCGGGCTCATGATCTGTGCGCAGAACCGCTCGGCGAGGACGTGCCCCGTCGCGCGATCCGTCGGCACGTTCGTGATGTGCACGGCAGTCGAAGCCAGCGCGAGATAGCCGGCGGCGCGGGTGGCCTCATGCAGGCTCGCTCCGCGTGACAGGCGCCCGGCCGCCTCATCGAGGTCGGCACTCTCCCGCAGGGCTGCCGATGCACCCCGGATCCCGTCGCAACCACGCAGGCGCAGCTCGTTGACCGCGCCGGCCGTGTTCGCGGGGCATGTCAGGGGAAGCAAGGCGAGCAACAGCAGCGCGCAGATTCGCGTCAAAATCGATCCTCTTGTGGACGAGGGTACGCGCCTTCCGTCATCTTTGCGGCATGCGGGCATCACGCAAGGCCTTTCGGGAGGCTGCCGCCAACGGGCCATGGCGCGCGGGCAACCGCTTCCGCCTGCTCGATGGCAGCGAGCAATACTTCGAACGCATGATTGCTGCCATCGATGACGCGCGATCTTATGTCCTGTTGGAGATGTATCTCTTCGGGACAGGGGCGCTCGCGAGCCGTTTTATCGACGCGTTTGCGCGCGCACGTGCGCGAAGCGTCGCCGTCTGCGTGCTCATCGATGGATTCGGCTCCTTCGGGCTGACGCGCTCCGATCGCCGCCGGCTGATCGCGGCAGGGGTGCAGCTGCGGGTATTCAACCCAGTGCTGCTGCGCCGGCGGCTGCACAACTTTCTGCGCGACCACCGCAAGCTGATGCTGATCGATGGGCGCATCGCCTTCGTCGGCGGCATCGGGCTGACCGATGAGTTCGCGCTGGCCACGCGGCCCGGCTGGCCGTGGCGCGACCTGCTCGTGGAGATCCACGGCGCGGTCGTTGCCGACTGGCAAGGCGCATTTGCGCGCACCTGGGGCCTGCAGGGCGCGGCACTCGAGCTGCCAGCTCCGGTATCCGGGCGTAGCGACGCTGCGCCAGAGCACCACGCCCGAGGACGGGTCGTATTGAGCGAGGCCTGGTATCGGTCCGAGCTGGCGAATGCGGTCGCGACACGCGTGGGGACTGCGCGACAGCGGGCGTGGATCATGAGTGCGTACTTCGTACCCTCCCGACGGCTGCGTAAGGCGCTGCGCGGTGCGGCCCGGCGCGCAGTGGATGTGCGACTGCTGGTACCGGGCCCGCTCACCGACCACCCATGGGTGCGCCACGCAGCGCGCCGTTTTTACGGCAAGCTCCTGCGCAATGGCGTGCGCATCTTCGAATACCAGCCGCGCGTGTTGCATGGAAAGATGACCATCTGCGATGACTGGGTGAGCGTCGGCTCGAGCAATCTGGATCGCTGGAGCTTCAAATGGAACCTGGAGGCGAACCAGGAAATCGACGATGCGCCGTTCGCCAGTGTCGCGGCCGCTGTCTTCGTCAGCGACTGCGGGCATTCGCACGAGCTCGATGCGCGGCGCTGGCCACAACGCGCCTGGCTCGACCGATTGCAGGAGCGACTGGCGGGCACACTCGACCGGTGGCTGCAGCGGTGGCGCCACCCTCGAGCACGTTGACTCCGGTCAGTGCGAGGGTTGGTTTGGGTCCGGCACGGGAAGCGCGCTGTACAACTCGTTGGCGCGCACATAGGAAAGCAGGATCGAGGCCATCACGGCCATTTGCGTGTGATAGGCGCGCAGGGCGATGAGCTTGCGCTCCTCCTCTGCCGCCTCGAGCGCAAAGGGCTGCGGCGCGAGGCCGGCGCTTGCGGGCGCCGGCGTCAACGCGAGATTCGGCTCGTAGCCGCGTGGGGTCGGCCACTGATGGCCGCCGTGCACGATCCAGTAGCGCACCCGCTGCAACTGCCCGCGCCGGCTCATCGCACGCAGCGTCAGCACTCCGCTCGCGCGATGATCGGGATGCAGGTCGCGGGGACTTGGGGCGAGCACGATGGTCGGCTGCACGCGATCGAGAACGGCGTCGAAGTCGTGCTCGAGGCTCCGGCCGGTGTAGGGGTGCCCCGGAAACACAGTGCCCGCATACGGCACGCTTGCGCTGTCGGTGTATTTCGAGCGATAGGGCGTGACGTAATTGTCGGTCTCGATCGCGAGCAAGCCACGGTCAGGATAACCGAGAAACAGCTGCTGGTCGGCCGCAACGCCCAGGGTCAGCGTCGCAGCGCGTGCCTCCTGCATTCTCGTCACCCCCAGTTGCCGCAGTTTGCGCGGATTGCGCAACAGGCTCCTCTCGATCAACAGCAGATCGAGCTCGGAGGCATCCCCACTCGTGATCCACACCACGCTGACGCTGCCCCTCGCAGCCAACACACGGCGGATGGCGCCCGCACAGCACAGCGACTCATCGTCCGGGTGCGGAGCCACGACCAGCAGGGAGGTGTCCGGGCCGATCGGTGGCAAGGCGGTTTGCGCTGGCGGCTCGCCTGCGGCCGCGACGGAGCGCTGCATGCCGAGCACCAGCAGCAGCCCGAACAACATTGGTGGCAGTGGCACGGATGCGCGCACTTTGCCGCTCACGGTCGGCCGAAGCGGCGCAGATCGAGCGGCGCGATGTCGAAATGCAGATGCTGCCCGCAAACCAGGTCGGCGATGATCTGCGCCGTGACCGCAGCCAGCGTCAGCCCCAGATGTTGATGGCCCACGGCGTAGAACAATTCGTGGCCGGTGGCGGCGCGACCGATGCCGGGAAGGTAATCCGGCAGCGTCGGTCGCGGCCCCATCCAGCTGTCTGCGGATCGCTCGCAGCAGTAACCCAACTGTCGTAACGCCGCGCGCAATCGCTCCGGCTTGCGGCTGTCCGCGGGCGCATCGAGTCCGGCGAACTCGAGGAAACCGGTACAGCGCAGGCGTGAGGTCATGGGCGTCACCACCATGCTGTGCTCAGCGTAAACAACCGGGGCGTCCACGAGCGGCGGATGATCGCGCAGTTCGACGTGATAGCCGCGTTCGGCTTCGAGCGGCGCGAGAAGGCCGAATGGCGCAAGCATCGAGGCGGACCAGGCGCCCGCGCACACGATTGCCGTGCGCACCGACAACGTCCCGGTCTGCGTCGCAATCTCGATCCGCCGTTCCCGCGGCTGCACGTCGCTCACGAAGGTTTGCCGAATGGCAGCTCCGCCGGCCACGGCGGCGGCAACGAATGCGCGGGCGACCAGCGCAGGATCGAGCACATGAGCGCTGTCGGGAAACCAGACGCCATCGCCCGCTTTGCCGGGGCACAGCGCGGGCAGCAGCCTCGCGGGGATGGGCTGCGTTGCGATCTGCAGCGCTGCCGCACGCCGGCGCCGGTTGCTGGCGTGTTGCGCAGCTTGTGGCCCCAACCACAACTCGTAGTGTCCATTGCGGCGCAGCAGATCACGGCGTCCGACCTGTTCGAGGGCAGTTTCGAGCGCATCAGCCGAATGACGAATCAGCGGCGCAAGCGCCCGCGAGTGCGCCCCCTGTTGCAACGCTGCGACGGCGAACCGCGCCAGCCACGGTGCGAGACTCCACAAGCGGCGCGGCGGGATATCGAGAGGGCCGCCGAAACGAAACAGCTCCCGCCAGAATCCCGCGAGCAGGGCCGGCGAGGGCAGTGTCTGCACCTGCTCGCTCGCGATGTGGCCGGCGTTGCCGAATGAGGCGCCGGCCGTTGCGGGCGGCGCACGGTCCAGAAGCAGGACGTGACGGCCGGCTCGCGTCAGCGCCCAGCACACAGCGCAACCGATGATTCCGGCGCCAATGACTGCGACGACGTCTTCGGCGGGTTCTTCCACCATTCGCACCCGCAACCTTGTCGTTGTCCGTCGATACCGTATACGATCCCGGCCATCCCCTCAACCGATGAATCCCCATGCCTGCTCCGATCGCCTGCAACTGGTCGGGCGTGTTCCCGGCGGTGACCACCCAGTTCGATCGTGCCCTGGAGGTGGACCTCGGGGCCACGCAGTCCGTGCAGTCCGCACTCGTGCGCGACGGCGTACACGGAATCGTCGTGCTGGGCACGGTGGGCGAGAACAACTCGCTGAGCGCAGAGGAGAAGCGCGCCGTGCTGCGCGCGGCGGTGGAAGTGGCGGGCGGCAAGGTGCCGCTCATCACCGGCGTCTCGGAATTCACGACGGCCAGTGCGGTTGCCTATGCGCAGGACGCCGAGCGCATCGGCCTCAGCGGCCTGATGGTATTGCCTGCGATGGTGTACGTTCCGAGCGCTGCAGAGCTCGAGCAGCACTTCCGTGCGGTGGCCGCGGCGACTTCGCTCCCCATCATGCTCTACAACAACCCGCCCGCGTATCGGGTCAACATCGAATTCGCGACGCTCGGCCGCCTCGCGGACGTTCCCAACATCGTCGCCATCAAGGAGTCCACCCCGGATCCGCGCCGCTTCACCGACCTGTTCAATGCCTTCGCCGGGCGCTTCGTGCTGTTCGCAGGTCTCGACGACGTAGCGTTCGAAGGCTTGTGTCTGGGGGCCAGCGGCTGGGTCTCCGGACTGACCAACGCATTTCCGCGCGAGTCCCTGGCGCTTTATGCGGCCTTGCGCGCGGGCGATCTCGAGCGGGCCCGCGCGATCTACCGCTGGTTCATGCCATTGCTGCATCTGGATGCCGCGCACGATCTCGTGCAGGCGATCAAGCTCGCCGAGCAGATCATGGGTCGCGGGTCCGAGCGTGTGCGCCCGCCGCGACTGCCGCTGGCAGGCGAGCGTCGTCGCGCAGTGACCGAGATGGTGAATGCGGCGGCGGCGAAGCGCCCGGCATGAAATCCGTCTTCTTCTGCATCGATGGTCATACCGCCGGCAATCCCGTGCGCCTCATCGCCGGGGGCGCCCCGATTCTCTACGGCGCCAGCATGAGCGAGCGGCGTCAGGATTTTCTGGCGCGCTATGACTGGATGCGCCTTGGTCTGATGTTCGAGCCGCGCGGCCACGACATGATGTCGGGTGGTTTCGTGTATCCGCCGCTCGACCCCGGCAATGATGCTGCGGTTTTGTTCATCGAGACGAGCGGTTGTCTGCCGATGTGTGGACATGGGACGATTGGCATCGTCACCTTCGCGCTCGAGCATGGCTTGATCCGCCCGCGCACCTTCGGGCGCCTGAGCATCGAGGTGCCCGCCGGTGTGCTCGCGATCGAGTACGCAAGCCGCGGCGACAAGGTGACGAGCGTGTCCATTCGCAACGTGCCTTCCTATCTTGCCGCGCAGGACATCCGCATCGACGTTCCTGGCCTTGGGCCGCTGGTGGTCGATGTTGCCTATGGCGGCAATTTCTACGCGATCATCGAGCCGCAGGCGGCCTACGCGGGAATCGATCAGCTCGGGGTGGCGCGGATCCTGTCGTTGAGTCCCGTGGTGCGCGCGCTGATGCGCGCTGCGGTCGAGCCGGTGCACCCGCTCGATCCAACAATCCGCGCGGTGAGCCATGTGATGTGGACCGATCGGCCCAAAGGAGAAGGCGTGGATGGCCGTAATGCGGTGTTTTATGGCGATCGGGCAATCGACCGTTCCCCGTGCGGCACCGGCACCTCGGCGCGGATGGCGCAGCTGGCGGCGCGCGGGCGCCTGCGCACCGGCGAGCGCTTCGTGCACGAAAGCATCATCGGCAGCCGTTTCGTCGGCCGGGTGGCCGATACCGCCGATCTGGGCGGCGAGCCTGCCATCATTGCCGTCATCGAAGGCTCGGCGTTCGTCACTGGATTCAACACCATCTGGATCGATCCGGCGGAGCCTTTCCCCACGGGCTTCCAGGTGATCTGACCGATGCGATCCGCCCGCCTGCCGCGCTTTCATCTCGCCTTCCCGGTGCACGACCTGGCGGCAGCGCGCCGCTTCTATGGCGGGCTGCTCGGCTGCCCGGAAGGGCGCTCATCGCAGCATTGGGTGGACTTCGATTTCCATGGCCACCAGATCGTCGCGCATCTGTGCGCGCAGCCCGCGGCCGCTGCCGTGAGCGAAGTCGACGGCGAGAGCGTCCCCGTGCGACATTTCGGCGTCATTCTCGAGCTTGCCGAGTGGCACGCCGTCACGCGCAGACTGCAGGCTGCGCAGGTCGAGTTCCTGATCGAGCCGCAGGTGCGCTTCGCCGGCGCGGTCGGTGAGCAGGCAACCTGCTTTTTTCTCGACCCGTCAGGCAATGCCATCGAGCTGAAGGCATTCGCCGACGATTCGCTGGTATTCGCCCGCTGAGGCACGGTCCGCGCATGTGCGAGCGAATCGTGATTCCGGGCCGTGAGCAGGTCGAGGAGGAGATCCCCGTCAGCCATCGCTGGTGGACCTTTACAACACGATTCAACGTTGCCGCGGGACAGAGCGTACCGGCGGTGCGGCTGCATGAAAAACAGTCCGAAGGCATCATGCTGCGCTGGGGGCTCGTGCCTGCCTCGCATCAGGGTGAGGACGTACCGCCAGGCGATGCGTGCGTCAGCCGCAACACGCTCGAGACCTCCGCGGCCTATCGGACGATCTGGACTCACGGCCAGCGCTGTATCATTCCGCTGGCAGGTTTCTACGTGTGGCAGCGCACCGCGGCAGGGCACCGCCAGCCCTTTTACGTGCGTCTGGTCAACCGCCCGGTGTTCGGGATTGCGGCAGTGTGGGATCGCTTCGTGACGGACGGTGACGATGTGATCGAGGGTTGCGCGCTCATCAGCGTGCGCGCCAACTCACTGCTGACGGAAGTGACCAACACGCACGGGCGCATGCCCGCGATCCTGCAACGCGAGGGGTATCAGACGTGGCTGAGCGGCAGGCCGGCGCAGGCGAAGGAGTTGTTGCGCCCCTTTGCCGCCGAACGGATGCTGCTGCACGCAGTGGGCCCGCATGTCAACTTTCCGCAGTACGATGATGCGAGTCTGATCAGGCCGATCCGCGGGGATTGAGCATCTAGCGCTACGCGGTGCCGGGCTGACAGAAGAACAGGTGCGCGGGCAGGACGTTCAGCGGCTCGAACTTGCGCTTCACGTAGCGGAAGATTCTCTGCAGATCGGGCAGTGCGCTGGTCGTGAACTGGTACACGAGAAACGAGCCGCCCGGCTCCAGCGCCTCGCAGGTATTGCGCAGGATCGGCTCGCGCGCGCTCGGCGGCAGCGTGCTCAGCGGGATGCCCGAGATGATGTAGCTGGCCTTGCTGTGGCCGAGTTGCTGCAGAATCTCCTTCACGGCGGCTGCGGAGGCTTCGGCCACATGGAAGCGCTCGTCCACGAGCGAGCGGCGCAGAAAGCGTACGAACTCCGGATTCGTCTCGATGGCGATCAGGCGGGCATCCGGGCGCATGCGTCGCAGCACCTCGGCCGTGATCCCACCGACGCCGGGACCGTACTCCACGATGACGCGCGCCTTTTCCCAGTCGACCGGCTGCAGCAACTGCTTGATCAGAAAACGCGAGCTCGGAATGATGGAGCCGAGCATGCGGGGATGGCGAAAGAAATTCCGGGCGAAGAGCAGCACATCGCCGAGGGGTGCGCGGCTCCTGGATCCGTCAGTCTTCGACACTGTGCCTTCCGCGTGAGTGGTGCCCATTCGAAACTCCCACAGGATACGTAAGTTCCGGGACGCAAGCCGCCCCTTGCGCCTCGACCGCGTTCACGGTCCGCGCCGGCAGATCCCACAATACGACTCTATAGCAATATTCGAGCGGCTTCATCATGGCAACGGTGGCGCTTCCGCGGCGCACGCCTTTAGATCATGTCCAGCGGGCGTGGGCCGTCCGGCGGCGGAAACAATCGGTCCAACTCGGCGAGCTCCGCGGCAGTCAGCGGCCGCTCGAGGCAGGCGAGGTTTTCGATCAGACGGTCACGGCGGCTCGTCTTCGGGATGGCGATGATGTCCTCGTAGGAGAACAGCCAGCCGAGCGCGACTTGCGCGGGTGTCAGCGCGCAGCGCCGGGCAAACTCGACCAGCTTCGGTTCCCGCAACAGCCGTCCTTCTTCTATGGGCGAGTACGCCATGATGGGCATGCGCTGACGGCGCAGGCGGGGAAGCAGATCCCATTCGAGGCCGCGACGCAGCAGGTTGTACAGGAGCTGGTCCGTCTGCGCGGCGCGTCCGGCGGGGGTCGCCAGCAACTCCTGCATGTCCGACAGATCGAGATTGCTCACGCCGTAGTGGCGGATCTTGCCGGCCTGCTGCAGTGCCCCGAATGCCTCCATGGTCTCTTCGAGGGAAACCTCTCCGCGCCAATGCAGCAGGTACAGATCGATGCGGTCGGTTTTGAGTCGGCGCAGGCTGCGCTCGCACGCCTCGGGCACGCCCGTCCGGCTGGCATTGTGCGGATAAACTTTGGTGACGAGAAATACCTCGTCACGCCGACCTGCAATGGCTTCGCCGACGAGCTGCTCCGCCCGGCCCTCGCCGTACATCTCGGCCGTATCGATCAGCGTCGCCCCCCGTTCCAGCCCCAGGCGCAAGGTCGCGATTTCTTCCGCGCGCATGGCGGGATCTTCCGCCATGCGCCAGGTGCCCATGCCGTAGACCGGGACGCGCTCGCCGGCGGGAAGCAGTACGGTTCGCATCAGCTTACTCTTGGCCCTCGCGGCGTGATTTGCCAGCTGCGCTTACGGCAGTGGATCTGGAGTGTAGCTTCCCGCAGTCCCGCAAGGCGAGATGCCGCGCCCGCGCGATCGGGCGGGCGCCTGCGAAGACAGGCGCGCTTTACATGTGCATCAGGCGCGCCGTGCGCGCGCGCTAGTCGGAGGAGGCGACTTTGCCGTCCGCGCCGTTGATCCTGACCTTGTCGCTCGTGCCGTCGAGCTTGACGACTTTGACCGTGTATCGGACCTGGTCGCCGTCACGGTCCACGTCCGCATCCACAGCCTTGCCGCCCGCGCGGGATTCCGCGGTGTGGATCGCACGTGTGAGCGAGGTAGGAGCGTGCTGAATCGATGTCGGCTTGATGCGTGTAAAGACTCTTTCGAAGTCCTCGTTGCTCTTCTCCGTGACCGCGCCGGTTCGCGGATCAAGCTCGTATCTGGTCAGCTTCTTGCCATCGTTGCGCAGCACCTTGACTTCATAGTATGCCGGGTTGCCGCGCTTGAATTCGTATTCGGCGCTGATCGCCTGTCCGTCGCCCTGCTTCTCGGCCGCGCGGATGGCCTCTGTAAGCGTCATTTTGGCGTGGCTGATCGATTCGGCCACATGCTTGTCGCTCTCCGAGGCCTGGGCGGCAAGGGCAGCGAGCAATGCGGTTACGGCGGTCAGGGTGACCGTGGCACCCGTCCTGGTCTTCATGTCACGAACTCCTGGGGATTGGTGCTACAGCAACGCTCGGCCACCGGCACCGGTTCCTGCGTCGCGGCGCGCGTGCGGACGCGCTTGCGGTTGCAGCCGCCGCGGGGATCGGCGAACGTGACTCACCATGAGCAGTGCAGTGCTTGGTGTGGCGCTCGGCCTCCTTGCCGTGCCGGTCGACCCCTTCATCGGTACGCAGGGGGGCGGCCATGTCTTCCCGGGAGCGGTCTATCCCTTCGGGATGGTGCAATTGAGCCCGGACACCCAGACGCGCAATTTCAAGGACAGCTACGCCTGGGCCGCAGGCTACCAGTACGGCGACCCCACCATCCTCGGCTTCTCCCATACCCATTTCTCCGGCACGGGGCATTCCGATCTCGGTGATTTCCTCGTGATGCCCATCTCGGGCGCGGTGCGGCTCGATCCGGGTGACCCGGCGCGCCCGGGCTCGGGCTACCGATCGCGTTTCGGGCACGATACCGAGCAGGCAGTGCCCGGCTACTACGCGGTGACCCTCACCGACTACGGTGTACGAGCCGAGCTGACGGCAACCGCCCGCGTGGGCTGGCACCGCTACACCTATCCCGCCGGACAGCCGGCCCATTTACTCCTCGATCTGCGCTCGAGCATCTACGACTACCCCGGAAAGGTGCTCTGGTCGCGCATCCGCGTGCGCCCGGATGGCACGGTGACCGGCTATCGACTGACGCGTGGCTGGGCGCCCGGGCGGCAGTTGTATTTCGCAATGCGGTTCTCGTCGCAGCCAACTCACCACGCGCTATTCGATCGGGAGCCGCCGCCCGAATACGCTCCGAAGTTCGCCCCCTGGTCGGCGCCCGACGAAGTCATCGCTCGTGCCGGCAGAGGACTGGTCGCCGTCTTCGATTTCGCGGCGCTGCCGGCTTCGCAGCTCAAAGTGGCGCTCGCGATCTCGCCGGTCAGCGAGGCCAACGCCCTCGCCAACCTCGATGCCGATGGCCGGGACTGGGATTTCGATGCCCGGCGTGCGGCTGCCGCGGCGGCGTGGCGCGATGCCTTGTCGGTGATGGACATCGAGGCTGCGCCCGCGGTGCGCAAGATGCTGTACACGTCGCTGTATCATGCCTTGATGGCGCCCAGTCTGTTCATGGACTGCGATGGCTCCTACCGCGGGCCGGATCAGGAGGTGCATCGCGCGCAGGGGTTCTCCTTCCGATCGACGTTCTCGCTCTGGGATACCTTCCGGGCGTTGCATCCGCTGCTGACGCTTCTGCGGCCTGCGTCGGACAACGTGGACTTCGTGCGCTCGCTGCTGGCTTCATGGCAGGAAAGTCCGGACGGCTTGCTGCCGGTCTGGCAATTCCAGGGCCAGGAAACCTGGACCATGATCGGCTATCACGCCGTGCCGGTGATCGCCGATGCGTGGCTGAAGGGAATACGCGATTTCCCGGGCCAGACGGCGCTTGCGGCCATGCTCGCCAGTGCGACCAATCCGCGGTACGCCGGACTCGACGGGTACATGCGACTCGGCTGGGTTCCCGCGGACCGGCAGCGCGAAAGCGCGTCCAAGACCCTCGAGTACGCATTCGATGACTGGACCATCGCTCGCACGGCCGCCTCGATGGGTCGTGCCGACGTCGCGAAACAATTCGAGGCGCGCGCGGCCAACTGGCGCAACGTGTTCGATCCCGGCACGGGGTTCGTTCGCGCGCGCAACAGCGATGGCCGCTTCCGTGAACCCTTCGACCCGGCATCCGCGGGCTACTACGGCGACTACACCGAGGGCAATGCGTGGCAGTACACCTGGTTCGTCCCGCAGGATACTGCGGGCCTCATCCAGCTCATGGGTGGGGAGGGCGCCTTCACGCACAAGCTCGATCAACTTTTCGATGCGAAGGTGGACCCCGCGAAGTTTGCCAACGTCGAGGACATCAGCGGGCTGATCGGCTATTACGCACACGGCAACGAGCCGAGCCATCACATCGCCTATCTGTATGTATATGCCGGACGCCCATGGCGAACACAGGAGCGGCTGAAGCAGATCGTCGATAGCCAGTACCAGCCGCGTCCCGATGGGCTGGCCGGAAACGATGATCTCGGCCAGATGTCCGCGTGGCTTCTCTTCACCGCTCTGGGGTTCTATCCGGTCACACCGGGCTCGGGACAGTACGTCATCGGCCGGCCATTCGTGGAGCGCGCGGTGCTGCACCTGCCCAATGGGCGGCATTTCACCGTCGTGGCGGAGAACCTGTCGGAGGCGAACCGCTATGTCGGCAGCGTCCGGCTGAACGGGCACGTGCTATCGCGCACCTACATCCGGCACGCAGAGATCACCAGCGGTGGCGAGCTGCGCTTCATCATGGCTTCGAAACCCAACCGGCGGTGGGGTGCGGATCCCACCGACCGCCCCTATTCCATGTCGCCCTATCAACACTGAGGCTCGGCCGGCGCGGGCATACCGGTTGCGGGCACCAACTCAAGACAGCGGCAGGTGATGCCATGAACAATGCCAAAGGATTGAGTGTGCTTGCGGGCTGGTGTCTGGCGGGCGTGGCGCTTGCACAGACGCCACCTGCGACCCCGCCGAGCGGGGCTACGCCTGCGCCGCCCGGCGCCCCCGCTTCCGCACTACCCGGAACCCCGGATCAGGCCAATCCCGCAACGTATCCGTCTGCCCGGGCGCCCGATTCGCACATCAGCAACGGCATGAACGTGCAATCCCGGTCGGGTCAGCAGGTCGGGACCATCGTCAACATCGTTGCGGACGCAAGCGGCCGCCCCGGGTATGTCGTGATTGCCGAGGCAAGCGGCGCCACGACGGCCATTCCCTATCCCCAGGCGCGCCAGATGGTCCGGGGGACGAGGATCGTGGTCGATGAGAAGCGCCTGCGGGCGGCGCCCAAAGTGCCCCAGACCCGGCTGCTCAACCCGCAGGACACGGGCTGGCAGCAGGAGGCCGACCGCTACTGGAAGCAGGGCGGCACGCACGATCGCGGCTGAGCGCGCGGGACCGCTGCAGCGGCCGTTGCGCTGAGCGGGCCTTTGCGCATCAAATTGGAAGGTCTCTCGCAGCGCGCGCAAGTACTATTCCATCGGCGCCCCTGCCAGCGAGGAACCAATGATGACCCAACGGTCACGCCTGCACGTGCCCAATCCCCCCGCGCGCCCTGGGGACAAGCCGGATTTCAGCTATGTGCGCCTGTCCCCGGCGGGAGCGGTCCCCCGGCCCCAGGTCCAGGCCACGGCTACGGAGACTGCAGGGCTGGCAACTTCCCTGGTGCGCGTCCTGGATGATGAGGGTACGGCGGTCGGTCCCTGGAATCCGCATCTGGAGCCCTCCGACCTGCAGGTCGGCCTGCGGCACATGCTGCTCACGCGGATTTTCGATGAGCGCATGCAGCGCATGCAGCGCCAGGGCCGCATCTCCTTCTACATGAAGTCCACCGGCGAGGAGGCCGTCTCGGTGGCGCAGTGCACGGCGCTGCTTCCGGGCGACATGCTGTTTCCCTCTTACCGTAACCAGGGGCTGTTCGTCGTGCGCGGCCGCAGCCTGACCGATCTGATGTGTCAGTGCCTGTCCAACACCCGCGACATGTGCAAGGGACGGCAGATGCCGGTGATGTATCACTGGGCGAAGGGCAACATCTTCTCGATCTCGGGCAATCTCGCTACGCAGTTTCCCCAGGCTGCCGGCTGGGCGATGGCGGCTGCCATCAAGGGCGAGGACCGCATCGCCTGCAGCTGGATCGGCGAGGGATCCACCGCCGAGGCGGATTTCCATCACGCCCTCACGTTCGCAGCCGTGTACCGCGCCCCCGTCATCTTGAATGTGGTCAATAACCAATGGGCTATCTCCACGTTCCAGGGTTTCGCCGCTGCGGAAGAGGCGACCTTCGCTTCCCGTGGGCCCGCCTACGGGATGCCGGGAATCCGCGTCGATGGCAATGACTTCCTGGCCGTCTTTGCCGTCACGCAGTGGGCCGCCGAGAGAGCCCGCCTCAGCGCCGGCCCGACCCTCATCGAGCATGTGACGTATCGCGCCTCGGCTCATTCGACGAGCGATGACCCCTCGCGCTATCGTCCGAAGGACGAGTGGCAATCCTGGCCGCTGGGTGATCCGATCCTGCGCCTCAAACAACATCTGATCGCCCTGGGGGAGTGGTCGGAGGACCGGCACGTCGCGCTCACCAGGGAACTCGAGGCCCATGTCACCGCCTGCTGGAAGGAAGCCGTTTCCTTCGGCACGCTCGCGGACGGTCCATCACTGGATCCGGCGACGATGTTCGAGGACGTGTTCAAGCAGATGCCGGCGCATCTGCTGCGGCAGCGCGAACAATTGCGGGTGCTGCGCGCGCTGCAGCCGCAAGCCGCGCACGCTGCGAGCGCAGGCGCTGCCGCGCTCGAGGCAGGCACGCGCGGGATTGCCAAGGAAGGATGAGCCGATGGCCAACATGAACATGGTGCAGGCTCTCAACTCCGCCATGGACATCATGCTGCAGCGCGATCCGCGCGTCGTGATCCTGGGCGAAGATGTTGGTTATTTCGGCGGGGTCTTTCGCGTGACGGACGGCCTGCAGAGAAAGTATGGGCAGCATCGCGTGCTCGATTCGCCGATCGCGGAAGGTGGGATCGTCGCCGCTGCCATCGGCATGGGCGTGAACGGGCTGAAGCCGGTCGCGGAGATCCAGTTCGCCGACTACATCTACCCGGCTTTCGACCAGGTCGTCAGTGAGCTCGCCCGGCTGCGCTATCGCAGCGCCGGGGAGTTCTCGGCAGCGGTGACGCTGCGCACCCCCTGTGGCGGCGGCATCCGCGGCGGGCAGACGCACTCGCAAAGTCCGGAGGGAATCTTCACCCATGTCAGTGGCATCAAGGTCGTCATGCCATCCAATCCCTACGACGCCAAGGGTTTGCTCATCAGCTCGATCGAGGACGATGACCCGGTGGTGTTCTTCGAGCCAAAGCGCATCTACAACGGGCCATTCGATGGCGATCCGAACAAGCCCGCGATCCCGTGGAGCGCGCATCCAAAGGGCGAAGTGCCCGAAGGTTACTTCACCGTCCCCATCAGCCGCGCCGATGTCGTGCGGCCGGGTGACGACGTCAGTATTCTGACCTACGGCACGATGGTGCACGTTGCGGAGGCCGCCGTGCGGCAATGCGGCATCGATGCGGAAATCATCGACGTGCGCACGCTGGTCCCGCTGGACGTCGATACGCTCTACACGTCCGTGTGCAAGACGGGCCGCTGCGTGGTCGTCCACGAGGCCACCGGATTCGGCGGCTACGGCGCAGAGCTCGTGGCGACGGTTCAGGAGGCGTGCTTCTGGAGTCTCGAAGCGCCCATTCAGCGCGTCACCGGTTGGGATACCCCGTACCCGCATGCGTTCGAGTGGGAGTACTTTCCCGGGCCGGCGCGCATCGCCCAGGCGCTGAAGAACGTGATGGAGGCGGGATGAGTCGCTACGCATTCAAACTACCGGACCTGGGTGAGGGTACGGTGGAAGCCGAGATTGTCGGCTGGCGCGTCAAGCCAGGCGACATCGTCACGGAGGATGACGTCATCGTCGAGGTGATGACCGAGAAGGCAGCCGTGGAGGTGCCGGCGCCCGTCAGCGGCCGGGTGGTCTCCACGCGTGGCGGCCCGGGCGACATGGTGCCCGTCGGCTCGGAGCTCATCGTCTTCGAGACGGAAGCTGCCCCGAATCACGCTCCTCAGGTCCCGGCGAACGACGGCGGCCAGCCTGCCGAGCGCCAGCCGGCGCAGGACAGCGCTGCCGTGCAGGTGTCCGGCGCAGGACAGGCCGCCGCCGTGCATAGGATCAAGCCACCAGCTTCGCGCGCGCCGGGCGCGTGGCGAGCTCTCCGGCGGTCCGGCGCCGGGCGCACGAGGCGGGCATCGATCTCGCGCAGTTGACCGGGTCGGGGCCGAACGGGCGCATTCTGCGAAAGGACCTCGACGCCGTGGTCTGCGCACACGCCGTTCCGAAAGCTGCGCGTGCGCCGGGCACACCGCGGCCTCGCGCCCAGGGAACCGAGGAGATCCGGGTTATCGGCCTGCGGCGCCTCATCGCCCAGCGCATGAGCGACAGCAAGCGCAACATCCCGCATTTTACCTACGTCGAAGAAGTGGACGTCACGGAGCTCGAAGCGCTGCGCCGCCATCTCAACAACGTCCAGCCGCAGGAGCCCGGTCCGAATCTGAGCTACCTGCCCTTCATCGTGAGTGCCCTGATCCGGGTGCTACACGACTTCCCACAATGCAACGCTCTGTATGACGCGGAGCGCGGCGTGATCGTGCGTCATCATGCGGTCCATGTTGGGATCGCCACGCAGACCGCCGAAGGGCTGAAAGTTCCCGTGGTCCGTCACGCCGAAAGCCTCAATCTGTGGGAGCTGGCAGCCGAGATGCGCCGCGTGAGCGAGGCCGCACGCACCAACACAGCGACGCGCGAGGAGCTGTCAGGCTCGACGCTCACCGTCACGAGCCTCGGCAAGCTCGGCGGCATCGTCTCGACTCCGATCATCAATGCACCGGAGGTCTCGATTCTCGGAATCAACCGCGCGGTGGAGCGTCCGGTGGTGCATGAGGGCGCGATCACGGTGCGGCGGATCATGAATCTTTCCTCCTCGTTCGATCATCGCTTCGTCGACGGGCATGACGCGGCCGCGATGATCCAGGCCATGAAGCAACGCCTGGAGCATCCCGCCACGATCTTCATCGAGCGGTGAGCTGCGGCGCGAGTGCCCGGCGCAATCGCGCCGGGTCGAGCGGCAGATCCCTGAAGCGCCTGCCGGTGGCATGGGCGATCGCATTCGCCAGCGCAGCTGCCGCGGGGCCCTGGCCAGCCTCACCGCAACCCAGAAAGGGCAGTCCCGGTCGATCGAGGATGCGTACCGTCAGCGCGTGCGGCACGGCACTGAATCGCAGGATGGGATAAGTCGCCCAGTCGACGGAGGTGATCTGCGTCGCATCGAAACGCACGCGCTCGAACAGCGTCCAGCTCATCGATTGCAGGACCGCTCCCTCGATCTGGTTGCGCACGCCATCGGGGTTGACGACCTGTCCGGTATCCACGGCGCAGGCGACGCGCCGCACCTGCGTACGCCCCGTGTCGGCATCCACATCCACTTCCATCGCAACGGCACAGTACGCGGCCAGATTCTTGTACTGCGCGAACGCGAACCCGCAGCCGCGCCCGCCACCCGGACTTGGCCGCGCGGCCCAGTTGAATTCGTCCGCTGCCGCGGTAATGACTTCGCGCGCCCTGGGCTCCTGCAGATGGCGCAGGCGCCACTCGACCGGGTCCACTGCCGCGCGCAGCGCGAGCTCGTCCATGAAGCTCTCGATGGCGAAGACGTTCATGTGGGCGCCCAGCGAGCGCAGGGCCGAAACGCGCAGCGGCATGTAGTGGATGAAGTGATGCACCACCTTCGATGACCCGAAGGAGTACAGTGGGATCGCGTTGCGGTCACCACCGCCTTCGGGCAGCGGTATGAGTTTCGGCTCGGGTTCGAGAAACGGCTTGCCGAGCTGCCGGGCGGCGAGCAATGCTCCGGCCGGCCCGGGGCGCATCGAGTGCGTGTTGCTCCAGACATCATAGTTCCACGCGCAGATTCGTCCGCCTGTGAGGCAGGCGCTGACTTTCGCGACCATCGCCGGCCCATATGGCTCGCAGCCATGCTCCTGCTCGCGCATCCATTGCACCCTGACCGGCCGATTGGCCAGCGCGCTCGCGAGCAACGCCGCATCCGCAGCCGCATCGTCCGCACCGTTGTGACCGTAGCAGCCGGAGCCTTCGACCTGGATGCAGCGCACCTTTTCCACAGGCAAACCCAACATCTCGGCGATCGCCTGCCGGTCGGGAAAAACGCCCTGGGTGTGCGTCCACACGGTCAGCATCCCCTCGGTGAGCTGCGCGATGGCGCACGAAGGGCCGATGGAGCCGTGTGACAGATACGGTCGGGTATAGGTTGCTGCGAGCTGCATGGGCCCGCACGCGGCCCCCGTGTTTTGCGAGATGACACGGGTTTGGGCGGGCAAGCCGAGCAGCGTGTCGGCGAGGTGCGCCTCATCGGGCAGCGCTGCGGTCGGCTGCCAGCGAGCACCGGCGGCCAGGACCTGCATGGCCTTGATCGTCTGGAATTCCCGTTGCGCGACGACCGCCAGAAAATTGCCGTTGCGGATGACTTGCGCGACACCGGGCATGCGCTCGACTGCCTGCAGCGGCGCCTCGATCAACCGGGCACCGTGGCGCGGCGGGCGGACGATCCGTGCATGCAACATGCCTGGTAAACGCATGTCGTGCACGTACGCGGCGCCCCCGGTCACCTTGGCGGGAATGTCGATCCGCTGCACCGGACGGCCGAGGACGCGAAACTGATCGGGCTGCGTCAGCTGCGAAATGCTGCGCGCCGTCACGTGCAACAGGTTGGGCGCGACGATTTCTGCATAGGTGGCGCGCAAACCATCCGGCCCCATCACGACCCCGGATTGGGTGCGCAGCTGCTGCGCAGGCAGCTTCCAGATGCGGGCCGCCTCGCCGATGAGAATCTCGCGCGCCTGCGCGGCTGCATGCCGCAGCGCGGTGCCGCTGTCCTGCATGGAATGACTTCCGGCGGTGTAGCCCTCGTTGGCCGTTCGGCCGGTGTCTGCGGTCACGAGGCGCACCCGCTCGAGCGGCAGCTGCAGCTCCTCGGCCACGACCTGCGACAAAGCCGTCCGGATGCCCTGCCCGAGCTCCGCCTTGCCGGTGAATGCAGTCGCAAAGCCGTCCGCGTCGATGCGGATCCAGGCATCCAGCAGCGGGCTTTTCGCCAGGCTGCCAGGCAGTTTTGCCGCGCCCGCGCCCGCGCCCGCGCCCGCGCCCTGCGCCGGGCGGGCCCATCCGACTGAGAAACTGATGAGCAGCGCCCCGCTGCCCTGCAGGACGGCGCGACGCGTGAGGGCAGCGTCCGCCGGCGCGCTCATCGCTCCGGGCGCTCCCGCAGATCCGGGTGGGCCGGGCGCCGCATGCCATCGTCGGGGGGCGCTGTCACTTCCGGGTAAGCGCTGGGCTGTGCCGGGTCGGGCGCTGTGACCCCGGTGCTGCCCGAGGCGAGCATCAATCCGGCAGCGCGGCGCACGGCGCGCAGGATCCGCATATGCGATCCACAGCGGCACAGATTGTGCTCGAGCTCCTTGCGGATGTCGGCGTCCGTGGCGTGGAGATCCCGTTGGAGCAGCCCTTGCGCTCGCATCATCATGCCGGCAATGCAGTAACCGCATTGCGCGGCCTGTTCCTCGATGAATGCCCGCTGCATCGGCCCTGGCTGCTGTGGCGTACCGAGCCCTTCCAGGGTTGTGATCTGACGCCCCGCAAGCAGGACGATCGGTGTGACACAGGAGAGGCTCGCGATGCCATCCACGAGCACCGTGCAGGCGCCGCATTGGCCGAGTCCGCAGCCGAACTTGGCCGCATTCAGCTCCAGCTCGTCACGCAATACGTACAGGAGCGGTGTGTCGGCATCCGCGCTGATGCGGTGCGTGCGTCCATTCACCCGCAGCTCAATCATGCCGCTGCGCCTTCGCGCTTTGCACGCTCGCCTCGAGGTCCTTCCAGGGCGACCCCTGCCCGTATCGCAGGCGCACATAACTCAGCAGGGAGCGCAGCTGCTCATCGGACAGCACGCTTGCGAACCCGGGCATGATTGCTCCAGCGGCGCCGCTGCGAGGATACAGCCCTTCGAGCACCACGTTGATCAGGTTGGTCGGCTCGTCATCCATCACCGCGGTGCTGAGCGCGAGCCTGACTCCACCAAAGGGCAGCGGACGCGAGCCATCATGACAGCCCTGGCAGGCGCTCGCGAAGATTACGGCACCACTTGATTGCGTTGCTACGGAGGCCTGCTGCACGGAATCGGCACGGTCGCGCTTGCCCATCGTCCACGCGATGTAGATTGCAATCGCATCGAGGTCCGCCGCCGCCGCAGCAGACAGGTTTTCGACGACCTCGGCCATGGGCCCGTGAGCATCCCCGTGCAGTGTCTGCCAGCCGTCGCGAAAATACGCCCGCAGTGCCGTCCGGTCCCATCGCACCCGCGCGGGCGATGCGGAGTCGATGGCATAACCATGCCAGCCCTGCGCCCGCCCGCCCGCAAAGCGCGCGGAACGCTTTTCGGCCCCGAGCGCGTTGCGCGGTGTATGACACGCACCACAGTGCCCGAGGCCGTTGGCCAGATAGGCGCCCCGGTTCCACTGCCCGTCGTGCGTGGGATCGGCGCGGTAAGCGCCCTCCTTGAAAAAGACGAACTTCCACAATGCCAACAACGGACGGATGGAGAATGGAAACCTCAGCTGGTTGGCCGGCGGTGTGGAACGAACGGCTCGCCGTGTCATGAGGTAGGCATACAGGAGCGCATCGTCCGCATCGCTCACAAGCGTGAAATGGTCATAGGGGAAGGCCGGATACAGCTGCTGTCCCGTGCGGCTAACCCCCGCGCGCAGCGCACGCCGGAATGCCGGTTCAGACCATTGACCGATCCCGGTTTGCGCATCGGGCGTGATGTTGGAGGAATAGATCGTCCCGTACGGCGTCGCGACGGGCCGACCGCCGGCGAACGGTGCGCCGCCGGCTGCGGTGTGGCAGCTCATGCAGTTGCCGATCGCGGCAAGCTGCAGCCCGCGCTGCAGGGCGGCCCCGTCGAAGCGATCGGGCGCGGGAGGGTCGATGGGAGCAATGGCACCCTGCCAGGTGCCCGCGGCGAGTGGCACAGCGGCGGCGCCCACGACGAGGATGATCACCAGCAGCCGTAGTCCCATCCGCGCCCCGCCCCAGTCCACCGCCCGGCTCACCTGCAATCAACCCAGGCCGTGTGGGGCGATCCTGCCGAAGTACCAGCCGAGCATCAACAGTGCGAACAGAGCCAGCGACAGTGCGATCCGCACGACCAGGGCGCGAGCGAACTGCGCAGAATGTCGTTCGCCGGAAGCCCCCGCCGACAGATGAAAGAGTGCCTTGCCCAGGCTTGCCACGATCGCGGCGAATGTGAGCAGCACCAGGATTTTGAAAATGTCCATAGGGTTTGCGCCATTCTCATGCCGCGTACTCTAAACTGCCAGCCTCACCAGCTCGAACTCTGCGCAGACTGCCATGCTACGAGCACCTTGCCCACCTTTCACGGCCGAGACGGCCGCACAGAAGGTCCGACTTGCGGAGGATGCGTGGAATTCGCGCGATCCGCTGAGCGTTTCACTCGGCTACTCAGAGGATTGCCGCTGGCGCAATCGTGCCGAGTTTCTGGACGGTCGGGAAGAGATCGTAGCCTTCCTCAGGCGCAAATGGGCGCGCGAGCTCGATTATCGTCTGATCAAGGAAGTTTGGGCCTTCCACGACAATCGGATCGCGGTGCGTTTCGCCTACGAATGGCACGACGACAGCGGCCAGCATTTCCGCTCCTATGGGAATGAAAACTGGGAATTCGATGCGCACGGCCTGATGCGCGTGCGGATCGCCAGCATCAATGATCTGCCCATTGCCGGCCCCGAGCGCCGCTACCACTGGCCACTTGGCCGCCGCCCGGATGCGCACCCGGGCCTCTCGGAGCTGGGTCTGTAGCGACGTCGTCTGGTCGGGAGGGGCCGCCGCGCGGTAGATTGACGGATGGCCACGCTTCTGGAATCGCGCCGGGAACAGATGTTTCCGCAGCTCACTGCTGCACAAATCGCCCGCCTCGAGCCCCATGGCAGACGTGTCCGCATCAGCGCCGGAGAGCTCCTGTCCGATGCCGGTGACAGCCATCGCGAGTTACTGGTGATTGTGTCGGGCGCGATTGCGATCCTGCGGCCGAGTCTGCAGGGCGAGGATCTCATCACGGTGCAGGGCCCCGGTCAGTTTGCCGGGGAGATGAGTACGCTCGGGGGCCTGGGCAGCTTCGTGCGCGTGCGGGTAACCGAGTCCGGCGAGGTCATTGCGATCGCCAACGAGGCGCTGCGCACGATCGTGCAGAGCGACGCGGAAATCAGTGAATTGTTCATGCGTGCATTCATCCTACGACGGATGGCACTTGTGCAGGGGACTCAGGGGGACATCGTCCTGCTCGGTTCGATGGGCTCATCCAATACGCTGCGTCTGCTTCAGTTCCTGACGCGCAACACGTTCCCGCACCTTCTGATGGATGTCGATCATGACCCGGGCGCGCAGGGCTTGCGCGAGCGTTTTCACATCGCCGATGGTGACCTGCCGGTGGTGCTGTGCCGCGGATCGCTGGTCCTGAAGAATCCGAGCAACGCGCAAGTCGCCGCCTGTCTGGGCATGAATCCCGGCATCGACTGCTCGAAAGTGCGCGATGTGATCGTGATCGGGGCCGGTCCCGCCGGGCTGGCGGCTGCGGTGTATGGCGCCTCCGAGGGGCTCGATACCCTCGTCATCGAGACGGTGGCGCCCGGCGGGCAGGCCGGATCGAGCTCGAAAATCGAGAACTATCTGGGCTTTCCCACCGGCATCTCCGGCCTGGCGCTCGCTTCGCGCGCGCTGGTGCAGGCGCAGAAATTTGGCGCCGAAGTGGCCATCGCCACGAGCGCCGTGGCGCTGCGCTGCGATCGTGCGCCATTCGAGGTCGTGCTCTCGGGTGAGCATGTCGCGCGGGGGCGAAGCATCGTCATCGCCTCCGGTGCCGAGTACCGGCGCCTGGCGCTGGCAAATCTGGCCGATTACCTGGGGGCAGGTGTGTATTACGCGGCGACTGCGGTGGAGCAGCGGCTTTGCGGCGACGACGAGGTGATCGTGGTGGGCGGGGGCAACTCCGCCGGCCAGGCGGCGGTGTTCCTGTCGGCGAACGGACGGCGCGTGCATCTGCTGGTACGCGCCACGGGACTTGCGCAGACGATGTCGCATTACCTGGTGCGCAGAATCGAGGACACCCCGCAGATCATGCTGCATACGCATACGCAGATTACCGCGCTCGAGGGGCAGGGGCGCCTGGAGAAAGTGACGTGGACGGGTCCGGACGCGGTGCCCGAAACACATGCCATCGAGCACGTGTTTCTGATGACCGGTGCCGTGCCGAACACGGGCTGGCTGGGCAACTGCCTCGCCCTGGATGACAACGGCTTCGTCCGCACCGGACCGGATCTGACCACGGAGCAGGCCGGCGGCAAGCGCTGGCCACTCGCCAGGGCGCCGTTGCTCCTCGAGGCTTCCATCCCCGGGATCTTTGCCGTCGGCGATGTGCGCAGCGGCAGTGCCAAGCGCGTGGCCGCCGCCGTGGGCGAAGGGTCGGTGTGCATTCAGCTGCTGCATCGGGTGCTGCGCACGTGAGCCGCTGAAGTATGCTTGCGCGATCGTGAGGCGCAGCGGGGCAGAAAAATGGTCTGGATGGATACGGGGCGCTACCTTGCGCCGGCCGCGCGCGTGGCGGTTGCAGCAGCAATCGTCGCCCTCGGAACGCTGATGGGCATCGCCGCGTGCGGCTCGAGACAAGGCAGCGCCGATGCGCGGTTGCGTGCGATCTACACAGCCGAATGGAAGTGGCGCGAGGATCAGCTCGCAGGTGAGGATGATCAGAAGCCGATCGCCGATCACCTGCCGAGAGTCGATCCGGCGAGCCAGCAGGCGCGCCTCAAGTACTGGAACGACGTACTCGCGCGCCTCGACGCCATTCCCCGCGGACAACTGTCCGGGCGCGAACAGCTCAACTACGAGGTGTATCGGCCGCAGATCGAAACGCTCATCGCCAATCAGCGTTTCCGCGATTTTCAGATGCCGGCCAACTCCGATACGACCTTCTGGACGAATCTTGGCTACACGGCGCGCCGGCCGTTTCGCACACTGCAGGATTACAAGAACTGGATCGCGCAGCTGCATGACGTGCCGCGCTACTTCCACGAGCAGATGCAGGAGATGCGCGCTGGACTTGCGCGCGGCTTCACGCCGCCGCGGATCACGATGCAGGGGCGCGATGCTTCCATCACCGCCGTGACCGAGGCGTCACCCGAGGCAAGCCTGCTGTACACCCCATTGAGGCAGATGCCGGGAATAGCGGCGGATGAGCAGAAGGCACTGCGTGCCGAGGCGATCGCTACCATTCGCGATGTCGTGCAGCCCGTCTACGTGGAGTTGCTGAATTTCATGCGCAACGAGTACGTGCCGGGGTGTCGGCAGACGATCGCTGCCGCGGACCTGCCGGATGGGGCAGCGTACTACCGGGCGAAGATCCGGGAGTTCACGACACTCGAGATGGATCCGGCGCAGATCCACTCGCTGGGTGAGGCCGAGGTTGCACGCCTGCATGGCGAGATGCTCGCGGCCATGCGCGAGACCGGCTTCAGCGGAGGTTTCCCCGCGTTTTTGCAGTTCCTGCGCACCGATCCGCGTTTCTATGCAAAGACGGCCGATGAGTTGCTGATGCGCGGCGCCTGGATCGCCAAGCGATTCGACGGCAAGGCATCGCAGTTCTTCGGCTATCTGCCGCGGGCGCGCTTCACGATCGAACCGGTGCCCCCGGACCTGGCGCCGTTCTACACGGCCGGGCGCGGTGGTCCGGGCGTCTATCTGCTCAACACCTATGATCTGCCGAACCGGCCGTTGTACAACCTGACTGCCCTGACACTGCACGAATCGGCCCCGGGACACGCCTTTCAGATACCGATCGCGATGGAGCATAGCGATCAGCCACAGTTTCGCCGGCATACGTACCTCTCCGCCTACGGGGAGGGATGGGCACTGTACTGCGAGCAGCTTGGACTCGAGATGGGCATGTACGACACGGCGTACGATCGTTTCGGCATGCTCGGTTACCAGATCTGGCGCGCCGCGCGGCTCGTGGTGGACACGGGCGTGCACGCGCAGGGATGGTCGCGAGAGCGGGCGATCGCCTATCTGCACGAGTACACCGCGCTTCCGGACCACGAGATCCAGACGGAGGTCGATCGTTACATCGCCTGGCCGGCGCAGGCGCTTTCCTATTATCTCGGGGAGCGTGCCATCGTGCAGGGTCGCGCGAAGGCGCAGGCGGCGCTCGGTGTCCGCTTCAACATCCGCGCATTCCACGATGCGGTACTGGAGCTCGGGTCGGTGCCGTTGCCGGTGCTGCAGGCGCGCATCGATCGCTTCATCGCGGATCAGGGCAGGGGCCCGTATCCCGACATGGAGTAGCTGCCATGCGCCCCAACACACCCACAGATCCCGCCGCGTCTGATGCGCCCAATGGGGCAGATGCGCCGCTCGCGCGCGCACTGCACAACCGTCATATCCAGCTCATCGCGCTGGGCGGCACGATCGGGGTCGGTCTGTTCCTCGGCTCCGCGGGCGCGATCCGCAAGGCAGGTCCCGGGCTGCTGCTGAGCTACCTGGTGGGCGGAGCGGCGATCTTCTTCATCATGCGCGCCCTGGGAGAGCTCCTCATCTATCGGCCGGTCGCCGGATCATTCGCCACCTACGCCGAGGAATTCGTCGGCCCCTTCGCAGGGTTCGTCACCGGCTGGTCGTATTGGTTCATGTGGATCGTGACGGCGATGGCCGAGTTGACCGCCATTGGCATCTACGTGCACTTCTGGTTGCCGGACGTGCCGCAGTGGCTGCCGGGCTTGTGTGCGCTCGGGCTGCTGTACGGCACGAATACCCTGGCGGTGCGCGTCTACGGCGAGCTGGAATTCTGGTTCGCGCTGCTGAAGGTGATCACCATCGTGGCGCTCATCGCCGCCGGCGTGTTCGTGATCGTGTTTCACGTGGGTCGGCTCGGCCCGGCAGCGAGTTTCAGCAATCTATGGTCGCACGGCGGGTTCCTGCCGTTCGGCCTCATCGGGGTGGTATTGACGCTGCAGATCGTGATGTTCGCGTATTCGGGGGTCGAGCTGATCGGGGTGACTGCCGGGGAGGCACACGATCCGCAGGTCGTGCTGCCGCGGGCCACCAACAGCATCATCTTCCGCATCCTCATCTTCTACATCGGCGCGCTCGTCATCACCATGGCCCTCGTGCCCTGGGACCAGCTCGATCCGCAAATGAGCCCGTTCGTGCTGCTGTTCCAGAAGATGGGAATTCCGGCAGCAGCGAGCATCATCAACGTCGTGGTGATCACCGCCGCCGCCTCATCGTGCAACGGTGGCCTGTTCAGCACCGCGCGCATGCTGTATGCGCTGGCGCTGCGCGGCCAGGCCCCCAGGAGATTCGGCACGCTCAGCAGCCGCCACGTGCCGGTCAAGGCCGTGCACGCCTCGGCCGCGGTGATGTTGATCGGCGTCGTGCTCAACTATGTGGTGCCGAAGGAAGTGTTCACCTGGGTGACGAGTATTGCGCTCATCGGCACGCTGTGGACATGGATCATCATCCTCGTGGCACATCGTAACTATCGCATCGCAGTGGCGCAGGGCAGGGCGCCCGCGGTGCGCTTCCGCATGCCGGGGTCACCGTTCATGAACTGGCTGGTGATCGCGTTCCTGCTGATGGTGGCAGCGATGTTCTCTCTCGATGCGGATACGCGGGTGGCGCTGTACGTTGCGCCATTGTGGTTCGGTCTGCTGGCTGTGGGCTACTCCCGACTGAAGGCGCGCGGCAGCCGCGGCGGATGAGCCGGCGCAAGGGACCGGTCATGCTGCGCGGGCGCGTTGGGTGGGGCGGTCGACGTCCACAGCGGCGCGGCGGACCGCGCCACTTGAAACTATCGCGCCTGTGGCCGCGAGCCGCCGTCCGGCGGCGCTGGCTGCGCCGATGGCGGCGCGCGCCGGGAGGCGCGCAGATGTTGGCCGCCGTGTTGGTACTTGCAGTCGGGGGGCTCAGCGTCAACTGGCTCTACCAGGTGATTCGCAAGCCCTCGGAGCTGTTCTTTCCAGTGAGCGGTACGCTCGCGAAGCTGCCGGCGGAAACCTGGCGGCAGTACGGACCCGCCTTCGAGCGCTATTCCACCGCGACCATCCGTCCCACGCTGCTTGCCGCGCTGGCACAGGTGGAGGGCTCCGGCAATCCGGTCGCCCGCACCTACTGGCGTTGGTCCTGGAAGCTGCATCCTTTCGAGCTCTATCGGCCGGCCTCGAGTGCCGTCGGCATGTATCAGATCACCGATGGAACGTTTGCCGAGGCCAGGCGCTACTGCATCCGCGATCATCTCGTCGTGCAGGATGGTCCGTGGGATGATTGGCAATCCTGCTGGTTCAACCGCTGGTACATGCGCGTCATACCAAGTCATGCGATCGAGCTGACTGCCGCCTATCTCGATCGCGCCGTCGCCGGCATATTGCAACGGCACGGGCTCGGCGAGGCTTCCGCCCGGCAGAAGCAGGAGCTCGCGGCGCTCATCCACCTGTGCGGCGCCGGGGCGGCCGATGCCTACGCCCGCCGGCATTTCCAGCTCACGGCGGGAGAAAAATGCGGTGACCACGAGGCGCGGACGTACCTCGCCCGTGTCGCTGCGATGCAAGCGCAGTTCAGCCGCCTGGCTGCGCAGAGCGCGCGGGAGCGGGCCGACTGACAGGGTCGCCGGGAGCGGCGGCGCGCGCCGCGATGTGATCGCTCAGCACGCCCAGTGCACGGCTCATGGCGAGGGGCAATGCGGCAGGGTCCGTGCAGCCATCGCCGGGAATGCGGATCTCCTCCGTCGCTCGCGTCCGGCGCGAGTCGGGTGCCTGCCGCGGCAGGCCGGGGGTGGCGAGCATCCAGGTAGCCCGCAACGTCACCGCGCAATTGCCATCGCCGTAAAATTCGTGAATGTCCACGTCGAGCGCGCGCTGTCGGTCGTGTACGGAAGGCGCACCGAGCTCCTGCAGCGAATCGACCGGCAGGCGTGCCGCAAGGTCAGCGGAAAGCACGCGCCGGATCATGTCCTCGAGCGGTGCCGCCCACTGCTCATTTTCCAGGAGCTTGAGCTGCGTGGGGCCGAGCCGGCGCACGAGTTGCATCCGCTCGAGCTCGGGTGGAATCGTCACGCGCTGCACACGCACGGAAAGCGCACCGGTGTCGCTGCGGCGGGTGTCCGCCGGTGAGTCGCTCAACATATAAAAATGTACCGGCGGGCTCGCGGCACAGCCGACCAACACACAGGTAGCGGCAACCAGCCAGAAAGGATCCTTCACCGATCATCCCCCTTGCGTCCGCGCAGCAGCGCCTCGGGATGGCGGTCCAGGTAATCCGCCAGCTCGCGCACCGACCGCGCCGCAGCCGTGAGCTCACGCATCAGCCGCGGCAGATCCGTCCCAGTGGACGCGCCGTTACCCGTCAGCCCCTGCACGGTGTTGAGTGTGTTCTGAGCCGCGTCGGCGGTATCGCGCAGGCTCTTGACCAGGGACTTCAGGTCCGGCTGCATCTCGCGCGTCAGGTCATCCAGGCGCGTCAGGGTCGCATCGAGGGCCTGCAGGGCATGACCGAGCTGTGGCCCGGAGGTGGCGCGATCGATGTTCTTCAACACGCTCTGCAGTTCACGCAGCACCGTCGTGAGGTCGCCGGACTCGGTACTCGGAATGCGCGCGAGCTCGCCCTCCTGCTCCACGTGCGCCCGTGGGGCTCCCGGAATCATCTCCAGGGCGACGACCCGGAAGCCCGTGAGGAAACTTACCGAGGTGGCCTCGGCCCGCAGGCCCTGCTCAACGAGCATGCCGATCCAGCGGCGGACGGTTTCCCGTTGGTCTGCTGCCACGAACGCGGGCATGTCGCGTATCTGCAGTCTTTGCGGATCGAGGAAGAAGGCCGCCCGCGTCACGATGGTGTGGTGCCTGCCGTCGTAGGCGAGATGCGCTTCCCTGACTTCACCGACTTCGATGCCGTCGAGCTCGACCGCCGTGCCGGCACCGAGCCCGCGCTGGTTGCCCAGGAAATCCGCAACGTATTCGAGTGTCGGACCGATCGGTGCGCGCTCGGCCGAGCGGCGATTGTCGTACAGGCTGAAAACCGCATCGGCCGGGCTTGGCGTTGCGGCCAGGACCCGGGACGGCGTCTCGAACGCAATGCCCCCCGAGAGCAGTTGCTCCCAGGAATTCGCCCGGAAGCGGATGCCTTGTGCTCCGATCGTGAGATCGACGCCGCCGGCGTTCCAGAAGCGCGTCTCGGGGTGCACCATGCGGTCGTGCGGCGCGCGGATGAAGGCGCTCACCTCGACGCCCTGGCCGTCCTTGCGCAGCTTATAGCCCTGCACCTCCCCAACCGTCACGCCCCGGTAGGAAATGGGCGAACCGCGGCTGAGTGAGCCCAGATCGGCGGACAGCAGCGTAAAGCTGCGGCCGGGGGTATCGGGGGGCGGCAGCGGCGGCTCGTCCAGGCCGACGAATTCGCGCTGCGGCTCCCCGGGCTTGCCGGGATACATCTCGATGTACGAGCCCGATACGAGCGTCGACAATCCGGAGATTCCACTCACGCCCACATGCGGCGCAATGATCGCGAAGCGGGTCGTGTCGGTCAGATGACTTTCGGAGGCGCGTGTCATGTGCGCATGCACGATCACATGTGACATGTCGGGAGTCAGATCCAGCGACTCGACCGTTCCCAGATCCACGTTGCGATGCTGGATCCTCGTCTGACCGGGCTGCAGGCCTTCCACCGACCTGAACGTGATCGTGATCTGCGGCCCGCGTTCGTGGAGCGTGCGCCATGCGAGCCACAGCACGATCGCCGCCGCTGCGGCGGGTACGATCCAGATGGAATTCAGCCAGTGCCTGCGCAGGCGTGTCCGCGGCTCCTCGGGCTGCCCCGGCGTTTCCGCTGCATCAACCATCCCTGCTCTCCGCCGCATCCCACATCAGTCGCGGATCGAACAACCTACTGGCAAACATCGTGAGGATCACCACGGCGGCGAAGGCGAGCAGCCCGTTATCGGTATGCACCGCGGTGAGTTCGCCGAATTGCAGCACGGCGAGCAGGATCGACACGGCGAACACGTCGATATTGGACCACCGGCCCACGGCATCGATGCTGCGGTAGAGGCGGGTGCGTGCGATCAGATGACGTCCCGTACCGAGTTGCGTGGCGAGCAGCATCCAGGTGAGTCCGCACAGTTTGACCAGCGGTAAGACGATGCTGGCGCTGAAAACGATGATCGCCAGCGGCCACAGGTCATTGCGAATCAGCTCCAGGACGCCGCTCAGGATCGTGTTGTGCTCCGCCCGGCCGAAGCGGATCGTGGTCAGCACCGGCAGTGCATTGGCTGGAATGTACAGCACGTAGCCGGCTGCGACGAGCGCCGCCGTGCGCTGCAGGGAATGCGGTTTGCGAGAATGCAGCCGCGCGTGGCAGCGCGGGCAGTTGCGCAGGGCGGCAGCCGCGCTGACGATCAGATCGCACACGCTACAGCCGATCCGCGCCGCATCCGCTGCCGCAGTGTGCTGCGGCCGCAAGCGTTCCCAGATCGTGCGCTCATCGAGCAGGATGAGTGCAATCAGCACGGCGAGAGCTGCGGCGATCAGACACCAGCCGCCGGTGCCGACATCGACGACGGCCACCACCTTGAGACGGCTGTAGGCGACGAAGCAGCCGACCAGGTAGACCTCGATCATCACCCACGGCCGCAGGTGCTTCACCCAGCGGAATGCCGTACCCAGATGCGCGTGCGCGCCGAACTGAAGATTGCCGAGCACCCAGATGAGCAACAGGAGAAACACGACCGGTATCGCCATGCTGAACAGGCCGACCAGCACACCAAGGGAAGGAAAGCCATCGCGCCAAATGGCCGCCGCACTCGAGGGCAGCCAGGCTTCCCGGCGTGCGCCAAAGCTCGACACGCTCATCAAGGGCGACAGCAGCGCCGGCAGCAGCAGCACCAGCGCGGCCAACGCGAACGCGAGCGGCGTGGCCGTGCGTCCTGCCGCCTCACCGGCGAGGATACGCCTGCAGCAGCCGCATTCGGCAACCTGCCAACGCGCCGGCGGAGTCAGTCTTTGCATGAGGCCGCAGTCGGGGCAGGCGATGTGGACGGATGAAGGCGGCTGCGCTGCGCGTGGCAGGACGCTTTTCGCCGGTTGGTCTTCTGTGGCCATCATGATGAGTATAGAACGGCTGTATACTCGGACGTATCCCACATAAAAAGACCTCGCGTGGCAAACCCCGACGTCTCCGTCGCCCAGAAGATCGCGCGCTACGTGCTGATCGGGACGCTGCTCGTGCTCGGCGGCTGGATGCTGCAGCACTTCCTGCCGGCGCTGTGCTGGGCCGTGGTGCTGGCGATCGCAACATCGTCACTGTACGACCGCTGGCTCGCGAAATTCCACGGAAAGCGTCGCCACATCTGGGCGGCCCTGACGTTTACCCTCCTCGTCGGGCTCGTGTTGATCGCGCCGCTCGTGTACGGCGGCATCGTTGCCGTGCGGGAGGCCCTCTCACTCGTACATGCCCTGATCGAGGCCTCGAAGGCCGGCGGCCCTCCGCAGCTGCCTGCGTGGCTCGTGCAGCTCCCGGTCGTCGGGGATTGGCTGCACGGTATCTGGGTCGAGCGGCTCAGTCATGCGAATCTGGCCGACGCCGGCGTGCATACGCGACCGGAGATGTACGTCTGGACGCGCCTCGTGGGTGCGCAGCTGCTGCGGCGCGTCAGCACACTCGTGTTCACCTTGCTGACGTTGTATTTCGTCTACCTGAATCGCGAATCGCTGCGGGCGCAGGTCCCACGGGTCAGCCGCCGGCTGTTCGGTCCAAAGGTGGAGGGACTCATGGCGCGGGCCGTGGTGGCAATTCGGGCGACGGTCGATGGCATCGTGCTCGTGGCAGTCGCCGAGGGAGCGATCATGTGCGCCGTGTACGCGGCGACCGGGGCCGCTCATCCCATTCTGTCCGGCACCATGACCGGCATCTTCGCCATGATTCCCTTCGCAGCCCCGGTCGTGTTCGGGGCGGTTGCGCTCATCCTCTGGAGTCAGGGCGCGGTGGGCGCGGCGGTCGCCGTCGTCGTCTCCGGCGGCATCGTGTTGTTCATCGCCGACCATTTCGTGCGGCCGGTCATCATCGGGGAAGGCGCGAAGCTGCCTTTCCTGTGGGTGCTGCTCGGCATTCTCGGGGGCATCGAGTCCTTCGGTCTCGTCGGAATCTTTCTCGGGCCGGCGCTGATGGCGGCGCTCGTCTCGCTCTGGCGCGAATGGGTGGCCGATCCCCAGCCACCTTAGAACAGCGGCTCCGCCGGCACGCTTCAGTGATGTCCGCCGGGACCGTGCGCATGTCCGTGCGCGAGTTCTTCCGCCGTCGCATCCCGGACGTCCTTGATCTCGACGTCGAAGTGCAGATTCCTGCCCGCCAGCGGGTGATTCGCATCGATCGTCACCAGGTCCCCCGTGACGTTTGTGACCGTCACCGCCTTGGGACCCTGCTCGGTCTGCGCCTGCAGGCGCATGCCCACCGTGACTTTGCTGATTCCCTTGAGGGTGCGACGTGGGATCTTCTGCACGAGCGCCTTGCTGTACTCGCCGTAACCTTCGCGCGGTGCAATGTTCACGCTCAGTTTGTCCCCGCTGTGCTTTCCTTCGAGCGCCCGCTCCAGGCCAGCGACGAGGTTGCCATATCCATGCAGGTAGGCGAGCGGCTCGCCCTCGGTCGAATGATCGATGAGTGCACCATCGTCATCCTTCAACGTGTAATGGAGAGTGACGACCGAATCCTTTTTGATGCTCACGCAGACGGTCCAAAAAAAAGTGACGAGGCGGCAAGTGTAGCGAAGACCCGGCGGAGCCGGGGAAACCTTCACCTGACCGCCGGGCTGTATGGGAAGATTGCACCTATGGAAAGACTGAGCCCTATGGGAAGATTACGCATGAGCGGCACAACAGCCGCTCTGACGCTGGCGCTGGTGCTCGCCGCGACGGCCCTCGGCAGCCGCGTGCAGGCACTGCCTGCCGCGGCCGCCCCGGGCAACGCACCTCGCGGGGAGCAGCCGCTGTCCGTCTCTTCCAACCGGGAACCCTCGATGGCCGACAATCCGTTCCTGCATCCGAGCAGTCTGCCGTATCAGCTGCCGCCGTTCGATCGGATTCACGACGCGGACTACGCGCCGGCGTTCGCGGCGGGCATGCGCGAGCAACTCGCGGAGATCCAGCGGATCACACAGCAACGCGCCGAGCCTGATTTCCACAACACGATCGTGGCGCTCGAGCGATCCGGTCGCCTGCTCGACCGGGTCGCGACCGTGTTCTCCAATCTGAACGCTTCCAACACCGACGAGCGCATGCAGAAGCTCGATGCGCAGATCGCACCCGAGCTGCAGGCGCACGAAGATGCGATTCTGCTGGACAAGGCACTTTTTTCCCGAGTGGACGCGCTCTGGGGCCGCCGCGCGCAGCTCGAGCTCGATCCGGAATCTGCGCAGCTGCTCGAGCGCTATCACGTCATGTTCATACGCGCCGGCGCGCGGCTGTCGGACGCCGACAAGGCACGCTTGCGCGAGATCAACGGACAACTGTCCTCGCTCACGACGCAATTCAAACAAAACGTGCTGCGGGCGACTCGCGACCGGGCCGTCGTGGTGGACAGTGAGAGTGAGCTCGCCGGCTTCTCCGCGCAACAGGTCGGGGCGGCCGCGAGCGCTGCGCATGCGCGCCGGCTCAATGGAAAGTGGTTGATCACGCTGCAGAACACGACGAATCAGCCGCCGCTGGCGCAACTGCGCAACCGCTCGCTGCGCGAGCGCATCTACCAGGCTTCCATCGGGCGCGGGGTCGCCGGCCCGGAAGAAAACCTGAGCGTCATCTCGCGCATCGTGCGGCTGCGTGCACAGCGCGCGGCACTGCTCGGCTATGCGAACCATGCCACTTATCAGCTCGAGGACGAGTCTGCGGGAACCCCAGCGGCCGTACAGCACATACTGGGGGGCCTCGTGCCCGCCGCACTGGCGAGCGCCCGCCAGGATGCGGCGGCCATGCAGAAGCTCATCGATGCCGAATGCGCGGCGCATCACACGGCATCGTTTACGCTGGCCCCGTGGGATTGGGCCTATTACGCCGAGCAATTGCGCAAGTCGCGCTACGCTTTCGATGCAGGCGAGGTGAAACCCTATTTCGAGCTCGATAACGTTCTGCACCAGGGCGTGTTCTACGCCGCTCACGAGCTCTACGGACTCACGTTCCGCGAGCGCAAGGATCTGCCCACCTACCAGCCGGACGTGCGCGTCTTCGAAGTGTTCGATTCGGGCAAGCCGCTGGCTTTGTTCCTCGGCGACTATTTCGCCCGCGACAACAAGCAAGGTGGCGCGTGGATGAACAGCTTCGTGCGCCAGTCGAAGCTGTTCGGGCTGAAGCCGGTGGTCGTCAACACTCTCAACATCCCCAAGCCAGAGGCGGGACAGCCGACGCTGCTGACGTTCGATGAAGTGACGGCGCTGTTCCACGAGTTCGGGCACGCCATCCACGGAATGCTCTCGAACGTGCACTATCCGCTGCTGTCGGGGACCAACGTGCCGCGGGATTTCGTCGAGTACCCCTCACAGTTCAACGAGATGTGGGCGCGGGAGCCGGCCGTGCTGGCCCACTTTGCGCGCCATTACCAAAGCGGCGCGCCTATGCCGAGTGACTTGCTGGAAAAGGTGCTCGCAGCGCAGAAGTTCAACCAGGGATATGCGACGACGGAATATCTCGCGGCCGCGCTTCTCGATCAGTCCTGGCACCTGATCAGCGCATCCCAGGCGCCCGCGCCCGATGCGGTTGCCGCATTCGAAGCGGCTGCGCTGCGCGATCACGGCATCGACTACGCGCCGGTGCCGCCGCGCTATCATTCCACGTACTTCTCGCACATCTTTGCTGGTGGGTATTCCGCCGGCTATTACGCGTACCTGTGGAGTGAGGTGCTGGCGCGTGACACCGGCCAGTGGATGCATGCGCACGGCGGGTTGACACGGGCCAACGGGGCGGTGCTGCGTGAGAAGGTCCTCTCGCGTGGCCGCACCGAAGACCCGCAGACGTTGTTTCGCAACTTCTATGGCGGACCACCCGATATCGGTCCCCTGCTCGAATATCGCGGCCTCACGCCCGCAGTGCATTAGGCGGTGTGTTCCTGCGGGTGCTCCTTTGAGCGCAGTGGCAGCCGCGACAGGCTGATCAGCGCGGCCGCGAGCGCCAGGGCTGCGGCCACCGAGATCGCCAGATGCGATCCGGTTTGTGGAAACAGACGAAATAAAATAGCGACGCCGGCCGCCCCGAGGGTCTGCCCCAGCAGCCGTGCCGTGCCGAGCATGCCGCCGGCTGCGCCGCTGCGGGCCCGCGGGGCCGCCGCCAGCAACGCCCGGTTGTTCGGGGATTGGAAGAAGCCGAAGCCGAGCCCGCAAAGTGCCATGCGCCAGATGAAGTCCGCCGCCGTGCCGCCTGCGGGAAACATTCCCACCAGCGTCAACCCCACGCCCATGACCGCCAGGCCGATCCCGCCCAGGATGCCCACGGGATAGCGGTCGGCCAGCCGGCCGGCAATCGGCGCGCAGAGCGCCACCGCGACCGGCCACGGCGTCATCAGCAGACCGGTCTGCACCGCCGTGTGGCCGATGCGCTGGATCTCGAACGGCAGGGCCACGAGCGCGGCCATCTGCGCCATGAAGGAGCACACGGAGGTCGCGAGTGAAAGCGAGAACAGCCGGAGCCGCAGCAGATCGAAGGGGATGAGAGGTGCGTTGCGCGGCAGCTCGTGGCGCACGAGTGCGATCCCGAACAGCAGACCCACCGCCACTTCGGCCCCGCCCGCGACGGTGGCCGAATCATGTGCCAGGGCCTGGATGCCGCTGATCAGCAATCCGAAGAACCCGACGTTGAGGACGGCACCGACATAATTCAGTGGCCGTCGGATGCGCGCGGTTTCCGGAAGCGCAAGCGTGGCGATGACGATGGTGAGCAAGCCAATGGGCACGTTGATGCCGAACAGCCAGCGCCACTGGCCCACGGCGAGAATCGCCGAGGCGACCGTCGGCCCGATGGCCGCACAGATGGCCACCACGAAGGCGTTGATGCCGATCGCCCGTCCAAGTGAGCGCTGTGGATAGGTAAAGCGCACGAGCGCTGCATTGACGCTCATGATGCCGGCCGCGCCGAGGCCCTGAATCACCCGGGTAACGCTGAGCATCAGCAGCGAGGGGGAGAAGGCGCAGCCGAGCGAGGCGAGCGTGAACACGATGAGACCGGTCTGGGAGACGCGGCGGTAACCGATGATTTCTCCCAGTGAGGCCAGCGGCACGATCGCTACCAGGATCGCTAGCTGATACGCGTTGATTACCCAGATGGAAGCTGCGTTGGATGCGCGGAAGTCCCGCGCGATGGTTGGCAGGGCAACGTTGGCGATGCTGCTGTCCAGCACGGACATGCTGATCGCCAGCACGATGGCGGCGATCGACCAGTAGCGGCGCGGTATGGGCAGACCATCGGGCTGCACCTGCTCGCTAGACACGCGCCGCCGCCTTCGCGATCGGCCAGCGCCCGGTTGAAGCTGTGGAGCGCGATCCCATATACAACCTTTCCGTCACTTGCCTGGTGCCGTTGGCGCCGGATACCCAGATGCGTTTGAGCCGCCGCTTGCTGCTACCGCTGATCCTGCTGGCTGCGTTGCATGCCTACATTGGCTGGCGGCTGCTGCCCGATCTTCCCATCCCAGGCGCAGCCCGGGCGGCGGGGGGCGCGCTGCTGTGTGTCTCGTACCTGGCCATGCTGGTGGGGCTCGCCGCACGCGGGGCACTCCCGCGCTCGCAGGCGCAGCGGCTCGCCGCGCCCGGCCTGTTCATGGCCGCAGTCTTCTCCTTTCTGCTCGGCTTCACCGTGCTGCGCGATTTGCTGAGCATTCCCGCCATTCTCGCGTTGTCCCCCGCGCATGTACATCTGCTGCAGGCCGGTTCGGCGCTGCTCGTGGTGGGGTTGTCGGCATTCGCCACGATCGCAGGATTTGCCAGTGCGCGCCGCCCGGCGCGGATCGTGCGTGTCGATGTACCACTGGCCAACCTGCCGGCGGCTTTGCACGGATTTTCCATTGTGCAGATCAGCGACGTGCACGTCGGGCATTCGATACGCGAAGCGGACGTCGCGGCGATCGTCGCTGCGGTGAATGCGCTCGAGCCGGATCTCATCGCCGTGACCGGCGATGTCGTCGACGGCAGTGTCGGCGAGCTTGCGGCGCACACGGCGCCGCTGGCCGGGCTGCGCGCAGTGCACGGCGCCTTTTTCGTGACCGGCAATCACGAGTACTACTCCGGCGCCAGGGGTTGGATCGAGGAGTTCAGGCGACTGGGTTTGCAGGTGCTGCTGAACGAGCATGCGGTGATCCGCCACAACGGCTGCGCACTCATCGTCGCAGGCGTGACCGACTTCAGCGCCCACCATTTCGATGCCGCGGGGCGCAGTGATCCAGCGGCAGCGCTGAGCGGGGCACCCCGTGAGGCCGGCGCGCGCATACTCCTCGCTCATCAGCCGCGGTCGGCCGAGCAGGCCGCGGCAGCCGGTTTCGACCTGCAACTGTCCGGCCATACTCATGGCGGTCAGTTCTGGCCCTGGAACCTGTTCGTGCGCTTCCAGCAGCCGTTCACTGCCGGCCTGCACCGCTTGAATGCCCTGTGGGTGTACGTGAGTCGGGGTACGGGCTACTGGGGGCCGCCGAACCGCTTCGGGGCCCCCTCGGAAATCACCCGTCTGCGCCTGGTGCCGGCCCGGGGTTCGGGCAGCTGCGAGCCCGCCCCGGTTAAGGCAGCTGCGAGCCCGCCCCGGTTAAGGCAGCTGCGAGCCCGCCCCGGTTAAGGCAGCTGCGCGGCCTTCCAGCCCCCGCCGAGCGCTTCGATCAGCGCCACGCTCGCCTGGAGGCGTTGTGACAGGATGTTCAGCGCCGTCTCTTCCGCCGTCAGCCGGGTCGTCTGAGCCGAGATCACGCTGCTGTAGGGCACCGTGCCGGCCTTGTACTGATTGAGCGTCAACGTTTCGGCCTTCCGCGCCACCGCTACGGCTGCATCCTCGATCGCGCCCCCCTGCTGCAGCACCCGCAGCGTGACGATCTCGTCCTCCACCTGCTCAATGGCGGCGAGCACCGTCTGGCGATAATCGTCCACGGTCGCCTCGTACGCTGCCCGAGCCTGGGCGACCTGCGCGCGGCGCAGCCCGGCATCGAACACCGACAAGGCGACGGTCGGGCCGATTGCCCACACGCGGTTGGCCGTGCGGATCAGCTGGCTGAGCGTGTTCCCCTGGTAATCGTCCGACCCATTGAGGGTCAGGGCCGGGAAGAACGCGGCAATGGCGACACCGATCTGGGCGTTGGCGGCGGCAACTTTGCGTTCGGCGGCCGCCACGTCCGGGCGCCGCTCGAGCACCGCCGAGGGCACGCCCGCTGGCACCGTCGGAACATCCACGCGCAGCGGCGCAGCGCTGAGCGCGAAGCTCGACGCCTGACGCCCCAGCAGAACGGCAACGGCATGCTCGAGCACGGCACGCTGCAGCGGCACGTTGACCTGCTGGGCCTGGCTTGCGAGCAGTTGCGTCTGGGCGGTGACCACGTCCGCCAGGGCCGCAACGCCGGCGTGATAGCGGTTCTGCGTGATCTTCAGCGACTGCTGTTCCGCAGCGACGATGTCGTTGAGGATGATCTGCAACTGGTCCTGCGCTCGCAGATTGAAGTAATCCATGGCGAGCTCGGCCTGGGCGGACAGCTGTGCATTGGCCAGCAGTGCCGCATCGTACTGCGCCGTGTCCCGGTTGCTCTCCACCGAGCGGCGTACCTGTCCCCAGAGATCCACGTCCCAGTTCCCGGAGATACCAACGGAGCTGAGCGTGGAGGGCGGCAGATTGCCCACCACGGTGCGCTGCCTGCCCGCATTTGCCGTCACGCTCGGCCAGAAGGCCGCCTGCGCCTGGCTCACGAGGGCTCTGGATTCTTCGTAGGCCGCCTCGGCCGCCTTGACGTTCTGGTTGGAGACGTTGATCTGCTTCTCCAGTGCATCGAGCACGTCGTCCTGGTAAATCTCCCACCATGGCCCGCGATCGAGCGCATCGGCGGGCTCGGTTGGTTTCCAGCCATTCACCTCCTTGTACTCGCTTGCCGCTTCGAACTGCGGGCGATGATAGTTCGGCCCCACGGCGCACGCGCTCAACAGCACCGCCCATGCCAGCAGCACGCCGCCGGGGACGTACCTCATGTGCTCACCTGCCATTGGCCGTCGGGCGGGGCCGTGCGCCGGGAGCGCCTGCTGCGCAGCGAGAACCGATCGATGTACAGATACACGACGGGCGTCGTGTACAGCGTCAGCAATTGACTCACGACGAGACCGCCGACGATGGAGATACCCAGCGGACGGCGCATCTCGGTGCCGTTACCGGAGGCGACCGCAAGTGGCAACGCCCCGGCAATCGCCGCGAACGTCGTCATCATGATCGGCCGGAAGCGCAGCGAGCAGGCGCGCGCGATCGCCGCGCGCGGATCGAGCCCCAGCTGCCGCTCCGCATCGATCGCGAAGTCGACCATCATGATGGCGTTCTTCTTCACGATGCCGATCAGCAGCAGGATGCCGAGAAAGGCGATCAGGCTGAATTCGGTATCGAATGCCATCAGCGCCAGCAATGCCCCCACGCCGGCTGAGGGAAGCGTCGACAGAATCGTAATGGGCTGGCTGTAGCTCTCGTACAGCATCCCCAGGACGACGTAGATCGCCGCAAGCGAGGCGGCGAGCATCAACGGTTGCGCGCTGGCGTTCTGCCGGAACAGTCGTGCCGTCCCATAGGAGGCGCCGTGGATGCTCACGGGCATATGGATCTGACTCATGGTGCGCTCGATCGCATCCAGTCCAACACCGAGGGATTCGCCCTCCGGCAGATTGAAGGAGATCGACGTGGACACGGAAGTGCCGGTGTGATTGACGCTGACCGACGTCGTGCCGGTGGCGAAATGGCTGAACGCGGAAAACGGCACCTCCGCTTCCTGGCTGATGCTGACCGCTGAGCCGGTTGACGTGTTGCCCCGGCCGGCGTTGGCGAGAGAGTTGGCCGCGAGGTTGCGCGCCGCATCTTCAGCAATCGCGGCGGCACTGCTGGTCGCCGAGGTGCTTGCCGAGGCAGCTGCCGGTCGCTTCAGCAAGGTCGTCCCCGCAACCGCCTGGGTCGCCTGGGTACCCGTGACGGCGCCGCCAGCGGTACTGACCCACAGCTGCTGGAGGACTTGCGGGTTTTGCCAGAACTCAGGCGCAACCTCCATCACCACGTGATACTGCTGCGGACTGAACGGGTTGTAGATCGTGGATATCTGTGACTGCGCGAAGGCATCTCCCAGGGAATTGTCGATCTGGCTTTCGGTGAGGCCCAGCCGCGATGCGGTCGCCCGATCGACGATGAGGTCCGCCTCGAGCCCCCCGGGCTGCAGATCGGTATCGACGTCGGCGATTTCCGGCACGTCCTGCAGTGCGGCGCGCAGCTTCTGCGACCAGGTGCGCAGCTCCGTCAGATCATCGCCCATCAGCGTGTACTGATACAGTGAGTTCGCAGAACGGCCACCCCCTCCGCCCAGATCCTGCACGGCCTGCAGGAAGGTGTTGACGCCGGCCACTCGGGCAAGTTGCGGTCGCAGCCGCGCGATGATCGCGTCGGCGGAGATCTTGCGCACTGCCAGCGGTTTGAGGGTGATGCTGACGCTGGCACTGGCGCCGCTGCCGCCACTGCCGCCGCCGAAGCCACCCCCGCCACCGACGGTTCCCGTGACGCTTTCGACGGCGGAGTCGTGCTGAAGGATGGCGGACACCTCCTGCAGCTTCGCCTTCATCAACTGAAAGGATGCATCGGCGTCGCCACGAATTCCGCCGCGCAGCTGCCCGGTATCCTGCTCGGGCAGGAACCCCTTGGGCACGATGACGTACAGATAAACGTTCAGGCAAACGGTCGCGAGCAGCACCAGCATCATGAACCGCGGGTGATCCAGAGCCCAACCCAGGCTATGCTCATAGCCTTCGCGCAGGCGGCGGAAGCAATGCTCGAATGCCCGCCCCGCACGCGTGGGCGGGCGATGCCGGTCGCGGCCCAGCAGCCGCGAGCACATCATCGGGGTCGTGGTGAGGGAGATCACCAGCGAGATCAGGATGGCAACCGACAGCGTCACCGTGAACTCGCCGAACAGCCTGCCGACGATGCCGCCAACGAGCTGAAAGGGCACGAATACGGCAATGAGCGACAGGCTCATGGACACCACCGTAAAGCCTACCTCGTTCGCACCCTGCAGCGCGGCGCGCATCGGTGCCATGCCCGCTTCGATGTGTCGGCTGGTGTTCTCCATCACGACGATCGCATCGTCGACGACGAAACCGGTCGCGATGGTGAGTGCCATCAGCGAGAAGTTATCGAGCGTGTAACCGAGCAGATACATCGCACCGAACGTACCGATCAGCGAAATGGGCACCACGACCGCGGGAATCAGTGCCGCGCGGTAGCTGTGCAGGAACATGTACACGACGAGGATCACCATCGCGATCGCGATCAGCAGCGTTTCCTCCACCTGCCGCAGGGAAGCCCGGATGGTGATCGAGCGGTTGTACGTGACCTGCAGATCGATCTTGGGATCGATCGAAGCCTTGAGCATGGGCAGCTGCGCCTTCACCGCATCGACGACGTCAATGATGTTGGCTCCGGGCTGCTGGTAGACCTGGACGGATACGGCGGCCTTGCCGTCATACAGCCCGTACGTGCGGATGTTCTCGGTGGCCCCATCCTGCATGTCCGTCACCGTGGCCACGTCGCCGAGGCGAACGATGTCGCCATTGCGATTGGCAATCACGAGATTGCGGTACGGCTCGGCGTCGCGGGCATTGTCGTTGGTGTAGATCTGATAATGCCGATCGTCGGTCTCGATCGCCCCCTTGGGTGCGTTGGCATTGGCGTTGGAGATCGCCGCCCGGATGTCCTGCAGTCCGATGCCGTACTTCGAGACCGCCAGCGGGTTGATCTCCACTCGCACCGCCGGTAGCGCGGCACCGCTGACGTTAATGCCCCCCACGCCGTCGATCTGGGACAGCCGCTGCGAGATCACTGCGTCCGCGGCATCGTAGATCTGCCCCTGCGTAAGCACGTCGGAGGTCATCGCGATGTTCATGATCGGGAACAGCGAGCTGTTGAGTTTGCGATAGGTGGGATTTCTGGTCAGCGCGGACGGCAGGTCGGCGCGTGCCGCCTCGATCGCGGCCTGCACATCCCGGGCCGCGCCGTCGATGTTCCGGTCCAGCCCGAATTGCAGCTGAATGTTGGTCGTGCCGATGCTGCTCGTCGAGGTCATATCGTCGACGTCGGCAATGGCGCCGAGATGCCGCTCCAGCGGGGTGGCCACCGAGCTCGCCATCACCTCCGGGCTCGCTCCCGGGAGCGAGGCGGACACGAAGATCGCCGGCGCCTCGATCTTCGGCAGCGGCGCGACGGGCAGCAGGCCGAAGGCGGCGATGCCGCACAGCGCCACACCGGACGTCAGCAGGATGGTCGCCACCGGACGGGCAATGAACGGCGCGGAGATGTTCACGCCGGGCGGTCCGCGAGGTCTGTGCTGCCGGATTGCGCTTCATCGTAGCCGGGCCCGCGCAGGCGTGCCTGGATCCGCTTGGCGAGCCCGTCGAAGGCCAGGTAGATCACGGGCGTGGTGAACAGCGTCAACACCTGGCTCACCAGCAGACCGCCCACGATGCTGACGCCGAGCGGGTGTCGCAGCTCCGAGCCGGTGCCGGTGCCGAACATCAGCGGCAGCGCAGCGAAGACAGCCGCGACGGTCGTCATGAGAATCGGGCGAAAGCGCAGCAGGCAGGCGCGATAGATCGCCTCGCGCGGACTCAAGCCCTGCTCGCGCGCGGCATCGATCGCGAAGTCGATCATCAGAATGGCGTTCTTCTTCACGATGCCGATCAGCAGAATGATGCCGATCAGCGCAATGATCGTCAGATCCTCTCCCGCCAGGATGAGTGCCAGCAGTGCCCCGATGCCCGCCGATGGCAGGGTGGAGAGGATCGTGATGGGATGGATGAAACTCTCGTACAGCACGCCCAGCACGATGTACATCACCAGCACCGCCGCCAGCAGCAGCAGCAGCTCGTTCGACAGATTGTTGCGGAATGCGAGCGCGGCGCCCTGAAAGGTCGTATGGATGCTGCCGGGCAGCCCGAGGGTCCGCTCCGCCGACTCGATGGCATTCACCGCCCCGCCCAGGGATGCCCCCGGCGTCAGATTGAAGGACACGGTGGTCGCCGGGAACTGCGCCAGATGGTTGATGAGCAGGGGCCGGGCCTCGACGTCGACGCGGGTAATTGCCGACAGCGGCACCTGCCCACCGGAGGCGGATGGCACGTAAACCGAGGCGAGCGAGTCCACCGAGCGATAGGAATACGGGTCGGCTTCCATGATCACCCGGTACTGGTTCGACTGCGTGAAGATCGTGGAGACGATGCGCTGACCAAAGGCGTCATACAGCGCGTTGTCGACGGTTCCGACACTGATGCCCAGGCGCGCTGCGCTGTCGCGATCGATGCTGACGTAAACGGCGAGTCCGTCGTCCTCCTGGTTGCTGACGACGTCGGAGAGCTGCGGCTGTCGGCGCAGAGCGGCTACGAGCTTCGGCGTCCACGTCGACAATGCCGCGGGGTCGGCGCTCTCCAGCGTGAAGTTGTACTGCGTGCGGCTGATCGTATTGTCGAGCGTGAGATCCTGTACCGGCTGCATGTAGAGAGTGATACCGGCGACGTCCGCCGTCTCGTTGCGCAGCCGGCCGATGACACCGACGACGGTGGACGAGCGGGCGCTGCGCGGCTTGAGGTTGATGAGGAAGCGCCCGCTGTTGAGCGTGACGTTGTTGCCATCGACGCCTATAAAGGAGGAAAGGCTCTCCACATCCGGATCCTTGAGGATGGCTGCGGCGAGAGTCTGCTGCCGCCGCGCCATCGCCGCGTACGATACCGACTGCGTGGCCTCGGAAACGCCCTGAATCAGCCCAGTATCCTGATCGGGGAAGAATCCCTTGGGAATGAGTACGTAGAGTGCCGCGGTGACGGCGAGCGTGCCGATCGCCACGTACAGCGTCAGGCGCTGATGCTCGAGTACCCACAGCAGCTTCGCGCCGTACCAGCGCAGCAGCGCGGCAAACCAGCGTGAGCCCTCGGCCATCTTCTGCTCCGCGCTACGATGGCGCAGCAGCTTCGCGCACAGCATCGGCACCAGGGTCAGCGAGACGACGGCGGAGATGAGGATCGTGACGGCGAGCGTCACGGCGAACTCGCGGAACAGGCGCCCGACCACATCCTGCATGAACAGCAGCGGGATCAGCACGGCGATCAGCGACACGGTGAGCGAGATGATGGTGAAGCCGATCTGACCGGCCCCTTTCAGCGCGGCATCGAGTGGCCGCTCGCCAAGCTCGATGTAGCGTGCAATGTTCTCGATCATCACAATGGCGTCGTCCACGACGAAGCCCGTGGCGATCGTGAGCGCCATCAACGACAGGTTGTTGAGGCTGAAGTTCGCCAGATACATGACGGCGAACGTGCCGATGAGCGATAGCGGGACCGACAGGCTCGGAATGATCGTGGCCGGAACATTGCGCAGAAACACATAGATCACGAGGACGACGAGCACCACGGCGAGCGTCAGCTCGAATTCGACGTCGCGAATGGAGGCACGGATCGTGGTCGTACGATCGGTGAGCACGGTCACATCCACGCCGGCCGGCAAGGATGCGCGCAGGCTGGGAAGCAGCTGTTGCACGCGGTTGACGACGTCGACCACGTTCGCGGCCGGCTGGCGCTGCACGTTCAGCAGCAGGGCAGGAGTCAGGTTCATCCAGCCGCCGAGCTTGGTATTCTCGGCGCTGGCCGCCAGCGTCGCCACATCGCGCAGCCGCACGGGTGCGCCGTTCCTGTAGGCGACGACGATTTCGCCGTACTCGTCCGCGTCCCGAATCTGATCGTTGGTGTTGATCGTGTACGCGCGCGCCGGTCCGTCGAGCGTGCCTTTCGGCCCGTTCTGATTGGCTACGCTGATCGTCGTGCGCAGATCATCGATATTCAGCCCGTACGCGGCCAGGGCGCGGGGATTGACGATCACGCGCACAGCGGGGCGCTGACCGCCGCTGATACTCACGACACCCACGCCCTTGAGCTGGGCGATCTTCTGGGCGATGCGGGTATCGGCCAGGTCCTCGACCTGCGTGAGCGGCATCACACGCGAGGTGATGCCGAGGGTGAGGACGGGGGCGTCGGCCGGATTCACCTTCGCATAGATGGGCGGCGCGGGAAGGTCCTGCGGCAGCAGGTTCTGCGCGGCGCTGATCGCGGCCTGCACCTCCTGCTCGGCGACGTCCAGAGACAGCGCCAGGGTGAATTGCAACGTGATCACCGAGGCGCCCGCCGAGCTCGAGGAGGACATCTGGCTGAGCCCGGGCATCTGGCCGAACTGCTTCTCCAGCGGTGCGGTGATCGCCGAGGTGATCACCTCCGGGCTGGCCCCGGGATAGAAGGTCTGCACTTCGATGCTGGGGTAGGCGACCTCGGGTAGCGCGGACAGAGGCAGCTGCAGGTAAGCGATGATGCCGACGATGAGAATCGCCATCATCAGCAGCGAGGTGGCCACCGGACGCAGCACGAACAGACGCGATGGATTCATGCCGCGTCAGATCCTCATCCGGAGGGCGGGGTCTGCGAATGTTTACGATGCTGCCCCTGGTCTTTGGCTCCAGTGCGCGGCGCACGGTGCGCGGGGCGCGCTGCAGCAGCGGTCGGCAGCAAAACGGCGGCGCCGTCGCGCAACCGATCGCCACCCTCCGTCACGACGGTATCGCCCGGGGCGAGTCCCTTGAGCACCGCAACGTTTTCCCCATCCACGGCTCCCAGCGTGACGTCACGGACCGACACGCTACGGTCGCGATTCACCAGGTAGACGAACGTGCTCACGACACCGTTGGGAGCACCACGATGAACGGCCGCATTCGGAATGATCGTCTCGTCATGCAGGACATTCTCGATGAGCTGGATATTGACGAACTGATTGGCAAACAGCAGCCCGTCCGGGTTGTCGAACAGCGCACGCATCTTGATCGTGCCCGTCGTGGCGTCGATCTGGTTGTCGAGAGTCTCCACCTTGCCTGCGGCGAGCTTCGTGCTGTTGGTGCGATCGTAGGCGTCGGCCACCAGCGTCTCACCGGCGTGCAACCGCTGCATGAGAGGCACGACGTTGTCCTCCGGCACGGCAAAGATTGCCGAGATCGGCTGCAGCTGCGTGACGATGACGATCCCGTTCGCATCCGCGGGCGTGACGTAGTTCCCCTGGTCGACCTGCCGCAATCCGACACGGCCGCTGACCGGAGCGACGATGTGCGTGTAAAGCAGATTCACCTGCGCCGAGTGCACGGCGCCATTATCCGATGCCACGGTGCCGATGTACTGGCTCACCAGCGCTCGCTGCGTGTCGAGCTGCTGCTGCGCGATCGAGTCCTCGGTGATGAGCTCTTCATAGCGCTTCAGATCGAGTTGCGCATCCGCCAGCAGCGCCTGATCGCGCCGCAGATTACCCCGGGCCTGATCGAGCGCCGCCTGGTAGGGGCGCGGGTCGATCTGGGCGAGAAAGTCGCCCGCGTGCACGAGCTGTCCTTCGTGGAAGGCGATCTTCTGCAGCTGACCGGCGATCTGCGTTTTCACGGTGACCGTGGCCAGGGGCGTGATGGTGCCCAGCGCCGGAATGCGCACCGCGAGATCCCCCTTGAAGGCGCGTGCCACCGAGACGGCCACCGGCCCGCCCTGGCCGCGGCCGCCCCGGGCGCGTCCGTCTGCCTGTCCCCGCACAGCCTGTGCATGCCGCTGATGTCGCACCACCAGCACGACGAACACGGCGAGGATGAGCAGGGCAATCAACACCGCCCAGGGGCGGCGCACGAGCGGCCGCGGCGCGTCGACCGGTCGCGCGGTCGGCTGCGACTGCGGCGCAGGGCGGACGTCGGCGTCTTTTTCATTCACCACATGTTCCCCAGGAAGTCAGCCCGCAAGCGACGGCACGCGGCTGCCGGGGCCTGGGTCCGTCACCCGAGCCTGTGCCGACAGTTGCCGTATGCGAGGGATGCACCGTTCGGAGGGCACTCTAACCTATCGAGCGCCAGTATCTGCCCACCACGGACGCCAGCGAATGGACTGTCCGTTCGGGTTGGAAGTTTCCCCGGGCGCACACTCGGGAGACTGTAAGCAAGTGTTGCTTTGCCGTCACGGCCAATGGGACCATGACCGATTCGGCGCGCGGGGCGGCCCGCAGCCGCCGGTTGGCGCTGCGCCGCTGGTTGGCGCTCCGACCAGCAGAACGCCGAGAATACGCAGACCATTTCCGACTGTGGACGGTGAGGAGGGGATTGGTGCGCACGGCGGCAAAGACGAAGACTCATTCGGGATGGACGGCACTGACCGCGCTTGGGATCGTGTACGGGGATCTGGGAACGAGCCCCCTGTATACGCTGCAGACGGTCGCCCAGGCCAGCGAGGGCAGGTTCTCGCCCGAAAGTGCTCTCGGAATCCTGTCCTTGATCTTCTGGACACTGATCATCACCGTCTCGATCAAGTATTGCCTGTTCGTCATGCGAGCCGACAATCACGGTGCCGGCGGGATCATGGCGCTCATGTCGCTCGTGCGCGCCAACAGCTTTCGGCCGGGCGTACGGGTGCTCACGGTGATGGGATTGCTCGGGGCCTCGCTCATCTATGGCGACGGGGTGATCACCCCGGCCATTTCCGTGCTGAGCGCGGTCGAGGGAGTCAACGTCGTGAGTTCGGCTCTGAAGCCATTCGTTCTGCCGGTCGCGGTCGCCATTCTCGTGGCGCTGTTCGCCACGCAGCGCTTCGGCACCGAGCGCATCGGCCGCACCTTCGGGCCGATCATGCTGCTATGGTTCATCGTCATTGCCCTTCTGGGCGTGGCAGGTATCGCCCGCCAGCCGAACGTAATCGCGGCGGTCGACCCGCTGTACGCCATCGATTACCTGGCACACAGCGGCATGAAGGGACTTCTCGTGCTGGGCGGGGTGTTCCTGTGCATCACCGGTGCCGAGGCGCTCTATGCGGACATGGGCCATCTGGGACGCAGTCCGATCCGGCGCTCCTGGTATGTGATCGTGTTACCGGCGCTGCTGCTCAACTATGCAGGGCAGACGGCGCTGTTGCTGGAGCGCGGCACGGTCCAGGGCAATCCGTTTTTCCAGCTCGCCCCGGCCTGGGCGGTTTATCCGCTGGTCTTGCTGGCGACGACCGCGACGATCATCGCAAGTCAGGCCATCATCACCGGCTCCTTTTCCATGACGCGCCAGGCCATGCAGCTCGGCTGGCTGCCCGGGGTGAATATCCGGCAAACCTCCGACCAGACTTACGGGCAGATCTACGTACCGGTCGTCAACTGGTTGATGATGATCGCCACGGTCGCCATTGCCATCGCCTTTGGCAGCTCCGACCGGCTCGCCGGCGCCTACGGCACGGCGGTCGCAACGACGATGTTACTGACGACGTGCCTGTTGTTTGCGGCCATGCACCGCATCTGGCACTGGCCGCTGTGGCTGTCGTTGGCAATCGCCGCGGTCTTCGTGATCGTCGATGGGGCGTTCTTCATTGCCAATCTGCTGAAGATTGCCGAGGGCGGCTGGCTGCCGCTCACCCTGGGTGCCGTGCTGTTTTTCGTCATGTCCACCTGGCGCTCCGGCGTCGATTGCATGCACGTGAGTGTGGCGCAGTCGGATGAAACCCCACGACAGTTCCTCGCTGAGCTGGCGGCCGGCAGGATCGCGCGAGTGCCGGGCACCGCGGTGTTTCTGACGCGCATGTCACAGCAGATTCCGCCGCTCGTGGTTTACCACGTAAAGCACATGGGCTCACTGCATCGCCGGGTCGTCACGCTCACGGTGAAATTCGAGGAGACGCCGCGCGTGCGCGCCGCGCGGCGCTGTGACGTCGAGCGCATCGCCGAGGGTATCTGGCACGCCACGGTACGCTTCGGCTTCCTCGAGATACCCGACGTTGCCCGGGCGATGGAGGCGCTGCGCGAACTCGAGCCGGCGATCGGCACGGAAGAGGCCATCTTTTTCGCCGCGCGCGATCTCGTGGTGCGTAAGCCGGGCAGGGCGCTGCTGGCTCATTGGCGGCTGCCGCTGTTCGCGTTCCTGTACCGCAACGCTGTCAAGGTAGTCGATCGCTTCCACCTGCCCTCGCGCGACGTCGTGGAGATCGCCCGCCAGGTCGAGGTCTGATCGCTCGCGCTGCCGGTGGCCGCGTCGGGCTGCACCCGGATATTCTGCACCGGCCACTCGGGCATAATCATTGCAACGCGCAGCCAACAGGAGAACCCCCATGGCCAATTCAATTGACGTGCTCGCGGTTGTCGGTAGTCTGCGGCGCGAGTCCTACACGCGCCGCCTGGTCCAGGCGGTCGCCGCTCTGGCACCGCCATCGCTGCGTATCGAGATCGCCTCGGGCGTGGGCGAGCTGCCGCTCTACAATCAGGATCTCGACACGGCCGCGCCGCCGGCTGCGTGGGTCGCGTTCCGCGAGCGCATCCGGCGCGCGGATGGCATTCTGTTCGCGACGCCGGAATACAACCGTTCGATGCCGGGCGTGCTGAAGAATGCGATCGACGTCGGCTCCCGTCCCTACGGCAAGAGCGCCTGGGCCCGCAAGCCGACCGCCGTCATCAGCGCCTCGCCCGGGCAGATGGGCGCATTCGGCGCCAATCAGCACCTGCGCCAATGTCTGGTGTTCCTCGACATGCCCGCCCTGCAGCAGCCGGAGGCTTACATCGGCGGGGTCGACAAGCTGTTCGATGCATCCGGTCAGATCAGCAACCCGGGTACGCGGCAGCTCTGCGAGAAATTCCTTACGGCCTTTGCGGAGTGGATCAAGCGGCAGAACGGATGAAGATCTACTCGTGGAACGTCAACGGCATCCGTGCCGTGCTGAAAAAACAACTGTTCCAGCCGTTCCTGCAGGCACATCAGCCCGACATCCTCTGCCTGCAGGAAACCAAGGCGCAGCGCGGCCAGATCGAGATCGATCTGCCCGGTTACGAGGAGTACTGGAATTCGGCCCTGAAGAAGGGCTACTCAGGCACGGCGATCTTCTCGAAGCAACGTCCGCGCTCGGTCGTGAACGGCTTTCCCGCAGAGTTCGCGCAGCGCTTTCGGTTCGCCGATGAATTGCAACGCGACAGTGCCGAGGAAGGCCGGCTCATCACCGCCGAGTTCGACAGGTTCTTCGTCGTGACCGTCTACACGCCGAACGCCAAGGAGGACCTCAGTCGCCTGGCGCTGCGCCACCGGCATTGGGATCCGGCGTTTCTCGCTTACTGTCGCCAGCTCGAGCAAACGAAGCCGGTCATCTTCTGTGGAGATCTCAACGTTGCGCACACCGAGCTCGATCTGGCCAATCCCAAAGCGAACGTGGGCCGCAAGGGCTTCACGGATGAGGAACGCCAGGGCTTCCAGAATCTCGTCGATGCGGGCTTCGTGGACTCGTTCCGCCTGTTCCGGCAAGGCAACGGCTACTACTCATGGTGGAGCAACTTCGCGAACGCGCGCGCCCGCAATGTCGGGTGGCGGATCGATTACGTGCTCGTGTCCTCATCGCTGCGCGCGTGCGTGCAGGGCGCCGACATTCACCCGCAGATCATGGGCAGCGATCACTGTCCGGTCAGTCTGACGATTGCATAGCAGGGGTGCTCGCTCGTCAGAGGTGCTCCTTCGTCAGAGGTGCTCGTCTCTGCGCCGACCGCCGAGGGCCGCCGCGATGCTGGCAACGAACGCGCCCACCACCATGGCAAGCGCCGTGAAGATCGCGGTGGCAGTAGCTGCCTTGCGGGCGGCGTCGGCTTCCTGGCGGGCGCGCAGCTCGGCGGCCTGCACCTGCGAGATCGCCTCATCCACGCGTTTTTGTGCGTCCTCGGGCGACACTGCGGTCTGGGCCGACACGAGCTGGATCAGATAGGCGCGGTCAGCCGGCGGCACGCCACCGGGAGACAACTGCTTCGCCAGAATGCGCGCGGACTCCGCGTGGACATCGGCACTCGAAGTCGTGGAATTAGGCGTGGCGGAGCGAAACAGACGGTCCACCTCATAGGGTGCCACGGGGCCTGCGGCGAACGTAGCCATCGGGGAGGCGCCCGCCGTCGGGGAGGAAGAAGTGGAAGTGCCTCCGGTCATCGCGCCGCTCGGCATTGCGCTCGTTGCTCCCTGCGCTGCACCGTGGGCAGCGCCGGCAGCCACCGTCGAGGCCGCCCGTAAGCTTCCGCCGACGACCGCGGAAACCGCTGATGAGAGAAAGCCCACTACCAGCACGGTGGACAGTGCCCATGTCACGAAGCCGTGGGCGGTGTCCCGAAAGAAGACCTCGTGCGTATGAAGGTCGACCCACCGCGTGCGCAGGCGGCCCGTGAGATATCCTCCGAGCGCACACGCCAGCCATTGCACGACAATCAGCCAGACGGCCGTCATGATGGAGAAGGTCGTGGCGGATGCGCCGCTGCTCGGCCAGGGCGACACCGAGGCAAGTCCCAGCCCCGAGCCCAATGCGACCAGCAACAACGAGGTTGCCGCCGCGACGACGGTGCCCGCGAAGATCGCAGCCCACGACACGGCAGATCGGGATGATTCGGTGGCGGCGCCGCCGGCAGTGACTGCGGCGCGCTCCTGCGAAAAGGCGTTCATGGTGGTGTGTTACCTCACGGCTCATACCCTGGCCGGCGCTCACTACAACGGCCCGCGGGCGGAGCGGTTCCGCCATGACCTCGAACTCGGGCGCGATTATTGCGGCCGGACCCCGACATGAAGGCGTTCCATTGCACACATTGTCAGAATCTCGTGTTCTTCGAGAACGTGCGATGTCTGAGTTGCGAGCGCCAACTCGCATACCTTCCCGACCGGGCGGTGATGGCGGCCATCGAGCCGGCCGGGGATGGACTTTGGCGGGCGGATGGCGCCCGCGAGCCGCCCTACCGGCTGTGCCGCAATTACGAGCAGCACAACGTGTGCAACTGGGCGGTGCCGGCCGGAGACCCGCAGCCGCTGTGTGCTTCCTGCCGTCTGACGCACGTGATTCCGGATCTCGCCTCACCGGAAAACAAGCTGGCCTGGTACCGACTCGAGGTCGCCAAACGGCGCCTGGTCTATACGCTACGCGGCCTGAAGCTGCCCGTGTCGCCGCGGTGTAACGCCGGCGACGGCGGATTGGCGTTCGAATTCCTCGACGCACCCCCCGGTGGCGGTGACCCCGTCCTCACCGGCCACGACGATGGCGTCATTGTCATCAACATTGCCGAGGCGGACGACGTCAAACGCGAACAGCAGCGGCAGCAGCAGCACGAGCCCTATCGCACGTTGCTGGGCCACTTCCGGCACGAAATCGGCCACTACTACTGGGACCGGCTGATCCGCAGCGGAACCCGGCTCGGGCAGTTCCGGCGGATCTTCGGTGACGAGCGTGCCGGTTACGGTGAGTGTCTGCGACGCCACTACGCCGATGGGCCGCCGGCGAACTGGCAGGTCCGCTTCATAAGCGCCTATGCGGCCGTGCACCCTTGGGAAGACTGGGCCGAGTCCTGGGCGCACTTCCTGCTCATTGCGGACACGCTGGAAACGGCGGGCGCGGCGGGCCTGTCGCTCAATCCCACGCGGGCCGATGAGCCCGCGCTTGCCCCCCCGGAGGATCCGCTGGCGCCGCAGCCAACCCCCTTCGAGCGGATGATCGAAGACTGGCTGCCGCTCACCTACGTACTCAACAGTCTCAACCGGGGGCTGGGATTACCCGATGGCTATCCGTTCGTGCTGACGCCGCCGATCCTCGACAAGCTGCGCTTCATTCACGAAACGATCTATGCGTCGCGCTAGCAACATGCCGGCCCGCTTCCCGGGCAAACGGTGGCCCGATGGACGATAGGGCGCGGCCAGTGCGGCGCACCGGTCGCGCGCGGGGCAGCCGGCGAGCGCGGCGCGCCGCCCGGACACGGGGCAGTACCGTGGTCGGGCCGAGCAAGCCGCGCCTGTGGAGCGCACTGGGGCCGGGTCTGATCACGGGCGCCGCCGATGATGACCCGAGCGGCATCGCCACCTACTCTCAAGCGGGGGCGCAGTTTGGCTTCCAACTCGCCTGGACGCTGCTGCTCACCTATCCGCTCATGGTCGCGATCCAGACGATCAGCGCGCAGATCGGGCGCACGACCGGGAAGGGGATCGCCGGCAATCTGCGCCGCCATTATCCCGGATGGCTGATGCGCTCGATGGTCGCCCTGCTGTTCATGGCCAACACGCTGAACATCGGAGCGGATCTGGGTGCCATGGCGGAATCGGGCAGGCTGCTGCTGCCGGCCGTGCCGGGCTGGCTGTACGTGATCCTCGCGGGGGCGCTGTGTACGGCCGGCCAGATTTTCTTCCGCCATACCCGCTACGTCGCGATTCTCAAATGGCTCACGCTGTCACTGTTTGCATACTTCGCCACGGCCATGGTCGTACGGATGCCCTGGGCTGAGCTCGGCATGGATCTGGTGCGGCCGCAGTTGAGGGGCGGTACGGATTTCTGGCTGACCGTAGTCGCCATTCTCGGCACCACGATCAGCCCGTACCTGTTCTTCTGGCAGGCCGCGCAGGAAGTGGAAGACACCAAGGCGGCGCCCGCGAGTCGGCCGCTGTGCGAGGCGCCCGGGCAGGGACCCGCTGCCCTTGCGCGCATCCGCCTGGATACGCGCATCGGGATGGCATTCTCGAATCTCGTGGCGCTTGCCATCCTGGTGACGGCGGCGGCGACCTTGCACGCATCGGGCGCCAGCGAAATCAAGACCGCGGCACAGGCCGCCGAGGCATTGCGTCCGGTGGCCGGCGAATTCGCCTTCGCCTTGTTCGCCGCCGGGATCATTGCAACGGGGCTGCTGTCGATTCCGGTGCTGGCCGCCTCGGCAGCGTACGCGGTGGGCGAGGCGGGCCGCTGGCCGGTGGGCCTCGGTCGCAAGCTCCTCCATGCGAAGGCTTTCTACGGAGCCATCGTTGCGGCAACGTGTCTGGGGGCCATCGCCAACGTCACCTCCCTCGATCCCGTGCAGGCCCTGGTCTGGGCCGCGGTGCTCAATGGCATCGTCGCCGTGCCCATCATGGTGTTGATCATGCTCATGAGCAGCCGCCCGAGTGTCATGGGCAAATTTTGCATTTCGCGCACGTCCGCCGTGATCGGTTGGCTGGCCACCGCGATCATGGCGATCGCGTCGGTCGCCTTCTTCGTGGCGTGGATCCGCGGCGTTCAAACGTGAGCTCGACAGCAGTTGCCCCTCCCGGGCGGGCCCTGGTGGGGGTTGGCGTCGCAAGCCTGCCCGCTCGCGCTATCGGGCCGATGCCGCCTGGCGCAGTGTCAGGCGAGACCACATTCTCTCCCGGTCCGCTGCAGCGAGCGATGAGGCGGGAATGGAGGCCTGCGCGCTCGCTTCGTCGATGACGCGGTTGAGCCGCAGCACCGCCAGCCCACCGACGATGCGGCCGAATGCGAGCGACCGCCCGAGCGCAGAGGTGTGGTTAGCCGATTCTTCATCGAGAGCCGCCAGCATGCGTGCCGACAGCTCCCAACTGGCGCCGATGCGCCGCGCCACGCTGACCGCCTGACTCTCCAGGAGGGAGGCGACGATGTTGGGATCGGGCTGCAGGCGCACATCCTCGCCATACAGATCGAGCGTGACGCGAAACACCACGATGCTCCCGAGCCCGATCAACAGGCTGAGGAGCTCCGCGCCGAAGGGATCGGATTTCTCGACCAGCACCGCGTGCGGTACCGCGGCATTCGCCGAGCGCGAGGCATGTTCCCAGGCGATCTGCGGAAACCGCGGAAAGGTGCTGCCGGCGGTGCGAAAGATCGGCTGCATGAGGGCCGCAGAGATGAGCGATCGCAGGCCGTTCGTTCCCAGCAGTACGAGCGCCCGATCGACGCTTTCGACCGGGTCGGGCGTGACCCGGTAGTACGAGCTGTTGGCGATGGTGAGCAGGCTGCCGACGAGCGCCGGATCCTGCGCGATGATGGAAGCAAGCTCGCGGCGCGAGACCTCCTCGTCGCTCGCCGCCCCCATCAGCCGCGGCAGCATGTGCGGGCGGCGGGGGGCATAGCGCTGTTCGGTTGCTGACTTGCGAAGTGCCGCAAGCACCCGTTCCCTGACCGCCGCATGGGCGGGGGAGGCAACGGTGCTGCGGTCCACCGTGCCCAGCGCCAGCTCCGAGAGCTGGGCCAGAATCTGCGCATCCGTGAGCGGTTGCGCCGTGGCGGGTGCCGGTCTATCCGGGGATGGGACGGGCGGGCGGCCCGGCGTGAGCTCGGACCGGCGTGGCTGGGCTAAGCCGTCGGGACGCGATGCAGGGCGTGCGGTGCGGCCGCCCGCGCTCATCCGTCGCCCGCGCCCGCGTACGAGGGCGAGCAGCGCGATCACCACGATGACGATGCCGACGAGGACGAGCGCCGTCCAGGCGCGGCTCACGGGCCCGCTCCGGCGCGCAGGCGGATATGCCCCAGGAGCAATCGGGACCGGTCGGCGCACGGGCCGACCAGGATCTCGACCTCGCCCGGCTCGAATACCGGCAGCAGCTCGGCCCCGAGGAAACGCAGATCCGCCGCCGCTAGCTGCAAAGTCACCGTGCCGCGCTCGCCGGGCCGCAGCTCGATGCGTTGTACCGCCTTCAGCTCCAGATCCGGCCGCGTCACACTGGACAGCCGGTCGTGCACGAACAGAAACACCGTTTCCGTGGCGGTGCGCGCGCCTTTGTTGATCAGCTCGGCGTGGACGACGACCGTGTCAGACTCGGTCACGTCCGGTGTGGGGATCCGCACGCTTTGCAGCTCGAACCGACCGTATGTGAGTCCGTGACCGAACGGGTACAGCGGCTCGTTGGCAACATCGAGGTACTTGCTGGTGAAGTGATCTGCAGGGTCAGCGGGACGGCCAGTCGGCCGGTGGGCGAAGAAGAGGGGAATCTGGCCGACGACGCGCGGCCAGCAGATGGGCGTGCGCCCGCTCGGGGAGCAGCGCCCCAACAGCAGATCCGCCAGGGCGTGGCCGGTTTCGCTGCCGAGAAACCAGGCAGCCAGCAGCGCATCGGCGGCTTGCGCAACTCTCGGGATGATGAGCGGCCGGCCCGAGAACAGGATGACGACGACCGGAACACCCAGTGCGCGGGCGCGTTCGAACACCGCATCGGCAAACATCTGCTGTTGGCCCGGCAGATCGGGGGTGGCGCGGCTCGCCGCCTCGCCGCTCATCAAGGCGGCCTCCCCCAGGCACAACACGATTGCATCGGCCGCCGCGCACAGCTCGAGGGCGGCGCTCACGCGGCTGCGATCCTCGCCCTCGATATCAACACCGTCGGCGTGGAGGATCTCGGTATCCGGCACTGCCGCGCGCAGTCCCTGCACGACGGTGATGTGCTCCTCGGGTACCCCTGCAGCCGACCAGGGGCCGCCCATCTGCGCGGCCGCATCGGCAAGCGGACCGAGTACGCACAGGCGGCGAAGCGCACCGCGCAGCGGCAGCGTGTCGTTGTCGTTCTTCAGCATGACGACCGCCCGCGTCGCGACGGAGCGGGCAAGTTGCCGGCGGCGCGAAAGCGCCTGTGGCGTGTCCGGATGGGAGCCGCGGCCGAAGGGGTCCGCGAACAGGCCAAGGCGCTCCTTGAGCCGCAACACCCGCCGCACACTGGCGTCGATGTCCTCGAGGACGACGAGGCCGCGCTGCAGTGCGACTGGCAGCCCTTTGCGGTACGCACCGGACATCATGTCGATGTCCACGCCTGCCTTGAGCGCCAGGGCAGCCGCCTCCGGCAGATCGGCGGCAATGCCATGTCGCAACAGCTCCGCGATGGCGTTGTAGTCGCTTATCAGCACGCCGTCGAAGCCGAGCTCGCCGCGCAGATGATGCCGCAGCAGCCGCACGTGCGCAGTCATCGGTGTGCCGGCAAGGTCGGTGAACGCCGGCATGATGGCTACTACCCCTGCGGCCACGGCCGCTTCGAACGGCGGCAAATGCACCTCCCGGAGCGTGCGCTCGGAGATGTCGACAGGGGCGTACTCACGACCGGCCAGGACCGGTGCGTAGGCGCAAAAATGCTTGGCGACGGCCGCGACCGAGTCCAATGAGGCGAGATCGGCACCCTGGAAACCACGCACCTTGGCCTCGGCCAGGCGCATGCCGACCCAAGGGTCTTCTCCGGGACCCTCCGCCGTGCGCCCCCAGCGTGGGTCGCGGGACACATCCACCATGGGCGCAAAGCTCATCGACAGGCCATCGCCGGCAGCCTCCGTCGCCGCCGCACGCGCCGTGCGCTCCCAGGCCTCGGGGTCGAACAGCGCGCTCTCCGCCAACGGGATCGGGAACAGGGTGCGGTAGCCGTGCAGCACGTCGAGCCCGATCAGCAGCGGGATTCGGAGGCGGGAGTGCTCGACTGCGAGGCGCTGCATGTCGCGAATCGGCCCGGCGCCGGCGAGATTGAGCAGGTTGCCGATCGAGCCGTTGCGGATCGCCTCGGTCGAGTCGCCCGCAATGACGGGCCCGGTGACCGCATATCCGGCAGCCGTCATCGTCAGCTGTCCGAGCTTCTCCCCGAGCGTCATGGCGCCCAGCAGTTTCTCGATCCGGTTCATCGAATCCCGTCCCCAAACGCGCTACCGTGATGATAGAGGAATCGGTCCCGCAGGAGCTCGCATGCCCCAAACCGAACACAAGCCGCTGCCCACACCACGGGCCGGCGTCGTGTCCGATGCCCGCAGCGCCGCCCGTCTGGCAGAGTTGCCCGACGATGCGTTGCTCGATGCCGTGCAACGCCAGACCTTCCGCTTTTTCTGGGAGGGCGCCCATCCGGCGAGCGGGCTCGCCCCCGACCGGTGCTCGACGCACGAGTCGAGCGTTCCGGACAAAGTGGCGGTCGGTGGCTCCGGGTTTGCCGCCATGGCGATCATCGTTGCGGTGGAGCGTGGCTGGATTGCCCGTGAAGCCGCCGTCGAGCGGCTCGGCAGGATGCTCGAGCTGCTGATGCGGGCCACGTGCTATCACGGAGCGTTTCCGCATTTTCTCGATGGCCGCACGGGCGCGACGATTCCGTTCTATCGCACGGACGATGGTGGGGATCTCGTGGAGACCTCGCTTCTGTGCATGGGGCTGCTGTGCGCGCGACAGTATTTCCAGCGCCTCACACCGGCGGAGACCGCACTGCGGGGGCGCATCACGGCGCTGTGGGAAGAGGTGGAATGGGACTGGTACACGCGCGGCGGTCGCAGCGTGCTGTACTGGCACTGGAGCCCCAACAACGGCTGGGCGATGGATCACGAGATCCGCGGCTGGAACGAATGTCTCATCACCTATGTGCTGGCCGCCGCCTCACGCCGCCATGCCATCGACCCCATCGTCTACCACCGCGGCTTTGCCGCGGGCCGCGCGTTTCTCAACGGCAAGAGCTATTACGGCATCGAGCTGCCGCTCGGCGTGCCGTTCGGCGGGCCGTTGTTCTTCGCGCATTATTCCTTCTGCGGACTCGATCCCCGCGGACTCAAGGATCGCTATGCCGATTACTGGGAACTCAACCGGCGGCATGTCGCCATCAATCATGCGCACTGCATCGCCAATCCCAACAACTATGCCGGCTACGGCGCCCACTGCTGGGGCCTGACCGCAAGCGATGACCCCTGCGGTTACGACGCGCACGCCCCGGATTGCGACAACGGGACCCTCACACCCACCGCGGCCCTGTCGAGCCTGCCCTATGCGCCGCGCGAGGTGATCGGTACATTGCGCCACTTCCTCGTGCGGCACGGCGAGCGGTTGTGGGGGCGTTATGGATTTGCGGATGCCTTTTGCGAGCAGGCAGGCTGGTACGCCGAGACATATCTGGCGATCGATCAGGGACCGATCGTCGTCATGATGGAAAATCATCGCAGTGGCCTGCTGTGGAAGCTGTTCATGAGCATCCCGGAGATCGGCGCCAGCCTGCGCAAACTCGGCTTCAGCAGTGCTCAGCTGGGCTCGCCCGATCCGAGCTGATGACAGCGGGCGCCCCGACACTCGACGAATGGATCGATGTGCAGTGGGGGCGCGCTGCCAGCGGAATGCTGATGAGCGTCTCTCCCGTGGGACTGGTCAAGCGGCGCCCCGGATTCGGGCAGAGCGTGCATCCGCGGCGCGGGGCGATCGTGGCCTCGCCGGTGCTCGCGGACTGGGATCCGGATCCGGACTATTTCTTCCACTGGTTCCGCGATTCCGCGCTGGTCGTCGATGCGCTGCGACGGCTGTTCGAGAGCGGCAGTCTCAAACGCGAGGCGCTCGGGCACCTCGCTGACTTCATACGTTTCAGTGGCGCGCTCAGCCACCTCGACGGCCGTCTCACCGCGGCATCGCGGGTGTGGCGCGAAGCGGTCGCCCCACAGTTCGTGCGATTCCTGCGCACCGACGCGGAGCTCGCAACGGTGTTCGGCGAAGCGGTCGTTGCCGAGACGCGTGTCAACGCCGACGGCACGCTTGACTTCTCGAGCTGGACGCGCCCGCAGCACGATGGCGCGGCGTTGCGCGCACTGGCGCTCATGCGCTGGTCACCGCATGTGGACGCTGCCGAGCGGCACGGGCAACCTGACTTCCCGCCCGCGGGGCGGCCGAAGTTGAGCGAGGATCTGGCGCAGCTCGTGCGTGCCGACCTTGCGTTCACGTTCGCCCACTGGCGCGAGCCCTGCTTCGATATCTGGGAGGAAGAGCAGGGGCTGCATTACTTCACGCTGTGCGTGTCCGCCGCCGCCCTCGAGGAGGGCGCGCGCTGGCTTGCGCTGCGCGACGAGAGGTCGCTCGCCCACTCCTACGGTTGCGAAGCGCAGGCGATCCGCAAGCAGCTCGAGGAGTTCTGGCTTGCCGAGGCGGGCTACTTCCGCTCACGGGTCCTGAGCTCGGGGACGCGCTCCAACAAGGAGCTCGACATCGCGGTCATCCTGGCCGGCATTCACGCAGGCGGCGAGGGCGCCCTGCACACCGTGCACGATCGGCGCATGCACGCTACGCTGCGGCAGCTGGAGAGCCTGTTCGATGCGACGTATCCGATCAATCATGCCCGACCGTCCGAGCGCGCGCCGGCGATGGGCCGCTACCCGGGAGATGTGTATTTCTCGGGCGGCGCGTATTACTTCGCGACACTCGGGGCCGCCGAGTTCTGCTTTCTCGCAGCCGCCGGCGCGGTCGACGCTGCCGACGCTGTCGAGTGGATCGAGCGGGGCGAGCGCTATCTGCGCACCGTTCGCGCCTTCACACCATCCGATGGGCAGCTGTCGGAGCAATTCGACCAGCGTACCGGCAAGCAAACCTCGGCGCGGCACCTTGCCTGGAGCTACGCGGCGTTCATCTCGTGCATTTGTGCCCGCCGCACGGCACTCGCGCGCGTGACGTGATGAGCGGTCCCTCGCCAAGTGCAGCGGAGCTGGCGCATCGGGAGGAGCTGCGGCAGTCCGGTCTGCTGCGTCAGCTCGGAATGATGATGCACGCGTGGCGCGGCTCCCCGGCGGTGCGGGCATTGGTGCTGCTGACGATTGCCGTGTTCATCGTCATCGGTGTCACGGCGTACGGGCAAATCCGCCTGAACCGGTGGAACAAGCCGTTCTTCGATGCGCTTTCGCGGCGTGACCTGCAGGACTTCCTGGCGCAGCTCGTGGTTTTCTTCGTGATCGCAAGCGCGCTGCTGGCACTGAATGTCGCGCAGCGCTGGCTGGTCGAGATGTTGAAGCTCAAGTTGCGCGAAGGGCTCGTACACGATCTGTTACGCGACTGGATGCTGCCGCGACGCGCCTTCTGGCTGGCGAACGCCGGCGGCCCGATGGGCGTGAATCCCGATCAGCGCATGCATGAGGATGCCCGCAAGCTGTGCGAGCTCACCGCCGATCTCGGCACCGGGCTGCTGCAATCCTCCATCCTGTTCGGCACCTTCGCCGGCGTACTGTGGGTGCTGTCGAACGACTTCAGTTTCCGCTTCGGCGATCGGGACTACGGCATTCCCGGCTTCATGGTGTGGGCGGCCGTCGTGTACGCCGGGGCCGGCTCGCTGATGAGCTACTGGGTCGGAGGCAGTCTCATCAGCCGCAATGCGGAGCGTTACGCGCGCGAAGCCGATCTGCGTTTCTCGCTGGTGCGCGTCAATGAGCATCTCGATGGCATCGCGCTCGCCTCGGGCGAGGAGGATGAACGGCGGCGCGTCGAGCTGCACCTGAACAACGTGCTGGCTGCCACGCGTCGCATCGTCGCGGGGCTGACCAATCTCACCTGGGTCACCGCCGGATTCGGCTGGGTCACCATCGTCGCGCCGATACTGGTGGCCGCGCCGCTGTATTTTGCCGGCAAGATCTCCTTCGGCGGATTGATGATGGCGGCGGCCGCCTTCACGCAGGCCCAGTCCTCGCTGCGCTGGTTCGTCGATAACTTCAGCACGATTGCCGACTGGCGCGCGACGCTGCATCGCGTCGCGAGCTTCCGCTACGCTCTCACCACGACGGAAGTTCTGCACGAGTTCGAAAGCCGCATCACCTACACCGAGGGTGCGCCGGGGATGATGACCATCGACAATCTCGAGATCGTCTCACCCTCCGGCTGCGATCTGCTGCGGGAACGAAAAGTCGTGGTCAAGGCCGGCGAGCGCGTGCTGATCGTGGGGGCGCCGGGTACCGGCAAGACCTTGCTGTTCCGGGCGCTCGCCGGGTTGTGGCCATGGGGCGCGGGGGAGATCACTCGTCCCAAGGACGAGCAGATGCTGTTTTTGCCGCGCGGCACCCCCTATCTGCCACGTGGCAGCTTGCGCGAGGTGCTCGCCTATCCGCAGAAGACGGACCGCTTTCCCGCAGATGCCTTCCCACGCGCATTGGAGCGGTTGGGACTGGCGCGGTTCGAGCCGCTGCTCGATGCGACCCAGCGCTGGGACCGTGATCTGAGTCAGGACGAGCAGCTCGCCATCGCCTTCGCGCGCATCGTGCTGCAGGCCCCGCCCTGGGTGCTCATCGACGACACGCTCGGTTCGCTCGATGACGAGGCGCTCGAGCGCGTCATCGACGTATTCACCACCGAACTCGTGCACACAAGCGTGATCCATATCGGCCGCGCCGCCCAGGCGCGCGATCCGCTGTTTTCCCGTGTGCTGCATCTGGTCATCAAGCCGCCCTCGAGCGCTGCCGGCGCGCACGAGCGACCTGCCAGCACACGCACCGATCCAGTGGTCGATCATCACCCATGAAGCGGCTGATCCTCTCGCTGCTGCTGCTGGTGTGCTGCTGCGCTGCGGCGGCGCAGGAGCTGCAGTTTCACCCGCCGGCATCCGTCACGGATGCGGCGATGCCGGCAGTGATGCGCGATCTGGCGGACCGCATATTGCCCGTGTACCAGGAGAAGGATCCGGAACGCTATCTGCGCAACCTATCCGCGCTGCAAATGGCCGCAGGAAACTACCCGGCGGCATGGTCGAGCCGCGAATCGCTGCGCGATCGACGGCGAGCGGCGGATGCCCATCGGCCCGTCAGCCGCTCGGCGATATTCGATATCTACGTGCATGCGATGCAGCGCCAGGCCGACGAGCACACGGCCTTCTCGGCAGCCTTCGCGCAATCCTACTGGGACCTCGTCTCCAAGCTCGATGACCAGAACGATTACCTGCTGACCGCCTGGCTCACCATACCCGTCGGCTCCTTCCAGGACGCGCTGCAACGGGCGACCGATCAGTGGCGTGGAAAAGGCAACATTCCGTTGCCGGATGCGGTCGAGCTCATCCACGCCTACCTGGAATTCGATGCCTATCGCGCCTTCCATTCGCTCGTGGCCGCACTCAACGCGGACGACGAGGCGAATCGCTACGTGATCGATTGGGACCTTCTCATCCACACTGCCGACGGTGGCGCCATCTCCGCCGTCATGGTGCGCCCAAAGGACGACACGACGCCCCTGCCGACGCTGCTCGAGTTCACGATTCATGTCGATGCGAACAACTTCGCGCGCGAGTGCGCAGCGCACGGCTATGTGGGAATCGTTGCGTTCACGCGCGGCGAGCGCCGCAGCCCCGGTGAGGTCGTGCCCTACCTGCATGATGGTGAGGACGCGCGCGCGGTCATCAACTGGATCGCAAGACAGCCCTGGAGCGACGGACGTGTCGGAATGTACGGCAGCTCGTACAGCGCATTCACGCAATGGGCGGCGGCCAGGCGGCTGCCGCCGGCGCTGAAGGCGATGGCGACCTCATCGGCCACGGTGCCCGGCATCGATTTCCCCATGACGGGCAACATCGTGCACAACTCCGCGTTCCGCTGGTCGGGCTGCGTGAGCAACACCAAGGGGTTCGACGAGAAGACCTGCAGCGACGAGGCCCGCTGGCGCACGCTGAATGCGGCCTGGTACGCGAGCGGCAAATCCTATGCGGAGCTGGATCGCACGTTCGGTGCGCGCAATCGCATCTTTCACCAGTGGTTGGATCACCCGAGTTACGATCGGTTCTGGCAGAAATTCGTGCCCCAGCGGGAGCAGTTCGCGCATATCAACATCCCGGTGCTGGCCACGACCGGTTACTACGCCGCCGGCGAGCTCGGCACGTTGTATTATTTCACCGAGCATACCCGCCATGACCCGCATGCCAGCCAGACCCTGCTGATCGGCCCGTACGACGACAACGTCATGCAGAACAACGGGGCCGCTGCGAACCTGCAGGGCTACGCGCTCGATCAGGCTGCGCTCATCGATCTGCGCGAGCTGCGCTATCAGTGGTTCGACTCCATCTTCAAGGGAGGGGAGCGGCCTGCACTGCTCAAGGACCGGGTCAACTTCGAGGTCATGGGCGCAAACGAGTGGCGTCACGCGCCTTCGCTCGAGGCGATGGCCAAGGGTACCCTGCGCTTCTACCTGGATGCCGCGCTCTTCGCACAGGGCGGCGTGCACCGGCTGTCGCTGCACAAACCGACCGAAGCGGCCTTCGTGCGCCAGAAGGTGGATTTCGCGGATCGCACCGATGCGCTCTGGACGCCACCTGCTGAGCTGCTCAGCCAGAATCTCTCGCCGCATTACTCCGTGCAGTACGTGAGCGAACCGCTGCGCCATGCGCTCGAGCTGGATGGAGCCTTTTCCGGTCGGCTCGACCTGCGCCTCAACAAGATGGACGTCGATTTGAATGTGGCGATTTACGAGCTGCTGGCCGATGGGCAGTATTTGCAGCTGTTCGATCCGGCCTATGAATTCCGCGCCAGCTACGTCCGCGATCGCGTCAACCGTCATCTGCTCAAGGCCGGCGAGCGTCAGCAGCTGTCATTCCGCAGCGAGCGGCTGATGAGCCGCCAGCTGCAGGCGGGCAGCCGCATCGTGCTGGTGCTGGGCGTGAACAAGCGCCCGGATGAGCAGATCAACTATGGCACGGGCGGCCCGGTGAATCAGGAATCGATCGCGGACGCGAAGGTGCCACTGAACCTGCGCTGGTACGCCGACAGCTATATCGAGCTGCCGTTGCGGCGCTAACAGCGTCCCGGACCGGCATTGATCGCTCCCCTGGCCGATGTACTGAGCTTCCTCCTCGCCCTGCACGCGGGGATGACGCAAGGCACGGCGCAGATCACCGGGTTTGCGGTGGGGCTCGTGCTGGCGTACGTCCTGCAGGCGCGACCGCGGCTGCCGCCCGCCGCCGGGGCGGCGGCCTGGCGCGTGCATGGCCGCCTGCTTGCCGTAAGCGTGTTTGCCGTGTTCTTCCGCGGCGGCGTCCTGGCATGGTTGACCAACGCGTGTGGCATTGCACCGCAGGTGGCGATCGTACCGGCGGTCATCGTCTCCACGCTGCTGATCCGGGCAGGCTATGCGTTTTCCCTCGCCGCGCCGGGATGGAGCATCGGCACCGGCGCACGCTGGCAGCAAACGGTGCTGTGTGCCCTGGCATGCACTTTTGCGCTCCGGCTCATTTACCTGGGACAGATGCAGCTCATTCCCGAGGAGGCCTATTACTGGAATTATTCGCTGCATCCGGCGATGGGCTATCTCGATCATCCGCCGATGGTCGCGTGGCTGATCCGGGCGGGTACGTGGGCGTTCGGCCACGACGAGTTCGGCGTGCGCATCGGTGCTTTGGGCAGCGCCCTCGTTGCCGGATTTTTTACGTACCGCCTGACGCGCAATCTGTTCGGCGGCGCGGCTGCTCTGATCGCGCTGCTGCTCATGCAGATCCTGCCATATTTCTTTCTGTGCGGAATGCTGATGACACCGGATGCGCCACTGATCGCCGCGTGGTCCGCCTGCCTGTTTTTCCTCGAACGCGCGCTGCTTGGCGGACGCTCCGGCGCGTGGTGGGGGGTGGGTGTGTCGCTCGGGGTCGGGCTGCTGTCGAAATACACGATCGGGCTGTTGGTACCGGCGATGCTCGTGTTCGCGTTGCTCGACCGGGAGTCGCGCCGCTGGCTGCTGCGCCCCGGGCCGTACCTCGCCGTCATGCTCGCACTGGCGATCTTTTCGCCCGACCTCGCCTGGAATGCGCAGCACGAGTGGGCCTCGTTCGCGTTCCAGACCTCGCGCCGGCTAGCCGAGCAGCCGCAGTTCGCGCTGCACAAGCTCTTGCTCGGCGCACTGCTGCTGCTGACGCCAACAGGTGTGTTGACGTTGGCGCTTGCCTCGCGCAACGGCCCTGCGACAGCTACGCCCGATCCGGCTGGCATGCAGCGAAGACGCTTCCTGCAGGCCGCGGTGCTCGTGCCCCTGGCGGTGTTCGTGGTGTTCAGCCTGCACCATGACGTGAAGCTGGATTGGACCGGGGCGCTGTGGATCGCCGGGGTGCCCGCACTGTCGAGCAGCATTGTCTGCTGCGTCGAACAACGTCTCGCGGGTCTGCGCCGTCGGCTACCGGCGGCCTGGAGCACCACGGTCGTCGTGCTACTGTTGATTTTTGCCGGTTGCCTGCACTACCTCGTGCTTGGCCTGCCCGGGTTGCGCTACAGCCGGCACGTGGAGACGGAGCCGGTGATATGGCGCGAGTTCGGGCGGCAGATCCAGCAGATCCTCGCCCAGATCCAGGCCCGCAGCGGCGTGACACCCCTGATCGTCGGTATGGACCGGTACGTCATTGCGAGTGAGCTCGCCTTCTACGCGCCGCATCCCCGCGACGCCGTGCGCAACACGACGAGCCGCAACCTGTTCGCAGAAGAAGGGCTGATGTACCGCCTGTGGTTTCGCCCTTCCCAACAGGAGGGGCGAACCCTGCTGCTCATCGGATGGAGCCCGCAGGAGATTGACGACGCCCATGTGCATGAGCAGGTCGCAGCTCTCGGCGCGGTGTCGGAGGGAACCCTCAGTCGTTACGGCACGTTCGTCTGCCATTACTATTACCGGATTGCCACGGGCTACCGCGCCCCCACGCCGCCGTGATGCGGAACGCGCCTTTTTGGAGTCCCGAGGCGCGGAAGCCGTAAACCGCAGGGCCGTCGGTGCGTTGACACCGATAGGGGCGCGTTGATTTGCGCCGCCGCATCGTCCGAGGTCAGGCCATGATGAGATGCCTCTTTCGTACCCGGATGGCCGTGCCAGTGCTTGTTCTGGCACTGTCGGGGTGCGTATCGCTGCGGGTCAGCTCCGATGTGAATGCGACCGCCGGGCATCCACTCCAATGTCACTCCTTCGCCTGGGCAGGCTCGTTCCGCGGAAGCAGCGATTCCCTACGTAGCACCGTCGCCAATCCCCTCAATGAGTCGCGCCTGCGTGCCGCGATCGAAGCCAATTTGCGCACGGTGGGCGCGCAGCCGGCCAAGTCGGATCCCGACTGCCTGGTCGGATACGGGATCGGTATGCGCAACGTCGTGGATGGCCCTTATCCCTACGACGGCGGATGGGGTTATGGCTACGGTTATGGTTGGGGCTGGGCAGGTCCATGGGGCTGGGGTTGGGATGAGCCGTATGTCTACCAGGAGGGCATCATCGCAGTCGATCTGTACGATGGCCGAACGCACCAGCCGATCTGGCATGCTTCCGTCAACCAAAGCCTGGCTGGGGCGACGGGCGACAAGGCCACCCGGAAGATCGATGCCGCGGTCGCGGCCATATTCGCCAAGTACCCTCGCTGACCAACCCTCCTGACGCAAGCGTCACCACAAGCCAACCGACACCTCGGTCGTGCCGTTGCGTGCGCCAGTCCTTGCTGATCAAGAGCTTACCGTCACGTAGGCCAGCACCCTCGTCAGGCCGGACAGGGATGGGCGCATCGCGTGGCTGCAGTCCTACACCAAGTCCCGACACCGTCGGATGCTCTCCGCAGCGGCCGCGGCCGATCCTTGCCGCAACTGGATCGAGATCGTCAGCGGAGGCGGAAAAGTGTCTGCGGCGCGGCTTTCCGGCAACGCAGTGGCAGCGGCAGTTGCGGCAGGGTACCTGCTCTTGCTGCCGAGCCTCGTTCGGGCCGCGCCGATCCCTGCCGGACCCGGCCTTGCTCCGCGCTCCCCGCAACTGATGTTCTATATCAGCCGCTCCATGGGCGCCGGGGCTGCCATGCGCCCCACCTTCAGTTTCCGCTTGCGACAGGTACGCCTCGGATCCAACAACGGTGATCCGGAGGGGGGCGATGCGTTTCATAGCCGGGAACTACTCAGCTGGCAGATGGAAGCCCATTCGGATTTCCGCGTGCAGGTGGGTCATCGGCTGACATGGGACTTCACCCACCAGCGTCTCGGGTCGCCATCGGCCCGTGCGGCGATTCCTCTCAGCTTGAGCCGTGACGCGCGCTTGCGCGGCGGGAATTCCGCCCTCGAGCCACGCGCTATGCAACCCCCGCGCATCGTCGAGGCCCCACGGCCCTCTGCGTTCGTTGCTGAGTCAACGTTCCGGGTCATCACCGCGGCAGACGTTGCCTCGTTCAATCCGACCTCGCTGCGCCCCATTCAACGCGGAGGACACAGTCCCCGCACGACCGAGCCGCGCACGTTGCACGAAAGCACGTTGCGATAGCGCCAAGCGAGAGCTGAAGTTCAGCTCAATGCGCTTCGCCAGCCTCGCGAGCGACGAGCCATCGTGCAATATCGATCATCTGTGGCATTCCGCCCGCCGACACACCGGTGATCCGGTACTTGCCGTTGACGATCAGGGTGGGGGTGCCATCGACGTGGTAGGCCTGTACCAGCGCATCGTCGGAACGCATCTTCATGTCCACCGAAAAGGACTTCGCTGTGGCCAGGAACTTGTCCTCCGCGACGCCCGTCAGGCGGTGATAGAAGCGCGCTGCATCCTCGATCGTGGGGAGCGGGTTCTTCAGCCGCCGGGTCTGCGGATCGGTGATCGCAAGTTCACCGGTCGTCCACACGGCAGCGAACATCGCAGCGTGGGTCCTGTCGAGGATTCCGAGAATCTGCGCCGTGCACGTCGCCCGCTGGAACATCGGCCAGTCCTCGGCGGGGTTGAACGAGGCGGGCAGGAAGTCGAGCGCGGCGTTGGCTGGCAAAGCGCGCTGCAACGCCTGCACGTAAGGATTGAACTGCGCACAGAAGGGACAGGCGTACGAGAAGACCTCCGTCACTTCGATCTTTCCCGGTGCGACATGCGTGTTCTGCGCCGGCACGATCCGGAAGTAATTGCGCCCTTCGATCCACGTCTGAGCTTGCGCAGGCACGCTGGCGCAGCAGATCAATACGAGCCACAGAACGAGATGCTTGCGCATGCGGAAATGATAATCAATGAGCGGGCGGTTGGGGATTTTCCGCCGCGAGGAAGGCAATCTCCCGCCAAACCGGGCCGACGGTGGCGCACAGATGGCGCGATGCGTGGGTCCCCAGACACCGCTCGCGCGTGAAGAGCGCACCTTCCGCCGCCCTGATGAAGTCGTACGGCCCCATGTGCTCCTGGCCACCGCCGCCGTCGGTGACGCGAAGCCGGATCAGCCCCCCGCATTCGAACGAGCGATGTAGGCGGCAGCCGACTTCCCAGAAACCGCCGGAGTAGCTGCCGGTGATGCAGTTATCCGGACCCCGCAGGGTACCGTCGGAGCAGATCCGGAAGTAGGTGCCGCGCACGAGTACCAGTGACTCGCCGCAGACGGGTCGAAACACGAGCGTGATCACGCCGGGCGCTCCGCGCCCAGGCGTGGGAATGCGCTGCAGGGCGCAATCACGAAATTGAGCGGCTCTGCCGCCTGCGAATTGCTCACCGGTTAGTTCGGCGCCGCAGATGCAACGTGCGGCGAATGCGGGTGGATTTCCAGAGCGACCGCCAGTCCGAGCCGGCCGAGCCAGCTGAGGGAATCGGGCGACAGCTCGAGATTGAACTGGTCGCGAGTGAACAAGCTGACATGCAGTTCTGCGATCCCGCCATCGAGCTTGAATCGTTGCAGAAATGACTGGGCTCTGCGCAGGTGCGCCAGTGTCTGCATGAGCATGCTCTCCACCGAGAGCCGTTCGGCCGAAAGTTGCGGCTCCTCCATCACCCGTCCCATCCAGTAGCTCTCGCGATAGACGCCCTCGAGCGGCTCATCGCTCGTGCCGCGCCGCGGATCGCCCGCCTTCCAGGTGTGCTGTGGCTCGATGCCGATGGCATGCGTGATCCTCGCGGGATCGATGTCAGGGTGCCGCAACTGCAGAGAGATCGTGAATTCGTACTGACTCATGACAGGTTGCGCGGTGGCGCCCGAGCAGATGATCCTGCCGCCTGGATCGGCCAATCTGGCATGCGGCGGAGCGCGGCCGCTGGTGCAGGAGAGCCGGGCACATTGCTCCCGTCGCAGCTAAGTCGATAGTACTGGAAGTGGTGTGCTGCTGCCGGAGTTTCGCGTGCGCGCGCCGCGCGCGGCTCAAATAAAGGTTGCGTTCGATGAGTGCAGGGCGCACCGTTGTGAGGCACTTCTGGAGTACCCGTGAAGCACTGTGATGCGCAGCTACTGCGCCTGGAAAAATACCGGGCCAAACACTCTGATCCGAACCCGGGATCGGACATGCCGCTCGGCAGGAGCGTGTCGAGATGCATCTGAACCTCGTCGATGCGTTCGACCGATTCGGTGCCCGCCCGAGTAATCGGTTGCGCGGCCGTTCAGCGCTGGCGGCAGACGGGGCACTCGTGCTCAATTGTTCCCAGGCAACTTTCGGACACCCGGCGCGCGGCGTACTGCGCTACGAGGACAAGCTCTCGAGAGAGCCGGCCGATACCAAGGACGTGGTGCTACTGGGCCAACATCTGGCGCTGGCGCGCGATGGCGAGCTGCCGATCCGGATGGTCGTGCCGTGCCGCGCCGATGCCAACGCGCGTCGTAGTCAGGGCTTTCACGTTCGCCCCGACCTGATCGGTAAGATCGTGAAATTCGATGGCGATCATTTCATCATCGATTTCACGCGTCAGGAGCCGGTGCGCGAGGTCTCCAGCCGCCGCAAGTGACTGCGGACGGGCGCAGGTCGGCTTCGCTCCAGCTTGCTGCCGACCGTGGCGGCGACGGCGTGCGCCGGATGACGGCGGGGGGCTACACTTAGATCCATGGCTGATCTTTCACGTGATGAGCTGCTCGCCGCACTGAACGAACTCCTCGAAGCGGAGCGGGCGGGCGCGCGGGTAACGCTGCATACCGCTCACGAGGCGCCTCCGCAATCGAAAGCGTTGATCATGAATGTGCATCGCGATGAGGCGCGCTGGTGCGCCGTGCTCGCGAAGGCCATCCGTCACTATCGGGGCGAGCCCTCGCAGGTCACGGGTGCCTTTTATGACAAGGCCGTAGCGATTGCCGACCTGTCCGAGCGGTTGCGCTTTCTCAATCGCGGTCAGAGCTGGGTGGTGCGCAAGCTCGAAGCGTTGCTGCCGGCGATCGCCGAACCTTCCATCCATGCCGATCTCACGGCCATGCTCGACTCCCACAGGGCCAACATCGAGCTGGTGACGACGCACCTGTCGCCGACGGAGCTGCCACCCGGGCAGCCGTGAGCGAGGCCGTGCAATCGCCCAACCTCCCGCGGGGCGCGGATCGCGGCCTGATTCTGTGCAAGGGCGAGCGGCTGGGGGCAAATGCCGGCCAGCCGCCTTGAGACAGCGCAGGTACGCGGGGATACGGGAATCCGCTCGGCCTGTCGTGGACGAGCACCGCCGCAGGCGCGGTCGAGCGGGGGCGCGCTAGTTGAACCGCGCCGCCGAGTTGCCCTTCACTGCCGAGTTGATTTTCACTGCCGAACGCACGGCCTGTTTGCGCAAGCCACGATGCGTCTCGGCTGCCACCACACCGAGAATGAAGGCGATGCACAGGCAGCCGAACAGCAGCGGGTGTCCGGACTCGACGATCGCGGCCACCACCGAGGCGCATGCGAGCGCGAAGGTGACGGCAATCTTGAACGCTGCAAACATGAGTTACTCCTCCTTTGCGCGGTTGGTCGCACGAGATCTGCAAACCTGTTTGACAACATGCCCACCGTAATTGACATAGTGCTCGGCGGCCGTGACGTGCGTCACGCTTGGCGCCATGGGCCCTGCAGCCGGAGCGGGGCCAATCTGCCGATTGGTCCACAGTTTCGCGGTTGCGTGCGGCGCTTGCGTTACACTGCCCGCTGGCCGCCAGCAGGCGCGGCAGCAGGCTCGACCGATGTACATACCATCCTACTTTCGCGAGACCGATCTCACCCGGCTCGACTGGTTGGCTGCCAACGATGCATTCGGCACGCTGATCTCGGTGTTGGGCGCCGCCCCGTTTGCGACGCATCTGCCGGTGCTGTATCGCCGCGAGGCCGATCAGGTCAAACTCACGGGACATTGGGCCCGGGCGAATCCGCAATGGCAGTCCATCGAGGGCCAGCGGGTGCTGTTCATCTTCCACGGGCCGCATGGCTACATCTCACCGCGCTGGTATACCGAGCCGCAGAACAACGTCCCTACGTGGAACTACGCGACGGCGCATCTCTACGGGGAGATCCGTCTCGTGCAGGAGCCCGATAAGCTGCGGGGCATCGTGACCGCCCTGGCGGATCAGTACGAGCGCCACGCGCAATCCCCGTGGCGCCTGGCCGATGCGCACGGGCAGGACCAGTTGCGGGGCATCGTCGGCTTCGAGCTCGTCGTCCAGAGCATCGAGCTCAAATTCAAGCTGAATCAGAATCACATTGCGGCAAACGTGGCGGGCGCGATTGCCGGCCTGAGGAGCGAAGGCAGCGGCCGCGATGCCATCGCGCAGCTCATGGAAGATGCGCTTGCCAGACGCGCTGCACCCTGAGGCGGCCGATCGTCCCGTCCGACGTTTTAGCCGGGCGGCCGCAGTTGCGCGGCGCGATCGGCGAGCCGCGTGTCACCCACCTGCGGGGCGAGCGCGGCAAACCGCTCGGTGACTCCGCGCCATCTCAATGACTCGACGTCAGCGAACAAGGTCAGATCAGACTTGAGAGTGGCCAATTGCTTGAAAAGGAGCGCGCGTGCGCGCCGCTCACCGAGCACGTCCGCGGGAAAATCCTCGATGCGACCGTAGCGACGAATCAACCGCGCGGCCGTGACCTTGCCGATCCCGGCCAACCCCGGATAGCCGTCCGCCACATCACCTGTGAGCGCAAGCAGGTCCGGAATGAGCGCAGGCTCGACACCAAACTTCTCGCGCACCGCATCCGCATCGCGAATCACTTTGCTCCTGCGATCCACCTGGACGACCCGATCAGCGCGGACGCATTGCGCCAGGTCCTTGTCGGGGGTCCAGATACATACCTTCTGCACGCGCATGTCTGCGGATGCGAGCCACGCCGCGGAACACAGCGCATCGTCCGCTTCCATTGCCACCATAGGCCAAACACTGACCCCCATTGCCGCCAATGCCGCCTCGAGTGGCTGGAACTGGGCGAGCAGCGCCGGCTCGATACCCTCTGCGCTCTTGTAACCGGGCCAGAGCTCATTGCGGAAGGATTCGATGACGTGATCGGTTGCGACCCCGAGATGGGTGGCGCCCTCCGCGATCATCTGCAATATCGTGTGCAGCACACCGTTCACCGCACCGAACGCACGATGCCTGCCCGCCTCGAATCGACGCAGACCATGGAAATGACGGAACAGCTCGTACGTGCCGTCGATCAGATGAACGATCACGCGGTCAGCGCAACTCACAGGTACCGGTCGGGTGCACCCACATGGAAGGGGAGCCTAATCGCGACCCGTTGCCTATACTAGGGCAACAGTCAGCCCTGGCCTGCCAGACAGTGGTGGCTTTCGCCATTACATCAGGAGCGCACATGCACCGATTGACCGCCGCCCTTTGCGCTGCCGCATTCTGGCACTGTGCCTGGGGCCAGCCGGCGAGTCCTGCCGCTCACGACGATCGCGCCTGGATCGACCGAAGCAACGCCTACACGAACCGGCTGCTGAACGTCGAGCTCGAGCACAATCCTGAGGACGGATCGCAACAGGGGCTCGCCAAATACGACGAGCGCATTTCCAACCCCACGTTGGCCGATCAGCTGGCCGCGCGCCACGAGCTCGAAGCGGTGCTGGCGCCGATCGAGCGTGCGCGTGCCACCGAGGCGGACAAGCGGGTCCGCGAGGATCTCGATATCCTGCATCGCGCCTTCGATCTGCAGTTTCGCACGGAAGATTTCGAGCTGCAGCACGAGGTGCCTTTGCTCAACGCCAGCGAGCAGATATTCCAGGGGCTGCGCGGACTGCTCGATGATCAGGTCGCTGCCGAGCGACGCGCGGCCGCTCTCGCCCGGCTGCGCAAGTACGCCGGGGTTGAAGCCGGCTATCAGCCTTTCACGGCGCTGCTCGAGCAGCGCGAGCAGGAGCAGATCGCCAAGCCCGGCGTCATCTATCCGTCCAAAGGCGAGATCGAGACGCAGCTCGGGCGAAACTCCAATTACGTCGAGGGCATTGCCGCGCTGTTTCGCAAATACCGTCTGCAGGGCTGGCAGAGTGATTACGCCCGACTGCAGGGGCAGCTCGCCGGCTACGATGCCTGGATACGCGAGCACGTTCTGCCCAGGGCCCGTACCGACTTTCGGCTGCCGCCGGCGAAGTACGCACTGGCGTTCGAGCAATACGGTATCGACCTGCCGCCTGGGAAAATCGCCGCCATGGCGCACGCCGCCTTCACACAGTATCAGGACGAAATGGCGCCCCTGGCCGCACAGGTTGCCCGCGCACACGGCTTTCCATCCAGCGACTACCGGGACGTGATCGCCGCCCTTAAAAAGCAACAGATCAAAGGTACTGCGATCCTGCCCTTCTACGAAGCGCGGCTGCATGCGATCGAGAAGATCATCCGCGAGGAGAAACTCGTGACGCTGCCCAACCGTCCGGCCATCATCCGGCTGGCCAGCGCAGCGGAAACCGCGCAGGAGCCCGCCCCGCACATGGTGCCACCGCCGTTGCTGCACAACACCGGTCAGCGTGGCGAGTTCGTTTTGCCGCTGAACATCCCCTCCGCCAGCGGCGGGACGGCGGACCAATATGATGACTTCAGCTTCGATGCCGTCGCCTGGAGCCTCACCTCTCACGAGGCGCGTCCCGGACACGAGCTGCAGTTCGACTCGATGGTGGAGCACGGTGTGAGTCTTGCGCGCGTGCTGTACGCCTTCAATTCCACGAACGTCGAGGGCTGGGGCCTGTACTCCGAATACATCATGCAGCCTTACGAGCCGGTCGACGGCCAGCTGCTGACTCTGCAGCTGCGGCTGTTGCGCGCAGCGCGGGCGTTTCTCGATCCGGAGCTGCAAAGCGGCGCAGTGACCCCCGCGCGTGCCTACCAGGTCCTGGAGAAAGACGTGGTGCTGAGCCACGCATTCGCGAAGGAGGAGGTCGAGCGATTCACCTTTCGTGCACCCGGACAGGCCAACAGCTATTTCTACGGGTATACGCGCCTGCTCGCGCTGCGCAAAGAAGTCGAGACGGCGCTCGGTCCGAAATTCGAGCAACTGAAGTTCCATGACTTCATTCTGAGCGAGGGCCTGCTGCCGCCGGATCTGATGCGCGCGGCGGTGCTGCACGATTTCGTGCCGTCGCAGAAGTAAGTTGCGCGCGAGGCGGTCGACCAGAGAGAGTTCCGTGAAACACTTCCTGTTGTTCTACGATGCAGGGGCTGGTTATCTCGCCAGGCGCGGTGAGTTTCGCAAGGCTCACCTTGCGAAAGCCTGGGCAGCGCATGCGCGCGGTGAGCTGCTGCTGGGGGGTGCGTTGACGGACCCGATGGGTGGGGCCGTGCTGCTGTTCGCCGGGGACTCCGCACGGGTGGCCGAACGCTTTGCGCAGGATGATCCGTATGTATTAAACGGCTTGGTGAGTCACTGGCGGGTGCGCGAGTGGGCGACCGTCGTCGGCTCAGGCGCCGCGAATCCTCTCCAACCCGATCAGCTGTGAGCTGTGCCGAGCCGCCGCGGCCCCCAATCGCGGTGAAACAGTTCCTACGCTGTGCGTCTCGGCGAAAGCCAGGGAATGGAATGCGGAGCCACTCGGTTCGGAGGATCTTGCGGTAGGATCGGTGCATGCACGCGGATCGACGACTGCTGGCACTGCTTGCTCTGATCACCGGGCTCGGTACCGCCCTTGGGGCGGATGCACCCGCGGCGTCGGCGAGCGCTCATGTTGCCGTGCTGACCGCAAACCAGGTCGTGCAGATCCTGGATGAAACCGTCGACTGGTATCGCACCCTCGGTGTCCAGCAGCAGAACTCGAGCCAACCCAGCGACCTTTTGATGCTGTATGCGAACCGGCAGACGGCCGACAAGGTGATGGCTCTTGCCTTCGAGATCGCCCGGGCGAATGCCGAGCTGCTCAGCAGCGAGGCGGACATCGCCCCGCAATCCGCCGATCCCGCCGCCTCACCGCAGCGACTCGAGCAGGAGCGCCAGAAGCTCGAGACACAACGCAAGGCCATCCAGAGCGAAATGGATGCGGAGCACCGCGAGCTCGGCTCCGCCAGGGGCGGCCGGGGCGAGCTGCACGCGAAATTATCCGAGATGCAGGGCGAGCTGGACATGGTCAATGCAAGAGAGAACCTGCTCGACACGATGACGCAGTTTGTCGGTGAGAACGATGCGAAGGCAGCCCGGGCGAGCGCCCTCAAGGCGCATATCGATGCCATCGCGGACTCGATTCCCGCCGCAAGCACCACGGCTCCGGTGCCCATCAATGCGACACCTGCCGTCGCGGCGGCCGCGCACCCTGCTGCTCTCACGTTGGGTAGCAACAGCAACGACGGCCAGAATCGGACGGGCATCTGGGACCTGGCGACCAACGTGCTGCAACTGTCGCGGAAGCTCGGCATCATTGCGACGGTGGATCAGCGTACCGCAGCTCTCGAGGCAACGTTTTTGCAAATTCGCGCCGCGCCGCTTGCGCAGCTGAAAGCATTGTCGGCGCGTGGCGATGCCCTCGCGCTGCAGGCGGACAACGCCAGTAGCGCGACGTTGAAGAGCGTGCGGGACGAGTTCGATACACTCGCGTGGCTCTTCAAGCAAACCTCCGCGATCCTGATCCCGCTGAGCAAAGAGGGGGTATTGCTGCAGCAATATCGCCACAACCTCGGCAACTGGCGCGATACCATCCATCATCAGTATCGGGATGCAATGGCCGCGCTGGCGAGCCGCGTGGGTCTTTTGGTGGCAATACTGGCTGCCGTATTCGTCGGCGCCGAGCTGTGGCGTCGCGCCGTGCTGCGCTATGCGCGCGAAGCACATCGGCGGCATCAGCTGCTGCTGGTGCGCAATATCGTCACGTGGACGCTCGTCGTCGCCATCCTCGCCTTCACCTTCGTGAGTGAGTTGAGCTCGTTCGCGACGTTCGCCGGTTTGCTGACCGCGGGGGTGGCGGTCGCTATGCAGAGCGTGCTGGTATCGCTCGTCGGTTACTTCTTCCTGATTGGCAAGTATGGCATTCGCGTTGGCGACCGCGTTCAGATCGGCACCGTCTCGGGCGAAGTCATCGACCTGGGACTGCTGCGCATGCATCTGATCGAATTGAATCCGCAGGGTCCGCTGGGACCCACCGGCAGGGTCGTCGCTTTCGCCAACTCGGTCGTGTTCCAGTCCTCGGGCGGCCTGTTCCGGCAGATTCCCGGCGTGAACTTCGCATGGCACGAGCTGACGTTGAGCCTGCCGGCCGGGTGCGACTACGCGGCAATCAAGGACAAACTGCTGGCCGCCGTGAGTGGCGTCGTCCGGCAATATCACGATGAAATCGTCCGTCAGACGAAGGAGATCCAACGCAGCACCTCGTCGAGCTCCACCACGGATGCGATGCCGCAAGTGCAGTTGCGTTTCGCCGCCGTGGGTGTCGAGGCGCTCATACGCTACCCGGTCCAGCTCAAGCATGCGGCGGAAATCGACGAGCGGGTCTCGCAGCAGCTGCTGAATGTGATGGCAGCCTGCGCAGCGAAACTGCCGCGAACTACCTGAAAGGCTGCAAAGAAAAAACGCATCGAGCCTGGGGGGGGGGGAAGGCGCCGCGGATTCACGCCCGCAGCCGCTCTGTCCAGCGGCTCCTGCTCATTGTCCAGATAAGCACATCGTCGAATCGGCTCCAGACCGAGCCGGCACTGCAAACCGGAGACAACCGACCTTCGATCGAGGAGTCGGTCAACACCCGTGAATCAGGGCAGCCGCTGCGCCAGTGTGTTCGAACTGAAGTGTCCCCCAGCCGGCCGCACTGCGCTTGTCGGGCAGCGCTGGCAATTGCCATCGCCGTCGGACTCCGGGCAACTACGGACCGAAGCCGTCGAGCAGTAGCCACCCGCCATTCGCGGGAAACTCAGATTGGCGCATCCTGCGGCATTTGCGGCCACCAGCAGACACATCATCGTGAAGCGAGCCATAAACACCTCTTGCGGGTTCATCCTCGAACTCCGGTTGTTGACGACAGTGTAGGTGGCCAGGATTAACGTGCAGCGAGGACAACATTAAAATCCATGACGCCGCGTATCGGCTGCGGATGCTTTAGCAAGCGGTGGCTGTACTGGTGCCGATTCCGTCCTCCAGGGGTGGCCGCTGGCGTCCCCCCGGCACGGATACGGCAGCCAACTGGAGCGTTGTAGTAGCAGCAGCGGGGCAACTGTCCCGCGCCTCCGCAAAAACGCCAGAGACATCGCCATGAGATCCGCTCGGTTGCTGCAGGCCAGTGCATTGCTCCTCGTCATCAGCATGGTCACCGGCTGTGACAGGTTTGGAGCAGTCCGCCATGCAGCCGTTGCCGATGGCGCGCCTGACGCACAGGAGCTGCAGAAAATCAGTTACATGTCGGCGGACGATTCCGGGCCTCATTCCCGCAAGCTGTATACCCACTTCGAAGAGGCCAAGAGCTGTGGCGACTTCGAGCTTGCGATGCGCTGGAACCGGCCGCCCAACGTGGCAGGCGGCATGTTCCACAAGAAAATGATCTTTCTTGGATCGGGCATTCCCGCCGCTCTGCCGAAGAATTCGGAAGTGTTCATCAAAGCGAAGATCGTCAAAGGGCAGTCACTTTCCTCGGGCTCCGCCGGGTGGCTGCTGCGAATGCAGGACGGCACGCTGGTGCAGGCGATCGAGATGGAAAGCTTTCTGGACAAGCAGACACAGACCGCCCAGGACGGGAAATGGATTGCGCTCGTTGCGCCCTATACCCCACACCGTGCCTTTTGCGGCACCGGGGTGTATCAAGGCCTGGCCGGACAAGACCCTGCAAGCAAAGCGACCATCCCGCTCATCTCGCTGTTGTATGCGATGGATCGAGACAGTTGAGCGCTGCGGCCCGAGCGGGCCGTTACTGCGGCGACCCCCGCGCCAGGTCCCGCTTCGGGGGAGGCGCGAGGCTCGTCTGCATCAGCAGGCGGGTGAACAGGTACAAGCGAGGGGTCACGCTCGCAAGGTCGATCCATTCGTGATCGGTGTGGAAGTCCCCACCGACATAGCCGAGACCATCCAGTGCGGGAGTGCCCACGGACTGGGCGACGGCGGACTCGGACGCACCGCCGTTACCCGACAATGCCAAAGTCTTGCCGAGTTCGGCATAAATGGCCTGCGCGCGCGCACCCAGCGCATCGATCGCTGGGTCCTCGGTGAGAGGTGGGTAGGCAGAGCCATTCACCGTCACAGTGACGCTCGTATCCGGCACCAGCGTCGGTAAGATCCGGCTCTTGAGCTTGCTGAGTGTCGCATCGAAGTCTTGCAGCTTGCGGAAGCGCACGTCGAGGATAGCCTCGGCGGACGCAGGAATGATGTTACTGCGGTCACTGGCCTTCAGCACCGTTAGATTGACCGTGGTGCCTGCGCCGCTGTGGGGGAATGCTCCCTCGATTGCCGCGAGTTGGTGCACGAGTTCCACCGCGGCGTTTCGGCCATTTTGCGGCACCATGCCGGCATGAGCCGCGCGGCCCTTCACCCGGAGCAGAATGTCGCCGCCCCCCTTGCGCCACACCGTCACGGCATCCGGCGGATCACCCGGCTCCATGTTGAACTCGACGTCGCTCTGCCTGGCCAGCGTCTTGATCAGCTCGGTCGAGCCCGGGGAGCCCAGTTCCTCGCTGCTGTCCAGCAGCAAGGTGATCGTGGCGTAGTTCCGGAAATCAAGATCGTGCAGTATCTTGAGTGCGGTGACGGCATTGACTACGCCCGCCTTTTCATCGCCGACGCCGGGACCGTGAGCGCGATCTCCCTCGACACTGAACGGCCGCTTCGCCACCGTGCCGGGGCCGAACACCGTGTCGACATGCGCAATGATGAGGATCTTCGCCTTGCCGCTACCATGCAGCACCGCCAGCAGATTGGGGGGCAAGCCGGAGGCTTCCGCCGGCACATAGCGCAGTTCGGCACCGAGTGCTTGCAAGCGCGTTGCCAGTACGGATTCCACGCGATTGCCGCCGGCGACGTCGCCGGATCCCGAGTCGATATCGACGATGCTCTTGAGAAGCTCAAGTGCTGCCGACCGATTGGCTTCCACGGCGCGGTAGACCGCCGCATCGCGTTGCGGTGCCGCGTGCACCGCAGCGCTCAGCAGAACCAGCAAACTTGCAGACGCCAGCATCGTCGGGAATTTCGTCGTCACTTTTGCGCTCCGCAATCTTAAAAGAACGAGAAGGACGCCTGGATCCGCTTCAGCGGATCCCTCGTCCGATCTGCTTACCGCCCATTATAACGCCTGCGCAGGCGATGGTGTCGCAGCCGCGACCGGCGCGCGCGTAATCCGCTGGCAGCTTGCACGTCGCAATCGGTCTCGACCGTCTCATGTTAGGATCGGTTCTTCCGGACCGAGCGGCGATGCGAGGAATGGCCTGTGACGAATCCAGAAAAAGCGAGCAGACGCACGCTTGCCGGAAAGTGCTATTGCGGAAGGGTCCAGTATGCCGTGGCAGACGCGTTCCTGTACGCTGCGAACTGCCATTGCTCGAATTGTCGCCGCACTACGGGTGCGGCGTTCAAGCCGTTCGCCGGAATCGAGCGCCACAAGCTTGCCCTCACCAACGGGATGGATGATCTGCTGGTCTGTGGCGATCAGAATGCCAACGACACGCATTGCAAAGTGTGCGGGTCACTGCTCTATTCGATCGTGCGCGGCGGTAATTTCGCTCACATCGCAATGGGAACTCTCGTCGACGATCCGACCATCCGCCCGGCAAAGCACATTTTTGTTGGCTCCAAGGCGCCGTGGTTCACGATCAGCGACGAGCTGCCCCAATACGCCGAGCACGCGACAGGCCCGGCACGTGCCGGCAAATAGGGCATTGGCTTGGGCCTGGCTATGCGCTCGCAATCGAGCACCTATGTCTGCTACCGCACGGAGCGGCGAGTGCCAGCGGCGTACTATCCGGCGGACAAGAGCGCGCTCGGCGTACACCAGAATTGCAGCCACGCAAAGTGCGCTCCATGGAGAAACGAATGAACATCAACGCAGCCCGCGGCCATTTTCGGGGCTATCTATATCTTTCGCTGATACCGGCGGCGCTCGTGCTCAGCGCATGCAGCCTGTTACAACCGAAACCACCGGTGCAGGTGCGCGCGGCCGACGTAAATCTCAACAGCAGCTGGCACGCGAGCATTGCCAGTCCACCGGAGCTTGCCGGTGCGATGCAAATCAGCGGAACGGCATCCATGGCCCCCGGTACGAAGCGGGGAACCACGCAGGTCGTGCTCAATCTGGGGAACACGGCACCGGGTGGCCTGCATCCGTGGGCCATTCACCTTGGGCAGTGCAACATGGATGACGGAGTCTTCGGCCAGCCCGAGAATTACCCGCCGTTGCAGGTCAGTGCCAATGGCACGGGCTTATCGAGCGCAACGGTGGCAATCAATACCCCGACGACAGGCAATTACTTCGTGAGCGTGCAGGCTTCCCCTGCCAATCACGGGTTGACGGTCGCTTGTGGGAACATGGCGGCCCCGAACACGTAATCTCGATGCCGCAGCGAATTGCGCGGGATATGCGTATCGCCGCCTTTCGGCTGGATCGGTTGGCGCCCTCACTGTCGCAGTGCCGCTGATTGTCTATTCCGGCTCTGCCGCATACTCTCGAAATTGTTTCCTATCACCACTCGAGACGCGCTTCGCTGATTGCATCGGCTACCGATGCACCCGCGCGCCCCGAGGCCGCCGGGAGGGGAGACGGGAGACCGCGAGGCGCCGTTTACCTGCACGTGGCGCTGAGATTCGCCGTCAGAGTTTGAATGCGGCAGTATCCGGGAAGAGCTCCCGGGGTGGCCACGTAGGGCAGAGCGCCTCGACGACCTGCATCAGGTCATCGAGCACCTCGAACGGATCGCGAGAGTCTGTCGGTGGCGAGTTAGCCCCGCCAGTGCTGGATAGCAGATGAAGAGCGCCATCACTTGAGCTCATTCAGGATCTCCTGAAGCAAAGCCTCGTGATCGAATAGGCGGAAGTACGTCTGAACCTCGTCCATGTTGAGTGTGCTGCGGTTGGCCCGGATCAAGGCCCGGATGTCTTCGAGATCCTGCCTGCGACGCGGATCATTGACCCACCCTTGCAGCTTGAACGCGATGAGCCCTTCAGCGCTCACAACATGCAAAGTGCCAAACGGCGTATTCAATTGCGGGGCGGCCTGCAAAATCTGGCGGGCAGCCTGACGGTGCGCGTACAGAAAGTCGAGGCGCTGATCACCGCGTAGATAGTTTGCCGCGTCGGCGCTTCGGTGCAGACATCGGTATCCGAGAGTCGCCAACGCCTGATCGACGGCATCAGCCAGGTCGGCGTCGACGAGGAGATCGACGTCCTGGGTGGCGCGTACGACTTTGTGAGGAGCCAATGCCAGTCCGCCGATGAGAGCGAACCTGGCCCCCACGCTGTCCAACGCGGCGATCGCTTCCTCGAGTTGTTTACCTAAGCGCGATGAAGCCTTAGTCATGAGTGGTCCCGCTCGAACCCGATCCAGTCACCAGGGGTGATGTCCGCCCACGGCAGCGATGATACGTTCAGCCGCAGCCCCAGCGCGGCGCAGGGTCGCAAATCACCCGATCGCAACTTGCTGTCGCAACGTCTCGAGTCCGGAGTGCGTGGCCGACTTCAGGATTTGTACGTGGGATTAGAACGTATGCCGTCGAAAAACAGCGAAAGTGGAACCTCGGGGCCACGAAATGGCCCAAGTGGAAATCTAACTCTAAGGATAAGCCTTTGATTTTGGTCGGGGTGACAGGATTTGAACCTGCGACTCCTACGTCCCGAACGTAGTGCTCTACCAGGCTGAGCTACACCCCGACAGGAAAGCCGAAGCGCTTGCGCCCCAGGCGGCGGCAAGAGCGGCGGGCCGGGGAGTGTACTGAACGCCTCTGACCGCTTCAATGCTCGACGCGTGCTGCGTCGGTCGAAATGCCCTCGGTCCCGTCGAAATGCCGAGAGTGGGTCGAAATGACCGGGGCGGGGACGAAATGCCCTCGGTCGAGTCGAAATACGCTAGGTCATGTGCTCGACCGCAAAGCGGGCCAAGGCGGCAAGTCCCGCCCGATAGGGCGTATCGGCAAGGACATGCAGCGCGGCGAGTGCGCTTTCGGACTCCGAGCGCGCGAGCGCGGCGGCATAGTCGAGACCTCCGGTCGAGTCGATTGCGGCGATGATGGGCTCGAGTTGTGCGAGGCCGCCTTTTTCAATGGCAAGGCGGATGGCGGCGCGCTGATAATCATTGCCATGACGCAGTGCGTAAATGAGCGGCAGGGTCGGCTTGCCTTCCGCCAGGTCATCGCCGAGGTTCTTGCCCCGCTCGGCCGGGTTCGACCGATAGTCGAGAACGTCATCCACGAGTTGGTATGCGGTGCCCAGGTGCCTGCCGTATGCGGCGAGTGCCTGCTGGACGGGCAGGGGACTGCCGGCCAGTACGGCGGCGACTTCGGCGCCTGCCTGAAACAACTTCGCGGTCTTGCGGTGGATCACTTCGAGATAGCGCTGCTCGGTCGTGTCGGGATCGTGCGCGTTCATGAGCTGCAGCACTTCGCCTTCGGCGATGATGTTGGTCGCTTCGGCCATGATCTCGATCACGCGCTGGGAGCGCAGGGCGGCCATCATCTGGAAGGCCCGCGAATACACGAAATCCCCGACGAGAACGCTCGCCTGATTGCCGAAGACTTCGTTGGCCGTGTCGCGGCCGCGGCGCATGGAGGAGCCGTCGACCACGTCATCGTGCAACAGCGTTGCGGTGTGGATGAATTCGATGAATGCGGCCGCTTCGAGGACGGCTGCTCCGTCATGGCCACAGGCGCGACCGGCAAGCACGACCAGAAGCGGACGCAAGCGTTTGCCGCCGCCGGCGATGATGTGATCCGCAACCTGGTCCACGAGAGCCACCGCACTCTTGAGGCGCGCCCGGATCACATCGTCGACGGACGCGAGGTCCGACTGAACGAGCGCGCGGATTTCGGCGAGCGTCATCGACATGCCGCGCGTGGCGATCGGGGAGCGGATGGGTAGGGCGGAAGATGAGCGCATGGACTGGTACGGTTGTCGCCGCCTTGCAGGTAGCCCCAGCATCGTAGCTGACCCGGAGCCCCCGGAGAATGGTACGAGCGAAACGCGAGCAAGGCCGCCGCCGCAGCCTGGGCAGGGCAGCTAAGTGCTCGCCAAGGCTCAGGAAAACGCCGTTTGACCGCTTTCGGATCGGCCAGTAGAATGCGCGGCCTTCGTCAGCCCCCATTCCTTACTTCTTCCACCACTATGTACGCAGTCATCGCCACGGGCGGAAAGCAGTATCGGGTCACCCAGGACGGCCTGTTGCGCGTCGAGAAGCTCGATGCCGAGCCGGGCGCCACGGTCGAGTTCGGTGAGGTGCTGCTGGTGGGGCAGGGGGTCGACGTCACGCTCGGCAAGCCGCTGCTCAAGGGCGGCAAAGTGCTCGCGACGGTGGTGCGTCATGGCAAGGGTGCGAAGGTGTCCATCGTCAAGTTCCGGCGCCGAAAGCACTATTTGCGGCAGAAGACGCATCGCCAGTCGTTCACCGAGGTGAAGGTCACGGAAATCAGCTCCGGCTGAGTCCGGCAGTATTCCGCACAGCGGTCATTTCGCAAGGTTTGCAGTTATGGCACATAAAAAGGCAGGCGGCAGTACCAAGAACGGCCGCGATTCGCACTCCAAACGGCTGGGCGTGAAGCGCTTTGGCGGCGAGCATGTCCTCGCGGGGAACATCCTGGTGCGCCAGCGGGGCACGCCGATGCGCGCCGGTGCGAACGTTGGCGTCGGTACCGATCACACGCTCTTCGCCAAGGTGACCGGCACGGTGAAGTTCCAGAAAAAGGGCAGTGAACAGCGGCTGTACGTGAACGTTCTGCCGGAGACGGCGCAGGTCGCCAAGACAGCCTGAGATCCGGCGCGTCCGTTTCCCTCCAGAACCCCGGCGCGCGCCGGGGTTTTTGTCTACGCTTCCGCCATGAGATTCGTCGACGAGGCCCATCTGAAGGTGCAGGCCGGCAATGGCGGCCGGGGAAGCACCAGTTTCCGCCGCGAGAAGTTTGTGCCGCTCGGCGGCCCGGACGGCGGTGACGGGGGGCTCGGTGGAAGCGTCTATCTGCGCGCGGCCGCCGGGATCAACACCCTGGCCGATTTCCGCATCCAGCGCACCTACAAAGCCGAGCACGGGGAGCCCGGATCCAGCAACGACTGCTTCGGACGCGGCGGCAAGGACCTGTACGTCCCGGTCCCCGTCGGCACCATCGTGCGCGACGTCGATACCACCGAGGTGCTCGCCGACATGACGCATGAGGGCGACGTGGTGCTGGTGGCCCGCGGCGGCAAGGGCGGCTGGGGCAATCAGAAGTTCAAATCCAGCACCAATCGGGCGCCCCGGCAATTCGGACCCGGGCTACCGGGGGAGCGTCGAACGCTCGAGTTGGAGCTCAAGGTAATTGCGGACGTGGGCCTGCTGGGATTGCCCAACGCCGGTAAGTCCACGCTCATACGGGCGCTGTCCGCTGCCCGGCCCAAGGTGGCCGACTATCCGTTCACGACCCTCTATCCGAACCTTGGCGTCGTGGCCGTCGGCGAGCACCGCAGTTTCGTCATGGCGGACATTCCCGGCCTCATCGAGGGCGCCGCGGAAGGCGCGGGACTCGGGATACGCTTTCTGAAGCACCTGCAACGCACAGGGGTGTTGCTGCATCTGGTGGACATCGCGCCGCTGGATCCGGATGCCGATCCCGTCCGGGATGCCCGCTCTATCGTCGCGGAGCTGAAGAAGTTCGATCCCGCGCTGGCCGCCAAACCGCGCTGGCTCGTGCTCAACAAACGCGATCTGATGCCCGATGCCGATGCGCAAAAGACGGCGAAGGCGATCATCCGGCGGCTGCGTTTCCGTGGCCGCCACTTCCTGATCTCCGGCGCCACGGGGCGGGGGACCAGGGAGCTCGCAGAAGCCGTTATGGCGTTTTTGGAGGAGCGGGCACGCGCGACCCGCGACCGCGAATCATCTGCAGAACGAACTGCCGACGCGCAGCCGGCTTCAGCTTGAAGCCTGCGGGGATCGTGGGGGAAGAAGCGGCATCGCTGCTGGACTTGCGGGAAGCGTTCATCACGGCCTCACTGCATGGCACGAATGCGGGCCGAAAGACGGCTTTTATGTCTTGCGGCCTTGTTGCGGTGGATGATCTGCTTGTTCACCAGTGTATCGATGACGGGCGCAGCCGTCTTGTAGCTCGCCTGTGCGGCGTCCTTGCTTCCGGTTGTGATCGCGGCAACGACATTGCGGACCGCCGTACGCATGCGCGAGCGCAACGCAACGTTGCGCAGCCGATGTTTCTCGGCCTGGCGAGCGGCTTTTTCGGCGGACTTGGTATTGGCCACGAGGTCTCCGTCTGGATCCATCCCCAAATCGCGGGGGCGGTAAGTCTGCGGATCGGCCATCCGGTTGTCAACGACCGCCGCGGCCGCCTCCGAACGGTATACTTCGGTGCTTTGCCTTCAATGACTTAAGTCATCCATGGAGCTCATTCGCGGATCGCTGAACCTGCGCGAACGCCATCGCGGCTGCGTCCTCACGATTGGCTCTTTCGACGGGATTCACCTGGGTCATCAGGCCCTGCTGCAGCGCCTCCTGGCGCATGCCGAGGTGGCGTCGCGGCCGAGCATGGTGCTGACGTTCGAGCCGCTGCCTCGCGAGTATTTGTGCCCCGATCGGCCCCCCGCGCGCCTCACCTCCTGGCGGGAGCGTTGGCATATTCTGGGGGACAGCGGCATCGACTACATGTGCGTGCTGCGCTTCGGCGAGGTGTTACGTAATCTGTCCGCCGAGGATTTCGCCACGCTGCTGGCGCGTCAACTCGCGACCCACCGCGTCATCGTCGGGCATGACTTCCGCTTCGGCCGTAACGGGGAGGCAACTGCCGAGGTGCTGGCCAGTGCTGGGCGGCGGCTGGGATTCGACGTGAATGTCGTTGCACCCGTGCTGCTAGCGGGCGTGCGGGTCTCCAGCAGCGGCGTGCGCGATGCGCTCGCCCGCAGCGAGTTCGAGTTGGCGCGAGGCTGGCTCGGACGGCCGTACTCGATGACCGGCCGTGTCGTACGCGGCAATCAGCTAGGGCGAAGGTTGGGGTTCGCGACGGCAAACCTCCGCACCGGGCGGCGGCGCGTCCCGGTCGCGGGCATCTTCGCTGTGCAAGTCCATGGGGTGGAAAACGCCGCGCGGCCCGGGGTGGCCAGTCTCGGCACGCGCCCGACTGTGACGGGCAGTGGCGAGATGTTGCTGGAGGCGCATCTGTTCGATTTCGAGGGTGATCTGTATGGTCGGCAGATTACGGTCGAGTTCGTGGCCAAGCTGCGCGACGAGCAGCGCTTTGCAAACCTCGATGCGCTCGTTGGCCAGATGACCCGGGATGCCGCCGAGGCGCGGCGGATCCTCTCGGTTTGACTTCACTTCAAGAGGAGCGCGCGGAAGGTGGCTGACGAGAATCGATATAAGGCGACGATCAACCTGCCGCAGACGGATTTCCCGATGAAGGCTGATCTCGCGCAGCGCGAGCCCGCCCAGGTGAAGGCCTGGGAGGAGCAGCGCATCTATGCGCGTCAGCGGGAAATCGCAGCGGGTCGGCCGCGGTTCGTGCTGCACGATGGGCCACCGTACGCCAACGGCGCGATCCACATCGGCCATGCGGTCAATAAGATCCTCAAGGACATCGTCGTCAAGTCGCGCTCGCTCGATGGCTTCGATTCCCCGTACGTTCCGGGCTGGGATTGTCACGGACTGCCCATCGAGCTGCAGGTAGAGAAGAAACACGGCCGCCCGGGCCAGAAGCTCGATGCGATGGCGTTTCGGGCGGCCTGCCGCGCGTACGCGCAAGAGCAGATCAACCTGCAACGCGCCGATTTCAAGCGCCTCGGTGTCCTCGGCGACTGGGACCATCCGTATCGCACGATGGATCCGCAATACGAGGCCCAGCAGTTGCGCGCGTTCGGCAAGATCATCCGCAACGGGCATGTGTACAAAGGCGTGAAGCCTGTGCACTGGTGTCTGGATTGTCGCTCCGCGCTCGCCGAGGCGGAGGTCGAGTACGAAGAGAAGACTTCCGAAGCCGTCGATGTGTTTTTTCGGGTCGTGGATAACGCGGTGCTCGAGAAACGCGTGGACCTCGCCGCCGGGCGGCTGGGGAGCATACCCGTCGAGTGCGTCATCTGGACGACCACGCCCTGGACACTGCCTGCGAACCAGGCGGTCGCGGTGGGCCCGGAGTTTCGATACGTGCTCGTCGAGGCTGAACGCGGCGGTGCGCGCCAGCGGCTGATTCTCGCCACCGAGCTGCTCGATGCGTGTCTGCAGCGCTTTGGCATGCAGTCCATCGAGCTGCTCGCCGAGTTCGGCGGGCGCGCGCTGGAGGGCCTGCGTCTGCAGCATCCTTTTCAGGACCGACAGGTCCCCGTCATTCTCGGCGATCATGTGACGCTCGAGGCGGGCACGGGCGCCGTGCATACCGCGCCCGGTCATGGCCTGGATGACTTCATCGTAGGTCAACGCTATGGCCTGCCGGTGACCAATCCAGTGGGCAATGATGGCCGGTTCCTGCCGGACACCCCGCTCGTTGCCGGGCTGAAGGTCGATGCCGCCAATGCCGTCCTCGTCGCCGCGCTCCAGGAGCGCGGCCGTCTTGCGCATCACGAGTCCTACCGGCACAGCTATCCGCACTGCTGGCGTCACAAGACGCCGGTGATCTTTCGCGCCACGCCGCAGTGGTTCATCAGCATGGAGCAGAAGGGACTGCGCGAGCACACTCTGCGGGATATCAGGACGGTTCAATGGACCCCGCAGTGGGGTGAGCAGCGCATCACTGGCATGATCGCCAATCGCCCCGACTGGTGCATCTCCCGGCAGCGGACCTGGGGGGTACCCATCCCGCTTTTCGTGCACGCGCAGACCGGCGAGCTGCATCCGCGCACGCAGCAGTTGCTCGAGGTCGCGGCCGCCCTGGTGGAGAAGGGCGGCATCGATGCATGGTTCTCTCTCGAGCCTGCGCAGCTGCTGGGTGCCGAGGCGGCTGCGTACGACAAGGTTACCGATGTGATGGATGTCTGGGCCGACTCCGGGCTGTCGTTCGAGTGCGTCGGTGCACTGCGGCCGGAGCTGGCCGCACCCGTGGATCTGTATCTGGAAGGTTCGGATCAGCATCGCGGCTGGTTCCACAGCTCCATCCTGATGTCCGAGGCACTGTACGAGAGGGCGCCTTACCGTGGCGTGCTCACTCACGGCTTCACGGTCGATGAGAAGGGCCGCAAGATGTCGAAGTCACTCGGCAACGTCGTGGCGCCGCAGAAAGTCGTGAACAGCCTCGGCGCGGACGTGCTCCGGCTGTGGGTCTCCGCAACCGACTACGCCAACGAGATCAGCGTGTCCGATGAGATTCTCAAGCGGATGGCCGACTCGTACCGGCGCATGCGCAACACCGTGCGCTTCCTGCTCGGCAACCTGCATGGTTTCGAGCCGCAGCACGCAGCGGTACAACCTGCCGACATGCTCGCGCTGGATCGCTGGGCTCTGGCGCGTACGCGCGAGCTGCAGGAGCAAATCATCGAGGCCTACCGGCAGTATGCCTTCCACGTCATCTACCAGAAGATCCACAACTTCTGCATCGTGGATCTGGGCGGCTTCTATCTCGATGTGTTGAAGGACCGGCTGTATACGACGCCGGCGCAGGGCCGGCCGCGCGCCTCCGCGCAGACCGCGATGCATCAGATCGCCGAGAGCATGGTGCGGTGGCTCGCGCCGATCCTGTCGTTCACCGCCGAGGAGATCTGGCGGCATCTGCCCGGCGCGCGTGCCGATTCCGTGTTCCTGAGCACCTGGCACGAGTTGCCCGCGCTGCAGCCCGATGCGATCGACTGGCCCGCGCTGATCCATCTGCGCGGGGATGTCACGCGCGAGCTGGAGAAGCTGCGTAACGAGGGGGCGATCGGTGCCCCCCTCGATGCGCAGGTGGACGTCTACTGCGAGCCTGCCGATTTCCGCCGCTTCAGCGTACTCGGCGACGAGCTGCGGTTTCTGCTCATCACCTCCGAAGCGCAGGTGCACGAGGTGGCAGCGCTGCCGGCGGACAGTGTTGCCACGACGCATGGTTTGCTGCATGGCGCGCGGCCACCGCGGGTGGCATTCCGCGTCAAACCAACCTCGGCTGCGAAGTGTGTGCGCTGCTGGCAGCGGCGGGCCGATGTCGGAGTCAATCCGGGTCATCCCGAGCTGTGCGGCCGCTGTCTCGTCAACCTGGACGGTGCCGGCGAGCGGCGGCAGTTCGTATGAGGCCGCCGCGCGAGCCCAGCGGCTGGGTCTGGCTGCCGCTCACGGCTGCCGTGATCGTGCTGGACCAGACCTCCAAGGCCTGGATCGTGCAGCATTTCGCCCCTTACGAGCGGACGCGGCTGCTGCCTGTCCTCGACCTCACATTAGCCTACAATACCGGTGCGGCGTTCAGCTTCCTCTCGGATGCGTCCGGGTGGCAGCGCTGGGTTTTCGTCGGGCTTGCGCTGGTGGTCGCCGCCGCAATCATCGGCTGGATGAGCCGACTCAGGGGCCGCGACCAGGCATTGTTGTCGTGCGGCCTCGCCCTCATTCTCGCCGGTGCAATCGGCAACGTCATCGATCGGCTGCGCATCGGGCACGTGGTCGATTTCGTACTGGCGCACTGGCATGAGGCGTACTTCCCCGCCTTCAACGTGGCGGATTCCGCGATCACGGTCGGGGCGGCGCTGCTGCTGTTCGATGCGTGGCGCGAGCGAGGCAACGGCAGGAGGTCGAAGCTGTGAAAGTCTATCTGGCGAACCCGCGCGGTTTCTGCGCGGGGGTCGATCGGGCCATCGAGATCGTGGAGCGGGCGATCGAGCTGTTCGGCGCACCCATTTACGTGCGCCACGAAGTGGTGCACAACGTGCACGTCGTCGATCGGCTGCGCGCACTGGGTGCCGTCTTCGTCGAGGAGTTGAACGAGGTGCCCACCGGCGGCACCGTCATCTTCTCCGCACACGGGGTTTCCAGTGCCGTCGAGAGCGAGGCCAAACGTCGCGGCCTGACGGTCTTCGATGCAACCTGCCCGCTCGTCACCAAGGTGCATATGGAGGTGCAGCGGTATGCGCGCGAGGGACGCGATGTGATCCTGATCGGGCACGCCGGCCATCCCGAGGTCGAAGGCACGATGGGCCGCTTCGATGGCTCATTCGGTGGGCGCATGCACCTCGTCGAAAGCGTCGGCGACGTCGATCGGCTGCACGCGCGCGATCCCGAGCGCCTCGCATTCGTCACGCAGACGACGCTCTCGATGGATGATACGGGCGAAGTCGTTGCCGCACTGCGCAGACGCTTCCCGGCGCTCGCGACGCCGCGCAAGGAAGACATCTGCTATGCGACGCAGAACCGTCAGGATGCGGTGAAGAAGATCCTCGAGAAGTGCGATGTGCTGCTGGTCGTGGGCTCGCGCACGAGCTCCAACTCCAACCGCCTGCGGGAGCTGGCCGATCGGGCCGGTATCCCGGGCTATCTCATCGATGGCCCGGATGATCTGTCGCGCGAGTGGTTCGCGGGCAAAAGCGCAATCGGCGTCAGCGCGGGCGCCTCGGCTCCGGAGCTGCGCGTGCAGCAGGTGATCGAGCAGCTGCGCCGCTGGGGTGCGGAAGTGCCTGAGGAAATCATCGGCCGCGAAGAGAACGTCTACTTCGCTCTGCCGCGCGAGCTGCGGTTCGCGCCGGGCACGAAGCAAGCCTCTGACTAGCGCCTGCCGTATACGGAGCGCTTGAGCTTCCAGCGCTTGTGCGACCAGGGCCAGTCGGCCGGCGCGGCGCGGATCTGGGCTTCCACGCGCCGCACGTAGCGCTCGGTCAGCTCCCCAGGCGCCAGCCGCTCCTCGGGCGAGGCGAGCGGCTCGAACGCCAGTTCATATGAGCCGCGCGCGATGCGCCGCATCACGACGAACAACACCGGCAGGCCCGTGACGCGCGAGATTTCCTCCGGACCCATGTAAAACGCGGTATCGCGATTGAGGAAGCGGCTCCAGTGCTTGCGCTCGCTCATCGTGGGCTCCTGGTCGGCGACCATTGCGACCGCCCGCACCACATCGCGCCGCCTGAGGATGTCCGCCAACAGGTCCTTGGCCGGCACCAGACGGCAGCCGAAGCGGCTGCGGACCGTCATCATTTCGCGCTCCGCCCAGGCATTGACGAGCGGCTTGTAGGCGGCATCCACCGGGAATCCAAGCTCGAGCGACAGGGCGAGCAGCATCCATTCCCAGTTGCACTGGTGCGCCGCGACGAGCAATACCGAGCGACCGTGCGAGAGCGGCTCGCGTGCGCGCTCGAGATTGGTGATGCGCACGCGCCGGCGCAGCTCGGCGGGCGGCATGTGCACCGACTTGATGATCTCCACCAGCATCTGCGCGAAGCCGGCGTAGTAATCGCGAATAGTCCGCTGCAGCGCGCGTTCGTCCAGCTGCGGAAACGCCCGCGCGAGATTGCCGTGGACGAGATCCTTGCGATACGGAAATACGCGATAGGCGAGCCAGCCGACGGTGGCGGCAAAACCATACAACACGCAGAGCGGCAGGCGCGCCAGCAGCCGCGCCCACCAGGCCGAACGCACTGGCGTGGGCTGCGGGACGGAAAGCGGCTGTCCGGCGTCGTCGGGCGAGACCTTGTTGAGCATTCCGCCCTAGTTTACCGGATGGGCATGCGGCGGCGTTGACGAAGGCACCGGCTGCGCTGTGATCACCCGGCCGAACTTCGGCGCAAGCCACCGCTCGATGTCATCGATCAGCGTGAACGCGGCAGGAACGATGACCAGTGTCAATGCCGTGGAGGTGATCAGGCCCCCGATCACGGCGACGGCCATGGGTGCGCGAAACGCCGTATCGCCGCCGAGCCCGATGGCGACCGGAGTCATGCCGGCGACCATGGCGACGGTCGTCATGACGATGGGGCGGGCGCGCTTGTGGCCGGCCTCGAGAATCGCCGTGAGCCGATCCTTGCCGGCGCGCATCTCCTCGATGGCGAAGTCCACCAGCAGGATCGAATTCTTGGCGACGATGCCCATCAGCATCAGAAAGCCGATCATGGCCCCGAGCGACAGGGAGTAGCCGGTAAGTGCGAGGCCCAGCACCGCTCCCCCGATCGACAGCGGCAGCGAGGAGAGGATGGTGATGGGTTGCAGCACGCGCGCAAACAGCAGCACCAGCACGGCGAACACCATGAGTACCCCGGTGGTCATGGCGATGACGAAGTTGCTGAACAGCTCCTTCATGTACTTCGCATCGCCGACCTCGATCAGGTGCACGCCCTGGGGCAGGTGCTGCAGGGTGGGCAGCTTATGGATCGCCTTCATCGCCGTACCGAGCTCGGCGCCCTTGAGATCGGCGTCGATGAACAGCCGGCGGCTCTGGTTGTAGCGCCGCACTCGCGTCGGGCCTTCGCCGAAACTGATGTCCGCAACCGCCTTGAGCGGCACCGTTCCGCCGCTTGCGGTGGGTACCGGCAGATCCTGCAGCGTCGCGAGGCTCTTGCGGCTGCTCTCGAGCAGGCTGACGCGGATCGGCACCTGGCGATCGGCCAGTGAGAATTTGGCACTGTTCTGATCGAGCTCACCGAGGGTGGCGATGCGGATCGTTTCGCTGATGCTCTGTACCGTGACGCCGAGCTGGGAGGCGAGATCGAGGTGCGGATGCACGAGGATCTCCGGTCGCGGCAGGTCGTTGTTGATGCGTGCGTCGCGGATGAAGGGCAGCCGGCTCATCTCATCGACCACCCGACGTGCCGTTTTGTAGGTGAGCTGCGCATCATCGCCGGTGATGTAGATGTTGACGTCGCGGCCGTTGCCGTTTCGCTGGAAATGCAGCTGCGCATCCGGAATGGTCTTGAGCTGCGGAAAGATCCGATCCTCCCACTGGCGTTGCGTCACGCGCCGTTGGCCGCTGGGCACGAGATCGACGTAGAGCTCCGCCTCGCGGACCCCCTCATCGCTGCCGCCGATCGATTCGACCACGTTCCGCACTTCCGGCTGGCGCGCCAGGATGCGGTAGGCGGCCGCCGTGGCCTGCGAGGTATCCTCGAGACGCACGCCCGGAGGCAGCTCCACCATCAAGGTCGAAGCGCCCAGGTCCGACTCGGGAATGAAGGAAGTGGGCACCAGCATCAGACCGACACACGAGAGCGCGAAGAACACCGTACCGGCAATCACCGTCTTCCAGCGATGCAGGGCGCACCAGCGCAGCGTGCGCAGATACCACTGCATGATCGGGCCGTCCGTGTGTACGGCCAGGCTGTCGGAATCCAGGGTGTAGGCGGCGAGCACGGGCGTGATCAGCCGCGCGACCAACAGCGAGAAGAACACCGCGGCGGCGACGGTGAGTCCGAACTGCTTGAAGAATTGCCCCGTGAGCCCGCCCATGAAACTCACCGGCAGGAACACCGCGATGATGGTCGCGGAGGTGGCGACCACGGCCAGTCCGATCTGATCGGCGGCATCGAGCGCTGCCCGGAAACCGCTCTTGCCCATGCGCATGTGGCGCACGATATTTTCCACTTCGACGATGGCATCATCCACCAGCACGCCAGCAACCAGGGAGAGGGCGAGCAGGCTGATGGAATTCAGCGTGAAGCCCATCCACTGCATGAACATGAATGTCGGGATCGCCGACAACGGAATGGCGAGCGCGGAGATCAGCGTGGCGCGGGTGTTACGCAGAAACAGATACACCACCAGCACCGCGAGAATCGATCCCTCGAGCAGCGCACTCATCGCGGAGCGGTAGGTCTGCTTGGTGTAATCGACGGTGGTGAAGATCTGTGTGAGCTTCACCTGCGGGTTTTCGGCACGGATCTTCGCAATCTCCGCCTGGATGCCATCATCGACACTGACATCCGAATAGCCCTTCGCCTTGATTACCCCGAAGGTGGTCGCCGGGCGCCCGTTGAGGCGGGCGATGGAGCGGATCTCCCCGACACTGTCGCGCACGTCGGCAAGGTCGGAGAGGCGCGCGAAGCGGTTGCCGGCAAGGGCGATCTGCGTCTCCCCGAGCGCAGCGGCGGTACGCGCCCCGCCGAGCACGCGGATCGCCTGCTCACCCCCGCCAACCTGCGCGCGGCCACCGGGAGAGTCCAGATTGAGCGAGCGCAGCTGCTCGTTGACCTCCGCGGCGGTGATTCCGAGCGCCTGCATCCGCGCCGGATCGAGCTCGACGCGGATCTCGCGGTTCACGCCGCCGCCGCGCTGCACCTGGGCCACACCGGTCACCTGCAGCAGCCGCTTGGTGATTGCGTTGTCCACGAACCAGGACAGCTCCGACTCCGTCAGTGAGCTCGAGCTGACCGCGTAATACTCCATCGGCCCGCCGTCGGCATTGATGCGCTGAACCACCGGCTCCTGGATGCCCTGCGGCAGCAGCACCCGCACCTTGGCGACCGCATCGCGCACGTCGGCGACGGCGCGGTCGATGGGCGTGCCGATATCGAACTGGATGAAGATGCTCGCCTGGCCCTCGACCGCCCACGAGGTGATGTTGTCGATGTTGCCGATGCCGGCGATGGCGCCTTCGACCTTCTGCAGGACCTGGGTTTCGAGCTCCTGCGGTGCCGCGCCTGGCTGCTCCACGATGACATTCACGCCGGGAAAGGAGATGTCGGGATCAAGCGTGATGGGCAGGCGCACGAATGAGACGATGCCCATGAACAGCAGCACGACGAACAGCACCATCGGCGGCAGCGGATGGCGGATGGCCCACGCCGACATGTTGCGCATGAGAGCTGGGACCTGTCGTCAGGAGACGGGCCGTGCCGGCGCCGGCACGGGGGCAGCCACGGGAGCGGGGGCGGCCGCCGCGCTGGGCGCCAGGGCGATGGCCTTTACCACCTCACCGTCGCGCAGGAAACCGCCGGCCGTGTTGACGACACGCTCGGCGCCGGACAGTCCGGAGGCGATGATGACTCCCTCGTCGGAGGTGTCGGCGACCTGCACGGGCTGTCGCTGCGCGTGCCCCTGGGCATCGACAATGAACACGTACGTGCCGTTGGCATCGCTGAGGACTGCGGTCTGGGGCACCACCGGCCGCAGCGCTTTGCTGACCGCTACGGTCCCGCGCGCGAAAGCCCCGGGGCGCAGCGCGGGGTCGGGCTGCAGTGTGATGCGGATTTCCCCCAGGCGCGTCTGCGGATCGATGATGGCCCCCAGCAGGCGCACCCGTCCGGCAAAGGCCTGCGGCAGACCCGTGAGGTAAACACTCGCCGGATCGCCGACTTTGACCTGCGCGAGATCCTGTTCGGCAAGTTGACCGCGCATCTCGACTTCACCCCCGCTCGCCACCCGAAAGAGCGCTTCGCCACCGGGGTTGGCGATCTGACCGACTTCCGCCTTGCGCGTCAGCACCGTTCCGGCGATCGGCGCCTCAATACGTGTGCGATTCAACCGCGCCTGACCCTCGGCAAGCTGCGCGGTCACGACCTTGACGCTCGCCGCATCCGTGACCGCGGTCGCCCGGCGCTTCTCGATCTCCTCCGCCGAGAGGGCACCGGCCGAGGCAACGCCCAGCGCCCGCCGATAGATGGCAGCGGACAGGGCGGCTTGCGCCTTTGCCTGCTCGAGTGCGGCGGCCAGTCGATTCAGCTGGGGGACGAGGATCGAGTCATCGAGCTTCGCGAGCAGCTGCCCACGGCGCACATGGTCGCCGGCCTCGACGTATACGCCCACGATCCGGCCGGTATCACCGTCGTTGCCGATCGGCATGTCATAACGGGCCGCGATCGTACCGGTGAAGGTCACGCTCGATGTCACGGCCTTGAGCGCCGGTCGCATGACCGAGATGACCGGAATGTTCTGCTGGTCGGACAGCGGCACCAGCTTCGGCCGCGAGTGCAGTGTGCTCCAGAGCACTACGGCGATCACCAGCACGGCAGCGATCGCCCGCAGCAGCCACTTCCGGCGCCCTCCTGACTCCTGCCCCCCGATCGAGGTGGCAGCGGGCGACCCCGCGGGTGCCACGATGGCCGGGCTCAGGCGGTCGAGCGCGGGCCGCTCGCGGGCAATCCACGTCACGGGCTCGGGATGTCCTGGCGGCAGGTCCGCTTCGGGTTCCGGGATTGCACCCACCTGGAGTTCCTTTGTTTGCGATGCGCCGGTGAGGCGGCGTCCGAGTTGGAAGCGTTAAACGTGCGGGAAGTTTAACGCCGGAGCAACATTTTCCCGGCATGAACGCGTCGGAAAGACCGCCTGTAGCGGCGGGCCGACTCCCTGGCGGCCATCCCGCGGGATGGACCGTTGCGCGCAGATGACAGCCCGCGTCGCTGTGCCGGCTCGCGGGCCCGTTTTTACGTTTTTACACGATAGCGATCCGAATCGCTTGAGTTTCTCTCGATGTAATCGAGTGGCACCCCCAACAGCAGCACCCCCAGGCGCGGCGAGACCTGGGGCGAGGGTGGCATTCCGACGATCAACGACTCACTGGTGCCTGTCACCGATCTGCGTGGGTGACTGCCGCGCGCCGCGCGAGGCGCTTGCGTCGCACGAACCAATACCAGTAGATGAGCGCGTTCCACACCAGCACCACGAAGCCAAGCCCGATCTGTAGCTTTCGCGTGAGCCCGGACGGATACAGTACCGCCTGAAGGTAGTGATCGATGCAGCCGCCCTGATAGCCGGTCGCTCCACCGAGCTGACGCAGCTGCACCTCCAGCGGAGTCAGGGGACAGATCGCTCCCGTGAACTCGATCAGCATCCCCCAAAGAACGGCGGCGAGGTGGTACCAGATGAGCCTGGGCCATCGCAGCGTGAGCAGGGCACCCAGGAGAACGAACATCACAAATACCAGATGGATCATCAGCACCAGGTTGGCGGCCAGCTGAGACATCATTGGATGGAGGCTCGCGGAAGACATGCCGGTTCGAACCAGCCGACGGGCTGCGGGTTCCTCTTTCGTCCCATTGTGTCACCGGTGAGGGCACGCGATGATCCGCAGGCGCGGATTTTGCGTTGTTTACGTAAGTTGCGTCGGTCACGCCACGGAACCTTGGAGACTTTGACGATGCACGTGGGTAGAAGCTCCAGACGGCATCTGGCACAGATCCACCGCTATTTCCCGGAGTGGGCCGATCGGCCGCAGAAGAAGGGCGTGCGCCGTGAGGCCGATCGCAATTCCTATATGGCGGGTGGTTACGCTGAAGAATTTGGCTATCGCGCGCAGCCGGGTCTGCCGGCGCCAGCTCCCCCTCTAGCCAGTGATCCAGAGGGGTGCAGACAGTGGCGAGCTCAGATCGGAACCCTCCACCCCGGCTATCCTGAATGCGCCAAGCCTCTGGATCGGGATTTCGTTGACTCCCGGGGCGACTCCGGCGGTGATGCCCGGCAGCGCACACGTAGCCGAGCCGCAGCGATGCCACCCGGTGAACATTCCAAGAGGCGCAATCGCCCGCCGCATGACGGAGTCATTCGAGTTGGGAGCGATCACGCTGAGGTGATGAGTTTTACGGCGCGACTGTTCTATGTGTGGAAGTCACTGCAGGTTCTTCGGCGGCACTTCGGCAGCTTCTGATCAGGCTCGTGGAGAAGCACCTAACTGGGTCTGACCGGTCCGGGGTCCCCTCCAACGCAGGAGCCAAACGACATTTTTGCGCGCGGGATGCGAATCGCGGACTCAGCGACGTACGCACGCCAAGCCTGTCAACTTGCTGTGCGTTCGCGCCGCCTCATCCTCAGATAAACCGGGCTCCCGCCTCATGAGGGCAGCGAATCGATCCGGCAGCAGCGCCGGGCTAAAGTGGAATCCCTGGTACTGATCACATCCCATGTCCGCCAGCAATGCGAGTTGCTCTGGGGTTTCCACTCCCTCCGCGATTACTTTTAGATGCAGGCTATGCGCCAGGGAAATGATCGCACGCACGATCGATGCGTCCTCCGGGCGCTGCGTCATCTCCTTCACAAAGCATCGGTCTATTTTCAGCTTGTCGATTGGAAAGCGCCGCAGGTAGCTCATGCTCGAGTAGCCGGTGCCGAAGTCATCGATCGATACGAGGACCCCCATGCGACTGATGGCCTCCAGGATGTGTATCGACTCCTCCGCGTCGCTCATCACCGCGCTCTCGGTGAGCTCGACCTCGAGGAACTGAGGATCCAGCGCCGCCGCCTCGAGCGCGCGGCGGATCTGATCAACAAGGTTGGTGAGTCGGAATTGCGAGGGTGCGAGGTTCACGGCAACACGTAATGGACGCAGCCCTTCGTGCTGCCACGCCTTGGCTTGGCGGCAAGCTTCAAATAGCACCCATTCGCCGATGGCATCGAGCAGTCCACATTCATCGGCGATCGCAACGAAGTCGCCAGGTGGCACGAGGCCGCGCTGCGGGTGCCGCCAGCGGATTAAGGCTTCGGCGCTGTTGATCCGACCGCTTGAGGTGTCTACTTTGGGTTGATAGTGCAGCTCAAGCTGCCCCTCGCGGAGCGCTTCATGCAGCTCACTTTCGAATCGCACGCGTTCGTGGGTCGCCGAACTCATGCCCTCTTCATAGCACTGCACATTGTTGCGGCCGTGATCCTTGGCGCTGTACATGGCGGCATCGGCTCGCGCAACCAGTGCATCCACGGTCGTCCCATCCCGCGGGAAGAACGCGATGCCGATGCTCGGAGAAATGTGCACGTCAATTCCGAGAAGCTGTACCGAGGGTTCCATGGCCTCGATGGCTCGCTGGCCGATCTCGAGCGCTTCCGCGTGCGTCACTGGTCCTGACAGGAGAATCACGAATTCATCTCCACCCAGGCGGGCGGTCGTGTCAACCGCGCGTACCACCCGACTCAAACGCTGCGCCACCTCGCGCAGCAGATCATCGCCCGCACTGTGCCCCAGCGAGTCATTGACGAGCTTGAATCTGTCGAGGTCGATGACGAGAACCGCGAACTGGTGTGAGTGACGTTGCCCTTGGGCAATGGCCTGGGCAATGCGGTCATCAAGCAGCAGACGGTTTGGCAAGCCAGTCAGTGCATCGTGTGAGGCGAGATGCCTCAGCTGCCGGTTCGCCGCTTCAAGTCCTTTGGTGCGATCGATGACGACCAGTTCGAGGCTTTCGACATGGCGCTTGAGTGCGCGCGCATTCTGCCACTTGCGGCTTAGGGCACTGGCACATTGCAGGATCTCGATCGGCTCGAAGGGCTTTTTGACGACGATGAGTTTGTCCGAGTGTCCAAGTCGTGCAAGCAGATCCAGCCAGTCATAGTCGGTGTAGGCCGAGCAGATCACGACTTGTACGTCCGGATCGATCTTCCACAGCTGCTCGACGGTCTCAAGTCCATCCCAACCCGGGGGCATGCGCATGTCGACGAATGCAACCGCGTACGGGCGGCCTTCGGCGACAGCTACGCGGGCGCATTCGACTCCATCGCGTCCTTGAAGCGCGACATCCACGTCGAACGTCGGCCGCGCGCTGGCCTGGTGCTGTGCACCGAACAATCCCGCCTCGGCGGCCGACATCCGCTCGTTGCCGTCGGCCACGAGAATCTTCCGATAGTCCTGATGGATGGCCGGATTGTCGTCGATCACCAGCAGTCGATGCGTGAGCAGTTCAGGTTCACTTTGCATCGAGCAATTCCCGCCGTCCTAGCGGCAGTGCCAAGGTGAACGTCGCGCCCCGACCGGTTCCGCCACTTTCTGCATGCAGCGTTCCGCCCATCTCTTTGGCTGCAAGCGCGCTGCTGTGCAGTCCGAAGCCGTGGCCGTCCGCGCGCGTTGTGAAGCCGTGCCCGAAGATTCGCTGCAAATTTTCCTTGGGGATGCCAATGCCGGTATCAACGACGGAAATGAGTACCGATTCATTCGCTGCGCGGATCCGGATGGTGATTCGCTTTTCGGCCGTCGCTTCCTCGCAGGCGTATTTCGCGTTGCGGATCACGTTCACCAGAATCTGCAGCACCTTATGCTTATCGACCTGGATTGGTGGTGCATCCTCGTAGTCCCGGATGATCGTCACGCCGTGGCGGCTAAACGCGCCTGCATTCATCCGCAGGCTGTCCTCAACCAGCATCCGTATGTCCAGAATCTCCGCGATGCCACCGCGTTTGGCATAGTTCTGCTGCATCGCGACAATTTCCTTGACGTGCTCAACATTGGCACGCAGCGCCGAGAGTTCTGCAATGACCGCATCACGCTCGCGGACGAGGTCCCCGGCGAGCTCCTGCAGGTAGCCCGAAACGTGCCTTCCCTGGGGGCCCGCGAGGAAACTCGCCAAGTCGCCTACATTTTCCATCAGGAGCGCGGCGACCTGCCCGACCCTGGCGCACTTCGACTTGCTAATTCGCTCCGCGACCAGGCTTGCGCAGACATTCACGCTATTGAGCACATTGCCGACGTTGTGCAGTACATTCGTGGCCACTTCGGCCATGCCGGCGTGGCGGGAGGCGACCAGCAGCTGCTTGTGCAGATCCTCGAGCTCCTGCTCGGCGTGTCGACGCTCGGTAATGTCATGAACCACGGCGACGGCGCCCAGGGCCTGACCAGCCGGACCTAGCAGCCGTCGCGCGCTGCACAGCGTCGCTCGCAAACCGCCATCTGGCCGAACAATGACCAACTCGACATCGCTAACATCCTCACCCCGCAGCGCACGCGCCATAGGGCGGTCCTCGCGAGGTACCAGCGTTGCGCCATCCGGCCCACAAACCAGGGATGTAATCGGATAGGCGTTGGTGGCTAGGGCAGCTGGCTCGTCCGTGGGAATTCCAAAGAGCTCGGCTGCCGCTCGGTTGTAGTGCGTGACGCGGCCGGTGACATCGCAGGCAAGGAGCGCCTGTGGGAGTTCGGCGATGACGGCGGCGAGTAACGTCCGGCTTTGCAGCAGCGCCGCTGCCATCTTGGTGCGCGCCGAAATATCGCGTAGGAGCTCTACAGAACATACTGCCTGGCCGCTGTCATTACGTACCAGTGAGGTCGTCACGCGAACCCACAGTGCATTGCCGCCCTTGCTGACGTAGCGCTTCTCGACGTCCAGATGCGCGATGTCGCCGCGCCACAAGCGCTCAAGAGCTATGGTCGTGGACTCGAGGTCATCTGCCAGGGTGAGCGCCGCGATGGATTTATGGTCGAGTTCCTCAGCACGAAACCCGAGCATCGAACAGAAGGCCTGATTACAGTATCGATAGCGGCCATCGCGATTCGCGAAGGCAATGCCGATCGGCGCTTGTACGACGGCATTACGCAGCACCTGTTCGAGCGACAGAAGGTCGAAGGGTGCCGCACGCGCATCGATGCAGCCCGGGATCTCGCCCGGTGTGCCGGCGGCATTGGTCGTCTTCATCGAAACACTCGGCGGATAAGCCCAGATCTAGGGTATGCCCGGTATGTTGGGAACTCCGCTATGCGCAGTGCCATGACAGCATAACGCCCATGCAACAGCGGTTTAACAAAACCAGGGAAATCCCAACACGGGACGACCGGAGGTACAACGACCTGTGTCGCATCTTCGAACCCCGAGCGGTGTGCCGCGCCGCGGGAGTGTGAACGCGTTCGCACCAGATGCGTCTCGAGGATCAGACCATCGCTGACTGCAGTACGGGAGATGAAACCGTGCCCAGCGCTCGCGCCCGACGGGCCGCCGACCTGATTCACCTGGCCAGGGAGTATGCGCACCGCCTTCCGGATACGGGATTAACCCCTTGCGTGCGGCTGGTGCGCCTCATGGGAGCGCCCAAATGGCGAGAGCCGAGTCCTATGACTTCGCGGTAGAATAAGCAGATCCGGCGCTCGCGCAGGGTTGGCGTAGCCCAGTTGTATAACCTGCGCCTGAAGCTTAAGCCTATGTGAGATCGAAGCATGACCGAAAACGCTCTGGACACCTTGGCGGCGCTGCTCACCGAGCAACGCGATGCGCTGATGCGCCGATGGCGACAGCAGGTGCGCGCACTCCCCTCCGCGCAGCACCTCGATGTGCCGAGTCTGAATGATCACATCCCGGAACTGCTGAATGAGTTGGCGTTGACCTGCAGCTCCACGTCCGACCACACGATCGCCCAAGCACTCGCCAGCGGTGGTCCGCGCGCCCACGGATTACAGCGCGTGGAAGATGATTTTGACATCGAAGAGGTGGTCGCCGAGTACAACATCCTGCGCAGCTGCATCCATGATCTGGCCGACCAAAACGGATTGAGCTTGCAAGGTAAGCCCTTCCACCTCCTCAATCAGATCCTGGATCGGGCGATCGCATCGGCTTTGAAGGCCTATTCCATGCAGCGCACGCTGCAGTTGCAGCGGCGTCGAGAAGAATACCTGGCCTTCGTCGCGCACGATTTGCGCACGCCCCTGAATGCGATTGCCTTGGCCAGTCGGGTGCTCGAGCGGCGATATCCGCAACTCGCCGCCGATGGCGAGAGCGCGCGGATGTTGAAAGCCCTAGGGCGTAATGTGCAGCACCTGGAGAACCTGGTGAGCAAAGTGCTCGAGGAGAACACAAACCTTGAAACGCCGGCCGGGCTCAAACTGCAGCCGCGAAAAATCGATTTATGGCCGCTCGTCGAAGCCCTCATTCACGATTTGTATCCTGTTGCAGGGCCCACCCACACGCGATTGTTCAATCAAGTTCCCGATGATCTGGTGGTCTTTGCCGATGCCGGTGTATTGCGCCGCGTTTTCCAGAACCTGATCGCGAACGCACTCCATTACGCACCGGGCGGGAAGGTGACCATTGGCGCACGCCCGCTCGGCGAAGACGGCCGTGTCGAATGCTGGGTAGGGGACAATGGCGAGGGCATTCCTGAGGGGCTGATCGGCAAAATCTTCGACAAGGGCGAGGCCGACGTGCGCAACGCGGGCAGCACGGGTCTGGGTCTTGCCATCGTGAAGACCTTTACCGAGGCCGCCGGTGGAACGGTGACCGTGGAGAGCCAGCCCGGCGTTGGCTCGACGTTCCGCTTCTCATTACCCGCGCAGTCGAAAATACCGGGCGCTTCCTCCGGCTGAAAACGAAGCGCCCGCGATCACCGTTGCGATTGCCCCTCGTCATTCAGCGTTTCGAGTGCCACTTAGTTCAAGCGCCATCGCAGACCGGCGAACAGTTCGTTGGCCACCTTTTCGTCCGGTTCGTTGACGAGCGTGAACTTCAACCAGCGGTATCCCGCCAATGCGGTGAGGCGAGGGGCGAATCGGGCCTCGGCGCCAGCGGTGAAATCGTACAAGTTGTGTGCCGAACCGAAGGTTAGGACGTCGGGTGAGTAGAATGCGCTGCCGAAGGCGGCGAGGCCGATGCGGCGAATGATCTCATAACGCACGTTCGCACCCAGCGCAGCGGCGAACACGTCGGTCTTCTGCTGTCCGGACAGGAGGGCGACATAGGCTTGCGGTCCGACCTGAAACCTCAGGCGCGGCAAGAGGTTAAGATCGGTGTCGAACATCCAGGCAGCCGATCCGACGAACTCTCGGTTCACGCTCAGCAACGCGCCGTAGTCCAAATTGCTCTTCAGCCCCGTCATCGGGCCATCCGTGAGATAGCGCAGCTGTAGCACATCGTTGCCGACCGTGGCATCGATCGCGCGGTTGGTGTTCGGCGGCGGGGGCTCCTGAGCATGAAGCTGTCCTGCAGCAACCGCCGACAGTCCCGAAATAATCAACGTCCGTATGTACACCTGTGTATCCCCCTTTTTTCCGCGAGCGCTGCGCGTCGCATAATGAGTACGCATCTTGACCGGCAGGATTTCGCCTGTGAGCGCACAATGGAGCCTCGGCATCCGCGGGTCTGCGAGGCGAGCGCGACATCTCTTGGCGGCGATGTTTGGGGTCGGATGTAGGAATTCGCTGACTGTAGCGTGCATGCCACGACGCCGCTGGGCCCTGGTTGCTGGGTCTGAAGCTCAGCTAGATGCCTCACGCCTGAGCGCCGGACGGATGTGCTTGCATCGCGCGCCCCCTTGGCGCCGCTACCGTCGCATACCCACCGCGTCCTCATCGCCGATGATAATCACGATGCCGGCTTGAGCCTGAGCATGCTGTTGCAGATGATGGGGCACGGGACCCGCATCGCCCACGATGGGCTCGAGGCGGCACAACTCGCTGAGGCTTTTCGACCGGATGTGGGAATGCCTGCCCGCAAGGCTTTTGCGGATCGGGTGACGAGCCGGTGGTAGGATCGAGCTGGCGGCGCGAAAGACGGCATCGCCAGCCCTCGGGAGCGCACACATGGAACAGATCGAACCCGCTCAGCTACGCAAGCGCCTCACGAGTGAGCACGGCAGCTCAAGCGATTCCGATGCGCGAGGGGAGATCAATATCGCCCGCCAGGCGATGCTAGCCTACTCCTCGGAAGATCCGGCGCACCCGCTCGAGCATCTCATTGACGGGCACACCGGGCCCGGCGGCACCTATTGGGCCAGCGCCCGGCCCAATGCCACTGAGCAAATCGTGGTCGAATTCGATCATCCTCAGCCCATCGCCTGTCTGGTCTACGAGGTCGAGGAGCGCGCTCAGGAACGCACGCAGGAGGTGCGCGCGGAGATCTCTTGCGATCACGGCCGGACCTACCGCCAAGTGTTCGTGCAGGAATACAACTTCAGCCCCCACGGGGCCACTTTCCAGCATGAGGTGCTGCGGCTGCACCTGCCCTTAATCACCCATCTGAGATTGACCGTCGTGCCGAACAAGCGTGGCACGGGCGCCGCAACACTCACCTCGGTGCGCCTTTTCAGCTAAAGCCGCTTGCGCAGCGTGCTGCAATTACCGGGCCGCGCGTAGCCGAAGGCTTCTACGTCAACATCACCGCATCGGCCGGCCGCCGCCCGGGTCACGGGCTGGACCTGGGGAACTATAGCGTGCCGTTGAATCGAGCATTGGCGTGAGAATATCGTGAAGGCCATAGAAGGGCACGAACGCGGTGAATGTCCGCTATAACCGCGATTTCCGCAGCCACATTCCCGAGCTCAACCCCGTCGTGATCGCAACGCCATTCGGCGCCCAGATGCCGATCAGCGCGGTCGGTACGGGTCCCAGGGGGTTTCCCTTCGCGCTCTTCTGGCGTTTTCCAGCGTCGTCCGCAAGATGCATCCCAGTGTCCTAAATGATTACGATGAAGTTGGCTCGGGTCGCGGCAATCGAATGGTGAATACAGTCTTCCCCTCTGCGGAAGACTGGACCGAAACCGTGCCTTCATGGCTGCGGATGATCTCCCGGGCGATGAACAGCCCCAGGCCCAGGCTGGTCTTTGGTCGTTGGCTCACATCAGACGTCGTGAGTGGAACCTGTACGAGGGGCTCGAAAATCACTTTGGCCGCTTCCAAGGGAATCGGCTTGCCAGTGTTGGTCACGGATATCGTGATCGCAGCTTTCTCGCCGCGGGCGGTGAGCACGATCGGTGTGCCCAGTTCGCCGTGCTGAACCGCATTATTGAGCAAATTTGCCAAAACCTGGCGCACACGTGCGTAGTCAGCGTAATGATGCATGTTGCCGGAGATCTGCTGGAGGAACTGGCGGTGCGGTTCGCTCACCTTGACCAGCTCAAGCGCCTCTTCACAGGCTTGCCCCAAGTCGCACACCAATCGTTCAATCGGAATGGCACCGCCAAGCCTGCTGCGCGTGAACTCAAGACAGTCCGTGATCAGGCTATCCATCATCTTGGTCGCCCGCATAGCCCGCGTTGCCGTCTCGATTCTCACGGTTTCTGGTAGCTCGCGTGAGAGGACACTGTTTGCCATCGCAATCCCGTGCAGTGGGCTGCGCAGATCGTGTGCAAGGACCGCGAGAAACATGTCTCGAGATGCGCTGACATTTCTCACGTAGTTCTGTACGACGTCGTAAAGCGCATCATCGACGACCTTGTTGAACGAATCGACCTGATCGAGTACTTCCTGGGAGCTGCCGGGGTCGCCGGAGTCGCGCCACAGCGCAAGAATGCGCGAACGCATGATCTGAAACTCGCCGAACACCTGGCCGAGGTCGAAGCCCGCTTGTTGGCGCCGCGCGCCGTGATCGGCGGTACTGGCCACCTTTGCCGCATCCTGCGCGGCAACTTGCATCCGCTCCGCGCTCTTCTGCAGGCCGTGGACAATTATTTCCAAAAGCTCACGGCTGAGAGCGCGAAAAGTGCTGTCCGGCAAGCTCTTCACTGCAGGAAGGACGGTTCGCGCGAGGACTTGCGACTCCTGGAGGATCTGTTCGAGGTTCTGCTCGATGAATGCGTGGAGCTTCATGCGCGCCCCATTGAGCGTTTATCTTCCGGGCGAGTGCCGAATGGGTTCTGCGATCGACAACAGCATGCTGCCGTACCTTTCAAGAGTCTTTAGGCTCGCGGCGGTAAGGGTCAGGATTTCTGAGCGATGGTCCTTCGCGTTGGCACGCCGGGCCACCATTCCCTTTTCGATGAGCCGGGACAACCGGCGACGAACCGTCGTGACGGACCCGAGCTGCAGGAGGGATAACTGCTTCAATGTCATGGCGCTTCTTTGTTCTTGCGCGTATCCAATCTCAATCACGATGTCGAAGTCGATCAGAGAATTCATGAAGGGCATTTGCAGCCGTTCAAATTCGCGCTTTTTCTTCAGCACGGCGAATAATTGGCGGAATTTCATTCTTTTTGACCGTCTCTTGGCCCCCAGCGCTATGCTGGGGCTGTGGCCTGACGTTAGCAAGGTGAATTAGTGACCAAATTGGTCAGTATTTGCCCTCGCTGTCTTGCCGATGGTGAAATGGAGCAATTTCAGTGTGGCGGAGGGCTTCCAGCTCGGTCAACATGTTAGCTGCGACTCGCGTGTTGTGGCTGCGGCGACTGGAGATCAAGCAGAGGTTTGGTTGGGGCGCCATCGTTGCGGTGTCGTGCGCCATTGACGCTGCCGAAAGCGACGGCGAGCGTCACCGGTAATCTACCGCTGCGGAAATTGCTCGATCGCAACGATCGTCTCGTCGTATTCGCCGATGCGAAGCTGTTGGAGCAATCTTCGTTGAATGTTCGGTCAGATCGGTGTCGGCAGGATCTGTGCGAACTGGAATCGGCGTTGTCTCGTGGGAAATCGGCCGACAGCTGGGACTCTGCAGATAACTCGTTGCTCGTGCCTCAGGGTTCGAGCAGTGCTCCATTGGTGCCGAGGTCGGGGGTCTTGGTCGATATTCCCGACGCAGGCGAGGGAATCCTGAGCGGTGGCCGAGCAAAAGTGGCGGGCCCCCTTGCTTTCCGATGTGACATTTCGGAACCCATCCCCATAACAGCGGCGCGCCTACTGGGTATGAGTTTTGCTCAAATTTCATCGCGACTGCCGGGGTGATGCCTTGCTAGCGGCGTGCAATATCGGTCCTACGTAACCAACAGTCCCACCAGCGCTTGATGCCGAAACCGGCAGCATTTCGGGCGGTGCCGGCCCCTCGCCGCCCGCGCACGTTGTGCATTGAGCGTCGCGCCCAAGCTCGGGCGTCGCGTTCACCGCCATCGAGGGATTCCGTGATAGCTACTACCGCAATCATCAGCCTTTTCCGCAAATATGTATGGGACCTCGGCCGCGACTCCATCGACGGATGGACGCGTCACCAGGTGGCACGCACCGGTGCGGCGCTCGCGTTCTACACGGTATTTTCGCTTGCGCCCGTGCTCATCCTCTCGATCGCCATTGCCGGGTTCTTCTTCGGCGAGACGGCCGCCCGTGGCGAGATCGTCGGGCAGATCAGGGGGTTGATCGGAACGACCGGCGCTAACGCCGTACAGGTTGTGCTGGGAAATGCGAGCCGCCCCGGTGCCGGCATCATCGCCACCGTCGTCAGTGTGGTGACACTCCTGATCGGCGCGAACACCGCACTCGCGGAGTTGAAGACCGGACTCGATCAGATCTGGGACGTGCCTTCCGAGAAGCGTCAAGGCTTCTGGTATTTCATCCGAACACGCGTGTTGTCCGTGGGGCTCATTCTCGCGCTCGGATTTCTGCTGTTGGTCTCGCTGGTCATCAGCGCGGCCCTAACCGCCCTAGAGCGGTTCTGGGGTGGGGAGGCGGTCATCACCATCGTCGGTTGGCTGAACGTCGCCTTCTCCTTCGGGCTCGTCGTCATCCTCTTCGGGACTATATACAAAGTGCTACCCAGTGTGCGCATCGCCTGGCGCGATGTGTTTATCGGTGCGCTCGTCACTGCATTGTTGTTTACGGTCGGGAAGTTTGCGATCGGGGCGTATCTGGGCAACAGTGGCCTGGCCTCCACCTACGGTGCAGCCGGCTCGGTCGTGCTGTTGCTCGTATGGGTTTATTACTCCGCGCAGATCTTTCTGTTAGGCGCTGAGTTCACTCGCAGCTATGCCTATCAGCTCGGGTCTTTGTGTTCCGCAAGGCGAGCATCCCTGGCCGGCGAGGCCGGGTCTGCACCGGTAATCGCCGTCGGATCAGCCGCAGGGAATCCCCCTCAACAATATCACGATGCAAATCCTCGTCCTTGAGGAGGTTGCCGCAGAGGTATTCGACTTGGCGGGACGGCACGGGCCTAAGAGCCAAGCGCAGGAAGCCAAGAATCAGGCTGATGCGGCCACTACTCAGGCGCAGGCCGCGCAGGCGCAACTGGCTGCCGCGCAGCCAGCAACTTGCGGACATGCAGCCGAAAAAGACCGAGCGCGGGCTTGTTGTGACATTAGGGGATATATTGTTCGACACCGGGAGTCGAAGAATTTCTGATCGAGCATGGCTGGGCCTAGAGACAAGGCGCTCGCAGGATCCGCGCGCGGGGACCCGGGAGTTCGAGTCGGCAGCCTCTGATATTGGCGCAACAGACCGGCCTGCATATCGACCCGCCCTCGATGGAGAGCGGGTCTCCGTGGGGTTCACCCGCCTATGCAGATCTCCGCATAGCCGGTCCTTCGACCCTGCGCGGCAACGAATCGAGCCGCGGGCATCGCAATCCGCTGACATAACTTTAGGATGATTCCGACTGAACTTAGCGCAACCGTGATGGTAAAAATAAAAATTTAGATGAGGAGTATTCACGCCGATGCACATTGCGCAGATTGCACCCTTACACGAAGCCGTCCCGCCCAAGCTCTACGGCGGAACGGAGCGAGTGGTGTCGTATCTGACCGAGGAGCTGGTCAGTCTTGGGCATCACGTGACGTTGTTCGCGAGCGGCGACTCGGTCACCTCAGCTCGATTGCACGCAGGCTGGCCGCACTCGCTGCGGCTCGATCCCGATATTCGCGACGTGATCGCGCCGCACATGCTGATGATGGAGGAGGTGCGCCGTCACGCCGAGGATTTCGACGTGCTGCACTTCCATCTCGACTACTGGCCTTTCTCGATGTTCACCAGGCAGAAGGTCCCATTCGTGACGACGCTGCATGGACGACTGGATCTCCCTGAGCTGCGCCCCATCTTCAACGCCTTCCCGAGCGTGCCCCTGGTGTCGATCAGCAATGCCCAGCGGCTGGGGCTCCCGCAGGTGCGGTTCGTCGCCAACGTGCCTCACGGGGTGCCGGGCACAATACCGGCGTCATGGCCGCCCATCACGCCGACTTACCTCGCATACCTCGGCCGCATCACGCCAGAGAAGGGGCCGGACCGTGCAATTCGGATCGCGCGTGCCTGCGGCATCCCGCTAAGAATCGCCGCCAAGGTGGACAAGGCCGATCAGCACTACTTCGATACGGTGATACGTCCGATGCTCGATTCCCCGGGCGTCGAGATGATCGGCGAGATCAGCGAACGCGAGAAGCCGGCGTTCCTGAACGGTGCCGTGGGCTTGCTGATGCCCATCGAATGGCCGGAACCTTTCGGCCTGGTGATGATCGAGGCCATGAGCTTCGGTACCCCGGTGATCGCGTTCAATCGTGGCTCGGTCCCCGAAGTGATCGAGGACGGATTGACCGGGTTCATCGTGGAGGACGAAGCGGCGGCCATTGCTGCCGTCAGGCGGCTCGATCAGCTGGACCGAGACGCGGTGCGCGCTCGCTTCGAGCAGCGATTCACGGCACGCCGAATGGCGGATGACTACCTGGCAACGTATCGCCGCCTGGCGGCGACTGACCGCCCGCTCATGCGGCCGCCGCTGCAGGTCGTCAAGAGCGCGACCGGCGTTGCGCGACCGGGCGGAACCGCGTTGTAGCGTGCTTGCGGGAAGTGTCAGCGCGCGCGCAGTCGGACATGTCGCTCGAAGTCAAGATAGGGCCGCCGCAGCTCGCGATCCATCAGGGACACGCCGTGCTCCTCAGCGAGCTCGACGGTCAGATTAACTGGCCGAGCAACAAGGGTCTGTACTTCTACGATACCCGTGTGATCAGCAGCTGGACCGTGTATGCCAACGGCGAGCCCTGGGACCTTCTCAACGGCGGTGCGACCACATCGCGCGCCGCGCGCGTATTCCTTAGCAACCGAGCCCTTCTCACCGCGCAGGGCTCGATCGCACAACACACACTCGCCCTCACACTCAGCCGTCACATCAACGGGGGCGTCCACGAAGACCTCGAGCTGATCAACTACTCAGGCAACCAGGTACGGTTCAATCTCGAGATCGCCCTGCGCAGCGATTTCGCCGACCTCTTCGAGGTGAAGTCGGGCCACGTCGTTCGGCGCGGCCACATCGTCACCGAATGGTCGGCGCAAGAGCAGCGCCTCACAACCACTTACCGCAACCAGGATTTCTTCCGCGAGGTGGCGGTCACGGCGCATCGCGGCGACTCGCCCGCGATCTATGCCAACGGCCGTATCACGTTCGACATCGCACTGGCGCCAGGGGGAACTTGGCATACTTGCCTCGCCTACGATCTCTCGAATGGCGAGCATCGCTTTCGGGCGCCGGACGAGTGCGCGAAAGATTGCGAAGAGTCGAACGACACGCAACGGCTCGCCGAGTGGCGGCGCGATGTACTCGAGATCGACAGCAGCAACGATGCCTTCAGGCGCCTCTTCAGGCAGGCAACCGACGACATGGCGGCGCTGCGGTTACCCATCCAGGTTGCCGATCACACGCGGCTAGTGGCGGCGGCCGGCTTGCCGTGGTTCGTGGCGCTGTTCGGCCGCGATAGCCTGATCGTGTCGCTGCAAACCGCTCTCGTCTATTCAGGCTTCGCGAGGGGGACGCTCGATGCGCTCGGGTCTTTCCAGGCGACCGAGCGCGACGACTATCGCGATGCCGAGCCGGGCAAGATCATGCACGAGCTGCGCCTGGGTGAGCTCGCGAAGCTCAAGCTTGTGCCGCACACGCCGTACTACGGCTCAGCCGACACGACGCCGCTGTACTTGATTACCCTGCATACGGCTTGGTCCTGTACCGGGGATCGCGACCTGCTTGAGCGCCACCTCTCGACCGCCAAGGGGTGCCTCGACTGGATCGATCGATACGGTGATCGCGATGGCGACGGATTTCAGGAATACGCCACGCGTTCGTCCGCCGGACTCGAGAACCAGAGCTGGAAGGATGCCGCCGACGCCATCGTTTATCCTGACGGCACGCTGGTGAAAGGCCCGAAGGCGCTCTGCGAGTTGCAAGGCTACGTGTACGATGCCTGGCTGCGCATGGCGGAGGTCTTCGAAGTCTTGGGCCACACCGCCTCCGCGGCGAAACTGCGCGCGAAGGCTGCGGCGTTGTTCGCGCGGTTCAACGAGGCGTTCTGGGATGAGGAGACGGGCTTCTACGCGTTCGCGCTGGATGGCGATAAGAAGAAGGTCCTGAGCGTTGCTTCTAACCCCGGCCACTGCCTCTGGTCCGGAATCGTCCCGCCTGAGCGCGCCGGCCGCGTCGTCGCGCGCTTGATGCAACCCGACATGTGGAGCGGCTGGGGGATCCGCACGCTCTCGAGCGATCACCCCGCCTACAATCCCTATTCCTATCAGAACGGCGCGGTTTGGCCGCACGACAATGGCCTCATCGCACAAGGGTTCAAGCGCTATGGCTATGTCGCCGAGGCGGGCCGGATTGCGCACGATGTGTGCCAAGCCGGTGGCTTCTTCATGCTGAATCAGCTACCCGAGCTCTACGCGGGCCTTCAGCGGAACAGGGCCAATTTTCCGGTCCAGTATCTGGGCGCCAACGTACCGCAGGCTTGGGCCGCCGGGTCGGTCTTCTCGATGATGCACGCGATCCTCGGCCTCGAGCCGGATGCGCCGCACAGGATGCTCTACGTCGATCCGGTACTGCCCTCTTGGCTGCCTGATCTGACCGTCAGGAATCTGCGCCTCGGCGAGCAGAGCTTCGATATCCGCTTCTGGCGCTCGGGCGAGGAGACACAGTTCGAGGTGCTGCAGGGCGACCCGGCATGCGTCGCGCGACGTAAGGGGATGAGCGCCTTCAGGAGCCGTTCATGACCGAGCCGTACCGGTGGCCTCTTTCACCGCGCCCTTCACCTGTGCTGCCCCGCGTCCCGACTACGGTTTGCCGCATCCGGACAGGTGTGCGTGAGGGATCCGAGCGCCGCCTTCGTATCATGGACTTCCAGATCGGCAAACCATTTACTGGCAGAATCGACGCCCCGAGAGGGAGGACCCGTCGAGCGCACGGGCCCTGCGATCCCCGCCAGCGGGTGAACGCAGGGCGAGGAACGCGGTGCTCCAGAGCTGAGCCGCGTCGGATTCATCTGCATCGTTCGCCTGCGACCCAAAAGGCTCGGCTGCGTAGCAACTGTTGGCGAGCGACCATGACCACAGCTCAGACTCCCGCAATGCCGGAACATCCTCGATCGCCATCCACACGCGCTCACGCGCACGTTTGAGGAGCTCGCGACTGTCCTCGGGAAGATCGGCGCGACGCAATTGATGCTCGATGCCCGCGGCGAGCAGCGCCTGCTGCCAGGACCACACCACGGTGCCGTGATAGGCGGTACGGGTGAATTGACGTTGAATGGCAAGACTGGCGAAGGCAGGGTTCGAGATCAGCACGCCGATCGGTGTCCAGAGGCCGGCCGGAAACGGCCGGGTCACGTTCCGGAGGATCTCGGCAAGCATCCCGGGTTCGGGCGTCGCGAAGAGCAGCACGAAACCACCATCCGAATGCATGACCGGGATGGCGTGACCTGCGCCATCGAGGGCGAGGGCGCCAAAGGACAGAGGCTCCGCGCTTAGGGAAGCCAAGGCCGCTCGGGGATCGAGTCCGAGTCCGGCAGCATAGCGGTTGAGGGCGGTTCGTGCGTCCGCAGCCGCCAGCGTCACCGCAAAGAAGTGCGGCGTCCGGTGGGACCAGGCGTCCGCCGCGGCGCGCGCGCGGCGGAGGGCGCGGCGCTGTGCCTGGGAAACATAGGGATCCAATAGGTGGCTGGCGAGCAGTTGTGCACTCGCGCGAAGGGCTGCCGGTACCAAGGCGACATTGACATCGTAAGGGTAGCGTCCGCCGGCGAGTCCCCAAGTGCTGTCGCGCCAATCGCCGGCCTCATGACCGGCCTTCACTGCAATGAGGTTGTGCCACGACGGGTCGGCGGCAAATGGCCGCGCCAGCCCCACGATTCGCAGCAGATTTCGCACGAGCGCGACGCCATACAAGCCCCCCCCGGCTGCATGTTTCGCGAGAAGGGCGCGGCTGCGCGCGGTCGACCGTCCCTCTTCGAGCAGAACCCGGGCCGCGAGGGGCGCCAGCAGAAAGTCCTCATCGACCATATCGTAGTCGTAGACCGGCGTGGCAATCGCACGCTCGCCCGCCCGAAGATGTGCGAGAACCGCAAACTCACCGATGCTCTCCTCATGCGCCACTTCACCCGAGGGCGAAAGGCGGTCGAGGACCGAGGTCAAGCCGCATTCGAGGGCCTCGGGTGTCATTGCAGGTGCGAGCAACTGCAGCGCAAGCAATGTGTCACGTCCGAAGTACGTGTCAAAACGCCACGACCCGGCCAGGTACTTCTCCTGGTAACTGAGAAATGCGAGCACCTGCCGAGCGTCCGCATCGGGGCGCGCCGCGGCGGTGAGCAGGTGCGTTCTCCCAAGTGCGTGCAGAGGCGGTTCACCCGTGAGTGCCACGATCCGAAACTCGAGCCGATGGCTTGCACTACGCAGCGTGAGGCCCTCGAGTCGCGTCCCCGAGAGGGGCTCGATCTGAAGCGCATAGCCCGCAGCGCCATCGAGTCGATCGCGCTGCCAGAGAACGCCATTGGGCTGAGCGGCAGGTGACACCGCGACCGCCATGGGCTCGGTCCGATGAGCATCGTAGTCCCGCAGGACCCGAACCGAAGAGAGGAGTGCATGCTCGATGCGCAGCTCACCGGTGGCGACGGCGAGTTTCACCGCGAGCCCGCGTAGAAGCCGACCCTTGTGATCGGCACGCACGGTGGGCCGAGGTGGCCCCGCAAGGTGCCAGATGATGTCCCTATCGTTTGGGGCAAACCACAGGGCGACCCCGCTGTCGCCCGCGGGAAATGCTATGAGGATGCGGGGGCGGTGTCCGCCGCGCAGCACCAGATGTGCGGCGACGAGGCCCTCGCGCACGAAGCTGTTGAGAGTGTGGCCCTGATCCCGGCGAAAGCTAAGCTCGCTGGCCGTGACCTCAGAACATATCGACAACGTAAAGCCGCTGACGACGGCCCATACCAAGCTACACCGTAGGGTAGGTGACATCAGAGGCTTGTGTTCGGCAGCGCCGGTTACAGGTGCTCGATCACCTGCACCCCCACATCGCTGTGGCCAGAGGGCACGGCGACCACGACCTTTCCGACGCGCTGGAATTCGAGGTCGATGCGCACCTCACCCACGGGCAGGCCGCGCACGCTGAGACAGTCGACGCCGACGGGCAGCAGCGGGCGCTCGATGTGGACCTCGCGCCGCCGCCCCTCCACGCGCAGTCCGAGGCACGCCTGCAACACCATAAACACCGAGCCCGCAGCCCAGGCCTGAGGTAGACACGCGACCGGGTAGGGAGCGGGCCCCTGTCCGGAAACGCGCCCAAATCCGCAGTAAAGCTCCGGCAGGCGCATCGCAAAGTGATTGGCGGCTTCGAATAGCTCGCTCAGCAATTGCGCCACCGCGCTACGATCGCCGTAGTGTGCGATACCCGCCGCACATACGGCGGTGTCGTGCGGCCAGATCGAGCCGTCATGATAGGACATGGGATTGTAACGAGGTTCGCCCTCGGCGAGTGTTCGAATGCCCCACCCGCTGTGGAAACGGCCGGACATCAGCTGTGCGGCGACGCGGGCGCCGCGCTCGCGGCTTGGAATACCGCAGTACAGGAGGTGACCCGGGTTTGAGCCGCGCACTTTGCACGGCTCACCGGCGCCATCAATCGCCAGCGCGTAGAAATCCATCTCGGGCGCCCAGAACCGCTTCTCAATGGCGCTGGCGAGCTGCTCGGCGCGGATGCGCCAGCCGTGCGCACGCGGGTGATCACCCCGTGCCGTGCCGAGCTCGGCCATCGCGCTCAGCGCCGCGCAGGCGTAACCTTGAACTTCCACGACCGCGAGCGGACCGCTCGGGATAGTTCCGTCCGCATGGAACACGGAATCATGACTGTCTTTCCACCCCTGATTGACAAGACCTGTGCGTGCGCCTCGAGAATAGTCGAGGAAGCCGCTCGGGCTGTCACTGAGGCGATGCTCGATCCACGCAGTCGCCGCTAGCAGGTTGGACCAGATCTCATCGTTGAGCGTGACATCGCCCGTGTGTCGCTCGTAGGCGCCCGCCAGCATGACAAACAGCGGCGTCGTATCCACGGCGCCGTAGTATTGCCCGAAGGGGACCTCGCGCAGCGCCGCCATCTCGCCGCGACGCGTTTCGTGCAGAATCTTACCGGGCTCGGCATCCCGAAACGCATTCGTTTCCGTCGCCTGCGTAGAGGCAAGGAAGCGCAGCACCCCCGCGGCGAGTGCTGGGTCGAGCCACAGCGTCTGCAGAGCGGTGATGATCGCATCGCGCCCGAACTGCGTTGCAAACCACGGGATGCCCGCAGAGGGATAAGGGCCGGTCGGAAGTCGGGTCGTCAAGAGCGCCAGATCGGCGCGGGAGCGCTCGAGCCACTCGTCAAAGAGCCGCCCGGAACTCTTCAGCGCGGCGCCGTCTTGCCGCAATTGCTGGATGCCGCCGGAGAGCTGATCCAACGCCCCATCGAAGCGCTGAGACGAGGGCGGCCCGGCCTCCAGGCCGATCTCCAAATACATCTCGGTCGCCTGACGCGGGGCAAGTCCGAGCTGGAACTCTGCGGTCTCGTCGGAGCATCTGGCAGGCTGAACCGAGAAACGGATCTCGGTGGTTCTAAGTACCCCGTCGCGCCCCTCATAGCTGAGGCGAATGACATCTCCGGTGACCTCGGGGCGGAGGGTTCGGCCGCGCTCGGCGCGCGACTGGCCCTGCACCTCGAAGATATCGCGGAAGTCTGCTGCAAATTGGAGCTTGAGGGGCACCTGGGCCTGCTGGTCAGCGAAGTTAGTGAAGCGCCACCGCTCATAAATCCGTCCGTCCCACAGGAAGCGGCTGCGTTCGAGGTGAATCACACCCTGCGGAATCGAATGTTCGCTCAAGGTGGGCAGTGGCCGGTTCGTGAGGTGAGCGGTGAAAAGGGTATTGTCGGACGAGATTGCAGCGCCAAGAAGTGATGGGCGACGCGTGGCGATGGTCAGCTCCAGGCGCGAGAGCACGCGCGTATCGTTGCAGAAGAGACCATCCTCACTGCCTTGGATGTCGCCCAGAGCATCGGCGAGCAGAAACGTGGTGCCGTGCTTGAGCGTGAAGCGGGGGAGAAGTCCCCGCCGCTCGAGCGGATCGACTACATCCGTCATGTCAGACCCCTCTTGAGACGCGACGAACTGAGAGGTGCCTCCAGCAGACGCGCGTAGACCTCGAGCCATGGCTTGTGCAGTGAATCGCTCCTTGCACGCCGCGCGGAGCGTTCTTGCTTCCCGATCCGCTCAATGGCGGCCAAGGCTTGAGCTTCGACTCGACGGTGAAGCCGGTCCGACCGTCCTCGATAATCTGGGGGACCAAACGGAGGTTCCAAAGATGCCGGGCGTGCCACACGCCCATGCTTCGATCATGACGAGACCGAAGCGTTCCGGCCGGTTGATCGTTAACAGCAGCCCCCCGAAGCCCCGCCCAGAAAGGTCGCCGCATCGCCGATCTCGGCCACGAAATCGATGACGGGATCGTTCAACATTCGGTTGTTCTGCAGGTGAGCAACATTGGTCGCGTCCACCTTGGCCATGCGCAATGGCTTTCCGGCCGGCGGAGGTCGCAGGGCCGGGACGTCTCTCCGGCGAGATGCGCACCAGTGTCAACATGGGGTGCTGCGGGGCCTGCGCTGCAGCGGTATGTCCCGACGGGGGGCCGTGCCGGGACGGTGTCCAGCCAGTTGGTCGTGGCGAGGGAGCGACGCTGCGCCCCGGAATTCGACACCAACCCAAAGCGAGGCCGGTGCGCACACACTTCAGGCAGGCCTTCAATTCGAGCTGTCGACATGACAGCGCAGTATGTCCTAGTCGCGGGCGTCGGCGCACCTCGCACAGCGAATTCACGTGCGCAGCGATATTGAACTTAAGCGGCGCCGTATCCAGTCGCAGCGGCTCGATCGGCGAGGGCGGCAAGCTTGAGCACCGGGCGGCCACACCTCGGTGGGAAAATCAGGTCGATCCGTTCTGAGCTTGGCGTAGTGGCGAGGTGAGTTTCTGTACGAAATCGCACAGACTCTCGAGTTCCAGCGTTCTCAAGCTAAATCGAGATCAGCGTAACGGTGAGTCTCGGCGAAATGTCACGGCAGCACGATCCCTTGGCAGTGCGTCTCAGCGCAGCCGACGACCGGGTCCGACTGAGTAACTGGTTACCGCCGCAAGCGGGGGTTGTCCCCAAGATTCGCATCGGTCAGCGGTGGATCAACACACTGTGGTTGTTGCCGCTGAGCTTCCTGCTCCTGGTCGCCGCCGTGGCCATCGCCCAGGCACTGCGGGAAATGCCTGCCGTGCAGAATTTTCTGATCCGCTACCCCGGCATTCCTCGGTCCGCCGCCGCCGTCAGCTCTGGATTTCCGGCGTGGCTCAGGCTGCTGCATTTCCTGAATCTGCTGTTCATGACGTTCATCGTGCGTGCCGGTGTGCAGATTCTCGCCGACCATCCGCGGCTGTACTGGAAACGCGATTGCACCCCCGGGACCGAATGGTTTCGGTTCCAGAAGGCCGTGCCGACGGGGCGAATTTGGACCGCCAAGGACGATTCGGTGACCCTGCCCGCATGGCTGGGTATCCCCGGCATTCGTCATTCCATCGGCCTTGCCAGGTGGTGGCACTTCTCAATCACGCTGCTGTGGATGGTCAATGGCATCGTCTTCTACGTTCTGCTCTTTACGACGGGTCAATGGCTGAGACTGGTACCCACCACATGGGAGGTGTTCCCCAATGCAGTTTCGACGGCGTTGCAATATCTCTCGCTCACTTTTCCTGCGGATCATAGCTGGACGCGCTACAACAGCCTGCAGCAATTAGCCTATTTCATCACCATCTTCATTGCCGCGCCCACCTCAATTGTGACCGGGTTGATGCAAAGTCCGGCGATCTCGAATCGGCTGGGTTGGTTCGGTCGGACATTAAACCGCCAAAGAGCGCGTTCCATCCATTTTCTGGCCATGTGGTGGTTTCTGCTGTTCATCCTGGCGCACGTGACACTGGTGTTCATCACCGGGGCGCGGGTCAACCTGAACATGATGTGGGCGGGCGTGAACGATGGCTCCTGGAGCGGCTTTGCGGTTTTCGCCCCAGCCCTGTTGCTGCTGATCGTGACCTGGTGGTGGGCATCGCCGTTCACGCTGCGCCATGCGCGCCTGGTGCAGAGAATCGGTGAGGTGATCGCCCGACCATTCGGTCACGCGACCCAGTCGTGGGACCCGACGAGCCAGCTCACCGAAAAGGACATCTCGCCGCACTTTTGGCCCAACGGGACCATGCCGAATTCGAAAGAGTACGACTCGATGGTCGAGAATCACTTCGCCGACTACCGGTTGCGGATAGGTGGATTGGTGGAAAAGCCGACGGAACTCTCCTACGCCGAACTGAAGGCGATGCCCAAGCAGGAACAGATCACCACGCATTTTTGCATTCAGGGATGGTCCGGCGTCGCCAAATGGGGCGGCGTTCCGATGCGCCACATTCTGGATCTGGTGAAGCCCACAGCGGATGCCCGCTATGCGGTGCTGTACTCCTTTGCCGATGGGGGCGACGGCGGCCGTTACTACGACGCGCACAGCTTGAGCAACATGCGCCACCAATTGACGATTCTGGCTTACGAGATGAACGGAGCACCGCTTTCCGTGCTGCATGGAGCGCCGCTGCGGTTGCGCTGCGAGAATGAAGTCGGCTTCAAAATGGTCAAGTGGATCGAGGCGCTGGAGTTCGTGCACGACTATGCCGATCTGGGCGCCGGTCAAGGCGGCTACAACGAGGATCACGAATTCTACGGCTACCGCGTGCCGATCTGATGCTGCTCGATCGTCACCGCCTCGGAGAGAGTGATTGTCGAGGATGAAGATCTTGGCGGCATTTGCGGCAGCTACTTCGTATACGGAACAACGATGTCAAAAGAACTCGATCAGCAATGCATCAACACGATCCGCTTCCTTTCAGTGGACATGGTACAAAAAGCCGGCAGTGGTCATCCGGGCCTGCCGCTGGGCGCTGCGCCGATGGCCTACGTATTGTGGACGCGCTTTCTCAAATACAACCCACACAATCCTGAATGGGTCAACCGCGATCGTTTCGTGCTCTCGGCTGGGCACGGTTCCGCGCTGCTCTACAGCCTGTTGCATCTCAGCGGCTACGCGCTCGGCCTCGATGACATCCGGCAGTTCCGGCAATGGGGGAGCAAGACGCCGGGACATCCGGAACGCGGCCACACGCCGGGCGTGGAGGTTACGACCGGGCCGCTGGGACAGGGCATGGCCAATGCGGTCGGCATGGCGATCGGCGAAGCACGACTCGCTGCGCACTACAACCGGTCCGGGCATAAGCTCATTGATCATCATACGTATGCGATCGTCAGCGATGGCGATCTGATGGAGGGCGTTGGCGCGGAGGCGGCCTCACTGGCCGGGCACTTCAAGCTCGGAAAGCTGATCTGCCTGTACGATGACAATTACGTGACCCTGTCCGCGGGCACCGATATGACTTTCACTGAAGACCGTGCAGGCCGTTTCCGCGCCTGTGGCTGGCAAACCATAGTGGTCGAGGACGGCAACGATCCGGCCGCAATCGAAGAGGCACTGACTCAGGCGCATGCGGAAACACGGCGACCTTCGCTGCTCTTGATACGCACTCATATCGGTTACGGCTCGCCGGAGCAGGACAGCTATAAGGCACACGGCTCGCCGCTCGGTGCAGAGGACGTGCGCAAGACCAAGGAAAAACTGAACTGGCCCATCGAGCCGGCATTCCTGGTGCCGGATGCGGCGCTTGCGCATTTTCGTGAGGCGGTCGAACGCGGCAAGCAAGGCGAAGCGCTCTGGGAGCAGCGTCTCGCGGCATATGCCGACGCATTTCCTGAGCTTGCCTCGGAGTTGCATGGCAGCCTGCGCGATGAGTTACCCGAAGGGTGGAACACGGAAATTCCGGTGTTTCCCGCGGATGCGAAGGGGATCGCCACGCGCGAGGCATCGGGCAAGATCATGAATGCGATCGCGCCGAAGCTAGCGGCATTGACCGGCGGCTCGGCCGATCTCGATCCGTCCACCAAAACGGCACTGCAAGGCTTCGGCGATTTCAATCCTCCCACCGAGACGGGGGAGGACACCCAAGGCTCCGAGGGTGGCGGCTGGGGTTACGCCGGACGCAACCTGCATTTTGGCGTCCGGGAACATGCAATGGCCGCGATTGTGAACGGTCTGGCCGCTCACGGGGGTTCGATCCCCTACGGCGCGACGTTTCTGATCTTCTGCGACTACATGCGTCCGTCACTCCGCTTGGCCGCGTTGGCGCACCTGCATGTGATCCATGTGTTCACCCACGACAGCATCGCACTCGGCGAGGACGGTCCGACCCATCAACCGATCGAGCAGCTGGCAAACCTGCGGGCAATCCCAAATCTCACCCTGCTTAGACCCGGCGATGCCAACGAAACCGCAGTCGCCTGGCAGATCGCACTGGAAACAAGGGGACGCCCTGTGCTGCTGGCGTTGTCGCGCCAAGCGGTTCCGACGTTGGATCGCACGCGATATGCATCCGCGCAGGGCGTGCGCCGCGGCGCCTACGTGCTCAGCGACGCCGTCAACGGCAAACCCGATTTGATTCTTATCGCGAGCGGCTCCGAGGTCGGGCTGATCGCAGCCGCTGCGGAACGCCTGCAACGAGAAGGCATCGCGGTGCGCTGTGTCTCGATGCCGAGCTGGGATCTGTTCGATGCGTTGCCGAAAGCCGATCGCGATGCGGTACTGCCGCCGTCGGTGCGCGCCCGCCTCGCGGTCGAAGCGGGCGTAACGCAAGGCTGGCATCGCTACGTCAGCGACGCGGGCGATGTGATTGGCATCGACCGGTTCGGGGCGTCGGCGCCGGGCGAGACGCTGCTACGCGAATACGGGTTCACCGTCGACAACGTCTGCGCACGCGCGACGGCGTTGTTGGCTCGATGCTCTCACTTTGATGCGAAGTGACGCAATGACCACGAAATTCGAAATGGGGGATCACGTGCGCGGTACTGCGAAACAGGCCATGTGAGCGTGAACGTTATTGGATGTCGATGGAGTCATCGGACATCACTGGAGGCTGGTTTTGGTGCCGGCTCCCGGACTCGAACCGGGGACCTACCGCTTACGAAGCGGTTGCTCTACCAGCTGAGCTAAGCCGGCACCGAGCGCGCGATTCTATCGTCTCCCCCGGGGGACGTCATCCCGCAGCTTCAAACGATGCGCCGCAGCCAATCCGCAATGTCTGCCACCTCCTGCGGGCAGACCGAGTGGGGCATGTCGTAGGCATGCCATTGCACCGCGTAGCCGTTGGCCTGCAGCCATTGCCGCGCCTGCAGGCCGCGACGCACCTCGAGCAGCGGGTCCTGGTTGCCGTGGGCGAGGAAGATGGGGGTGCCCTGATTGGCTGGCGCGCGTTCGGCTGTCAGGCCGGACTCGAGCAGCAGATAGCACGACAGGGCCATGATTCCGGCCAGCTTCTGCGGGTAGCGCAGGCCGCTGAACAGCGCGATCGCGCCGCCTTGCGAGAACCCGGCCAAGACGATGCGTTCGCTGGCGATGCCGCGCTCGTTCTCGCGCCGGAGCAACTCGCCCACGGCGGCATCGGTCGCCCGGATTCCGGGCGCATCCTCGGCCGCCTGCCGCTCGAAAGCGAGGATGTCGTACCAGGCGCGCATGCGCATTCCACCATTGATAGTGATCGGTCGCACGGGCGCGTGCGGAAACACGAAGCGCAGTGCGCGCTCGTTCCTGCCGACGAGCTCGGGCACGATCGGCGCGAAATCGTTGCCGTCGGCACCAAGGCCATGCAGCCACAGCACCGTTGCGGTCGGCTGCGGGCCCGTCTCGATCTCCAGCGTTTGCAGTGGCATCACGCCGTCCGGACTGCGCTCGTCATGCGCTGCCGATCAGCTTTTCTTGCGTAGCCGGATGACGAGGTCGATGCCGGCGACCTCGGTTCCCGGAGGCGGTGCGGGCAGTCTGCTGAACTCGACTTCGGGAACGGGCACGTCGATCAGGGCGCCAGTGTCGACGTCATGAAAGTGGTAGTGGGCATCGACATTGGAATCGAACCACGCCCGGGCGCCATCGACGCAGAGCTGACGGATCAGCCCGCGCGCAGCGAACAGGTTGAGCGTGTTGTACACGGTCGCCTTGGAGACGCGGCCGCCGGCCGAGCGCAGGCTTGCCAGGATCTGCTCGGCGGAGAGGTGGCGGGGCGCGGCCAGCAGCAGAATCGCGATCTGCACGCGTTGCGCGGTGGGGCGGATGCCGCACGCGCTGAGTCGTTGCTCGCAGTGTCCGGCGACTGGATCGCTCGGGACGGAGTTGACGTCCATGCCGGCAGTATAACGATATTTCACGCCGCCGCGACCAGCTTGCCCTGCAGGTGACGGGCGAGCTCACTGATCGTCGGGAAATCGAACAACTCCGTGAGGTCCACCACTCCCGGGTACTCCCGATCGATCTGCTCGTGGATCTCGATGAGCTTGAGCGAGCTGGCGCCGATCTCGAACAGGTTGTCGTGGATGTCCACGCGTTTGCCATCGAGCGCCGCCTCGCAGATGACCCGCAGGCGATCCTCGATCTGCGAGTGCGATGCCGATTGCGGGCCCCGCTGCTGCGCGCGCAGCGCTTCGAGCTCCGCACATACCGCCGCGAACTCTCCGTCCGCGTACGCTGCCTCCAGCAGGTGGCGCTGGATCTTGCCGCTGGTGGTCTTCGGGATGCGCTTGACGGGCACCACCTGCGCCACTTCGAGTCCGGCCCGCTCGTTGATCAGACGGGACACCTCGGTGGCGAGTGGCACGAATTCCTCGACCTCGCCGCGGTGCAGAACGAACACCACGAGCTGCTCGGTCTGTGCGCCTTTGGGCCGCACCCCGGCGGCGACGACCTTGCCCAGCTCCAATCCGGGTGAGCCCTGCGCCATCATTTCCAGATCGTGAGGATAGTAGTTCTGGCCATTGACGAAGATGATCTCCTTGGCACGCCCCGAGATGTAGAGCGCGCCCTCATGCAGCAGTCCCATATCTCCCGTGCGCAGCCAGCCGTCGGCGGTGAATGCTTCGGTATTGGCCTGCGGGTTCTCGTAATAGCCCTTCGTGACGTTCTCGCCGCGGATGTGCACGTGACCAACGCTGTCCGGCGCCAGCGGCCGATCCTGCGCATCGGTGATTCTCACCTGGCACAAGGGCACGGCGCTGCCTTCGCACACGAGCTCGATGGCATCGCGCTCGCCAGCGCCGATGGGCACGACCGGATCGCCCACGTTAAGTCGATGCCGGTCGAGTGACAACGTGCGCAGCGCCGAGGCAACGGGCGGGAAGCTGACCGACAGCGACGCTTCCGCGAGGCCGTACACCGGGAACATCGCGCGCCGAGCGAGCCGTGCCGCTGCCAGGCGCGTCAGGAACTCCTCGCAAAGCTGCACCGAGATCGGCTCCGCGCCGTTGAATATGAGCCGCACCGCGGACAGGTCCAGTCCCTCCACGGTGCGCTCGCCGAGCACCTTCAGATAATGTTTGTAGCCGAAATTCGGCGAGCACAGGATGCTGGCGCGCACCTTGGATGCCAGTGACAACCACAGCAGCGGCCGGCGTACGAACAGCTCGGTGGGCATCAGGTGCGTCTGTACGCGCTGGGCGAACATGAAGAGATGAAAACCGATGAGTCCCATGTCGTGCGTCAGCGGCATCCAGGACAGACTCACGTCCGCTTCGGTGAGAGCGGCCGCCTCGATCGTGCCGCGGCAGTTGGCCATGATGTTGCCGTGGGTTAACACGACGCCCTTGGGCTCGCTCGTCGAGCCGGATGAGAACTGGATGAAGGCGGTATCCTCCAGTCGCGCCTCGTGGGGTTTGCCGGCACGCGAGATGTCATCCAGATCATCGACCACGAAGGCCCGGCCGCGCAGCTCGTTGAACGCCGCCGTTGCAGCGCTCTGCGCGGCAAACGTGCCGAGCCGATCCAGGGCCTTCTTCTGGGTGTACAGGTACGGCTTGCCGAGCTTGCGGGCGATCCTCAGCAGTTTGTGCCGGTGCTCGTCGCTGATGCCGAGCGCCACCGGTACCGGCACGATGCCGCCGAGAATGGCGGCCCAGAACGCATCGATGAACTGCTCGTTGTTGCCGAGCAGCAGGATGAGTTTGTCCCCGCGCCGACAACCGATGCGCTGCAGATGGTAGAGGATGCCGATGGCGCGCTCGTACAGCTCGGCGAAGGCGACGTCGCGGGCATCGCTGTCGCCTTCGTGATACGTGATGTGACGATCAACGTTACGATTGTTCTCGAGCAGCTGCGTGAGGGTCGTGGCTTTCAACATCGGCGGCGTTCCAGCCTCATGTAAAGGGGATGACGGGTGCGCAGGTTGATCTGCGCCTCGAGCTCCAGCGGCTTGTCCGGGACGTACGCCAGACGATAGTGGCGCGCGACCAGATACAGGTGCATCAGCATCTCGTAGAGGGCAAAGGTCTCCCCGATGCAGTGGCGCGGGCCGGCGGCGAACGGCATGTACGCGAAGCGCGGTCGCTCGGCATCGTGTTCCGGCGCGAAGCGCTCCGGCCAGAACACATCCGGATCCTTCCAGAAGCGCGGATGCCTGTGCAGCAGATACAGCGGCAACAGCACGTTCGCCGCCGCCGGAATCCGGTAGCCCCCGAGTCGATCCGGATCGATCGTGCGCCGTGAAAGCAGCCACCCGGGAGGATACAGCCGCAGTGCCTCATTCACGATCTGCTGCGTGTAGATGAGCGCGTCCATCTGCTCGAGGGTGGGTGCCGCACCATCCGCCGCGCGCTCCGCTGCCGCATCGATTTCGGTGTGCAATCGGGCCTCGACCGCCGGGTGCTGCGAGAGCAGATACCAGGTCCAGTTGAGGGCGCTGGCGGTGGTCTCATGGCCGGCGACCACCAGTGTCATGATCTCATCGATCAACTCCCGCTCGCTCATCGCATCGCCGGTTTCCTTGTCACGGGCGCTCATCAGCATGCCCACATAGTCGAAGTGCTCTTCGTGCTGCGCCCGGCGCCGCTGGATGACCTCGGCAACGAGGCGCGTGAGCCCGCGGAATTTGTAAGCGAACTGCAGGTTGCGCGCCGGCTCGCGCGTGACCACCTCGAACGCCGCGGCAAGCTGCGGCAGATCGCGCCCGAAGATCGAGCGCAGCACGATATCGAGTGTCAGCTCGCTCATCTCCTCGGTGAGGTTGACCGGCTCAGCGGCGCGCGCCGGGGCTTCCCAGCGGGCGACGACCCGAGCGTTGGCAGCACCGATCATGGCGGCGAAGCCGGCGATCACGCGCCGGTGAAAGTATGGTTGCATCATGTAGCGCTGCCGCCGCCATAGCTCCCCCTCGCTCGTCATGATCCCCTTGCCGAGCAGGATCTTGACGCGGTCCAGGCCCATGCCCTTGGTATAGTTGCGGTGGTTCGAGACGAGAACCCGCTTGATGTCGTCCGGGTGGTGGATGACGTAGATGCGCGATTTTCGGCCCGGCGAGAACACACAGTAGACATCGCCGTAGCGCGCAAACAGCTCGGTCATGCGCTCCAGGGAGTCATCCGTGGAGCCGATGTCGAACTGGAGCTCTGCCTCGGGCGGCTGTGGGGGTTCGGGCGTGGCGGTCATGCAGGCGAAGATGCGCAAAACGTTAATCTTATCGTACCCGGCTCCCCAGGAAGTGTGGCCACTGGCGAGCCCGTGGGCCGCGAGCCCCGCATGAGCGAGCGCGAACCGGACGGCGAGCTACGCAACACCCTATATCGGACCACGACGCGCTCAAGCCGCCGCATGACGCTCGCACGGCGGCTGTCGTATCGGGTTGCCGTGCCGGTTGGACTGGCCATCATCCGTTCCTGGCTGCGCACCTGCCGGCTGGTTCGCGTGGAGGGGGTCGAGCACCTGGAGGCGGCGCTGGCGCAAGCCGCCTCGCTCGTACCGTGTTACTGGCACCAGCACCAGCTCATGTGCGGCAAGTTCCTGCTGCAGCAGCGCCCACGCGGCCTGATCGTCGGCTGGCTCATCAGTCCGTCAGTGGACGGTGAGCTCGGGGCGAGGATGGTTCGTCGGATCGGGGGCGATGTGATCCGGGGTTCGTCGACGCATACGGGCGCCCGTGCTTTGCGTGATTACTATCATGCGCTGGTACGCGATGGCATCTCGCCGGTGATCACGCCCGATGGGCCACGCGGGCCGCGCTTCAAATTCAAGCCGGGAGCCGCACTGCTGGCGCAGATGTCGGGGCGTCCAATGCTGCCGATGTCCTACGCGGCCTCGCGCGCCTGGCTCATCAAGTGGGACAAGTTCGTGATTCCCTTGCCCTTCGCCCGGATCGCGCTGGCGATCGGGCCGCCGCGCTACGTGCCGCGGGTGACCGACGCCGCCTCGCTGCAGCGTCTGCAGCTCGAGATGGAAGCGGAGCTCAAGCGGCTGTTCGGCGTGGCACGAGCGGCGTTAGGGAAGCCCTCCTCGTGAGCACGGGGGCGCCCCCGCTCGTCATGCGCTGCGGGGCGTTCGGGGACATGGTGTTGCTGACCGTGCTGTTGCGGCACCTGCACACGCGCTTCGGCAGGCCGGTGGATGTCATCGCATCGGGTGCCTGGACCGGCGCGCTGCTAGCCGGCCAACCCGGGGTGGGGCGCCTGTTCGTGATCCGCAGTCGCCGCAGCCCCTACTGGCTCAGCCTGGATCAACAGCGCCTCGTCGGCTGGCTGCGCGGTCGAGGCTTGGGACCGACCTGGTTCTGCGACCTCGGACCTGGCAAGGCGCTGCTGCAGCGCGGCGGGATTCCGACCGACCACATCTGCGATTCACGCGCGTATCCCTGGGTGCCGGGGGAGAGCTTTGCCGATCGGTACATCCGTCTCGGCAATGAGGCTCCGAGCGCCCTGGCGGCCACGGCGCCACCGCCGGTGACTACGACGGCGCGCCGGGCGCAGATCGAGGTGACGGACGCCCAGCGCCGCGAGCTCGATGACTGGCTCGCCTCGCGCGGCCTGCTCGGGCGGCCCTGCATCGTCGTGCATCCAGGCAGTCGCCACGTGGCGCGGCGCCGGTTGCGTCAGCGAACCGGCGCCTCGAAGTACTGGCCGGAGGAGAATTGGGCGCAGGTCGTGCGCGCCCTGCGCGATCTGCAGCCCGAACATGCGATTCTGCTATCCGGTACGAGCGCGGAGAAGCGCTTCACACAGGACATCATCCACCGCTCTGGAGTGAGCGATGCACATGACCTCGCCGCGGCCTTGCCGATCGCGCGGCTGCTGCCGTTGCTCGAGCGCGCACACAGCATGATCTGTGTGGATACCGGGCCAGGGCACGCGGCGGCGGCCCTTGGCTGTCCGACGGTGGCCCTGTTCGGCACAGCGGATGCGGCGCTGTTCCGCCCGGGGGGTGCCGTGACGCCCGCGGTGGCCCTCACCGGTGTCACCGACGGTCGGCAAAACATCCTCGGTATCTCGGTGGAGACGGTGATCAACGCGTGGATTGCTCTGGCGCACACTCCGCAGAAGACCGCGCGGGATTCTGTAAAGTCGCTAACGTGAATGCGAACAGTAGGTTAGCTTGTGTTCCTCGATTAGTATGCGAGAATCGCCCCTAACTAGTTAGAAAAACCCACGGTAGTCGCTCGGCGAACCCCTACGGCGTCACATCGGCTGGATGTGAAGTGGGCTACGCTGCGGATCGTTTTGGGAGGTCGCAAGCTCAATGTCCACCGTGCCGCCGGAAAAGCCAGCGGAGTTCACCGCCTCGGACATTCTTTCGGCAGACGCGTGGTCCGGCCGCCTGCCCCGGCCCGTTCTCGGCCTGGACGTCGCCTGTACGAAGATTGCCGTCGACTTCCAGAACCTGCGCAAGGATCAGATCGGCGATTGCCTGCGGCGCAACCTTGAGGTGCTGCGCGAGGCCACCGCGGTGGATTGCGCGTTCCTCGCAGCGTTCCGTCCCGGCGAGCTCATCGTCGAGGATGTGCAGCTCGCCCGCAGTGCGTTCGCCCAATGCCGCCCCGAAGGCCTGCGTGAGGCGAGCATGGAGGGCTTCCCCTGGCTCAAGTCGCGCCTTGAGCACCTTCGGCTCTCGGAGCTGCGGGACACGAGCGTGCCGCGCCGTGAACAGGACGCCGAGGCCAAACGCTTCGCCGATCTGCAGATCGGCTCGGCTTTGCTCGTGGCGCTGCGGGTACAGGGCAAGCCGGCTGGGCTTCTCGGGCTCGCCCATACGATGCCGCGCGGCGCATGGGATGTGAACCTGCAGCTGCTGATGAAGCTCATCGGCACCAGCCTTGCCACCGGCCTGGAGCGCATCCGCATCCACGCTCGCCTCGCGAAACTCGAAGAGCGGATGACGCTCTCGCAGGCGTCGGCGAATGACGGGCTGTGGGATTTCGACGTCGAGAACAACGAGGTGTATTTCTCCCCGCGCTGGAAGGCGATGCTGGGCTACGCGGATGATGACATGCGCGGCTCGCCGGACTGGCGCAGTCTCGTGCATCCGGATGACCTGTCGCGCGTGCAGGCCGCCATTCGCGACCATGTCGCGGGCAAGACACCGAATTTCGAAAGTACGCACCGCATGCGCCATCGCAACGGCGAATGGCGCTGGGTGATCAGCCGCGCGACGGCCCGCGTCGACAAGCACGGACGGCTGCTGCGTCTGGTCGGTGTCGAGCTGGACATCACGGAGCGCAAGATCTACGAGGAAGCGCTGTTTCGCGAAAAGGAAAGCGCGCAGATCACCCTGCAGTCGATCGGCGATGGGGTGATCACGACGGATGCGACCTCGACGATCGACTACATCAATCCCGTGGCGGAGGAGCTCACCGGTTGGCGGCTCGAGGATGCGATGGGACGGCCCGTCGAGGAGATCTTCCGCGCCTTCCACGAAGAGACCTGTGAGCCGCTCGAGAATCCCCTGAGCGTCTCCATCCGGCGCATCCGCCCGATCAAATCGGTCCGCCCGATGCTGCTCATCCGCCGCGATGGCAACGAGCTGTATGTCGAAAGCACGGCGGCGCCGATCCGCGATGGCGCCGGACACGTCGCCGGTGGCGTGCTCGTCTTCCACGACGTGAGTGAATCGCGCGAGCTCAACCGCCGGCTCTCCTATCATGCCAGCCACGATCTGCTGACCGGACTGGTGAATCGCCGCGAATTCGAAAGCCGGCTGGAGCGCGCGCTCAAGAGCGCGAAGGCCCGCGAGGCCTCCTATGCGCTGTGCTATCTCGACATCGATCAGTTCAAGATCGTCAACGACACCTGCGGCCACAGTGCCGGCGATGCGCTGCTCGGGCAGGTCGGGGCGCTGCTGAAATCCAAGGTGCGCTGGCGCGATACGCTCTCGCGCCTGGGCGGCGATGAATTCGGCATTCTGCTCGAGAGCTGCTCGCTCGATGAGGCGATGCGCACGGCCGAGACGCTTCGCGAGGGCGTGCGCAACTTTCGCTTCACCTGGGAAGATCGTGTGTTTCGACTGGGTGCGAGCATCGGGGTCGTGCCCATCACCGCCGACAACGAGGACGTCGCCTCCATCCTGTCCGCTGCGGACAGCGCCTGCCAGGCGGCGAAGGAGGGCGGCCGCAACCGCGTGCACAGCTTTGCGGAGAACGACATCGAGCTCATGCGCCGGCGCCGCGAGATGCAGTGGGCGGCGCGCATCAACTCCGCGCTCGAGGAAGGGCGGTTCGAGCTGTATCGCATGGCGATCCAGCCGCTGCAGCGGGTCGAAGTCGGTGCCCATTACGAGCTACTGCTGCGCTTGAAGGACGAGGGCGGCCGGATCGTGGCGCCCAATGACTTCATCGCCGCCGCCGAGCGCTACGGCATCACCCCGGCGATCGATCGCTGGGTGATCGAGAATGCGCTGCGCTGGCTCGTCTCCGAAGCGGACGAGCGCGAGAAGCTGCTCATGTGCTCGATCAATCTTTCGGGCCAGTCCCTCGGCGATGACAAGTTCCTGCCGTTCGTCATCGACCAGTTTCACCGCAGCGGGCTGGATGCTTCCAAGATCTGCTTCGAGATCACCGAGACGGCCGCGGTCGCGAGCTTCTCGCAGGCGAACCGCTTCATCCAGGCGCTCAAGGAGCTCGGTTGCAAGTTCGCGCTGGATGATTTCGGCACCGGCTTATCCTCGTTCGGCTACCTGAAGCACTTTCCGGTCGACTTCCTCAAGATCGACGGCAGCTTCGTGCGCGAGATCCTGCGCGACCCCATCGATCGCGAGATGGTGCGCTCAATCAACGAGATCGGGCATCTCACCGGCAAACAGACGATTGCCGAGTTCGCTGAGAACGCCGAGATCATCCAGATGTTGACCAGCCTGGGTGTGGATTACGCGCAAGGCTATGGTGTGGCCCAGCCGCAGCGCGTGTTGAAATCCGCCGTTGCCTAAGCGCTGAATTGCAGCCGCAGCGACAGGTCCAGCGCCCGCACGTGTTTCGTCAGACTGCCCACTGAGATGTAGTCGACTCCGGTTTCGGCGATCTGCCGCACGCTCTGCAGCTTGACGCTGCCCGAGGCTTCGAGCTTCACCGGCTGTCCCTGCGCACGGTTGAGCGCGACGGCGCTGCGCATGTCCTGCGGGCTGAATTCATCGAGCATGATGATGTCCGGCCGCGCCAGCAGAGCTGCCTCGAACTCGGCAAGGCTCTCGACTTCCACCTCGAGCGTAAGTCCCGCGGCCACGCGGCGCGCCGCCGCAATGGCACCGGACAGCGAGCCGGCCGCGGCGATATGGTTCTCCTTGATCAGCACCTGATCGTACAGCCCCATGCGGTGGTTCCGGGCGCCCCCGCAGAGCACGGCGTATTTCTGCGCTGTCCGCAATCCCGGCAGCGTCTTGCGCGTATCGAGTATCGTGCAGCCGGTACCGGCGATGGCATCCACGTACGCGCGGGTGGCCGTGGCCGTGCCGGACAGCAGCTGCAGGAAATTCAGCGCCGTGCGCTCGGCGCTGAGGATGGGACGCGCTCGGCCCTCGATCTCGAAGACAACCTGCCCGGCGCTCAGCCGCTGAGCGTCTTGCGCATGCCAGCTGAGGCGGATCGCGGGGTCGAGCTGGCGGAAGGTCTCGTTCACCCAGGGACGGCCACACAGAATGGCCGGCTCGCGCGTGAGCACCTGCCCGCGGACCTGCTCGCCGGCCGGGACGAGCGCCGCGGTCACATCGCCCGCACCGATATCCTCGCGGAGCGCGGCTGCCACCTGCTCGGGCAGTTCGGATGGAACGGTCAGCACGGGCCTAGAGTAGCGGGGCTCCCCGGGGCGGTCGATCCCCGCAGCCGAGGAGCTGCCCGCTGCTGCGGAGGCTCAGAAGGGCAGGCCGTGGCTCGCCGAGCCCATGCACAGGATGAGCGGGATGGACAGCGCAAAGTTGGCGCGGGAGGCGAACGAGGCTACCTTGCGCGCCCGGGCCTTCTGCTCGTCGGTTGCGGGGACCAGGCCGAGGATCTTCTGCTGGTTCGGCCAGATGAGTGCCCACACGTTGAAGAGCATGATCGTACCGATCCACATTCCCACCCCGATGACGAGTCCGTAGCGGTCGGCCCCGCCGCGGCCGAGCGTCAGGGCGTTGACGAACTGATGGCCGCGCGACAGATACCAGAAGCCGGTGAGCCAGGTGAAGATCGCGGCCCAACGAAACCAGAGCAACGCCCGCGGCGCAATGTACTTGGACACGCCCGCCCCCCCGGGCCCACCCTTGTCGGCTGCGGCGAGCGCCATGCCCGGTACCTGCACCACATTGAAATAGTAGAGCAGCCCGATCCACATGATGCCGCTCAGGATGTGCGCCCAGCGCGCCAGGCCGAACTCGTTGAATTGCATGGGAAGCGTCCCCATCACTCCGATTCCGATCGCGAGGAGCACAGCGATGACGATGCCGGTGATAATGGATCCCGAAATGGACGTGAGCGGGTTCATGAGGGGGGTCTCCTGGCAGGTGCGCCGAGGGGGGATGACCGTGCTTGGGCTGGGCGGTTTGCGGCGTTTGAAGAATAGGGTACGCCTGCGCATAATTCAACGCCGCCAGGCTGGTGCTTGCGGCGATGCGCCGGCTTCGAGCTGCCTGAGCGATGTCCGCCGGATCTAACCCCCCGCCGCTCGCGCCGCCCTCTCCCTGCATCAACGTGTGCGTGCTGGACGAGGAGGGGTACTGTGCCGGATGCTTACGGACCGGTGCGGAGATCGGTCAGTGGCTGGCCATGAGCGCCGCCGAACGCTGGCAACTCCTCGAGACCCTGCAGGCCCGGCGCCGGCAGCGGGCGCCGGCACGACAGATCCGCTAGCCCCGCGGGCATGGCGACCCGCTGCTGGCATGGCGACCGATGGCACAAGCGGCACCGAAGTATTTAATCCGGAGAAGACGATGGACGTGGTGGACAGAATCAAGGCAGAACTCGGCTCAAGTCCCGTGGTGCTCTTCATGAAGGGCACGCCCGACTTCCCGCAGTGCGGTTTTTCCGCGCAGACCGTGGCAGCCCTGCGCGCGATCGGCGCCGATTTCAAGCACATCAATATCTTCGAGGAACCCGAGCTGCGCGATGCGCTGAAGCGTTACTCGAACTGGCCGACTTATCCGCAGCTGTACGTCAATGGCGAGCTGCTCGGCGGCTGTGACATTGCGCTCGAGATGTACCGCAACGGCGAGCTGAAGAAGCTGTTGGCCGAGGCGGGTGCGGTCGCCGCCTGACAGACGCGCTTGCGCTGGCGCACGCGGTGGCTACAGCGGTAATTCCTCGATCAGGGGATCCGTCGCCGGCGCATTGAACCAGCCCATTGCGTGGGCGCGCCCCTGCGCATCGCGGAAGCTCTCGCGCAGTCGGTTGCAGATAAGACAGAAGATGTCGGCGGTGCGCTCGGCATCGTAAGCCGCCGAATGCGCGTTGCTGGCATCCCAGGCGATGCCGGCGACGGCGAGCGCCTTGGAGAGCACGGTCTGCCCCAGTGCCGCTCCCGCGAGCGTCGCCGTGTCGAAACAGGAAAAGGGATGGAAAGGATTTCGTTTCACGTCCGCGCGCGCCACTGCCGCATTCAGAAAGCCCAGATCGAACGCTGCGTTGTGCCCGACGAGGATGGCGCGCCGGCAGCCGTGCGCATTCACGGCATGGCGGATTTCCCGAAAGATACGGCCCAGAGCGTCCTTCTCGGGCAGCGCCGGCCGCAGCGGATGGAACGGGTCGATTCCGGTGATCGCCAGCGCGGCAGGGTCCAGACGCGAGCCCTCGAAGGGTCTGACATGAAAGTTATGAGTGGCGCTGCGCACGAGCGCGCCATCCGGATTCATATCGATCAGCACCGCGGCGATCTCGAGCAAGGCATCGGTCGCACAGTGAAAGCCACCGGTCTCCACATCGATGACGACCGGAAGATAACCGCGGAAACGCCGCGCCATGAGGGTTGGGGCAGGAGCGGCAGCTTTGTCGGAGGGTTCGCTCATCGCCGCAGGCGCCAGCTGATGCGCTCACCGGCACGCAGTGGAACGAGCTCATCGGGGCCAAACCGGTACGTCGCCGGCACCTGCCAGGGTTCGCGCAGCAGCGTGATCCGTTCCTCGTTGAGCGGCAACCCGTAGAACGCGGGACCGAAATGCGCAGCGAAGTCCTCCAGCCGCTGCAGCGCGCCCACGGCTTCGAAGGCTTCCGCATACAGCTCGATGGCGGCATGCGCGGAAAAGATTCCCGCGCATCCGCACGCCGTTTCCTTCAGGTGCCGGGCGTGTGGGGCGCTGTCGGTTCCAAGAAAGAATCGGCGGTCGCCGGCGCTGATGACGGCCAGCAGCGCCTGACGGTCAGGCTCCGTCTTGAGCACCGGAAGGCAGTAATGATGCGGCCGGATACCGCCCGCAAACATCGCATTGCGGTTCATCAGCAGGTGCTGCGGGGTGATCGTGGCGCCGATGCCCTCGCGTGCACTGCGGACGAAATCCACGGCATGGCGAGTTGTGATGTGCTCGAACACGATGCGCAGGCGCGGATGCCGCTGGGCAAGCGGGGCGAGCACCGTGTCGATGAAACGGGCTTCACGGTCGAACACATCGACGTCCGGATCGCTGACTTCTGCGTGGACCTGCAAGATCACGCCCAGCTCGCTCATGCGGGCCAGGACCGGCTCGATGCGCTGAATATCGGTGACACCGGCATCGGCGTGGGTGGTTGCCCCCGCCGGATACAGTTTGAATCCGTGCACGTGCTCGCTGGCGCGCGCACGATCGACTTCCGCAGGTGACGTGGTATCGGTCAGATAGAGCGTCATGAGGGGGCGGAAAGCGCTCCCGGCGGGCAACGCATCCAGGATCCGCTGGCGGTAGGCGAGCGCCTGGTCGCAGCTCGTGATGGGCGGACGCAGATTCGGCATCACGATCGCGCGGCCGAATTGCGCCGCGCTGAACGGCAACACGGCGCGCAGCGCCTCGCCATCGCGCAGATGCAGATGCCAGTCGTCCGGGCGGCGGATCTGCAGCATCGTCACGATGACGGTCCGACTGCCTGCAGGATGCGCTGGCGCAAGATCAGCTCGAGCGCATAGCGGACGCCAAATCCTGTGACATCCGTGTTGACGTGCCCGAGACCGCCGCTACGGGTAGCGGAGGACAGGTCCACGTGGGCCCACGCGATTTCCTCGGGAACGAAACGGCTGAGGAAACGAGTTGCCAGGATGTGGTCTGCCTTGCCATCGAGCGTGCACTGGAGGATGTCGGCGACCTTGCTCTCGAGGTCCGAGTCGTAGTCGGCGTCGAAGGGAAAGTTCCAGACGCGCTCACCACTGGCGCGGCCGGCGGCGACCAGGGCGTCCGCCAGCCCCGGACGATTCGTCAGCACCCCGCTCATGCGGTCCGAGAGAGAGTAGACGCACGCCCCCGTCAGAGTGGCGAAGTCGAGCATGAAGCGCGGGCGCGTGCGTGCCGCCAGGGCGAGTGTATCGGCGAGGGTCATGCGCCCTTCGGCATCCGTATGGATCACCTGGATCGTGACACCGTTGGATGCGCGCACCACCTCCTGCGGCCGATACGCCTTCGGACCGATCTGGTTTTCCGTGATCGCCAGCCATGCGTCCGCCGCAATCGGTGCGCGCAGCTGCGCTAGCGCGAGCAGCGTTGCGAGGGCGACCGCGCTGCCGGACATGTCCGTATGCATGTCGAGCATCGATCGGTGCGTCTTCAGGTTGACCCCGCCGGTGTCGAAGAGAATGCCTTTGCCGACGAGTGCGAGGTCCGGTGCACGTGCGGCGCTGCGCCGCGGCCGATAGGTGAGGTGCGCGATGCCGGCATCGGGTCGTTCATTGGCCGCCGCGACGGCCAGGAACGCGTTGGCGCCGGCGCGTCGCAGAGCGCGCTCATCCAGCCAGTTCAGTCCCAGACCATGGCGGCGGGCCAGCTCCGACACCACGGCGCGGTAGCTTCGCGAATCGAGCATGTTGGGTGGCAGCGCGGTCAGCCAGCGCACGAGGTTGGTTCCGCGTGCACTCGCGAGCGCAAACGGCACGTCCACCGGCTCTGATCTGGCGCCGCGCGCAGCCAGCAAAACGATGCGTCGCAGGGTCTTCGCTGCCGGAGCGGCGGCGCGAAACGCCGGCATTTGAAACGCCGCTGCGAGTGCGGCGGCAAGCAGCGCTTCCAGAGCGCCCGGGCCATTGGCGGCGGGCGTGATGAGCCCCACCGTCTCAGGATTGCGGGCCGCCGCCTCCTTGAGCATGCGTCCGGCAAGCGCCAGTCGCTCGTACGCGCTCGCTCCCGTATGCAGATAACCGAGCACCGCCAAGGTTTGCCGCTCATTCGCCAGCACTGTCGAGCGCACGCTGCCGGACTGCGGTGCCGAACGCTGGTTGAGCTTCTGCCAGCGCTGCTTTTCCGGCAGGCGCTCGAATGCGCCTCGGGAAGCCGACTCGGGCACGACCGCGAGGATCGCATCCAGCGAAGCCGGCGCCGTGATGCAGTATTCGACCTTCGGCATGGCCGCCGACGGCAGCGGAGCGCTGCTGCGCGGCCGCGGTGAGCGCCGCGCGCTGCCGCGCGGCGACGAATGATTCCGTGCTGTGCTCACACCCACTCCCAGACCTTCGGGCTTGCTTGACCACCGCGAGTGAAACCCGGATCATGGCGCCGCTTGTGTGGGCGCGAATTCTCTCGCTGTACGTACGTTGCTGCCGGCGCATCTTATTCTATTCTTCAGCCCTTTTTGCGCCTCGAGATCGACGGGCTTCGGTGATCGCCGAGGCGGGGGCCGGGCGCCCGACGGGCATCGGCTGCCTCCCCTGTCGCATGCTGCGACACACTGAGCTCGAGCACCACGTATGACCGAACCTCCCAAGCTGGACGACCTCGACCCCGTTGAAACCCAGGAATGGCTCGAGTCGATTGACTCGGTGCTCAAGACGCACGGCCCAGAGCGGGCGCACTTCATCCTGGAGCGTCTCATCGACTACACGCGCCGCAGCGGCGCTTATCTGCCGTTCAAGCCGAACACGGCCTACGTCAACAGCATTCCGACGGGCCGCGAGCCCGAGTATCCGGGCAATCGCGCTCTCGAGCGTCGCATCGAGGCCTACATCCGCTGGAACGCGATGGCAATGGTGGTGCAGGCCAACCGCGTGTCCGCGGAATATGGCGGCCATCTCTCGAGCTACGCCTCGTCCGCAACACTTTACGAAGTTGGCTTCAATCACTTCTGGCGCGCGCCCTCCGATAGCCACCCCGGTGACATGGTGTTCATGCAGGGCCATTCCTCACCGGGCATTTATGCGCGCGCCTATCTCGAGGGGCGCCTGACGGAGGACCAACTGCGCCACTTCCGCCAGGAAGCCGGCGGTCCCGGCATCGGGCTGTCCTCCTATCCGCATCCCTGGCTGATGCCGGATTTCTGGCAATTCCCCACCGTCTCGATGGGGCTTGGGCCGATGATGGCCATCTTCCAGGCGCGCTTCGTGCGCTACCTCGAGCACCGCGGGCTCGCCAAGCCGAGTGACCGCAAAGTGTGGGCGTTCCTCGGCGACGGGGAGATGGATGAGCCCGAATCGATGGGGGCGCTCACCATGCCGGTGCGCGAGGGTCTGGACAACCTCATCTTCGTCATCAACTGCAACCTGCAGCGCCTGGATGGACCGGTGCGCGGCAACGGCAAGATCATCCAGGAGCTCGAAGCGGCGTTTCTCGGTGCGGGCTGGAACGTCATCAAGGTGCTGTGGGGCTCGCGCTGGGATCCGCTGCTCGCGAAGGACCACAAGGGTCTGCTGCGCCGGCTCATGGAGGAATGTGTCGACGGCGAGTACCAGAATTTCAAGGCCAAGGGCGGGGCCTACACCCGCGAGCACTTCTTCGGCAAGTTCCCCGAGCTGAAAGCGATGGTCGCCAACATGTCGGATGAGGAGATCTGGCGCCTCAACCGCGGCGGTCACGATCCGCGCAAGGTCCACGCAGCCTATGCGGCGGCCGCTGCGCACAATGGACAGCCCACTGTCATTCTGGTGAAGACCGTCAAGGGCTTCGGACTCGGCAAGGGCGGCGAGGGCCAGATGATCGCGCATCAGCAGAAAAAGCTGTCGGAAGAGGATCTGCGCACCTTCCGCGACCGCTTCCATATTCCGGTCCTCGATGAGGACATCGGCACCGTGCCGTTCCGCAAGCCCGAAGACAGCACCGACGAGAGTCGCTACCTGCACGAGCGCCGCGCCGCCCTCGGTGGTTATCTGCCGCAGCGGCGCCACGCGGCACCGGCGCTCATCGTGCCTCCGCTGGAAACGTTCGCGCCGCTGCTCGAGGGGACCGGTGAGCGTGAGATCTCCACGACCATGGCGTTCGTGCGCATGCTCACGATCCTGCTGAAGGACAAGAACATCGGCCGGAACATCGTGCCGATCGTGCCCGATGAAGCCCGCACGTTCGGCATGGAGGGGCTGTTCAGGCAGATCGGCATCTACTCCTCGGTGGGCCAGTTGTACACGCCCCAGGATGCCGCGACGCTCATGTCCTACCGTGAGGACAAGAAGGGCCAGATGATCGAGGAGGGAATCAACGAGGCCGGCTCGCTGTGCTCCTGGATCGCCGCGGGCACCGCCTACAGCAATCACGGCATCAACATGGTGCCGTTCTACGTCTTCTACTCGATGTTCGGCTTTCAGCGCGCGGGGGACTTCATCTGGGCGGCAGGCGACAGCCAGACCCGGGGATTTCTCATAGGCGCCACGGCGGGGCGCACGACGCTTGCCGGGGAAGGGCTGCAACACCAGGACGGGCACAGTCAACTCGTCGCCACGACCGTGCCTAACTGCGTGGCCTATGACCCGACCTTCGCCTACGAGGTGGCGGTGATCATCCACGATGGCATGCGTCGCATGTACGTGGAGCAGGAAAACATCTTCTACTACATCACGGTGATGAACGAGAACTACTCGCAGCCGGCAATTGCGCAGGGAGTGGAGGCGGGGATCCTCAAGGGCGCCTACCTTCTGCAGCTCGGTGGACGTGGCAAGGTTCGCGCGACGCTGCTCGGCTCGGGCACCATACTGCGCGAGGCACAGGCCGCCGCGCAGATCCTCGAAAACGATTACGGCGTACCCGCTGATGTCTTTTCGGTGACGAGCTTCAGCGAGTTGCGCCGCGAGGCGCTGGAGGTGGAGCGCTGGAACATGTTGCATCCGGCGGAGCCGGCGCGCGTTGCGTACATACAGCAGTTGCTGAAGGACCGCGAGGGGCCGGTAATCGCCGCGACGGACTACCTGCGCTCGGTTCCCGATCAGATCCGTCAGTGGGTGCGCGGACGCTACGTGACACTGGGAACCGACGGCTACGGACGTTCCGACTCCCGGGCAGCACTGCGCAGGCATTTCGAGGTCGATCGCAACTATATTGCGGTCGCTGCGCTGAAGTCGCTGGCAGATGAGGGCAAGGTGGACCAGAAGACCGTGACCGCTGCGATGGCCGCCCTCGGTATCGATCCGGCGAAGCCCGTTCCCTGGAAAGTCTGAAGGTGTCATGAACGCGGCTGCCGGTCTCGTCGAAGTGCGCGTGCCCGATATGGGCAATTTCAAGGACGTTGCCGTCATCGACGTCCTCGTCAAACCCGGAGAATCCATCGAGCCGGAAGCGCCGCTCGTCACGCTCGAAACCGAAAAAGCCACGATGGACGTCCCATCGAACGTCGGCGGTGTGATCGAGAAGATTCACATCGCCAAAGGTGGCACCGTCTCGACCGGGGATCTGATTGCAACCGTACGCTCCGAGGCGGCACAGCCGCCGAGTGCGCCGTCCCCGGCCAGTTCCGGTCAGCGCCCGGCAGCGAGCGCAGGTAGCGTGCCCAGCGCTGCAAGCGTGCCCAGCGCTCCAAGCGTGCCCAGCACCACCGCCGCTACAGCCGCCACACCGCCGCCGGCGTCGCCCCGCGCGCCTCCGCAACCATCGCCGGCATCCTCCGAAGAGGACGAGGAGTCGGACGATTCGCGCAAGCCACCCGCTGGCGCATCGGGCCGCTTGGCACGCGAGATGACGGATCCGCCGCCCATCAACGAGCCTGGATTTTCGCGTGCACACGCAGGTCCCTCGGTGCGCAGATTCGCTCGCGAGCTCGGTGTCGATCTGACGCGCGTCGCGGGCAGTGGCTTCAAGGGGCGGGTGACGCATGACGATGTGAAGGGATTCGTCAAGCAACACCTCACCGACGGTGCGGTTTCCGCGCCCGCGCCTGCCGGCGCGCCCGTGATGGACACGCAGACAGTGGGTCTTCCCGCGGTGCCGGTCGTGGATTTCGCGCAGTTCGGGCCGGTCGAAACTCTGCCGCTGTCGCGCATTCAGCGTATCTCCGGGCCACGGCTGCACGCGAGCTGGGTGAACATCCCGCACGTCACGCAGTTCGACGAGGCCGACATCACGGAGCTCGATGACGTCCGGACCAAAATGAAACAGAAAGCGCTGCAGGAAGGCATCAAGCTGACCACGCTCGCGTTCATCATGCGCGCGTGCGTGAAAGCCCTGCAGGAATTTCCCGTGTTCAATGCCTCCCTCGATCGTGGCGGCTTGAATCTGATTGTGAAGAAGTACCTCAATATCGGTTTTGCCGCCGACACGCGCCAGGGACTCGTCGTGCCGGTCGTGCACGATGTCAATCGCAAGGACGTCTACGAGATTGCCCGCCAGCTCGCCGAGCTGTCCGAGAAGGCGCGCGCGGGCAAACTGTCCGCGGCACAGATGCAGGGTGGCTGCTTCACCATCTCGAGCCTCGGTGGTATCGGTGGCACCGCCTTCACTCCCATCATCAATGCGCCGGAAGTGGCGATACTCGGCGTCTCACGCGCGAGGACCCAGGCGGTTTTCCGCGAGGGTGCCTTCGCCCCGCGATCGATCCTGCCGCTGTCGCTATCCTACGATCATCGGGTGATCGATGGGGCGACCGCCGCGCGCTTCACCACTTACGTTTCCCGCTGTCTTGCCGATCCGCGCGCACTGCTCGAGGCAGTGCCATGAGCCAAGTCGATCTCGTGGTACCGGACATCGGCAACTTCGCCGACATCCTGGTCGTGGACGTGTTGATCAAGAGCGGGGATGCCATCGAGGTCGATGCACCGTTGGTCACGCTCGAGACGGACAAGGCCTCGATGGACGTCCCGGCCGCGACGGCGGGCACCGTCACCGAGGTGCTGCTGAAACGGGGCGACAAAGTCTCGAAGGGTTCCGTCATCGCGCGCGTGGAGACGAACTCCGCGCCGGCCAGCGCGCGCCCCCAGAGTGCACACGAGAAGCGCTCGCAAAATGCGGGGGATGCGAGCCGCCAAAATGCGGGCGACACGCGCCCCCAGAATGCGGGTGATACGCGCCCCCAGAATGCGGGTGACACGCGGCCCCAGAATGGGGGTGACACCGTGCGCATGCCGCGGGTGGAGGTGGCGCGATCCGAGCGCACCGATGGCGATCACACCCGCGCCACGCAGCTTCTGGTGCTCGGCTCAGGACCAGGCGGCTATACCGCCGCGTTTCGTGCGGCCGATCTGGGGATGCGGGTGACCCTCGTCGAGCGTTGGTCGGATCTCGGCGGCGTGTGCCTCAACGTCGGCTGCATTCCATCCAAGGCACTGTTGCATGCGGCGAAGGTCATCGACGAGGCCGAGTCGATGGGCTCGCGGGGCATCGAGTTCGGCGCCCCGAAGATCGATCTCGAGCGGCTGCGTCTGTGGAAGGCCTCGGTCGTCAAAAAGCTCACGAGCGGCCTGCGCGTGCTCGCAAGGCAGCGCAAGGTGGAGCTCGTGCAGGGAACGGGCCGCTTCATCAGTGCGAACCTTCTGGAGGTGACCGGCGGCAGCGCCCCGGAGCGCATCCGTTTCGACTGCTGCATCATCGCCGCCGGCTCGGAGGCAGTGCATCTGCCCGGACTGCCGGCTGATCCTCGCGTGATGGATTCGACCGCCGCGCTCGAACTACCCGAATTCTCCGGCGAGCTGCTCGTCATCGGCGGCGGCATCATCGGTCTGGAAATGGCGTGCGTGTACGAGGCGCTCGGCCGGCGTGTCAGCGTCGTGGAGCTGACGAAGCAGTTGATGCCCGGTTGCGATCCGGATCTCGTGCGGCCGCTGGAGAAGCGCATCCGCAGCCGCTACGAGCACATTCTCCTCGGCACGAAAGTCACGCGCGTCGAGGCGCTCACCGAAGGACTGCGCGTCAGCTTCGAGGGGGAAAAGGTGCCCGCGCCGCAGACCTTCGATCGGGTGCTCGTCGCGGTGGGACGCGTGCCCAATGGCAACGCGATCGGTGCCGAGGCCGCCGGGGTGCACGTCTCCGATCGCGGATTCATCCCGGTCGACCGGCAGATGCGCACGAATGTGCCGCATATCTTCGCCATCGGCGACATTGCCGGCGCGCCGCTGCTCGCCCACAAGGCGATGCACGAAGCCAAGGTCGCCGCGGAAGTGGCGACAGGTCACAAGAGCGCGTTCGATGCGCGGGTCATTCCGTCCGTCGCTTATACGGACCCGGAGATTGCCTGGGTCGGAGTGACGGAGACGGAAGCGAAGACCAAGGGCATTGCGCTGCGCAAGGGGGCATTCCCCTGGGCGGCCAACGGCCGCTCCCTGACGCTCGGCCGCGAAGATGGATTCACCAAATTGCTATTCGACCCGGATACTCACCGCGTGCTCGGCGGCGGAATTGTCGGAACGAATGCGGGCGATCTCATCAGCGAGGTGGCGCTCGCGATCGAGATGGGTGCGGACGCATCCGACATCGGCTTGACCATTCATCCGCATCCGACGCTCTCCGAGACGGTCGGCGGTGCCGCGGAGGCGGTCGAAGGCACGCTGACGGATCTGTATATTCCGAAGAAGTGAATATTCCGAAGAGAAGAAGTGAGCCGTCGATGACGGCACGCCGCCCGGGCGCGACGCAGTCTCAATGAGTTTTTATCCTGCGTGCGGCTTTCCGCGTCGCAGCCTCGATCCGTCGCCCGATCGGTGAGCGCAGGTGCGCAATGGGCGCATCCGATTGCGACAGGCTCGCCACCGGGGTCTTGTCGGGGAATTCGCACAGATCGCGGATGAGGCATTGCGGACAGGCGGGTTTTCTGGCCGTACACACGTAGCGCCCATGCAGCAGCAGCCAGTGATGCGCATCCTTGCGGTACTCAACCGGCGTGTTGGCGATGAGCGCATCTTCCACCGCTCGCGGCGTCTTGCCGGGCGCGAGTCCGGTGCGATTGGCGACGCGGAAGATGTGCGTGTCCACCGCGATCTCGCTTGCGCCAAACACCATGTTGAGAATGATGCTCGCCGTCTTGCGGCCCACGCCCGGGAGCGCCTCGAGCGCGGCCCGGTCGCAGGGCACTTCGCCCCCGTGCTGCTCGAGAATCTGGCGTGCGAGACCGATCAGATTCCTGGCTTTGGTGTTGTATAGCCCGACGCTCTTCAGATACGGCTTCACGCCGTCGACATCCAGCTTCACGAGCGCCGCGGGCGTATTCGCCATTGGAAAAAGCTTGCGGGTTGCCGCGTTGACGCTCTTGTCGGTCGTGTGCGCGGAAAGCATGACCGCCATGAGCAGCTCGAAGGCACTCTCGTGCAGCAGCTCCGTCGTCGGGCTGGGGTTTGCCGCGCGCAGGCGGCGAAAGATCGCCCTGCGGCGCGCGGGAGTCATCGTCTCACCGGCTCGTGCCCGACGTCGGCGCCATCGGCCCGGGCGGTATTCTTGCGTGCGGCAATGACCACATCGCGCCGCACGGCGCGCTGTGCCATCCGGGCGGTGTGCGCCTCGAAGCGAAGTCGATTCAGATGTGGCGGCGGCTCTTCGGGGGTCGCGCAGGCGACGTCCGCGCGGGGTCTCATGACGATACAGTCGACTGGACAGGGCGCAACACACAGCTCACAGCCGGTGCACAGCTCGCTCAGCACCGTATGCATCTGCCGGCGCGCGCCGATGATCGCATCGACCGGACAGGGCGGCAGGCACTTGGCACAGCCGATGCAGCGCTCCTCGTCGATCAAGGCGACGAGCGGCGCACCGTGCGTGCCGTGTTGCGGATTGAGCGGAAGCGCCGCGCAATGCAGCAATCGCGCCAGCATGGCGATCGTGGCCGCGCCCCCCGGCGGACACTGGTTGATCGGCGCCTGATCAGCGGCAATCGCGCGGGCGTATGGGAGACAGCCGGGGTAGCCGCAGCGCGTACATTGCGTCTGTGGGAGCAGGGCGTCGATTTCCTCGGCCGTCGCCACCGTTCAACTGATCCTCATTCCGGGCTTCGCGTCGCTATCGGGCGCCAACAGGTACGGACCGGACTGCGCATCGCTTGCCGCCAGGACCATGGCTTCGGACACCCCGAACTTCATCTTGCGCGGCGTCAGATTCGCGACCACGACGGTGAGACGGCCATCGAGCGCGGCCGGATCGTAGGAAGATTTGATCCCCGCAAATACCGTACGGGTTTCCGTGCCGAGGTCGAGCGTGAGTCTGAGGAGCTTGTCCGCCCCCTCGACGTGCTCCGCCTTCACGATTCGCGCCACGCGCAAGTCGATCTTTTTGAATTCCTCGATGGATATCGGGGCGCTCGCCTCGGGCGCCGGCGGGGCAGTTGTGCTCACCGTCATCGTCTCCTTGTTGATTGCGAACAGTGCCTCGAGCTGTTTGGGGTCGACCCGCGTCATCAGATGCTGGTACGTGCTGATGCGCAACGGGAGCTCCTGAGCATCGCTCCACGCGAACGGCCGCGCAAGTTCGAACAACTCCCGCGCGACCCGCTCCGCCAGCTGCGGCAGCACGGGCGCGAGCAGCACGCTGAGCAGCTTGAAACCCTGCAGCGCTCGCGAGCAGACGTCCTGGAGCTCCGCGTGCTGGGCGGGATCCCGAGCGAGCAGCCAGGGCTGATGTGCATCGAAATCGTGGTTGATGCGATCGGCGAGCGCCATGATCTCGCGCATCGCCCTGCCGAACTCGCGCGCCTCGTAATGTGCCGCGACCGCAAGCGCGACGCCGCGCGACTGGGCTGCGATCAGCGTGGTGTCACCGCTGTAGCTGAGCTCGCCGGCGAAGTGCCGGGTGATGAAGCCTGCGGCACGGCTTGCGATGTTGACGTATTTGCCGACCAGGTCGCTGTTGACCCGCGCGAGAAAATCGTCGGGATTGAAATCCAAATCCTCGACGTTGGCATTGAGCTTGGCGGCGATGTAGTAGCGCAGCCACTGCGGGTTCATCCCGATCTCGAGATAACGCAGCGGGCTGATACCGGTTCCGCGGGACTTCGACATCTTCTCGCCCGAGACAGTGATGAAGCCGTGGGCGTAGACGTGATCCGGAACGCGATATGGCGCACCCGCGAACCGCAGCATCGCCGGCCAGAACAGCGTGTGGAAGTAGATGATGTCCTTGCCGATGAAGTGCAGCTGGCGCGTGTCGGGAGCTGCAAGAAACTGCTCGAAGCTGCGGCTCTCGCCGCGCGCGCGCGCCGCGCCGCTTTGAAAGTAGTGCTTCAGTGCGGCGAGATAGCCGATCGGCGCATCCAGCCAGACGTAGAAATACTTACCCGGTGCATCCGGGATGGGAATGCCGAAGTAGGGGGCATCGCGGGAGATGTCCCAATCGCCAAGGGCCTCTTCACCCTTGCCGGTTAGCCATTCGCGCGCCTTGTTGACCACCTGGGGCTGCAGGCGTCCGGGACTGTCGAGCCAGCCACGCAGAAAATCCACGCATTTTGGATCCGACAGCCGGAAAAAGTAATGATCCGACGTGCGCATCACCGGTTTCGCACCCGACAGCGTCGAGTACGGGTCGATCAGATCGGTGGGTGAGTTGACGATGCTGCACACCTCGCAGGCATCGGCGTACTGCTCTTTCGCGTGGCAGTTCGGACACTCGCCCCTGACATAACGGTCTGCCAGGAACATACCCTTCACGGGGTCGTAGAACTGCTCGACGGGGCGTACGTAGATCAGACCGGCCGCCTGCAGGCGCCGGTAGATGTCCTGCGACAGCTCGGTGTTCTCGGGCGAGTCGGTCGAGTACCAGTGGTCGAAGCCGATGTGAAAACCCTGCAGATACCGGCCCCGCTGCGCGCCGACCTGCTCGACCAGCTCGCGCGGCGAGATTCCTGCCGCTTCCGCCTTGAGCATGATCGGTGCGCCGTGCGCATCGTCGGCGCAGACGAAATGCACGCGGGTACCGATCATCCGCTGATAACGCACCCAGATGTCGGCCTGGATGTACTCCATGATGTGGCCGATGTGGAACGGGCCGTTGGCGTAGGGAAGGGCGGTGGTGACGAACAGGCTGCCTTGCATGCTCGCAGTTTACAGGGTCGCGGGATTCTTGGGCCGGCAGCGGCCGGCGGGCGAGGGCAGGTGGGCGTGGGCACGCGAGCTTCGGCGCGCCGGCTCGGGCGGCCTCGGGCGGGCGGGCTCGGGCGGCCGGCGGTCCCAGCGGCCGCAATCTTTCAGCCGGCGTCCTTCAGAGGCTCGAATTTCGCCTTGTTGATCGCTTTCTTGTAGGCCTCTTTGCCGCTGACCTGCCGCTGGTCGAGCAGTTGTTGTATCGCCGTGTCCATGGTGCGCATGCCGAACTGTCCGCCGGACTGCATGGTGTTCTCGAGCTGGTCGAGCTTTCCCTGGCGGATGAGATTCTGCGCGGCGGTCGTGTTGACGAGGATCTCGAGCGCGGCCACCCGGCCCTGCTTGTCCGCGCGCTGCAGCAGCTGCTGGGAGACCACGCCGCGAAGCGAAGTCGACAGCATCGTGCGCACGTGCGACTGCTTGTCCGATGGAAACACGTTGATCATGCGGTCCACGGTGGCGGCGGCGCCGTTCGTGTGCAAAGTACCCATGACGAGAATGCCCATCTCGGCGGCCGTCACGGCGATGCTCATCGTTTCCAGATCGCGCAGCTCGCCCACGAGGATGACATCCGGATCCTCGCGCAGGGCGGAATGCAACGCCGCGGCGAAACTCTGGCTGTGCACACCGATCTCCCGCTGGCTGATCAGGCAGCTCTTGCGGTGGTGGACGAACTCGATCGGGTCCTCGATCGTGAGGATGTGCCCCTTCACGCGCGCGTTGATGTCATCGATCATCGCCGCAAGCGTTGTGGACTTGCCGGAGCCCGTCTTGCCGGTCACGAGGATGAGTCCGTTGTTGGCGCGGCACATCTGCCGCACCGCCTCGGGCATCTTCAGATCATCGAGCGACAACGCGTTCGAGGGAATCGCCCGAAACACGCCGCCCATGCCGTTGAGCTGGCGCATGACGTTCACGCGAAAGCGCCCCCGGTCGGCGAGCGTGTAGGCAAAGTCGGCGCCGTCACGGGATTCGAACCGCTCCAGCGCAGGCTTGGGCATGATCTCGTACAGCACCTGCTTGACGAGTTCCGGTGCCAGCCGGTCCTGGCGCAACGGGGTCAGGTCGCCGAACAAGCGGATGCGGGGCACCTCGCCTGCGATGAAATGCAGATCCGAGCCCCGCTTCTCGAGGATTTCCACCAGGAAGGAGTCGATCTCCGCCATGGCCGGTGCTCAGGCGGAGGCCGCAGACGGACCCGGGGTCGGCCCGCTTCCGGTGATGTCGACCTTGGGCAGCAGGGAGGTATCGGTCACGTACTTCTGGAACGCCCGCTTATCGCTGGCGTACGTGTAGGCATCGTCGGGATCGATCTCGCGCGCGGCGATGGCCGAAAGCAGCGACTGATCGAGCAGCGACATGCCCAGATCGCGTCCCATCTGCATCTGGGTCGGAACCTGGTGGGTCTGTTCGCTCTGGATGAGTTTCGCAATGGCCTTGGTCATCATGAGCACTTCACAGATCGCCTTGCGGCCCCGGCCATCGGCCGTCTTGACCAGCACCTGCGTCACGACCGCCAGCAGACTTTGCGACAGGAAGCTCTTGGTCTGCTCGCGCTCCTCCACCGGCAGCGCATCGATGATGCGGTCGATCGTCTTGACGGCACTGGTGGTATGCAGCGTACCCAACACGAGGTGGCCGGTTTCCGCCGCGGTCATCGCCATCGAGATGGTCTCCGCATCGCGCAGCTCACCGACCAGAATCACGTCCGGGTCCTCGCGCATGGCGGCACGCACGCCTTCCGCGAAGCTCGGAATGTGGGTGCCCAGCTCACGCTGGATCACCTGACTGTTCTTGCTGCGATGGACGAATTCGATCGGGTCCTCGAGACTGATGATGTTGAGCCGGCGTGTCTGGTTGAGATGGTCGATCATGGCCGCGAGCGTCGTGGATTTGCCGGTACCCGTGGAGCCGGTGACGAGCACCATTCCCTGGTGAAAGTCGCACAGCCTGGTCACGGTGCCGGGCAGTGCGAGCTTCTCCAGCGATGGCACCTCCGAGGGGATGTTGCGGAAGGTCGCGCCGATGCCGGTTTCCTTCCGGTATACATTGACGCGGAACCGGCCTCCCTCAGCGGAGACATACGAGAAGTCGATGTCCTGACCCTTGCCGAACACCTCCGACTGGGAGCGGGTGAGGATCTCCGTGATGTAGCCCTCGAGCTCGCCGGGCCGCAGCTCCCGAAACTTGATGGGCAGCAGGTCCCCATGCATGCGCAACATGGGCGGCACGCCCACCGCAAGGTGCACATCCGAGCACCCCTGCTGCGAGCCGAGCTTGAGAAACGCGTCGATACGCGCCAAGGCGCACCCTCCGACCGGATCCGTGGCGTCCTGTTTAGCTTGTATGCGGCTGCGGAATCAACGACTTGTGGCCCGAAATTTGACGTAACGCACGCAGTATCGCTGCGCGGGCCGCCATTTGGCACCCTGGGGACGCTACAGGGACCGCTGCAGCGCTGCGCGCATCTCCTCCATCGACTGGAAGCGCTTGCCCTTATCGACGGCCATCGCCTTCGCAACAAGGTCCGACAGTGTCTGGGGAAGCGACGGATTGATCTCACGAGGCACGCGCGCCTTGCCCTGCACATGCTGGTACATGACCGACATGTGATCGCCGCGCGAGTACGGGGGAACGCCCGTGACCATCTCGTAGAGGATGACACCCAGGGCATAGATGTCGGCCCGCTCATCGACTTTCTTGCCCAGGATCTGCTCGGGCGCCATGTACTTCGGGGAGCCGATGACATAGCCGGTCTTCGTCAGCTGCGTGTCGCCTTCGCGGTGTGCGGCCGCGACGCCGAAGTCCACGATCTTGAGCAGCCCGTCCTGGTTGATGAGCACGTTGGCCGGCTTCAGATCCCGGTGCACGATGCCGACCTGGTGGGCGACGGTCATGCCGGTCGCGATGTCGATTCCGAACTGGACCGCACGCCGCAGCTCGAGCGGTTTCTCGTTGACCACCTCGCTGCCGAGGGTGTGGGAGGGAAAGTACTCCATCGAGATGGCGTAGTTGCCCTGCATGTACAGGAAGTCGTAGATGCGGATGACGTTCTTGTGCGTGATCTTGCGTGAGTAGCGCAGCTCGTGCACGAAGCGCTTCATCACTTCCTCGTCGTTCGAGACGTTGGGATTGAGGAACTTGAGGATCAGCCGCTCATCGACGACGGTGTCCTCCATGAGCAGCACGGTGCCGAAAGCGCCCCGCCCGATCTTGTCGATGTACTTGTAGCGCCCTTCGATGACATCCCCTGGCTTGAGGGTGCCGATATCGAGCCGGGAGGCCGCCTCTCCCTGCTTCGCGGCGCTGGTCACCAGCGTTTCCGACATGAGCAGTGTCTTGCCTTCCGGCGGCGGCGGCAGCGGCGGCCGCAGTGACGCCGGACTCACGATTCCCGGCGACAGCGCCGTCGGACTCGTTCCGGTCGGCGTCAGCGAGCCCGCCAGCCGATTGTCCAATTCGGCCATGGCGCTGGCCGCCATGCGGGCGATCGTCTGATCGGGCGAGCCAGCCTGGGTCTGCAGCTCCACGCGTAACTGCTCCACACGGCGCTCGTCCACCAGCTTCGCGAGTGCCTGGATGGCCTCGAGGCGCACCTCGCGCTCGGCATTCGACACCAGCGGCATCAGCATGTCGACGAATTTGGCATCTCCCAGCCGGCCGATCGCCCGCACGACGATCGGCAGCGCCTTCGCGTTCCCCGCGCGCAGCATCTCCGTGAGCCGCGGCAGCGCCCGCTTGCTGCCGATCTCCGCCAGCGCATCGACCGCGCGCTCGCTGACCCACCAGTCCTCGTCATGCGTCGCCTGGATGAGCGACTCCACCGCCCGCTCGTCCTTGGTCTGATTGAGGATCTCGATGGCCGCACGGCGGATGTCGTCATCCTTGTCGCGCACCAGCTGCAGGACTGCTTCGATGACCCGCGGTCCACCGATCTTGCCGAGTGCATCGGCTGCGCGGCTGCGTACCCACCAGTCGCTGTCCTTGAGCGCCTCGAGCAGGTACTTCACCGATTTGGCGTTGCCCACCTCGTTGAGCACTTCCACCGCGGCGCGCCGGGCGTTCTCGTTCTCGTCCTTGAGCACTTCGATGAGGTAGCGGATGGTGTCCGGATGGTTGGCCTTGATGACGACATCGATGGCCTTGTTCTGCACATCGATCTCCGGATCCTTCAGCAGCGTGCAGATCCGCTCGATGTCGATCGGGCCATCCATGCGCTGCAGGGCGGACAGCGTCGCGCCCCGGATCAGCTTGTTGGGATCCTTGAGCTGGATCTGCAGGGCAGTCTGCACTTCCGGGGTATTGAAGCGGGCGAGCAGATTGATGATGTGCACCCGGGCGATCGGGTCTTTGCCATGCAGCCGTCCTACCAGCTCCGGCACCGCATCCGCACCCGCGATCTCGCCGATGATGCGGAACAACGCGGCTTTTTCGTTCGGTTCCTGCGCGTACGCAGCCGTCAGCAGCTCGCGCACGCTGAAACGGCCTTTTTGCGCTGCGATGACCTCGAGGATCGCCGGCTTCGAGACCCCGGGGACAGCCAGTGTCTCGATCAGCAGGTGCGGGGGGTAGTTGCGATTACTGGTCAGCGCCCAGGCGACGCCGGCAACTACACGCGGGCTTCCTTCGACGAGTCCGCGCACGAACTGCGGAAAGGTCTTCTGCCCGACCAGGCCGGCGAGGACCTCGATGAAGGCCACCGTCGCGGATTTACCGGCATCCGGCAAGGCTGCAAAGATGGGCTCGATGACGCCGGGCCCCAAGTCCTTGAGCTTCGCTACCGCTTTTTGCACGACCGGGCTTCCCGGATCGGTCGATGACCGGATTTCCGTGATCAGCCGGTCGGCGCGCAGATTGGTGAAAAAGCTCATTCAGCCTTTGACGTCTGGTGCGATTTCCGCTCGGTGGCGCTGGTTGAACGTCCGGCGCCCGCGGGAGCATGATGCCGCCACACGTCGGCTCGGGTGTGCGCCGCTCGGACGGCTCAGGTACCCGCGGCGGTGCGATTATGCCACAGCCTAGGGCGCGGCCGACGTGGGCGCCATGCGCGCTGCCGTCGCAGCCTCTACAATCCCACCCCTTTGCCCCTCCCAGATCTCAACATGACTCCCGATCCCACTCTAAACGCTTTGCGCGCGGCTTTGGACTCCTATGTGGACCCGTATCTGGGGCAATCGCTCGGCTCCGTACACGCCATAGAGGACGTGTCGCAGGGCGACAACACGACAGTCGTGAAGATCCGGCTCGGATTTCCCGTGGGAGGCTATCAGCAGGAGCTGACCGCCGGACTGCAAAAACACCTGGCCGGCGCCGGATTCCAACCGCATCTGTCAGTGCAGCTGAGCGCCGATGTGCGCGCCCACGCCGTGCAACGCACTCTCAAGCCGCTGGGTGCGATCCGCAATGTCGTCGCCGTGGCCTCCGGTAAGGGAGGGGTGGGCAAGTCGACCGTGGCGGCCAACCTGGCGCTGGCCTGGGCCGTGCAGGGTGCCCGCGTCGGTATGCTGGACGCGGACATCTACGGGCCGAGCCAGCCTTTGATGCTGGGACTCGAGGGGCAGCGGCCGAGCTCGCCGGATGGCAAGAGCCTCAAGCCACTGGCAGCGCACGGCATTCTCGCGATGTCCATCGGCTTTCTCGTGGATGCGGAGCAGCCGATGGTCTGGCGCGGACCCATGGTGACCCAGGCCTTGACGCAGCTGTTGAGCGAGACGGACTGGGGGCCGCTCGATTACCTCGTGGTCGACATGCCGCCGGGGACCGGGGACATTCAGCTCACCCTGGCGCAGCGCGTGCCGGTCGCCGGCGCGGTCATCGTGACGACCCCGCAGGACATCGCGCTCGCCGATGCTCGCAAGGGGCTGAAGATGTTCGAGAAGGTGTCCGTGCCGGTCCTCGGTATCGTCGAGAACATGAGCATCCACGTGTGCTCCCAATGCGGCCATGCGGAGCATATTTTTGGCTCGGGCGGCGGCGCACGCATGGCGCAGCAGTACGGGGTCACCCTGCTGGGTGAGCTGCCGCTCGATGCGCACATCCGCGAGGAAGCCGATGGCGGCCGGCCCAGCGTCATTGCTGCGCCTGACTCACCGCGAGCGAAGGCGTATTTCGAGATGGCCCGGCGCACGGGCGCTGCGCTTGCCCGCCGTGAGCGCGATCGAAGCAGCGTCTTTCCGAAGATCGTGGTCGAAGAAAGCTGACGGGCCGGGAAGAGAACTGACGGGCCGGAAGGGAGAGTGAATGAGCATCAAGTCCGACAACTGGATCCGGCGGATGGCGCGCGACCACGGCATGATCGAACCGTTCGCGTTCGAGCAGGTGCGTCACCTCGAGGGCCGCAAGATCGTCTCGTACGGCACCTCGAGCTACGGCTACGACGTGCGCTGTGCGCGCGAGTTCAAGATCTTCACCAACATCAACTCGACCATCGTCGATCCCAAGCAGTTCGACGAGAAGAGCTTCGTCGATCTGACGGCGGATGTGTGCATCATCCCGCCCAATTCGTTCGCGCTGGCCCGCACCGTCGAGTTCTTCCGCATTCCACGCAGCGTGCTGACGGTGTGCCTGGGAAAATCGACGTACGCCCGCTGTTTCCGCGGCGACACCCGGGTCGCGCTGGTGGATGGCAGCGCACCGACGCTGGAGGAGATGGCCCGGCGGCATGAGAACAATGAGCTGTTCTGGGGTTACAGCATCGGGGCGAACGGCAGACTTATCGTCAGCCTGCTCGATACGCCGCGCTTCATTGGGCGCGATTCGCTGCTCGAAGTTACCCTCGACAGCGGCGATTGCATCCACGCAACCGCGGACCATCTGTTCATGACTCGCGAGGGCCGCATGGTGGCGGCGCACACGCTGCGCTCGGGTGATGCGCTGATGCCGCTCTACCGCGACACGGTACGAGGCTACGAGTCGGTGTATCAACCGATCGACGGCCACCTGTATGCGACAGGTCGGCTCGCCGACGAATGGAACGTTCGCAACGGCATCTATTGCGACGCTCCGAGAACGCATCGGCATCACGTCGATTTCGATCGACGCAACAACCGGCCGACGAACATCCACAGGATGGCAGTCGCCGAGCACATCCGATTGCACAATGGGCATTCCTACGGTTCCGGCTTCGATGCGAACGCGCACGGTGAATCGATCCGGCAGGAGCTAGCTCGCCGTGCTGCCGACCCGGCCTGGAGAGCTCATTTCGCTCGCGCACAATCGATCCGCGCAAACGATTTCTGGCGGAATGCGCGCTATTCACAGATCAGGCGCGAGCTGTTGCAGGCACGGCAGAACCCATCGGACGCAACGCGCGAGGCCCATAGCGATCGGTCGGCATTCCGGCGATTCCCGGACGTGCTGGCGCGATTTCGTGGCAGCCCGATATACCGCAACCATAAGGTTGCGGGCGTGCGCGAGCTCCGGGGTGATCACGACGTGTACTGCCTGAGCGTGCCCGAGGCGGGCAACTTCGCTCTGCAGGCGGGCGTGTTCGTGAAAAATTGCGGGATCATCGTCAACGTCACCCCCCTGGAGCCTGAGTGGGAAGGGCACGTGACGCTCGAATTCTCCAACACGACGCCGCTGCCGGCGAAGATCTACGCCAACGAAGGCGTGGCGCAGATGCTCTTCTTCGAGTCCGACGAGGTGTGTTCGACCTCCTACCGTGACCGGGGCGGCAAGTACATGGGGCAGCTTGGGGTCACGCTGCCCAAGACCTGATACGAACGACTAGGGATTGCGCTTCAGCGAGCGGATGCGCATGGTCCACTCGACCTCGTCAATGCGCTTCTGCTCGACGCGCATCGGGATGAAACCGTAGCCCGGCGCGCACCAGAAGCGCGTTACGCGCGGAGATCCGGCCTTGTGACTCTTGTAGATCAGCGTCGGCACGGCGCCCAGCGCTGTGGCGAGCGTCTCCTTCCCGTCCGCCGTGTAGCTGTATTCGCGGATCGCATTCCTGTCGAGCAGCGCGAGCTGCCCCGGCGTGCGGCCCTGCAGCAGCTCGACCATCAGTGCGATCTGCACCGACATGTCGTCCTGCAGACCCGCGCGGGTCGGCAGATCGACCGGTGTGTCCTCGTAGACCCCGGTGACCCGGCCCCGCGCCCAGTCGAAGTGCACGTCGGCATCGCGCTCGGTGGATGGGGTGCCATCGTCGGCCCGGTAGCTCAGCGGCTGCGCCCCCGTCGCGGTCAGCCGGATCAGGCTTGCCTGCGTCGGCCTTTCCGAGAACATGCGTCCGATCCCACGCGGTTCGCTTCTCGAGCTGTATAGCCAATTCTCATCCTGGCGTCGTAGCTCGAGCGTCGACACCGCCACGGTCATGCCGTGCCAGAGCCACTCGTATGAGGCGACGAATGGCTCCAGCTCCTCGGCCGGCACTGCGCTCGACCAGGCCAACGCGACGCCCAACGCGAGGAGCAGTGCGCATCCGCGGGAGCGCTCAAGCAGAGGTTTCACCATTCATCTCCTCAACGACGGGCGCCTCGAGCGCCTTGCCATCGAGGCACGCATGCGCATCGCTCCACGTCAGGCGGCCCTGCGCGAACCAGCTTATCACCCGTGAATAGATCACATGCTCGGTGGCTTGCACGCGCCCCGCGAGGCTCGCAGGCGTATCGCCCGCTCGAACGGCGAGTCGCGATTGCAGCACGACCGGGCCGGCATCGAGCTCCGGCGTCACGAAGTGCACGCTTGCCCCGTGGACGGCATCGCCCGATTCAAGCACGCGCTGATGAGTATGCAGCCCGCGATAGGCAGGCAACAGCGACGGGTGGATGTTGAGCATCTTGCCCGTGTACCGGCCGACGAACTCCCCGGACAGCACACGCATGAATCCGGCAAGCACCACGAGGTCCGGTCGATAGGCATCGATACATTCACCGAGCGCAAGCTCGAAGGTGTTGCGGTCCGCCGCGGCGTTGCGGGACACCACGTGGGCCTCGATACCGAGCTGCCGTGCGGCGGTGATGCCCTCGACTCCCGGACGATCGCTGATGACCACGGGAATCTCGGCGGCGAGCGCGCCCTCGCGGCAGGCGCGGGCGATCGCGATCATGTTGGATCCGCGGCCGGAAATCAGGATCGCAAGGCGAAGAGGGCGCCGGAGGATGGCGGGTTACTCTTGAATGACCGCGCCACGGGTGCCCTGACGCACTGCACCGATCAGCCGTGCGCTTTCCCCCTGGGCGTTGAGCAGCTCCACCGCGGCACCCGCCTGCTGTTGCGGGACGATCGCCACCATGCCGATGCCGCAGTTGAAGGTGCGATAGAGCTCGCCGCTGGCGATGTCACCGGTATTCTGCAGCCAGTCGAATACCGGATCGCGATGCCAGCGGCTGCGCTCGAGCACGACCTCGAGCCCGGGGGCAACACGCGCGGGATGTTGTCCGTGAGGCCCCCGCCAGTGATGTGCGCCAGCCCGTGCACCGGAAGCGCACGAAGCAGCTCGAGCAGGGGTCTCACGTAGATGCGGGTCGGAGCGAGCAGCCGGTCGAACAGTGAACGACCCTGCAGCATCGTCCCGGCAGTGGTGTTGCCATGCTCGAGCAGCTTGCGGATCAGCGAGTAGCCATTGGAATGCGGTCCCGAGGAGGCAAGCCCAACGACCGCATCGCCGGCCCGGATGCGCGACCCATCGATGATGGCACTGCGCTCCACCACCCCCACGCAGAACCCCGCCAGATCGTAATCGCTGCCGCCGTACATGCCCGGCATCTCGGCCGTCTCGCCGCCGACGAGCGCCGCACCCGCCTGAACGCAGCCCTCGGCGATGCCGCGAATCACGGCCTCGGCGATGTCCACCTGCAGCTTTCCAGTGGCGTAGTAGTCGAGAAAGAACAGCGGCTCGGCGCCCTGAACCACCACATCATTGGCGCACATCGCCACCAGATCGATTCCGATCGTGTCATGGCGGCCGGTATCGATCGCCAGACGCAGCTTCGTGCCGACCCCATCGGTGCCCGAAACCAGCACCGGCCGCTCGTAGCGCCCTACCGGCAATTCCACCAGCGCCGCGAAACCGCCGATTCCCGCCAGCACTTCGGGGCGGTTCGTGCGGCGAACCAACGGCTTGATCCGCTCGACCAGCTCATCGCCGGCGTCTATGTCGACGCCCGCATCGCGATAGGTGATGCCGGAACCTTTTGTCATGGTCTGCGCTAGCCGGTAGAGCGCCGGGCGCCGCCCGGCCGTGTGATATTCTACATCGCGCTGCGTGAGCAGCGTGCGTACGAATGCACGCGATGCATTCCCCGTTCCGGCGCAGCCCCTACAATGTGCGCATGCCTCGCAAGACATCCGCTTACCTCGCCATTGCCCTGCGGCCGCGCACGATCCTGACCGGTCTCGCCTGGCTCGCCTGCTGCAGCTTCACGTCATCGGCGTGGGCAGGCCGGCCCGTGCGGGTCTACGACGTGACCGTCAGGGGTACTCAGTCCGACGTCTCGGTCGAGGATGCGATGCGCGAAGCGCTCGTGCGCGCCACGGGCCGGCGCGAATCCGCGACCGATCCGGCATTCAGCTCGCTGATTGCCCAGGCCCACAGCTATGTCAAGGCCTACGAGCCGGCGCCTCGGGGGGAGACGCAGGTGGTGTTCGACGGTGTTGCGATCGAGCGCGCCATTGCGGCCGCGGGCCGCAGTGTGTGGGACCAGAATCGACCGTTCACGCTCGTGATGCTCTACCCGCCGCTGACGCGGGCGGCGCAAGATGCTGCCCGCAGCGAACTCGAGCAGGCGGCGATGCGGCGCGGGCTGCCCATCACGCTGCTGCCGCTGTCGCCGCTCGATCCGGCGGGGAACGTCATCGGGCATGACGCGTTGATGCAGCTGGCGCAACGGTACGGGGGGGATGCGGTGCTGGTCGGTCGCAGCGAAGCGAATTCACCCGCCGCTGCCGCCAGCTCCACGGGCACGGATGCGACCGCAGTGGCGCACCAACGTCAACGGCACGTGGCAGTGGACGCTGTATACGAGCTTCTCCAATGAAAGCTGGCGCGGATCGCTGGCAGCCGGCATCGATGGAACGGTCGACGATCTTGCGGCGCCTCAGGGCGCAGCGCTATCGCAAACCGAAATCAACGTGCGGATCGGGATCGAGGGGGTAGCCACGCTGGCGGACTACGCAGCCGTGGGCCGCTTGCTGGAGAGTACTCCCGGAGTGCGCCACGCCGGCATTGCCGAGGTGGATGGCGCGACCGCGAGCTTCGATCTGCTGGTGCGGGGCGGGGCGGATGCGGTCAATCATGCTCTGTCCGGCTCCGCTCATCTGGTACCGCTGCAGCCCGCGAGCGCGCAGCTTGTGTACCAGTACCGCCGGTAGGCGGCCGGGACCGGCCGTACAGGTGCTCAGCGGTGCGCCATCTTCCGAACCTGATCTGTCTGCTGCGCATGCTGTTGGTGTGGCCGATCGCCGTAGCGCTGCATGAGCAGAGATTCGGCCTTGCACTGCTGCTGTTCATCGTGGCGGGAATCTCGGATGGCATCGATGGGTATCTCGCCAAGCGCTTCGACTGGACCTCCGAGCTTGGCAAAGTGCTCGATCCGATGGCCGATAAGCTGCTGTTGGTCGTCGTGTTCGTGGAAGCGGCGTGGCTCGGGCGCCTGGCGTGGTGGCTCGCGGCGGCCGTGGTGGCGCGGGATGTATTCATCGCGCTCGGTGCGGGTGTGTTTCGCCTCTGGTTCGGCCCCCTGCACGGTCACCCCACCGTGTTCAGCAAGGTCAACACCGCGATGCAGCTCATGTTCCTGGCGCTGGTGATGCTCAACGCGGGACTGACCTTTCCGCCGCAGAAGCTGCTCGATGCCCTGGCGGTCGTGGTGTTCGTGACGACCGCTTCTTCCGGGCTGAACTACGTGTCGATCTTCACACGCCGGGCCTGGTCGCAGCCGGCTGGCTCATTGTAGAAGGGGCACCCGCGTGCAGCAGCTGCCACTGGGAGTGCGCCTGATGGACCGCGCCACGTTCGCGAGCTTTCTGTCGGCGCGCAACCGGCAAGCGATCGAGCACCTGTTGCAGGTCAGCTCCGGGGAAGCCTCCGGCACCGTGTGGATCTGCGGTGCGGATGGCTCCGGAAAGAGCCATCTGCTGCAGGCGGTATGCGCGCGGGCGGCCGACGAGCAGCGCCGCTCAGCCTACCTTCCGCTGGCACAGATGGCGCGCCTCGGCGTGGGCATCCTCGAAGGCTTGTCACAGATCGAGTGTGTCTGTCTCGATGATGCCGACCAGGTCGCCGGAGAGCTGCAATGGGAGCGCGGCCTCTTCGCCCTGCTGCGGGAGCAGGACGAGCGGGGCGCCTGTCTCGTGATCGGTGCGCGCGCGCCACCGGCGCTGCTGCCATGGAAACTGGCGGACCTGGGCTCGCGCTGCGCGGCCGCTGCGGTGTTTCAACTGCGGGTACTGGATGAGGACGAGCAGCGCAGTGCGCTGCAGCTGCGCGCCCGGCTGCGCGGCTTCGACCTGCCGGAGGAAACCTCGCGCTGGCTGCAGCGGCGCTTCCCACGCGACATACGCACGTTGTATGGGCTTCTCGATACGCTCGATGAGGCGGCACTCGTGGCGCAGCGCCGGCTTACCGTACCGTTCATCCGCTCAGTGCTGCGCGAGTGACAGCTGCTGCGCCAGAGTCGCCACCCGCCGGCCCAGGGCCTGAGCCAGGATTTTCTCCTCCTCGCCCAGTGGCGCAGCGTCCCGCGCGCCGCAGACGTGGGAAGCGCCGTATGGCGAGCCACCGCCGCGTGTCTCATTGAGCGCAGCTTCCGTGTATGGGATCCCCACCAGATACATCCCGTGATGCAACAGCGGCAGCATCATCGACAGCAGGGTGCTTTCCTGTCCCCCGTGCATCGTCTGCGTGGAAGTGAAGACACCGGCGGGCTTGCCCACCAGCGCGCCGGAAATCCACAGCGCCGCCGTGCAATCGAGGAAGTACTTGAGCGGTGCGGCCATGTTGCCAAAGCGCGTCGGACTGCCGAGCACGAGCCCATCGGCCTGACGCAGATCCTCGAGCGACGCATACGGTGGGCCGCTTGGAGGCACCGCACGCGCCGGCGGCGCTTCGCTTTCCGGGCTGACGGACGGCACGGTGCGCAACACGGCGCGCACCCCCGCCACGCTCTCGATACCCCGGCACACATGCCGGGCCAGCTCCGCGGTCGAGCCCGTGCGCGAGTAATACAGCACCAATACCTGCGTCATCCCGCGTTTCCTCCGCTGTCCCGTCGGCGCCCGGGCGCCGCAGCTGCGCATGCGGCTACGGTGCCACAGACAAACGCGCCGCGGTGGACTCGTGCGAATAATTGCAGGTGCGCGTTAAGATCGTGCGTGCGGCGCTGGTGCGGGAGCAGGCGTGATTTGCAGGAAATGTCTGGTGGGCGGTCGCGTGCAGGGTGTGTTCTATCGGGCCACGGCAGCGCGCCGCGCGCACGAGCTGGCACTTCGCGGATATGCGTGCAATCTTGCCGATGGGCGGGTGGAAGTTCTCGCCTGTGGCGACGAAGCGGCGGTGCAGGCGTTCGTGAAATGGCTGTGGGTCGGGTCATCGGCCTCCAAGGTGACTTCGGTCGAAGTCGCCGATATCAGCATCGAGCCGGCGCAGCTTCCCGCCGGGTTCGCCACCACCTGAATCGTTGACCGACGTGCCGATTCCGAGGTCCATCATGTCGAGCACCCGTCTGCGTTTTCCGTGCCTGCTGCTGCTTGCCTGGGCGGCATCCTGCGACCCGCTCATGGCGCGGGCGCCCGCTGCGGCAGCGCAGGCGGCCCAGCCGGTGCCCCATGCGGCGGCGGCGCCGCACGCCGCGATGGTTGCCGCGGCCAACCCGCTGGCGGTGCAGGCGGGAGTGGAGATTCTGGGCAAAGGCGGCAGCGCGGTGGATGCCGCCGTCGCAGTCCAGGCCATGTTGGGTCTGGTCGAGCCGCAGAGCTCCGGCGTCGGCGGGGGCGCCTTCATGATGTATTACGACGGCACGAGCGGTGTCGTCTCCGGGCTCGATGGCCGGGAAAAAGCTCCCCGCGGCGCCACGGCGGACATGTTCCTGGATGGCGAGGGCAAACCCCTGTCGTATCTGCAGGCCGTGCGCAGTGGCCGCTCGACCGGGGTTCCGGGGGCGATCGCGCTGCTCGCGGAAGCCCACGCACGGCTCGGCAAGCTGCCCTGGCGTGAGCTGTTTGCTCCGGCGATACGCGCCGCCACCAACGGCTTTCGCGTCCCGAAGCGCCTGGCAAGTTATCTCGCACCCGATTTCCAGCTGCCGCCGACACCCGAGGTGCGCGCGCTGTTTGCCGGCCCCGGCGGCCGGCCGCTGCGGGAGGGCGATCTATTCCGCAACCCGCAATACGCCCGCACGCTGCAGCGCATTGCAGCCGAGGGGCCGCGTGCCTTGTACGAAGGCAGCCTCGCCGCCGCGATTGTCGAACGCACACACGAGGAACCGCGGCCCGGCACGATGACGCTGCGGGATCTGGCTGCGTACCGCGCAGACTGGGTCGAGCCGCTGTGCCGGCCGTATCTGCGGTACATCGTGTGCGTGCCGCCGCCACCTTCGAGCGGCATCAACCTGCTGCAGCTGCTCGGGATGCTCGCGCACACGGATATTGCCGCACGCGGGCCCACGGACCCGCAATCCTGGTTCCTGTTCGGGCAGGCCAGCCGGTTGATGTATGCCGATCGCGACCGGTACGTCGCCGACCCGCAGTTCATCTTCGTCCCGGTGGCGCAGCTGCTCGATCCCGGTTACCTCGCCGACCGTGCGCGACTCATCGGGGAGCGCGCAGGTCCGGCTCCGCAACCCGGCGCACTCGCGGATCTGTGTCGCGGTCAGGACGGCACGCGGGAGGCGGCCGGCACGAGCCATTTCGTCGTGTTGGATCGCAGCGGCGATGTGGTCTCGATGACGACGACGGTCGAATCCGTATTCGGTTCAGGTCGGATCGTGGGCGGCTTCGTGCTCAACAATCAGCTCACTGATTTCTCCTACGAGCCCACGGACGCTCACGGGCCCGTTGCCAATGCCGTCGAGGGCGGCAAGCGGCCACGCTCCTCGATGGCGCCGCTCATCGTGACGGATGCCGACGGCCACTTCGTCGCCGCACTGGGCTCACCGGGCGGATCGGCAATTCTTGCGTACAACGCCAAGACGGTCCTCGGCATTCTCGCATGGCGACTGCCGATGCAGCAGGCCATCGACCTGCCGAATCTGGTGGCGCGGGGAAACAGTTTTACGGGCGAGCTTGCGCGGTTTTCACCGGACATTCTCGCAGGACTCAGCAGCCGCGGGATGGATCTCACGGAAGGCCATGCGGAGAACTCCGGGCTTCACGGGCTGCTGCGCGAGCCAGACGGTAGCTACGAAGGAGGCGCCGACCCGCGCCGGGAGGGAATCGTCGGCCGAGTGCCGCCGGTGTTGCACTGATGCGTGAGTTGGATTGAAGCTTTCGCGGCCGCTGCGGGCAAGCTTCAGGGGGAGCGTGTGGTGGCGGACTTCGCCGCAACGCCGCCCGATGGCCGTACCGCGCGCGCGCTGGGGAATCCGAGATCATCGGCGCCGTTCCACTTCGACCATTGCGTGATGACTTTATCGGGATAGTCGCGGTGTCCGATGCTACCGTTGTAGCGCGCGAGCGCCTTGCGCACGTCATTGCGCTCGTAGCGCAGGTAATAGCGCAAAATGGCGCAGCCCACGTGGATGTTGGCTGCGATGTGCACCAGCTCGTAGCGGCGGATGCCGAGCTGCTCGGGCCAGAAGGGCATCACCTGCATGAGCCCGACGGCGCCCGCCGAGGAAACCGCCCAGCGATCGAAGCGGCTCTCGATCGCAATCACCGCCATGACGAGGCCCGGCGGCAGGCGCGATTCCCCGGGACGATGCGTTTCGCAATACACCTGCTTGAGAATCTCGAGCCGCTCGTCGCGCTCCTTGACTTGCGGGCGCAGCCGCGGCTCCATCAGCGTGTACCAGACCGCCGAATCGTAGTGGTCGGTGAAGCATTCGGCCTGGGCGATCGCGTGCGCGATGACATCCTTCAACTCTGGATCGCGCTGCTGGGCGTGCGCCACCGTAGCGGTGGCAAGACCGGCCACAGCGAGGCACGCCAGCAGCAGCGCGCAAGCCGGCGTGTCAGATCGCAATCCGCGAGCGCAGGAACGCAAGCGCATCCTCGAGGGGAAACTCCTGACTTTGCGCATCGCGGCGGTGCCGATACTCGAGCCGGCCCGCCAACAAGCTCCGATCGCCCACGACCAGGCGATGGGGAATGCCAAGCAGCTCCGCGTCTGCGAATTTGACCCCTGGTCTGGCATCCCGGTCGTCATACAACACTTCGATCCCGGCAGCGGTGAGCTCGGCATACAGCCGATCGGCGACCTCGCCTACGCGGGGAATTTTCTGCATGCCGATCGGCACGAGCACCAGCTGGAACGGAGCGATGGGCTCCGGCCAGATGATGCCCCGCTCATCGTGATTCTGCTCGATGGCGGCGGCTACGATGCGCGTCACACCGATTCCGTAGCAGCCCATGTACAGCGTGACCTCCTGCCCGCTTTCGCTGAGCACCACGGCCTTCATGGGCTCGCTGTACTTGCGCCCGAGCTGGAAGATGTGACCCACCTCGATGCCGCGTGCGATCTGCAGGTGACCTCGTCCGGAGGGGCTTGGATCTCCGGCGACGACGTTGCGAATGTCCACCGCAATCGCCCCGTGGATGTCGCGGTCCCAGTTCGCGCCGGTGAAGTGCAGATCCTTCTCGTTCGCTCCGCAGACGAAGTCGGCCAGGGCGAGTGCGCTGTGGTCGGCATACAGCCGGCCGGCGAATCCGACAGGACCGATGAAGCCGGCTGGCGTAGCGGTGGTGCGGGCAATCAGCTCGGCGCCCGCCATGCGCAGCGGACTTGCGACGCCCGGAAGCTTTTGCGCCTTGACGGCGTTGAGCTCGTGATCGCCGCGCACGACGAGCGCCACGACGTCAGCGTTCGTGCCCTCGACGAGCAGGGTCTTGACCGTCTGCGCCGGCGCGACTGCGAGGCATGCGGCCAGGTCGGCAATCGTCTTCGCCCCGGGCGTGGAGACTTTCGTCAACGGCGCGCGTGCCGGGGGCCGCGGCTCGGTCGGCGCCAGCGCAGCGGCCGCTTCGAGGTTGGCCGCGTAGTCGTCACCGTCGGAAAATACGATGGCATCCTCGCCGGAGGAGGCCAGAACGTGGAATTCCTGCGAGACATCGCCGCCGATGGCGCCCGAATTCGCCCGGACGGCCCGAAACTGCAGCCCCGTGCGCGTGAAGATCCGGGTATACGCCTCGTACATCGCGCGGTAGCCCGCCTGCAGCGACTGCTCATCGGCGTGGAAAGAGTAGGCGTCCTTCATGATGAACTCGCGCGCGCGCATCACGCCGAAGCGCGGTCGGACCTCGTCGCGAAATTTCGTCTGGATCTGATAAAAATTCACGGGCAGCTGGCGATAGCTTTTGAGCTCGCGCCTGGCGATATCGGTGATGACTTCCTCATGCGTGGGACCTGCGCAGTAGTCGCGCTGGTGTCGGTCCTTGAGGCGCAACAGCTCGGGACCGTATTCGCGCCAGCGGCCGGACTCCTGCCAGAGCTCCGCCGGCTGGATTACCGGCATCACGAGCTCCAGGGCCCCGGCCCGGTTCATCTCCTCGCGGACGATCCGCTCGACCTTTTGCAGCGAACGCAGGCCCATGGGCAGCCAGCTGTACAGCCCGGCAGCCAGCCGGCGGATCAGACCGGCCCGCAGCATGAGCTGATGGCTGATGACCTCCGCCTCGGCGGGGACCTCCTTCAGGGTGTTGATCGGATAGTGCGAAAGTCGCATCGCGTCGGTTCGGGTTCGCTTGCAGGCAGCGGGGTGGGAATCTTAGCACCTGCTAAGATGCCCACCTGCCGGAGCGCTCGAGACGGGGAAAGCCGCCCATGGAGACGGAAGCCAAAGAGGAGTTGAAGCCGCGCCGCAAAGGCATCTATCTGCTGCCCAACCTGCTGACGACCGGCTGCCTGTTCTCGGGCTTCTACGCCATCGTCGCGGCCATCGACGATCATTTCGCGCCCGCGGGCGAGGCCATCTTCGTGGCGATGATCTTCGATACGCTCGACGGGCGCATCGCACGACTCACCCGCACCGAGAGCGCTTTCGGCAAGGAATACGACAGCCTCGCGGACATGGTGGCCTTCGGCCTCGCCCCCGCCATCGTCGCCTATCAATGGGGCGTGGTGCGCATCACGGAGTTCGGCCACTACTGGGGACGCTTCGGCTGGCTCGCCTGCTTTTTCTATGCGGTCGCCGCTGCCATGCGCCTCGCCCGGTTCAATACGCGCACGGCGGCGGACAAGCGCTATTTCGAGGGCCTGCCCAGCCCGTCGGCCGCAGCCATCGTCGCCTCGTTCGTCTGGTTCTCGATCCATTTCCGCGAGCCGGGGCTCGTCGGATTGATCGCGGCGTTCATCATCACGGCGAGCGCCGGGGCGCTCATGGTAAGCCGCTTCAGCTATCCGAGCTTCAAGCAGTTCAACCTGGACCGGCGGATACGCTTTGCCTACATGTTGATCGTGCCGCTGTTCTTCGTGCTCGTCGCAAGTGAGCCGCCGACGATGCTGCTGTCGATGTTCAGCACTTACGCGCTCTCGGCGCCGGTGTTGTGGACCGGACGTCGCATCCGCAGGCTGTTCCGGGGTCGCCCGGCGGCCGGCGCGGGCTGATGGACCGGGGCCCCCCGATGGACCCGCATCGCCGCAATGAGTATCTGCAGGCGCTCGGAATCGACGTCTGGGTGCCGCGGCAGTCCCCGGCAACACGCCCTGCGGAGAATGCCCCGACGTGGGATTCACTGCGCGCCGAGGTGCTGACCTGTACGCGCTGTGCATTGCATCGGACGCGCACCCAGGGGGTATTCGGGGTCGGCTCGCACAGCGCGCAATGGCTGGTGGTCGGGGAGGCTCCGGGGGCGGAGGAGGACCGCAGAGGCGAGCCGTTCGTGGGCCGCGCCGGGCATCTGCTGGATGCCATGCTGCTGGCAATCGGGCTCGATCGCCGCACGAACGTCTACATTGCGAACGTACTCAAGAGCCGCCCTCCCGGCAACCGGGATCCCCAGCCCCAGGAGGTCGCGGCCTGTCTGCCGTACCTCATGGGGCAGGTACAGCTGCTCAGACCGCGCCTGATGCTGGCGGTCGGGCGCATCGCCGCCCAGAGCTTGTTGGGCACGGACGCACCCCTCGCGCGGCTGCGTGGCAAGGTGCATCATTTCGGGCAGCTGAACACACCGCTCATCGTGACGTATCATCCGGCTTACCTCCTGCGAACCCCCGCCGACAAGCGCAAGGCGTGGGAGGACCTGAAGTTCGCGCAGAGCGTTTTCCTTCAACTCCATCCGCAGCAACCGTCGACGAACTGATGGCCACCGCGCCCGAGCTCATCGATACCGCAGCCGAGGTATCGATCCGGTCCATGACCGAAAGCGATGTTGCCGACGTCGTCGCGATCGAGCGGGCGTCGTATCAGTTCCCGTGGAGCGAAGGCATCTTCAGGGATTGCCTGCGCGTGAATTATGTCTGCCGCGTGGTGATCCTCGAGGAGCGGGTGATCGGCTACGGTGTGATGAGCGTGGGGGCGGGCGAGGCTCACATCCTCAATCTATGCATCGGCGAGCGCCATCGTTGCCGGGGAGTCGGCCGGCGCCTGCTCGGCTACCTCGTCGAGCGCGGCGCCGCAGCCGGCATGAGCGAGGCATTCCTGGAAGTGCGCCCGTCCAACACGTCCGCGATCCGGTTGTACACGTCCGCCGGCTTCGAGCAGGTCGGCATGCGCCGCGGCTACTATCAGGCCGTCGGCGGCCGCGAGGATGCGGCCGTTCTCAAACTGACGCTGCGCGCGCGACGGGCGCGGGGCAGCTGATTTTCGCGCGGGCAGACGGCCCGCCTTCACCACCGATGTAGCGCAGCGCGCAGCTGCGGTCCGACGCTCTGCAGGCACGCACGAGAGGCTAGATGTCGTCCGACGGCGAATTCGCAACGGAAATCAACCGCAGGCGCACTTTTGCGATCATCTCGCATCCGGATGCCGGCAAGACCACGCTCACGGAGAAGTTGCTGCTGTTCGGCGGGGCGATCCAGATGGCAGGCACGGTGAAGGGCCGCAAGGCCGCACGCCACGCGACGTCCGACTGGATGCGACTCGAACAGCAGCGCGGCATCTCGGTGACCTCCTCGGTGATGCAGTTCCCCTATGGCGAGCGCATCGTCAACCTGCTCGATACGCCGGGTCACGAGGACTTCTCGGAAGACACCTATCGCACGCTCACCGCGGTCGACTCGGCGCTCATGGTGATCGACTGTGCCAAAGGCGTGGAGGAACGCACCATCAAGCTGATGGAGGTATGCAGGCTGCGCGACACCCCGATCATGACTTTCATCAACAAGCTGGATCGCGACGGGCGCGCCCCGATCGAGCTGCTGGATGAGATCGAGAAGGTCCTGGGCATTCACACCGCTCCGCTCACCTGGCCGATCGGCATGGGTCGCGAGCTGCGCGGCATCTATCACCTGCTCGAGGATCGGCTGTACGTGTATTCGGCCGGCGAGCGTGGGCGTATCGGTGAGACGCGCACCATCGAGGGGTTGGCGAGCGCGGCTGCGCAGGAATTTCTCGGCGACCTGGCGCAATCCTTCCAAGAGGAAATCGAGCTCGTGAAGGGCGCCACCCCGCGCTTCGATGTGGCCGCCTATCGCGCCGGCACGCAGACGCCGGTGTTCTTCGGGTCCGCCATCAACAACTTCGGCATTGGCGAATTGTTGGCCGCGTTCGCCACGCACGCACCCGGGCCGCTGCCGCGGGCGGCGCGCGAGCGCAGCGTCGCGCCCCTCGAAAGCAGCCTGACGGGGTTCGTGTTCAAGATCCAGGCCAACATGGATCCATTGCACCGCGACCGGGTGGCTTTTTTGCGCCTGTGCTCGGGGCGCTACGTGCGCGGCATGCGGCTGTATCACTCGCGGCTCGGCAAAGAAGTGCGCGTGGCCGATGCCCTCACGTTCATGGCCGCCGACCGCGCCCAGGCCGAGGAGGCATACGCCGGCGATATCATCGGCCTGCACAACCACGGAACGATCAACATTGGCGATACGTTCACGGAAGCCGAGCGGCTCAACTTCACGGGGGTGCCGCACTTCGCGCCGGAGATCTTCCGGCGCGCGGTGCTGAAGGATCCCCTGAAGACCAAAGCGTTGAGCAAAGGCCTCGCGCAGCTGTGCGAGGAAGGCGCGACGCAGTTGTTCAAGCCGCTGCGCAACAACGATCTGATCCTCGGGGCGGTCGGGCAGCTGCAGTTCGAGGTGGTCGCCTTCCGGTTGCAGGATGAATACGGCGTGCAGTGCGTTTTCGATCCGATCAACGTGCACACCGCGCGCTGGGTGCAAGCGGCGGATGAGCGCAAGCTTGCGGAATTCCGCGGCCGCGCGTACCAGCATCTCGCCGTCGATCATGGCGGGGCGCTGGTGTACCTCGCCCCCTCGCGCGTCAACCTGCAACTGACCGTGGAGCGCTGGCCCGACATCGCCTTGCACGTGACCCGCGAGCTGGCGCCGTGAGGAGCGGCGAGACACTGCCGGGCGCACCGGGCAGTGCCGGCGTGAGCGGCCGCCGCAAAGTGCTGACACGGCGCTCCGTCGTTGGCTGGGCGATGTACGACTGGGCCAATTCCTCGTTCGCCACGACCGTGATGGCGGGGTTCTTCCCGTTGTTCTTCAAACAGTTCTGGAACGTGGGGGTGCCGGCAACGCAGAGCACGTTTCGCCTCGGCATCGCCAACGGTGTCGCAAGCTTCGTGGTCGCGCTCATGGCGCCCCTGGTCGGCGCGATCGCCGACAAGGGACGCGCGCGCGTGCGTCTGCTTGGACTGTTCACCGTGCTCGGCGCAGCCATGACGGCGGGCCTGTTCCTGGTTGCCAAAGGCAACTGGCAGATGGCAGCCGCCGTCTATGTGCTGGCGTCGCTCGGTTTCTGGGGCGGCAACCAGTTCTACGATTCGCTGCTCACGGATGTCGCGCAGGAGCACGAATACGATCTGGTGTCCGGCTATGGCTATGCCCTGGGCTACCTCGGCGGCGGACTGTTGTTTGCGCTCAACGTCGCGATGGTGCTGAAGCCCGCACTGTTCGGCCTCGCCGACAGTGCGCAGGCGGTGCGCTGGTCGTTCGTCTCGGTGGCGATCTGGTGGGCCGTGTTCACCATCTTCACCGTGACGCTCGTCCGTGAGCGCCCCACGCACGTGGCATTGCCAGCGATTGCGGCGATCCGAGCAGGCGGCGCGGAACTCCTGCATACCATCCGCCTGCTGCGCCGCGAAACGACGATCCTATGGTTCCTGCTCGCGTACTGGTTCTACATCGACGGGGTCAACACCATCATCAAGATGGCGGTCGATTACGGCCTGTCGCTCGGACTGAAACAGAACAGTCTGATCACGGCACTGCTCGTGGTGCAGTTCGTGGGCTTTCCGGCGGCGCTCGGCTTTGGCTGGCTGGGGCAGAAGTGGGGACCGCGCGCGGGCATTCTGCTCGGGATCGCCGTGTACTCAGGCATTGCCGGCTATGCTTATTTCCTGCACACGGAAGCGCAGTTCATGGTGATGGCCATCATCATCGGTCTGGTGCAGGGCGGGGTACAGTCCCTGTCGCGCTCGCTTTTCGGCCGACTCGTGCCGGCCGGCAAGGCCGGTGAGTTCTTCGGCTTCTACAACCTCATGGGCAAGGCGGCCGCCATTCTCGGGCCGACGCTCACGGGCGTCGTGGCCCTCTGGACCAACGATTCGCGCCTCGCGATCCTGTCGATCGTGATTCTGTTCATCATCGGCGCCGCCTTTCTGTCGAAGGTGCCGGTCAGGCGGGCATGAACGAGCGGATGCGCTCGAGCTGCGTCGTGAGGCTCGTGACGGCGTGCTCGAGCTCGGACTGCCGCTCGCGCTCGGTGGCGACGACCGCGGGCGGCGCATTGCGCACGAAGTTGTCATTGGCGAGCTTTGCGTGGACCTTCGCGAGATCCTGTCGCGTGCGCGCCAGCTGCTTGCCGAGCCGCTCGAGCTCTGCGCCCGCATCGATCAGTCCCGCCATCGGCACGAGAATCTGCAGCTCGCCCACGAACGCCGTGGCCGATTGCGGCACGGCGGCATCGGGCTCGAGAACGGTCAGACTCTGCAGTCCGGCCAGGCGCTGCAGATACGCCTGATGCTGCCGGACCGCCGCCACATCGTGCGCCGAGGCTCCCTTGAGCAGCACGGGAATCGCTTGTGAGGGCCTGATGTTCATCTCGCCGCGGATCTGGCGCACGCCGAGCACGAAGGCCTGGATCCAGCCTACCTCGCGTTCCGCGGCCGCATCGAGCGGAAACTCCTCGGCTCGCGGATAGCCTGCGATCATGACGCTCGGACCACCGCGACCGGCAAGCACCGCCACACCCTGCCAGATCTCCTCGGTGATGAACGGCATCAGCGGATGCAGCGCGCGCTGCAGCGCCTCCAGAATCTCCACCAGCGTCGTGCGCGTGCCGTGCTTCAGCGCCGCGCTGCTCGCCTGCGATTGCAGCACCGGCTTGGTCAGCTCGAGGTACCAGTCGCAGAAGGCGTGCCAGGTGAACTCATACAGTGCAGTGGCAGCGAAATCGAAGCGATAGTCGTGGAACGCCATCGTCACCTCGGTGAGCATCCGGCCGAAGCGCGAGCGGATCCAGCGATCCGCCACGGACAGCTCCGCCGGCTGCGCGCCACTCGGCGGGCTCTCACCGACCGACAGAGCGACGAACCGCGCCGCATTCCACAGCTTGTTGCAGAAGTTGCGATAGCCGGCCACACGTCCGAGATCGAAACGAATGTCCCGGCTCGGCGAGGCGAGCGCCGCCAGTGTGAACCGCAATGCATCGGTGCCGTGGGCTGCGATGCCGTCGGGAAACTGCCGTCGGGTGGACGTCTCGATCGTCGCGGCGAGCTGCGGCTGCATGAGCCCGCTTGTGCGCTTCGCCACCAGCGGCTCGAGCGCAATGCCGTCCACGATATCGAGCGGATCGATGACATTGCCCTTGGACTTGGACATCTTGTCGCCATGCTCGTCGCGGATCAGCCCATGGATGTAGATGTCGCGAAAGGGCACGTCGCCCATGAATTTCAGCCCCATCATCATCATGCGCGCGACCCAGAAGAAGATGATGTCGAAGCCGGTGACGAGCGTCGTGGTGGGATAGAACTTCGTCAGCTCGGGCGTGCGCTGCGGCCAGCCCAGTGTCGAGAACGGCCACAGCGCCGAGGAGAACCAGGTGTCGAGCACGTCCTCGTCCTGGCGCAGCTGCACGTCGGGCGCCAGCTTGTGCCGCCGGCGCGCCTCGGCTTCGTCTCTGGCAACGTACACGTTGCCGTGTGCGTCATACCAGGCCGGAATGCGGTGTCCCCACCAGATCTGGCGGCTAACGCACCAGTCCTTGATATTGCGCATCCACTCGAAATAGGTCTTCGCCCAGCTCTCGGGCACGAAGCGGGTGCGGCCCTGCTCGACGGCGGCCACCGCGGGGCCGGCAAGCGGCGCGATTTTCACGAACCACTGGTCCGTCAGGTAAGGCTCGAGGATCGCATTGGTGCGATCGCCCCGCGGCACGACGAGCTGGTGCTTCTCGATGCGCTCGATGAGCGCGCCGGCCGTCAGCTCGGCGAGGACCGCCTCGCGCGCAACGAAGCGGTCGAGGCCGCGGAAGCGCTCCGGTACGCTGTCGTTGAGCGTCGCCCGGGGCGTGAAAATGTTGATCTGCGCCAGGGCGTGGCGTACGCCGATCTCGTAGTCGTTGAAATCATGTGCCGGGGTGATCTTCACGGCGCCGGAGCCGAATGCGGCATCGACGTATGCATCGGCAATGATCGGAATCAGCCGCTGCGCCAGCGGCAACCGCAGCTGCTTGCCCACCAGGTGTCTGTAGCGCGCATCGTCCGGATGCACGGCCACGGCAGTGTCGCCGAGCATCGTCTCCGGCCGGGTCGTGGCGACGACGATGTACCCCGAGCCGTCCTCCAGCGGATAACGCAGGTGCCACAGATGCCCTTCCTGCGGCTCGTTCTGCACCTCGAGATCCGACAGCGCGGTGAGCAGCACCGGGTCCCAGTTGACCAGCCGTTTACCGCGATAGATCAGCCCTTGTTCGTGCAGCTGCACGAACACCTCGATGACCGCCGCCGAGAGCTCAGGATCCATCGTGAAGCGATCGCGCGACCAATCGGGCGACTCGCCCATCCGGCGCATCTGGGCCGCCATCGTGCCGCCGGACTGCCGCTTCCACTCCCAGACGCGCGCGACGAAGGCCTCGCGACCGAGATCGGTGCGGTGGATCCCTTGCGCATTGAGCTGTCGCTCGACGACCATCTGCGTCGCGATGCCGGCATGATCCAGTCCGGGCTGCCACAGGGTGTCGTCGCCGCGCATGCGGTGATAGCGCGTGAGCGCATCCATGAGGGTCTGCTGGAAGGCATGGCCGAGATGCAGCGTGCCGGTGACGTTCGGCGGTGGGATGACGATCGAGTAGGGCTCACCCCGGCCGGTGGGCGCGAACCAGCCGTGGGCCTCCCATCGTGCATAGATCCGCCGCTCGATCTCGTGCGGCGCGTAAACTTTTTCCATCGCTTAAGGTGGCTCGGATCCAGCGTCGGGGAGCGACAAGATGCCCCGGGGCGATTATAGCGGTCGCGGTGGGTTCACTCGGGCCGGATGGAATGGGTGACCGGCTGCACGCCGAGTTCGCGGTAGGCCTTGAAGCGCACGCGCCCCGCGCTGCGGCGCGCCGCGTCACCATCGACGATCTCGGCGATACGGTGGCACCGCGCCAGGCAGGGCGGGATGTCGGTAGCCAGATTGATGAGGAGGTCGACCGTTCGCGCAGGCGCTGCACCGGCGCTCAGCAGCACGGCAGTGCCTGCAGTGCAGGGCGCATCTCGCCCTGTCAGCAGGTCGTGCGGGACGAAGCTGCCGTCCATGAAGGTCCACAGCAGCTCGTCGAGTCTGCCGAGCTCCTGCGGATCCGTATGCCAGATGAGGGTGGTTTGCGCGCCCAGATAGGCCTTCTCGGCCAGGCGGCACGCGAGCCTCAGTCGCGCGGCGGGCGCTGCGGCCTCGAGCACGTAGAAATCCACGCGCAGCGCCGCACCCGCCTGCTCGCCCCCGCGGCTGTCATCGCCGGATGAGTCGGGCGAGGAGTGCTTTGCGACGCTCGAGCCGACAGAAGCGGATGTGACGGCGCTTGCGTCCGTGGCTGACACCGTTGCGCCTCAGCGGCCGGCGCGATGAATGAGGAAGTCCGCCAGCAGCGGCGTTGGTCGGCCGGTGCTGCCTTTCTGGGCACCGCCCTGGTAGGCGGTTCCGGCTACGTCGAGATGCGCCCATTTGAGCCCCTGGGTGAACTTGCTGAGGAAGGCGGCCGCGGTGCTCGCCCCTCCGTCGCGGCCGCCGACATTCGCAAAATCGGCAAAGTTGCTCTTGAGCTGATCAGCATACTCTTCGGTGACGGGCAGATGCCAAGCCCGATCATCGGCGCGTACGCCGGCACTCACGAGCTCGCGCGCGAGCTCGTCGTCATTGGCCATGACGCCCGAGTGGTGATGGCCCAGCGCGACGACGCAGGCCCCCGTCAGGGTGGCAATATCCACCACGGCGGCCGGTTCGAAGCGGCGCGCATAGTGCAGGGCGTCGCAGAGGATCAGCCGCCCTTCGGCGTCGGTGTTGAGAATCTCCACGGTCAGACCTGCAGCACTGGTCGCGATGTCGCCGGGCTTGGTGGCATGGCCGCTCGGCATGTTCTCCACCGAGGCGATGAGCCCGATGAGTCGCATCGGCAGTTTCAGTCGCGCCGCGAGTGACAGGGAGGCGAGCACGGCGGCCGCGCCGCTCATGTCGAACTTCATCTCATCCATGCCCGGGGGATCCTTGAGGGAGATGCCGCCCGAATCGAAGGTCACGCCTTTTCCTACGAGCACGACCGGAGCTGCGTTCGCCTTGCCGCCGCGATGCTCGACGATGATGAAGCGCGGCGGCTGATGGCTTCCTTGCGCAACTGCAAGCAGACAGCCCATCTTCTCGCGCCGGATCGCGGCCGCATCGAGCACCTGCACGCGCAGCGAGGCGTATTGCTTGCCCAGCGCGCGGGCCTGATCGCCCAGATAGGTCGGCGTGCACACATTCGCCGGCAGGTTGGCCAGATCGCGCTGCAAGGCCGAGGCCGCCGCAATCGCCGCTCCGTGCTCCAATCCACGCCGCGCCTCGGCGCTGCCTACCTTGCGCACGGGGCCGGCAAGCACTTTCTGCAGCGCGTAGGGTTTCGGCTTCTTGCCGCTTTTCAGATCGTTGGTGCGGTAGAGGCTTGCCGTGAGGATCTCCGCAGTGGCACGCCCGAGATAGTAATCGTTGAGCTCCTTCGCACCCGGACGGCCGATCGCCACCGCGACGCTCGTGATGCGGGTGCGCGTCAGGGCCGTTGCCGCCGTCGCCAGGGCGCGGCGCCAGCTCTTGCGGCTCAGATTCTTCTTCGGCCCAAGCCCGGTCAGCAGCACACGCGAGGCGGCGATGCCGCTCAGCTCGGTCAGCAGCAGGCTCTCCCCCGGCCGGCCGCTCAGATCACCGCGCGCCAGCAGCTTCGCAAGCCGCCCGCCGACAGCCGCATCGAGCTCCCGCGCCTCCGGTGTCAGCTCACCTTCCTCGAAAACACCCAGGATGAGGCAATCCACATCGAGTGTCGCCAAGCCCTTGAGCCAGACATCGAACTGCATTCGGCCCCCCGTCTCGTTGCGTGCCGGGAAGAAACTGATTTACCTTATCGCATCGCCAGCGCCACGCTGCTTTCTTGATTCGTACTATCCCGTCGCCGGGCGCAGGCGGGCGCCAAGTGTAACCCAAGAGCCCGCCGCCTTCGCGGTGGCCATTGACCGCCGCCTTCGCGGCGCGCATCGAAGAGAGCCACCGGTTGGGGAAGATTCTCGGGCGCTACATTCTGCGGGAAGTCGTGACGGCATCGGTCGTGGTGACCGGCGTGCTGCTCATCATCCTGCTGGCCAACCAGGTGGCAGTGGTGCTCGAGCGCGCGGCCGTCAACCAGTTCCCACGTGGCGTGGTGCTGCAGCTCATCGGTCTCGGTGCCCTGCAGAACCTTAGCATCCTCATCCCGGTGGGTCTGCTCTTGGGCGTGGTGCTCGCATTTGGCCGGCTGTATCACGACAGCGAAATGGCGGCTGCGCTGGCCTGCGGCGTCGCGCCGGCGAGCCTGTACACGCCCGTAGCGGGGCTGGCGCTGCTCGTGGCGGCCGCACTCGCCTGGCTCACGCTTTCGCTGGCGCCGGATGCCACGGCGCGCACGCTCAGCCTGCGCAGCGCCGCACTGCGCGCGGGGCAGTTCGCGCCGATCACCCCGGGGAAATTCCGCGCCTTTGGCAGTGGTAATGCCGTGGTCTATGCCCAGGATGTGAATCCCGATGGAACATTGAAGAACGTCTTCGTCGAGCACAACCGCGGACCGCGCGTGGAGGTGGCCGTGGCCGAGCGGGCACGTCATTCGGTGACCCCCGACGGCATGATGCACACCATCACGCTTTATGACGGGGAGCGATTCGAAGGCGTCCCCGGGAGCGCGCAGTTCCGGATCGTGCGTTTCGCCGAGCACGTCATTCCGGTGGAGGTGCCGCGCCTGAACGATGTGATCGCCGACATCGATGCCAAACCGACACGTGAGTTGCTGCACTCGCCCGACCGGCAATGGCGGGCGGAGCTGCACTGGCGCATCGCGTTGCCCTGCATGTGTCTGGTGCTGACGATGCTGGCCATCCCGCTCGCCCGGCTGCGACCACGCCAGGGGCGGTATGCACGCGTCTGGCTCGCCATCGTGATCTACTTCGTGTATTCGAACCTGATCTCCGCGGGCAAGGCATGGCTGGCACGGGGCACGGTTCCCGAAGTGTTCGGTCTGTGGTGGGCCCATGCCGTCGTGATCCTGTTGGCACTTGCGGTGCTCGCCGGGCCGCCGACGCTCGCCAGGCTGCGCCTGAGGCACCAATGAACGTCCTCGATCGCTACATCGTGCGAACCATCATCAGCTCGGTGCTGTTGGTGATGTCGGTGGTGCTCGTGCTCGGCGCGCTGTTCGTCTTCATCGACCAGCAGGACGACATCGGCGTCGGCCACTACACGGCGCTCAGCGCGTTGTGGTTCACGTTGCTCAATCTTCCGCAGCAGGCCTACGAGCTGCTGCCGATCACCGCGCTCATCGGCTCGCTGCTCGGTCTGGGCTCACTCGCCCGGGGCAGCGAGCTGGTGGTCGTGCGCGCTACGGGCATCTCGACGCTGCGCCTGGCCGGCTCGGCGGCCATGGCGGGGCTGCTGCTCATCGGTGTGGAGGTCATCCTCGGTGAGGTGCTGGCGCCGCCGCTGCAGGAGGCCGCCAAGGAGCAGAAGGCATTCAGCAAGTTCAACAACATCAGCTTCGGCGGCGGTGGCGGCGCATGGGTGCGCGATGGCAACCTCATCATCAACGTTGCGGGTCAGTCGGGCCAGCGGCAATTCGGCGGCATGCAGGTCTTCGAGTTGTCCCCCCAGCACCGCCTGCTGGCCATCGGGCATGCCGCGCGCGCGACGGCAGGGGCCAATCGCACCTGGCTGCTGAGCGACTATTCCGAATCCCGCTTCGAGCCGGATCGCGTGGTCGCCACACCGCTTGGGCAGCGGCTGCTCAAATCCAACGTCTCGGCCGGCTTTCTCGGACTCGCGGTGGCCGACCCGGGCCAGCTCGACAGCCGTGCGCTGCTGCGGTTGATCCGCTATCTGCAGGCCAACTCCCTGAATGCGAGGGAATACCTGTTTGCCTTCTCTTCGCGCATTGCGCGCACGGTCGCCATCCTGTTCTCGGTGCTGCTGGCCATCCCGTTCGTGCTTGGCTCGTTGCGCTCGGCCGGGGCCGGCACCCGCATGATGATGGGGCTGATCGTCGGCATCGGGCTGTTCCTGTTGCAGCGGCTCATCGAGAGTGGCACGGTGGTGTTCAATCTCAACCCCGTGATCCTCGCCTGGCTGCCCACGGCGGTGCTCGCGACCGTGACGCTGCTGTTGCTTTCGCGGGCCCGCTGAGGAGCGCGCGCAAGCGGCGCCGCAGTGAGCTCAGTGTGGGGGCGCGGCGGCTTGCTTCGTACCCGCGTGGGCTTTGCCCGAAGCGTGCGCGGCCTTTTTCGCCGGCTCCGGCTTCTTCAGCAGATCCTCCAGCGGCCGGTACAGTCCGTCGTACTTGTAGCTCGGGATCTCGAATTCCCAGCCGTTGACGCGTGCGCTCAATGCGGCGGCTTCGGCTTGGGTTGCCTTCGCGCTCGACGCGACGCTCACCGAGATGAGTGAGCGCGTCCCGTCCTTGTGGCCGACAAGCTCCACCTGCAAGCCGTCGAACGTTTTGAACGTCGCATGCGACCGCTCGGCGGGGGCTGCGGTGGTGGCAGGGGTTGCCGGGGCTTTCTGCACATCCTCCAGCATCAAGCCGCCGAGGGAGCCGGCGATCGGATCGGCGGCCATTGGATTACTCAGCTCACGACCTTTCGGAATTCCGGCGACCGTGAAGTCCGACTGCTCCTTCGTGGCGCGTGAGGCGCTATACGCCGGGCCCTGCGCCGGATGTACCGACACTTCCTGAATGCGCTCCTGCGGAATGTCCAGCAGCGTGCGATCGAGCCATTGACGTGGATCAGCGTCCAGGGTGATCAGCGGGGAGGCGAGCAGGCTCTGCAGGGCCTTGTTCACCCGGACGAAGCCGGATTTGGCACTCGAGGACTTGCCGATGATGATCGCAAATGTCTTACCCGGGGTGATCGCCTCGACTTCGGTGCCCGTGGCCTTCGGTGAGGTCACATCCTCCACGCCGACCTTCGGTGAGGTCACATCCTCCACGCCGAGCAGCGGGTAATTTTCCGGCGTGCGCGTCTTTTCCTCGACCACCTTGAGGGCAGCCAGCTCGAGCAGCAGCTTGCGTACTTTGCCGGAATCCGCCGGGTACTGACGCTGCACGACCGTCCAGCCGCTGGCGCCTTTCGCCAGCTCGGTGCGTGTACCGTCGCCTTTGCTCAGGCGCACCTCGCTCACGGAGTTCAGTGCCGCCTGCATGCCGGGCAGCACCAGGTCCCCGGTGAGCGTATTGCGCTCCAGATGGCGCCTCGAGGCGACCCAGACCGCGAACGCGATCACCAGCAGGCCGACGACGAGCAGCAGCAGGACGCGTCGGGGCGTCATGGGGCGGATTCCTTCGGCGCGCCATCCTGCCGCGGCGCTGCATCCTGCGGGATCGACCGCCGCCACCAGCCGATGAGCAGCGCAATGAGCGCAAACAGCACCGGCACGACGATGATGTTCAGGACCTTCAGCTCGTTGCCGAGGCTCGTGATCTCCTCGTCGAGATTGGCGCGCACCGCGCGCAGCTCCTTGCGGATCCGCAGCTTCTGCTGCTGGAAGCGCCCGAGCTCGCTTTCCTGCTCCGGTGTCAGGATGAGCGCGGATTTGTCGTTGCGGCTGGACTGCAGGGCGGTGAGCTTCTCCTCGGTCTCATGCAGCTGTTGCTCGAGCTCCTGTTCCTTGGCGTGGAACTTGTCATCGGCGGCCCTGCGCAGCGCCTCCACCCGATCGAAGGGCCGGCTGAAGGTGGCGCGGCCGCGCACGCTGATCAGGTCGGCGCTGCCGGATAGATTGTCCAGGGCGTTCAGCACGAGGTCACCGTTGTTGGCCCACGCCTGGGCGATGCGCTGACCGAACAACGTCTGTTGGTGCACCCACAGATAGTCGGCCAGCATGTCCGTGTCGGCGAATACGATCAGATTGAGCGGCTTCGCCGATTGCTTCAGAGCGACCTGGCCCGGCGCGAGCGTCACCCCGCCAGGCGGCCCGCCCGGAAAGGCAGTCGCCACATTGCCCGTGACGCGGGCGGCGATCGTATAGCGCTTGCCGGTGGGCCGGAAGCCCTCGCGCAGGGTGGAAGGATCGAAGAGCATCGCGAAGCGCTGCACGGGCAGCAGCGCGGCATCGGCGCTCGATTGCAACAGCGGTTCGAACTTCGTCCGCGCGCCCTTGGCCGGCTCGAGATCGCCGGCGGTCGCGACGTTGATGCTCGACAGGCCCGACATGACGACGTCGTGGGAGGTGAAGTCGCTGCGGTCGAGGCCGAGGATCCCCAAGTGCGGCACCGGCTCGCCGCCCTGGCGCATCGAGACCGAGAGCGCGTGCGCGCGGTCGGCCACGACCACCTTGGGATCGAACTGCACGCCCCAGGCCCCCAGCAGGTTGCCCAGCTGCGAGGACTTGTCGGCCGTCATGGCCGCCATGGGGTTCTGCGGATCCGCACCCGATTGGTCGCTTTCCGCCAGCGGGTCGACGAATGCAACGATGTGGCCGCCGCGCAAGGCGAACTGGTCGATGGCGAACTGCGTTGCCGGTGTCAGCTTCTTCGGGTGCACCAGCACGAGCACGGTCACATCCGCGGGGATCTTCGCCGCGTTCGCCTCCAGCGGTCGGATATCGAACAGCTGCTGTGCCTGGGCGTAGATGGTCCAGGGCTCGCGCGGCTGGCCGCTCTGCGGGTCATAGCCCCCCGACATCGGCAGCGTCGACAGCCAGCCGATCACCGGCTTCTTCGGATTGGCCAGCTGATAGATCAGCTTCACGACGTCGTATTCGAGGAACTCCTCCTTGGCCGGATCGAAGAACTCGATCGCCTGGTGCCCATCCGTGGAGTTGGTGCCGGCCAGGCCGAAATACAACTGCGTCCCGGACGGGCCGATCGGGGTGCCGCGCACCCCGAGCTCGGAGGCGCGGTCCTCGTCTTCGGAAAACGGCTGCGGATCGATGCTATGCAGCTTCAGCTTGCCGCCGGAGCGCGAGGCAAGCTCCTCGAGAAACTCGCGCACGCGCACGCCGTAGGTCTTCAGTGCCGGGATCTGCGAGGCGGTCTTCGCGGAGAAGAAGAAATAGAGGTTGATCGGCTCTTTGATGCTCTTGAGGATGCGATCGGTGCCTGCGGAGGTCGTGTACAGGTGGTGTTGGGTGAGATCCAGGCGCCAGCCGCGCAGCGCGTGGTCGAACAGGATCGTCAGGCCGATGAACAGCAGCGCGAGCGCGAGGAGCGCGCCGCCGCCGAGCGTCGAGCGATTGGTCATGGGCGAAGGTTCCTCGACATGGTCAGTCCGCCTTGTGCAGCTCGAGGGCGATCGAGGTGGCGAGCAGGAAGAACACAATCAGCATCGCGAAGTACAGCAGATCGCGAATGTCGATCACTCCCTTGGAGATCGACTGGAAATGCGTGAGAAAGGAGAGGGAGGCGACTGCATCCACCAGCCACTGCGGCGCCCAGGAATGAAACACGTCGAGCACGAGGGGAAAGCCGGCGAGCAGAAACAGGAAGCAGACCACCACGCCGAGGATGAAGGCCACCACCTGATTGCGCGTCAGTGCCGACATGCAGGAGCCGATTGCCAGAAAGCCGCCCGCCAGCAGCAGGCTGCCGATGTAGGCTGCGAGAATCGCCCCGTTATCGGGTTTGCCGAGATAATTGACGGTGATCCACAGCGGAAAGGTGAGTGCGAGCGCCAGAGCGGTGAAGATCCACGCGGCGAAGTACTTGCCGAGCACCGCCTCCCACAGCGTGACCGGCTGGGTCATCAGCAGCTCGATGCTGCCGGATTTGCGCTCCTCGGCCCACAGCCGCATGGAGATCGCCGGAATGAGAAACAGATACAGCCACGGATGGAAGTTGAAGAACGGCTGCAGATCGGCCTGGCCGCGCTCGAAGAAGCCGCCCAGGTAGAACGTGAAGGCGTTTGCCAGCACCAGGAAGATCAGGATGAAGACGTACGCCAGAGGCGTAGCGAAGTAACTCGCCAGCTCGCGGCGCAGAATGATGCCCACGTTACGCATGTCGTGCCCTTGTCATCCTTCGGGTGAGCTCGCGGCGGCTGCTTGGGACTAAGCGGTGATCGTGCGGAAGACTTCATCGAGCTGCCCGGATTCCAGGTGCAGCTCCGTCAGGCGCATTCCCTGGCGTACGGCAAGCTCCGACAACGCCGGCAGGATCGGCGCTCCGCCCCGCGGCAACGCGGTGAGCCGCGATTCGCGCTCGCTGACTTCGACCGCGGCGACGCAGGGCAGCGCGGCGACGGCGGTGCGTGCCGCTTCGAGCTCAGCTTGGCTGTCGAACTGCAGCGACACGGCATTGTGATAGCGGGATTTCGCCGCGAGGGCAGCCGGCGTGTCGTCCGCCACGATGCGTCCGCGTGCGATGATGATCGCGCGCGTACACACCGCGTCGACTTCTTCGAGAATATGCGTCGAGATGATGATGATCTTGTCGCGGGCCATTTCGTTGATCAGTGTGCGCACTTCGTGCTTCTGGTTCGGATCGAGCCCGTCGGTGGGCTCATCGAGAACCAGTACCGCCGGGTCATGCACGATGGCCTGCGCCAGTCCCACCCGGCGCCGAAAGCCCTTGGAGAGCGTCTCGATGCTCTGCCCGAGAACGCGGGCAAGCTGCAGGCGCTCGATGACATGCTCGAGCCGCAGTCTGCGGTGCTCGCCCTCGAGACGGCGCAGATCCGCGATGAACTCCAGGAACCGTCGCACCGTCATCTCGCCGTAGGTGGGCGCGCCTTCCGGCAGATAGCCGAGACTCGCTTTCGCTCCCAGCGGATCGGTCGTGATGTCGTGTCCGCAGATGCTGGCGCTGCCGGCGGTGGGTGTAATGAAGCCGGCCAACATCCGCATGGTGGTGGTCTTGCCGGCGCCATTCGGACCGAGAAATCCCAGCACTTCGCCCGGCCCGACCTGGAAGCTCACGTCGTCCACCGCGACCAGCGATTCGTAGCGCTTGCTGAGATGTTCGGTCTTGATCATAGGATGGCGCTCAGAGGCTCAACGGCGTCCAAAAGTTCCCTTGCGGTGCATTCGGGCGCGGATTGTGACCGGCCGGCGCACGGGAATTCAAGCGCCAGCCCCCCGGGCGGTGGGCGAGCACCGGCAACGGCCGGCTCACCAACGCCTGGGAACCGGGCGCGCCCCGTCCCGTGCGCGCCACAGCAGGATCATGATTGCCCCGCCAAGCATCCCGCCCAGATGGGCAAAGTGCGCAACGCTGGCCTGGGCGCCCGTCACGCCCAACACGAGCTCCAGCGCTCCGTACAGCGTCACGAACAGCCACGCGGGCATCGGGATGGGGGGAATCAACAGCAGGATCCGCTGGCGTGGGAAAAACCAGGCGAAGCCCAGTAACAGCCCGAATACGGCGCCGGAGGCGCCGATGACGGGCTCGCCGGTCTGCGACAGCGCTTGGACCGCCAGCTCCGTGGCCGCCGCGGCGAGCAGGCATGCCAGATAGAACGTGAGGAATCGTGTCCTTCCCCAGAAATTCTCCAGCGCGCCGCCGAACATGTACAGCGCGAACATATTGAAGAAAATGTGCGCGAAGCCGTTGACGTCGTGCAGGAACGCGTAGGTGAGCAGCTGCCAGGGCTCGAACTGCGGCCCTGGTGGCCACAAGGCAAACAGCTCGAGCATCCGGCCGGGCGCGAACCGTTGCAGCACGTTGACGGCGACGTTGAGCAGGATGAGAGCCCGCGTGGCGGGCGGTAGCGAGCGGAACATCGGTCAAGTGTACCGGGGTCGGTGCGTCCGTGGATTTTCCGCTTCGCTCAGATCCAGCGCTGTAGGAAGACGAGGTCGAGCCAGCGGTCGAACTTGAAGCCGACTTCGCGCAGCTGCCCGACGCGCTCGAAACCCAGACGCTCGTGAAAGCGGATCGAGGCCGTATTGGCCGCATCCACTCCGGCGATCATCACGTGCTTGCCGAGCGCGGCGGCGCGCGGAAACAGCGCGCTCAGCAGACTGCGGCCGATGCCCCGATCACGCGCATCCGCCCGGACGTGCACCGAATGCTCGACCGTGAAGCGGTACCCGGGCCAGGCGCGAAAATCGCCGAACGTGGCAAATCCCAGCAGGCCGGAGTCATCCACGGCGCTCAGGACGGGATAGCCCAGGCCCACGCGGGCGCGCCACCACTGCTGCCGGTCCGCAAGCGTCACGGCCACGCTGCTATAGACGGCCGTCGATGTCGCGATGACGTCGTTGTAGATGGCAAGCAGACCGGGCAGATCGGATTCCTGCGTGTCGCGGATCTGCATGCGCGGATCGTACGGGGCCGTCAGTCCCCTGTCACGCCCGCAGCCCGTTATCATTCACGCTTCCAAGCCGAAGCCGACGATGCATCGAGGCCTGTCATGACGGATGCTTACATTTGCGATGCGCTACGGACGCCCGTCGGGCGATATGGCGGTGCGCTCGCGTCCATTCGTGCGGACGATCTGGCTGCCCTGCCTATCGCAGCGTTGCTGGCGCGCCACCCAACCCTCGAGGCCGCACAGATCGACGAGGTGCTGCTCGGGTGCGCGAATCAGGCTGGAGAGGACAACCGCAACGTCGCGCGCATGGCTAGCCTGCTTGCGGGACTGCCGGTGGACGTCCCCGCAGCCACCATCAATCGGCTGTGCGGCTCGGGCCTCGATGCCCTGGCAACGGCTGCGCGCGCCATCCGCACGCTGGAGGCTGACCTGATCATCGCCGGCGGCGTCGAATCGATGTCGCGGGCGCCCTTCGTGCTGCCAAAAGCCGCTGGCGCATTCAGCCGCGCGGCCGAGATCTACGACACGACGATCGGCTGGCGCTTCATCAATCCCCGGCTGCAGCAGGCATTCGGTGTCGATTCGATGCCGGAGACGGGCGAAAACGTCGCCGCGGAGTTCCACGTGTCGCGCGCCGACCAGGACGGTTTCGCGCTGCGCAGCCAACAGCGCACGGCGGCCGCCTATGCGCGCGGGTTCTTCGCTGCGGAGCTGATCCCGGTCGAAGTTCCGCAGCGAAAGGGCAAGCCGGTCCAGGTGGCGCGCGACGAGCATCCCCGTCCGGAAACGACGCTCGAGCAGCTGGCGAGGCTGCCGACGCCGTTCCGAGGTAATGGCACGGTCACCGCCGGCAACGCCTCGGGTGTCAATGATGGTGCGTGCGCACTGCTCGTTGCCTCGGAACGGGCCGCACGGCAGTTCGGCCTGACACCGCGCGCGCGCATCGTGTGCACGGCAACGGCCGGTGTGGCCCCGCGGATCATGGGCATGGGCCCGGTGCCGGCGACGCGCAAAGTGCTGGCCCGCAGCGGGCTTGCGCTGCAGCAGATGGAGGTGATCGAGCTCAACGAAGCCTTCGCGGCCCAGTCACTGGCGGTGCTGCGCGAGCTCGGGCTGCCCGATGATGCAGCGCACGTCAATCCCAATGGCGGGGCCATCGCCATCGGCCACCCGCTGGGGATGTCCGGTGCACGCCTGGCGACCACGGCCATGTACCAGCTCATCGCCACCCGTGCCCGCTATGCCCTGTGCACCATGTGCATCGGAGTGGGGCAGGGCATCGCCATGATCCTCGAGCGCCTTTAGCGCGCAAAGAGCAGCACGCGCGGCGCGCAACTCCCGATGGTGAAGCAAGGCGATTTGTTGTGGACGCCGAGTGCTGCGCGGATCGAGCGATCCAACCTCACGGCATTCATGCGCTGGCTCGGCAGCGCGCGCGGCCGCGAGCTGTCCAACTACGAGGCGCTGTGGCGCTGGTCAGTCACCGATCTGGAGGGCTTCTGGCAGGCGATCTGGGAATACTTTCGCGTCGAATCCGCAACCCCCTACGAATGTGTGCTGGCGGAGCGGCGCATGCCGGGTGCGCGCTGGTTCCCCGGCGCGCGTCTGAACTACGCGCAGCACGCGTTGCGCCACGAGCGTCCCGGGGCGGATGCCCTGATGTACTTGAGCGAGCGCACCGCGCTGTCGAGCATGTCGTGGGAGGAGCTGGGCGGCAAGACGCGCATCGTGGCAAGCCAACTGCGCAAGCTCGGCGTCGTGCCGGGCGACCGGGTGGTGTCGTACCTGCCGAATATCCCCGAGGCGCTGATCGCAATGCTGGCGACGACCAGTATCGGCGCCGTGTGGTCCGGGTGCGGTCCGGATTTCGGCAGCCGCGGGGTGTTGGATCGGTATGCGCAACTGCGGCCAAAAGTGCTTTTCTGCGTGGACGGATACCAGTATGGCGGCAAGCCGTACGAGCGCAAGTCGCAGCTGCGGCAGATCATCAGCCGGCTCGATTGTCTCGAGCACGTCATCTATCTGCCCTACCTGCATCGCGCGGATCGCGAGCCGCTCTCGGCGCATACGCTGCTGTGGGAGGAACTGCTGCGCCATCCACCGGTGAGTGCTGCCGGATTCCAATTCGAGCAGGTACCCTTCGAGCATCCGCTGTGGATCCTGTTCTCCTCCGGCACGACCGGGCTGCCCAAGGCCATCTGTCATGGCCACGGCGGCATCCTGCTCGAGCAGTTGAAGCGACTGGCATTCAACTACGACCTGCATCCGCGCGAGCGGCTGTTCTATTTCACCACCACGGGGTGGATGATGTGGAACATCCTCGTGAGTGCGCTGCTGTCCGATAACGTGCCGGTGCTGTACGACGGCAACCCGACGTGGCCGCATGTCGGTGTGCTCTGGAAGTTGGTCGACGCTGCCGCGCTGACGCTTTTCGGCGCAAGTCCGACCTACGTCACCGCTGTCGAGAAAGCGCAGTGCGTGCCGCGGGAACAGTTCGATCTGCGGACGCTGCAGAGCGTCGCACTCGCAGGCTCCCCGGTCACTCCCGAGTGCATGCAGTGGCTGTACACGAACGTGAAGGCCGATCTGTGGGTGGCCTCCGGAAGTGGCGGCACCGACGTCTGTACGGGCTTCGTCTCCGGCGCTTCGATCCTTCCGGTCCATGCAGGTGAGATCCAGGTGCGCTCACTCGGGGCTGCCGTGCAGGCGTTCAACGCTCGCGGCGAGCCCGTGGTGAACGAAGTCGGCGAGCTCGTCATCACCGAGCCCATGCCCTCGATGCCCGTGTGCTTCTGGAACGATCCGGGTGAGGAGCGCTATCGCGATGCCTACTTCCGCGAGTTTCCGGGCATCTGGCGCCACGGTGACTTCTTCCGTCTCAACGAGCGCGGTGGCTCGGTCATCCTCGGCCGCTCGGATGCCACGCTCAATCGCCATGGAGTGCGGATCGGCACGGCGGAAATCTACCGCTCACTCGCGGCGCTGCCGCAGATCGAGGATGCGTTGATCGTCAACCTCGATCTGCCGCGGGGCCGCTTCTTCATGCCGCTGTTCGTCAAGCTCAGGGCCGGCATGAGCCTCGATGAGAGCCTGCGTGAGCAGATCCGCAGCACCTTGCGCCAGGACTACTCCCCACGGCACGTTCCGGACCGGATCTATCAGGTGGATGGCATTCCGAGCACCCTGACCGGCAAGAAGCTGGAGGTGCCCGTGCGCAGAATCCTCATGGGGGTGCCGCTCGAAAAGGCCGTCAACCGCGATGCCATTGCGAACCCGGCGGCACTCGACTACTTCGCCGCCTACGCCCGCGATCAGACGGATTATTCCCTGCAGGCCTGAGCCGTCTTAGCCGCTGCCGGCTTCGATGAGCGCCCGGCGATCGATCGATTGCCGCTCGAGCATCCAACTCGGGTACTCGGGCGCCAGCGCGGAGACCTTGTCGAGGCTCGCCAGCTCCTGCCGAGTCAGCGCAAGCTCGCAGGCGGCGATGTTGTCGCGCAGCTGCTCCTCGTTGCGCGCCCCGATGATGACGGAGGTGACCGCGGGTTGCTGCAGCAGCCAGGCGAGTGCCACGCGCGCGACGGACACTGCATGCTGCGCGGCGATCGGCTGCATGGCATCGATCACCCGAAACGCGCGCTCGCGGTCGACAGGCGGGAAATCGAACTCGGCGCGGCGCGCGCCCGCCGGGGCCTTGCGGTCGCGTGAGAATTTGCCGCTGAGCAGTCCGCCAGCCAGCGGGCTCCACGGCAGGATCGCGAGCTGCTGATCCTGCGCCAGCGGAATGATCTCACGTTCGAGATCGCGCCCGGCAATCGAGTAGTAGGCCTGCACGCTCTGGAAGCGCTCATAGCCGCGACGGTCCGCGATCCACAGCGACTTGGCAATCTGCCAGGCAGCGAGATTGCACAGCCCGATATAGCGGACCTTGCCCGCCCGCACGCAATCGTTCAACGCGCCGAGTGTCTCCTCCAGGGGCGTCAGCGCATCGAGGCCGTGGATCTGATACAGATCGATGTAGTCGAGCTGCAGCCGGCGCAGGCTCTGGTCCACGGCATGCAGGATGTGCGCGCGGGACAGGCCCGACTGGTTCGCACCCGGTCCCATTTGGCCGTGCACTTTCGTTGCGAGCACGAACTCATCGCGGGCCAGGCCGAGGCTCTTCAGGGCCTGCCCGGTCGTCTCCTCGGAGTGGCCGGCGTGATACACATCGGCCGTGTCGATGAAGTTGATGCCCTTGTCGAATGCCGCACGCACGATGCGATCGACGGCGCTCTGATCGAGCTGGCCGATTGCGCGCCACATGCCTTCGCCGCGACCGAAGGTCATCGTGCCGAGGCAGATCTCCGAGACCAGCAGTCCCGTATTGCCGAGCTTTCTCATACGCATGCGCGATCTCCTGTGCTTCTCCAAGCAATCCAGGAAGGCTAGCGCGCAGCGTCCGGGCCGGCTATCCGCCGTCGGAGGGACCGCTCGCAAAGATCACGCTTGAACGGCGGCCGGGCCGCCCACAGGATGAGAATTGGAGTACGGCATGGGATACGCATGAGCGCGGTCATCAGCAAACGCAGGCTCGGCAGATCGACGTTGCAGGTAGCGCCGCTTGCCTTCGGCGGCAATGTCTTCGGATGGACCGCGGATGAATCCCGTTCGTTCGAGCTGCTGGATGCCTTCGTCGCCGCCGGTTTCAATCTCATCGATACGGCCGACAGCTACTCGCGTTGGGTGCGCGGCAATCGCGGCGGCGAATCCGAGACCATCATCGGCAACTGGCTGCGCCAGCGCAAACTGCGCGATCGCGTGATCATCGCCACCAAGGTGGCCTCCGAGATGGGGCCGGGGGAGAAGGGACTCTCGAGAGCGTACATTCGCCGTGCCGTGGAGCGCTCGCTGCAGCGGCTCAATACCGACTACATCGACCTGTACCAGTCGCATTGGGATGATCCGGACACGCCGGTCCACGAGACACTCGAGGTCTACGGGGAGCTCGTGCGCGAAGGCAAGGTGCGCGTGATCGGCGCATCCAACTTCACAGCACCCCGGCTCGCCGAATCGCTGCGGGCGAGCGCTGCGGGCGGCTATCCGCGCTACGAGTGCTTCCAGCCCTGGTACAACCTGTATGAGCGCGACAAGTTCGAGGGCGAGCTGGCACAGCTTTGTCACGACGAGGCACTGGGCGTGATCAGCTACTTCTCACTCGCGAGCGGCTTTCTTACCGGCAAGTACCGGTCGGAGGAGGATGCCGGCAAGAGCGCAAGAGGCAACGGGGCGAAGAAGATGCTGGATCAGCGGGGCCGGCGTATCCTGCGCGCGCTGGATACCGTGGCGGCGGAATACAATGCCACTCCCGCCCAGGTATCGCTGGCGTGGCTGCTCGCTCGCGGCGTGACGGCGCCGATTGCGAGCGCCACGAGCGTTGCACAGCTGCAGGAGTTGCTCGGCTGCGCGAGCCTTGCGCTGCAGCCCGGTGATCTGCAGCTGCTGGATGAAGCCAGCAACCCCGCACCCTACGATAGCGACGGCTGAATAAGCGCAGGCGTGAACTCATCCGGACTGCTGCCGGGCGCGTGCCAGACCGTGGCCGTATGGCCGAGCAGATGCGCCATAATGCTCGAGGTCTTTTGATCAGCCGCGACCCAGAACACCCTTAAAGGACACCCCTGCATGGGCCGTACGCCAGCTTTCGATATTCTCAGTCAGCAGCAGTGCTTCGGCGGGGTCGTGGGGTTCTATCGCCACGATTCGGCGAGCACCGACTCCCCCATGCGCTTCTCGGTGTTCGTACCGCCGCAGGGGCGCTCCGGTCGCGTGCCGGTGTTGTATTACCTCGCGGGGCTGACCTGCACCGAAGAGACATTCATGATCAAGGCTGGCGCGCAACGTGTGGCGGCCGAGCTCGGTCTGATGCTGGTGGCGCCCGATACCAGTCCGCGTGGGCTGAAGCTTCCCGGAGAAAGCGATTCGTGGGATTTCGGCACCGGTGCGGGCTTTTACCTGGATGCCACCCAAGCGCCCTGGTCGGCGCATTACCGCATGGATACCTACGTGACGCAGGAGCTGCGCGGGGTGATCGAATCGCAGTTCCCGGCCGACCCGGCCCGGACCGGGATCTTCGGCCACTCGATGGGTGGCCATGGGGCGCTGACGCTGTTCTTCCGCAACCCGGAGGTCTACAAGTCCGTGTCGGCCTTCGCGCCGATCGTCGCGCCTAGTCACTGTCCGTGGGGCCAGAAGGCCTTCACGGGTTACCTCGGGGCGGACCGGCGTGCATGGCGGGCCTACGATGCCACCGAGCTCGTCGGCGAGGTGCGCGATGCGCCGCGCCGTCCCCACATCCTCATCGATCAGGGGCTTTCGGATCAGTTCCTGGAGCAGCAGCTGCACCCACATCGGTTCGAGCAAGCCTGCCGCAAAGTGGGCTACCCGCTGACGCTGCGGCGCCACGAAGGCTACGACCACAGCTACTACTTCATCGCCACCTTCATGGCCGATCATCTGCAGCACCACGCCAAAGCGCTGGGGGCGGGGGGCTAGCCCTGCAGTCTATGCCCGATTCGCAAGTGAACCCGGTCAGCGCCGAAGTCGATGTCGAGCGCTGGTTCCGCGGCACGCTGACGCACAAAAGCGACCGGGTGGCCGAGGAGATGCCCATTGCCCTGGTGTATCACGGCGTACCCCACGTCGTGATGTTGGCGACGCCGGCAAATTTCGAGGACTTCGCGGTGGGCTTCACACTGAGCGAAGGGCTGGTCGCGCATCCGGACGAGATCCGCTCGGTGGAGGTGACACGGGGCGAGCTGGCGATCGACGTGCGGATCACAGTGGCCTGGGAGCGCTTCTCGGCGCTGCTGCAGCGCCGACGCAATCTCACCGGGCGGACGGGCTGCGGTCTGTGCGGGGCCGAAACCGCTGAAGAGGCGATCCGCGAGCTGCCGCAGGTGGGTCCCGGAGTGAGCGTGTCGGCAGAGGAGCTGCACGCGGCGATCGAGCAGTTGAGTGCACTGCAGCTCATCAACGCCGTGACGGGAAGTGTACACGCCGCGGCGTGGGTCGTTCCCGGCCGCGGCATCCAGCTCGTGCGCGAGGATGTCGGGCGCCACAACGCGCTCGACAAGACGATCGGTGCCCTGGTGCGTGCGAAAACCGATCTCAGTACGGGCTTCATGCTGATCACCAGCCGTGCGAGTTTCGAGATGGTGCAGAAGACCGCCACTGTCGGGGTGTCGCTGCTGGTCGCGCTGTCTGCCCCGACGGCGTTCGCGGTGCGCCTGGCGAAACAGGCGGGTCTGACGCTAGTGGCGTTCGCACGCCGTGAGCAACATGTCGTGTACGCCAATCCCCACCGGATCAAGTAAGAGGAAGCCAATGAGTCCCAGTCCGCCGACGAGCTCGCCAATGAGCCCCAGTCCGCCGCCTCGTAAAGGTGCACTCATCTGCGGCTCGGTGGCGTTCGATACGATCATGGTATTCGCGGATCGCTTCCGCAATCACATCCTTCCGGACAAGATCCACCTGCTGAACGTGTCGTTCCTCGTACCGGAGCTGCGGCGCGAGTTCGGCGGGTGCGCAGGTAACATTGCCTACAATCTCAGCCTGCTCGGCGACACCGGTTATCCGATGGCGACTGTGGGGCGCGACTTCGCTCCGTATCGGGAGTGGCTGGCGCGCAATGGCGTACCGCTCGACCACATCCGGATCATCGAGTCCGAGCATACTGCGCAGGCGTTCATCACCACGGACCTGGACGCCAATCAGATCACCGCTTTCCATCCGGGCGCCATGCAGCAGTCTCACCTCAATCGCGTCGCGCAGGCGAGCGGCATCGCCATCGGTGTCGTGGCCCCAGATGGCCGCGAGGGCATGCTGCAGCATGCGCAGCAGTTTGCCGCCGCCGGCATCCCCTTCATCTTCGACCCCGGACAGGGACTGCCGATGTTTGGCGCCGCAGAGCTGGAGCGCTTTGTGGAGCTCGCCAGCTGGGTCACGGTCAACGATTATGAGTGGCAGCTCGTGCAGCAGAAAACCGGCTGGAGCGTGCCCGACCTGACGCAGCGCGTGAAGGCGCTGATCGTGACGCGCGGGGCGCAGGGTTCCGTCATCCATACCCCGCAGGAGCAGATCCGGATTCCATGCGCGCGTGCCACCGCGGTCGTGGATCCCACGGGCTGCGGGGACGCCTACCGGGCCGGCCTGATCCATGGGTTGCTGCACGAACTGGACTGGCAGACCACGGGGCGCATCGCCTCGCTCCTCGGCGCGATCAAGGTCGAATCCCTGGGCACGCAGAATCATCGGTTCACGCGGGACGAGTTCGACCGCCGGCTGGCGCGAAGCTTTGACGCTACAGGAGGCGGCGAGGCGACTGCCCCGCAGGCTGCAGCCGGGCAGGCGACATAACCGGCGACATGCGCTCTTCGGGCTGCCACAGAGGCAGGCATCTGCGGTTAAAATGATTGGTCTGGGCCGACCCGGCCTTTATTCCTTGAATGCGGGATCACCAAATGGCGAATCACTTTCTCTTCACCTCCGAATCGGTTTCCGAAGGTCATCCGGACAAGGTCGCCGACCAGATATCCGATGCCATGCTCGATGCGATCCTGCGCGAGGACCCACGCGGCCGCGTGGCCTGCGAGACATTGATCAAGACGGGTGTCGTGGTGGTCGCCGGAGAGGTGACGACCCAGGCCTGGGTGGATGTCGAGGCCCTCGTGCGCAAGACGGTCCTGGATATCGGCTACAACTCCTCGGAGATGGGCTTCGATGGCGCAAGCTGCGGGGTCGTCAACATCATCGGCAAGCAATCCCCCGACATCGCGCAGGGCGTGGACCGCAAGGATGAGCGCAAGCAGGGCGCAGGCGACCAGGGACTGATGTTCGGCTACGCGACCAGCGAGACGGACGTGCTGATGCCCGCGCCGATCACGCTCGCCCATCGGCTCGTGAAGCGCCAGGCCCAGGTGCGCAAATCCGGCAAGCTGGCGTGGCTGCGGCCGGATGCGAAAAGCCAGGTCACCCTGCGCTACGAGGATGATCGACCCGTCGGGATCGAGGCGGTGGTCCTGTCCACGCAGCACAGCCCGGATGTGTCCACGAAGGCGCTGCGCGAGGCGGTGATGGAGGAGATCCTGAAGCCGGTATTGCCGGGGAAATGGCTGGACAAGCGCACGAAGTACCACATCAACCCGACGGGGAGGTTCGTCATCGGCGGCCCGGTGGGAGACTGCGGCCTGACCGGCCGGAAGATCATCGTGGACACCTACGGCGGCTATGCGCGTCACGGCGGCGGGGCGTTCTCGGGCAAGGACCCCTCCAAGGTGGACCGCTCGGCGGCGTATGCGGCGCGTTACGTCGCCAAGAACATCGTGGCGGCGGGACTGGCCGAGCGGTGCGAGGTGCAGCTGTCGTATGCCATCGGCGTTGCGGAGCCCACATCGATCATGGTGGAGAGCTTCGGCACGAGCCGGCTGCCACGCGAGCGACTCACGCAGCTCGTGCGCAAGCACTTCGACCTCACCCCCTATGGTCTGCGCGAGATGCTCGATCTGGTGCGCCCGATCTACCAGAAGACGGCTGCCTACGGGCACTTCGGCCGCACCGAGCCGGAGTTCACCTGGGAGCGTACCGACAAGGCCGAGGAGCTCGCGGAGGAGGCGAAATCGCTCGCCGCTCCCACCCGCTCCGCCAAGGCCGCCTGAGATAGCGGATTCGCCGCCCACGGCGGCAGCGCTGCGCTTTTGAGGAGCGTTGCGACAGGTCGGCGGCCCGAGCGGCCCGAAGGCCTGCCAGGCTCAACAGTGCAGCGTTCATTCACACGGCGCTCGCTCTTTTATCGTGAAGGACTGAGTATGAACGCACATCTGAAAGGCGCGGCCGCCCACGCGCAACCCGCAGGCAGTACCGCCACGGCCACAGCGGACTACAAGGTCGCCGATCTGGCGCTTGCCGAGTGGGGTCGCAAGGAGATCCTGATCGCCCAGACCGAGATGCCTGGACTCATGGCGATCCGGGAGGAGTTCGCACCCGTACAGCCGCTGCGGGGCGCCCGCATCACCGGCTCGCTGCACATGACGATCCAGACGGCCGTGCTGATCGAGACGCTGCAGGCACTGGGCGCACAGGTGCGCTGGGCCTCCTGCAACATCTTCTCCACGCAGGATCATGCAGCCGCGGCCATCGCGGCGCACGGCACACCGGTGTTTGCCTGGAAGGGCGAATCGTTGAGTGATTACTGGGACTACACCCACTGCATCTTCGAATGGCCCGATGGAGGCTTCTCCAACATGATCCTGGATGACGGCGGCGATGCGACGCTGCTGCTGCACCTGGGTGCGCGCGCCGAGCAGGATCCGAGCGCCATCGCCAAACCGGCCAGCGAGGAGGAGCAGGCACTGTTCGCCGCCATCCGCGCGCGAGTGAAGCAGAATGCGCGGTGGTATTCCACGCGCCTCGCGCAGGTGAAAGGGGTGACCGAGGAGACGACCACGGGTGTGCATCGGCTATATCAGATGGCGCGGGATGGGCAGCTCGCCTTCCCGGCGATCAACGTCAACGACTCGGTGACCAAGAGCAAGTTCGACAACCTCTACGGCTGTCGCGAGTCCCTCGTCGATGGCATCAAGCGCGCAACCGATGTGATGGTCGCCGGCAAGGTTGCGGTGGTCGCCGGCTACGGCGATGTGGGCAAGGGCTCGGCCCAGGCGCTGCGCGCGCTGTCCGCACAGGTCTGGGTCACCGAGATCGATCCGATCTGCGCACTGCAGGCGGCAATGGAAGGCTACCGCGTCGTGACGATGGACTACGCAGCCGACAAGGCGGATATCTTCGTCACCGCGACCGGCAATTTCCACGTCATCACGCACGATCACATGCGGCGCATGAAGAACAATGCGATCGTGTGCAACATCGGGCACTTCGACAACGAGATCGATGTGGCGAGCCTCAAGTCCTGCACCTGGGAGAACATCAAACCCCAGGTGGATCACGTCATCTGGCCCGACGGACGCCGGCTGATCCTGCTGGCGCAGGGACGATTGGTGAATCTCGGCTGCGGCACCGGCCACCCGAGCTACGTCATGAGCTCGAGCTTCGCCAATCAGACGATCGCGCAGATCGAGCTGTTCACACACCCCGAGAGGTACCCGGTCGGGGTTCACGTGTTGCCCAAGCATCTGGATGAGAAAGTGGCCCGGCTGCAGCTGCAGAAGCTCAATGCGCAGCTCACCGAGCTGACGGATACGCAGGCGCGCTACATCGGTGTCGACAAGGCCGGTCCCTACAAATCCGACCATTACCGCTACTGAGGCTCACAGGGTGCGGGATCGCCCGCTTCGGGTGGTCCCGCCATCGGTTGGACAAAATCTTCAAAGGTGACGCATGTCGGTGAGTAACGGGGCCGTGGGTGCCCCCAAGATCGATCTGTCCGCCCGCACCCGCGGGGGTGCCGTGCTGCTCGATGGCAAGGCCGTCGCCGCGAAGGTGCGCCTGGAAGTTGCGCAGCGCGCCGCGGAGTTCGCCAACAAGTTCGGTCGCCGACCCGGACTTGCCGTGGTGCAGGTTGGCAGTGTGACCGCATCCTCCGTATATGTCCGGAACAAGAGGCGCTCCTCCGAGGAGGCCGGCATTCTGTCGTTCGCGCACGATCTGCCCGAGACGACCGGACAGGTCGAGCTGCTCGATCTCGTGCACACGCTGAATCACGACTCCCGCGTGGACGGCATTCTCGTGCAGCTGCCGCTGCCGAAGAGCGTGGATACCAACGTCATCATGGATGCGGTCGATCCGGCCAAGGACGTGGATGGCTTTCACCCGGTGAATACGGGGCTGCTTGCGCAGAAGCGGCCCGCCCTGCGGCCGTGTACGCCGTTCGGTGTCATCCGGCTCGCCAAGGAGTATGGGATCCCACTGACCGGCATGCGTGCGACGGTGGTCGGTGCATCCAACATCGTCGGGCGGCCCATGGCGCTGGAACTGCTGCTCGCCCGGGCAACGGTCAGCGTCTGCCATACCGGCACGCGCGATCTGCGTGCGGAAGTCGAGCGCGCGGAGCTCGTCGTCGCGGCGGTCGGCAAGGAAGGATTCGTCCCAGGCGAGTGGATCCGTCCGGGTGCCGCCGTGTTCGATGTGGGCATCAACCGCACCGCTGCTGGCCGGCTCGTCGGGGACGTCGAGTTCGACAAGGCGGCCGAGCGCGCGGGGTGGATCACGCCCGTCCCGGGCGGACTGGGGCCCATGACGATTGCCATGCTGTTGTCGAACGCCGTCGATGCGGCGTTCCGCCGGGAGTCCAATCCCCGCCCTTGAGCTGCTCCACACGGCGGAGGCATTGGCGGCCACGGGCAGACGACGTACGCGGGGGCTTGTAACTAACTGTTGCATTCCTTAAGTTGCGGGCGCTGAACGTGAGCGCGAGCTGGTGCCGCGCGAATGATCCAACTCACCGTTACAACATGTCCGCATGCCATCGACGGCGCGCGTCGCCAACAGCAGCCGTGTATGATTCCAGCTTCCCGCTGGTGTGAATTGGAGATGACTCATGGCGAAACGCCCCTCGCACGATGGTGCCTCCTGGAGCGCTGCAGAGCTGCGAACCCTGAAACAACTTGCGAAAGCCGGAACGCCGACGAGCACGGTCGCGCGCCAGCTCGGGCGCACCGCCGCCGCCGTTCAGCAGAAGGCGATGCGATCAGCTATTTCGTTCCGGGCCGCCCGACGCTCGGGCGCACGCAAGAAGAAGTAGCCACCGAAGCGTCGGAGCCCGGCGTGCTGCCCGGCGTGGGCTCCCGACAGATGCCGCGTGCTCCTCCAAGCGCCCCCGCTGCCTAATGGCCGACGATTCGCGACATCAGCGGTATGAAGAAGACGTAACCGAGGGTCAGCAAAAGCCACGCGACGCTGAGCGCGCCATGCAGACGCCGGTTACGCGAGAGCAGGGCGAGGGCGGTGACGATGAGCAGACCTGAAATCAGGTAAGGGTACTGTTCGGGAACCGGCCGCAGGTGCGCGGCGCCTTTCACCAGCGTTTCCGGGATGTCCATCAGGATCACCGCGGCCTGGATGCCGAAGAACCAGTAGCGGTTGGAGAAGAAATAGTCCTCGAAATCGAGGCCGGCCGAAAATTCCGGTGGGTAGAGGATCGCCGCCCAGAGGAACTGCAGAACGGCATAGCCGATCAGGAAATAGAACCACGGAGCGGTCAACTCCTGCAGACCCCGCCACCAGAACATTCCCCACCAGATGGCAAGCACCCAGATGATCACGTCGATGGTCCAGAGGATGTGGACCCAGTACGGGCGGATGTCATGCCGCATCTGCATCTGTCTGGCGAGCCCGCGCAACAGGTGGATGAGCGCAAGCCCGAGAATCACCGCTATGAGAACTGCACAATAGTCGAACACTGTTCGTTCCGTCTTGCGCAGGGCGCTGCTTGCTGAACGGGCATCCGCTCAACCGGGATCATCTGGATGACCTTGCGAGCATTGGATGCGACTCAAGCTGTCGCCGCCTGTGCCGCGATGACGGGGCAATTCACCCCTTCTCGGTCCGCAGCGCCGGCGGCTCCGCAGGCGGCCGTCCTTCGGGAGGCGTGACGGGTGAGTACAGTTCCATCGCCTCGTTCAGGGCATTGCGCAACGGCAAGGGATGGGAGATGTTGCGGATCGGATCGAATGTCGAGCCGGTGCCCGTCACGACGATGTCGCCATAGCGGAAGAGCTTGCCAATCAATCCCTGTGTGACGCGAACGCTCTCGATCTTGCTGAGGCGAATTTCGATCGAATGGATGGACACGAGGCCGAATTTCGCAATGAGCCGCCTGTCGGTGACCACGACTTCCGTTGATTTGCGTGCGATGAATGGCCACAGCAGCATGAGCAGCGCGAGGATGACCACAATCGCCATGACGATGCCGGTGGGCGAGCTGATGGTGTAGTCCGCCGCTGACGAGAATGACGACCACCCAACCAGGCATCCGGCCAAAAGGACTGCACCAAGAAGGAAGGTCAGCCAGTATCGCCACAAGGATAAGGTCGCAGAGTATCGGACTGCCTCCCCTGGCGCGAGACTATCTCGAACGTACGAACTCACGGTTGCATCTCCCTTTCTCTATTATCGGCGGCTGCACTTGCAAGGATAGGCGCCGCGTCCGCGCCGAGCAATCGCCGGCCCCTCGCGGAGCACGGCGTCTCAGGCCAAAGGTTCCGCTACTGGGTCCTTGGAATCGGGATTAATCACGCCAAAATGCGCTGGTACGCTTGAATAGAAGATTCTGATCTTCTCGCGGTGTAGCAGCTCCAGGAGCGCGTCGGCTTCGTCTTGCGTCACAATGAATTCGACTTCGACCGTCAATGTGCCGGCGAGCTCGAAGAACTTGGCTTCGTGCAGCATGTGATGTCGGCCGAAACCGGCCATCGCTTTGAAAGCCGAGCCGCCGCGGATGCCGAGCTTGTTGGCCTTCTCGAGCAGCCACTCCCACACCAGATGATGGTGATGGCGATGCCCTTCATGCACGTAGAAACGCAACAGTGAGCCGTCCATTGAGAATTCCCCTTGCTGTGATGTTGCCGCGTCGAATGCGCAGCGCTCATGCATTTCGCGGCGCGACACCCAGGCTTTGTAGCCAGGTTACTGGCCCATTCCTCCTGGGTGAGAGTTCATATCATCAACGCAGCGTGAGGGCCAGAATCATCGGCGGTAAAAGGCTGAGCGTGAGCTAAGAGTTGAGATTGGCGGACTACAGTGAGGCGTGCGGGAGCGTTGACCCACGCATACCGGTCCCGTAGCCTGTTTATACCGGGGACGAGCTCTTGCGCGAACCGCCTGAGATGCCGATAACTACTAGCCAATACTTTCAGACTAACTGCAATGGGAGTGACGGTCGTGCGCAGGGTGAATCACCATGACCAAAATTTTGCTGGTTCGGCACGGCCACGTCGAGGGTATCGTGCCGGAGCGCTTTCGCGGACGGCGCGATGTCCCGCTGTCCGAACAGGGATTGCAGCAGGCGCGCGCGGTCGCGCAATACATCGCGGCTGACTGGCATCCGGCCCGCATCTACACGAGCCCGTTGCAACGCTGTATTCGCACGGGCCAGGAGATTGCGAGCGCCTGCGGGCCGTCCGCTGAAAGCCTCGATGAGCTGAATGACCTCGACTACGGCGCTTGGGAATGGCAGACGCATGAGGACGTCAAGGCTCGCTGGCCCGAACAGTTTGAGCTTTGGCACCAGGCGCCGCACCGGATGCGTTTCCCACAAGGAGAGTCGTTGCAGGACTTGGGCGCGCGCGTGGCGGATGCGTTGCGCAGCATTCTGCAGGGACCAGCGAATGAGACAGTGGTCCTGGTCGGCCATTACAGCAGCAGCCGCGTGCTGTTGCTGCAATTGCTCGATCTGCCCCTATCGGCGTACTGGCGTTTGACACTGGACCCCTGCGGGTTGAGCGAAATCGAAGTCTGCGCGCATGCGGCACGGGTCCTGCGGATCAACGAGACGCAGCATCTGCGCGCAGCCAGGATGCTACCGAGGCGCTGATCGCCGCACTGCCGAGGAACCAGGCGCAATGGTCGCGTAGTGTGCGGTGGCGTATGAGTCCGAGGGGCCGGCTATTTCGGGATTGGCTATTCCCCGCAACTTCAACATTATGTAAACGTGGCGTAGCGGCTCGCCCATCTCGCGCCGCATGTCGCACTTCTGAACCGTTGGTGTCGAGTCAGGCACAGCGACTGCTGCGAGAAGGGCGGCGCAGCAAGGGGATCACAGGTTGATGGTCACATTCCCATCCTATTCGGAGTTCCGAAGCGCCCAAATCTCGTGCACCAAGTGCACATGGGCCGGCCAGGGGCGGGAAACGAAGTTCGGCGGAGTGTCCGAGTCGCCGTCGGCCAGTGAATACCGCTGCCCGCTCTGTGGCGAGTGTGTCGCCCTGGCGCCGGGACCGAGCATTGACGAGACTCAGGACTTCCTGCCGCGGCTGCCACGGTCTCGGCGTTGATCCGCCATCCAACGGGTCCTGCAACCCATCGAGGTCTGACCAAGATTACCGTTCGGTCACGTCGTATGGATTTTGCTGGAGAATTGCTGGCATTTCGTGAATGCTGTCTAACAAACACGCACGTCTGCACGCTATTGTCGCATCGGACCGACAAGCGCCAGCGACCGCCGCTAAGCTTTTCCTCAGTCGAATCAATAGCTGATTGAGGAATGCAATGAACACGCCATTCGAAGCCTTCAAGGCCGCCGTTGCCGCTCGCGAGTCCGCCATGAACGCAGCTCTCGATGCCGAAGTCATATTTGAAACAGTCACGGGGGCGGCGGATTTGGAATTTTGGAATTTTCAGTGCGCTCAGGCCGACCTCAAGTGGGCTGATGCGCAGTTCAACCGCGCCGAAGTGGCGCTCATCAGGAGCCTCGGCGGGACCGTCGACGAAGGAGAGTTAGCCGCGGCCTAGGGATTCGCCGAATAACTGCCGCTCAGGTCACAGTTCATTGTGCCGCTATGCGGGACGCCGCCACGTTCGCCGTGGGCCGCGCCGCAATTCCGCCGCATCCTGGTACGGCGCGAGCGACTCATCCATCCATAGCTCGAGGCATGCGCGGTGCGCGGTCAGCCTGCACCCGGATGCGAATTCCACATTAAACCGGAATTGATCTTGTGCGATGTCTTCGCCACAGCAGTCGCACGGCTTACCGTCGCCAAATCCACCGAAGGTCTTGTCTGCCGGAGCACGCGGAATGACGGCACTTTGGAGGCGCTCGCGAATCAAGGCACGCAGTTCGGTTTCGGCCATGGCAAAACCCTCCCGCAGCGGGGGAGAAGGAGCCTATGCCCAACGCCGGATTATGTCGGTACGACAGCGTACAGATCGGGCGTCCAGGGCAACGTGATCAGTAACGAGATATGCGAGCCTGAGGCGCTTCTTTCGGCAAGTTGAGTCAGCTTCGAAAACGGCCCTTGGACGGCACCGTGTCAAAGTGCGTGGGGAAGGCGACGCCGTGTCGCTTGGATCTGGAAGTTGATCCTGGTCCTCAGGGCTCAATGCTTGGCGTATACGTCGCCAAACCGCGGACAGCTACGAACTGCGGAGTTCAAGACTGGCATGTCGAAGGGCGAGGTGGGTTTTCCCGCCTGGCGACGCTTTCGATTTCGTCCGGTTTCGTAAGCCCTTGATTTTATGGCGCTCCCAACCGGATTCGAACCGGTGTACTAGCCTTGAGAGGGCTATGTCCTGGGCCTCTAGACGATGGGAGCGATGAGCGCGAGGGCTCAGGTGCGAGAGCGCGGTATTATAGGGAACTCAGTTGATTGCTCAAGCGAAACCCCGGAAATTGAACTCACCCGCCGCGTCCCTCGTGACGCCCACTGCGACCCCCAGGGTCATACCGCGATCTGATCACATCATTTCGCGCGCTCATATCTCGCCGAACGCGCTGCGGGTGCTCTATCGGCTGCGCGATGCAGGCTTCATGGGCTTTCTCGTCGGCGGTTGTGTGCGCGACCTGCTGATCGGCAGGGAGCCGAAGGATTTCGACGTCGCCACCGATGCGCTGCCCGAGCAGGTCAGAAAGTTGTTCCGCAACTGTCGGCTCGTCGGACGGCGCTTTCGCCTGGCGCACGTTTTCTTCGGGCGCGACATCATCGAGGTCGCGACGTTTCGCGCCGCCAGTGCGCCGGCGCCGGGCGAGGAGCCGCTCGGGGATGCGGAACTGGCCGATGACCCGGATCTGCTGGCCACGGCACCGCAGGTGGAAACGCTCACCGAGCCGGATGTCGATCTCGATGCGGATGCGGTACTGGGGCGCTTCGCCGACGATTCGGGGTCCGAGCGGATGCTCGACGAGACGGGGCGCATCATTCGCGACAATGTCTACGGCACGATCGATGCGGACGTCTGGCGCCGCGATCTCACCGTCAACGCGCTGTATTACAACATCGCCGACTTTTCGATCTGGGACTACGTCGGGGGCTTCGGCGACGTCGCCGCTCGCAAGCTCAAGCTGATCGGGGATCCGGAGACGCGCTTTCGCGAGGATCCGGTGCGCATGCTGCGCGTGGCGCCGATTCGAGGCGAAGCTCGGTTTTGCAATCGACCCGGCGACGGCGGAGCCGATCGAGCGGCTGAGCGAATTGCTCGGCGGTGTTCCGCCTGCGCGCCTCTTCGATGAGACGTTGAAGTTGTTCCTCACGGGGCACGGCGCGAAGAGCTTCCACGTATTGCGCCGGCATGGGCTGCTCGGCGCCCTGTTGCCCTCGGTGGCGGCTTACCTGGACAGCCATCCCCGCAGTCTCGTGGAAACGCTGCTGTTGCAGGGGTTGCGCAACACGGACGAGCGGGTGCTGGCGGACAAGCCGGTGACACCGACGTTCCTGTTCGCGCTGCTGTTGTATGGGCCCATTGCCGGCATCATCGAAGCGACCGCGCCGGAACGCTGGCACGAGCTGGCGACGATCCTGGATGCCTGCGACCGGGCGGTCCGCGAGGTGCAGTCGCACATCACGGTGCCAAAGCGCTTCTCGCTGGGCATGCGCGAAATGTTTGCGCTGCAGCCGCGTCTCGAGCACCCGCGTGGCCGACGCGCGCTGCGATCGCTCGAGCATCCCCGCTTCCGGGCGGCCTACGACCTGCTGCTGCTGCGCGCGCAGCATGGCCTGGCATCGAAGGAAATGGCCCAGTGGTGGACCCGGATCCAGGAAGTATCGCCGGAGGAGAGGGGCGAGATGGCGGATGCGCTTGCCGGGCAGATGCCGCGCGCCGAGGCACCACGCCGAGGCGGGCGCCGCCGCCGCAGACGCCGCGGTCCGGGCGCGGCCTGACGGGCGCAGCCGATGCACCTGTGGCAGCCCGCTTATATCGGAGTGGGCAGCAATCTGCACGATCCCCGCTCACAGGTGCTGCGGGCCTTCGCCGAGCTCGAGCGGCTGCCGGTTACGCGGCTGATCATGACGTCCCGCCTGTATGCCTCCCGCCCCCTCGGGCCGGTGGCCCAGCCTGACTTCGTGAATGCCGTCGCCGGGGTGCTGACGCGGCTCGCCGCTCTCGAGCTGCTCGCGCAGCTGCGGACCGTGGAAGTCGCCTTCGGCAGACCTGAGCAGCACGAGCGCTGGGGCCCGCGGGTCATCGATCTCGACCTGCTGGTGTTTGGCCGGGAGCGGCTCACCGATCCGCATCTCACCCTGCCGCACCCGGGTGTAGTGGAGCGCAATTTCGTTCTGTATCCTCTGGCGGATATCGCCGCGGAATTGCATGTGCCCGGGCTCGGTCGCGTTGCCGAGCTCAAAGGTCGGATTGCGTCCGCTGGCTTGCGAGTCCTGACATGACGAGCCTGCGGGCAAAGCGATCCGTCGCATGAGTACCACCCCGAGTGAGCCGGCGCATCGCTTCATCGCCGTGGAAGGTCCGATCGGCGTCGGCAAGACGAGCCTGGCACGCCGGCTGTGCGAGAGTCTGTCCGCCGAATCGGTGTTCGAGCAGGCCGCGCAGAATCCATTCCTCGAGCGCTTCTACCGCAACCCCCGCGCCGGTGCGCTGCCCACGCAGCTGTATTTTCTGTTCCAGCGTGCTCAGCAGCTCGCGGCGCTGCAGCAGCACGACCTGTTCGCGCCCGTGCGTGTTGCCGACTACCTGTTGGAAAAGGATCGGCTGTTCGCGCGCGTGACGCTGGACGATGCGGAGTACGGCTTGTACGAGCAGGTCTATGTCAAGCTCGATATCCAGCCGCCCAAACCCGATCTGGTCGTGTACCTGCAGGCGCCCGTCGACGTGCTGATCGAGCGCATCGGCAAGCGTGGCATCGATTACGAACAGCACATCGAGCGGCAGTACCTGGAGAAGCTCAACGAAGCCTATGCCCGGTTCTTCCACGAGTTCGCTGCCGCGCCGCTGCTCATCGTCAACGCCGCGGCGATCGACCCCATCAACAACCAGGCCGATTACGATGAACTCGTCGCCGCGATTCAGCGCATGAAGCGCGGCCGTCTGTACTACAACCCGCTGCGCAGCCGCGGCCTGTAGGCGCCCCCGCCCCGGGCGCCCGGAGACACCTGCGGCTGGCTTCCTTCCTGCGGAAAAGGCAGTAAGATCCGGCCGATGTACACCCACCTCGAGCTACGCGGATCCGACCGTCCGCCCGTGACCCTCAGCACGCTCGCGCGGATGAAAGCCGAGCGGCAGAAGATCGCCAGTCTCACCTGCTACGACGCAAGTTTTGCCGTTCTGCTGGATGCAGCCGAAGTGGATGTCGTACTGGTAGGGGACTCGCTGGGCATGGTGATCCAGGGTCATGACACCACGGTGCCCGTCACCATGAACGATGTGGTGTACCACTGTCGCTCGGTGGCCCGGGGGCTGCACCGACCGTTCCTCATGGCCGATCTGCCGTTCATGAGCTATCCCTCCAGGGAGCATGCACTTGCCAACTCCGTGCGCCTGATGCAGGAAGGCGGCGCGCAGATGATCAAGCTCGAAAGTGGCGGTTCCCAGGTCGACATCGTGGAGTTTCTGGCCTCGCACGACATTGCCGTGTGCGCACACCTTGGTCTGAAACCGCAGTCGGTTCACAAGACGGGCGGCTTCCGGGTGCAGGGACGGGCGGTGGATGCGGCGGAGTTGATGATCACCAACGCCAAACGCCTCGAATCCGCCGGCGCCGATCTGGTGTTGCTGGAATGCATCCCGTCCGAGCTTGGCCAGGCGATCACCCAAGCGCTAAACGTTCCGGTCATCGGCATCGGGGCAGGCCCGCATACTGACGGGCAGATCCTCGTTCTGTACGACATCCTCGACATCACGACGGGGCGCAAACCGCGCTTCGTGCGCAACTTCATGACCGGCGCCGACTCGAACCAACAGGCGCTCGCGCGCTTTGTCCAGGCCGTGAAAGACGGCGAATATCCCGCAGCCGAGCACACTTTCTGACGCGTCGGGGCGCCATGGAGACGGTCTCGACCATTCTCGCCGTGCGCCAGCGCGTACGCGCCTGGCACAGCGAGGGGCTGCGCGTCGCATTCGTACCGACAATGGGCAACCTGCATGCGGGCCATGTCAGCCTGATCGAGACGGCCCGCCGCCACGGCGACCGGTTCGTTGCGAGCATCTTCGTCAATCCCATGCAGTTTGGTCCGAACGAGGATTTCGCCCATTACCCGCGCACGCCTGGCGAGGACGCGCGCATGCTCGGCGCCGCCGGCTGTGACCTGATGTTCACGCCGGACGTCGCCGAGCTCTATCCACACGGCGCGCAGCGCGCCACCCGGGTCGAGGTACCGGGACTGTCGCGCATTCTGTGCGGGGAGTTCCGTCCGGGCCATTTCGAAGGCGTGAGCACGATCGTCGCCAAGCTCTTTCACATCGTTGACCCGGACGTCGCGGTATTCGGTGAAAAGGACTACCAGCAGCTCGTGATCATCCGGCGGATGGTCGCGGACATGTGCATACCGGTGCAGATCGTCGGTGCCCCCACAGTGCGGGACACCGACGGGCTTGCGATGAGCTCGCGTAACCAGTACCTGACAGCGCAGGAGCGCAGCCTCGCGCCGCAGATCCATGCCGGGCTGAGCGCCGCGGCGCACAGGCTCAGGAGCGGCGACAACGCGTTCACCAGCATGGAGCGTTCGGGCATCCAGGCACTGGAGAGTGCGGGGTTTCGGCCCGATTACTTCGCCGTGCGCACGGCGGAGGATCTCGGCACGCCCCGCGCCGACACGCGCCATTTCGTCGTGCTGACGGCGGTGCATCTGGGCAAGGCCAGACTGATCGATAACGTCCAGGTCAGGCGCTAGCCGCCCGGCCGTCGGCTGCCGAGTGCTGTTGCAGTGCCCATTCCACGTGCTCGCGCACGAGCGGCGAGCCGTCGTTCCGGCGCCGTCGCAACGCTTCCAGGACCGCCGCGCAGGTGGGGGCATTGCCCAATGCCACCGCGATGTTGCGTGACCAGCGTTCGTAGCCGATCCGGTGGATGGCGGAGCCGCGCATGCGCTCCTCGAACTGCTGCGCCGACCAGGAAAACAGTGCGGCGAGGTCCGGCGCATCCAGTCCGTGGCGCACGGCGAAGTCCGGGTGGGACGCCGCCTGCGCGAAGCTGTTCCAGGGGCAAACGAGCTGACAGTCGTCGCAGCCGTAGATCCGGTTGCCGATCGCCTTGCGCAGCTCGATGGGAATCGCACTGTGGTGCTCGATCGTCAGATAAGAGATGCAGCGGCGCGCATCCAGACGGTACGGCGCGACAATGGCACCCGTCGGGCAAGCAGGGATACACGCCGTGCACGTGCCGCAATGCGCCGTCGCCGGCTCATCCACCGGCAATGGCAGGTCCGTCAGAATCTCGCCGAGAAAGAACCAGGAGCCCGCATCGCGCGCGATCAGGTTGGTGTGTTTGCCGATCCAGCCCAGACCGGCATTGCGTGCCAGAGCCTTCTCCAGCACCGGTGCGCTGTCCACGCAGACCCGGTAGCCAAAGGGCCCGATGCGCCCGCACAGATCCTCCGCCAGCAACGCCAGCGCGCGTCGCATGATCTTGTGATAATCGCGCCCGAGCGCGTAGCGTGAGACGTACCCCCGGGTCGGATCGTCGAGCACCGCGCCGGCATCGCTCGAGCCCTGCGGCCAGTAATCCATGCGGGCGCTGATGACACGCACGGTACCGGGAACCAGCTCCTGGGGACGGCTTCGCTTGCTGCCGTGGCGCTGCATGTAGTGCATCTCGCCGTGGAAGCCGGCCGCCAGCCAGCGCAGCAGATGCGCCTCATCCTCGGGGATCTCGATGCTGGCCACCCCGAGTTGCCCGAAGCCGAGCTTGCGGGCAACCGCGGCGAGCGCCTCCCGGACGGCGAGCAGATCGATATTCCCCAACTCCGTCATGGGCATGGCACCCTCGCCAGTATAATCAGATGATGGCCCTGCCGATCGCTCTGTACTCCCCCGAGCAGGTGCGTGCGCTCGATGCGCACGCCATCGATGAGCTGCACATCCCGGGATACACGCTGATGAAACGCGCCGGCGAGGCCGCGCTTCGCTATCTGCGCAGCCGTTGGCCCACGGCCCATCGGATCGTGATCGTCTGTGGCGGGGGCAACAACGCAGGTGATGGTTATGTGCTGGCGCGTTTCGCGCAAGCTGCGGGCCTGACCGTCACGGTCCTTGCAGCGGCGGACCCGGCGGGAATGCACGGCGAGGCGCGGCAGGCCTGGGATGACTTCAAGGCGAGCGGGGGCCAGGCGCGGGCATTTTCGGCGGCGCTGCTTGAGGAGGGTGACGTCATCGTCGATGCACTGCTTGGCACGGGGTTGAACGGCGCGATGCGGCCGCAACTGCGCCAGGTGATCGCGCAGATCAACGCGGCAGGCCGGCCGGTCTTTGCCATCGATGTCCCCTCGGGCTTGAACGGCGATACCGGCGTGCCCCTCGGGGAGGCAGTGCGTGCCACCTGCACGATCACCTTCGTCGGTCTCAAGACGGGGTTGTTCATCGCTGATGGTCCGGAGTTCGCCGGCACGGTGTATTTCGATGACCTCGAAATCTCGGCCCCCGCGCGCAAGCAATTCGAGCCGAGGCTCGAGCGCATCATGGATTCGGAGATCCTGCGTGCACTGCCGCGACGGCCTCGCTCGTCCAACAAAGGCGATTTCGGTCGCGTGCTGATCGTTGGCGGGGGAATCGGTATGCCAGGTGCCGTGCGGCTCAGCGGTGAGGCTTGTCTGCGTGTCGGGGCGGGCCTGGTCACGGTGGCGGTCGCGCCGGAAAATGTGCCGGCCATTGCCGCAGGACGGCCCGAGCTGATCTGTCTGCCGCTGCGGGATGAAAGCGAGCTGGTGGATGCTTTGGAGCGGGCCGATGTCGTGGCGATCGGTCCGGGACTGGGCCGCACACCGTGGGCACGGCGGGTCCTGAATGCGGTTCTCGAGTGTGGTCGATCGCTTGTCGTCGATGCGGATGCGCTGAATCTCGTCGCCGAAGCCGGGGCGCCGCCGTGCGACAACTGGATCCTGACCCCGCACCCCGGTGAGGCGGGGCGCCTCCTCGGCATGGCCGTCGATGCGATTCAGAACGATCGGCTGGCCGCCCTCCAAAAGCTGATCGAGCGCTACGGCGGGACGATCGTGCTCAAGGGTGCGGGCACGCTGGTCGGCACGGCCAGCGGCATCCCCGGACTGTGCGAGCGCGGCAATCCCGGAATGGCCACAGCGGGCACGGGCGATGTGCTAACGGGCGCCATCGCCGGCATTCTGGCCCAATGCCGCGACACGCGCCTCGCTGCGCGGGTCGGCGTGCTGGTGCATGCGATGGCCGGGGATGCGGCGGCGCGAGCGGGCGAGCGCGGACTGCTCGCGAGTGACGTCGCCCGGGAGCTGCACAACTGCGTGAATCTCTAGTGCGCTTTCTGGCGAGGACGGCGGAGGAAACCGCGGCGGTCGGCGCACGGCTGTTCCACGCTCTGCCGGTTTCGCGCGCGCTCTTCATCATCTATCTGTCCGGCGACCTGGGCGCAGGCAAGACCACGCTGGCGCGCGGCTTTCTGCGCGCGGGCGGAATCGCCGGTCCCGTACGCAGCCCGACCTACACCCTGCTGGAAGTCTACGAGCTTGCCGGTTGCGCGGTGCTGCATCTGGACCTGTATCGGCTGCAAGATCCGGCGGAGCTCGAGCAGCTGGGGCTGCGGGAATGGGCGCGCGCCGGACATGCGTGGCTGGTGGAGTGGCCTGAACACGGGACGGGCCGCCTGCCGGCTGCAGATCTGACCGTCTCGCTGAGGGCCAGCGCGGACGCCCATGAGATCAACGTCACGCCCGGATCGACGTTGGGTGAGATGGGCCTGCGGCAGGTGGGGCCAGTCGTTGCGCCATTGGGTTGATAGAAGCGGTGTGGACAGGGGTTGACGAAAGTCCGAGATGGGGAAGGCTTAAGTTGAAAAGGCCCGCGGAGCGCCGTAGATTACACCGCAGCTAAAAACCCGAACCCGATGATAAAAAAGGCTTTTCAATTTGGGGCACTGGGCATCCTGCTGAGCGGGCCGGCACTGGCCATGCCCCCCGGCAGCCAGCTGCGCGAAGCCCACCTGGCAGCGACCGCCAGTGCCGCGCAATTGACTCTGGAGGTTTCGGGCGATCCCACCCGCCAAAGGCTTTTCACGCTCGACCATCCCCGCCGCGTCGTGATCGATCTGCTGCACACACGCAGAGCCAGCGGTTTTAGACTGCCCGCCGCGTCCGGGCTCGTGACCGACCTACGCACGGGCGCGCGCCCGGGCGGGACGTTGCGCCTCGTGGTGCAGCTCACTTCCGCCGTCTCGACGCACAGCGTGTGGATCTCCCCCCGAGGCGGACGCCGGGAGCTGCTGATCAATTTCGGTCATACGTCCGCGATGGCCGAGCTGAATCCCGACGCCGCCAGGAGCCTGCGCGAGCGCGGTGCCGTCCCGGAGCTTGCCGGCGCCACCGCGCCGGCCGAGCCGCGGATCGTGCGCGCGCTGCATGCCCCGACCGACTCGGATCGAGATGTGATCATCGCGGTGGACGCCGGTCACGGCGGCCAGGATCCGGGTGCCACGGGACCGCGCGGCACCCACGAGAAGGACGTCGTGTTGACAATCGCGCGGGCGCTGGCGGCGCGGATCAATGCGGAGCCGGGCATGCGGGCCGTGCTCACACGCAATCGCGACGAATTTCCTCGTGCTGCGCGACCGTATCCGGCGTGCCCGGCTCGCGCGGGCCGACATGTTCATCTCGGTGCATGCGGACTCGATCGCCAATCGCGAGATTTCCGGCGCATCGGTGTACGTGCTGTCGGAACGGGGAGCATCGAACGAGACCGCCCGCTGGCTTGCGGAGCGGCAGAATGCCGCGGACCTCATGGGCGGTGTGTCGCTCGAGGATAAGGATGAGACGCTGAAATCGGTGCTGCTGGACCTTTCCCAGTCGGCGAACATCAGCGCCAGCATGAGCGCCGCGCAGCGCGTGCTGGCGGCGCTCGATGGCGTCGGCCAGGTGCGCAAGTCCCAGGTGCAGCAGGCGGGATTCGTCGTGCTCAAATCGCCCGACATTCCGTCGATGCTGGTCGAAACGGCCTACATTTCCAATCCGAGTGAGGAGCTGCGACTGCGCAACGCACGCGAGCAAAGCAGCCTTGCAGAAGCGATTTTCACCGGCGTGCGCAGCTATTTCGAGCAGAATCCGCCGGTGGGTACGCGCTTCGCGCAGGCGCGGCGTAGCACGGTGGCGAGTCTCATGGCCGCACCGCCGCCCAATTGAGCTTCGACACGCTAGACTGACCGCCGCACCAGGCATCTGCCCCGGTGCCGGGCCCGTCGGCCCGCGCGTGACCTGGTGAAAGCGGTATGCCGATTCGAATTCTTCCGAGCGAGCTAGTCGATCAGATTGCCGCAGGCGAGGTGATCGAGAGGCCCGCATCCGTCGTGAAGGAACTCGCCGAGAACAGCCTCGATGCGGGTGCCCGTCATCTCGAGATCGACATCGAGCGCGGCGGAATCGGGCTCATTCGCATTCGCGACGATGGCGCCGGCATCGCAGCTTCCGAGCTGCCGGTGGCGCTGTCGCGGCACGCTACAAGCAAGATCGCCTGTCTCGAGGACCTCGAGTCCGTGACCACGCTCGGCTTTCGCGGCGAGGCGCTCCCTTCGATCGGCTCGATATCGCGGCTGAAACTGACGTCCTGTCCGCCCGGAGCACCCCATGGCGCCCAGCTTGTCGTCGACGGCGGCGGCGCGGCACAGGTGCGGCCGGCCGCCCACCCCACCGGTACGACGGTGGAAGTCCGGGAGCTGTTCTTCAACGTGCCGGCGCGGCGCAAGTTCGTGCGCAGCGAGGTGACCGAGCTGGGGCATATCGTGCGGCTCGTGGAGAAGCTGGCGCTGTCACGATTCGACGTTGCGTTCCGGCTGCGCAGTGGTGAGCGCACGCTGCTGAGCGCACCGGCCGTGGAGGGCGTGGACGACGCACGCCTCGGCGCCATTCTCGGCAAGGACTTTCTCGGCCGCTCGGTCCTTCTCGAGCATCAGGCAGGACCGGTCCGGATCAGCGGTTGGCTCGGCCTGCCCACTGCCGCGCGTGCGCAACCCGACCAGCAGTTCTGGTTCGTCAACGGCCGCAGCGTGCGCGATCGGCTGCTCATGAACGCGGCGCGTCTTGCCTACCGCGATGTGCTGTTTCATGGCCGGTACGCCACCTATGTGCTGTACCTGACACTGGATCCGAAGCTGGTCGATGTGAACGCGCATCCCTCCAAGCTGGAGGTCCGCTTCCGCGACAGCCGCCAGATTCACGAGTTCGTCTTCCGGGCGATCGAGCGGGTGTTGGCCACGACCCGACCTGACAATGCAGCGGCTCCCGCAGCTGCTGCGAATTTCGCGATGGCCTACGAGGTAGCCCCGCGAGCGCCGCAGACCTGGCCTGCGCCGACGTATCGCACCGGGGAGTCCGGTACCACGGAAGGCTGGGGCGCAGAGCTCGCAGCGGTCGCAGCTGTCACGGAAGGCACCCTCGGTACCGCCCTGGCGCAACTGCACGGCATCTATATTCTTTCGCAGACGCGCGAGGGGCTGGTGCTGGTGGACATGCACGCCGGACACGAGCGTGTGCTCTATGAGCAATTCAAGAAGACGCATAACGGCTCGGCGCCCGCATCCCAGCAGTTGCTGCACCCGATCGTGGTCGATCTGAAACCCCATGAGCTCGACGGCATACTCGCGAGCCGAGCCGAATGGGAGCAGGCCGGGTTCGAGGTGGATGCCCTGGGGCCCGCCCGTCTGGCGCTGCGCCGCATACCGGCGCTGCTCACCGGCACGAGTGTCGCGGAAATCGTCAGCGCAGTGGTGCGTGATCTGGAGATGGACGTCGGGGGTCACCACCTCGAGGGGGCGGCGGATCGGTTCCTCGGTACGCTGGCCTGCCGCGCGGCCATCCATGCCCATCGCCGGTTGACACTGCCGGAGATGAACGCGTTGCTGCGCCAGATGGAGGCGACCGACCGGGCCAATCAATGCAACCACGGCCGTCCCACCTGGACCCGTCTGTCCTTGAGCGAGCTGGATCAGCTATTTCTGCGGGGCCGCTGAAGTGTCCGCGGGCGTGACGGCCGCAGGCATGACGGCCGCGGGCGCAGGCATGACGGCCACGGGCGCGGCGGACGCGGTCGCGGCCGGGCTACCGGTCCTCGTGCTGACCGGTCCGACCGGCGCGGGAAAAAGCGAGTGGGCGACCCGACTCGCGGAAGTCGCTCCCATCGAGATCGTGAGCGTGGACTCGGCTCTGGTCTACCGTGGCCTCGATATCGGCAGCGCGAAACCCTCCGCAGCCCTGCGGGCCCACATTGCCCATCACCTCATCGACATCTGCGAACCGACGCAGAACTATTCGGCCGGGCGCTTCGTCGCCGATGCCCTGCAGTGCATCCGCGCCATCCATGCACGCCGGCGGGTGCCGCTGCTGGTCGGTGGGACGATGCTGTATCTGCGGGCGCTGCTGCGCGGCTTGGCGCCGCTGCCACAGGCTTCGGAGCAGGTCAGGCGCGAGCTCGACGAACGCGCGGCCCGCGCAGGTTGGTCCGCGTTGCACGCCGAGCTGGCCCGGCATGATCCGCTGGCCGCCGCCCGCATCAACACTGCTGATGCACAGCGGATTCAGCGGGCGCTGGAAGTCTGGTACATGACCGGCCGCCCGATCTCACAGTGGCAGCGTGACACCAGCAGTCCGCTCGCCGCTGCCTGCGTGTGCAGCTGGGCACTCGCTCCAGCCGACCGCGGCATGTTGCATGCACGCATCGGACAACGTTTTGGCGAGATGATGGCAGCGGGCTTTCTCGAGGAGGTGCGGACACTGCGGCGGCGGGGCGATCTGCGCCCGAGTCATTCGTGTGTTCGTGCAGTCGGCTACCGGCAGCTCTGGGCGCACCTGGATTGCGAGTACGGCCTGGACGAGGCCGTGCAGCGCGGGATCGCCGCGACACGCCAGCTCGCCAAGCGACAGCTCACGTGGATGCGTTCCGAAAGTGCGCTGCAGTGTCTCGATCCGCAACACCCGCGCGCCCAGGCGTCGTGGATTCGCGACGCAAGTCAAATACTGCGAGAGCTTGGGTTTTGACGGAACGCGCATGTTAAGATGGCGCGTATCGGTTTTCGGTGCCGGCACGGCACGGAGCTTGCTGAATCGCTGAGCAGGGAAGCTCACTTGCGATTTTCTTTCGAACAATTAGAAGCTGTGTGGACAACAAGGAGAACCCGATGGCCAAAGGCCAGTCGCTGCAAGACCCCTTTTTGAATGCTTTGCGAAAGGAACGGGTGCCCGTTTCGATTTATCTCGTCAATGGCATCAAGCTGCAGGGGCAGATCGACTCGTTCGACCAGTTCGTCGTCCTCTTGAAGAACAGCGTGAGCCAGATGGTCTACAAGCACGCCATTTCCACGGTCGTGCCGGCGCGCAACGTGCGCCTGACTGCCGAAGAGGGCGGCGCCGCCCCGGAGACTGCGCCCGCTGAATGAGTCCGGCCGCCAACGATGAAAAGCTTCGAGCGCCCACGCACGGGTGAGCGGGCGGTGCTCGTACGGCTCGGGCTGCGTGCTCCGGTCGACTCGGAGGATCTGCTCGAATTCCGGGCACTCGCCGTCTCTGCCGGTGCGCTCCCGGTCGGCACGCTAACAGGTCGTCGCGACCGGCCCGATCCGCGTTACTTCATGGGAAGCGGCAAGGCGCAAGAGCTGCGGCTCGCATGCGAGGCGGCCGAGGCGGACGTCGTGCTCGTGGATCACGCCCTTTCCCCCAGTCAGGAACGCAATCTCGAGAAGCTGACGGGTCGGCGCGTGCTCGATCGCAACGGACTGATTCTCGATATCTTCGCGCAGCGCGCGCGCAGTTTCGAAGGCAAGCTGCAAGTCGAGCTGGCGCAGCTGCAACACATCAGCAGCCGCCTGGTGCGCGGCTGGAGTCACCTCGAGCGTCAGAAGGGTGGCATCGGCTTGCGCGGCCCCGGGGAAACACAGCTCGAGACCGACCGGCGCCTGATCGGACAGCGGGTGCGCGTGTTGACCAAGCGGTTGCAGAAGATTACTCAACAGCGCGAGACGGGGCGACAGACTCGCGCCGAAATTCCCGTGCCATCGCTGGCGCTCGTGGGCTACACCAACGCGGGCAAGTCCACGCTGTTTCGCTCCTTGACCGGTGCCGATGCCTATGTCGCCGATCAACTGTTTGCCACGCTGGACCCCACCGTGCGACGGATCATGCTCCCGGGCGGTACGCGCGTCGTCGTGGCCGATACGGTTGGTTTCATCCGCGAGCTGCCGCATGAGCTCGTTGCGGCATTTCGCTCGACGCTGACGGAAGCGCGCGCTGCCACCTTGCTGCTGCACGTGGTGGATGCGAGCGATCCGCGACGCGAAGAGCACATCGCACAGGTCGACGGCGTGCTGGGGGAAATCGGCGCCACGCACATTCCGCAGATCCTGCTGTACAACAAGATCGACCGTCTGGGACTTGCCCCGCGGGTCGATCGGGATGCGCAAGGGCGCGCGGCGGCGGTGTGGATTTCCGCCCAATTGCGCACCGGGCTCGAGCCGCTTGCCGGGGCGATCGCCGAGCGACTGGCCCGATTCGCCCGGCGTGCGCGCCTGCGCGTGCCGGCGAGCGCCGGTGCGGTACGTTCGCGGCTGTACGCGGCCAAGGCAGTGCGCGCCGAGGAATGCACCGCCGACGGGTCCAATGAGCTCACGGTGGAGCTGCCGGACGTCGAGCTCCTCGAGCTGGCACGGACGCCGGGTGTGCAGATCCTGTCCGTACAGGGCGCCGATATGCCTTGTGTGCCCGGGAGGGGCTACCTAGAATCGAGCGCCGCTTCGGGCGCCCCCGCCGCTACGCGCGAGCAGGCTGCTCTGAAACTGCAGTAGCCGAGCCGAAATTCCTATATGGCGTGGAATCAACCCGGTCAGAACAACCCCTGGGGCCGCCGCCCCGGTCAGAACGGCGGCCCTGACCTCGACGAGCGGCTGAAGAACTGGCAGCGCCGCATCGAGTCGCTGCTGCGGCCGGGTGGTCGCGGCGGGGAGGGCGGCTCGCTGCTGCTCATCGTGGCACTGGTCGCCGTGGCGCTCTGGCTGGCCAGCGGATTCTTTCAGATCAAGGCGGCCGAGCGTGGCGTGATCCTGCGCTTCGGCAAGCTCGTCGACGTACGTGGCCAGGGAGCGGGCTGGCGCTGGCCATGGCCCATCGAGACCCTGACCAAGGTCAACGTCGCGAGCGTGAATTCCAGCGAATACAAATCGCGCGTGCTCACCTCCGACGTCAATCTCGTCGATCTGCGCTTCGCCGTGCAGTACCAGCTCACCGATCCGATCAAGGCGTTGTTTCGCGTCAAGGATCCCGAATCCACGCTGAGCGAGGTGAGCGAGATGGCGATCCGGGAAATCGTCGGGCGCAGCGCGCTCGATGATGTGTTGGTCGGTGCGACCCGCCCGCAGATCACGCGCCGCACGAAGGAGCTGATCCAGCACACCCTGGATACCTACAACACCGGCATCACCGTCACGACCGTCAATCTCACCGACGTGCAGGTACCGGAGGCGGTGATTCCCTCGCAGCGCGATGCCAACAAGGCGCTCGCCGACCAGGAGCGTTACGTCAAGGAAGCCCAGGCCTATGCCAACAGCATCATTCCGGTGGCGCAGGGCGCTGCCGCGCGCATGCAACAGGATTCCGAGGCCTACCGCGCGCAGGTGATGGCCATCGCACAGGGACAGGCAGCCCGCTTCAGTCAGATCGAGCAGGCGTACGCGCAATCGCCCGAGGTGACGCGGCGGCGAATGTACATGGACACGGTCGAGGAGGTCCTCGCGCGTGCGCACAAGGTGCTGATCGATTCCAAAGCAGGCGGCTCGGCCGGTGGCAACATGTTCTATCTGCCGCTCGACAAGCTGCTGGAGCGCTCCAATGCGCGCGGCGACGCGGAGTCCGCCCCCACGGATGCCTCTGGAGCCCCGCCGCCGAAGGACCAGGATTCGGTGACCATCGAGGCGCGCGGCCGGGGGGATCGCTGATGGGCGCCCGTACGATTGCGCTCATCATCGCCGCAGCGGTGGTGCTGGTCATCGCGATGACCTCGTTGTTCACCATCAATGAGGCCGAAGTGGCGATCCGCACGGAATTCGGCGCCATCGTCGGAGTGGACTATGCGCCGGGGCTGCATTGGAAGTGGCCATGGGACCAGGTCGTCAAATTCGATCGACGCATCCTGTCGCTGTCCTACACCGGCGAGACGTTCCTGACCAACGACAACCGCGGCCTGATCGTGGATTTCTACGTGAAGTGGCGGGTGAAGAACGCCTCACGCTATTTCCAGGCCACGGGCGGACGCGAGGATCTGGCTGGCGAGCGGCTCGCGGAAATCGTCAAGGACGGCATCAAGAGCGTCGTCGCGCAGCGCACCCTCGAGCAGATTGTCTCCTCGGAGCGTGCAGCCGTCACGGGAGACATGATCGGACAGGCGAGCCGCAACGTTGCCGCCCTGGGAATCGATCTGGTCGACGTGCGCGTGCAGCGCATCGATCTGCCCGATGATGTCAGCACACGCGTCTACGAGAGCATGAAGCAGAACTTCGCCAAGATCGCGAGCCGCCTGCGCGCGGAAGGTCAGAGCGCAGGCGTGCGCATCCGGGCGGCGGCCGAGCGCCAGCGCACCGAGCTGCTGGCGGACGCAGAACGCGATGCGCTGCGCGTGCGCGGCGACGGTGATGCGCGCGCATCGCAGACGTATGCGCAGGCGTACGCAAAGAACCCGGAGTTCTATGCGTTCTGGCGTAGTCTGCTTGCCTATCAGCGCGCGCTGGGCAAGGACGGTGATCTGCTGGTCGTCACCCCGGACGGGGAGTTTTTCAAGTATCTGAAAGATCCCAACCCCGGCAAGCGCTGAAGGCGCCCCCCGAAGGCTCTCCCGTGTCTTTCAACCTAAGCGATCTGCTTGCAGCTTTGGCGCTGTTTTTCGTCTTCGAGGGCATTGCACCGTTTCTGCATCCGCGCGGAGTGAAACGCGCGTTTGCCCGGCTGCTGGAGGTAGGCGATCGCGAGTTGCGGATCGCGGGCCTCGGCAGCATGCTCGTCGGCGTCGTACTTCTTTTTCTGGTGCGGTAGAGGCGGGCGCGTGGGCAAGTTCGTCGTCATCATCGGCACGCAATGGGGCGATGAAGGCAAGGGCAAGGTCGTGGACCTGCTCACGGAGCATGTTGCCGCCGTGGCGCGCTTCCAGGGCGGACACAATGCCGGCCACACACTGGTCATCGGTGGGCAGAAGACCGTCCTGTCGCTGATCCCATCCGGCATCCTGCACGAGCGGGTCCGCTGTTTCATCGGCAACGGGGTCGTGCTGTCGCTCGAGGCACTGATCGCCGAGAGCAACATGCTGATGGAACGGGGCGTCCCCGCGCTCGAGCGGCTGCGCATCTCGCCCAGCTGCCCGCTGATCCTGCCCTCGCACGTGGAGCTCGACAAGGCGCGCGAGCGTGCTCGCGGACTCAACGCAATCGGCACGACCGGCCGCGGCATCGGACCGGCGTACGAGGACAAGGTGGCGCGGCGCGCGGTGCGTGTCGCCGATCTGTTCCAGCGCGACCGCTTCGCCGCCAAGCTCGGCGAGGTGCTCGACTTTCACAATTTCGTGCTGCAGCGCTACTTCCGCCAGCCAGCCGTGGATTTCCAGAAGACCCTCGATCAACAGCTGGCGCTTGCCGAGCGCATCGAGCCCCTCGTGACCGACGTCACGCTTGCGTTACACCGGCTGCGCGAGCAGCGGGCGAACGTGATGTTCGAAGGTGCACAGGGGGCGATGCTGGACATCGACCTGGGGACTTACCCGTATGTCACATCCTCCAACACGACGGCCGGCTTCGCCGCGACCGGCACCGGGCTCGGACCGCGTGCGTTCGATGAGGTCATCGGGATCGTGAAGGCGTACACCACGCGCGTCGGCGCCGGCCCGTTCCCGACCGAGCTGTTCGATGAGTACGGCGAGCACCTTTCCCGCGTCGGGCACGAGTTCGGCTCGGTGACCGGGCGGCGGCGGCGCTGCGGCTGGTTCGATTCGGTGGCGCTGCGCCGCGCGATCGTGCACTCGAGCGTCAGCAATCTGTGCATCACGAAGCTCGACGTGCTCGATGGGCTGGACACCATCCGCGTGGCTGTCGGCTACCGCATCGCAGGCGAGGTGGTGGCGCAGCCACCGCTGTGCATGGAAAGCTACGACGGGGTCGAACCGGTGTACGAGGACGTGCCTGGTTGGAAGGAATCGACCGTCGGCATCCGCGACTACGCGGCGCTGCCGGCGAATGCGCGCAGCTACCTCGAGCGCTTGCAGGAGCTGGTGAATGTCCCCATCGGGATGATCTCCACCGGACCCGACCGGGAGCAGACCATCGTGCTGAAACACCCCTTCGGGGGTTGAGTGTCACCCTGCCGCGGCTGCGGGTACGCACGGTGCGGGGGAGTCGGAACGAGGCGGCAGCTTGCGCAGCCGCGCGATTCGCTCGGTGGCCGGCGGATGCGAATAATACACCAGCGAATAAATCGGGTCTGGCGTCAGCGTCGAGGCATTGTCCCGGAATAACTTCACGAGTGCCGTAGCGAGCTCGCGCGCATCCGCATGATTTGCGGCAAAGGCATCGGCCGCGAATTCGTGTCGGCGCGACCAGCGCGATGCGAGCGGAGTGGCGAAGAACGCCACGACGGGTGCTGCCAGCACGAACAGCAACAGCGCCGCGTGCGCGGAGGGCGCGGTCACCCCGAGGGCTGCGTAGAAACGCGGTTCGGTAGCGAGCCAACCGAGCAGGGCAAGCGCGCCGAGCGCTGCGCTCATCGTGACCAGCAACCGCTCGCGCACATGGCGCAGGTGAAAGTGGCCGAGCTCGTGCGCGAGCACCGCTTCCACTTCGGAGTGCGACAGCCGCGATAACAGCGTATCGAAGAACACGATGCGCTTGTGCCGGCCGATGCCGGTGAAGTAGGCGTTGCCATGCGCGGAGCGTCGCGAGCCATCGATCACGTAAACGCCTCGGGACGTGAAACCGCAGCGACTCAGCAATGACTCGATGCGCGCTCGCAGGGTCTGATCCGCAAGCGGTGCAAACTTGTTGAATAGTGGCGCGATGAACGCAGGCCACGCCCAGCTCATGAGCAGCGTGAGGCCGAGCCACCCGCCCCAGGCCCACAGCCACCAGATGTGGCCGGCTCGCTGCATCAGCACGAGCGCGCCCAGGACGATGGTGCCCCCGATCAGAAGTCCGAGCGCGGCGCTCTTGGCGAGGTCTGCGATGAATAATGTGGGGGTGACGCGGTTGAAACCGAAGCGCGCTTCCAGCCCGAACGTACGCCAAAGCGACAGCGGCAGGTCCACGACGCTCACGATGAGCGCGACGCAAAGGATCACCGCCGCCCCCTCCCAGGGCTGGGGCCAGCCGCTGCGCACCCAGAGGCGATCGAGCGCCGCGATTCCCCCGCCCAGGGTCAGCGCGAGGATCACGAGCGCATCGAGGCAGGCGGACAGCTGACCGAGCCGCACTTTCGCCACGGTGTAGTCCGCCGCTTTCTGGTGATCCGCCAGCGCAATGGTGTCGGCGAAAGGCGCGGGCACTTCAGTGCGGTGCGCGCGCACGGCGTGGATCTGCCGGGCCGCAAGCCACAGCCGCAGCAGCAGCCCGGCTGCCACTAAAAGCGCGAAGATAAAAGACAGGCCGTGCATTCCCGCAGATTATGCACCGCCCGGGGACGCCTGCGCCGCCACGCCTGCGCCGCCACGCCTGCGGCGCCCCGCCTCTCCCCCGAGGCCCCCCCGGGGACATCCCCGCACCCGCCTACCGGGACCCTCTCCTGCCACATCGGACAGGCAAGGAGAGGCCCTCCGCAGGCGGGCTCCCGCAGTGCGCGTTACGCGCGCCGCAGGAAGGTCAGGATGGCGAGGACGAGGAACACGAAGAACAGGATCTTCGCGATGCCGGCTGCCCCGGCCGCGATTCCGCCGAATCCGAGCACCGCTGCGATGATGGCGATGATGAAGAAAATGATGGCGTAATGAAGCATTGAGCTCTCCCGACGATCGCGAATTGTCTGGTTGCGACGTGGCGGTATGTTGCCCCGACCCTCCTGAGCGGGGTTATCGGAAACGGCCCCGCTTCGCTGTCGGACACGTCCGACGTGTCAAATCCGCCACGCGCCGCGTCTGTACAGTGGAAGTGTCGCGGCCGTACATCGCCAGCGCCACCCACGCATGTTGCGAGGGCGCATCGGGGGGTTTCACGCGGAAAGTGTGGACAGCGGCGCGCACAACAAGCAGGATCCGAAATCTGGATGTACGGGGTGTCCCGCCCAGGCGGTAAGGGAATTATAAGAAGGCCATGACTTTTCTGGATGGCCCGATCCGATTTCTCCGCTTGAGCGTAGCGCCAGAGTATGAAAGCGTCCGGGCGGGGGTATGCCGCTGCCCGAGTCCTTTGTTGCCTCCGCGCAACGACCGCGGATGGTAGCCGGTCGCGGTGGCGGTGCGTTCGCAAGACCATTCAATATCGGGGAGGAGCAGCTTGAAAGCCAACTATAGAGTGTATTGCGCGGTAGCCGCGATCCTGAGCGCGCACGCTGCCGTTGCCGCTGCGGCGACGCCTGCGGATGCGAGCCCCACGAGCTCGGAAGCGGAAAGCAATCTCGGCATCAGCGAAGTCGTCGTCACGGCGCAGCGGCGCTCGGAAAACGCCCAGGACGTGCCGATCGCCATCCAGGCGCTCACGTCCGAGACTTTGACCCAGCTGAACGTGCAGACCTTCGATGACTATGCGAAGTACCTGCCGAGCGTGACCTCGAAGTCCAACGGTCCCGGGCAGAGTCTGATCTACATGCGCGGTCTGAGCTCGGGCGCTTCCGCCGGCAGCCAGTCCACCGGCACCATCGGTGGCTTCCCGAATGTCGCCATCTACCTCGACGATCAGTCGGGTCAGCTGCCTGGCCGCAACCTCGACATCTATGCCGCCGACCTCGAGCGCATCGAGGTGCTGGAAGGGCCGCAGGGCACGCTGTTCGGTGCGGGCGCCGAGGCTGGCGTCGTGCGCTACATCACCAACAAGCCCAAGTTAAACGTGACGGAAGGTAACGCCACCGCCACGTACGGCACAACGGCGCATGGTGACAACAACAGCGCCATCAACGCGGTCATCAATCTGCCGCTGATCACCGACACATTGGCCGTGCGCGCCGTCGTCTACAACGATCAGCGCGGCGGCTACATCGACAACGTTCCCGGCACGTTCACGCGCAAGAACAGCGATCTGGGCATTTACTACGCGAACTACCCGACGGGTTGCTCCGCGACGCACAGCTGCGCCGTACCGCCCGGAAGTCCGGCCGCCAACAACAACGAGCTGTCGCAGAACAACTTCAATCCGGTCACATATCAGGGCATCCGCGCCTCGGCGCTGTACCAGATCAACGATGACTGGAACGCGCTACTCACCCAGACGTACCAGGACATGAATTCACAGGGCGTCTTCTATCAGATGCCCAACAGCTCCGACGGCGTACCCCTGAAGCCGCTCGAAGTCACCGTGTTCAGCCCGTCGTATGACAAGGACTCGTTCGAGAACACCGCCTGGACGCTGAACGGAAAATTCGGGGACCTGCGGGCGATCTACACCGGCGGCTATCTGGCGCGCAACCTCGATGCGCGCAACGACTACACGAACTACGCGCGCGGCGTGTACGCCGATTACTACCAGTGCTACGGTGCCAAGGCAAGTGCGAGCGGCGCCTCCAGGTGCTTCTCACCCGTGGCCTCCTGGCGCGAGACCCTGCGCAACACGCACCAGAGTCACGAGTTCCGGCTCAGCACGCCGGATGACTGGCGCGCGCGCGGCATCGTCGGTGCGTTCTGGGAGCAGGAGAAGATCTTCGACAACACCGATTGGGAGTACAAGACGCTGCCGCCCTGCACCACGGCCGGTCAGCTCGGCTGCATGACCGATGTCGGCGTCGCGCCGGGCGCCACCTCGAACAATCCGAACACGCGCAACGACAACACCGCGTTCTTCGAGGACGTGCAGCGCGGCTACAAGCAATACGCATTCTTCGCCTCGATGGACTTCGACCTCATTCCAAAGGTGTTGACTCTCACCGCGGGCACACGCTACTACAACTTCTCGAATACCCAGACGGGCAGCGTCGTCAGCAGCTTCGGCTGCGAGAATGCGGGTGCTCCGCCCTGCATCGCCGGTGCGACCAGCATCAACGGCGAGAACGAGCATTCCACCTACACCGGCTTCCGCAGCCGCGCCAACGTTAGCTGGCACGTCACGCCCGACAGCCTGCTGTACTACACCTTCTCGCAGGGGTTCCGTCCCGGTTACTTCAACCGCAGCTCCGGTTGCCACGTCAAGGATGCGAACGGCATTGCGGAATACTGCATTCCGCTGGCCATCGCTCCGGACTCCCTCACGAACAACGAGATCGGCTGGAAGACCGAGTTCCTCGATCACCGCCTGCAGTTCAATGGCGCGGTCTACCAGGAGAACTGGACCAACGTGCAGGTCGGCTTCTTCGATCCCGGTCAGCTCGGCAACCTGACCTTCGGCACGAACGGCCAGAACTTCCGAGTCCGCGGCATCGAGACCCAGATCGTGGCGCGCGCCACGCAGGGGCTCACGGTGACGACCGCCATGAGCTACAACAAGAGCGCGCAGACCAACTCTCCCGATCTGATTGCCAATAACCCGCTGCTGCTGGCGGGCCCGGCGAGCAGCGCGGCCGAGTTCGGCAAGCCCATCACATCGCTCGGCAATCCGTACGGTGCGATCGGCAGCCCGACGGCCAACTCGCCGTTGTTCCAGGGCAATATCCGGGCGCGCTACGAGTGGGAGTTCAACACCTACAACATGTTCGTCCAGTTCGGGGCCACCTACACCACCAGCTCCTTCACGCAGACGGGCAACAACCCCTCGCTCTCCACCGGTGGTGCGATCAACACCACGCTGCTGCGCTTCGAGAATCCGGCTTACGGGCTCATCGATGGCGCCGTGGGTGTGGCCAAGGACCAGTGGACCGCACAGATCTTTGGCGAGAATCTGGCGGACCGCAACGTGAGCTTGTTCACCTCGACGGGCCAGTTCGTCATCACCCAGACGCCGACCCGCCCACGGGTGCTCGGCCTGCAGGTCGGCTACAAGTTCTGAAGTGCGTATGGGTACTGCCCCGCTGTCGGGGCAGTACGCTAGACTCCCGGGGAACGGGCTTACCGCCCGTCCCCTTTGCATTGAAGTGATGCAGTCATCCGCGGCAAGCGTTCCGAGCTCCTTCGTCGAGACCGAGGTGGGCCGCATTCGCGCGCTCATGGAACGACAGCAGTTCGCGGCGGCGCTGCCCGCTGCGCTCGCGCTGTCCAAGGCGGTCCCCGAGAATCGCGACGTGCTGTACATGATCGCGGTGTGTCAGCGCAGTCTCAACCAGATCCCCGCCGCACTCGCATCGCTGGAAACCCTCCTAGCGATGCATCCGGGCTTCAGCCGGGCATTCCAGGAGCGCGGCCATTGCTTCGTCGCGTTGCGGGATGCGCCGCGGGCGATCGAGGAGTTTCTGCGCGCGGTCAACCTCAATCCGGCCCTGCCGGCGAGCTGGCGCACGCTGCAGAGCCTCTTCCGGATGACGGGCAACAGCAAGGATGCCGAGACCGCCAGCGCCCACGTCGCCACCCTGGCACGCCTGCCGAGCGAGGTCGTGACGGCGACCAGCATGTATTCGGATGGGGAATACGCGCTCGCCGAGCAGCTCATCCGCGCCTACCTGCTCAAGCACGGTGATGATGTCGAAGCGATGCGGCTGCTGGCCCGCATCGGCATGCAGCTCGACGTGCTCGATGATGCCGAGACGCTGCTCGAGGCCGTCGTGCGCATTGCCCCCGACTACGCTGTCGCCCGCCATGACTATGCGACCGTGCTGTTGCGTCGGTACAAGCCCGTACAGGCCATGGAACAGCTCGAGCAGCTGCTGCAGAAGGATCCCGAAAACCGCCTCTTTCGCACGACGTACGCCAATGCCGTCGTGGGCCTCGGCGACCACGAGCGGGCACTTGCGCTGTATCGGCAGCTGCTGGCCGAATCCCCCCAGCCAGCCGAGGTGCACCTGTCGATCGCCCACTCATTGAAGACGCTCGGCCATCAGCCCCAGGCGGTGGAGGCGTACCGAGCGGCCGCCGCCGCCCGCCCCAACTATGGGGATGCCTACTGGAGTCTCGCCAACCTCAAGACCTACCGATTCACCGATGCCGAGCTCGAGCGCATGCGAGCCGAGGAAGACAACAGGCGCACGCCCCAGCTCGATCGCTACCATCTGTGCTTCGCGCTCGGCAAGGCGCTCGAGGACCGCGCGGAATTCGCCGAATCCTTCCGCTATTACGAGCGCGGCAATGCCCTGAAGAAGGCGGAGATCCGCTATCGGCCGGAGCCCATCGAGCGCACGGCGCTGCTGCAGGAGCAGGTCTGCACGGCGCAGCTGTTTGCCGCGCGACAGGGCAGTGGCTGTGACAAGCCCGACCCGATTTTCATCGTCGGGCTGCCGCGCGCCGGCTCGACCCTCATCGAACAGATCCTGGCCTCGCATTCGCAGGTCGAAGGCACGATGGAGCTCGCGGAAATTCCCCGCATCGTGCACCAGCTCAGCGGCCGCGACCTCGATGAGCGCGAGCAGCGCTACCCGCGCGTGCTCGCCAGCCTGACCTCCGAGCAGCTCAGGCGCTTTGGCGAGGAGTACCTTGCCAACACGCGCATCTACCGCACGGGCAAACCGTTCTTCATCGACAAGATGCCGAACAACTTCCGGCACATCGGGCTGATTCAGCTGATCCTGCCCAATGCCCGCATCATCGATGCGCGCCGCGAGCCGATGGCCTGCTGCTTCAGCAATTTCAAGCAGCTGTTCGCCTCGGGACAGGAATTCACGTACAGCCTGGAGGATATCGGCCGCTACTACCGCAGCTACGTGCGGCTGATGGCCCACTGGGATGCCGTGCTGCCGGGCAAGATCCTGCGCGTGCAGCATGAGGAGGTGGTCGCCGATCTGGAAGGCAACGTGCGGCGGCTGCTGCAGTTCTGCGGGCTTGCCTTCGAGCCGACTTGTTTGGAGTTCTACCGGACCGAGCGCAGTGTGCGCACGGCGAGCTCCGAGCAGGTGCGCCAGCCGATCTTCCGGGAAGGGCTCGATCAGTGGCGCAATTTCGCGCCCTGGCTGGGTCCGCTCGAGCAGACGCTCGGCGAGCTCGCCACGCAGTAGTTCGCGCGCAACGATCAGCGCATAGTGCTCAGGGCCCCGAGGGAGCGGAGCGGCCGAGGACGGGTGCGGCCGCCGGGGGCGCACCGCCGGGACCGGCGACGGGGCGGGCGGCCAGCAGCTCGAGTCCCGCTGCGTGGTTGCGCTGGAAACCCTTCCACACCGTGATCCCGTCAGTGGCCGGACTGTAGGCAGCGTAGGGGAGGCGGCTCGGCGCTGGCCACTTGCCGGCATCGGAGTCCCGCGTCGCGACTTGCAGATAGGCGGCACGGCTCGCGTCGCCTTTCACGTAGCGATCGAGGAAGGCGGTGATGAAATGCGCGTTGATCGCGCTGATGCGCTCTTTGCGCCACACCGGATCCTCGAACCAGTCCTGATTCCACAGGCTCGCGCGCATCGCCGCGGGGGCTGCATTCAGCCCGATCGCGTGACCGGCTTCCTTGAAGGTGAGCAGATAGCGCTCACTGCGGCTCGCCAGCTCGAAAAACGCCCGCGCGCCGGTGGCGTAGTCCACCGTCCGGTCCTGGTTTCCTGCGATCAGCAACAGCGGTACCCGAATGCCCTGCAGCCCCTGCGGTCCCCAGGCCGCGAGCGTGCCGCCGCCCGCCGGTGAAATGGCGACCACCGCTTTCAGGCCTGTCACCGTCAGCGTCTGCTGCTGCGCCCCGCCGCGCACAAAGGGCAGCAGCAGTCCACCGGGGACCATCCGCGTCAGCGGACCGGCCGGATCGAGTGTCGCGCCGGCGGTGGTGAGCACTCCATAGCCACCCATGGAATAGCCCACCAGTGCCGTTTTCGCCGGGTCGATCAGGTGTTCCGCGGCCAATGTGACCTGGAGCGTGCGCGCTACATAGGCGATGTCGAGCGGGCGGCGCAGCACCGGCACGTCGAATTTGCTCGTATCGGTGATTGGCGGGTCCTCGTGGCGAATACCCGCCACCACGTACCCTTTGGAGGCCAGGTTCTCCGTCAGCCAGCTCATCGCTGCCGGAACGTTGCTGTAGCCGTGCGAGAGGATCACGAGCGGATAGCCGCCACCTGCCGGGCGGGCCTCGCGCACGGCGATCCCGGGCACCGAGAAAGTGGCGGGAACAGCGGGCGGCTGGGAGGGCAATTGGGCCGTGTAGGTCACCTTGGGCGCCCCGGGGACGGTCCGCGCCGGGTACCACAGATCGACCACCAGGGTGCGATCGCGCCGCGGCGCCGTTCCCGTGGCCGCATCGAACGCCAGCACGTCCGGTTGATCCCGCTGTATCAGGGTGACTGTCCGTACGCCGACGGCGAATGGCCCGAGACGAGCCAGTTCCGGCGCGTCTACCCCGAATATACTGGGCGGGGTAGCGGCGCGGACCGCACACGCCCACGCTGATACCCACAAAGACAGCAGAACGAGGCCCAGGCGCTTGCCTGCCCGGCAGGATTGGTTTGGCACGCAGCCTCTTTGCGGGAGAATCGGCAGTTCATTCCGGGAGAAAGCCAAGCGCCACAGTCTACCGTGTGCGCAGCAGGTCGTCTGTTGAGGACAGCGGGAAGAAATCATGGCAGCAGTGCAGCCGCGTCCCACTGAATCGCGCATTGAGGCGGAAGTGCGCCGCATCAGAGGGCTGCTCGAGAAGCGCCATTTCCGGGCCGGACTGGCCTGCGCCTCGACGTTGCTGCGGGAGGTTCCGGAAAACCGCGACGTGCTGTATCTCGTTGCGGTGTGTGAGCGCTACCTCGGGGACGTGCCCGCTGCACTGGCAAGCCTCGAGCACTTCGAACGGCTCCATCCGCAGTTCGCGCGGCTGTTCCAGGAGCGCGGGCATTGCTACCGCACGCTGGGCAAGACAGCGCTCGCCATCGAGGCGTATCAGCGGGCTGTGGCGCTCAATCCGGCGCTGCTTGCCAGCTGGCGCATGCTGGCTGCGCTGTGGCGATCGATCGGGCAGCGCAGCGCAGCCGCGAGCGCCGAGCGCGAGATCACGCACCTTGCGCAACTGGCGCCGGCGGTACTGAGCGCGGCGGGCATGATGACGGAAGGCGATGTCGATGGCGCGGAACGCGTTCTGCGGCAATTCCTGCTCGCGCATCCCAACGATGTGGAGGCGATGCGCCTGCTTGCCCAGATCGGGACGCGGCTCGATGTGTTGGATGATGCCGAGTTTCTGCTCGAAAGTGCCTTGCAGTTCGCGCCCGACTTCCATCTGGCGCGGTACGACTATGCCGGTGTCCTGGCACGACGCCACAAGCATGCGGCGGCGCTCGAGGAGGCGAGAAAACTTCTGGCGATCGAGCCCGGGAACCGGGCGTTTCGCACACTCTACGCGACGATCTGCGTCGGCGTGGGATCGCACGAGGAAGCGCTGCGGGTTTTCCGGGAGCTGCTGCACGATGCGCCCGAGCCGGCGGAGCTGCACCTGTCGATTGCGCATGCCCTGAAGACCCTGGGTCACCAGTCGCAGGCCATCGCAGCGTACCGCGCGGCGGCGGCGGCGCGGCCTGGATTCGGGGATGCCTACTGGAGCCTGGCGAATCTCAAGACCTATCGCTTCGAGAATGCGCAGATCGAGGCGATGCGCGTCCAGGAAGCCGCGCCGAGCCTCGCGGTGGGCGACCGTTATCATCTGTGCTTTGCGCTCGGCAAGGCACTCGAGGACCGCGGCGCCTACGCGGAATCATTCCATTATTACGCGCGCGGGAATGCGTTGAAAAAGGCGGAAAGCCGCTACCGCCCGGATCAGCTGGAGCGCGCGCTGCAGCGCCAGATCGAGACATTCACGCGGCCGTTTCTCGAGTCCCGGCGCGGCTGGGGTTGTCCGGCGCCCGATCCGATCTTCATCGTCGGCCTGCCGCGCGCAGGCTCCACGTTGCTCGAGCAGATTCTCGCCTCCCACTCCAAAGTGGAAGGCACGATGGAGCTCGCCGACATCCCGCGGCTCGCAGCGCAGCTGCAGGGGCGGGAAGAGAGCGACTCGGTTGCGCGGTATCCGGCCGTACTCACCGAGCTCAGTGCCGTGCAGCTCGCGGCATTCGGTGCGAAGTACCTGCAGGACACGTGCATCTACCGGGGCCGCGCCGCGCAGGCGCGCCCGTTCTTCATCGACAAGATGCCGAACAACTTCCGCCACCTCGGGCTCATTCAGCTGATCCTGCCCAATGCGAAGATCATCGATGCGCGGCGTGAGCCGCTGGCCTGCTGTGTGAGCAACTTCAAACAGCTGTTCGCCTCGGGACAGGAATTCACCTATGAGCTTGCAGACATCGGCCGCTACTACCGCGCTTACGTCCGGCTCATGGAGCATTGGAACGAGGTGCTTCCGGGAAAGATCCTGCGCGTGCAACACGAGGACGTCGTCGCCGACCTCGAGGGCAGCATCCGCCGGATGCTCGAATTCTGCGGACTTGAATACGAGCCGGCCTGCCTGCAATACCACCGGACCCAACGCAGCGTACGCACCGCAAGCTCCGAGCAGGTGCGTCAGCCGATCTTTACCGAAGGGTTGGATCAATGGCGGCATTTCGAACCCTGGCTCGGCGCGTTGCGCGAGGCGCTTGCGCCCGAGCGCGGTTGAGCTGCTCAGGAGCTGCGCTGGCGCAGCAGCGTGCGTGCGAGCCGCTCCTCGTCGAGCGCATAGCCCATGCCGGGCGCATCCCCGAGATTCAGCCAGCCAGCGCAATCGGCCTCGAACGGCTCGGCGAGCATGAAATCGCGCCGATCGAGATCCCATTCGGGCGGGTCGAAGGGAAACTCGATGAACGGGGCATTGGCCAGGCCGGCCACGAGATGGGTGTTGGCCACGACTCCCATGCCATTCGTCCAGGTGTGGGGCGTGAAGACGAGGTTGTACTCCTGCGCCATCAGCGCGACCCGCCGCAGACCGGTGATGCCACCAACCAGCGCAGCGTCCGGCTGCACGACGTCCACGCAGCGCCCCGCAATGAGATCGCGCAGCTCGTGCGCTTGCCGTGTCATCTCTCCCGCTGCAATGCGCACATCCACGGTATCGCGCAATGTGCGCATGCCGGCGTGATCCCCACGGTGCAGCGGCTCCTCCATCCAGTAGACATCCAGCCGCTCGAGCTCACGGGCCACGGCAGTCGCATCCTTCAGGCTCCACGGTGCCTCGGTATCCCAGGGCTGGCGCCAGCCCTGATTGCAATCGACCATCAGCTCGAGCCGGTTTCCAACACGGGCGCGCACCGCCGCGAGCGAGCGCAGGTCCTCGCGCCAGTCGCCGCGGCGAAATCGCAGCTTCAGGGCGCGGAAGCCCCGGGCCAGATAGCGCTCCGCAGCTTCCGCCATGGCGCCCGGATCCCGCAGCGTGCCCGAGGAGGCATAGGCGCGAACGCGGTTGGAGAGTCCCCCGAGCAGCTTCCAGCACGGAAGTCCGGTGATCTTTCCGGCCAGGTCCCACAGCGCCAGATCGAGCGGCCAGCAGCGGCCATGGTGGAAGTCGATATTCGACAGGACGCGGTAATGGCGCTCGAGCGCGAGTGGATCGCGCCCGACGAACAAGCTCTCGTACCCGCCAAAGCCGATCATGCCGTCGCCAGAACCGAAGCCGACGAGTCCCGAATCGGTGCTCACCCGCACGATCGTCGCATCGAAGTGCAGGCGCGGCTGACTGTCCCAGCTCGGATGGAACGCAGGCGCGAATTCGAGCCGGTGATGGCTGATCGCGATCGCGGCGATCCGCTGTGGGGGGTGAGAAACGGCGAATTCCCCAGGAGCAGCATTCATCGATAGGTCGTCCGTATGGGCTTGAGGTCCGCACCGGCAGCCAGTGCGTAATACTCGATACAAGTCGCCGCATTGGCGACATCGACCTGCACCGAATTGAGGATAGGCTTGCCGACGTCGAGGGTTTCCAGGATTGCGAGCTTTTCGCGGCAGCGGCTCATGAGGCTGCTGATCATGATTCAGACTTCCACAGCTGCGCGGTGAGTCCAAGCCGAGAATATGGCTAGCCACATCGAAAAAAGGCATCGGATTCCCGCGGTTCGCGCATGACGCGCACGCTAAAATCGGCTGCCGCACGCCCTGCCGCGCGCTTGCCGGGGGCCCAGGAGCGATTCATGAGCAAGAAGAGCATCGATCGGCGCTGGCTGCCCCTGAATGCGCTACGCGCGTTCGAGGGCGTGGCGAAGCATGGCAGCTTCACGTCCGCCGCCCACGCCCTGCTGATTTCCCAAAGTGCCCTGTCCCGGCACGTGATCGCGCTCGAGCGGCTGATCGGAGTGCAACTGTTCGAGCGCAGGCCGCATGCGCTGACACTGACGAAGGCGGGGGAACATCTGCTACCGGCGGTCGTGAAGTCCTTCGACCGGCTCGAATACGCACTCGACGACATCCGCAACGAGGGCGCGCCGGTGCAGCGCACCTTACGGGTGCAAATGCCGCCCAGCTTCGCGGTGCAGCTCGCCGTACCCCTCCTGCGGGATTTCCGCCGCGCCAGTACCGAGGTGGACATCGATCTCATCAGTCCGTCCAATGTCGGACCCCCGCTGGGGGATGTGGATGTGGCGGTGGTGTATTCCAAGCCGACCGTGACCGACCTGGTCACCGATCTGCTCTGGCCTGTACGGCTGAGCGTGTTGTGTCATCCCAACATTGCGGCCGCGCACGCGGGCAAGGACCTCGCCGGGTTCATCGAGGCAAACGAGATCGTGCACGTGCGCATCGACGCGATGTCCCGCCACCATGTGTGGTCGCAGTTCGTGCGTCAGGCCGGACTGCGCTCGATAGCGGTGGAGCGCGGACCGGTGTTCGATACGGCGGTGCTGGCGGTGCAGTACGCGCTCAGCGGCGAAGGCCTGGCGCTGGTCGACACCAACCTGTTCGCAGACGAGATCCGCAACGGGCGCCTGGTCAGACCCTTCGACACGACACTCGATGACGGTTTCGGCTATTACCTTATCACCCACCCCGAAGGCCTGGGCGATACGGCGATCGCGCTGTTTCGTTCCTGGTTGATCGAGCGGTTCGGGCCGAGCTCGGTGGCAGCCGGGCCGGCAGTACATCTGGCGGTAGCGAATGAGTGAGAGCAAATGAAGAGCCATGCGAAGGTAGTCGTGATTGGCGGCGGCGTGGTCGGTGCGAGCGTCCTGTACCACCTCACCAAGGCCGGATGGCGCGACGTGCTGCTGATCGAGCGGGAGGAGCTGACCTCCGGCTCGACCTGGCACGCCGCAGGTGGCATGCACACGATCAACGGCGATCCGAATGTCGCCAAGCTGCAGCAGTACACGATCCGGCTCTACAAGGAGCTCGAGCAGATCTCCGGTCAGTCGTGCGGGATGCACATCACCGGCGGCATCATGCTCGCCGGCACGCCCGAGCGCATGGACTGGCTGCGGATGACCAAGGCGCGCGGCCGCTATCTGGGGATGGATCTGGAGATCATCTCCATCGACGAGGCGGCAAAGCTCTTCCCGCTCATGGACAAGCAGCATTTCGTCGGTGCGATGTTCGATCCGATCGAAGGCCACGTCGATCCCTATGGCGTCACGCAGGCCTACGCCAAGGCTGCGCAGATCGGCGGTGCCGAGATCGTTCGCCACAATCGCGTCGTGGACCTGCAGCCGACGGCGGATGGCGGCTGGGATGTGATCACCGAGCAGGGCAATGTCCGGGCCGAGCACGTCGTGAACGCAGGCGGGCTGTGGGCGCGCGAAGTCGGCCGCTTGGTGGGCCTCGAGTTGCCCGTGCTCGCCATGGAGCACCAGTACCTGATCACGGAAGAGATTGCCGCGCTCAAGGGCCAGAAGGAGCAGCTGCACTGCATCGACTTCGAGGGCGAGATCTATCTGCGCGAGGAGCGCGGCGGCATGCTCATGGGCACGTACGAGCGGGCCGGTGTGCCCTGGTCAGCCGTGCGCACGCCCTGGGATTTCGGCCAGAATCTGCTGCCCAACGATCTGGAGCGGATTGCCCCGAGCCTCGAGGTGGGCTTCGAGCACTTTCCGGTGCTCGGTCGATCGGGCATCAGGAAGGTGGTCAACGGCCCATTCACGTTCGCTCCGGACGGCAACCCGCTCGTGGGTCCGATCAAGGGGCTGGCGAATTTCTGGGTGGCCTGCGGCGTCATGGCAGGCTTCAGCCAGGGTGGCGGCGTCGGCCTTGCGCTCTCGCACTGGATGATCGATGGCGATCCGGGCGCCGATGTCTGGGCAATGGATGTCGCGCGATACGGCGACTGGGCCACCCTCAGCTTTACCAACGCCAAGGTGCGGGAGAACTATTCGCGGCGCTTTCGCATCCGCTTCCCGAATGAGGAGCTGGCGGCGACGCGTCCGCTGCGCACCACACCGATCTACGATCGGCTGCAGGCGAGGCATGCGGTCTTCGGCGATTACTGCGGACTGGAGCATGCGCTGTGGTTCGCACCGACCGCCGAGGCGGCGACGGAGAACATCACGTTCCGGCGCTCGAGCGCGCATGCGCACGTCGCGGCCGAGGTGCGGGCGGTGCGCGAGAGTGTCGGACTGCTCGAGATCTCCAACTACGGCAAGTTCGAGATCACGGGACCCGGTGCGGAGCAATGGCTGTCCCGCATCATGGCCAACCGCGTGCCAGCGGTGGGGCGCCTTGCCCTCACTCCCATGCTCAACGAGCGCGGCAAGCTGATCGGCGACTTCACGATGTGCCGCCCCGCGGCCGAGCGATTCTTCCTGATCGGCACCTACGCGGCCGAGAGTTATTATCTGCGCTGGTTCGAACGTCACATGCCATCTGCCGGCGTCACGCTGCGGCCCTGCGCCATGGAGTACGTCGGGCTCTCCGTTGCCGGCCCGCGCTCGCGAGCGCTGCTACAAAGCCTCGTGCGGGAAGACCTGTCGAGCGCGGCCTATCCGTTCCTTTCGTTCCGGCGCATGGACGTCGGCATGATTCCCGCATTCGTCGGCCGGGTGTCCTTTACCGGCGATCTCGGCTATGAGATCTGGGTGACCAGCGATTATCAGCGGGCGCTCTACGATCTGCTCGTTGCGGCCGGCGCAGCCCATGGGCTGCAGCACTTCGGCGCCCGGGCCCTCAACTGCATGCGAATCGAGAAGAGCTTCGGCTCGTGGGCGCGCGAGTTCAGGCCGATCTACGCGCCGTTCGAGGCGGGCCTGGGACGGTTCGTCGATCTGAAGAAGGGAGATTTCATCGGCCGCGCCGCGGCGGCCGAGGAAAAGGAGCGCGGCGGGGCGCTGCGGCTCGTGACGTTTGCCGTGGATGCGCGCGATGCCGATGCGCTGGGCGATGAGCCGATCTGGCACGACGACCAGGTCATCGGCTGGGTGACCTCGGGCGCCTATGGGCACAGCGTGCAGCGTTCACTGGCGCTTGGCTACATTCCTTCACGGCTCGCGGGCTCGACGAGCGGCTTCGAGATCGAGATCATGGGCGAGCGGCTACGCGCCGAGCGCCTGCCGGGAGCGGCGTTTGATCCGGCGGGTACGCGCATGCGCACTTGAGCTGATGCATTGAGGCCACACGCCCGCTGCTGCGCGGGGAAGGAACTGCATGGGCATCGTCGCCCGCGAACCCGGTACGCCCGCAACGACACCTGACACGGGCAATCTGCGCCTGTTCGTGTTTGCGCTGTTCTTCATCTTCGGCGGCATCACCAGTCTCAACGATGTCGTGATTCCGAAGCTGAAAGGCCTCTTCACGCTCTCCTACGGGGAGGTGATGCTGGTGCAGTCGGCCTTCTTCGCCGCCTACTTCGTGATTTCGCTGCCCGCCGCCGGCATCGTGCGCCGCGTGGGGTACATGCGCACGGCCGTGATCGGCCTGCTGACCATGACCGCGGGATGCCTGTTGTTCATTCCGGCATCCTCCTCCGGCCGCTTTGCCACGTTCCTGGCTGCACTGTTCGTGCTGGCAGCCGGGATCACGATCGTGCAGGTCGTCGCGAATCCGTTGATCTCGTTGCTGGGAGCGCCACGCACGGCACACAGCCGGCTGACGTTCGCGCAGGCGTTCAACTCACTCGGCACCACGGTATTCCCCTATATCGGCTCGATTCTGATCCTGGGATCGCTGGCCACCGTGGACCCCGCGCATCTGCACGGCGCCGCCCTGAGCGCGTTCCGCACCAGCGAAACCCATGTGATCGTGCGCACCTACGAGGGACTTGCCAGCGCGCTGCTGCTGGTCGCAGGGGCCGTATGGCTGTATCGCAATCGACTCGCGGAGACCCCGAGCGAGGCCGTCACGGCGCAGCATGCACTGCAATTGTTGCGGGACCGGCGCTTCGGCTTCGGTGCGCTGTGCATTTTTCTGTACGTCGGTGCCGAAGTGGCGATTGGCTCGCTCATGGTCAATTACCTCATGCAGTCGGACGTACTGCGCCTGGGTGCAGAGGATGCCGGCAAGCACGTGCCGTTCTATTGGGGGGGCGCCATGGTGGGGCGCTTCATCGGCGCCGGGCTCTTGCGGGTGTATTCCCCGGGAAAGGTGCTGGCCTGCGCAGCCGCGGTGGCGATTGCGTTGCTGTTGGTTTCGGCCAACACCGCCGGGAGCGTCTCGGGCTGGACCCTGCTCGCCATCGGCCTCTTCAATTCCATCATGTTTCCGACCATTTTCTCGCTCGCCTGCGAGGGCCTGGGGCCCCGAGCCGCCGAAGGGTCCGGCATCATCTGCGTCGCCATCGTTGGGGGCGCCATTATTCCACTGATCACCGGCCGCACCGCCGATTGGGTCGGACTGAAGACCGCACTTGCGGTCCCGGCGATCTGTTATGCCGGAATCCTCAGCTTTGGAATCTACGCCCGCCGTCCCCGAGCGTGATGCCCGGCGTGCGTGCCGCGATGTGGCTTGCGCTGCTGCTGGTGGCACTGGCGCTCGAGCCATGTGCCGTGTGGTCGCGCACTCCGGACCTGCCGCTCACCCTGGAGCCGCCACAGGTCCTGTTCGGGGATCTGTTCGTCGCCGTGCAGAGCAAGGCGATCTTTCCGGATGGCAAGACCTTCGTCGATGCCATTCCAGAGACGTCGCCGACGGAGATACTCGGGCAATATCACGCGCAGCGCCCGCCGTCCGCGGACGCGCTGCGGCGCTTCGTCGAGGCGCATTTCACACTACCGTCGCCGGCGGTCTCGCCGCGATCGCCCGCGCAGCAGGTTGCGATCGTCACGCACATCGACCGGCTCTGGGATGTGCTCACGCGCAGCACACCGAGTGCGGCGCCATATTCCTCGCTGCTGCCTCTGCCGCAACCGTATGTCGTGCCGGGCGGCCGCTTCCGCGAGATCTATTACTGGGACTCCTACTTCACGATGCTCGGTCTTGCGGTCAGCGGCCGCCGGGATCTGCTGGACTCGATGGTTCGCGACTTTGCGTACCTCATCGATACGTACGGGCACGTACCCAACGGTGCGCGGACCTATTACCTGAGCCGCTCCCAGCCGCCGTTTTTTTTCGAGATGGTGGGCCTGTTGACGCCGGACGATCCGGATAGCGGCTTTGCGCAATACCTGCCGGAGCTGCAACGCGAGTACGCATTCTGGATGGAGGGAGCCACGGGGCTGCGCGCGGGAAGCGCCCACCGCCGCGTCGTGGCGATGCCGGATGGGTCGATCCTCAACCGCTACTGGGATGATCGGCGCACGCCACGCGATGAGTCGTACCGTGACGATGTTGCCCTTGCCCGCGCGAGCGGGCGCCCCGCCGCGCAGGTCTATCGCGATCTGCGCGCGGCGGCGGAAAGCGGCTGGGATTTCGGCTCACGCTGGTTCGCCGATGCACGGCACCGCGCCACCATCGATACGACGCAGATCGTACCGATCGATCTGAACAGCCTGCTGTTCGGGCTGGAGCGTGCGATTCGCGCTGGATGCGTGCGCCATGCGGACAGGGCTTGTGCGACGCAGTTTGCGCAGCGCATGACCCAGCGGCGGGCGGCCCTCGATCGGTACCTGTGGGATGGTGCCGCCGGCGCCTACTTCGACTACCGCTGGACACGACAGGCGCAGGTCAAGCGCATCTCCGCCGCCACGCTGTATCCGCTGTTCTTCGGGGTGTCGTCCGCGGCACAGGCGGCAGCCATCGCGAAGACGGCACAGCGGCAGCTGCTGCGGCCAGGCGGGATCGTGACGACCGCGCTGCGCACCGGGGAACAATGGGACGCACCGAATGGCTGGGCGCCGCTCCAGTGGATCGCGATCGCCGGCCTGCGCCGTAACGATGCGGGACGGCTCGCAGCAGTCATTGCCTGCCGCTGGATGGCGAACGTGCAGCATGTGTATCTCGGAAGCGGCAAGCTCGTGGAGAAGTACGACGTGGTGGATGTCGGTCACACGGGCGGCGGCGGTGAATATCCATCGCAGGACGGCTTCGGGTGGACGAATGGCGTCATGCGCAAGCTGCTCGAGCTGTATCCCGCCTACGCGGGGATTTCAAGCGCGGACCGGTGCCCCGCCGAATGAGATGCCTCGGGCTTCCGGTCCGAGGAATGTCAACACGGCGATGAGCAGAGCCGCAACGCACGAAACGGCGCCGATCGCCAATCCATAGTCGTTGCCGAAGTGCTCCGCGAGCGCCACCTGCAATGTCGCGTTGCCCGCGGAGAACAGATTGCCGAGTTGATAGACGAGCCCCGGATAAGTGGCGCGTGCCTCGGGTGGAGACAACTCGTTCAGATGGACCGGAACGACGCCCCACGCGCCCTGCACCATGAACTGCATCGCGAACGCGCCGAGCGCCAGCATCAGCGGCGTGCCGGCAAGGATCAACAGCGGCACCACGGGCACCGACAGCAGCGCAGCGCCGATGATGGCCCGGCGCCTGCCGATGCGCTCGGAGAGCGCACCGATGCACAAACCACCGAGAATGGCGCCGATGTTGTAAATGACGGCAATCGTGCCCACGGCCCGCGGTGAAAGTCCGTGCTGCAGCTGCAGGAAAGTCGGATACAGATCCTGCGTGCCATGGCTGAAGGAGTTGAACATCGTCATGAGGACGACCGCATAGAGGCCGCGTTTCCAGTGTTTCCTCATGATGCTGAGGGTGTCGCTGCGCTGCCCGGAGGTCCGCCTGAAGTGTGGGGATTCCGGCACCCGGCGGCGGATGTACAGCACGAGTAGCGCCGGCACTACGCCCACCATGAACATGCCACGCCAGCCGATCAGCGGAAATAGCGCCCCGTACACGATCGAGGCCAGCAGGTATCCGGTCGGATAGCCTGCCTGCAGCAGGCCGGACACGACGCCCCGGGAGCGGACCGGAATCGTCTCCAGGGTGAGGGATGCGCCGACGCCCCATTCGCCGCCCATCGCAATCCCGTAGAGCGCACGCAGCACCAGCAGTGTGGTCAGATCGGGTGCGAAACCGCTTGCGAACTCCAGCGCCGAATACAGCAGTACGTCCACCATCAGCACGGGCTTGCGTCCGTAGCGGTCGGCAGCGCGGCCGAAGAGGAATGCACCCACGGGGCGCATCGCGAGCGTCAGAAAAATTGCTACCGTGATCGAGGCGAGGGGGGCGTGGAACTCGTGCGCGAGGTCCTTGAGAACAAATACCACGAGGAAGAAATCGAACGCATCGAGCGTCCAGCCGAGGAAGGCGGCGACGACGACGCTTTTTTGCTCGCTAGTCCAATCCGCCAAGGGGCCGATTCGCACGCTATCCCCCAGGTGCGTCGTGGACGACGAGTGTAGCAGCGGCGGGAATCGATGTGGTCAGGCAGCGGCTGCCGGAATACACTTGCCGGCCGCACCTTCGGAGACCCTGCTTGGTCACAGCGACGCTCATTGCGCTGATCCTCGCTGCCAGCTTGCTCGGAATGCGCTCCGGCCGGTTTCTGGACTGGGCGGTCCTGCGCCCGTATTTCATTGCCCGCCGCATGCGCTACTGGGGACTGATCACGAGCGGGTTCGTGCACGCCGATGTGGGCCATCTGCTTTTCAATCTGATCACGTTCTACTCGTTCGGTTTCGCCCTCGAGCGGGCCATCGGCGCCGAAGCGTTCGCCATACTCTACCTCATCGGGTTGCTCGCCAGCGGCGTGGGCACCACGCTCAAGCATCGCGATGATCCGCAGTACGCATCACTCGGCGCCTCCGGGGCCATTCTCGCGGTGCTGTTCGCCTGCATTCTGTATTTCCCCCGACAGCGGCTGACGATCCTGCCGATACCGATCGGCATTCCAGCACCCTGGTTCGCCATCGGTTACCTCGCCCTGACTTACTATTGGTCGCGCCAGCCGCGAGGCCGGATCAATCATGATGCGCATCTGAGTGGCGCGCTTGCGGGGCTTGCCTTCGTCGCCGTCACCGACCCGCAGCGCTATGGGCTTTTCCTGCATGCGCTGGCATAGGCTAGCGTACGGGGGAGTACTATGGCGTGTTTGCATGAGACGGTCATACAGGGGAAGCAGATGCTGAAGTCAGGTTGGTTATTGGGACTGGCGGGAGCCGTGAGCATGGCCGTCTGCGGCGCGGAATCCAACGAGGTCGATGCCGTGTACCCGGCGGCTCATGCGCTGTACGTGGAGCTGCATGAGCATCCGGAGCTCTCCGGACATGAGGTGCACACCGCCGCGAAACTGGCGGCGCTGCTGCGCGCGCTCGGCTACGAGGTGACCGAGCATGTCGGGGGTACCGGCATTGTCGCCATTTTGCGCAATGGAGCGGGACCCGCCGTGATGCTGCGCACCGAACTGGATGCGCTGCCCGTGCAGGAGAAGACTGGGCTCGCCTACGCCAGCCAGGTGCGCACGAAGGACGATGCCGGAAACGAGGTCTTCGTGGGCCACATGTGTGGACACGATCTGCACATGAGCGCGCTGGTGGCAACAGCCGACATCATGGCGCACAGCAGAAATACCTGGCACGGCACGCTCATGCTCATTGGCCAGCCCGCGGAGGAGACCGTCGGGGGTGCCGAGGGCATGGTGAAGGATGGGCTGTTCACGCGGTTCGCGCGCCCGGATGTGCTGTTGGCGCTGCACGTGGGCAACGAACTGCCGGCAGGCGAGGTCGGTGTCGTTCCGGGTGTCTATGACACCAACGCCGATTCTCTGCGCATCACCATCTTCGGCAAGGGCGGCCATGGATCCGCACCGCACACCACCGTGGATCCGATCGTGATCGCCGCACGAACGATCCTCACGCTGCAGACCATCCCCTCCCGCGAGGTGAAACCCGGGGAGCTGGCGGTGGTGACCGTGGGGACCATTCATGCCGGCACCAAGAACAACATCATTCCGGATCAGGCCGAGATGGCCTTGACGGTGCGCACGTACAAAGCGGAAGTGAGAAAGCAGGTCCTGGCGGCGATCACGCGCATCGCCAACGCCGAAGCGCAGGCGGCGGCCGCACCGCGGCCGCCGCTCATCGATCACTACGAGGGCGCCGACGCCGTCTACAACGATCCTGCGCTCGCACATCGGCTGCAGGGCGTGCTCGAGGGCGCGCTGGGTAATGCCAATGTGCGCATCGAGGAGCCGATCACTGCATCGGAAGATTTCTCGGTGTTCGTCGAGCAGGGGATTCCCGGTTTCTATCTGAGCCTCGGTGGCGCGGATCCGCAGAAATTTGCCGCCGCCAAGGCGTCGGGCAGCCACTTGCCGTCGAACCACTCGTCCTTGTTTGCCCCGGACGTGGATCCGGCATTGCACACCGCAATCACCGCGGAAGTGGCCATGCTGCGCAATCTCATGCAAAGCAACGTTGCTGCCCGGCTGTGACCGGAGCGGCCGACGAGCGCAGACCCACAGACCCATGGCCGTCTCTCCCATCACCAATGTCTCGGATACCGCGCGGTGGGTAGCGGTTTACAGGGCTTGGGAAAGCGCGCGGTCGGATGCTCTGTTCAGGGATCCTTATGCGCAACGGCTGGCGGGGCCGCGCGGCGAGGAGATCGCGCGGTTGATGCCGCGGCAGGCGCGAAGCGGCTGGCCACTGATCGCCCGCACCAGACTCATCGATGATCGGGTGGCAGAAGCGATCAGGGACGGCTGTGATTGCGTGGTGAATCTGGCGGCCGGACTGGACGCACGGCCGTACCGGCTGGAGCTTCCATCCGCGTTGCGCTGGGTCGAGGTGGATCTTGCCGCGCTCAGCGACGAGAAGGAGCGGCTGCTCGCGGATGCCCGACCGCGCTGCCGGCTCGTGCGGATCAAGGCCGATCTCACGGATGATCGCGCGCGGGCAAGCGCGCTCGTGGAGGCGCTGGGAAGTGCCCGTCGGGCGCTCGCGATCAGCGAAGGATTGCTGGTCTATCTCGCGGATGTCCAGGTGCGGGCGCTGAGTGCGGATCTGCTGGCGCAGCCTGCGTTGTACAGCTGGGTCCTCGATCTCGCCGCCCCGGAGCTGCTGCGGATGATGAACAGAACGATGGGGCCGCATCTTGCGAATGCCCCGATGCGCTTCGCCCCCGCCGATGGAGTGGCCTTCTTCGAGGCTCTCGGCTGGCGCGTCGAACAGGCCGAGCCGCTGCTGCAGGCCGCCGCGCGCTTCGGCAGGCTGCCATGGTTCCTGAGACTTTTCGCGAAGTTCCCGCCACCGGATCCGCGACGACTGGGTAATGCCCGCTGGTCGGCCGTCGTCACACTGCTGCGGGCCTGACGCAGAACGGCAATCAACGGCGCATGCCGTCCCGTCGTGCAGTCCGTGTGCCAATCCCTGCTACGATGCGGACCGTCGCGGAGCAACTGCACAGGAACCGCCGGATGAACAACAAGGTCGTCTGGGCCCTGAGCCTCTTGGTAGGATCGTTCGCTCAGCAGCTCAGCGCCGTGGCGTCCCAGTCGCCGCAAGGTCCGACCGTACTGCTCACCGATCGCGCACTCGATGGGGTCGGTGGCAAGCTCCACAACGCGCGCATCCACATCGATGGGGGCAAGATCGTCTCGCTCGCCGGTGCGGCACGCGGCAACGTCATCGATCTGCGGGGATACACCGTTCTACCGGGCTGGATTGATGCACATGTGCACATCGCCTCCCACTTCGATCGCACGGGGCACCTGGCGACCGACAAGGAGTCCCCGGACCAAGGCGCGCTCGAGATGGCCGAGGCCGCCTGGAAAACCCTTCTGGCAGGCTTCACGACCATCCAGAGCGTGGGTGATCCGAGTGAGGGTCCGCTGCGCGATGCGATCCGGGACCATGATCTTCCCGGGCCGCGATTGCTGACTTCGCTTGCGCCGATCGAAGGCAATCTGAACGCCACAGCGGAAGGCTTGCGGGCGCTCGTGCGCGAGCGCAAGGCGCAGGGGGCGGATCTGATCAAGATATTCGCCTCCAACAGCCAGCGTGTGGGTGCCAAGCCCACCTTCACCGAAGAGCAGCTGAAAGTGCTGTGTGACGAGGCGCGCGCGGTGGGCCTGCGGTCCATGGTGCACGCCTACCGTGGGCAGGTGGCGGCGGCGGCTCGCGCCGGCTGCAGGGAAATCGAGCATGCCACGTACGCCACGCTGGATGACCTGCAGACCGCCGTCAAGGCAGGCGCCTACCTGACTCCCCAGGTCGGTCTCGTCGTGCAGAACTACATCGAGAACCAGGATCGCTACATCGGTATCGATGGCTATACCGTGCAGGGCATGACCGTGATGCTGCGTGACATGCCGGAAGACTTCGCGGTGTGCACCCGCCTGGTGCATATGCCGGGTGCAAAGATGGTGTTCGGCACGGATGCCACGGCTGGTGCGCACGGCCGCAATGCCGAGGAATTCATCGGCCGGGTGCAGCACTGCGGCCAGACGCCGATGGCCGCCCTGGTCGCGGCGAACTCGGTGGCCGCGGAGGCGATCGGCATGGGCGGCCAACTCGGGCGGCTCGCGCCCGGATATGACGCGGACATCATTGCCCTCGATGGCGATCCGCTGCAGGATATTACGGCGGTCCGTCGTGTCGTGTTCGTCATGCGCGGCGGCAACATCTACAAGTGGATTGGATCAGTGCGGACGCCGCGAAGGCACTGACAACCGGGGGAGCGCATGTCCGAGACCTCGTTGCCATCGGCCAGCGCCGACGCGCAGCAGCTCCGCGAGCTCGGCTATACATCGCATTTCGATCGGACGATGTCGAAATGGGAGAATTTCTCGCTGGGGTTCACCTATCTCTCGCCGGTCGTGGGTGTGTACACGATCTTCGCGACAGCGATCTTCGCGGGCGGGCCGCCCATGTGGTGGACCTATCTGCTCGTGGGTTTGGGGCAGCTGATGGTGTGTCTCGTGTTCGGTGAAATCGTCTCGCAGTTTCCCATCTCCGGTGGACTCTATCCCTGGGCCCGTCGCCTGGTGGGCCGCCGCTGGGCATGGATGGCTGGGTGGATCTATGCGTGGGCGCTGTGCGTCACGCTGGCAGCCGTTGCCACCGGAGCGGCTCCCTTTCTTGCACAGCTGTTTGGTGCGCAGGCGGCGCCAGCCACCACGACCGCCATCGCGATCATGCTGATCCTCGCCACGACGCTGCTCAATCTGAGCGGCACCCGCTTGCTCGCGCGGGTGGCGATGCTGGGATTCATCTGTGAGTTGGTGGGTGCCATCGTCGTCGGCAGCTATCTGCTGCTCTTTGCCCGACACCAACCCTGGAGTGTTCTGCTGGCGACACCTGCCGTGCAGGGCAACGGCAGTTACTGGCCGGCATTGCTCGCTTCCTCGCTCGCCGCGATGTTTTGTTACTATGGATTCGAGGCGTGCGGCGATGTCGCCGAAGAGACTCCGAATGCCAGCCGGATGATCCCGAAGGCCATGCGCATGACGATCTATGTGGGCGGCGGAGCTGCCATGTGGGTCTGCCTTGCGCTCGTGCTCTCGATACCGGATCTGCCAGCCGTGCTGGCCGGCCGGGACAAGGATCCGGTCGTGACGCTCCTGCGCAGCGCGATGGGGGATGCTGGCCTGCGTGCGGTCATCGTGGTCGTGCTGATCTCCTTCGGCTCGTGTCTGCTGAGTCTGCAGGCGGCTGCGAGCCGCCTGCTGTTCGCTTATGCGCGCGACGAGATGATCGTTGGCAGCGGTTACCTGCGTCGGCTTTCCGCGCGCGGGCGCGTCCCCGCCACGGCACTCGTCGTCAGCGGCGCCATTCCTGCGCTGATCGCGCTCGCCTCGTTGTGGCTGCAGAACGCCATTGCAACGATCATCAGCTTCGCGGCCGTCGGCATTTACATTGCCTTTCAGATGATCGTCGCCGGCGCGCTGTTCGCGCGTTCCAGAGGCTGGCAGCCCGCCGGGCCCTTCACGCTTCGCGGCTGGGGCTGGCTGGTGAATGCGATCGCGCTGGTCTACGGTCTCGGTGCCATCCTCAACATGGCATGGCCGCGCAGCCCGCAGGATCCGTGGTACAGCAACTATGGCGTCATGGTCTCGACAGCAGCGGTGCTGCTGCTCGGCGCCATCTACATGTTTGCGGCGAAGCCGTACGACCACGGAACCGCTCCCGCGGGAGACGCGCACCGGCTGCACGCGCCGTCGGCCGAGCGGCCACTGCGTCGGCAAGCCGATGTGATTTCATGATCAACAGCAACGGAGGACTCATCATGAACAGATGGATGGCGATTGCACTTGGAACCGTGCTGGCCACCGCAGCCGTCGCGGTGCCGGCCGCCGAGCAGATCAAGCTGGTGGAGCGTGCGCTGACCGATGCGACGCTTGATCTCGGGGCGAAGGGCGATTCGGTCGGAGATCTGCTCACCTTCGCCAATCCGGTGTTCGATGCAGCCAACCGCGTGCAGCTCGGCACGGACCAGGGCTATTGCGTGCGGATGGTGGTCGGGAAGAGCTGGGAATGCTTCTGGACACTGCGACTGAAAGATGGCCAGATCACCGTCGAGGGCCCCTTCGACGATGCCGGGGACTCGATGCTTGCGATCACGGGCGGCACGGGAAAATACGCCGGTGCAAAAGGCGAGATGAAGCTGCATACCCGGGATGCGAAGGGCACTGCCTACGACTTCACGTACGAGATCAAGTGACGGACGACTCGCGCCTCTGCACCGCTCGATCTGCAACTGACGCGCCATCGTCCACCGGACACGTTTCAGTTTCGTGTCAGCGCAGGGTATCCCGCAAGAACCGTACGATCTGGGCATTAAAGGCCTGATGGAACGCCGCCCGGTCGAATCCGCGCGGATCGATACAGATGCGCGGCGCCATTCGCGCCAGATGCGCATTGCAAGGCGGCAGGAAGGCGTAATGGTTCGCGTCAGCGATGACGTGGTATTCCGGCGGTCGCGGCAGCGCGACGCGTACCGCCTCGTCGTAGAATGGATTGGGCTGGTGATGGTCCTTCGCCGCGCGCCACAGCTGCACTGGGATGTGTACGTTCTTCAGGCCCGCGCGGTCGAAGGCAAAGCCGTATGCGGGCGCGGCGATGACCACCGCCTTGATGCGCGGATCCGCGCGCCAGGAGCCAGGAGGAGCATCGGCGCCGAGAAGTCCGGGGTCGGCACCGCCTTCCTGTAGCGCCCGGCACAGGTCGTGATCGGGATGGGCCTGGCAATAGGCGGCGGTTTTCCCAAGCTGCGGAACCCCTCCCGCCGCCACCAGGACCGTGAAGCCGCCATTGGAGAAGCCGAATGCGCCAACCCGGGCGCCGTCCAATCGGCCATGTTCGGGCCATTCGTCCAGCATGTAGGAAACCAGGCGGCGAAGCTGCGCCGGGCGGCGCCACAAGCGCAGGACCTGGCTCTGATCGTCGTACGTATCGCCCGTGTGGCTCACCGCCGCGGCCACGAAACCCGCCCGCGCCAGCGCGAGCGCGGTATCGTAATGGCTTTCGTACGATCCGCCACCTCCATGCGAGAGTACGACAAGTGCCAGGCCATGGCCGGCAATCGTCGCGCCCGCTCTCGTGGGGTACCAGATCCCGATCGCCAGGGGCGGCTCGGAGCCGTTGGCGATGTGCAATTGCTGGAAGCCAATGCCAGCTGCCGCAGCGACGCAGCCATTCAGGGTGAACACCGCGGCAAAGAGCGCGCAGACGAATGCGCGGTGTGAGTCGGCGCGGCTCAAATCCGCTTCAATCGCCAGCCCGTCCGAGTTCTCGTCGTATCGCCTCTTCCCGCGCATCTTCCACAATCAGCAGGACGGCGTGCGGATCGGCGGCGGTCTCATCTGCGATGCAACGCCCCGTGAGCTCGCTATTGGCCGTGAGCGTGCCCTGTTCGAAAAGACTCCACATCTCCCGCGCGAACTGCGTTGTCAGCAGCTCGGGCGCAAAGCAGCCGAGCGTGCCGCGGATGTTGTTCACATCGCGCTCGAGCATGGCGAGTGCGCCGTTGTTGCCCGCCGCGTTGACGACCTGGGGGAGATCGATGATGACGGGTCCGTCGGGAGCCACGAGCACGTTGAACTCCGACAGGTCGCCGTGAATGAGCCCGATGCTCAACATGCGCACGATCTGCCGGATGAGAACGGCGTGATATTGCCGCGCCGTCTGCGCCGACAACTCGAGCTCGCCCAACCGCGGAGCAGGGTCACCCGCCGCATCCATCACCAGTTCCATGATCAGCACGTCGTTGAAATAACCGTACGGCCTGGGCACCCGCACGTTTGCGGCAACGAGCTGGTACAGCGCGTCGACCTCGGCGTTCTTCCACGCCGCTTCCTGCTCTCTTCTGCCAAAGCGCGTGCTCTTGCTCATGGCGCGGGCCTGGCGGCTGCCGCGCACCTTGCGCCCTTCCTGGTACTTCGCACGCCTCTGGAAGGCGCGCTGCGCCATGTCGCGATAGACTTTGGCGCAGCGGGTCTGACCTGCGGAGCGCACGAGGTAAACCGTCGCCTCCTTACCGCTCTTGAGCGGACGGATCACTTCGTCGATGACGCCGTCATCGATCAACGGTTGTAAAGCGGTGGGTGTTTTCATCGTAAATTCAGCCGGGCGCGGACTCGTGGGCCCGCGTCTCCGGCTGATGTGTATTCCTCGTAGGGTCTATCGGCGGATCGGTAGATTAGCTGAATCGGCGGGTCATATGCGGCGGCTTTGTGTTCGCCGTCACGCAGCAATCAAGCAGCGAACCGCGGCGGCGATATAATCACCGGCCGCAACTCTCCGGATGCCCGCAATGAGTGCTGACCATGCGTTGCTCGTCGCCTTCCTCGCGGCGGCGAGCCTGCTGGTGATTACGCCAGGTCTGGACACGGCGTTCGTCCTGCGAGTGGCGGCCACGCGGGGACTGCGCCCTGCTGCATTCGCAGCCCTGGGCGTCGCCGTCGGCTGCTTCTGTTGGGCGGCGCTGGTGGCTCTGGGCCTTGCGGCGCTCCTTGCCGCCTCCCAGCTTGCCTACACGGTGCTGCGCTGGGTCGGGGCGGCCTATCTGCTCTGGGTCGGCACCAGAATGATCTGTTACCCGCGCGGCAACTTTCCGATAGCAGCAGACCGTGGCGAGCGCAGTCGAGCCGCGTTCACCACCGGCGCTTTGACGAATCTGCTCAATCCGAAAGTGGGCATTTTCTATGTGGCCTTTCTGCCGCAGTTCGTGCCGTTTGGCGTGTCCGTTGCCCCGTATATCATCTTCCTGGGCGCGATCCACGCACTGCTCGGTCTGGCCTGGTTTGCGCTCCTGATTACCGCGACACAGCGCATCAGCGGCTTGCTACGCCGATCGGCCGTCGTGCGCGCGTGTGATCGGTTGACCGGCACGGTCTTCATCGGCTTCGGTGTCGGTCTGGCGCTGGAGACCGGACTCCCCTGATGCTCTGTGGTGCCCGCAGCTGCCACAAAGCATCACTTGTTGGCCCCTTGCGGGAGCATGCGCATACTTCCGACGCTGGGAAACCTCGCTCCGGCGCGCACGTAACAGGCGTTTGACAGCCGTCTGGCGTGACTCCTCCGCCTGGTGTACGGTGCACGCTGCGCATTGTCGCCCGGGGTGGAACGTGTCGTTGTTACGCGGCGTACTGGCGCTCTGCTTTGTTCTGTCGTGTGTCGTGGCGGTCCGCGTTGCCGCCGAAGCCGCCCCGGATCAAACGCTGCTGCGAGCGCTGCATTGGCGTTCCATCGGGCCATTCCGCGGCGGCCGGGTGCTCACGGTGACCGGCGTCCCGGGGGAGCCGAATCATTTCTACTTTGGCGCGGTGAACGGTGGCGTGTGGGAGACCGTTGACGCGGGACGTACCTGGACGCCGATTTTCGATTCGGCGCCGGTGGGCTCAATCGGTGCTCTCGCGGTGGCGCCGTCGAATCCCAAGTTCATCTATGTCGGCACCGGCGAGGCCGACATGCGCTCGGATATCGCGCAGGGCGGGGGGCTGTTCCGATCAATCGATTCCGGGCACAGCTGGCAGGCGATCGGACTGGAGGATTCGCAGCAGATCGGCCGCATTCTGGTCAGTGCGACAAATCCGGACACGGTGCTCGTTGCGGCGTTGGGGCATCCGTACGGCGCGAATGAGACCCGGGGCGTATTCCGCTCGGTGGATGGCGGCAAGACGTGGCAGCGGACGCTCTACAAGGACGCGGATACCGGTGCGATCGACCTCGCCGCTGAACCGGGACAGCCCGACGTGGTGTACGCCTCGCTGTGGCAGACGCGCCGTCCACCCTGGAACGTCTATCCACCCTCCAGCGGACCCGGCAGTGGCCTCTACAAATCGGAGGATGGCGGTCAGACGTGGACCGCGTTGAGTGGCCACGGCCTGCCGGGTCAGACCGGTCGCATCGGTATCGCCGTCGCGCCCTCGAAGCCGCTGCGGGTGTTTGCGCTGATCGATGCCGCAGAGGGCGGCCTGTACCGCTCCGACGATCGGGGGGCGAGCTGGACCCGCGTCAGCAGTGACAGCCGAATCTGGCAGCGCGGTTGGTATTTCGCCGGCGTGACGGTCGACCCCACCAACGCCGACGTGGTCTATGTCTGCAATACCGCGATGTATCGCTCCGAGGATGGCGGCAAGAATTTCATCCCAATCAAGGGCGCTCCCGGCGGAGATGACTATCACCAGCTGTGGATCGATCCGGCCGATCCGCAGCGGCGCATACTCGGCGTCGACCAGGGCGCGCTGGTCACGATGGACGGTGATGCGACCTGGAGCTCCTGGTTCAACCAGCCCACAGGCCAGTTCTATCACGTGATCACGGATAACCGCTTCCCGTACTGGGTCTATGGCGCGCAGCAGGATTCGGGCGCGGCGGGCATCCCCAGCCGCACCGATAACATCGACGGCATCAATCTCACGCAGTTCAGGGAAACCACGGCCGGTGGCGAGAGCGACAACATCGCTCCAGATCCGGACGACCCGCAGATCATTTTTGGCGGGCGTGTGGACAAGCTCGATCTGCGAACCGGGCAGACGCAGAGCGTCGCTCCGACGTTGGCGCACCCCGACCTGTACCGCGGCACGTGGACCCTGCCGCTGGTATTCGGCAAGTCCGGAAGTCACGCCTTGTACTTCGGCAATCAACGCATCTTCCGCACAGTCGACCGCGGTCGACACTGGGCCGCGATCAGTCCGGATCTGAGCCGCGAGAATCCGCCAACGCCATCCAACCTCGATCCGCCCACTGTCGCAGATGTCGAGCAGGTCAGTCCCCGCCGCGGGGTGGTCTACGCCATCGGACCCTCGCCGCTCGACGAGCGGCTCATCTGGGCCGGCACGGATGACGGGCTGGTCTGGCGCAGTCGCGATGGCGGCAGCCGCTGGCAGAATGTAACGCCGGCGGGGCTGAGTGCCTGGTCGAAGATCGGCGTGATCGAGCCTTCGCACTTTGACACGGACAGCGCCTACATCGCCGTGGACCGGCACCGCCTGGATGACCCGCGGCCCTACATTTATCGCACCCACGATGGGGGTGCGAGTTGGACGTCGATTACCGACGGCATTGCCGATGGAGGCACGTTCAATACGGTCAATGTGGTGCGCGAGGATCCTGCGCATCGGGGCTTGCTTTATTGCGGAACAGAGCGGGGCGTCTATGTTTCCTTCGACGATGGCGGCCACTGGCAGGCGCTGCAGCAGGATCTGCCGCGAACCTCGGTGCGCGACTTGAGCGTGCACGGGGCAGACCTGGTGATTGCGACCCACGGCCGCGGATTCTGGATCATGGACGACGTCGCGCCACTGCGGTCGCTGGCTGATGATTCCGCAAGTGCCACGCGCCTGTTCCCGCCCGGGCCAGCATATCGGCTGCGCCCGACCGGCTTCACCGGAACCCCGATGCCCAAGGACGAGCCTATGGGAGCCAACCCGCCGCTGGGTGCCTACATCGATTATGCACTGCAGGGCGCGTCACTCGGCCCTGTTACCTTGACCATCGCGGATGCACACGGAAGCCGGGTGCGGACCTTCAGCAGCAACGATATACGGTCGCTGCCAGAGCTTGCCAAGATCGAAATCGCGCCCGAGTGGATCGTCCCGCCCGAGCCACTTGCGACCAGCCAAGGTGCCCATCGCTTCGTCTGGGACTTGCACTACGCGCAACAGCAGCCCGCACTCGTCGCGGAGGATCCAACACAGGAGGAGAACGGAGTATGGGCGCCCCCTGGCGAGTACTGGATCGAGCTCAACGTCGGCGGCAGGAGTTTTCGGCAACCGCTGACCGTTGCGCCGGATCCGCGTGTAAAACTGGCTGCGAGCAGCTATGCGCGGCAATTCGCGCTCGCCCGTGATATCGAGCACGCGCGCATCCAGATCGCCACGGCACTGGCTGCGGCAGGCCGGATACACGCAGCAATCGGCACGCTAATCAAGAACGGGAGCGGCAGACCGGTCATCGCAGCAGCGCTTTCCGTCGCGGACCAGCGCGTGCTTACCATCAGCGACCTGCCGCCGGATAAACGCTCGCCGGATTCGCTGGGGTCAGCACCGAAGACGATTGGCGGCCTGCGGTATCTCGCCACTGCGTTCCACCATCTCGCGCGGGCCGTCGATGGTGCGGACACGGCCCCCACCCCTGATGTGGTGCGAGGCTATGCCAAACACCGGACGTTGCTGAATGATGCGCTCGCCGAATGGGCTCGATTCGAAAGCGTCGAGCTGCCACGGCTCAACGAGCGACTACGAGCGGGTGGAGCGGCGCCGATCGCTCCGTGACTCAGCGATGATCGCGGCTGGTGGCAGCCGGCTCAAAGGTCGTAGGCGAGCCCAGCGTAGAACGCGCGGTCTCTCGCCGGCTCCAGACTGCCGCCGAAGAGAAACACCCGTGAGTAGTAGTGCCGATCGGCCAGGTTGGAGATGCCGCCCAGCAAGCGCAGGTGGCCGGCAATGACGTAGTCGCCCGACAGATCGATGATGGTGTACGCGGGAATGCGCGCCGGCGTGCCGCCCGCGCCCAGGTCGCTGTCCTGGAAATACTGGGATGCAACCGAGTCTGCGACCAGGCTGATCTTGCAGTACCCGCCCTCGGCCAAGGTCATTCCCGCCTTGAGCACGTAATCCGGTGCGTAGCCAGGGGTCTTGCCGGTCTGCCCAGGGGTGCTGCTGCTGGTGAAGCGGGCATCCAGCAAGCTGGCATTGGCAAACATGGTCAAGTGGCTGTCCGCTGCGCTCTGTGGCCACAGCCGCAGCAGGTCGTAGGAACCTTCGAGTTCCGCGCCGCGGCTGCGGGTGTCGCCGGTATTCACGTCTACCGTCTCGATCCGGGTGATTTGCCGCGACTCGATTCGATCCTTGACGTTCACTTGAAACAGGCTGACATCGTAGTAGAGCCCGACCCTCGGCCAGCCATGCACTCCGCCCTCGTACGTGAGGTACTTCGTTGGATTGGGATTGTTGCCGGGCGAGAAGTTGCTGAACGGACTGGCAATATCCAGGTAGCGCAGCGGCCGGAAGCCTTGCGAGACGTTCAGATAGGTTTCATTTCCCTGCCCGAAGTCATTACCGATGCCGATGCCGAACAAGGGAATATTCTTGCTATAGGTCGCATCGATGAGCAATGGGTGCGGCGCGATCGTCTCATGACTTTCGAGCGCCTCATGATCGAAGCGTGCGGAGGTCACGAGGTGAAAGAGCCTGAAGCGAAATAGGTTCTCCGCGAAGAGCGCAGCGTAGCGGGTCTGTCGCGCATCGATGTACAGGGGCGTACCGGATTGGTCATTGCGGTCGGCCAGTGGGTTCCGGCTGGTGGCTTCGTCGTACGGACTGCGCGATGTGTAGGCGGTGTATCCCACGGTAAGAGCATTGCCGGTGCCCCAGCGATGCAGTAAGCGGCCGTCCAGGCCGGTGTAGTGGAAGCGCTGACTGCCAAGCGTGGCACCCGTGGCGAGCAGTGTGCCTGGAGAATACCCATCCGTGCGTGTCACGAGATCCTGATAGCCGGTCCACAGTTTCTGCGTGTACGAATCGTGTTCGGTGAACCCGTCCTTATAGGTGAGAACGGTTGTGTAACGGTCAGTCCACAGGCGGTCATCGGGCGTCGTCGTCTGATCCCGGTTGGTCCGAAACTGGGCGGCGGACATCAGGCCCGCCAGCCCGCTGTCGAGCGAATACGCGTGCATGTCGATCGCCAATTTCCGCCGCGTGTCGATCCGATACCCGACATGGAAGTCGCCAGCATTGAGCGCATAGTCGCCGTTCGCGCGCTGCCCTTCGGATTGTCTGCGGGAGTAGTCCGCAAGGTAGTCCCAGTCGCCGAGGGTACCGGAGACTGCGTTGAAGCTGGAGAAAAGCGCGTCACTGCCACCGACCTGCTCGGAGGTCCCCGCGAGCGGGCGGCCTGGATCGGGGGCGCGCGAAATGAAATTGACGACCGGCTGCGGCTCCGGCCCGTACAGCAATCCTGAACCGGCGCGAATCATTTGCACGGACTCGAGAGTCTGGGGAACCGGCAGGTAGTAGAGGGTGGGGTAGCCGATCCAGTCGAGCTCGAGAGGAATGCCGTCCTGCATGATGAGCACATATTCGCTCTCCTGCGGATTGCCCAGACCCCGGTAGGCGAGATTCAACTGCGTGGGATTCTGCTGCTCCGCCAGCACGATCCCCGGCAGCCGATCGAAGAGCTCGCGTTGGTTGTTATCGATCGTGGTGGGCTGATCTGCAAGCTTCACGACGCTGGTTTTTTTCGTGACCGTGATCGTCGCTCCGTCCACTTCCGGCAGAGAATGGGCGTAGCGCGTCGCGCGATTGAAAAGCCACGACTTGGCCCGGATGATGACCGGCCCCGCAGAGCTCTTCGGGGCACTTTCCCCGGAGACTCCATGGAGCGGATCATCTTGCGCGGCGGCGTGCTCGTCGGTCTGGGCGACGCAGATGGAGCAGGAGCACGAAACCAACAGCAGGCACGCCAGAGCCGACTGTGTCAACTGCAAAGCCGCAAATTTCTTGGCAGCTTGATGGCTTGCGCCGCCTCCGGATCCAGGTGGACCTCGGCCAGACCCCCCTTGACGGCGGCGTTGCTCGCGGCAAGCTCATCGGCGGTACGGGCAGGGGCTGTAAGCACCAGGATAATGGCTGCGATGCGGCGCATGCGACTGCTTCGACTTGCGAATGAAGGCTATGATGCGCCGGCTTTCCCGGCGGTACCAGTCCGGATGAAGACGCGGCTAGATCGGCGCCATCAGCGTCGATCCGCACGGCCCCGATATCGTATGCGTCGCGGCGCTCGGGCACGCGTTCGGACCGAACAGCGAACGCGGAATCTTTCGCAGCGGCGATGGCGGCAAGAGCTGGCGTGCAACACGCAGCGGACCCAGAGCCGGGGATCCCGCCCGGGAGGTAGTGAGCTGTCGCGAATTCCGGCGAGTTTCCATGGACGAACGGCGCGGGCAGCGGCTTCACATGGAAAAAGCCCACAAGCAAATAGGTGCGCGCGAAGCCGATGCAGACGACCAGCGCCACCAGGACCGACATTCCCCAGAAAAATTGGTGTTCGCGGCTTCGACGGGACGGTTTCGCGATCACAGGCGCGTCGACGACAACAGTGGCCATTGGCCGACTCACGTCCGGTTTGCTTGTGTTTGGATTTACCGAAGCGATGCGCGCCCGTCTTGGACGGCGCGGAAAACAGTTTGGTCGCGAAGTCCCGGTCGGTGACATCGCGGCCAGGCACCGGTTGAGCCCACGCGACATTCGAATGATGTTCGAAAGCGAAGGGACGAGCTTCACTGAGTTTGTTCGCGGGAGCGGTTGACGCGCGCGCGCTCGAAGCTGCTCAGCGAGCGCTTCGACCAACTTCGCATCAGCGAAATCGCCTACGGGGTCGGGTTCAACGACCTATCGTATTTCAACCGGGCGTTCCGCCGCCGCTTTGGGCACTCGCCGGGGGCGGTTCGTGAACGTCGCCGCTCCGAGGCCCGAACTTCCAGCGATCGGGCCCGGTGCGCGGTCTCGCGCTTACCCTTCGCCTCAACTCTTGAGCAACTGGAGCAGACTCGGGGAGTCGTGATCTCGCCACCCCCTACTTTTACCCCCTACAATGCCTCAGCTGGCCGTGGCCGCCAGTGGCTGACAATGGAATTAAGTTGATTAAATTCAATCAATTACGTGAATTTATCGAGCATCTGCGGATGGCCGTAGCCGGCCCTCGAAGGAACATGGTGCCCGGGAGAGGACTCGAACCTCCACGGTGTTACCCGCTAGTACCTGAAACTAGTGCGTCTACCAATTCCGCCACCCGGGCAGGGCATGGCAAGGGCAATGGAAGGCGCCGAAATCTACGCACGGGGTCGGGGACTGTCAATTGAAAGCACGCAGAGGAAAATTCGGCACCGGCGCGCGAGCGAACCGTGGAAGCGGCGACGCGGTGCGCCACGGCGCGGGCGGGGAGCGGGGCGCGCGAGGTGCGGATGCGCGGCACTCGCGCAATTTGCGCGCCGCTCAGGCGGGCAAGCGCGGGCAAGCGTCCGGTCCGGTCGGGAAGGCCGGTGCGGCGCTGGGACGCTCGGACGCCAAGCCCGGCAGCAGCGTCGAGGGCGTCGTGAGCGCCAACCGCGCCGGGTACGGATTTGTACGCGTCGACGGCATGAAGGACAGTGTCTTCATTCCACCCGGTGAGATGCGAGGCGTGATGCACGGGGACCGCCTGCGGGTCCGGCTCGCACAGGATGCCAGTGACCGATGGCTCGGTTCCGTCGAGCAGATCGTGAGCCGCGGGGTGAATGCATTTCTCGGCACCGTGGAAGTGCAGGGACGGCAGTGTTGGGTGAATGCGGCCGACCGGCGCCTGCAGCTGCGCTGCGCGCTTTCGCATGCGGAACTGAAAGATGCTCGCGCGGGCGATTGGGTCATCGCGCGCATCACCCGGCACGCAAGCTCCGCAGCCCCGGCGCAGGCCGCCATTGTCAAACGGCTGGACCCCGATCGGCCCGTGGAGCTTGCGACCGAATCGGCGATTGCACGGTTCGATCTGCCGCACGAGTTCTCAACTGCGGCGCTGCGGGAAGCGCAGGGTTGGGGCAATCAGGTCGATCCGGCCGAATCGGGCGACCGAGAGGATCTGCGGGATCTGCCGCTGGTGACCATCGATGGCGAAGACGCGCGCGATTTCGACGATGCGGTGTATGCCGAGCCGCACCCGGAGGGACATCGGCTAATCGTCGCCATCGCCGATGTGAGTCATTACGTGCGACCCGGAACCGCGGTGGACACCGAAGCCCGCGAGCGCGGCACGTCGGTTTATTTTCCGACGCGTGTCATTCCGATGCTGCCGACTGCACTGTCGGATCATCTGTGCTCACTGGCGCCGCAGGTCGATCGGCTTTGCTTTGCCGCCGACATGATCATCACGAAAAGCGGCGCACTGAAGTTCGCACGCTTCTATCCGGCAGTGATGCGCTCAGCCGCGCGGCTCACCTATACCCAGGCACATGAGGCGCTGTTCGAAGGCCGCCCCGCCGCGCGTGCGGCGATCGGTCCGAGCGTGGATCGGCTGCTCGAGCTGGTCGATGTCTACCGCGCGCTGCACAAGGGCCGCGCCCGGCGTGGTGCGCTGGACTTCGATGCCGCGGAAGCGGAGTTCGTCATCGATTCGGCCGAGCGGGTCAAGGCAATCGAGCTGCGCGTGCGCAACGAGGCGCATCGTTTGGTCGAAGAGTGCATGATCATGGCCAATGTCGCGGTCGCGCAGGAATTACAGCGCACGCAGACTCCGACACTGTACCGGGTGCACGGTCAGCCCGAGGAGCAGAAGCTCGAGCGGCTGCACTCGACACTGCACGCGCTGGGAATCGATGCCCAGATACCCGAGAACGTCGCGACGCGCGATCTGCAGGCGATCACCCGACGGCTGGGCAGCTCGGCCGCCCGAGCTTTCATCGAGTCTCTCGTCGTGCGCGCCCTGCCGCAGGCCGTGTATCAACAAGCCAATATCGGTCACTTCGGGCTCGCCCTTGCGCATTACGGCCATTTCACCTCTCCTATCCGCCGCTATCCCGACCTGGTGGTGCATCGCACGCTGAAGGCGCTGCTGCGCGCACCCGGACGTACCGGGGTTCGGTATGAGACGGAGGAGTTGCACGTTCTGGGCGAAAGCACTTCGCGTCTGGAGAAGCGGGCCGATGAAGCCGACCGCTACGTGGCGACATTCCTCAAGTGCACCTACCTGCGGGAACGTATCGGTCAGACCTTCCGCGGCATCATCACGACCGTCGTGGAATTCGGGTGCTTCGTGCAGATACTGGATGTCGCGGTCGATGGCCTTTTGCACCTCGACAATCTGCGCGATGACGAATATGTCATGGAGGATGACGGCCATGCCTGGCGCGGGCGCCGGACGGGCAGGCGCCTGCGTACCGGGGGAAGCATCCGCGTCGTGGTGACGGCAGTGAATCCGATCGAAGGTCTGGTGGATCTCGAGCTGGTGAATGAGTCGGCGGCTGATGCGGCGTGAAGGCGACTGAGACCATCTACGGGATGCATCCCGTGCGCGTGCTCCTCGAGCGCCACCCCGAGCGCATCCTCTCGATCCGCCTGGCGGATCGGCGCGAGGATCCGCGGATGCGCCAGATCGAGGAGCTGGCGCGGCGCCACGGCCGCCCCCTGCAGCGGATCGCGGTGCGTGAGCTGCAGCAGATGCTCGGCGATGTGGCGCATCAGGGTGTGCTGGCGCAGATCTCGCCCCTCCCTCCCTGGTCGGAGGACGAGCTGTTCGATGCGCTGCAGAGTGCCCACAAGCCGATTCTGCTGGCACTCGATGGCGTCCAGGATCCGCACAATCTCGGCGCGTGCCTGCGCTCAGCGGATGCATGCGGTGCGCTCGCGGTGATCGTGCCCCGCGACCGCGCTGCCCATATGACGGCGACCGTGCGGAAGGTGGCGGCCGGGGCCGCCGAGACCACCCCCGTGGTGACTGTGACGAACCTCGTGCGCACGCTGAAGCTGCTGAAGGAGGCGGGCCTGTGGCTGCTCGGCGCGGACGTCACAGGCAGCAAGTTGCCCTACGAGGTGGACCTGACGGACGGTACGGTGCTGGTTCTCGGGGGGGAAGGCACCGGACTGAGGCAGCTCACGCGCCAGACGTGCGATTGGATGGTGCGACTGCCGCAGTCCGGTAGCGTGGAGAGCCTGAACGTCTCGGTTGCAGCGGGGATGCTCTTGTACGAGGTCACAAGACAGCGCGCCGGTCCCCCGGTTGGATCGTGACCACACGGGCTGGTGCCCAATCGCCCGATTGTGTATTCTTCGCGCCCCCTTTAGCGAGCGGAAGCTCCCCTCTTTTTTTAACCGGGTGGGTTTGCCGGCCACTTGAAAGGACCGTCGGCTGTTCCGCTGCCGGCTGAAGGGGGCCCAGCCGTGCCACCCGGCGGCTACGCTGGATCTCCTTGCCGCACCCCGCAACGCCTCGCGACGGGCGGCTCACTCAATCCGTAAGGAGCAATCATGAGGCATTACGAGATCGTGTTTCTCGTCCATCCCGATCAGAGCGAGCAGGTGCCCGCGATGATCGAGCGCTATAAGGGCATGATCGCCGCCGGCGAGGGCCGCGTGCATCGCCTCGAGGACTGGGGACGGCGACAGCTCACCTATCCCATCGCCAAGGTTCACAAGGCGCACTACGTTCTCATGAACATCGAGTGCGACCAGAAGACGCTGAATGACCTCACCGGCGCCTTCCGCTTCAGCGACGCGGTGCTGCGTCACCTCGTGGTCAACATGGACGCTGCCGTGACGGAGCCTTCGCCGATGGCCAAGGCTGCGGATGAAGAGGGCGATGGCAGTCGCCGTCGCGAGCGGCGCGACGACGATGGGGATGACGGTGATCGGCCGCCCCGGCGCGAACGGGCGCGTGACGACGATGATGAGGGTGAGCGGCCTGTGCGACGCGCGCCTGCGCGCGAGGACGTCGCTGTGGCGCCTGTCGATGATGAGGACAGCGCAGCGGGCGAAAGCGTCTGAGCCTGAGTTTGCCCGAGCGATTTTCCGAAGGAATTCCACGATGGCAATGAGTAGAGAGCGTTCCGGTGGCGGCGGCGGCAGCGGCAGCAGTGGCGGCAGCGGTGGCAGCGGCGGTGGCCGCTTCTCGCGCCGCAAGAAATTCTGCCGCTTCACGGCCGAGGGCGTGAAGTACATCGATTACAAGGATCTCGCCACGCTCAAAGGTTATGTGACGGAGACGGGCAAGATCGTCCCGAGCCGCATCACGGGAACCAAATCGTTCTATCAGCGGCAGCTGGCGGTGGCGATCAAGCGCGCGCGCTTCCTGGCACTGCTGCCGTATACCGATCAGCATTGAGGCGATTTCGATGGAAATCATTCTTCTGCAGAAGGTTGCAAACCTCGGCAACATCGGCGATCGGGTCAAGGTGAAGTCCGGCTTCGGCCGCAACTTCCTGCTTCCGCAAGGCAAGGCGACGCTTGCGACCGCCGACAACGTGGCCCGATTCGAGGCGCGCCGGGCCGAGCTCGAGCGAGCCGCTCAGGATCATTTCAGCTCCGCGGAGCAGCGCGCAGCGTCCATGAAGGACTTCAAGCTCGTCATCAACGCGAAAGCCGGCACCGAAGGCAAACTCTTCGGGTCGATCGGCACCAGCGATATCGCGGAAGCGGCGACGCGTGCCGGTTTCCCCGTACAGCGCAGCGAGGTGCGCCTGCCGAACGGTGCCCTGCGCACGATCGGCGAGCACTCGGTCAACCTGCATCTGCATGCTGATGTGGACGTGCCGCTTGCGGTGACCATCGTTGCCGAAGAATAAGCGGGGGAGTGCGCATGGTGGCCGGCCCCGCCAAAGTGCGTCGTGATTCCGGCACGCAAGCGTTTGCCGATGCGCCGGTCCCCCCGCATTCCGTCGAAGCCGAACAGGCGGTGCTTGGCGGGCTGCTGCTCGATCCCACGGCCTGGGACAACGTGGCCGATGTCGTCGTAGCGGAAGATTTCTATCGGCCCGATCACCGGCTGATTTACCAGGCGATTGCCGCGCTCACCGGCGCCTCCCAGCCATGTGATGTCGTCACCGTCGTCGGGGAGCTCGAACGGCGCTCCGAGCTCGAGTCGGCAGGTGGGCTTGCCTACATCGGCTCGCTGGCGCGTGACACCCCCACCGCTGCCAACGCCAAGGCATACGCGGATATCGTTCGTGAGCGCTCATTGCTGCGCCAGCTCATCCAGGCAGGAACGCAGATCGCCGCGGCGGTATTCGACAACTCCGGCGAGACGGCGCGTGAGCTCGTGGATCGCGCCGAGCAGAAGGTGTTCGAGATCGCGGAGCTCGGCTTTCGCGGCCGGCACGGCGCAACCGCCGTGCGTACGTTGCTGCCGGCGGTCATCGACCAGATCGATGATGCCTATACCAACCCCGACAAGCTGCGCGGCCTGCCCACCGGCTTCACCGATTTCGACAAGATGACCGGCGGGCTGCGTCCCGGGGATCTCGTCATCGTGGCCGGTCGTCCCTCCATGGGCAAGACCACCCTTGCCGTCAACATGGCCGAATACGCCGCACTGCATCATCAGGCGACGCGCGCATCCGTCGCCATCTTCAGCATGGAGATGCCCGCGGAGCAGGTCATCACGCGCATGCTCGCCTCGGTTGGCGGGGTGCCCCTGACGAACCTGCGCAGCGGGCGCATCTCCGATGACGACTGGGTGCGGATCACGAGCGCCACCAGTCAATTATCGGAAGCGAAGATCTTCGTGGACGAGACGCCCGCGTTGACCCCGACCGAGCTGCGGGCCCGTGCCCGACGGGTGAAACGGGAGCACGGGCTGGATCTCATCGTCGTCGATTATCTGCAGCTCATGTCGGTGCCCGGAACCAAGGAGAACCGGGCGAACGAGATCGCGGAAATCTCCCGCGGCCTGAAGGTTCTTGCCAAGGAGCTCGCGGTCCCCGTCATCGCGCTGTCGCAGCTGAACCGTGGCGTCGAGCAGCGTGAAAGCAAGAAGCCGGTGATGTCGGACCTGCGTGAGAGCGGCAGCATCGAGCAGGATGCGGACATGATCCTGTTGATCTACCGCGAGGAAGTCTACGACCGCAACACCACGAAGAAGGGCGTCGCGGAGATCGATCTGGTCAAGCACCGCAACGGCGAGATCGGCACGTTCATCCTGACCTTCCAGGGTCAGTTCACCCGCTTCGCCAATTACATGCCGGACTCGTATGCCGACGGCGTACTGAGGTGAAGCGGCTGAGCCGGGCGGGCATCGACACCGGGGCCGCGTGGCACGATCAGTTGACGAAAAACCCCATCTTCACGCCGGCGAGCTGGATCACATCGTTATCCGCAAGCCGCGTGGCCTGCGCCCCGATGGCATTGCCGTTGAGCAGCGGATAGTCGTTCTCCTTGCCGCTGTCCACGTGGACGATGAAGTAGCCCTCGGCGCGCCGCGTGATCGCCGCGACCTGCACGCCCGGGCGACCGAGCGTGGTGAGGGCCTTACTGAGCTCGAGCTCGCGTCCGGCGAAGGCGCCGGACAACACCTGCAGTTTCGCCTTCTTGAGTGCGGCGGCATCGTTCATCGCCCGATTGCGGCCGGTCGCCGACTGCGGCGACGCCGCGTGATCGGCTGCCTCGTTCACCGCGCGCAGCTTCTCCACCGGTCGCGACGATGGCTGGATCACCATCGTCTTTTCGAACTCGTCCTGCGCCTCGTCGTCTTCCACGAACCGCAACTGATGATGTCCGACCGTCACCACGTCCCCGTGCTGCAGGGCGTGCTTCTTGATCAGCTTGCCATTGACGTAGGTGCCGTTCGTGCTGTTGAGGTCCTCGAGGAACGAATCGTTGAGGATGTTGATGATCAGGGAGTGATGGCCGCTGACCGCGGCATTGTCGATGCGGATGTCATTGTCCGGGAGCCGGCCTATCGTGTACCGCTCCTTGTTCATGTTGTATTCCGCCATCACCTGGCCATCCAGGCTCAAGACCAACCTTGCCATGTGCGTGCCTCTGTCAGCCGAACCAGCCCAGGATCTTGTCGAATATCCGCGTGCGCGCCGGGAACGCATCCACCACGTGCGCCATCACGACCGATATGTTGTCCCGGCCACCATTGTCATTCGCCAACTGAATCAACTGCTTGGCGACCGTATCCAGATTATCACTAAAGGTGTTTATGGTTAAATGAATATCTTCATCCTCAACCATGTCCGAAAGTCCGTCCGAGCACAGCATGTAGGCATCGCCCTTCTGGACGGGCACTTCCTGAATCTCCACGTCCACATTGGGCTCGACGCCCAGTGCACGCGTCACGTAGTTCTTGTTCGCGGCGCGTTGCGCCTCCTCCGCGGAGTAGAAGCCACGATCGACCAGCTCCTGCAGCAGCGAGTGGTCCATCGTGACCTGCTCGAGCTTGTCGCTGCGCTGGCGGTACAGGCGCGAATCGCCAACGTGCGCCACAGTGATGCGGTTGTCGAAGAACAGCGCGGCGACCACCGTGGTGCCCATTCCTTCGCACTGCGGTTGGGTGCGCGCGGTCTGAAAGATGATCTTGTTCGCCCGATGGATGGCATCGCGCAGGATGATGCTGGGGCGGGTGAGCCCGGATTCGCGATCCTGCAGGCGCATATCCTCGCGCTCCACCTGCTCGCGGACGAGATTGACAATGGTCTTCACGGCGATCCCGCTGGCCACTTCGCCGGCATTGTAGCCACCCATGCCATCCGCAAGGACCAGCAGGCCGATATCGACATCGAACGCAATGGTGTCCTCATTGTGCTCGCGAACTTTGCCCGTATCGGTGAGTCCGACGAAACGCAGGCGGTTTCGCAGGCTCATGCATCGCCCCGAGCGTTCAGCGGCCCGCCAAATGTGATACGCGTCACGATCCCGTCCCCGATTCGAGCCGGCATAAGCTAGCATTGCCCCTGCGAGCAGTTCCGGCGGCTGGTCACAAACCCACCAATCTGCAATCTGTCTTGGCCGCGCATCCTAACGAGTTGACAGTTGAGCGCATAGATGGCCCGCGCTAGTCCCGTATTCGTCTGCAGCGCCTGTGGCGGCGAATCCCTCAAATGGCAGGGCCAGTGCCCCTTGTGCGGGGAGTGGAATTCGCTGCAGAGCATGGCCGCGCGTCCCAAGGCGGAGAAGCGCCGCGCGGCCGCATCCGCCCCGCGTGCCCTGAGCCCCGCGGTTGCAGGCGCGCCGCGCCTGCCGAGCGGTCAGTCAGAGCTTGATCGGGTCATGGGCGGGGGCATCGTACCCGGATCCGTCACCCTGCTCGGAGGCGATCCGGGGATCGGCAAATCCACCTTGCTGCTGCAGGTGGCCGCGCACGCTGCCCTTGCCAACGCCGTGCTCTATGCCAGTGGGGAGGAATCCATCGCCCAGGTCGCCTTGCGGGCGCAGCGCCTCGGCATCGAGGGCTCCCGGCTGCAGGTCGTGACCGAATCGAGCCTCGAGGCCATTCTCGAGCTGATGGGTCCGCGCGCCGGTGGGTTGCTGGTCGTGGACTCGATCCAGACCATTCAGTCGGATGCGGTCGCAACGAGTGCGGGATCCATCTCGCAGCTGCGCGAATGCACCGCAGAGCTGGTGCGCTTCGCGAAAGCCACCGCCACGGCCGTCTTCATCATCGGCCACGTCACCAAGGAAGGCACGCTGGCCGGTCCTCGCATGCTGGAGCATCTCGTGGATACGGTGCTGTACTTCGAGAGCGAAGCTGCGAGCCGCTATCGGATCGTGCGCGCAACGAAAAACCGCTTCGGTGCCGTCAACGAGCTCGGCTTCTTTGCAATGACGGGCAGTGGACTGCGCGAGGTGCGCAATCCTTCAGCAATCTTCCTCGCGCGCGCGGCCGATCCAGCCGCGGGAAGCATCGTCACCGTGACACGCGAGGGCGGCCGCCCCTTGCTCATCGAGCTGCAGGCACTGGTGGATCGCATGCGCTTTGGCGCCCCGCGCCGGGTGGCGCAGGGTCTGGATCCGAATCGACTGGCGATGCTGCTTGCCGTGATGAACCGCCACGCCCAGGTCTCGCTTCAGGAACACGATGTGTTCGTGAATGTCGTCGGGGGCATCGAGATCGGCGAGACGGGCTGGGACCTGCCGGTGGCCCTCGCGCTGGCATCGAGCCTCGGGGACCGGATCCTTCCCAACTCCCTGGTGGCCTTCGGCGAGACGGGACTGACGGGTGAGGTGCGCCCGGTGGCCTACGGCGAAGAGCGCCTGCGGGAGGCACAGAAACAGGGGTTCCGCACGGCAATCGTTCCCCGCGACAACGCTCCGCGCAGCGCGCTCGACGGGCTGCACGTGATTGCCGTCGCGCGCATCGGCGAGGCGCTCGCCGCGGCCTTCAACCGGTCGCCGTGATCTCATCGCGCTTGGGGGCGTAGATGCGCACCGTGCGGATGGTATTGTCCGCCGTCTGCAGCACTTCGAACTGATAGTCGCCCACTTTCAATGCGGTCCCCGGATCGGGAATCGTCTCGAGCTGCTCGAGCAGCAGCCCGTTGACCGTTTTGGGTCCGTCGGTCGGCAGATGCCATTGCAGCGCCCGGTTGAGTGCCCGGATCGTGGCACTGGCATTCACGATGAACACACCGTTCCCCTCGGTGTGGATGTCCTTGTGCGTGATGGTCGCCGGATCGGTCGTGAACTCCCCGACGATCTCCTCGAGAATGTCCTCGAGCGTGACCAGCCCCTCGATGTCGCCGTACTCGTTGACGACAAACGCCAGTCGCCGCCGGTTGCGCTGGAACTGCGTGAGCTGCACGGTGAGTGCCGTGCTCTCGGGCACGAAGTAGGGCTCGCGACTGCTCGCCACCTCGATGAGCCGCTCGCGTGTCAGGGTGCCCCGGGCGAGCTCCTGAGCGACCCGCTTCATGTGCAGTATTCCGCACAGCTTGTCGATATCGCCTTCGAACACCGGCAGACGGGTGTGTGGGGTCTGACGGAGTTGATCGAGAATGTCGTCCCAGTTCTCCAGCACATCGATGCCGGAGATCTCCTGCCGGGGAATCATGATGTCGTTCACGGTGACCTGGCCGAGATCGAGGATCGACAGCAGCATCTGCCGATGCCGCGCGGGGATCAGCGGCCCCGCCTCGGCGACCACGGTGCGCAGCTCCTCGGTGCTCAAGGCCTGACTGGCGCGCGCTACCCGTCCGACACCGACGACTCTCAACAGGCCGTAGGCCATCCGGTTGGTGAGCCACAGCAGTGGACGCGCCACCACCACCAGCACGCGGTACACATGGGAGGCCTTGAGTGCGACGGATTCCGGATAGGTGGCGGCATAGATCTTCGGAGTGAGCTCGCAGAAGACGATGACCGTGACCGTCAGGAGAAATCCCGTGATGGGCACGGCGTGCGTGAGGTGCGTGCGCTGCGCCACGATCGTCGCGATCGCGGAAGCGAAGACACTCGCCGCGGCCAGGATTACGAGATTGGCGCCCAGCCAGTCATCCGGCTTCTGCAGCAACCGCTCGAGTGCCTTGGCGGTCGCCTGCCCTTGCTGGGCGCGGTGGCGTACGCGGTAGCGGTTGATGGACAGCATGGCCACTTCGGTACCGGATGAGAAGGCGATGATCGTCAGCAGAAGGATCAGCCCGCCCAGCAGCAAAGACGTCGAAGCTTCGTTCAAGGCAGCATTCCTCGATCTTGAATGGGCGCCGTCGCGCCCCTGCGGAAATGTCTAACACAGCGCGCGCGCCGCGCCAAACCACCGCGCGGAAACAAGCGGCTTTATCCGTATAATGCGCGGGCGCGCTTGCGCGAAAGGCGCCGCCCGGCAACTCTCACGGTACCGTTCATGTTCGAAAATCTGACCACTCGCCTGGCCCGCACCGTGGAGTCCCTCCGGGGGCGCGGCCGCATCACGGAGGAGAACATCGGGGAAGCCATGCGCGAGGTGCGCGTAGCGCTTCTCGAGGCGGACGTGGCCGTTCCGGTCATCAAGAGTTTCATTGATTCCGTCAGATCCAAGGCGCTGGGGACCGAAGTCGCCTCGAGCCTGACTCCCGGCCAGGCGTTCATCGGCATCCTGCACCGGGAGCTCGTGGCGCTCATGGGTGGATCTCGCGCCGGGATCAATCTGCGCGCCCAGCCGCCGCTCATCGTCCTGCTCGCCGGGCTGCAGGGGGCGGGGAAAACCACCACGGCGGCCAAGCTGGCGCGATGGCTCATCGAGCGCGAGCGCAAGCGGGTTCTCCTCGTCAGCACCGATGTGCGGCGGCCTGCTGCGATGCTGCAGCTCGAGCGTTTGTCGCAGCAGGTGGGGGCGCAGTACTTTGCCGCGAGCGCCACGGAGCCGCCCGCCGAGATCGCCCGCAACGCGCTGGAGGCGGCTCGGCGGGGTGTATTCGACATTCTGATCGTGGATACCGCCGGGCGGCTGCACGTCGATGAAGGGCTGATGGCTGAGGTGCGGGCCATTGATGCGGCCGTCGGTGCGGCCGAGCGGCTCTTCGTAGTGGATGCCATGGCGGGGCAGGACGCGGTCAACGCTGCGAGTGCTTTTGGGGCTGCGCTGGATCTCACCGGAATCATTCTGACCAAGGCGGATGGCGATGCCCGCGGCGGCGGAGCCCTGTCGGTCCGGCAGATCACCGGAAAGCCGATCATTTTCGTCGGCGTCGGCGAAAAGACCGAAGCACTGGAGCCCTTCGATCCGGAGCGCATGGCCGCGCGCATCCTCGGGATGGGCGATGTGGTCAGCCTCGTCGAGCAGGTACACCGGCAGGTGGATGGTGAGGAGGCGGCCCGCCTCGCTCGCAAGGTGGCGAAGGGGCAGGGCTTCGACCTCGCGGACCTGCGCAGCCAACTCGAGCAGTTGCAGAAGATGGGGGGAGTGGGCGCATTGCTCGACAAGCTGCCGGTCGCGGCCGCACAGAAGAAAGGGGGGGGTTCGGCGGACCAGGGCGACCGCGACCTGCGCCGGCAGATCGCCATGATCAACTCCATGACCCCCCGGGAGCGGCGTCGTCCGGCGATCATCGACGGCTCCCGCCGGCGGCGCATCGCTGGCGGCTCCGGAGTGCAGGTGCAGGACGTCAACCGCTTGCTGAAGCAATTCCAGGAGATGCAGCGGGTGATGAAGAGCATGAAGGGCGGCAAGCTGCGCCAGCTGATGAGTGCGCTCAAGGGCGGCGGCGGGATGCCGCCCGGCTTCCCGGGGCGATAGGCACTTGGGCGGGCCAGGCACATAAGCGGGCAGGCCATATGGGCGGGCAGGCAACTGGGCGGCAGTTGGATGCACCCGCAATCGCCTGGCGCGGGCACAATGGCGCGTTTGGCCGCATCCGGAGCGCAGCTCGACCGATCCGCGACCGAAAGGGCCCCCAGGGCCTTTCGGCCGAGGGAAAAGGTACGTAGAATCCGCGCTCTTTTTGGGCCGCGTCTGGCCCGGTACGAATGACAGCGAGACGACCATGGTAACCATACGCCTGACGCGGCGCGGCGCGCGCAACCAGCCCTTCTACCACGTGATGGTGACGGATAGCCGCAAGCGGCAGGGCGGCCCGAGCCTGGAGCACGTGGGATACTTCAATCCCATCGCGCGACGCAGCGAACCCAAGCTAAAGCTCGACCTGCCCCGCATCGACTATTGGGTGAGCCAGGGCGCTCAGCAGTCCGACCGTGTGCGCACTCTCGTCGCCGCCTACCGGAAACAGGCCACGGCCTGACTCGCATTCGATCGCAGGCGAGCCACCGGACGTGGTGCCTGTGAAGTGGATTGAGCTCGGGCGCATCGGTGCGCCCTTCGGCGTCAAGGGCTGGACGCATGTCGACTCTCACACGGATCCGCCCGAAGCGCTGCTCGATTATCCCAAGTGGGTGCTGCGGCGCGGTTCGGGTGAGCGCATGGCGCTGGCTCTGGCGGATGGACAGCTGCACGGGGAGCGCCTCGTCGCCCGGCTCGAAGGGATCGAGGATCGTGATGCAGCCGCCGCGTTGACGGGTGCGGTGATCGAGGTGGAGCGGGCTGAGTTGCCCCCCGCGGGCGAGCGGCAGCACTACCGGGCGGACCTGATCGGCCTTGCGGTTCGCAACGCCGATGGCACGGCGCTGGGATCGGTGGCGCATTTCGTGGATGCCCCGACAGGTCCGGTAATGGTCGTGCGGGATGCGGACGGGCGCGAGCATTGGATTCTCGCGGTGCCGCGGTACCTGCGCCGGGTGGTGCTCGATGAGGGCGTGATCCTCGTGGAGTGGCCGATCGAGCGCGAACCGCAGGGAGGCCGCGGTGCAGATTGAGGTTGTCACGCTGTTCCCGCAGATGATCAGCGGGGCGGTGACGTTCGGGATCGTCGGGCGGGCGATTCAGCGTGGCCTGTTGCGGGTCGGAACCGAAGATCCGCGGGCGCACGTCAGCGATCCGCACCGCACGGTGGACGACCGGCCCTATGGCGGTGGTCCCGGCATGGTGCTGAAGCCGGAGCCGATGATGGCGGCGCTCGGGGCCGCACAGCGGCGCCTGCCTGCCGGCAGCCTGAGAGTGTGCCTCTCGGCGCAGGGCGAGCGGCTGACGCAGCGCCTCGTCGCAGAGCTGGCCGCGCTGCCGGGATTGCTGCTGGTGGCCGGTCGTTACGAGGGTCTGGATGAGCGCGTGATGGTGCTCGGAATCGATCGCGAGCTGTCCGTCGGCGACTACGTGCTCTGCGGCGGTGAGCTGCCGGCACTGGTGATGATCGATGCGCTGGCACGGCTGCTGCCTGGTGCGCTCGGTGATGAGCGCTCGAGCGTGGAGGAGTCGTTTGCCGCCGGACTGCTCGATTGGCCGCATTACACGCGGCCGGAAGTGTTTGCGGGCTTGTGCGTGCCGCCGGTGCTATTGTCCGGCAATCATGCGGACATTCGCCGCTGGCGGCTGTCACAGGCCATCGAGCGCACCTGGCGGCGCCGGCCGGACCTGCTGAGCGAGCATGCGCTTGCGCCCGAGGCGCAGGCCCTGTTGGATGAGTTTCTCGCCGCTGCCGGCGGCGAAGATCGAGGATGACTAACATGAGCAAGATCATTGAAGAGATCGAAAAAGCGCGCATGACCCGCAAGGTGCCGGACTTCAAGCCGGGCGATACCGTGGTCGTGCAGGTGAAGGTCGTGGAAGGCGATCGTGAACGGGTCCAGGCCTACGAGGGCGTCGTGATCGCGATCAGCAATCGCGGATTGAACTCCTCGTTCACCGTGCGCAAAATCTCGCACGGCGAGGGCGTCGAGCGCGTCTTCCAGACGCACAGCCCGGCGATCAGCGACATCACCGTCAAACGCCGCGGCAGCGTCCGGCGCGCGAAGCTCTACTACCTGCGCGATCTGTCCGGCAAGGCAGCCAGGATCGAGGAAAAAATCTGACATTCATTCGCACGATTCTGCTGGGGTTGTGGCGCACTCTGGATGTACTGCGCCGCTTCCTGCATCTGATCCTGCTGCTGGCACTGTGCGGCTTCGTCTTCGGCGCGCTGCGCGTGTCGCTGCCCAGTGTGCCTGCGAAGGCAGCGTTGCTCGTTTCCCCGCAGGGTGTGCTCGTGGAGCAGCTCTCCGGAGATCCGCTCGAGCGCGCCGTGCAGGAAGCGCGCGGCCAGGGCCAGCCCGAGACCCTGCTGTGGGATCTGACGGACTCGATCCGCACCGCCGCTCACGACAAGCGCATTCCCGTGTTGGTATTGGATCTGGAGCACCTGGATGCCGCCGGGCAGCCCGAGCTCGAGGAGCTGGCGCGGGCGATCCGGGAATTTCGCGCGACGGGGAAGAAGGTCGTGGCCTTCGGCACCGAGCTGACGCAGGAGCGGTACTACCTGGCAGCGCAAGCCGATGAGATCTATCTCGATCCGCTCGGCTTCGTGCTGCTCGATGGCTACGGCCGCTATCGCATGTTCTTCAAGGAGGCGCTGGAGAAGCTTGGCGTCGACATCAACGTCTTTCGCGTGGGTTCCTTCAAGAGCGCGGTCGAATCGTACACGCGCTCGGACATGTCGCCCGAGGACCGGGAGGAAAGTCTCGCCTATCTGAACTCCCTGTGGGGCAGCTACCAGTCGGCCGTCACGCATGCGCGCAAGCTGCCGGCCGATGCGGTGGCGAAATATGTCGATTCATTGTCGAAAACGATACCCGCAGCGGCGGGCAACGCGGCGCAGGTTGCCCTGCAGGCCGGGCTCGTCACCGCCATTCGCTCCCACCTCGATGTCGAGCGCCGCCTGATCGAGCTCGTGGGCGAGGACGAAGCGGATGGCTCGTTCCGCTCGGTTGCCGCGGATGACTACGTGCGCATCGCGCATGCCGAGAACAAGGTGCATGAAAGCCGCGGCCGGATCGGGGTCATCGTGGCGGCCGGCGAGATTCTCGATGGTGATCAGCCGCCGGGCACCGTCGGGGGAGATTCGACCGCGCGGCTCATCCGCCAGGCGCGGCTCGACAAGGACATCAAGGCGGTGGTGCTGCGCGTGGACAGCCCCGGCGGCAGTGTGCTCGCCTCCGAGCACATCTATCGCGAGTTGCAGGCCCTGCGTGCGGCCGGTAAGCCCGTCGTGGTATCGATGGGGGCGCTGGCGGCCTCGGGCGGCTACTACATCTCGGCGCCCGCGGATGAGATCTGGGCGAGTCCGGCGACGCTCACGGGCTCCATCGGCATCTTCGCCATCATTCCAACCATCGACAAGACCCTCGGCAAAGTCGGCGTGAACGTCGATGGTGTCGGCACCACCGCGCTGTCCTCGCAGCTGCGGATCGACCGGCCGTTGGGTGCTGATGCCCGTGCGCTGCTGCAAGCGGAGATCCAGCGTGGCTACGAGGTCTTTCTCGATCGCGTCGCAACCGGGCGCCGCAAGACGCGTGACCAGGTCGATGCGATCGCGCAGGGTCGCGTCTGGTCGGGCGTGGATGCGAAACGACTGGGTCTCGTCGATGAGCTGGGATCGTTCGCGGATGCGACCAAGGCCGCTGCCAGACGCGCGAAGCTCTCGCAGTACTCGGTGGAGTTCATCCAGCCGTCGCTGTCCTGGGCGGAAGAGCTTGTGTTACAGCTGAAGACCCGCACGGTCCGGGCCGCGTTCTCCGCCGATGAGCGCACTCGGGCCCTGGCTGCGGTTGCCAGCCGGTTCGATCCGGTTGCGCGCGAAGTCGAACGGCTGAGCCGCTTCAGTCAGCCCAACCACGTCTACGCGTATTGCTTCTGCGAGGCGGAGTAGGGGCGCTGCGGCGCCGGCGCGGCTACAGGCTCGTCCAGTCCAGGATCACCTTGCCGGACTTCCCCGAATCCATCGTCTGAAATCCCTCGAGGTAGTCCTGCACCGGAAAATGGTGCGTGATGATCGGCTTCAGATCGAGTCCGCTCTGCAGCAGGCTCGCCATCTTGTACCAGGTCTCGAACATCTCCCGCCCGTAGATGCCCTTGATCGTCAGCCCCTTGAAGATGACCTGGTTCCAGTCGATCGCAGTTTCCTCCGGCGGGATGCCGAGGATGGCGATGGAGCCGCCGTGGTGCATCGTGCGCAGCATCTCGCGAAATGCGGCTGGGTTGCCCGACATCTCCAGACCGACGTCGAATCCCTCCTGCATGCCGAGGTCCTGCATCGTCTGATCGAGCGACTCGCGCTGCACGTTGATGGCGCGCGAGGCCCCCATCGTGCGGGCGAGCCCGAGCCGATAGTCATTCACGTCGGTCACCACCACATGACGCGCCCCGACGAATCGCGCAATGGACGTCGCCATGATGCCGATGGGGCCGGCACCGGTGATGAGTACGTCCTCGCCAACCATGTTGAATGCAAGCGCGGTGTGGGTTGCGTTGCCAAACGGGTCGAGGATCGAGGCGATGTCATCCGTGATGGAATCCGCCAGCTTGAAGGTGTTGATTGCGGGGATGGCCAGGTACTCGGCGAATGCCCCGGGCCGGTTGACTCCGACACCGACGGTGTTGCGGCACAAATGGCGCCGTCCGGCGCGACAATTGCGGCAGTAGCCACAGGTGATGTGACCCTCGCCCGAGACGCGGTCGCCGATGCTCAGGCCGCGCACTTCCGAGCCCATCTCGACGATGCGTCCGCAGTACTCATGGCCCACGGCCATGGGGACCGGAATCGTCTTCTGGGCCCAGGCATCCCACTTGTAGATGTGCATGTCGGTTCCGCAGATCGCCGTTTTCGCGATCTCGATCAGCACGTCGTTGTGTCCCACCGTCGGCTCGGGGACATCGTCGAGCCAGATCCCCGGGCTGGCCTGCTTCTTGACCAGTGCCTTCATTTGATGACCTCGAGCTCGGTGCCGACGGCGCGGAACGCATCGAGCGCCCGATCGAGCTGCTCGCGTGTCAGGGCAGCCGACATCTGTGTGCGGATGCGCGCCTGGCCTTTGGGCACCACGGGGAAGGAGAATCCGATGACGTACACGCCTCGTTGCAACAGCAGGGCCGCCATTTTCCCCGCCAGAGCCGCATCACCGAGCATGATGGGGATGATGGGGTGCTCGCCGGGCTTGAGTGCGAAGCCTGCCTTTGCCAACCCGGTGCGAAAGTAGCGCGCATTCTCGAACAGCCGCCCGCGCAAGTCCGGGGAGTGCTCGAGCAGATCGAGCACCCGCAGGCTCACGGCGGCGACCACCGGTGGAATGCTGTTCGAGAACAGGTAAGGCCGCGATCGCTGGCGCAGCCAGTCGATGACTTCCCGCCTGGAGGAGACGAAGCCCCCGCTGGCCCCACCCAGGGCCTTGCCGAGGGTACTGGTGAGGATATCCACCCGAGCGGCCACGCCGCAGGCTTCCGGGGTGCCCCGGCCGGTGGCCCCCATGAACCCGGTGGCATGCGAGTCGTCCACCATGACCAGCGCGTCATGGCGCTCCGCCAGCTCGCAGATACCACGCAGGTTCGCGATGCTGCCATCCATGGAGAACACCCCATCGGTCGCGATCAGGCGCGTGCGGGCGCCGCGCGCCTCCACAAGACGGCTCTCCAGCTCCTGCATGTCATTATTGGCGTACCGATAGCGCTGCGCTTTGCACAGCCGGATGCCATCGATGATGCTGGCGTGATTGAGCGCATCGGAGATCACCGCGTCGCGCTCATCGAGCAGCGTCTCGAACAGGCCGCCGTTCGCATCGAAACACGAGGAATAGAGAATCGTGTCCTCGGTGCCGAGGAAGCGGCTGAGGGATGCCTCGAGCTGCTTGTGCACGCTTTGCGTACCGCAGATGAAGCGCACGGAAGCCATCCCGTAGCCGAAGCGATCGATCGCGCGATGGGCCGCCTCGCGCATTGCCGCATGGTTGGCGAGCCCGAGGTAGTTGTTGGCACACAGATTGATGACTTCATGATCGCCGGTGCTGACCACGCCACCCTGCGGACCTGCAAGCACGCGTTCGCGCTTGTACAGGCCTTCGTTCGCAAGGCTCGCGAGATCCCCGCGCAATCGCTCGATGAAAGCTGCGTCCATGGTTCAATTATACTGCAGGAAGCATGCATGAATCCTGCACAGATGGGCGCTCGCCCGCGGCCGCAACACGCATCGACCGCTGGCTCTTTGGCGTGCGACTGTTCAAATCGCGCTCGTTGGCTGCGGACGCCGTCAGCGGCGGCAAGGTGCACGTCAACGGGGAGCGTGTGAAGCCGTCGCGCAGCGTTCGTCCCGCAGATACCGTAAGCTTCGTCCGCGGCGCGATCGAGTTCGAGTGCACGGTGCGCGCCGTACCGCTGCGGCGGGGGCCTGCGAAAGAGGCCGTCCAATGTTATGACGAAACGGCCGCCAGTCAGCTCCGGCGCGCCGAATACGCTGCCCGAATGAAGATGGCGGGTGGGCTGGCACCGCACCCCGCGGCACGGCCCGACAAGCACGACCGCAGGCAGCTCCGGCGGCTGCGCGGACGCAGTTGAGGTTGCAATGTCTCTGAGTGTGTTCGACATCTTCAAAGTGGGCATCGGTCCTTCGAGCTCGCATACGATGGGGCCGATGCGGGCTGCGCGTGAGTTCGTGGCGGGGTTGAAAAGCGACGGCCTGTTGCAAGCGACGACCCAGGTGGCGATCCGCCTGTACGGGTCCCTCGCGCTGACGGGGGTTGGCCACGGCACGGACCGCGCGGTGCTCGCCGGTCTGGAGGGCGCGGAGCCCGAGAGCGTCGATCCCGACAGCATCGAGCCTGCGCTGCAGCGCATCCGCAGCGCCGGCAGCATCAATCTGCTGGGCGAGCACGAGATCGCTTTCGATGAGCCCATGGAGCTGCTGTTCATGCGCCACGAGCGGCTGCCCCGACACTCCAATGGCATGCGCTTCACTGCCCTTGCCGCGGGACGGCAGCTGCTGCGCGAGCTGGACTACTACTCCATTGGCGGCGGCTTCATCGTCCGCGGGGATGAGCCGGAGGCGCGTGAGACCGCATCCCACGCCATCCCACCTTACCCGTTCATATCGGGGGCCGAACTGCTGGCCCGATGCCGTGAGCACGGGCTGGAGCTATACGAGCTCGTGATGGCGAATGAGCGCACGTGGCGCAACGAGGAGCAGATCCGGGCGGGTCTGATGCACATCTGGCACGTCATGCAGGCGTGCGTGGCGCGCGGCTTTCGCCAGACCGGTGTTCTGCCTGGAGTGCTCAAGGTGCGTCGCCGCGCGCCGAAGCTGTACCGCGTGCTGACCGAGAGCAAGCAGCCCTCCGCGCTCGATGCCATGGACTGGGTGAATGCATTCGCACTCGCGGTCAACGAGGAGAATGCTGCGGGTGGCCGCGTCGTCACGGCGCCGACGAACGGGGCGGCCGGCATCGTGCCGGCCGTGCTGCATTTCTACATGCGCTTCGAGCCGGGTGCCAACGATGCCGGTGTCATACGCTTCCTGCTGTCCGCTGCGGCGATGGGCATGCTCTACAAGCGCAACGCCTCGATCTCCGGGGCCGACATGGGCTGCATGGGCGAGGTCGGCGTGGCGTGCTCGATGGCCGCGGCGGGGCTCGTGGCCGCGCAGCATGGGACCAACGAGCAGATCGAGAACGCCGCCGAGATCGGCATGGAGCACAACCTTGGGCTGACATGCGACCCCGTCGCGGGACTTGTGCAGATTCCGTGCATCGAACGCAACGCCATGGGTGCCGTCAAGGCGGTCAACGCTGCGCGGCTGGCGATGCGCGGCGACGGCAGCCACAAGGTATCGCTCGATCAGGTGATCGCCACGATGCGTCAGACGGGCGCCGACATGTCGACCATCTACAAGGAGACCTCCCAGGGAGGACTGGCCGTGAACGTTCCGGAGTGTTGAGGCGCCCAACCGAGACTGCAATGAAACTTCCCACACTCGAGTCCCTGCAACGGGCCGCCCGACTGGTGTACGAGGCGATGGCGCCCACACCGCAGCTGTGCTGGCCGCAACTCAGTGAGCGGCTCGGCGCCGAGGTGTGGGTGAAACATGAGAATCACACGCCTCTCGGGGCATTCAAGATCCGTGGCGGACTCACCTACTTCGATGAGCTCAAGCGGCGCGCTCCGCACGTGCAGCAGGTGATCGCCGCCACACGCGGCAATCACGGACAGAGCATCGCGTTTGCCGCGCAGCGACGCGAGTTGAAGGCCGTCATCGTCGTACCCCACGGGAACAGTCGCGAAAAGAACGCGGCCATGCGCGCTCGCGGTGTCGAGCTCATCGAGCACGGGAGCGACTTTCAGGATGCCTTCGAGCATGCACAGGCGCTGGCCGCTGCCCGGGCGCTGCACCTGGTGCCCTCGTTCGACGAGGCGTTGGTACGGGGGGTGGCCACATATTCTCTGGAATTGTTCGCCGCGGTGCCCGAGCTGCACACGTTGTACGTGCCGATCGGCATGGGCTCCGGCATCTGTGGCGCGATCGCCGCCCGCGAGGCGCTGGGACTCACGACCGAGATCGTCGGCGTGGTGGCCGCCGCGGCGCCCGGCATGGCGCAATCCTTTGCCGCACGGCGCGCGATCGCAGCGCCAGTGGCACACACCATCGCCGATGGCGTCGCCGTCCGCAGCCCCGACCCACAGGCCCTCGAGATCATGCTCGCAGGGGTCGCGCGCCTCGTCGCCGTAGAAGAAAGCGAAATCCGCTCGGCGATGCGCGATTTGTTTACGGATACGCACAACGTGGCGGAAGGCGCCGGGGCGCTCGCGCTGGCGGCCGCGCGCAAGGAGCAATCCCGCATTCAGGGACGGCGGATTGCCATCGTGCAGTCGGGCGCGAACGTCGATCGGGCGGTGTTCGCCGCGGTGCTCGCCGAATCGCAGCAAGCCTGCGGCGCGGTTACGCCCACATCCGAAACAAGCTCACAGCCGGCGCCTCATTGTGCAGCGCCTGCAGCGTCGCGGCGTTGACCCCTGGCCACTTGCGCGCATCGAAGCGCATCGAACACATGGCACCCGTCGAGAGCGGCTGCACATCGTACTGCGGCGCGAGCAGCTGAACGGCCTCCGAGATGCCCGGATTGTGGCCGATCAGCATAACGTGCGGAATTCGCGGTCCCAGGGCCTGGATCACGCTGAGTATCTCCGGTGCGCCGGCAAGGTACAGCGACTCCTCCGCGCGCACGCTGCGCGGCGAAAGTGAGAGGCCGCGTGCGAGGATCTCCGCCGTCTGGTGCGCCCGCCGCGCCGGGCTCGTGAGCAGCAACGCCGGAAGCAGACCGAGCTCGATCAGTCGCCGCGCCGACGCCTGCGCTTCGGCCATGCCGCGCCGATTGAGCGGCCGCTCGAAATCCGCGATCTGCGGATCCTTCCATTGCGCGTCCGCGTGACGCACGAGCGTCAGCTGTTTCACTCCGGGCTCTCCACCAGCACACGCCCATTCTCCACGCGCACGCCGAAGGTGCGCAATGGCTCATACGCGGGGGGCGTGAGCGCCTCGCCCGTGCGCACGCAAAAATGTGCCCCGTGGCGGGGACAGATGATCTGACAGGCCTCGACGTCCGCCCCTTCCAGGGGCTCGCCATCATGGGTGCAGCGGTCCTCGATCGCATAAAGCTGCGCGCCGCACCGCACGATCAGGATCGCGGTGTCCTCGATCTCGGTAGCTCGCGGCACCGATTCGGTGAAGGACTCGACGCTGCCCACATCCAGCCATTGCGCACTCATGCGGCCGCCCTTTCAGAACATCCCGGTCTGCAGGCGTGCCGCTTCCGACATCATGGACTGGTTCCAGGGCGGATCGAAAGTCAGCTCCACGCGCGCGGCCTGGACCGTCGGGATGCGCTGCACTTTTTCCTTCACATCCTCCACGAGCACCTCGCCCATCCCGCAGCCCGGCGCGGTCAGTGTCATCGTGACGTCAACGGTGCGGCTGCCGTCGGGGTTGGCGCTCACTTCGCAGCCGTACACAAGGCCCAGGTCCACGATGTTGATGGGAATCTCCGGATCGAAACAGCTGCGCATCTGCTCCCAGACGAGCTGCTTCACGTCCTCCTCCGTCGCATTGGGAGGCAGCTCCGGCGCCTTGACCGGGTCCCTGCCGATGGCATCCGCATTCTCACCGGCGATGCGGAACAGGTTGCCCTCGATGTAGACCGTGAAACTGCCGCCGAGGGCCTGCGTGATGTAGCCCGCCTGACCGGGCTTGAGTTTCACTTCCACGCCGGCGGGTACGATGACCGCAGGGACTTCGCGATTGACCACGAACGGCTCGTTCTCATGTGAACGCATCATTACTCCGTGGAAACGGTGCCCGCACTCTGCGCCAGCGCGGCGTTGAGCGTGTGCCAGCACAGGCTGGCGCACTTGACGCGGGCGGGGTACTCGCGCACGCCCGAAAGGGCTGCGAGCTTGCCGAGCCCCGGGTCGGCAATGGCATCGTGTTGGGTCAGCAGGGCGTGGACCTTGCCGAAAAGCTGCGCGATCGCGCCGCGGTCCTTGCCTTTGACCGATTCGGTCATCAGCGAAGCCGAGGCCGTGGAGATGGCGCAGCCCTTGCCCTCGAAGCGCACATCCTGGACCCGCTCGCCGTCCATGCGCAGGAACACGGTGAGGCGGTCGCCGCAGAGCGGATTGTGCCCGTCCGCACAGGCATCGGCGCCCTCCAGCCGGCCGAAATTACGCGGCTGCCGGTTGTGATCCAGGATCACGTCACGATACAGCTCCTTCAGCTCCATCAGCCGAACACCTCCCGTGCCTTGTTCACGCCGGCGACGAGGCTGTGCACGTCCTGCTCGCTGTTGTAGCACCCGAAGGAGGCCCGCACCGTGGCCGGCAGACCAAGGAAGGCCATGAGCGGCATCGCACAGTGATGTCCGGTGCGTACGGCAATGCCCTCGTGGTCGAGTATCGTGCCCAGATCGTGCGGATGCACCCCGTCCATGGTGAAGGAAACGATCGATGCCTTGCTGGCCGCGGTTCCGACCAGATGCACCCCGGGGATACGTTCGAGCTCTGCGCTCGCGAGCGCGACCAGCCGCTGCTCGTGCGCACCGATCGCGGCAAGCCCCAGCTCCTCCACGTAATCCATCGCCGCGGCCAGACCGACGGCGCCGGAGATGTTGGGCGTGCCGGCCTCGAACTTCGCGGGCAACTCGTTGTAGGTGGTCTTCTCGAACGACACCGTCAGTATCATGTCACCGCCGCCCTGCCACGGCGGCATCGCCTGCAGCAGTTCCTCGCGTCCGTAGAGCACGCCGATCCCCGTGGGGCCGTAGAGCTTGTGTCCGGAAAACGCGTAGAAATCACAGCCGAGCGCCCGCACGTCGACGCTCGTGTGGGGCACGGCCTGGGCCCCATCCACCAGAACGACGGCACCCTGAGCGTGGGCCGCGTCGACGATGCGTTTCACCGGCAGAATCGTTCCGAGCGCATTCGACACGTGCGCGATCCCCACCAGACGCGTGCGCGCGGACAGCAGCGCGAGGAATTCATCGAGCAACAGCTCACCGCGCCGATTGATGGGCGCCACCTTCAGCGTGCAACCGGTCTGCTCGCAGACCATCTGCCACGGAACGATGTTGGCATGGTGCTCCAGGGCGGTGATCAGGATCTCATCGCCAGGCTTGAAGCGCGGACGCGCATACGACTGCGCGACGAGATTGATGGCCTCGGTGGTGCCGCGGACGAAGATGATCTCGCGCGTGGAGCGGGCGTTGAGGAAGCGGCGCACGCGCTCGCGCGCACCTTCGAAGGCTTCCGTGGCCGCCTGGCTCAGAGCGTGCACACCCCGATGGATGTTGGCATGGGAATGGGTCTCGTACTGCTCCACGGCGCGCAGCACTGCATTGGGACGCTGCGCAGAGGCGCCGCTATCCAGATACACGAGCGGCCGGCCGTTCACCGCTCGCGAGAGAATCGGAAAATCGCGGCGCAGCCGCTCCACATCGAGAGCCGATTCCAGCACCGCGGGGGCATTTTGGACCAGGGGGGCACTTGCGGCCATCACAGCAACTCCTTCAAGGCGGCGGCTTCGTTCAGCTCGCGGGCGAGGCTCTGCTCGATCTGCCGCCGCAGCTCGGGTACCTCGATCCGCGCGACCACATCCTGCAGAAACGCCCACTTCAGCAGCCGCATGGCAGTCTCCCGGTCGAGTCCGCGGGAGAGCATGTAAAACAGCATGTCCTCGTCCAGCTTGCCGGTCGTGGCGCCATGACTGCAGCGCACGTCGTCGGTGTAAATCTCAAGCTGCGGCCGCAGGTCGATTTCCGCCTCCGCTCCGGCGAGCAGTCCGCGCATGACCTGGCTCGAATCGGTTCCGTGAGCGCCCTGGTGCACGACGATCTTGCCGTTGAAGGCCACCCGGCCGCGGCCACCGCAAATGCCGCGGAACACCTGCTCGGTACGCGCACCGGGAGCGACGTGCTCGACGAGCGCGTAGGTGTCGTGTACCTGGCTGCGGTTTGCCACCGACACGTTGAAGATCCCGACCTCGCTGCCGCGGCCCATGAGCTGCGCATGCACGGTGGACCTGGCCGACAGCGCACCAAGGTTGAGCCCGTAGAGCCGATAGCACGCATTCTGCGCCAGGGTCAGATTGAGCGTGTCGAAGCAGATTGCGCGCGCGCCGGTCTGCTGCACACGATAATGCTGCACGTGAGCGTCGCGTTCGAGCTGCACCTGCACCGCGCTGATGATGAAATTGGCGTCGCTCGATGCGCTGACGTGCCGTTCGATCAAGCCGACGCGGGCGCCCGCTCCGACGCTAAAATCCACGCGCGGATAGGATGCGGCCGTTTTCCCCGCAGAGCTCGCCACGAAAACGAGCTCGATGCACGTGGCACATTGGGTCTGCGCGGCAACGTGGATGCGGGCGCCATCCGTCGCAAAGGCGTCGTTGAGCAGCGCGAAACGCAGATCGGCTGCCGCGCCCGCCGTCGCACCACCCTCGAGCGAGTCCTCCGCAGCGGCGGTGGGCTGCGCTTGCGCGCTTGCCTCTGCCCGCCGGTGATCCATCGGCTCGACGCGCACGCCGGCATACCGGATCGGCTCGGAGAGTGCCGGCGCAAACCTGCCGTCCACGAACGTATAGCGGGCATAGCCTGCAATTCGCGGGGGCAGCTCCGCAAGGGTCAGCGCTGGCGTGGTCGCGCCATCGGCGGGAGCGAAGCGCACCTTCTCGAGCAAGCGCAGGTTCACGTACTTCCAGTTCTCGTCCCGCGAGTCCGGCAGTCCTCGCTCGGCAAGCCTTGCGATCGCGGCCTGCCGTTGCGCGGCACTGCGCACGGCTGCCGGAAGCTGCGGCATGGCCGCTGCGAACTCCGTTGCGATGCGGGTCGCGAGGGCGCTATCCATCAGGCCGCCTGCTCGCTGAGCCAGTCGTAGCCGCGTCGTTCGAGCTCCAGTGCAAGAGTGCGATCGCCGCTGCGGGCGATACGCCCGCGTACCAACACATGCACGTGGTCCGGAACGACGTGATCCAGCAGCCGCTGATAGTGAGTCACGAGAACGATGGAGCGCTGCGGTGAGCGCAGCAGGTTGACGCCGTTTGCCACGACCTTCAGGGCATCGATGTCCAGGCCCGAGTCGGTCTCATCGAGGATCGCCAGGCGCGGCTCGAGCACGAGCATCTGCAGGATCTCGTTGCGCTTCTTCTCGCCGCCCGAAAAGCCCTCGTTGACGCCGCGGGACAGAAAGCTGTCGTCGATGCGCATGACTTGCATCTTTTCGCGGATCAGGGTGAGGAACTCGAACGCATCGACCTCCGCAAGGCCATGCTGCTTGCGGATGGCATTGAGCGCAGCCTTCAGCAGGTAGACGTTGTTGACGCCGGGGATCTCCACCGGGTACTGGAAGCCGAGAAACACGCCCTGGTGCGCCCGCTCCTCGGGCGCGAGCGCCAGCAGATCGTGCCCTTCGAAGCTGACCGTTCCCTTGGTCACGGTGTAGCCGGGGCGGCCGGCAAGCACGTGGGCGAGGGTGCTCTTGCCCGAGCCGTTGGGTCCCATGATGGCGTGCACCTCGCCGGTGGGCACCTCGAGGTCAAGACCGTTGAGGACCGGTATGTCGCCGACGCTGACGTGCAGGTTGTCTATCTTGAGCATGTTCATCAGCCCACCGCCCCTTCGAGGCTGACGGCGAGAAGCGCCTGCGCCTCGACGGCGAACTCCATCGGCAGCTCCTTGAAGACGGACTTGCAGAAGCCGCTCACGATCATGTTGACCGCATCCTCGTGCGGGATGCCGCGCTGCAGGCAGTAGAAGAGCTGATCGTCGCTGATCCGCGAGGTGCTCGCTTCGTGTTCGACCGTGGCGGAGGCATTCTTCGTCTCCACGTACGGGAAGGTGTGCGCACCGCAGCGGCTGCCCATCAGGAGCGAGTCGCATTGCGTGAAGTTGCGGGCGCCGTGGGCGCTCGGCAGGATCTTCACGAGCCCCCGGTAGGTGTTCTGTCCGTGGCCTGCCGATATTCCCTTGGAGACGATGGTGCTGCGCGTATCGCGGCCGATGTGAATCATCTTGGTGCCCGTATCGGCCTGCTGATAATTGTTCACCGTCGCGACCGAGTAGAACTCGCCGATCGAGCCTGCACCCCGCAGCACGCAGCTCGGATATTTCCACGTGATCGCCGAACCCGTTTCCACCTGCGTCCAGGAGATGCGCGAGTTGCGTCCACGACACTCGCCGCGCTTGGTGACGAAGTTGTAGATGCCGCCCACGCCATCGACATCGCCGGGATACCAGTTCTGCACGGTCGAATATTTGATGTAGGCATCATCCAGGGCGACCAGCTCGACGACGGCCGCGTGCAGCTGATTCTCATCGCGCATGGGCGCGGTGCAGCCTTCCAGATAGCTCACCTGGCTGCCCGCGTCCGCGATGATCAGCGTGCGCTCGAACTGGCCGGTGTTTGCCGCGTTGATGCGGAAGTAGGTCGACAGCTCCATGGGGCAACGCACGCCCTTGGGCACATAGACGAACGAGCCATCGGTGAACACCGCCGAATTGAGCGCGGCAAAGAAGTTGTCGGTGTGCGGCACGACGCTGCCCAGATACTGCTCGATCAGCTGCGGATGGTTCTGCACGGCCTCCGAGAACGGGCAGAAGACGACGCCGGCGGCGGCCAGCCGCTCCTTGAACGTCGTCGCGACCGAAACGCTGTCGAACACCGCATCGACGGCCACTCCGGCCAGGCGCGCGCGCTCGTGTAGCGGCACGCCGAGCTTGGCGTACGTCTCGAGGAGTTTGGGGTCCACCTCGGCGAGGCTCTTCGGGCCGGCCGTCTTGGCCTTCGGCGCGGAGTAATAGGAGATCGCCTGATAGTCGATCGGTGCGACCCGGACGTGAGCCCAATGCGGCTCCCGCATCGTCAACCAGTGGCGCAGGGCTTTGAGGCGCCATTCGGTGAGAAAGGCGGGCTCCTTCTTCTTGCGCGAGATCAGCCGCACCACCGCCTCATCCAGCCCCGGAGGCACGGTGTCCGACTCGATCTCGGTGACGAAGCCATGTTGATAGCCGCGCCCGAGCAGGATCTGCAGTGGCTCTGCCGTCTCATTCATGCCGAGTTACTCCACGTCGGACGGCACCGCCGGCCGCCAACTTCATCTCACGTTCGAGCGCCGTAAGCCGCACCTGGGCGGGATCGATCCCGGCGAGCTGCGCGAGGCTCACTTCGTACAGCGAGCGGCGGATGGCAAGATTCAGACGCTGCCACACGCGCCCCACGCGGCAGGTATCCTCGATGTCACAATGACCGTGCCCGGCCGAGCAGTCCGTCAGCGTCAACGGCCCCTCGAGGGCATCGAGTATCGCCGCGGCGCTGATCTGGGTCGCCGGCCGCCCCAGCTGGTAGCCGCCGTGCAGCCCCCGGGTGGAGGCCACGAGCCCGGCGCGCTGCAGCTGTTTCAGCAGCTTGCTGACGGTGGGCGCTGCGATGCGCGTCTCCTGCGCCAGGGCAATCGCCGTGCGCACGTGATCGGGCTGCTCGGCAAGAGCGGCCAGGATCACGGTCGCGTAATCGGTCAGCTTGCTGATGCGCAGCATCGAGAAACCCTCCGCCGGAGCGGTCCTGCGAAAACTAGGACCATTTTAGTACTGATTGGCGGCCACGCCAAGCCTGACCCAGGCGTGGCGCAAATCGGGCCTGCTGCGCGAGCGGGAGTCGGCTTTGCTATTCTAGAGGGCCCACCTCAAGCATTTCCCGGAGATGACTGATGAACCGCGCAGAGCTGGCTCGCATTGCGAACGCCATGGTGGCCAAGGGGCGGGGCATTCTGGCGGCGGACGAGAGCTCCGGCACCATCAAGAAGCGCTTCGATGGCATCGGGCTGGAATCCACCGAAGAGCACCGCCGCGCGTATCGCGAAATGCTGTTCACCGCCCCCGGGGCCGCCCAGCACATCAGTGGTGTGATCCTGTACGACGAGACGATCCATCAGAAGACCCGTGAGGGCGTCCCGTTTGCCGATTATCTGGCGAAGCAGAACGTGATTCCCGGGATCAAGGTGGATACCGGCGCGAAGCCGCTGGCGGGCTTTCCGGGCGAGACCATCACCGAAGGACTCGATGGGCTGCGCGAGCGTCTCATCCAGTACTACAAGCTCGGGGCACGGTTTGCCAAGTGGCGCGCGGTCATCGACATCGGTACCGGCATTCCCACGAAATTTGCGATCGCGGCGAATGCGCAGGCGCTGGCGCGATATGCGGCGCTTTGCCAGGAGCAGGACATCGTGCCGATCGTCGAGCCGGAGGTGTTGATGGACGGCGATCACAGCATCGAGCGCTGCGAGGATGTGACGGGCGAGGTGCTGCAGAGCGTCTTTCAGCAGCTGTTCCGTCAGCGGATTGCGCTCGAGGGGATGGTGCTCAAGCCCAACATGGTGATCTCGGGCAAGAAGGCCAGCAACCGTGCGCGCCCGGAGCAGGTCGCCGAAGCTACGGTGCGCTGCCTCAAGCGGCACGTGCCGCCGGCCGTTGCCGGAATCGCGTTTCTCTCGGGCGGCCAGTCGTCCGAGGAGGCGACGCTGCACCTGTCCCTGATGAATCAGCTCGCAGCGCTGCCGTGGGCACTGACGTTCAGCTACGGCCGCGCTCTGCAAGACCTGGCTCTCAAGGCCTGGCGCGGCCAGTCCGAGCATTTCGCCGCCGGCCAGAAAGAGCTGGCGAAACGGGCGAAGCTCAACGCGCTCGCCACGACCGGCGGCTACAAGCCTGCAATGGAAAGCCAGGCCGCATGATGGCGCCCACCCGGCATCGTGACCAAAGCTGAAGCGTCGCACGCGGCCTCGCCGGCGCAGGCGGCCGATCTGGTCGTCGATGTGCACGACGTGCACTTCGCCATCGACGGCCGTCCCATCTTTGCCGGGCTCGACGTGCAGGTGCGGCGCGGCCGGATCACGGCCGTGATGGGACCCAGCGGCACGGGTAAGACCACGCTGTTGCGGCTCATCACCGGGCAGCTCCTCGCCGACAGCGGCCGCGTCACCGTGTTGGGACACGAAGTCGGTGGGGCGCGCAGCGCGGCGCTCTACACGCTGCGCAAGCGCATGGGTGTGCTGTTTCAGAACGGTGCGCTGCTGACGGACCTGAGCGTGTTCGAGAATGTTGCTTTCCCGGTGCGCGAGCATGCGGATCTGCCGGAGCCGCTCATCCGGCGGCTGGTGCTCACCAAGCTGCAGGCAGTGGGGCTGCGCGGAGCCGCGGAGCTGATGCCCGGGGAGCTTTCCGGGGGCATGTCACGGCGGGTGGCATTGGCCCGTGCCATCGTCATGGATCCGGAGATTCTGCTGTACGACGAGCCGTTCGTGGGTCTCGATCCGATCTCCCTCGGCGTCATTCTGCGGCTGATCAAGCAGATGAACGAGGCGCTCGGCATCACCAGTGTCGTCGTTTCGCATGACGTTCAGGAGCTCGCGACGATCGCCGATGACAGCTATCTGCTGTCTGCGGGGCGGGTGGTCGCCGCCGGCTCCCCGCAGCAGCTGGCGCAAAGTGACTCGCAGGTCGTTCGCCAGTTCATGACGGGGGCGGCGGACGGTCCCGTGGCGTTTCATTATCCCGCGCCCGACTACGCGCAGCAGCTTCTGGCAACGGAAGCACCGTGAGCGAGCACGAACCGCAGGGCTTCGTGCTATCGGGCATCCGTCGCATGGGCGCGGTGCTCATCTTTCTGTTCCGGCTCAGCGCCCAATGCGTGCCGGCATTGGCGCGGCCGCGGCTCATCGTCCATCAGATCTACAACGCCGGCGCTCGCTCGCTCATCATCATCATGCTCTCGGGGCTGTTCGTCGGCATGGTGCTGGGATTGCAGGGCTTCGCCCTGCTGCAGCGCTTCGGATCCGAAGAGGCCCTCGGCAGTGCGGCCGCGCTTGGGCTGCTGAAGGAGCTGGGTCCGGTGATCACCTCCCTGCTGTTTGCCGGCCGGGCAGGCACCGCCCTGACTTCCGAGATCGGTCTGATGCGCGCCACGGACCAGCTGACCGCCATGGAAGTCATGGCGGTCGATCCGCTGCGCTACGTGGCCGCACCGCGGTTTCTCGGCGGCGTGCTGGCGATGCCGCTGCTGGCCGCCATCTTCAGTCTCATCGGCCTGTTCGGCGCGCAGCTCATCGGCGTGCAGCTCATGGGCGTCGACAGGGGCGCATTCTGGTCGCAGATGCAAGGCGCCGTCGAGCTGCGCGACGTGACCGAAGGGATCGTCAAAAGCCTGGTATTCGGCGTAACGTGCAGCCTCATTGCCGTGCATGAAGGTTATAACGCCGAGCCGACTGCGGCGGGCGTCGGACTGGCGACGACGCGCACGGTGGTCGCCTCATCCGTGCTGACATTGTTGCTCGATTACGTGCTGACGGCGGAGTTTCTCTAGACCGACCGCAAACTTGAGGATTCTCGCATGCGTCCCAATCGCACACTGGAGCTCGGCACAGGGCTGTTCGTCCTGCTCGGCTTCGCCGCGCTGTTCTTTCTCACCACCCAGTTGCCGGCCAGCGGGCTGAAACTGGGGGCCGCCAGGACGGGCTATCACCTCACGGCGGAATTCGACAACATCGGGGACCTCAAGGTGGGCTCGCCCGTTACCATGGCAGGGGTGCGCATCGGTGACGTCGACGGCATCCATTTCGATCCGAAGGACTACAAGGCGGTGGTGGATCTGCGGATCGACCCGCAATACAACCAGATTCCCGATGACAGCTTCGCGAGCATTCAGACGGAGGGGCTGCTCGGGGGCAAGTACATCGGCGTCAGTCCCGGGGGCTCGGATACGTTCTTCAAAAATGGCCAGCGGGTGCAGGAGACGCAGTCTGCCCTGGTACTGGAGAGCCTGATCAACAAGTTCTTCGCCAATTCCGCGGACAAGGGTGGCACGAACAGCGGTAGCAGCGGCGGCGACGGCAGCAGTGGCGCCGAGCAGGCTGGCAGCGATCATAATGGCGGCAAGAGCAACGGCAGCGGCGATCATGCTCCCGAGCATCACGGCAAGCGTCCGGGCCCGCATCAGGGTCCGCAAGGAACGAAGCAATGAGAATCCCGTCGGTTGTGCTCAAGAGTGTGTGGCTTGCGGCGGCAACGCTGTATTGCACCAGCGCGGCGGCCCAGGCACCGGCCACTGCCGCAGGCACGCCTGCCTCGCAGCCGGCAGCCGCCTCGCAGAATCCGAGCGACATCGTGCAGACGGCGGCGCAGAGCATTCTGAAAGCGCTCGACGGGCATCGCGATGCCTACCGCAAGGACCCGGCGAAGATCCAACAGCTGGTCGATACGTACCTGCTGCCGCATTTCGATACCGAATATGCCTCCCGGCTCGTTCTCGGTCGCTTCTGGCGCACGGCGAGCGCGGATCAGCGCAAGCGTTTCGTCGATGCCTTCTATCACTCGCTGCTCGCCAATTACGGTAGCGCGCTGGCGGATTTCACCTCCGACAAGCTGAAGGTGTTTCCCTCGAATGTCGACCCCGGCGCAGATCACGCCACCGTGCGCACGGAAGTGAGACGCGACAACGGCGACCGCATCGCGGTGAACTATTCGATGCACAAGACAGCCGACGGCTGGAAGGCTTACGACGTCAATATCGATGGCATCAGCTACGTGAAGAGCTATCGGGAGGACTTTGGCTCGCAGATCGAGCAGCAGGGCATCGACGCGGTGATCGCCCGGCTCGAGAAGGGTGAGAAACCCGGACAACTGCAGAAAACGACTCAGCCCAACCATTGAGGCGGTGAACCCATTGAGCACGGCAAGTCAATCGGCGCCGGATGTGCGGGCGAGCGGCGGCTTCGAGCTGATCGAACGCTCGTCAGGGCAGTTCGAAGCCCGCGGTGCACTGACGTTCGCGACGGCGCGGCGGGGGCGCGAGCTTGCACGGGCGGCCTTCCAGGCGACCGCGGCGCGCGAGATCCACGTGAACTGCAGCGGCATCACGGCCTCCGACAGCGCCGGCATGAGCGTGCTGCTCGACTGGCTCGCGCTCGCAAAGCGCTCGGGTCGCGCACTGCGGTTTGATAGCCTGCCACGCCAGGTGCAGGCGATTGCCCGAATCAGCGACGTGCTGGAGTTGCTGCAGCAGGGCGTGTGAGGCGGCAAGCCGGCCGTTACCACAGCCCCGCGTGCGGTGGGGGAGAGGCGTCTTCCGTTTGCGGCGGAGCGGGGTTCGGCGGGGGCGGAGGCTTGTGCGGTGCGGTGCCTGCGCCACCCGCGCCGGACTCATCCGGGCCTTCCGATTCCTCGAGGATGCGTTGCTCTTCCTCGTACTGCTGCTGCTGCTGTTTGCTGTTCGACTGCTCGCCCCTGATGAGAAACTGCCGCCGCTGCAGGTAGGCGTTGCGCAGGAACGCATACCGGTCATACACGTCCGAGATGAGTTTTTCGGTGTCGAGCAGCCGGGCCCGGGTGTCGACGACATCCAGCGCCCACAAACTCCATTCCAGCGTCGTGTTGGTCATGTAGTGACGCGGATCCATGAACAGATCGGCGACCCGCCCCGTGGCGTCGCGCACGTCGGAGGGGCCGAGCAGCGGAATCACGACGTAGGGGCCCGGTTTGGCGCCCCAGCGGCCGAGCGTCAGGCCGAAATCCTCGTCGTTCTTCTGCAGCCCGGCCTTGGAGGCCGGGTCCAGGATGCCGCCGACCCCGAGTGTCGTATTCATCACGAGTCGGCCGGTATCCTGCGCAAACAGCTTGAGTTTCAGTTGCAGCAGATCGTTGATGATGGTGACGGGATAGGCGAGGTTGTCCAGGAAATTGGACACGCCCGTGCGCACCACGCGCGGGGTGACCTTGACGTACCCCACGGCGATCGGTTTGGTGACGTGGCGGTCGACCACGTCGTTGAAGCGGAACGTCGCCCGGTTCAGCCGCTCGAAGGGGTCAGCCGGATCGGGCTTCACCCCGGGAGGCAGGGCGCAGCCAGCGAGTAGCAGCAAAGCGAGCAGGATGAATAAGGTGCCAGTTGTTCTTTGCATGTCACCGACAATCGCAAGTCAGGTGCGGCATTGTAGCAGTGTCGCAGGTGCGGCTGCGGAAGCCGCGCTGGCGATGACCGGGAAAGGCAAAGCGGGCAGTGCGCAGATTGGCCCGGCTCAGCGGCCGGATGAATCCTGATCGTTGCGCACGCGTCGTGTGCGGTTGTTGGCGAGAAATTCGCGTACTTCGTCGAGACGCGCTCGATAGCGCTCCCGCTGCACCTGGCTCAGGTTGGGGGAGGCCAGCGCCAGTTGCAGCTGGTGAGCCGCCATGGGCAGATCGCCACCGGCAATGTTGTACTCGCCCATGTAGAAATAGGCATCGCCACGGTCACCGGCGGCGCTTGCGGCAAGCGCCGTCAGACGGATCTGCTCGGGTGTGGGCGGGACATTGTTGAACAGATCGAGCAGTACGCTGTGGGCCTGGGCGGCCCGCCCGGCTTTCATCAGCGCCTCGGCGTAGCGGATCGTGACGGGCACGTTGCGGGGGAACAGTTTGACCGCGTGCTGCAGCGAGGCGACCCCATCGTTGGTCTGCCCGGCCTTCACTTCCGCCTGGCCGAGTGCAGTGTGCAACAGGGTGAGCTCCTGATGCTGCTGGGTCAGCTTGTCGAGGATCTTCTCCGCTTCCACCGACTTGTTGTCGGCCATGAGGGCGAGCGCATCGCCATAGCGCGTGCCCAGATCATTGTTGCCCTGCGCGATCTTCTGCGCGTATTGCTTCTCGATGTCGGTATCGCCGGGTGCGGTGAGTACGCGTACCCGTTCGCGGATCAGCGCATAGTCCAGGGATTCCTGCACCTTCACCGCGCCATATTGAGCGGCGCGGGCGCGCGCCTCGGCAATACGCACCGAAGTCACGGGGTGATCCTGCAGCATTGCCGGAATGTAGGTGCCGGCAAGACCCTGCTGGCGGCCGATGGTCTCGAAGAAGTTGGCCATCGCCCGGGTATCGTAGCCGGCGCCGGCGAGGAAGCCGATGCCGACGCGATCGGCTTCCGCCTCGTTGTCGCGCGTGAAGTTGATCTGCTGTTGTACGGCCATGCCCTGGGCGGCCGCGATCCCGCCCTCCATCGCCTGACCACCGCCACCGCCGAGGGATCCGAGCAGGATCGCAGCGAGGATGGCGGCCGCGGCGGTGATACTCTGCTGCCCCTGCGCCCGGATCTGGCGCGCAATGTGGTGTTGGGTCACGTGTGCCATTTCGTGCGCCATCACGCTCGCCAGCTCGGATTCCGAATGCGTCGCGAGGATCAGCCCATAGTTGATGCAGATGAACCCGCCGGGCAGTGCGAAGGCGTTGATCCCGGCATCGCGGAACAGGTAGAAATGAAACTGCGGCGCGCCATCGGGTACCTGGGTCGCGAGCTTCGAGCCGACGGAGTCCAGGTACTCGGTGATTTCGGGGTCCTCCAGCAGCGCGTTCTGCTGGCGGAACTGGTTGATCACCATCGCGCCGAGCTGCGACTCCTCGGTTCCCGACAGTACCGCCGAGGCCGGGCTTCCCATGTCCGGCAGCTCCGGGGCGGCTGGCGGGGAAACCGGCGACTCGGCCGCGCTCACCGTAGTGATCGTCGTCAGAGCGGCCAGCAGACATAACAACAGGGGGCGCATTGTCTTGGGTTCGACCGCACTCGGGCGGGGCGAGTTTCCGTCTCTTTACAGAAGCTTACAAAATGTCCGAGGCGAAATCGGCGAGGCGTGAGCGCTCGCCGCGCACGAGCGTGATGTGGCCCGAGTGCGACCAGCCGCGGAAGCGGTTCACAGCATACGTCAGCCCCGAGGTCATTTCCGTGAGATAGGGCGTGTCGATCTGGGCGATATTGCCCAGACAGGCGACCTTGGTGCCGGGACCTGCCCGCGTGATCAGCGCCTTCATCTGTTTCGGGGTCAGGTTCTGGGCCTCGTCGAGGATGATGAAGCGGTTGAGAAAAGTCCGCCCGCGCATGAAATTCAGCGAGCGGATCTTGATGCGGTTGCGCAGCAGGTCGTTGGTGGCGGCTCGGCCCCAGTTTCCGCCTTCCTGGGTGCCGGTGAGCACTTCGAGATTATCCATCAGCGCGCCCATCCAGGGCTCCATCTTTTCCTCTTCCGTTCCCGGCAGGAAGCCAATGTCCTCCCCCAGTGGAATCGTCACACGCGTCATGATGATCTCGACGAAGCGATTCGTCTCGAGCGTCTGGGTGAGGCCCGCCGCCAGCGTCAGGAGCGTCTTGCCGGTGCCCGCAGGACCCAGGACGGTAACGAAGTCGATCTGCGGGTCCATCAGCAGGTTGAGCGCGAAGTTCTGCTCGCGGTTGCGGGCCGTGATACCCCAGACGTTGTGTCGTTCACTGCGGTAATCGCGCAACAGCTCGATCGTGGCCTTGGCGTTGGCCGGTTTGCGCACGATGCCCTCGATGCCCTGGGGACTGTCTTCGTATAGGCCCTGGTTGGGCTGCCACCCATCTACCGCCGGCCCGCTGACCTCGTAGAAGGTACGGTCCGACTCCTTCCAGGAGCGCATGCCATTGCCGTGGTTCTCCCAGAAATCCGCCGGCAGCGCTGCCATCCCGCTGTACAGCACGTCGGCATCCTCGAGCGTCTTGTCGCTGTAGTAGTCCTCCGCATGCACCCCCATCACTGCAGCCTTGATGCGCAGGTTGATGTCCTTGGAAACGAGAATGACCCGTACCTCGGGCTTGTCTTTTTGCAACGCGAGCGTCTGCGCGAGAATCGAGTTGTCGTTGCCTGCGACCGGCAGAGTCTGCGGCGGTGGGGCCGCCAGCTGTCGCGTTTGAAAGAAGAGCCGGCCCGTGGAGGGTTTGCTGCCGTGGTTGCCCGAATAGTCACTCGGCAGCTGCAGTCCCCGCTCGATATGCGCCTGCGTCGCATCCCGGATCATGTCATCGAGGAAACGGCTCACCTGGCGCACGTTGCGCGAAGCTTCCGACATGCCCTTCTTGTGCGCATCGAGTTCCTCGAGCACGACCATCGGCAGATACACATCGTGCTCCTCGAAACGAAAGATCGAGGTCGGGTCGTGCATCAGCACATTGGTGTCGAGCACGAACAGCCGGCGCCCGTCGCGCGCTCGGGCCTGCAGATCGGCCGAACCGGATGCCGCGCTCGCCGGGCCCGGATCAGAGAGACTGCGCCGCTTCAAGCACTTCCTCCGCATGGCCAGGAACCTGCACCTTGCGCCATTCGCGCCGCAGTACCCCGCTCCCATCGAGGAGAAAGGTGCTGCGCTCGATGCCGAGGTACTTCCTGCCGTACAGGCTCTTCTGCTGAATGACATCGAACCGGCTGCAAAGCACTGCCTCCTCATCCGACAGAAGCGGGAAGGGCAAGCGTTCCTTTTCCACGAAACGCTCGTGCGACCTGACGCTGTCGCGCGAGACTCCCACAATGATGATACCGGCATCGCGAAACTTGCCGTACAGATCGCGAAAGTCCTGACTTTCCCGCGTGCAGCCGGAGGTCATGTCCTTGGGGTAGAAATAAATCACGAGCTTGCGCCCGGCGGCCGCTTTCGAGCTCCAGCTGCCACCGCCACTCATGGGCAGCGCGAACTGCCGGATCCGGCTGCCGATCTTCGCCCTGGGCATGCCGCTCACCGCGTCGGATGCGCACTCATGCGCGGTAAGCGCTTGCGGCGCCTGAATGCAATCATGCGCGACCTTCCGGCGGGCTTACGATTTGACCGGCTCGAGGATCGCATCGAGATTCAGCGAGTCGCAGAATTCCATGAATTCCTCCCGCAGGTGCGCGACATGGATCCGGCTCGGCACGTTCACGATCATCTGCACCGAGAACATCGGCGCGCCGGTGTGCGCGGCCGGATAGCTCCGGGTCGAGACTTCCGCGATGTCGATGCCCCGGCCGGAAAAAAAGCCCGCCAGACCCGACACGATGCCCGTCTGGTCGAGGCAGACCACGTCGATCGAATACGGCAGCATGTCGGTGCGCGCCGCACGCGGCTCGGTGCGCTTCAGATGAATGCTCAGGCCGCTGGTCTCCCCGAGGCGCTTGAGCTCGGTTTCGAGCTTTGCCAAGGCATGCCAGTTTCCCGACACGAGCAGCAGCATCGCGAATTCGGTGCCCAGGCTCGCCATCCGGCTCTCGCTGATGTTGCCGCCGCACTCGCTGATCACGCGCGTCAGCTCGTGAACCATCCCTGTGCGGTCGCCGCCGATAGCCGAAACGGCCAGGTGCTGCTTCATCTTGCGTGTCGGTTTCTGTCCGTCGTCGTCCACGGCGAGTGTACCGGGCTTGGGGTGGCGTAGTCATGGGCGCCCGGCCTTTTTACCGGCGCGAGCGCTTGCCTAGGCGGAGCATCGGCTCGTAACATTTGACGCCAGGCGCGCAGCTCGCCGTCGGCGAGGGTAACTTTACCCGCTGCGGGCCGCTTTCGCGGGCTATCCGCGCTGGCAACATCGCCCGCGCACCGATCGAGAGCGACAGGAATCTCAATGTTTTCAGGCAGTCTGGTCGCCATTGTGACGCCGATGCGGCCGGATTTTACGGTCGATTTCCCGGCATGGGAGCGACTGCTCGACTGGCATCTGCAAAACGGTAGCAGGGGAATCATCGTCGGCGGCACGACCGGCGAGTCGGCCACGCTCAGCGATGTGGAATTATGGGAGTTGACGCAGCGCGCCTGCACGCGCGCCGGAGACAGGCTTGCGATCATCGCCGGCGCCGGCACCAGCAGTACGGCGGCGACGGTGGAGCGTGCGAAGCGGCTGTCCGAGCTGCCGATCGATGCGTTGCTGGTCGTGACGCCCGCCTACAACCGCCCGACGCAGGAAGGCCTCTTTCAGCATTTCTCGACCGTGGCGCGCTCGGCGCGGGCGCCGCTGATTTTGTACAACGTCCCCTCCCGCACGGCGGTGGACATGCTGCCGGAAACCGTCGCCCGGCTCGCACAGGTTCCCGGGATCGTGGCCATCAAGGAAGCAGTAGCCGATCGGCAGCGCATCGCGGCCCTGCTGGCCGCCTGCCCGAAGGAATTCGCTATCCTGAGCGGGGATGATGCGAGCGCGTGTCGCTCCATCCTGGCCGGCGCCCGTGGTGTCATCTCGGTGACGGCGAATGTCAGCCCGCGGGCGATGGCCCAGATGGCCACGGCGGCGCTCGAGGCGGATGCCGTGGCCGCCGAGCGGGCGGATGCGCCACTGTCGGCACTGCATCGGGATCTGTTCATCGAGTCGAATCCCATTCCGGTGAAGTGGGCGCTTGCCACGATGGGATTGATCGGTGGGGCGCTGCGGCTGCCACTGACCGAGCTCTCGGGCACGTACCGTCCGGCGGTGCTCGCGGCATTGAAAGCGGCCGGGGTGCCGAGCTGAAAGCTTGGACGACCTTGGACTAGAAGGCGCGATCGTCTATCTTCGCGCCGCGCGGCTACGCGCCGCACGCAGGCCGCTCGCCTGCGAACGTGCCGCAGGGGATACAGCAAACAGCCCGGCAGGGCCTGGGGATCGAATGAACTATCGCATTGGGACGCTCGTGCTGCTCGTGGCCGTGGTAGGCCTGTCGGGCTGTCATCCGTTTCGTGCCCTGAAGGAGGGGGGCAGGAGTTGTCGCGATGCGAATCCTTATCTCGCCGCTGGCAGTATCGCGACGCTGCGCATTCCGCAGGGGCTCGATGCGCCGGATACGAGCAATGCGCTGCACATTCCCCAGCTGAACGAGCCCGCACCACCGCCGCGCAGCAAGACCGATCCGTGCCTCGACGAGCCGCCTGCGTTCCGGACGACGAAGCAGGCGCCTCCGCATGCCTGAGCGTGTATCATTCACCGCCTGCGCGGATCCGGCGCCTCTAGTAGACCGGGCCGAGAAAGTTCTCGTAAACCCTTGATTTGGAGAGGTGGCCGAGCGGTCGAAGGCGCTGGACTGGAATTCCAGTAACATCTTCACGGGTGTTCGTGGGTTCGAATCCCACCCTCTCCGCCATCACGGGCCGAGCTGCAATTACGAACGATGGTGGCCCGCATCGGCTTCTCCGCGACGACCAGTCGTGAATCCCGTCAGGGCCGGAAGGCAGCAGCGGCAGCGGCGATGTCGGGTGCCGGAGCCCAAGGCTGGTGCGGGCCGCCTCCCAATTAGGGCAACAGACAATGTCGTATACCGCGCTGGCGCGGACGTGGCGCCCGAAGAAGTTTGCCGACCTCGTCGGCCAGGAGCACGTCAGGCGGGCGCTCGTCAACGCGCTCGATTCGGGCCGCGTGCACCATGCGTTCCTGTTCACCGGCACGCGCGGTGTGGGTAAAACGACCATCGCGCGCATTCTCGCCAAATGTCTCAACTGCGAGACCGGCGTGACGTCGGAGCCGTGCGGCGTCTGTGCCAGCTGTCGCGAGATCGATGCGGGGCGGTTCGTGGATCTGCTGGAAGTCGATGCCGCCTCGCGCACCAAGGTGGACGACACCCGCGAGCTGCTCGACAACGTGCAATACGCCCCCACCCGGGCGCGCTACAAGGTGTACCTGATCGACGAAGTCCACATGCTCTCGACGCATTCATTCAATGCGCTGCTCAAGACGCTCGAGGAACCGCCGCCGCACGTGAAGTTCCTGCTCGCGACGACCGATCCGCAGAAGCTGCCAGTGACCGTGCTGTCGCGCTGTCTGCAGTTCAATCTGAAGCGGCTGCCGGTTGCGCAGATCATGCAGCGGCTGCGCGAGGTACTCGAGAGCGAGAAGATCGCATTCGACGGCGCCGCGCTGCGCCTGGTGGCCCAGGCCGCCGACGGCAGCATGCGGGATGCGTTGTCGCTGCTCGATCAGCTCATCGCCTTTGGCAACGGCAAGGCCGGCGAGGAGGAAGCCCGCGCCATGCTTGGCACGATTGCCCGTGACCACGTGCTGCGCCTCGCCGAGCAGCTGGCGGCGGCGAATGTGCCGCAGCTGCTGAGCTGTGCGCAGTCTCTCGAGCAATGGGCGCCCGACTATGCCCAGCTGCTCGATGATCTGGCTTCGCTCCTGGTGCGGGTGGCGATGAAGCAGGCGCTGTCCGATTTCGAGGACGAGTTGTATCCCGCCGAGGTGCTCGAGCGCCTCGCCAAGGCGTTCGTGCCGCAAGACCTCCAGCTGTACTACCAGAGCGCGATCATCGGACGGCGCGATCTGCCGCTCGCCCCGGATCCGCGCACCGGCTTCGAGATGACGCTGCTGCGGATGATCGCCTTTCGCCCCGCCGGGGAGGCCCAGCAGGCCACGGCGCCGCCGCGCGGTGAGCCCAAGGCCGCCGAGCGCAAGGCCGCCGAGCCCAAGGCCGCCGAGCCCAAGGCCGAGGGGAAGGCCACGGAAGCTCCTTCAGCGCGTGCGGCCGTCAAGGCGTCCGACGCAGCGACGGCACCAACGGCAGCGGCGGCGGCAGCGGCAGCGGCGGGAGCTGCGGCCAGCCTGGGACAGCCGCCTTTGTGGTCCGAGATCGTAAGCCAACTCGAGCTGCAGGGCGCGGCGCGTCAACTTGCCAGCCACTGCATCCTGCTCGGCAGGCAGGGGCCCGTATTGCGGCTGGCACTCGAGGGGCAGTTCATGCGCACCGCCGCCCAGGAGGACAAGCTCTGCCAGGCCCTGTCGAGATTTTTCGGCCAGACCGTGAGGCTCGAGTTCGAGGCGGCAGCGACGGGGGTGGTCACCCCTGCGCGCGCGGAGCAGCGGGTGGCGCTGGAAGATCTGGATGCCGCCCGGCGCGCCTTCGAGGCAGACCCTGCCGTGCAGGGCCTGCGCGAGCGCTTCGGCGCGACCCTCTTGCCCGAGACGATCCGTCCCATCAAGTAAACCTCTCACCTCTTCGCAGGAGTGCTCACCCATGCGCGGCAACTTCGGCAATCTGATGAAACAAGCCCAGGCCATGCAGGCCAACATGGAAAAGGTCCAGGCCGAGATCGCCGCCATCGAAGTGACCGGCGAGGCGGGCGGGGGCATGGTCAGGGTGATCATGAGCGGCAAGCACGAAGTGAAGCGCGTGCAGATCGAACCCGCGGTGGTCGGCGAGGACCGCGAGATGCTCGAGGATCTGATCGCTGCCGCGATCAATGATGCGGTCCACAAGGCCGAAGTCCGCGTGCAGGAGAAGATGGCAGCCGTCACTGCCGGGTTGCAGCTGCCACCAGGGATGAAGCTGCCGTTTTGAAACATTCGCCGCATCTGACGCAACTGATCGATTCGCTGCGCGCGTTGCCGGGCGTCGGCCCCAAGACCGCGCAACGCATGGCATTCCATCTTCTGCAGGAGGGGCGCTCCGGTGCCCGCGCGCTCGCAAGTGCGCTCGACGTTGCTTTGGACCGTGTCGTGCGCTGCGGCCGATGCCGCATGCTTACGGAGGAGGCACTGTGCTCGATCTGCGCCGCCGCCCAGCGGGACGCCTCGCTGCTGTGCATCGTGGAGTCACCGGCGGACGTCGTGGCGATCGAGCAATCGGGCAGCTATCGCGGCCGCTACTTCGTGCTCATGGGCCATCTATCGCCACTCGATGGCATCGGGCCTGAGCAACTCGGGGTGCGCGAGCTCGAGGCACTGCTCGATGAAGGCATGGTGCGGGAGATCATTCTGGCCACGAACCCGACCGTGGAGGGGGAGGCGACCGCGCATTTTCTGGCGGAGCTCGGCACCCGACGGGGCATCCGCGTGAGTCGCATCGCGCATGGTGTGCCGATCGGCGGGGAGCTTGAATATGTGGATGGCGGCACACTGGCGCATGCGCTGAGTGGTCGACAGGTCGTCGGCTGAAGGGCGCTGCAAGCGCGGTGCGCTGTTCAGCGATTGCGATCACGTCCGGGCGGTGGCCGCGGGCGGGATTGCGAGGATCGCGCTTGAGAGGCTGCCGCCTTCGGGCCGCGAGCCTCCGTCAGGTCCTCATACAGCCTGCGAAGGCGGCGATAGCTCTCGTAACGTCGCGCGTCGAGCGTGCCGGCGGCGACGGCCTCGATGAGCGCGCATCCGGGCTCGCGCATGTGACGGCAGTCGGCAAAGCGGCAGCCGCCGGCCAGTCGCGCCACCTCGACAAAACCCAGCGACCGGCCATCGAGCCGGTCGATCGCGGGAGCGAAATCCCGCACTCCCGGCGAGTCGATCAGGCCACCACCCTGCGGCAGGTCGAACAATCGGGTTGCAGTGGTCGTATGCCTGCCTGCCTCATCGCGCAGCAGCTCGCCGATCTGGATCTGGGCTTGCGGGACGAGGTGGCGGATGAGCGAGGACTTGCCCACCCCGGACTGACCGACCAGCGCCGTGATCGACCCGGCGGTGGCCGCGAGCAGCCCGGCCATGCCTTCCCCGGAGCGCGCCGAGCATCCCAGCCACCGGTAGCCGGCCACCTCGTAGATGCGCAGCTGCCCGAGCAGCATCGGATCGATCCCCAACTCGATCTTGTTGAGGATGAGCGTGGCGGGAACACCTGCGGAGGCAGCCGCGGCAAGATAGCGATCGAGAACGAACAGATCGGGTGCCGGAACCGGCGCGAGCACGACGAGCAGCTGCGACAGGTTGGCGACGAGCGGCTCGGTGCCGCCGCGCGCGTTGGAGCGATAGAGTGCGTTGCGCCGCGGGAGCAGCTCGAGAACATGCACCTCACCGTTGCGTGCGTCGCTGCGACAGCGAACCTCATCGCCGCACACGACTTGCAGATTGCGTCCGAACGGACGCGCTTTGAGCTCGCGGGACGCCGCATCACGCACGAGCAGGTGGCGCCCGAATGTGGCAATGACGGCAGCGTCGAAGGTAGCTTTCATGCGGCGGCCTCAGGGTAGCCTCTGCTAGACTCGAGCTCAACAAACGCTGGACCGAGCGGCATGCCGAGCGCGGATAATCTGGTCTGGATCGACCTGGAGATGACGGGACTTTCGCCCGACACGGATTCAATCATCGAGATTGCGACCGTCGTGACGGACAAGGAGCTCGCGGTGATCGCCGATGGCCCCGTGCTCGCCATTCATCAGTCCGAAGAAGTGCTGGGGCGGATGGACGACTGGAACCGCAAGCAGCATGGAACCTCGGGACTGGTGGCGCGCGTGCGCGCAAGCCGCATCGGGGAGCTGGAGGCGGAGCGCCAGACACTCGAGTTCCTGGCGCCGCTGCTGCCGCCCGGTGTCTCGCCGATGTGTGGCAACAGCATCTGCCAGGATCGGCGCTTCCTGGCGCGCCACATGCCGCGGCTGGAACGTTTCTTTCATTATCGCAACCTCGATGTCAGCACGCTCAAGGAGCTGGCGCGCCGCTGGGCTCCCGGAGTGGCCGAGGGCTTCGTCAAACAGGGCACGCATCTGGCCCATGCGGACATCCACGAATCGATTCGGGAGCTGCGACACTATCGGGTACGGTTGTTTGCGCCCGAGTACGCAGGCTAGCTCCCAAGTCGCGCACGTACCCCTCGCCGAGCTGCCGCGTCCGCCACTGATGGAATCCAACCCCGCAATCGCTCTGCCAAATTTCGCGGACGTCGTCGCAGCGGCCGATCGCATCGGTTCGCGACTGGTGCGCACACCGGTGATGCGCTCCGCGCGCCTCGATGAACGGACTGGCCGGCGTGTTGTTTTCAAATGCGAGAATCTGCAGCACGGGGGCGCCTTCAAGTACCGCGGTGCGCTGAATGCGATCCTGCCGCTGGCCACGGCGGGCAAGGTGCAGGCGGTGGCCACGCATTCATCCGGCAATCATGGCACCGCCGTTGCGCTCGCGGCACGCGTCTGCGGACTGGACGCGTACGTGGTCGTGCCGCGCGATTCGGCGCGTACGAAAATCGCCGCCATCGAACGGGCCGGAGGCAATGTCGTGTTGTGCGAACCGGGTCTGCCCGCACGCGAGGCTGCACTGGCGCAGCTGCTGCAGCGCATCGAGGCCGAGGTGGTGCATCCTTTCGATGATGCGCGAGTGATCGCGGGGCAGGGTACCGCCGCTTTGGAGCTGCTGGGCGAGGAGCCGGATCTGGACATCGTGTGTGCGCCGGTCGGCGGCGGCGGACTGATCGGTGGAACTTCGCTCGTGGCGGCGGCGCTTGCCCCACGTTGCCGGGTCATCGCTGCCGAGCCGCTCGGGGCGGACGACGCGTACCGATCGTTCCGTTCCGGCGTGCGCCAGGCGTGCCTCAAGCCGGCAACCATCGCCGACGGCTTGCGCGGCTGCATCGGGGTGCTGAATTTCGAGCTCCTGCGCCGCAACGTGGCTGACGTCGTGACGGTCACGGAAGCGCAGATCGTGCATGCCATGCGCATCGTGCTCGAGGATCTGAAGCTGCTCATCGAGCCCTCATCGGCCGTGGCCGTGGCCGCGCTGCTGAACGGCATGCTCGGTCAGCGCGAGCAGCGCGTCGGCATCATCCTCTCAGGCGGCAACGTCGATCTCGAGCAGTGCCCATTCCTGCGCGGGGACGGGGCTGCATGAGGCCGACAGAGCCACCCGGTGCCGACATCAGCCACCGTGGCGGCTGCCACTGCGGCGCGGTTGCATTCGAAGTGCAGGCCCCGGCGCAGCTGCGGGTAAGCGACTGCAACTGCTCGATCTGCAGGATGAGCGGCTATTTGCATCTGATCGTGCCGCAATCATCCCTGCGGCTGCTGCGCGGCGCCGATGCGCTGTGCGAATACCGCTTCAACAGCGGCACGGCGCGCCACCTGTTCTGCCGCCATTGCGGTGTGAAATCGTTCTACGTGCCGCGCTCCAACCCCGACGGCTACAGTGTGAACGTGCGCTGCCTGGAGCACGCCACCATCGAGCACATCGAGATCATGCCGTTCGACGACAACGAGCGCGAGGCGGCCACCCGACGGATCCGCAATCTCTCGAAGCCTCGCTGAGCTCAAGCGCCTGCCGGCGCGCCGGCGTTCGCTCGGCGCCAGCGCGCTGCGCTCTACTGAGCCGGCTTGTTCTGAGCGAGAAACAGCCACGTCTCCACGACGGTGTCCGGATTCAGGGACATGCTCTCGATGCCCTGATCGGCCAGCCAGCGGGCGAGCTCCGGATGATCGGACGGCCCCTGTCCGCAGATTCCGACGTACTTGCCGCGTTGCTTGCATGCCGTGATCGCCATGGCGAGCAGCCGCTTCACCGCCTCGTCGCGCTCATCGAACAGCTTCGCCACGATGGCGGAGTCGCGATCCAGACCGAGGCACAGCTGCGTCATGTCGTTGGAGCCGATCGACATACCATCGAAGTGATCGAGGAACTCGTCCGCGAGCAGCGCGTTGGTCGGCAGCTCGCACATCATTACGATCTTCAGGCCATCGACGCCGCTTTTCAGTCCGTTCGCCGCCAGCAGATCGGTCACCTGCTTCGCCTCCTTCAGAGTGCGCACGAACGGCACCATCACCTGCACGTTGGTGAGGCCCATGTCCCGTCTGACCCGCAGCAGCGCGCGACATTCGAGCTCGAAACACGGCCGGAACGACTCATCGACGTAGCGCACGGCGCCGCGGAAGCCGAGCATGGGATTCTCCTCCTGCGGCTCGTAGCGGGAGCCGCCGATAAGGTTGGCATACTCATTCGACTTGAAATCCGACAGCCGCACGATCACCGGCTCCGGCGCAAAAGCCGCGGCAATCTGCGCAATGCCCTCCGACAGCTTCTCCACGTAGAAGCCGACCGGATCGGCATAACCGGCCATCTGCGTGCGGATCTGCTCCTGCAGCTCCCCATCGAGCCGCTCGAAATCCAGTAGTGCGCGCGGGTGCACGCCGATCATCCGGTTGATGATGAACTCCAGGCGCGCCAGTCCCACGCCGTGGTGGGGAATGCCTGCGAAATCGAAGGCGCGGTCCGGGTTACCGACGTTCATCATGATCTTCACGGCGATTTTCGGCAGCGAGTCGAGCTCGATCTGCTTGCGCTCGAACTCGAGCAGGCCCTCGTAGACGTAGCCGGTATCGCCCTCGGCACACGAGACGGTAATCTCCTGGCCTTCGCGGATGCGTTGCGTTGCGTCCGAGCAGCCGACCACCGCCGCGATCCCCAGCTCGCGGGCGATGATGGCCGCGTGACAGGTGCGGCCGCCGCGGTTGGTGACGATGGCCGAGGCGCGCTTCATGACCGGCTCCCAGTCCGGGTCGGTCATTTCGGCGACGAGCACATCCCCGCTCTGCACGCGCGCCATTTCCGCGACGTCGCGAATGACACGCGCCGGCCCCGAGCCGATGCGCTGGCCGATGCTGCGACCGGTCGTCAACACCTTCGAGCGGGTTTTCAGCGAAAAGCGCTGAATGACCCGTCCGGCACGGCTCTGCACCGTTTCCGGCCGGGCCTGCAGGATGTAGATCTCGCCGCTCTCGCCATCCTTGCCCCACTCGATGTCCATCGGGGCCTGGTAGTGTTCCTCGATGGTCAGCGCCTGGCGTGCGAGCGTGAGGATGTCCCGATCATCGATGCAGAAGCGCATGCGCTCGGCATGGGGAACCTCCAGCGTGCGTACGCGCTCCGCGGATCCGGCCGGCGCATAGACCATCTTGATGGCCTTGCCGCCGAGATTGCGCCGCAGAATTGGATGTTTACCGGCGCGCAGCGCCTGTTTGTAGACGTAGAACTCATCCGGATTCACCGCTCCCTGCACGACGGTTTCCCCAAGGCCGTAGGCTGCGGTGATGAACACGACATCGCGGAAACCCGAATCCGTGTCCAGCGTGAACATGACGCCACTTGCCCCCAGATCGCTGCGGACCATGTGCTGCACGCCGGCCGACAGGGCGACGCAGTCGTGCTCGAATCCCTGATGCACGCGATAGGAGATGGCGCGGTCGTTGAAGAGCGAGGCAAACACCGCGTGCATTGCCTGCAGCACGTCGGCTTCGCCGCGCACGTTCAGGAATGTCTCTTGCTGTCCGGCGAAGGAAGCTTCGGGCAGGTCCTCGGCGGTTGCGGAGGAGCGCACCGCCACCGGGATCTCGCCCCCCTGGCTCATGCGTCGCAACTCCTGCGCCACCGCCTGCTGAAACTCGGGCGGAAACGGCGTCGAGAGGACCCAACCGCGGATGCGCGCGCCGGCCGCCGCGAGCGCCGTCACGTCATCGACGTTCAGCGCGGCCAGCTCCTTGCGAATGCGCTCATCGAGTCCGCCCTGGCGCAGGAACTCGCGATACGCCTGCGCGGTTGTGGCGAAGCCACCCGGGACGCGCACGCCGAGCTTTGCAAGCGAGCCGATCATCTCACCGAGGGAGGCGTTCTTGCCGCCGACGTGCTCCACGTCGCGCATGCCGAGGCGCTCGAAAGGGACGACATAGGTATTCAAGGGGACTCCTCGACTAACTCGCGACCGAAGACAATGCTTGCTCCGGCTGCAGGGCGGTGAAACACTCGCGCTTCACAAGGGCAGCTGGGCAGGTGCGCGCGCCGTGAGCCGTCGAACCGTTTTTTTCGTTTCGGACCAGACAGGGGTGACTGCGGAAACGATGGGCCACAGTCTGATGACGCAGTTCGAAGCCCTGGAATTTCGACCAGTGACTTTGCCATTTGTATCGAGCGTTGACAAGGCGCAGGAGGCGGTTCGGCGCATCAATCGCGCCGCCGCGGACGAGACTGTCCGCCCGATCGTCTTCAGCACGCTGGTGCAGGACGATTTGCGCGATATCGTCCGCGGCGCCAATGGTTTGTTTCTGGATTTTTTCGCAGCCTTCGTCGGTCCGCTCGAGCGCGAGCTCAACATACGCTCGACCCACCGCGCGGGGCGCGCGCATGGAATGGCCGACATCGCCGCCTACACCGCCCGCATCAACGCGACGAATTTCGCGCTCTCCAACGACGACGGCACGGGGGGCGATTACGCGCACGCGGACGTCATCCTCGTCGGCGTGTCGCGTTCGGGAAAAACGCCGACCTGTCTGTACATGGCCCTGCAGTACGGCGTGTTCGCTGCGAACTATCCGCTGACGGAGGAGGATCTCGAGGCGGGCCACCTGCCCGAGCGCCTGGTGCCCCATCGCCGCAAGCTGTTCGCCCTGTCGATCCGTGCCGAGCGTCTGCAGCAGATCCGTAACGAGCGCCGGCCCGAGAGCCGCTATGCATCGGCGCAGCAGGTACAGTACGAGATCCGCGCCGCCGATGCATTGTTCACGCGCTACGCGATCCCGTTTCTGGATACGACGGAATGCTCCATCGAGGAGATCGCGAGCAGAATTCTCAATACCTCCGGCATCGAACGACGGCTGCGCCCCTGAGAGCGAGAATCGACACGGGAACCATTCGCGGTGGCACGATTCATGCGTTCCGCGAGGGGATCATTCGGAGATCAAAATCACAGCTTTGATGGCTTGCGCGATCACCGACGTGCGTTATAGTCAGACCAATGCCAAGGCCATCAGACAAGACAAGCAGCGTACGCGCCCCGCGCCCCAATCGGCCGATCGAGCTGGCTGCGGGCCCGCGTGGCGCAAATTCCCGGCTGATGCTCGATGACACGCTGACGCCTGTTTCCTGGCGCGCGCGGCCGCGAAGCTTCGTGGCGCTCATGGGACTGTACGAGAGCAACTACATCCGGCTGGGCTGGCTCGCCGGTCGGCTCGCAGCTCTCGAGGGCAGCCACCGCTCGGTGGTTGCCGGAGACTGTGACCTTCTTCTCACCCTGGGCGAACGCGCGCCCTACACGAGCACTGTCAATTTGACGTATGTGCTGCCCGAGGCCGACGGCAGCACACAGTTTCCCGACATGCGCGTACGTATCTATCACGATGCGCATCTGGTCGAAGCCCAGGAGTGGGCGGGTATGCACGTTCAGCCGATCCTGAAGGCGCTGCGCTCGCAGGCGGAGCGTGAACTGGATCAGCGCTGGGCGCGCAACGTGATGCTAAACAAGTGGCTGGAATACTGTGTCGAGCGAGGTCATCGCTTCTCAGCGGCCACCAGGGTCCGCGAATGAGAATCGGCGACCGCCGTTTCTCAAATGAAGGCCCTGCGTCAACTCGGATTTCTCAAGCTCAACTTCCGCCAGGAAGCACCCGCCGACGATGAGGGGCGGGTCCTCGCCCTGTTCCGCAACCGCGCCGAGCTGAAGAAGGCCTATGGCGAGCTGCAGGCGGAGATCTATCGCCTCCAGGACCGCATCAAGCAGCAGGAAGGCGCCACCTTGCGGGTGCAGGAGATGTTGCAGGCGCTGGAGGGGCGGCTGGGGCTCGCGGAGACCGCCTTTCCGGCGCTCGTGTTCTACCAGCTGCGCCGCTTGTGGCAGTCGGGGCGCGAGCTCATCGAGCAGTTCGTCGCAGATCTCGTGCGTCAGCAGGACGAGCGCGAGCGGCGCCAACATCTGGCCGAGCACAACCGGCGTCAGTTCGCCATTCGCCAAAGCGTCGAAAAGCAACTGCGCAACGCCGAGTCACTTGCCGCCGATCAGGCGAGCCACGTCGGCAGTCTGGAGGCCGAGCGCGGCCGGCTGCGGCGTTTCTGGCATTACTTCAAACGGCGGGCCCTCGAGCAGCGAATCGCCGCCGCGGTGACTGCCGCGGTGGGCGCCAATGCCGCCTTGTCGGAGGCGCGCGCCGCCGCCGAAGCGCTCGAGAACGAGCCCACCCCGGAGTTTCCCGGTCTGTCGGTGGATAGCCGTCGCGCCATCAACCTTGCCGCGATCGCCTATGCGGAGGTGTTGTGCCTGCGGCTGGCGAAGACGCCGCTCGTGGGCTTCGCCCGCGAGGCGACGAACCGGCGCGAGGCGACCGATGAGTATGGCTCGCAGTCGGACTGCGAGCAGCTCATGCGCGACATCGATGCGGCCAGCGCAGCCATTCAGGTGCGTGCCAACATCGCGCCGGAGATCACGAGCCGCACGGAGCGGCTCAGAAAGGTTGCCCGCTATCGCACCACGTCCGAGACGTGCCCGACGGCGGATTCGATTGCCTTCTCGGAAGGCGACGTGCTGGGCAGTGCGCCCGTTGGCGGCCACGCGGCGCGAATGCCCAACGTGCTGACCGACGACACGTGGGATCTCTTCCGGATCCTGTTGCGCTAGCGCGCGGTTGCGCGCACGTCAACCGCGGCGCGCGGTCTTCTGCGGTTGACCGGATGGAGGTGGACGCACGCCAGTGACCATGTCTGCCATGATCTCGGCCGCCTGCGACAGCACGACATCGGGCAACTCGGTCTTGTCCTTGTCGAGCTCCTCGACGGACTTCACCGGCGGCAGATTCTTCGCCGCGCGGCGGCTGTTCTCCCGATCGAGCCGGTCCTTTTCCTGCTTCGCCCGCTCTTCGCGGCGCTCCTTCAGGTTCAGGGACACCGAGTGCTGTTCGCGCACCGAGTCGATGGCGGCGATGTCCGACACCAGCCAGCGGTAATCCGGATCACGCTGCGCGCGCACGTCCTCATCGGAGGCCAGCGTCGAGACCGGCAGCGTGGCTCCCGGCGTCGTACTCGCCTGGAAAGGTACCCCGGCGATCCGATCCCACGGCAGCGCCGCCTCGAGTGCGCTCTCGCCGACTTCCTTCATGTCGATCGGCGAGGGCAATGAGACATCCGGCTCGACGCCGTGATGCTGAGTGCTCTCACCGGTGACGCGATAGAACTTGCCGATGGTCACGGTGAGCTGGCCGCTGACGGGCCGTTGCGACCATCGATCAAGCGGCACGAGATTCTGCACGGTGCCCTTGCCGAAGGTGCGCTGCCCGAGAATGACACCCCGGTGATAATCCTGGATCGCACCGGCGAAGATCTCCGAGGCCGATGCACTGAAGCGATCGACGAGTACCGCCAGCGGTCCGCCATAGGCCGGTGCGGATTCCGGATCATCCAGAACCTCCAGCCGTCCGGTCGTGTCCTTGAGCTGCACCACCGGCCCGTGATTGATGAATAGCCCGGTGAGCGCGGTGGCCTCCGGCAGGTAGCCGCCGCCGTCCCCGCGCAGATCCAACACCAAGCCGTCCACGTTCTGTGCCTTGAGCTCATTGAGCAGCCGCAGTACATCCCGGGTGGTGCTGCGATAGTTCTGGTCGCCGGCATTCTGCGCCGCGATATCCTGATAGAACCCCGGGACCGTGATGATGCCGATCTTGAGAGTGCGGCCATTGCGGACGATGTTCTTGACTTCCTTGTGCGCAGCTTGCGCCTCGAGGGTCACCTTGTTACGCACGAACTCGAGGGTCTTCTCCTTCGAGCCGGGAGCGGCACCCGCAGGCAGCACCTGCAGGCGCACGATGGTGCCGGCCTTGCCGCGAATGAGTTGCACGACATCATCGAGCCGCCAGCCGATCACATCCTTCAGCTCGCCCTCGCGGCCCTGCCCGACTGCGGTGATGCGATCGTTGGTGATCAGCGTGCCGGCAACTGCCGCCGGACCGCCCTCGATCACATTCATGATGGTCACGTAGTCGTCCACGAGCTGCAGCGAGGCGCCGATACCCTCGTAGTTGAGGCTCATCTGGATGCGGTATTCCTCGGAATTGCGCGGCGAGAAATAGCTCGAGTGCGGGTCGAAGGAGCGTGCGTACGCGTTCATCAGATTCTCGAACACGTCCTCGGAGGTAATCTGATCGACACGCTTCAACACGCGCTCGTAGCGCTTGTGCAGCAGATCGGCGGCCTCGGGCCACGACTTGCCGGTCAGCAGCAGCGACAGCGCATCGTTCTTCACGCGCTTGCGCCACAGCTCGTTCATTTCCGCCTCGTTCGCCGGCCAGGGCACCTTGGCGCGATCGAAATCGAAGGACTCGTTCAGCGTCCAGTCCGGCTCACTCTTCAGCAGCGCGATCGCATGTTGGATGCGTTCGCGGTTGCGCTGCTGGAAGCGCGCAAAGATCAGATAGGCAGGTTCCACATCGCCCGTGCGGATCATGTCATCGAACTTGAAGCGGTACGTCTGGAAGTCCGCGATATCGCTCGCCAGGAAATAGCTGCGCTGCCCGTCGAGGAAATCCAGATACCGCTGGAAAACCTGTTCCGACATCTTCTTGTCGATCGGCGCGCGGCTGTAGTGCGCTTCCTCGAGGATGCGGCCCACCTTGCGGGCCGTGGCGCGCTGCGCATCGGTGGGCGCGATGGCCCCGGGCGGCAGGATCGAGGTGCTGGCCGGTGCGCGCGCCGAACCGGCGAGAGCGAGCGCCAGGATAGCCAGCGTCGTCAGGGCAGTGGCGGCCATCCAGCCGGTGCCCCGGCGGAGAGGTTTAACGGTCATTCACAGGTGCTCGCGGTTGCGGAAGCGTTTTCATCGAAGTCGCCGGTAGGCTAGAGGCTGCAGTGCGGCTGAGCAAGTATGGCCCCGGCGCGCCCGGCTTGCGCAGCTGCCGGAACCGTCGCCAGCTCGTTGCGGCGCAGCTGGCCGCTCACCATATTGTGTCATCCTCGAAGTTTGCAGGCCGCCACGGTCAGTGACCTTCGCATGCCACGGCAGCGGCTCACCGCGCACGCCGTCACGCTGGCGCTCCTTAGATGTGACAATAGGGGTGTATTGGCCAACTTAAAGTGGCGCGCAGCTCGGGCTTAGGCGTTCACAGGGGCGCGCAGTCTGTGCGCTCCTGCGTTGGAGTCCCCCTGCGCCGTGCAGGTTCCGCGCTGGCGCGCTACCGGATGCCCGGGCGACGACCCGCGCGACTGTCCGGACGACTGGCGGCGCCGGCGTCCCACGGGGCGGCCCGCGGACGGACCAGGTTCCACAGCAGGCGGCCCAGCAGAATCAGCCCGAGGGGGCCCAATGCGACGACCCAGTACGGGATCGAGCCGTGGGCGAGCCCTGCGAAAAAATCCTGCAGCAATGCCAAAGGGCCGGCGTGCGTGTCGGAGCCGTGAGTGTAGGGCCCCAGTACGCGACTGCCGATGGCCCAGATCAGCAGCGGGGCCGCGAACAGGCCCGCCAGCAGGGCAAAAACGCACAGGAGCAGCTCGCGGCTCATGGGGAAGGCTCGGGAGGGGGCTTGCTGCGTAGCTGGAGGGGGTGCGGCCAGGACAGGCTCCTTGCAAAGGGATGGCGGCGAACTATAGGGCGGCAGAGCGCTTTCGAAAATGGATAATAGCCGCTCATGGAAAAAATCAGAGTAGCAGTCGTCGGAGTCGGCTATCTCGGCCGCTTCCATGCGCAGAAATACGCCGCGGCTGCCGACTGTGAGCTCGTCGCCGTCGCCGATCCCAGACGGGAAGCGCGGGAGCAGTTGTCCGCCGAGCTGTCGGTGCGCGCCGTCGCCGACTATCGCGAGTTGATCGGATCGGTCGATGCCGTGAGTGTCGTGACACCCACTCCGTCACACTTTGCGGTGACACGTGATTTCCTCGGTGCCGGTGCGCATGTGCTGGTGGAGAAGCCGGTCACCGAGACTGCCGGGGAAGCCCGGCAGCTCATCGAGCTTGCGAGCCGGCACGGGCGGGTCTTCCAGGTCGGTCATCTGGAGCGCTTCAATGCCGCCATCACGGCGGCCGAGCCGCACCTCAAGCGGCCGCGATTCATCGAATGTCATCGGCTGGCGCCCTACCGCGAGCGCGGAACGGATGTGAACGTCGTGCTCGACCTGATGATTCACGATATCGATATCGTGCAGAGCATCGTCGATGCGCCGATCTGCGCGATCGATGCGGTCGGCACACCCGTGTTTTCGGATGAGATCGACATCTGCAACGCGCGCATCCGCTTCGCCAATGGTTGCGTCGCCAATGCGACCGCCAGCCGCGTCAGCATGAAAACCGAGCGCAAGATGCGCGTCTTCGAGGACGACGCCTATCTGTCGCTTGATCTGCAGCAAAAGATCCTCACTCTGATCCGCAAGCGCAGCATCGCGGATGGTCCCGGTTCGCTGCCGGTCATGATCGAGGAGCTGGCCCTGGAGCAGGGCGATGCGCTGAAGCTGGAAATCGAGTCCTTTCTCGGCTGCATCCGCACCGGCCGCGCACCGGTCGTCAGTGGCGAGGCGGGCCTGCGGGCCCTGGAGACCGCGGTGCGCATCACCGAGCTCATCCACCAGTCCATGGCCGAACGGCGTGGCTGAGGCGCCCGAGGGAAATCCGCCATGTCCACCGAGCCTGCACATTTTCGCCGCACTGCGCGCCCGGTCACGGTCGCCGCGCTGCAGATGGCTTGTGACTGGGATCTGCAACGCAATCTCGCCACGGCCGAGCGCCTGGTGCGCGAGGCTGCCGCCCGCGGGGCGCAGATCATCCTGCTGCCGGAGCTGTTCGAGGCGCCCTATTTCTGCATCGAGCAGGACAGCCGCCACCTGAGTCTCGCCGCCCCGCCCGAGGAGAGCCGCGCGGTGCGGCATTTCAGCCGCATCGCCCGCGAACTGGGGGTCGTGCTGCCGGTGAGTTTCTTCGAGCGCGCGGGACCTGCGTATTTCAACTCGCTCGCCATCATCGATGCCGACGGCAGCCGTCTTGGCATCTACCGCAAATCACACATCCCCAATGGTCCGGGATATCAGGAGAAGAGCTATTTCTCCCCGGGCGATACCGGCTTCAAGGTGTGGGATACCCGCTTTGCGCGCCTTGGCGCAGGTATCTGCTGGGATCAGTGGTTTCCGGAAACGGCGCGCTCGATGGCCCTCATGGGAGCGGAGCTGCTGCTGTTCCCGACGGCCATCGGATCGGAGCCACCGCCGGCGCCGCCGGTGAACTCCCGGGAGCATTGGCAAAGGACGCAGCAGGGACACGCCGCGGCCAACCTGACTCCGCTTGTGGCAGCCAACCGTTACGGACTCGAGCGCTCGCTCCGGGACCCGCAGGGACTGTACATCCGCTTCTACGGATCCTCCTTCATCGCCGATGCGACGGGCGGCAAAGTGGTCGAAGCGGGGGAGGAGGGGGATGCGGTGTTGACCGCGACGTTCGATCTGGAGCAGATCGCGCAGCAGCGTAACAACTGGTCCGTGTTCCGCGACCGGCGCCCGGATCTGTACACGCGCCTGGTCTGCCTCGACGGTCGCACCCCGCAGCGCTAGGGCTTTCCGGCCGCTATCTGCGCCGCCGCTGTGCGGCGAACCACGCCCCGGCATTGTTGAGATCCCCGACGAAGCGGGCGAACTCCGCCCTGCGCTTCGCGGCATCGGCAATCCGCAGCAGCGCGGAGGGATGAATGGTCACCCACAGGTGGGCAGTGCTGCTCAGGGGAATGGCCGAGCCGCGCACTCGCGCAATCGTGACCGGGCGACCCAGGAGTGCGCGCGCAGCCGTCGCACCCAGCGCGATCACCAGCGTTGGCTTCACGAGCCGCAGCTCTTGCGCGAGCCACCAGTGACAGGCTTCGATCTCGGCGGCATTGGGTTTGACATGCAGCCGGCGTTTGCCGCGCGGCGCGAACTTGAAATGCTTGACGGCATTCGTGATGTACACGCCGCTTTGGTCGAGGCCCGCCTCGTGCAGGGCCCGGTCGAGCAGCGCGCCGGCCGGTCCCACGAACGGCTGTCCCTTGAGGTCTTCTGAATCGCCGGGCGCTTCCCCTACAAGCATCATCCCCGCGGGAGCCGCGCCTTTGCCCGGCACAGCTTGCGTGGCCGGCTTCCACAGCGAGCACAGGCGGCAATCGTTGAGGGCCTGGGGCAGCTGACGGGTGGATCTCAGGGTTGGCGGATCACGGGTCTGCATCGGCGAAGAACCGCAGCGAAACTGGTGGAGGCGGGGGGAATCGAACCCCCGTCCGCAAGCGCTAGACTCCAGGCTCTACGTACATAGCTCGCTCTTTGGTTCTTACGCCACGCTACCCGAGGAGCAGGGAAGACGCGTCGCCAGCAACGGTGACTCTTAACGACCCGGCCCGTAGCACACCGGATCGCGATCCTATGAGCGCGTCCCCTGATTCAGTCGCATAGGCACGAGCTGGTCAGAGGTCAGCTGCGTTTAGGCAGCTAGAGCGTAGTTGTCGTCGTTGGCAACTATGATTTGCAGCATTATTTACGAGGGCACTGCGCCTCGGTACGCCCCTGGAGGTTCGCAACCCACGTCGAAACCGGTCGCCCCCAGTGAGCTCACAGCATACAGCAACTGATCCCGCGGCGCCCGTCAGCCACGCCTGAGCAGCCGGGCTTTGTCGCGCTGCCAGTCCCGGTCCTTCTCGACCGCCCGCTTATCATGTTGTTTCTTCCCCTTGGCCAGGCCAACCTGCAGTTTGGCACGCCCGTCTTTCCAGTACAGCTCGAGCGGCACCAGCGTGTAGCCCTTGCGCTCCACCGCGCCGATCAGACCCGACAACTCGCTCCGATGCAGCAGCAACTTGCGCGTGCGCACCGGATCCGCCACCACGTGCGAGGAGGCGGAATTCAGCGGTGAGATGTGCGCGCCAAACAGGAACGCCTCGACTCCGCGCACGAACACGTAGGCCTCCTTCAATTGTGCACGGCCTGCACGCATTGCCTTCACTTCCCATCCCTGCAGGGCAATGCCCGCCTCGTAACGTTCCTCGATGAAGTAATCGAAGCGCGCCTTGCGGTTCTCGGCGATCAGGCGTTGAGTGGATTCGGGCTTGGGCATCAGGGCGGCGATTCTACCGGTTCCCCCACGGGCAAGCGCGGCCCATGACAATCGGTGCCGATCTTGTGACAATCCAGCCATGCGAGAGATCCAGCAAGCCGCGCTCATTGCCCGCCCGCCCGCGCAGATATTTGCGCTGATCAACGACATCGAGAGTTATCCGCAGTTTCTGCCGTGGTGTACGCGGGCGCGCGTGCTGTCGCACTCGGCGCAGGAGATCGTCGCGGAGCTCGGCGTGCACCAGGGGCCGCTGAGCGGCGAATTCACCACCCGCAATGAGCTCGAGCCGGATCGTCGTATCCTGATGCATCTCGTCAAGGGACCGTTCCGGATGTTGGAAGGTGAATGGCTGCTGGCGCCCGTCACCGTTGCCGAGGGGGCCGGAGCTGCGGGCTGTCGGGTGCAACTGACGATGAAATTCGCGTTTCGCAATCCGCTGACGGCGCTGCTGTTCGAGCAGAAGTTTGCGCAAGCGGCGGCTTCGCTGCTCGATGCGTTCGTGGCGCGCGCCCGTAGCCTGCCGGGCCGACAATGACCGCAGCCGGCAAGCGGTGCGTGGTCGCCTACGCCGGCTCCGCGCGGCAGCACCTGTGGGCGGTGCAAGTGCCGCTCGAGGCAAGTATCGCCGATGCGATCGAGGCGGCCCGCCGGCTGGCGAATGAGCCGGAGGTGCCGTGGGACTGCGCACCCGTGGGTGTGTTTGGCGAGCTGCGCGAGCGTACCGAGCGCGTCAGCGAGGGCGATCGCATCGAGCTGTACCGAGCCCTGCGCAGCGATCCACGCGAGCGGCGACGTACGAGCGTGCAGCGCCTGCGCAAAAGCGGCGGGCGCTGAGGCGGCGATCGAAGGCGCCGGCGCTCAGATTACGGGGAACTTCGAGACCGACGGGCCTTGCTCCGGCCCCTGCGGCGCCTTGTTCGGCACGTTCAGACGCTCGAAGCGCTCGACCTTGTCTTCGTGGAAGAACACGATGAGATGGCGTTGCTCGGGTTTGCGCCAGCGGCCCTTCTTGAAGTAGTACAGGTAATCCCAGCGTGCCTTGTCGAAGGCATCTGGCACCATGGGGGTGCCGAGAAGATAGCGCACCTGCGAGCGTGTCATGCCGACCTGCAGCTGATCGACCGTGCGTCCTTCGAGAAAATTCCCCTGCTGGATGCTCATGCGGTAAACACAGCCGCTGGCCGCCGCCAGCAGCGTCGCGAAAGCGAGCGTGCGCAGCAGCGTTGCGAGCGGGCGCGATGGCTGAACGCGGCGCAGGGACTCAGGCCGAGTCTGAATCAGTGGTCTCATTCGGGTCCAATGGGGATAATATCGGGGAATCATACCTGATCGGGACCGGTGCGCGGTCGATGTGCCGCGGCTCCGCTCGCACGATGGAGACAGCCGTGGAAGGAAGCGACCTACGCAAAGCCGGCCTCAAGGTCACCCTTCCGAGGCTGAAGATTCTCGAAATCCTCGAGAGCAGTCCAACACGCCACCTCTCGGCGGAAGACATCTATCGCATGCTGCTCGATTCCAACGAGGATATCGGGCTCGCCACGGTGTATCGCGTGCTCACCCAATTCGAAGCTGCCGGACTGGTCACCCGACACCATTTCGAAAATGGCATGGCCGTATTCGAGATCAATCATGGTACCCACCACGATCACATCGTGTGTCTGGACTGCGGCCGCGTCGAAGAGTTCATGGACGCGGGCATCGAAGATCGCCAGACCTCGGTGGCGCAGCGTCTGGGCTTCACGATACAGGACCACTCGCTGATCATGTACGGGCACTGCCGGCGCACCAACTGCGCCTACCGCAAGAAGCGGCCGAGCTGAGCGGGTGCAGCAGCCGAAGTGGGGCGCATAGAGGTCGAGCGCAGCGCAGGGCGCGTACCGGCGTTTGCCCGGGCGCGCTTACCGGCGTTTGCCCGGGCGCGCCGCGGCGGGCAGCTGCGCGTCGCTGTCGGGCACCTGGAGCATCTCCCGGGCGTGCTCGCGCGCCTTGGCCGTGATCTCGATCCCGCCCAGCATCCGTGCCAGCTCTTCCACCCGATCCGCGGCCGTGAGCTCCGCGAGCGCCGTGCGCGTCGTGCGCCCATCCGAGAGCTTGTTGACCTTCAGATGATGATGCCCCTGCGAGGCCACCTGCGGCAGATGCGTCACGCACAGCACCTGCCCGCGTTCGCCCAGCGCCCGCAGCTCGCGACCGACGATCTCGGCCACCGCGCCACCAATTCCGGAGTCGACTTCATCGAACACCATGCAACGCTCGTTGCCGGCGGCGCATGACACCTGTACGGCGAGTGACAATCGCGCCAGCTCGCCGCCGGAGGCCACCTTCGCCAGCGTGCGCAGGGGCTGGCCCGGATTTGCCGTGACCCGGAACTCGATCTGATCGAGGCCATGCTCGGCGGGATCGGCCGAGCCGTCCTGGGCTACCTCCACCTGGAAGCGGCCTCCGGCCATGCCGAGCGTCTGCATCCGCGTCGTGATGTCCTTCGACAGCGCACGCCCCACGGTGGCCCGCCGAGCGGAAAGCTGGTCCGCCAGGGTGCGAAAGCGCTCGAGCGCGACCGAGAGCTCCAAGCGCAGCGCGGCGAGATCCATCTCGGCGTGCTGCAGGCGTTCGAGTTCGGCACCGAGCCGCTCGGCCTGGGAGGCGAGCTCCGCAGCCGGGACGCGGTGCTTGCGCGCCAGCTCCTCGATCGCCGCAAGTCGTCGCTCGACCGTGTCCTGCCGCGTCGTGTCGATCTCGAGCCCATCGCGATAATGGCCGAGCTCGCGCGCGGCCTCGCGGATCTGGATGGCCGCCTCCTCCACCGGCTGCAACATCGCGGTGAGCCGCGAGTCGACGCCGGACAGCCCGCGCAGCGCGGTCAGTGCGCGACTGACCGCCGCGTGGGCGCTGCCCTCGTCGCCCTCGTACAGCAGTTGCAAGGCGGTCTGCGCCGCCTCGGCCAGCTTGCCGTGATTTGCCAGACGCACGCGTTCTTCCAGCAGACTGGCGGTTTCGCCGTGTGCGAGCTGCAGCGCATTGAGCTCGGACACCTGGTAGCGAATCAACTCCAGCTTCGCATCGCGGTCGTGTGCCCGGCTCTGCAGCTCGAGCGTGCGATTCACGAGGTCGAGCCATTCGCGGTAGGCGACCCCGACGGTCTGCGTCGCCGCTTCGAGCCGCCCATACCCATCGAGCAGCTCGCGCTGCGCGGCGCTGCGTGTGAGTGACTGAAACTCGTGTTGACCGTGGATGTCGATGAGGATGTTGCCGGCCTCGCGCAGCAGCTGAACGGCAACCGCCTGGCCGTTGAGCCAGGCGCGGGAGCGGCCATCGCTGGAGATGACCCGGCGGATGGACAACTCATCGCCGGCGGCGATGGACTGCTCCTGCAACCATTGCCGCAGCTCCGGGGGCGCGCGCTGCAGATCGAAGGTGCCCATGATCTCGGCCCGCTCGGCGCCATGGCGCACGGCTTCCGCGCCAGCCCGTCCCCCGGCGAGCAGCTGCAGGGCGTCCACCAGGATCGACTTGCCGGCTCCGGTCTCGCCGGTGAGTACCGTCAGGCCGGCGCGCAACTCGAGCTCGATGGCATCGATGATGGCGAAATCGCGGATCTGCAGGTAAGTGAGCATGGTGCAGGCTCGTTCAGCGAAGGTTCATGCAGCGAAGGTTCATGCAGCGCCGGTTCGGTCAGCGCTCGAAACTGCCGCGTCCCCAGTGCAACTTGGAGCGCAGCAGACGGTAATAATCGTAGCCGAGCGGATGCAGCAGCGTGACCCGCTCCGCAGCGGCCTCGATGCACAACCGGTCGCCCGGCTCGATCTCCCCGAGCACCATGCCATCGCAGGTCACCTGCGCCCGCGAATCCAGCCGCTCGAGCAGCCGCACTTCGATCTTCGAGCGCGCCGAGACAACGATCGGCCGGTCCGACAAAGTGTGCGGGCAGATCGGCGCGACGACGAGCACATCGAGGTGCGGGGCGATGATCGGACCGCCGCAGGAAAGCGCGTAGGCCGTGGAGCCCGTGGCGCTGGCCACGACGATGCCATCGCCCGCGTGGGAGTTGACATATGCCCCATCCAGGTTCGTCTCGAAATCGAGCATGCGGCCGGTCTCGAGCTTGTGCATCACGACATCGTTGAGGGCAAGCGCTTCGGCCACCTCAGCGCCTGCGCGGTGCAGACGCGCGGCGAGCAGCGGGCGCGGATCCTCTTTGAGCATTCCCTGCAGCGCCGAATCGATGCAGGGGAACATGTCCTGCGGCATGACATCGGTCAGAAATCCGAGCCGGCCGCGATTGACGCCCAATAGCGGTACGCCGTGGCGGGCCACGAGGCCGGCGGCATACAGCAGCGTTCCATCGCCGCCAATGGCGATCACGAGGTCGGCGTGCCCGCCGATCTGCTTTTCGGGCATGCGTACGATGCCCTCGAGCTGCAGAGGATAGGGGGTTTCCTCGGTCACGATCACCTGCACCTGCCGCGACAGCAGGTGGGGAATCAGCACGTTCACGGACTCCGCCACGCGCGGGTCCCGGAACCTGCCGATCAGGGCGCACAGTCGGACGGGAAAGCCCATCGAAGCCTCGGTAGTCCTCGCGGGGTGCGAGGCGGGCATCTTTGTAACACGTCGACCGGGGACGGCCAATGCGCCATTCCCGGCCTCTGCGCCAGTTCACGGATGGTGCGGATTTCATTGCTTGACGCTGACAGCGGCCGTCGCTAGCTTTCCGGGCAGTTCGGTGGTGACGGAAAATGCGACGCTGATCAATGTCCATGACACAAGAAGGTCGGGAAACGGAGGCGCTGAGCGAGCGGGCTCAACACCTGCTGCGTGTTCTCATCGAAAGCTACATCCGGGATGGTCAGCCGGTGGGCTCCCGCGTGCTCTCCCGCGACTCCGGGCTGCAGTTGAGCTCGGCCACCATCCGCAACGTCATGGCGGACCTCGAGGAGTTCGGTTTCGTCGCCTCCCCCCATACATCCTCCGGCCGGGTACCCACGGACAAGGGCTATCGCTTTTTCGTCAACACGCTGCTGCGGGTCCAGCCGCTCGATGAGTTGGCGGTCGCCGAGATCCGCCGCCACCTCGATGGCAACCGCGACAGCGGCAAGGACCTCATCAGCACCGTCTCGCAGCTCCTTTCCTCAGTCACGCAGCTCGCCGGCGTCGTCACCGTGCCGCGCGCCCAGCAGGCCTCCATCTCACAGATCGAGTTCGTGGTCTTGTCCGAGAACCGGGTGCTCGTGGTGCTGGTGTTCAACGATCGCGAGGTGCAGAACCGTATCATTCAGCTCGAGCGCTATTACTCCCCGGATGAGCTCAAGCGCGCCTCGAACTATCTGAACGAGCAGTTCCGCGGGCGCACCCTCGCGCAGGTGCGCCAGGAGATCCTGAGCCAGCTCGCCGAGACGCACGCGCACATGAACCGCATCATGCTGGATGCGATTTCGGTCGCGCAGCACGTGTTCGAGGCCGGGGAGGCGGAGGATCGCCTGGAGTACGTCATCAAGGGTGAGACGAATCTCATGGGCGTCGCCGAGCTCACGAGCGTCGAGAAGCTGCGGCGGCTGTTCGAAGCGTTCAACGAGAAGCGCGACTTCCTGCATCTGCTCGACCATAGCCTGAAGGCGCAGGGGATCCAGATCTTCATCGGCCACGAGTCGGGGTTTCAGATCCTGGACGATTGCAGCGTCGTGACGGCCCCGTACGCCGCCGGGGATGCCGTCGTAGGCGTCGTCGGCGTGATCGGACCTACGCGCATGGCCTACGAGCGGATCATCCCCATCGTGGAGCTGACTGCGAAGCTGCTCGGCTCCGCCTTGAATTCCCGGCGCTGATCACCCACTTTCGGACGGTTCCCGAGCGGATCGGGTGGCGGCCGCGGCAGGAACGGGTCCTCGAGTTCTGGCGTATCCATTTGATTGTGGAGGTTTTCTCAGATGACGAGCAATGAGGCTGCAGACGAGCGCACGGCCGCGGGTGAACCGACGGCAGTGTTGCCGGAGACCGCCACTCAGCTGGTCGAACTGGAGCGCCTGCAGCGGGCCCTCGCCGAAGCCGAGGAGCGAGCCCGCAACCACTGGGAGCAGTATCTGCGCGCGGTGGCCGAGCTCGACAATGTCCGCAAACGCGCCCAACGGGATATCGAGGCCGCCAACCGCTACGGCCTGGAGAAGTTCGCCGCCGAGCTGCTGCCGGTATTCGACAGTCTGGAGCTCGCAGCGCAAAGCACCCGCAATGCCGACGCCCAGAGTCTCATCCAGGGCCAGGAGGCCACCCTCAAGCTTTTGGCCAAGGCACTCGAGAAGATCGGGGTCGTCACCATTGACCCGCATGGGGAGCCGTTCGATCCGGCGCGGCACGAGGCCGTGCTCGCCCAGGAGTCGGCCACGGCCGAACCGAATTCGGTCCTCAAGGTAATGCAGCCAGGATACGAGCTCAATGGCCGCCTCCTGCGCCCGGCGCGGGTCGTCGTCGCGAAGGCCCGCGGCTGAGTGCGGCGGCGTACTTGAATAGGTAGGGGCGCGCACCCAAGAAGTGCAATCAAGACAGATCCAAATGATTTCCTGCGGAGTACACCCATGGCAAAGGTAATCGGCATCGACCTCGGGACCACCAATTCCTGCGTGGCCATCATGGAGGGCGGCAAGCCTCGCGTGATCGAAAACAGCGAAGGCGATCGCACCACTCCTTCGGTCATCGCGTTCAGCAAGGACGGCGAAGTGCTCGTGGGGCAGCCGGCGAAGCGCCAGGCCGTGACCAACCCGCACAACACCCTCTTCGCCATCAAACGCCTCATCGGTCGCAAGTTCGACGACGAGGTCGTGCAGCGCGACATCAAGATGGTCCCCTACAAGATCGTGCGCGCCGACAACGGCGATGCCTGGGTCGAGGTGCAGGGCAAGAAGATGGCGCCGCAGGAGATCTCCGCGCGCGTGCTGATGAAGATGAAGAAGACCGCCGAGGACTACCTGGGCGAGGCGGTCACGGAGGCCGTGATCACGGTTCCCGCCTACTTCAACGACTCGCAGCGCCAGGCGACCAAGGACGCCGGCCGCATCGCAGGACTCGATGTCAAGCGCATCATCAACGAGCCCACCGCGGCATCGCTCGCCTACGGCGAGGACAAACAGGGCAAGGACCGCAAGATTGCGGTGTATGACCTGGGCGGTGGCACGTTCGACATCTCCATCATCGAAATCGCCGAAGTCGATGGCGAGCGGCAGTTCGAAGTGCTCTCGACCAACGGCGATACGTTCCTCGGCGGTGAGGACTTCGATCTGCGCATCATCAACTTCCTCGCGGAGGAATTCCTCAAGGAGTCCGGCGTGGACGTCCGCAAGGATCCCCTGGCCATGCAGCGTCTGAAGGAAGCTGCGGAGAAAGCGAAGATCGAGCTGTCCTCCACCCAACAGACCGACATCAACCTGCCGTACATCACGGCGGATGCGGCCGGCCCCAAGCATCTGAACATCAAGCTCACGCGCGCGAAACTCGAGTCGCTCGTCGAGGACCTGGTGCAGAAGACGATCGGCCCGTGCCGTACGGCGATGAAGGATGCCTCGGTGTCGGCCAGCGATATCGCCGAGGTCATCCTGGTCGGTGGTCAGACCCGCATGCCGCTCGTGCAGAAATATGTGAAGGACTTCTTCGGCAAGGAGCCGCGCAAGGATGTGAATCCGGACGAGGCCGTTGCGGTGGGCGCGGCGATCCAGGGCGGCGTGCTGGCGGGCGAGGTCAAGGACGTGCTGCTGCTCGATGTGACTCCACTGTCGCTGGGTATCGAAACCCTCGGCGGTGTCATGACCAAGCTCATCGAGAAGAACACGACCATTCCGACGAAGGCGTCGCAGACCTTCTCGACCGCGGACGACAACCAGACTGCCGTGACCATTCACGTCCTGCAGGGCGAGCGCGATCGCGCCCAGGACAACAAGTCCCTGGGCAAGTTCGATCTGACGGAGATTCCGCCGGCTCCGCGTGGCTTGCCCCAGGTGGAAGTGTCCTTCGACATCGACGCGAACGGCATTCTGAATGTCTCCGCGAAGGACAAGGCCACCGGCAAGGAGCAGAAGATCATCATCAAGGCCTCGAGCGGGCTCACCGAGGATGAGATCAAGCGGATGGTGCGCGACGCGGAGGCGCACGCGGAAGAGGACAAGCGCTTCCGCGAGCTCGTCGAGGTGCGCAACAAGGCCGATGGCCTCACCCACGCGGTGGAGAAGTCGCTGAAGGACCTCGGCGACAAGGTCGACCCGAGTGAGCGTGCCCGAGTCGAGTCGGCCATCTCGGACCTGCGCTCGGCTCTGAAGAGCGATGACAAGAACGCCATCGAGAAGAAGACCGAAGCGCTTGCGCAGGCTTCCGCTGCGATCGCGCAGCGGGCCCAGACCTCCGGCCAGAATACCGGCGGGGGCTCCGGGGCCGAAGCGGGCGCGACCTCGGGTGCCGCCGGAGCCGGCGGCCCCAATCGCGACGACGTCGTGGATGCGGAGTTCGAGGAAGTGAAAGACAAGGACCGCAAGGCTTCATGATGAGGCGCGCGCCGCGCAGGTGGGCGCGCGGCGCGGAATGTGCGGTGCGTCGTGTCGAGGCGGCGGGTTCTTTGATTAAGTAAAGCATGTCCAAGCGCGACTACTACAAGGTACTCGACGTACCGAAGAACGCGACCGAAGCAGATATCAAGAAGGCGTATCGGCGCCTCGCGATGAAGTTCCACCCCGATCGCAATCCGAACGACCAGGAGGCGGAGGAGCGCTTCAAGGAAGCCAAGGAGGCCTGCGAGGTACTGACGGATGCGCAGAAGCGCGCCGCTTACGATCAGTACGGGCATGCCGGCGTCGAGGCGGCGAGCCGCGGCGGCGGACGCGGCGGCTTCGGCAGCGATGCCTTCAGCGATATCTTCGGCGATGTGTTCGGCGACATCTTCGGCGCGGCGCGGCGTGAAGGTGGGCGGGCGCAGGTGTTTCGCGGCGCGGACCTGCGCTTCGAGCTGACGCTCAGCCTCGATCAGGCTGTCTTCGGACACTCGAGCGAGGTCGAGATTCCGCGGCTGTGCGAATGCGAGGTCTGTCATGGCAGCGGCTCGGCCAAGGGCAGCGCCGCTGCGGCCTGCGAGACCTGCGGCGGCTCAGGGCAAATCCGTATTTCTCAGGGCTTCTTCCAGCTCCAGCAGACCTGCCCGCGCTGCCGGGGTGTGGGGACGCTCATCAAGAACCCCTGCGATACGTGTCTGGGGCAGGGCCGCGTGCGCCGCACCCGCAAGCTGTCCGTAAAGGTGCCTGCCGGGGTCGACACCGGGGATCGCATCCGCCTCAGTGGCGAGGGTGAGGCCGGTCGCAATGGCGGCCCACCCGGGGATCTGTATGTGGAAGTCAATGTTCGCGAGCACGCGATCTTCGAGCGCGACGGCGAGCATCTGAGCTGCGAGGTGCCCGTGAGCTTTGCGACCGCCGCGTTGGGCGGCACGGTGGAGGTGCCAACGCTCGAGGGCGATGTCACGTTGAAGGTGCCTGCGGAAACCCAGTCCGGCCGCATCTTTCGCCTGCGCGACAAAGGCGTGAAACCGGTACGCGGTGGCTCGCGGGGCGATCTGTTCTGCCGCGTGGTCATCGAGACGCCCGTGCATCTGTCCGCCGAGCAGCGCGATCTGATCCGCGCACTCGAGGAGACACTCAAACGCGACGCGCCGCGTCATGCCCCGCGCGAGCAGGGATTTTTCGAGGGCGTGAAGCGCTTTTTCTCCGGCGCCGGCTGAGCGCCCGTGCCAATCGGCGCCACGCGTATCTGCATCATTGGAGCCGGCGGCCGCATGGGCCGTGCGCTCGTACATGCCGCGGAGCCGTCCTGCGGCGTTTCGATCGTGGGAGCCGTGTCATCCGCCGACAGCGCATGCGTGGGTCAGGATGTTGGTGAACTCGCCGGCGCCAAGGCGCGGGGTGTGCTCGTGACTGCCGATCTGGCCGCGGCCTGCCTGCCAGCCGATGTCGTGATCGATTTCTCGACGGCGCAGGCCGCACGAACCAACCTTGCCATCTGCCGCCAACGGCGCAAGGCGCTTCTCATCGGCACGACCGGACTTCCCGAGACGCTCGCTGGCGCTTTCGCAGAGGCCGCGCGCGAGATCCCGCTGCTCATCGCTCCCAACACGAGTCTTGCGATCACGCTGCTGATCGAGCTCGTGCGCACCGCTGCGCGGGCGCTTCCCGATTTCGACATCGAGATCATCGAGGCCCATCACCGCGGCAAGCGGGATGCGCCCTCCGGCACTGCGCTCGCACTGGCTAAGGCCGCCACCGCGGCGCGTGGCCCGCGCCCGGAGCGCAGCGCTTCCGATCCGTCGCCGTTGCGGCGTGCGGGGGAGATCGGATTTGCGGTGGTCAGAGCCGGGGATCTCGTGGGCGAACACACGGTGCTGCTCGCCGGTGCAGGCGAGCGGGTGTCCCTGGGGCATCAGGCCACCGACCGGGGGATCTTTGCCCGTGGCGCGCTGCGGGCCGCTGCCTGGCTTGCGCTGCAGCCGCCTGGGCCGTATGTGATGGGCGATATTATCCGTGCAGAATCAATTACTTGAAGAAATCACCGCAGGAATATGCTAGTCGCGACGCGACCAAAAGCGACGAGTTTTTCCATGGACACATCGGCCGGGAAGCCCGTAAAATTTCGTTCTAATCCGAGTTCGGGTTAGTCCAATGCAAGGCGGGAGGATGTTCGCGAGAACTCCTCCCGCTTTGTATGTCTGCGTATCGCGAGCCGGCCCACCCCGCGGGGGACGAACGCTCGCAGGGGGACGCGGTCAGCCAACTGAGGAGAGGACGTGAGCGCAACCGCGGTGCTGGCGCTGGCGGATGGAACGATCTTCCGCGGCCAGTCAATCGGCGCCAAAGGCAACACCACCGGCGAGGTCGTCTTCAATACTTCCCTTACGGGCTACCAGGAAATTCTCACCGACCCCTCCTACGCCCGTCAGATCGTCACCCTCACCGTCCCGCACATCGGCAACACCGGCGCCACGCCCGAAGACCTCGAATCCGTGCAGATCTATCCCGCCGGACTCGTGATCCGCGACCTGCCGATCCTGTCGAGCAACTGGCGCGCGAATGAATCGCTCGGGGAATTTCTCGAGCGCGGCAGGATCGTCGCCATCGCCGGCATCGACACCCGCAAGCTCACCCGACTGCTACGCGAGAAAGGTGCGCAATCCGGCTGCATCATGACCGGCGAGCAGGTCGACCAGGCCGCCGCCGTGAAGGCTGCGCGGATGTTTCCCGGCCTCAAAGGCATGGATCTCGCAAAGGTCGTGACGGTCAAGCGCAGCTTCCAGTGGAACGAGGGCACGGCGTGGCCGGAAAATCCGCGTGCCCCCATCCGCTCGCATCAGCGCCTGCACGTGGTCGCCTACGACTTCGGCATCAAGCGCAACATCCTGCGCATCCTCGCCGACCATGGCTGCCGCATGACCGTCGTGCCCGCCCAGACCACCGCGGAGGAAGTGCTCGCGATCGCCCCCGATGGCGTGTTCCTGTCGAACGGCCCCGGCGATCCCGAGCCGTGCGACTACGCGATCAACGCAACACGTCAGTTGCTGCAAACCGATCTGCCGATCTTCGGCATCTGTCTCGGTCTGCAGATACTCGGTCTGGCCTGCGGGGCGCAGACGGTCAAGATGAAATTCGGCCATCATGGCGCGAATCATCCCGTGCAGGATCTCGAGTCCGGTCGGGTATTCATCACGAGTCAGAACCACGGTTTCGCCGTCGATGAGGCGAGCCTGCCGCCGCACGTCACGGCCACGCATCGGTCACTGTTCGATGGATCGCTGCAGGGACTTGCGTTCAGGGAGCGCCCGGCATTCGGATTTCAAGGTCACCCGGAGGCGAGCCCCGGTCCGCACGACTTGAAGCCGCTGTTCGAGCGGTTCAATCACCTGATGCTGCGCCGGCTGCAGACGCAACTGCGGCTAGCCGAGGAAAATGCCCGCGAGCAGGCCGCCGGCCGGGCGGGCAATTGAGCGGGGGCGCGCGGATCGGGCGCGCCGGTGGCGAGCGCGCGGCGGAGCGCTGCCGATCATTGGGTGCGGAGCATGCCGAAAAGAACTGACATCAAGAGCGTGCTGATCATCGGCGCGGGGCCGATCATCATCGGCCAGGCATGCGAGTTCGATTACTCGGGCGCGCAGGCGTGCAAAGCGCTGCGCGAGGAGGGCTACCGGGTCGTCCTCGTGAACTCCAATCCCGCTACGATCATGACCGACCCGGAGATGGCCGATTCGATCTACATCGAGCCCGTCAACTGGCGCACCGTGGCGCGCATCATCGAGAAGGAGCGCCCGGATGCGCTGCTGCCGACCATGGGCGGTCAGACCGCGCTGAACACGGCCCTGGACCTGGTGCGGGAGGGCGTGCTCGAGAAGTTCGGTGTGGAATTGATTGCCGCCTCGCGGGTGGCGATCGACATGGCCGAGGACCGTGAGCTGTTTCGCGATGCGATGCGCGAGATCGGCCTCGAGACCCCCAAGTCGCAGATCGCCCGCAGCCTCGAGGATGCGCTCGAGATCGCCACCGAGATCGGCTATCCCGCGGTGATCCGCCCCTCCTTCACCCTCGGTGGGTCGGGCGGGGGCATCGCGTACAACCGCGAGGAGCTCGAATCGATCGTGGCGCGCGGCCTGGACGCGTCCCCCACGCGCGAGGTGCTGCTCGAGGAGTCGGTGATCGGCTGGAAAGAATTCGAGATGGAAGTGGTGCGCGATCACAAGGACAACTGCATCATCATCTGCTCGATCGAGAACGTCGATGCCATGGGTGTGCATACGGGCGATTCGATCACCGTGGCGCCCGCTCTGACGCTCACGGACAAGGAATACCAACGCATGCGGGACGCCTCGATCGCCGTGCTGCGCAAGATCGGCGTCGACACCGGCGGCTCGAACGTGCAGTTCGCCGTCAATCCCCGCGATGGGCGGCTGCTCGTCATCGAGATGAATCCGCGCGTGTCGCGCTCCTCGGCGCTCGCCTCCAAGGCGACGGGATTCCCGATCGCGAAGATCGCGGCGAAACTGGCCGTCGGCTACACGCTCGATGAGCTGAAGAACGACATCACCGGCGGGGCGACACCTGCAGCCTTCGAGCCCTCGATCGATTACGTCGTCACCAAGATCCCGCGCTTCACGTTCGAGAAATTTCCCGCGGCGAACGATCGGCTGACGACGCAGATGAAGTCGGTCGGGGAGGTGATGGCCATCGGACGCACGTTCCAGGAGTCGCTGCAGAAGGCGCTGCGGGGACTGGAGACCGGCCTCGACGGCCTGAACGAGCAGATCACGCTGCCGCTGTCGGAAGAGGCGCAGGAGAAGCTCGTGTACGAGCTGCGTTTCCCCGGAGCCGCCAGGCTGCTGTACACGGCCGATGCCTTCCGCGCCGGCTGGTCGCTCGAACGCATCGCCGAGCTCACCCATATCGATCCCTGGTTCCTGGCGCAGCTCGAGGATCTCATTCACGAGGAAACGAGTGTGCGCGCGGATGGCCTGGGTGCATTGACTGCCGAGCGGCTGCGCGCGCTCAAGCGCAAGGGCTTCTCCGATGCGCGGCTCGGCAAGCTCGTGGACATGACGGAAAAGGCGATCCGCGACAAGCGCCACGAGCTCAAAGTCGTGCCGGTGTACAAGCGCGTCGACACGTGCGCGGCCGAATTCGCCACCGCGACGGCCTACCTGTACTCGACCTACGAGGAGGAGTGCGAGGCGAACCCCACCGCGCGGCGCAAGATCATGATCCTCGGGGGCGGCCCGAACCGCATCGGCCAGGGAATCGAGTTCGACTACTGCTGCGTGCATGCCGCGCTGCAGCTGCGCGAAGACGGCTTCGAGACCATCATGGTCAACTGCAATCCGGAGACTGTCTCGACCGACTACGACACTTCCGACCGGCTGTATTTCGAGCCCCTCACGCTCGAGGATGTGCTGGAAGTGCTGGCGAAAGAGAAGCCCGAAGGCGTGATCGTGCAGCTCGGAGGCCAGACGCCGCTGAAGCTGTCGCGCGCGCTGGAGGAAGCCGGCGCGCCCATCATCGGCACCACGCCCGACTCGATCGACATCGCCGAGGATCGCGAGCGCTTTCAGACCCTGGTACGCAACCTCGGACTGAAGCAGCCGGCCAACGCCACCGCGCGCACGGAGGATCAGGCGGTGCGGCTCGCGCGTGAAGTGGGGTTCCCGCTGGTCGTGCGGCCTTCGTACGTGCTGGGCGGACGGGCGATGGACGTCGTGTTCACGGAGGAGGATCTGCGCTCCTACATGACCAACGCCATGAAGGTCTCGAACGACAGTCCCGTGCTGCTCGACCGCTTTCTCGATGTCGCCATCGAGGTGGATGTCGATGCGGTCTGCGACGGCGAGGACGTGTTGATCGGCGGCATCATGGAGCATATCGAGCAGGCGGGCGTGCACTCCGGGGATTCGGGTTGCTCGCTGCCACCCAACAGCCTCAGCGCCGAAGTGCAGGCCGAGCTGCGCGAGCAGACCTGCAAGCTCGCCCGGGCACTGAACGTCATCGGCCTGATGAATCTGCAGTTCGCCATTCAGAATGGCGTGATCTACGTGCTGGAGGTCAACCCGCGCGCATCGCGTACCGTGCCGTTCGTTTCCAAGGCGACGGGAATGCCGCTGGCGAAGATCGCCGCCCGCGTGATGAGCGGACGCAAGCTGCGCGATCTGGGTGCGACGCAGCAGCTCGTGCCCGCTTACTACTCGGTGAAGGAGGCGGTTTTCCCCTTCACGAAGTTCCCCGAAGCCGATCCGATCCTCGGACCCGAAATGAAATCCACCGGTGAGGTGATGGGCACCGGGCGCACGTTCGGCGAAGCCTATGCCAAGGCACAGTCCGCCTCGGGAGTCATCCTGCCGCGCAGCGGCGTATGCTTCATCAGCGTACGTGACCGGGACAAGCCGGGGGCGATCGAGCTTGCGAGAAAGCTCATCGGACGCGGCTTCACGGTGCTCGCCACCGACGGTACCGCGCGCGCGTTGAAGGAGGCGGGCATCGCCTGCCGCCGTGTCAACAAGGTGCGCGAGGGTCGCCCGCACATCGTGGACATGATCAAGAACGACGAGGTCGATCTGATCATCAACACGACGGAGGGCAAACAGGCGATCCGCGAATCGAATTCGATCCGTCGCGAGGCCGTCCACCGCCGCGTGACATACTACACGACGCTGGCCGCCGGGCTCGCCACGTGCGAGGCGCTGGACCATGTGGATGAGGTCGAAGTGAACCGGCTGCAGGATCTGCACCAAGAGGCAGTACGTGCATGAAACGCACACCCATGACACTGCGCGGCGCCGAAGCGCTGCGCGCCGAGCTGCGCAAGCTCAAGTCCGAAGCGCGCCCCAACGTCATCAAGGCCATCGCGGAAGCCCGCGGCCACGGTGATCTGTCCGAGAACGCGGAATATCACGCCGCGCGCGAACAACAGGGTTTCATCGAGGGGCGCATCAGCGAGATCGAGTCGAAGCTCGGCTCGGCGGAGATCATCGATCCGAGCAAGCTTCCCAACAATGGCAAAGTCGTCTTCGGGGCGGTCGTCGAACTCGATGACCAGGAGGACGTGCAGCGCGTGGTGTACCAGATTGTCGGCGAGGACGAGGCTAACATCCGCGCCGGGCGGATCTCCATCAGCTCGCCGATTGCGCGCGCGCTGGTCGGGAAGTCGCAGGGCGACGTCGTGGATGTGGCAGCCCCGGGGGGGGTGCGCTCCTATGAGATCGTCGCGGTACGGTTCGAGTAAGGCCCAGGTTCGAGTAAGGCCCAGGTTCGAGGCCCAGGTTCGCGTGAGAAGCAGATTCGGGTGAGACTCATCCCGCTGGCGGCGGCGCGTCGGGAATAATGATGCGGGGCAGCTCGCTGCGCGGTTTGAAGAGCACGGCGATGTGACCGATGCGATGCACGAGCGCGCTGTTGGTGCGACGCGCCAGTTGCTCGAATTGCGTCTGGCGCAGCTCGCGGTCAGCGGCGGCAGCCTTCACTTTGATGAGCTCATGATCGTGCAGGGCACGCGCGGTTTCCGTCGCGACCCCCTCGGTCAGGCCCGCGCTGCCCAAGCGGATGACCGGTTTGAGCGCGTGCGCGAGGCCTCGCAGATGGCGGCGCTGCCACTGCGTCAGCGACGCAGGCGGCTCGAGGGATGTCCGGCCGCCGGTCGCAGGCGGTGCACGCCTGGTGCGTTTGACGGGGATGAAACGTTGCTTTCTTACGGTGCGGCGCGGATGCATGCCGCCATTGTACGGATCGGAAAAATGGCCAGGCGATCGAAAAGCAGCAGCCGCTGGCTCAATGAGCACTTCGCCGACCCGTTCGTCCGGCAGGCGCAGGCGCAAGGCTGGCGGTCCCGCGCAGTCTTCAAACTCGAGGAGATCGACCGCCGCGAAAAGCTGTTGCGCCCGGCGCAGCTGTGCCTGGATCTGGGCGCAGCTCCTGGCGCGTGGAGCCAGTATGCGCGGCGCCGGCTGGGCGCGAAGGGCCGGTTGATTGCCACCGACATGCTGCCGATGGAGCCGCTCGCAGGCGTGGAATTCGTCCAGGGCGATTTCCGCGAGGCGGCCGTATTTGACAATATCCTCGAGCTCCTGCCGCCGCGTCAGGTGGACGTGGTGCTCTCGGACATGGCACCGAATTTCAGCGGCCTCGGCGTGGTCGATCAGCCGCGTTCGATGTATCTCGCCGAGCTGGCATTGGATTTTGCGCAGCGGGTCTTGAAGCCCCACGGCGCTGCCCTGATCAAGGTCTTCCAGGGTGCTGGCTTTCAGGAGCTCATTGGTGCGACACGCCGGAATTTCGCGGCGGTAAGGCTCTGCAAACCTCACGCTTCGCGCTCGCGCAGCCCCGAGATGTATTTGCTGGCTAAGGACTTTCTGATGGTGTAGGTTGCTTTTTAGCCACCTCACCGCGCGATCGCGAGGTCAAACGCTTTGAACGATCTGACGAAGAATATCCTGCTGTGGGTGGTGATCGTGCTGGTGCTGCTGGCGGTTTTCAGCCGCTACATGCCCACGGTCGGACAGCCGGAGGAAGTACGCTACTCCACGTTCCTCGATGACGTGAAGGCGAACCGGGTGGACTCGGTCGTGCTGCAGGGCGAGATGATCTACGGGGTCCGCAAGGACAAGACCCAATTCAAGACGTTCAACCCCGAGACTGACTACACCGCCTTGATCGGCTCGCTGCAGAAGGCGAACGTGGCGATAGAGGGCCGTCCGCCGAAGCAGCCTAATTTCCTTGCTCAGCTACTGCTACAGCTCGCCCCGGCGCTGCTGTTGATTCTGGTGTTCGTCTACATGCTGCGGCAGATGCAGGGCGCCTCCGGCGGCCGTGGCGCCATGTCCTTCGGCAAGAGCCGTGCGCGGCTGCTGGGGGAGGACCAGGTGAACGTCACGTTCGCGGATGTAGCGGGCGTGGACGAAGCCAAGCAGGAAGTCTCCGAGATCGTCGACTTCCTGAAGGATCCCGGCAAATTCCAAAAGCTGGGCGGCAAGATCCCCAAGGGCGTGCTGATGGTGGGCTCGCCCGGTACCGGCAAGACGTTGCTTGCGCGCGCCATCGCGGGCGAGGCCAAGGTGCCGTTCTTCACGATCTCCGGGTCGGACTTCGTCGAGATGTTCGTCGGCGTGGGCGCCTCGCGGGTGCGTGACATGTTCGAGCAGGCGAAGAAACACGCCCCCTGCATCATCTTCATCGACGAGATCGATGCGGTCGGCCGCCACCGCGGGGCAGGACTTGGCGGCGGGCATGACGAGCGCGAGCAGACGCTGAATCAGCTGCTCGTGGAGATGGATGGGTTCGAGGGTAACGAGGGCATCATCGTCATCGCCGCCACGAACCGTCCGGATGTGCTGGATCCCGCATTGCTGCGCCCGGGCCGCTTCGATCGTCAGGTGGTCGTGCCGCTGCCGGACGTGCGCGGCCGGGAGCAAATCCTGCGCGTGCACATGCGCCGGGTGCCGTTGTCGGATGACGTGAAACCCGGTTTGATCGCTCGTGGCACACCCGGGTTCTCCGGGGCGGATCTCGCCAATCTCGTCAACGAGGCAGCGCTATTCGCGGCGCGCGCCAACAAGCGCATGGTCGGGATGGACGAGTTCGAGCGCGCCAAGGACAAGATCATGATGGGCGCGGAACGCCGCTCGATGGTCATGAGCGAGGAGGAGAAGCGCATGACCGCCTATCACGAGGCTGGTCACGCGATCGTGGGCATGACCGTCCCCGAGCATGATCCGGTGTACAAGGTCACCATCATTCCCCGCGGCCGCGCACTGGGCGTGACGCAGTTCCTGCCGGAGCAGGATCGCTACAGTCTCTCCAAGCGCCGCCTGGAAAGTGCCATTGCGACCCTGTTTGGCGGGCGCATCGCCGAAGAGCTGATCTTCGGCCGGGAATCGGTCACGACCGGCGCCTCGAACGACATCGAGCGGGCGACGGAACTCGCCCGCAACATGGTCACGAAGTGGGGGCTGTCGGACAAGCTCGGACCGCTCACGTACTCCGAGGAGACCGGCGAGGTGTTCCTTGGCCGCAGCGTCACGCAGCACAAGCAGGTGTCGGACGAGACCGCGCACGCGATCGATGAAGAGGTGCGCAGCGTCATCGAGAGTAACTTCCAGCGGGCCAGGCAGATCCTGGTCGGCGCTCTGGACAAGCTGCATGCGATGGCGGATGCCCTCATCAAATACGAAACGATCGACGAGGAGCAGCTCCGGGACATCATGGCGGGCAAGGTTCCGAAGCCGCCGAAGGACTGGGACGAGACGCTCTCCAACAAGCCGCCCAAGGCCCCCGCGGAGGGTGCCCCGGGCGGTCCGATCGGCTCACCCGCGGGACAACACTAAAACGAAGCAACAAGGAGCAACGAAAGTCACGCCTTTCGTTGTCCGAGTCGAAAGCGCCGCAGGCGACTTTCGACCATCGAACCAGGGCAACGAAAGTCACGCCTTTCGTTGTCCGAGTCGAAAGCGCCGCAGGCGACTTTCGACCATCGAACAAGGAGCCCGCAGTGTTGCTGCGGTGTGCGTCGAGAACGCTTGATCTGTCACGCCCGGTAGTCATGGGCGTGCTCAATGTGACGCCCGATTCGTTTTCCGACGGTGGCCGTTACGTCGCAATCGATGCGGCCGTGCAGCATGGCTTGAACATGGTGGCGGAAGGTGCCGCCATCATCGACGTCGGGGGCGAGTCGACGCGACCCGGTGCCGACCCGGTGACGGTGCAGGAGGAATTGCGCCGCGTGGTGCCGGTGATCGAGCAGCTGCGACGCGCCACCGCGGCGATCCTCTCCATCGATACGAGCCAGCCGCAGGTCATGCAGGCGGCCGCGGTCGCGGGCGTCGATCTGATCAACGACATCCGGGCGCTGCGGATCAGCGGGGCTGTGTCGACGGCGCGAGACAGTGGTTGTGCCGTGTGTCTGATGCACATGCGGGGGGAGCCTGCCACCATGCAGCGTGCCCCCGCCTACGAGGATGTGGTGAGCGAGGTCGGCACGTTCCTGCGCGAGCGCGTTGCGGTTTGCCGCGACGCCGGCATCGCCGGCGATCGGTTGCTCATCGATCCGGGGTTCGGGTTTGGCAAGACGCTGCAGCACAATCTCGAGCTGCTGCGCCGGTTGCGTGAGCTCGCCGCCGACGTGCCGGTCATGGTCGGGTTGTCGCGTAAATCCATGGCCGGGCGATTGACCGGACGGCCGCCGGAGCAAAGGCTTTTCGGCAGCGTGGCGCTGGCGATGCTTGCAGTGTTCAAAGGTGCGCGGATCCTCAGGGTGCACGACGTGGCGGCGACCGTGGATGCCCTCAATACGCTTGCCGCTGTGGAGGACTAGTCATTGGGACGGCAATTTTTCGGTACTGACGGTGTCCGCGGAAAAGTCGGGGAACACCCGATGACGGTGGACTTCGCGTTGCAGCTGGCGAGTGCTGCGGCGCGCGTGCTCGCACCCGAGGGTGGCACCGTGCTGATCGGCAAGGACACCCGGCTCTCGGGCTACATGTTCGAATCGGCACTCGAGGCGGGATTCGTCGCCGCGGGCGTCAATGCGATGCTCATCGGTCCGTTGCCCACGCCCGGCATCGCCTACATGACGCGGCGCTTCGATTGCGATTTCGGCGTGGTCATCAGTGCCTCGCACAATCTCTACGACGACAACGGCATCAAGTTCTTCGACTCGAGCGGAGGCAAGCTCTCCGACGAGCTGGAAGAGCGCATCGAGACCGAGCTGCTGCAGCCGCCGGTGACGCGCACGTCGCGCAATCTCGGGCGCGCCACACGCGTCGACCGCTCGCGGACGCACTACCAGGATTTCTGCGCCTCGACGCTGCCTGCCGGTGCGGACCTGTCGGGTCTCAAGATCGTGGTCGACTGCGCCAATGGCGCGGCCTACAAGGTCGGGCCGCGCGTCCTGGCAGATCTCGGCGCCGAGATCGTGCCGATCGGATGCTCACCCAATGGCCGGAACATCAATGATGGCTGTGGTTCGACCGCCCCGGACCTGCTGCAACTCACGGTTCCGGGTGTGCGCGCGCACGTAGGTCTTGCGCTCGATGGCGATGGCGACCGGCTCGTGATGGTGGATCACCTCGGGCGCATCGTCGATGGCGACCAGCTGCTCTATGTCATTGCCCGCGCCCGCAAGGATGCCGGTGAGCTGCGTGGTCCGGTGGTCGGCACGGTCATGAGCAATCTCGGCCTGGAGATTGCCTTGCGCGAAGCCGGCATCGAATTCCGGCGCGCACCGGTGGGGGATCGGTACGTGCTCGCGATGCTGCGCGATGGCGGGGGCATTCTCGGTGGCGAGACCTCCGGGCACATCATTTGTCTGGACAAAACCACGACCGGAGACGGGCTGGTAAGCGCGCTGCAGGTACTGGCTGTCATGAAGCACACGGGCCGCTCGCTGGCCGAGCTCGCCTCGGGCATGCGCAAGTTCCCGCAGGTGTTGCTCAATGTAAAGGTCGAGAAACGCTTCGATCCCGTGGGAGTGCCGCAGGTCCAGCAGGCAGTGCAGCGCATCGAGAAACGCCTGGGCGCAGACGGCCGTGTCGTGTTGCGCGCATCGGGGACGGAGCCGGTCATCCGCGTCATGGTGGAAGGACAGGACGAAAGCGCGACGCGGGCGGCGGCTACCGAGCTGGCCGAGGCAGTGCGCGGCGCCGCCGGTTAGCCTGCAGCTCGTTGCGTCAGGGTGGGGGCGCCGCTATCATCCGCGCCCCCAAGCGGGTGCGAGGTCGGTCAATGCGCCGCCCCATCGTCGTCGGAAACTGGAAAATGCATGGCTCGCGCGCCGACAACGCGCGCCTCATCGAGGATCTGGCCGGTCGGCTGCCGTCCGGAGCGAACCCGGACTGTGCCGTGTGTCCGCCGTTCGTGTATCTGCAGGAAGTCGGCCGCCTGTTGCGCGGAACGGCCATTGGGCTGGGCGCGCAGGATGTGTGCGCGGAGCCACATGGTGCGTTCACCGGCGAAGTCTCGGCCGCAATGCTCAGGGATGTCGGCTGCGAATACGTCATCGTCGGCCATTCGGAGCGACGGCATCTGTATGGCGAGAGCGACCAGGGAGTCGCCCGCAAGTTTGCGGCGGCGCACGCCAAGGCACTCGTGCCAATCCTCTGCGTCGGCGAGCAACTGGCCGAGCGGGAGGCGGGACGGACGGCCGAGGTGGTGTCGCGCCAGCTCGACGTGGTACTCGATCTGTGTGGAGCGCACAGCGTGGGCGGGGCGATCGTTGCGTATGAGCCGGTCTGGGCGATCGGTACGGGACGTAACGCATCACCGCAACAGGCCCAGGAGGTACACGCCCTCATCCGCGCCCGCATCGCGGCACGGGATGCTAGAATCGCCGCCGCGACCCGTATTCTCTATGGCGGCAGCGTCAAAGCCAGCAATGCGGCAGAGCTGTTCGCGATGCCTGACGTCGATGGCGGCCTGATCGGCGGCGCCTCGCTCAAAGCGGATGAATTTCTGTCCATTCTGGCGGCGGCCGCGGGCTTCTGAGGCGGCGGTGCAGGCGGTGGTGCGCTCCCTGGAGTAACTGCGGCTGGTAAAGTGAGCGGGTTTATGTTGCGGATCATTTTGACAATCATTCAGGTGTTTTCCTCCTTCGCGATCATCGCGCTCGTGCTGCTTCAGCGCGGTAAGGGTGCGGATGCGGGAGCAGGCTTTGGCGCAGGCGCGTCCGGCACGGTCTTCGGCGCGCGCGGCGCAAGCACGGCGCTGTCGCGGGCAACCGCGATCTTCGCAGCCATCTTCATGCTCAACAGCCTCGCGCTCGCCTACATGGGCACGAAGGCCGCGGCCGCGCCCAAATCCATTCTCGACGAAGCCGGCGAGACGGCGCCGAAGCGGCCTGTTGGTGCCGGGCTGCCGGCGCGCCCGCCCGCTGGGCCCTCGACTGCGCCAGCCACCGGGCCCGCCACCGCGCCTGTGCCGGCTCCGGGGGCACCAAGCGGCCCGAGCCTTCCGAAGTGAACCCGCTGCCGACGTGGTGGAATTGGTAGACACACTAGCTTGAGGGGCTAGCGCCGCAAGGTGTGGGAGTTCGAATCTCCCCGTCGGCACCAAATGTTCTGATGCGCTGCTACAATGCGTGAATCGGTTTCAAGGGGGCAGATCGCAGGTCGGTCTGCCTTTTTTGTGGCCAGGCTTCGTCCCAGCGGCACAGGTCATGCTTTCCAATTATCTGCCGGTTCTGATTTTTCTCGTGATCGCCACGGCGCTGGCCAGCGTCATGCTGGTCCTGGGTACCGGACTTGGGCGCTTCTTCGCCCGCTTCCATGACGATGCGGCGAAGCGTTCGCCCTACGAATGCGGCTTCGATGCCTTCGAGGACAGCCGCATGCGCTTCGATGTGCGCTACTACCTCGTGGCCATTCTGTTCATCGTCTTCGATCTGGAAATCGCGTTCCTGTTTCCGTGGGCGGTGGCGATCGGCAAGCTCGGCGGGCTGGGGCTCATCGTCATGGGCATCTTTCTCGCGATCCTGGTCGTGGGCTTCATCTACGAATGGAAAAAAGGAGCGCTGGAGTGGGATTAGAGGCGGTGGCGCAGGCGTCGGCAGCGGACAGCGCGGAAGCGTTCGCGCAGCGCGGCTTCGTCACGACGCAGCTCGACAGCCTGGTCAACTGGGCGCGCACCGGGTCGCTGTGGCCGATGACCTTTGGACTTGCTTGCTGCGCGGTCGAGATGATGCATGCCGGCGCATCGCGCTATGACCTCGATCGCTTCGGCGTGGTCTTTCGCCCGAGCCCCCGGCAATCCGACGTGATGATCGTCGCCGGCACGCTCGTGAACAAGATGGCTCCCGCGCTGCGCAAGGTGTACGACCAGATGGCCGAGCCCCGCTGGGTGATCTCGATGGGTTCGTGCGCCAACGGCGGCGGCTATTATCATTATTCCTATGCCGTGGTCCGGGGCTGCGATCGCATCGTGCCGGTGGATGTGTATGTGCCGGGTTGCCCACCGACCGCCGAAGCGCTCGTCTACGGCATCATCCAGCTGCAAAAAAAGATCGCGCGCACGAGCACGATCACCCGCACCAGCGCGATCGCCCGATAGGAGAGAGCACACGGTGACCGAGCGGATCGAGGCTTTGGCGCTGCAGGTGGATGCGCACGTGAAAACCGGCCTGCACCGCGTCGCGTCCCTCGCCGACGAGCTCGCCTACGAGCTCGAGCCGAGCGAACTGCTGACGGTGTGCCAGAAACTGCGCGATGCTCCCGAGCTGCGCTTCGAGATGCTGATGGATGTGGCAGGGGTCGATTACCTGCATTACGGCCGCGATGACTGGCAGACCGAATCGGCGACCCTTACCGGTTTCAGCCGGGCGCGCGTGGCGCACGCCGAGGCCCCCGACCCCCTGAGGCCGGGGCGCTTTGCCGTCGTCTACCACTTGCTGTCCATCGCCCACAACCAGCGGTTACGGTTGCGGGTGCGCTGCGCCGATAGCGCCGAGCCGGCGGTCGATTCGGTGATCGGCATCTGGGCGAGCGCCAACTGGTTCGAGCGCGAGGCATTCGATCTGTACGGCATCGTCTTCCGCGGGCATCCGGATCTGCGGCGCATCCTCACCGACTACGGGTTCATCGGTCATCCTTTCCGCAAGGATTTTCCGCTCATCGGCAACGTCGAAGTGCTGTACGACGCCGAGAAGAAGCGCGTGGTCTATCAGCCCGTGAGCATCGTGCCGCGTGTGCTCGTGCCGAAGGTCATCCGGCACGATCATCGCTACGAGCCTGCGCTGAAAGACTCGAAGTGACATGTCCGAGATCCGCAACTACACGCTGAACTTCGGTCCGCAGCATCCGGCGGCGCATGGCGTGCTGCGCCTGGTGCTGGAGATGGATGGCGAGACCATCCAGAAGGCCGATCCACACATCGGTCTGCTGCATCGGGCGACGGAGAAGCTCGCCGAGTCCAAGCCTTTCAACCAGTCCATCGGCTACATGGACCGACTGGACTATGTGTCGATGATGTGCAACGAGCACTCGTATGTACTCGCCATCGAGCGCCTGCTCGGAATCACGCCTCCGGAGCGTGCGCAGTACATCCGCGTGCTGTTCGATGAGATCACGCGGCTGCTGAACCATCTCATGTGGCTCGGTGCCCATGGACTCGACATCGGCGCCATGACCGTCTTCCTCATGTGCTTCAAGGAGCGTGAGGATCTGATGGATCTGTACGAGGCGGTCTCCGGTACGCGCATGCATGCCACCTACTACCGTCCGGGCGGGGTGTATCGCGATCTGCCCGATTCGATGCCGAAGTATCAGCCCTCGAAATGGCGCAGCCAGAAGGAAATCGATCGCCTGAACGCGGCCCGTGCAGGCTCGATGCTCGATTTCATCGATGCCTTCACGCAGCGTTTCCCGGCGGCGGTGGCGGATTACGAGACGCTGCTGACCGACAACCGCATCTGGAAGCAACGTACCGTCAACATCGGCGTGGTCTCACCCGAACGGGCCCTGCAACTGGGCTTCAGCGGACCGATGCTGCGCGGCTCGGGCGTGGAGTGGGATCTGCGCAGGAAGCAGCCCTACGAAGTCTACGATCGCCTCGAGTTCGACATCCCGGTTGGCCTGAACGGGGATTGTTACGATCGTTACCTCGTGCGCATCGAGGAGATGCGCCAGTCGAACGGCATCATCCGCCAGTGCGTGGACTGGCTGCGCAAGCATCCCGGCCCCGTCATGATCGATGACCGCAAGGTGCGTCCGCCGCGCCGCGAGCGCATGAAGGACGACATGGAATCGCTCATCCATCACTTCAAGTTCTTCACCGAAGGGTACGAGGTTCCCGAGGGCGAGACCTACGCGGCGGTCGAAGCACCCAAGGGCGAGTTCGGCATCTATCTGATCTCGGACGGCGCGAACAAGCCCTATCGGGTCAAATGCCGCGCGCCGGGCTTTCCGCACCTGGCCTCGCTCGAGGAGATGTGCGTCGGGCACATGCTCGCGGACGTGGTCGCGGTGATCGGTACACAGGACATCGTTTTCGGGGAAATCGACCGTTGAGCACCCAGACCAACACCGCAGCTTCCGGCACGAGCGATCCGGACAGCCGTATCCGGCTGCTGTCGCAGCACACCCGCCAGGAGATCGATCACTGGGTGAAGAAGTTTCCTACGGGACGACAGCGTTCCGCCTGCCTCTCCGCGCTGCGCGCGGTGCAGGAGCAGAACAAGGGCTTTCTCACCCCGGAGCTGCTGGATGCCGTGGCCGAATACCTGCAGCTGCCGCCGATCCAGGTGTACGAGGTCGCCAGTTTCTACTCGATGTTCGAGCTGCACCCCTGTGGCCGGCACCACGTGAGCATCTGCACGAACATCTCCTGCATGCTCAACGGAGCGGAGGATCTCGTCGCGCATGCCGAGAAGAAGCTCGGCATCAAGTTGAACGAAAGCACGGCGGACGGGCGCATCTTCCTCAAGCAGGAGGAGGAGTGCCTGGCGGCCTGCACCGGCGCGCCCATGATGATGGTCGACCACGTGTTCCATGAGCACCTGACGCCGGAGAAGCTCGACGGCATCCTGGATGCACTCAAGTGAGCGAGGCTGTGAGCGACGAAGCGCCGGCGGCCCGCCATCCGCAAAACCTCGTGGTGTTCGAGCCGCTGCACCTGGAGCGCTCATGGACGCTCGAGACGTATCGGCGCATCGGTGGTTACGAGGTGTGGGAGCGGCTGCTGCGCGAGAAGCCGCCGCGCGAGCAGATCATCGATGCGGTCAAGGCCTCCGGGCTGCGCGGCCGCGGCGGGGCAGGTTTCCCCACCGGCACGAAGTGGAGCTTCATGCCGCGCAACTCACCGGCGCAGAAGTACCTGGTGTGCAATTCCGATGAAAGCGAGCCAGGCACCTGCCACGATCGCGACATCCTGCGCTTCAACCCGCATGCACTGATCGAGGGGCTGGCCATCGGCGGCTATGCGACCAACAGCACCGTCGCCTACAACTACATCCGCGGCGAGTTCCTCGGCGAGCCCATCCCGCGCTTCGAGGCGGCGCTCGCCGAAGCCTATGCCGCAGGGCTGCTCGGCGCGAACATTCGCGACAGCGGCATCGACTTCGACATCCATACCTTCGTGGGTGCCGGTGCCTACATCTGCGGCGAGGAGACGGCGCTGCTCGACTCACTCGAGGGCAAGCCGGGCAAGCCGCGCTTCAAGCCGCCGTTTCCCGCCAATTTCGGCCTGTATGGCGCGCCCACGACGATCAACAACACGCAGAGCTTTGCGTCCGTGCCCACGATCCTGCGCAAGGGACCGGAGTGGTTCGCGAGCCTGGGCCCGAAGAACTCCGGCGGCACGGTGATCTTTTCGGTGTCGGGACACGTGCAGAAGGCGGGCAACTTCGAGGTGCCGCTCGGCATCCCGTTCGCGGATCTGCTGCAGCTCGCCGGCGGGGTGCGCGGCGGCAGGCCGTTGAAGGCGGTGATCCCCGGCGGCTCCTCGGTACCGGTCGTACCGGGCGAGACCATGCTCAAGATCAACATGGATTATGACTCGCTGAAGGCCGCCGGCTCGGCCATCGGCTCCGCTGCCGTCATCGTCATGGACGAAACGACCTGCATGGTGCGCATGCTCGAGCGGATCTCCCGCTTCTACATGTCCGAGTCCTGCGGGCAGTGCACGCCCTGCCGCGAGGGCACCGGGTGGATGAACCGGCTGCTCAAGCGCGTTCTCGCAGGCGAGGCCCGCCGCGAGGAGCTGGGTCTGCTGCTGGACGTGGCCAATCGCATCGAGGGACATACGATCTGCGCGCTCGGCGATGCGGCGGCGTGGCCCGTGCAGAGCTTCCTCAAGCATTACCGGCATGAGTTCGAATACATGATCGAGCACGGCGGACGCAGCATCGTCACGGAGCAGCTCGGAGCGCGCGCGGCATGAGCGCCGAAGAATTCGTCAACATGGAAGTCGATGGCGTGCCGGTGAAGGCGCGCAAGGGCGAGATGATCATCCGCGTGACGGATGCGCACAACGCCTACGTGCCGCGCTTTTGCTACCACGACAAGCTGACGATCGCGGCGAACTGCCGCATGTGCCTGGTCGAGGTGGAGAAGGCGCCGAAACCGCTGCCCGCCTGTGCAACCCCCGTCGCCGAGGGCATGAAGGTCTTCACCAAATCTCCGCGCGCGATCGGTGCGCAGCGCGCGACGATGGAATTCCTGCTCATCAACCATCCGCTCGACTGTCCCATCTGCGACCAGGGCGGGGAGTGTGAGCTGCAGGACCTGGCCGTGGGCTTCGGGCGCGACATCTCGCGCTTCCACGAGCGCAAGCGCTCCGTGCCCGATGAGAATCTCGGTCCGCTGATCGCCACCGACATGACCCGCTGCATCCACTGCACGCGCTGCATCCGCTTCACGCAGGAGATCGCCGGATTCCAGGAGCTCGGCATGGTCGGGCGCGGCGAGCAGATGAAGGTGCGCTCGTTCATCGAGCAGACGCTGCATCACGAGATGTCGGGCAACATCATCGATCTGTGCCCCGTCGGTGCGCTGGTGTCCAAGCCATACCGCTTCAGCGCCCGCGCGTGGGAGATGAGCTCCCAACCGCTGGTCTCCCCGCACGATGGGGTGGGCACGAACCTGTTCGGTCACGTGCTGCGCGGCCGGATCATGCGGGTCATCCCGCGCGAGAACGAGGCGATCAACGAGACCTGGATTCCCGACCGCGACCGCTTCAGCTATGAAGGGGTGTACAGCCCCGAGCGCATCCAGCGGCCCATGCTGCGGGAAAACGGCGAATGGCACGAAACCGACTGGGAGAGCGCGCTCGCCAAAGTGGCCGAGGGGCTGCGTTCCCGCGCCGCCGACCTGGGTGTGCTGGGCAGCAGCACGAGCACCCTCGAGGAGCTGTATCTGCTCGGGCGCGTGGCGCGCGGCTTGCGCTCGGGCAATGTGGATCATCGACTGCGGCAGCGCGATTTCCGCGATCAGGAGGCCGACCCGCCACAGCCGCGCCTCGGGATGCGCATTGCCGAGATCGAACAACTCGATGGCCTGCTCATCATCGGCAGCAACCTGCGGCGCGAGCTGCCGATTCTTGCGCACCGGGTGCGCAAAGCCGCCGTGCGGGGCGCCAAGGTCGCGATGTTGAATCCGGCCCGCTTCGAGTATCTGTTCCCGCTCGCTGCCAGTCTGCTGGCCGCCCCCGCCGGGCAAGTGATGGAGCTGGCGGCGCTGGCGGCGGCCGCCGCGCAGGCGAGTGGCAAGTCGATACCGGACCACCTGGCTGCAGTCGTGGGCGATGCCCAGGTCGGCGATAACCATCGCGCCGCCATCGCGGCGCTTACCTCGGGCGCGCGGCGCGCGGTCTGGCTGGGCGCACTGGCGCTGCGCCACCCCGCTTACGCCGATCTGCGGGCGCTGGCTGCTGCCATTGCGCAGATGACCGGTGCCACGTTCGGTGTGTTGGCGGAAGGTGGTAATGCCGCGGGCGCTTACCTCGCGGGTGCCGTCCCGCATCGCGAGCCCGGCGGGCGCGCGGCGGCGGCTGCCGGACTGAATGCGCTCGAGATGCTGCAGCGTCCGCTGTCGGCCTATCTGCTCTTCGGCGGGGTCGAGCCGTGGATCGATTGCGCCGACACGGAGGCGTTGCGCTCGCTGGCGAAATCGCAGTTCGTGGTGGCCATGACGCCGTTTGCCGGCGACCAGCTGCGCGATGTCGCCCACGTGCTGCTGCCGATCGGCACGTTCGTCGAAACCTCCGGCACGTACGTCAATCTCGAAGGGCTCTGGCAGAGCCAGTCCGGGGCAGCGCTGCCCGTCGGCGAGGCCCGTCCCGGCTGGAAGGTGCTGCGGGTGCTGGGGAATCTGCTGAATCTGCCGGCCTTCGACTATCAGTCCTCCGAGGATGTGCGCGAGGAGTTGCGCAAGCTGTGCGAGGCGGTGGCCGAGACTGGCTACGCGGGCCAGCACCGCGTCACTGGGGGCGCGCGAGCCGGTGAGCTGATCGATCTCAACATGTATGACACCGATGCGCTCGTGCGCCGCGCGCCGTCTCTGCAGAAGACGCGCGAGGGCCGCACGCTTGCGGTCAGTTACTGACGCCGAGGAACCGAGCGGGTGCTGCAAAGCCTGTCCCAAGCGTGGTGGTCGCTGCCTTACTACGGCCGCTCCACGGTGTGGACCGTGGTGATCACGGTAGTGCTCATCCTCTCGGTCGCGCTGCTCACGCTGTGGGAACGCAAGGTGATCGGCTGGATGCAGTTCCGTCGCGGGCCGAACCGGGTGCGCATCTTCGGCCTGCTACCGGGCCTGGGTCAGCCATTCGCCGACGTCGTCAAGCTGCTCGTCAAGGAAGTGATCATCCCGGTGCGGGCGAACAAGCTGCTGTTCCGGCTCGCCCCGATGATCGCGCTGATCCCGGCCTTTGCAGCCTGGGCCGTCATTCCGCTCTCCCCGACGGTCGTGGTCTCCAAAGCCAACGCCGGGCTGCTGTATCTGCTGTCGCTGACCTCCATGGGCGTCTACGGGGTCATCATCGCCGGCTGGGCGACCAACTCCAAGTACGCCTTCCTCGGCGCCATGCGCTCCGCAGCACAGATGGTGGCCTACGAGATCGCCATGGGTTTTGCACTGGTCGGGGTGATCATCGCCTCGCAGAGCCTCAACCTCGGGGACATCGTGCAGCGCCAGGAGGGCGGGCTGCTCGCCTGGAACTGGTTCTGGCTGTTTCCGCTGTTGATCGTGTATTTCATCTCGGGAGTGGCGGAAACCAACCGCGCGCCATTCGATGTGGCGGAAGGCGAATCCGAAATCGTCGCCGGTTTTCACGTGGAGTACTCCGGAATCGCATTCGCGCTGTTCTTCCTCGCCGAATACGCGAACATGATCCTGATTTCAGCGCTCACTGCGGTGTTCTTCTTCGGCGGCTGGCTCTCCCCGGTCGCGGGCTGGCCGGTGCTGGGGGGAACGTTGCTCGCCCGGCCGGGGTTCCTCTGGCTTGCCCTCAAAATCTTCATCGCGCTGTTCTTTTTCCTGTGGTTTCGCGCGACCTTTCCGCGCTACCGCTACGACCAGATCATGCGCTTGGGGTGGAAAGTGCTGATTCCCGTCACGATCGTCTGGATCGGGGTGGAGATGATCCTGGCCTGGTACCGGATCGGGCCGTGGGCGCACGCTCCGCTGTGGGCGGCGCAGTGAGCTGCGCGCAGTTGCTGCAATGACGAGGTACCGCTAGCGATGGCCATCAATCCGATCAAGACGCTGCTGCTGACCGAGCTCATCGAGGGCTTGACGGTCACGTGGCGCAATTTCTTCACGCGCAAGTTCACGCTCAACTATCCCGAAGAGAAGACACCGCAGTCCCCGCGTTTCCGCGGCCTGCATGCCCTGCGTCGCTATCCGAACGGCCAGGAACGCTGCATCGCCTGCAAGCTGTGCGAGGCGGTGTGTCCGGCGGTGTGCATCACGATCGATTCGGAGGTGGCGCCCGATGGCACACGGCGCACCAGCCGCTACGACATCGATCTATTCAAGTGCATCTACTGTGGGTTCTGCGAGGAGGCCTGTCCGGTGGATGCGATCGTGCTGACGCGCATCCACGAATACCACATGGAGCATCGCGGCGAGAACATCATGAGCAAGGACAAGCTGCTCGCGGTGGGCGAGCGCTACGAGGCGATGATCGCGGCCGACAAGGCCGCGGATGCCCCCTACCGATAAGAGTCCCGCCATGCTGGTGCAAGCGCTGTTCTACCTCTTCGGAACCATCCTGGTGCTGGCCGCACTCGGGGTGATCGTCTCGCGCAATTCGGTGCATTCGGCACTGGCGCTCGTGCTGTGCTTCGTGACCTCCGCGGCGATCTGGTTGCTGATCGAAGCGGAGTTCCTCGCCGTGGTGCTGGTGCTCGTGTACGTCGGCGCGGTGATGGTGCTGTTCCTGTTCGTCGTCATGATGCTCGATATCGACGTCGAGGAACTGCGCGCAGGCTTCGCCCGCTTTGCCTGGCTCGGATGGCTGACGGCACTCGCCGTGATCGTCGAGATCGTGGGCGTCGTGTGGGTTCGGGGGCTCGGGATCGACGTCACGAAAGGCCCGAATCCGACAGCGGCCGATTACAGCAACACCCTCGAGCTGGGACGCGCGCTGTACACGCACTATGTTTACCCCTTCGAGCTGGCGGCCGTGCTGCTGCTCGTCGCCATCGTCGCGGCCATCTCCCTCACCATGCGCAAACGGGTGGGGCTGAAGACCCAGAACATCGCCCGGCAGGTGGCCGTGCGCGCCCGGGATCGGGTGCGCATCGTCAAGATGGAGTCGGAGAAGCGCCCATGAGGCAGAAGCGTCCGGAGATTCGCCCATGATCACGCTCGCCCAGCTGCTCACGCTGTCCGCGATCCTGTTCGCGCTGTCGGTCGCCGGCATTTTTCTCAATCGCAAGAACGTGATCCTGCTGCTCATGTGCGTCGAGCTGCTGCTGCTGGCGGCGAACTTCAACTTCATCGCCTTCTCGCGCTATCTCGGTGACATCAACGGGCAGGTGTTCGTGTTCTTCGTGCTGACCGTCGCGGCGGCGGAATCCGCCATCGGGCTGGCGATCCTCGTGGTGCTGTTCCGCGAGCGCCGCAGCATCAACGTCGAAGACCTCAATACCCTGCGAGGCTGAGCGCGCGCATGAATCCGACCGTCCTCCTCGCCATCGTGTTGCTGCCGCTCGCGGGCTCGATTCTCGCGGGCCTCTGCGGCCGGGTCATCGGCCGGGCGGGTGCGCACACGGTCACGATCGCAGGCGTGGCGGTCTCCTGTGCCCTGTCGCTGTACGTACTCAAGCAGACCTACTGGGATGGCGTCGCCGCGTTCGATGCCCCCGTATATACCTGGCTCATCAGTGACGGGGTGCGCATCGATGTGGGCTTCCTCGTCGATCGCTTGAGTGCGCTCATGATGGCCGTGGTCACGTTCGTGTCGCTGTGCGTGCATGTCTACACGATCGGCTACATGCACGATGACGAGGGCTACACCCGCTTCTTCAGCTACATCTCGCTGTTCACCTTCTCGATGCTCATGCTCGTGATGGCGAACAATTTCATGCAGCTGTTCTTCGGCTGGGAAGCGGTGGGCGTGGTGTCCTACCTGCTGATCGGCTTCTGGTACACGCGCCCGAGCGCGATCTTCGCGAGTCTCAAGGCATTCATCGTCAACCGCATCGGTGACTTCGGCTTCATTCTCGGCATCGCGGGCATCTTCTATTTCACCAGCTCGCTGAGCTATGCCGATGCCTTCGCGGCTGCGCCGAAGATGGCGGCCGCGCTGCTGCCGATGTCATCCAATACGAGTGTCGGGGCGCTCACGCTCATCTGCATCTGTCTGTTCATCGGCGCGATGGGCAAGTCGGCGCAGGTGCCGCTGCACGTGTGGCTGCCGGACTCGATGGAAGGCCCGACGCCGATCTCAGCCCTGATTCACGCGGCCACCATGGTGACCGCCGGGATCTTCATGGTGGCGCGCATGTCGCCGCTCTTCGAGCACTCCGCAGGCGCCTTGTCCTTCGTGCTCGTCATCGGTGCGACCACGGCGTTCTTCATGGGGCTGCTCGGCATCGTTAACAACGACATCAAGCGCGTCATCGCGTATTCCACACTGTCGCAGCTCGGGTACATGACCGCTGCGCTCGGCGTGTCGGCCTACGGCGCAGGAATATTTCACCTGATGACGCATGCGTTCTTCAAGGCGCTGCTGTTCCTGGCAGCCGGCTCGGTGATCATTGCCATGCACCATGAGCAGGACATGCGCAGGATGGGCGGCCTCGCCAAGTACATGCCGGTGACTGCGGTCACGAGCTGGATCGGCGCGCTGGCACTGATCGGGACGCCGTTCTTCGCGGGCTTTTATTCGAAGGACTCGATCATCGAGGCGGTCGGAGCGTCGCACCGCTGGGGCGCGACATACGCGTACTATTGCGTGCTCGGCGGCGTGTTCGTGACGGCGCTGTACACGTTTCGCATGATCTTCATGACCTTCCATGGCGAGGAGCGCTTTCGGCACGTGCCACACGAGGATGGCTCCCAGGGCGATCAGACGGTCGGTCACGAGGAGCAGGAGGAAAAGCCGGCCGCCGGCGTCGAGGGTGGGGACGCGGCGCACGCCCACGACCAGCACGCCCAGGACGAGCATGGGCACGACGAGCACGGGCCCGAGCTGACACCGCGCGAAAGCCCCGCCGTGGTGACGATTCCGCTCATCGCGCTCGCGATCCCGTCACTGCTCATTGGCTTCTTCACCATCGGACCGGTGCTGTTCGGCGGTTACTTCGGCACCTCCATCCAGGTGCTGGCGCAGAACGACGTCGTGCAGCAGCTCGGTCGCGAGTTCCAGGGACCGGTGCAGTTCGCGCTGCAGGGTTTCACCAAGCTACCCTTCTGGCTGGCGGCGGCGGGAGTGTTCGTGGCGTGGCTGTGCTTCCTGTGGCGGCCGCAATTGGCCGACCAGGCCGCGAGGGCGTTCGGACCGCTGCGCACGCTGCTCGTCAACAAGTTCTACTTCGACTGGTTCAACGAGAAGGTGCTGGCAGCGCTCGCGCGGGGCATCGGTTTCAGCCTGTGGAAGGGCGGGGATCAGGCGATGATCGACGGCGTCATGGTGAACGGCTCGGCGGCCGCAGTCGGCTGGTTCGGCGGAGTCGTGCGACGGGTGCAGAACGGCTATCTGTACGCGTACGCCTTCTGGATGGTGATTGGACTTGCGGTACTGCTCGGCTGGTACCTCGTGCGCACATAAGTAAGCAAGAAGCAAGCGGACTTCTCATGCACCTGCTGTCCATACTGATCTGGCTGCCCATCGCCGCGGGTGTCGTGATCCTGTTGCTGGGCGAGCCGCGGATCGCCACCGCGCGCTGGGTTGCGCTGCTCGCCTCGCTCGCCACCTTCCTCATCTCGCTGCCGCTGATCGCCCGCTTCAACACCGGCACGGCCGCGATGCAGTTCGTGGAGCAGCTGCCCTGGATCGCGCGCTTCCATGCCAGTTACGCCCTCGGAGTCGATGGCATCTCCCTGCCGCTGGTGGTCCTCACCGCGTTCGTGACGATTCCGGTGATCATCGCGGCGTGGACGGTCATCGAGGCGCGCCCGGCGCAGTACTTCGCCGCGTTCCTGATCATGGAAGGGCTGATGATCGGGGTGTTCTGCGCCACCGATGCGCTGCTGTTCTATTTCTTCTGGGAAGCGATGCTGATTCCGATGTTCCTCATCATCGGCATCTGGGGCGGCCCGCGCCGGGTCTACGCCACCATCAAGTTCTTTCTGTACACCTTCCTCGGCTCGGTATTCATGCTCGCCGCGCTGATCTACATGTACGTCAAGGCCGGTGACTATTCCATCGCCAGCTTCCAGGCATTGCCCCTGACACTCGTCGAACAGCGCTGGATCTTCATCGCCTTCCTGCTCGCGTTTGCCGTGAAAGTGCCGATGTGGCCGGTGCACACCTGGCTGCCGGATGCCCACGTCGAGGCGCCGACGGGCGGCTCGGTGATCCTCGCAGCCATCATGCTGAAGATGGGCGGCTACGGGTTTTTGCGCTTCAGCCTGCCGATCCTGCCGGATGCGAGCCGCGAGCTCGATCTGCTGCTCATCGCCCTCTCGCTCATTGCGGTGGTGTATATCGGCTTCGTGGCGCTGGTGCAGCAGGACATGAAAAAGCTGATCGCCTACTCCTCGATCGCCCACATGGGCTTCGTCACCCTCGGCGCTTTCATCGTCTACCAGATCGTGCGCAGTACCGGCGGCCTGCAGGGAGCGGGAATGGGAATGGACGGCGCCATGGTGCAGATGATCTCGCATGGGCTGATCTCCGGGGCGCTGTTCCTGTGTGTCGGTGTGCTCTACGACCGCATGCACAGCCGGCAGATCGCCGATTACGGCGGAGTCATCAACACGATGCCGATCTTTGCAGCCTTCATGGTGCTGTTCGCGCTTGCGAATACCGGTCTGCCGGGTACTTCCGGGTTCGTCGGGGAGTTCCTGGTCATCCTCGCCAGCTTCAAGGCCAACTTCTGGTACTCACTGCTCGCCGCCACGACGCTCATCTGGGGAGCGTGCTACACGCTCTGGCTCATCAAGCGTGTGGTATTCGGGCCGGTTGCCAATGCGCGCGTCGCGGCACTCACGGACGTCAATGGCCGCGAGTTCCTCGTTCTCGGCGCGCTGGCGGTTGTCGTGCTGCTGATCGGGGTCTGGCCGGCACCGTTGTTGAAGATCATGCAGCCGACCATTCATCACCTCGTGGATCAGGCCGTCGCCAGCAAGATACCCTGAACGCATCACCATGCCCGACACGCCCATGACCTGGCAGAGCCTTGCACCCGCGATCCCCGAGATTTACCTCGTGGTCGCCGTCTGCGTGATTCTGATGGCGGACGTGTTCGCAGGGCAGACGCGCCGCGGACTGACGGGCACGCTGACGCTCCTGGCGCTCGCCGGCGGTGCGGCCGTGACGGTGCTGTTCGCGCACGTGCCGCAGCGCACGATCCTCTTCGACGGCTCGTACGTCGCCGACGACCTCGGCTTCGTGCTGAAGCTCGCCGGGTTTCTGATCGTGGCGGTGGGACTGCTGTACTCGCGGGATTACCTGGAAGAGCGGGGCATCCTGCGCGGCGAGTACTACGTTCTGACACTGACGGCGCTGCTGGGCATTTTCGTGCTCGTTTCGGCCAACAGCCTGCTGACGGTGTACCTCGGCGTCGAGCTGCTGGCGCTGTCGGTGTATGCGATGGTGGCATTCGATCGGGACTCGGGGATTTCGGCCGAATCGGCCATGAAATATTTCGTGCTCGGAGCGATCGCCTCCGGCGCGCTTCTGTACGGCATGTCGATGATCTACGGCCTGAGCGGCACGCTGAGCCTGGATGAGCTGGCAACCCACGTGCACGACCCTTCCAGCCTCGGAATATTGATGGGGCTCGTCTTCATCGTGGTGGCCGTGGCCTTCAAGCTGGGCGCCGTGCCCTTTCACATGTGGCTGCCGGATGTCTATCAGGGCGCCCCGACGAGCGTCACCTTGTTCATCGGCACCGCTCCCAAGATCGCCTATTTCGCCCTCGCTCTGCGTCTGCTGACGCACGGCCTGGGCGGCACCGTCGTCGAGTGGTCGCAGATGCTCGCCGTGCTCGCGGTGCTCACGCTGGTCGTCGGCAACGTCGTGGCGATCGTACAGAGCAACTTGAAGCGAATGCTCGCGTATTCGACGATCGCCAACGTGGGGTTCATCTTGCTGGGCTTCGTGGCCGGTACTCCGGAAGGTTATAGCGCAGCGTTGTATTACACGCTGGTGTACATCCTGGTGGCGCTCGGCTCCTTCGGCGTGATCCTGCTTGCGAGCCGCAAGGGATTCGAGGCCGATCTGCTCGATCACTACAAAGGGCTGTACAAGCGCGATCCACTGCTCGCACTCGTGATGATGCTGATGATGTTCTCCACCGCCGGAGTGCCGCCGTTCGTCGGCTTCTGGGCGAAGCTGCGCATCTTCCAGGTGCTGTGGGAGACGCACCACTTCTGGCTCGTGGTCATCTCCGCCGCCATGTCCGTAGTCGGGGCGTTTTACTATCTGCGCATCATCAAGCTCATGTACTTCGATGCGCCGCCCGAGCATTACCCGCCGCCGATCCACTCCGCGGGCGTCCGCATGGCTCTGGGCATCAATGCTGCAGCGCTCCTGGTGCTCGGCGTGCTGCCGGCGCCGCTGCTGGATCTGTGCGCGAGGTTGATCCGGTAGACCGCGACGCCGACCGCTCGCCCGTCTCCTCGTCAACCCGGCGGCAGGCCAGCCGACAGCGCTTCCGAGTTGCGCTTGTCGCGAAACACCAGGACTTTCTCCTCCGGCGCGCCCCGATTGGCTTTGTCCACCAGGTCCGTGACCAGGTGGTGGTGCGGCGAGAGGTCGCAGACAGGGTCGGCGTTAGCCGGATCGCCGGTCAGCAGGTAGGCCTGGCAGCGGCAGCCGCCGAAATCACGGGTCTTTTCCGGACAGCTGCGGCACGGCTCCTTCATCCACGCATCGCCGCGGAAGTGATTGAACGCCGGGGAATCGCGCCAGATCCACTCGATCGGGGACTCGCGCACGTTCGGGAAGGAGAATCCGGGCAGCATGCGCGCCGCATGGCACGGCAGCGCCACGCCATCGGGCGCCACGGTGAGAAAGATCGATCCGAGGCCGTTCATGCAGGCCTTCGGGCGGCGCTCGAAGTAGTCGGGCACGACGAAGAAGATCTTCATGCTCTGACCGGGGCGCTCGCGAAAGGCTCGAGTGACTTCCTCGGCGCGCTCGATCTGCGTGCGGCTCGGCAGCAGCTTTGCGCGGTTGTGCCAGGCCCAGCCATAGTATTGCGTGTTGGCCAGCTCCACGTAATCCGCCCGCATCGACTGCGCCATCGTGAGAATCTGCTCCACGTGATCGATGTTGAGGCGGTGCAGCACCACGTTGAGCACCATCGGATAGTCGTACTGCTTGATCAACGCGGCCACTTTGGATTTGAGCTCGAAGGTGCGCGTGCTGCTGAGAAAGTCATTGACCTCGCGCGTGCTGTCCTGGAAGGAGAGCTGGATGTGGTCGAGCCCGGCATCCTTGAGCGCAGCGATGCGTTTCTCGGTTAGCCCGACTCCCGAGGTGATCAGGTTGATGTAGAAACCGAGCGAGTGCGCCTCTTCGACGATGGTCTCGAGGTCATCGCGCGACAGGGGCTCGCCACCCGAAAGTCCGAGCTGAACGGCGCCCAGTGTGCGCGCCTCCCGCAGAACCCGGATCCATTCACCTGTGGTGAGTTCCTGGGACGCACGCGCGAAATCGATCGGGTTGTAACAGAAGACGCAGTGCAGCGGACATCGATACGTCAGCTCGAGCAGCAGCCACAGGGGCGGTCCTGGGGTCGCAATAGCAGCGGACGCAGGGGCGCCCGACGCGGCGGCTGCCGGTCCGCTCGGCACCGTGGATGCGGCGGCGGCAGCGCCGGCTGCAACGGCGGCCCCGGGGTCGGCAGTGACAGCCAGCTCGCTCACGGGGGGATCTCCAGCCAGCGGTTCGCCACGGCGATTTTCATGAAGGCAGCCACATCGGGCCCAAGTCCGGAGCTCGAAAATGCCGTCTCGAGATCCGCGACGATTTCCGCAACGGAGCGCTTGCCATCACAGCGGCGCAGTATCTCGCCCGCACTCCCATTGAGCTTCACCATCCCTTCCGGATAGAGCAGCACGTGAGCATTCTGGGCCGCCTCCCATTGGAGCCGGAACCCGCGCCCGATGGTGGGCCTGGCGCCCGGGTCGATCTGCCTCACGTGCTCACTCCGTAACGCTGTTGCATGGCGTCGTTCATCTGCCACAGCACATCGAGCTTGAACTGCAGAACCTCGAGAGCGCGTTCCTGTGCGGCGCGAGTGGTGAACCAGCCGAGTGTCAGCGCGAGCCCGAATTCGACGTCGCGGCGGGCGAGACTGACGCGGCTTTGGAAATAGTGCAGTCCCTGCGCGTCTATCCACGGATAGTGCTCGGGCCAGTTCGCAAGCCGCTGCTTGTGGATTTCCGGTGCGAACAGCTCGGTCAACGAGGCACATACGGCTTCCTGCCACGGCGCACGTCGTGCGAAGTTGACGTACGCATCGACTGCAAAGCGCACCCCGGGCACGACGTCCGTCAAACTTTCGACGTGGTCGCGCGACAGACCCACCGCTTCGGCGAGCTTGAGCCACGAATCGATGCCCCCGGGATCATCACCATAGCCATCATGATCCAGGATCCGCTGGACCCAGGAGCGGCGCACCGCCCGATCGGTGCAGTTGGCGAGGATCGCCGCATCCTTGATGGGGATGTTGATCTGGTAGTAGAAACGGTTGGCGACCCAGCCGCGGATCTGTTCCGGCGTGGCCTCGCCCGAGTTCAACATGACGTTGAAGGGATGATGGATGTGATAGGCACGGCCCTTATCGCGCAGCCGGCGCTCGAATTCCACCCTATCCCACGCCCCGCTGCTCACCGGGACGCTCACAGCGAGATTTCCATGCCATCCCAGGCCACTTCGACGCCGTGGCGCGCGAGCTCGTACGCCTCGGCCGAGTCCTGGTCGAGAATGGGATTGGTGTTGTTCACATGGATGAGGATCTTGTGTGTCTCGGCGGGCAGGCGATCGAGCCATTCCAGCATGCCGCCGGAGCCACTTTGGGGCAGATGGCCGATGTCGCGTGCGCGCTTGCTCGAGCAACCCAGGCGGATCATCTCATCGTCCGTCCAGAAGGTGCCGTCCACGAGCACGCAGGCAGCGGACTGCATGGCGCGCCAAACCCGCTCATCCATTGCACCAAGACCAGGGGCGTAAATCGCGGAGCGCCCGCTCGAGTCGCTCGTGACAAGAAGCGCGATGTTGTCTCCCGGGACGGGCGTGTCGCGGTTGGGCGAGTAGGGTGCCGGCTTGCCGGCGACCGGCAACGCGCGCCAGCGCACTCCCTGGACACCGTCGACTGAAAATTCCTCGCCCTCGAGCCCGATGCGATGGTGCTCCACACCGCAGAAGTGCCCCAGCACATTGAGAATCGGATTGCCCCGGGTGAGGTCCGCATAGGTGCTGTCCGTGCACCAGATGGGCCACGGCCGGGAGGACTCCCGGAGCATGTAAAGGCCGGTCGTATGGTCCACCTGGCCATCCACGAGGACGATGCCGGTGATCGCACAGTCGCGTAGTGCCCGTCCGGGCTGGAACGCGCTGTGTGCCTGCAACTGCGCGGCAATGTCCGGAGAGGCGTTGACGAGTGCCCAGCCGTCTTCGCTGCTGCCGCTGATGGCGATCGAGGATTGCGTCCGGGCGCGGGCACGTACACTGCCGGCACGCAGTCCGGCACAGTTACGGCAGTTACAATTCCACTGCGGGAAGCCACCGCCGGCGGCGGCTCCCAGCACTCGGATCTTCACGCAGTGTCGGTCGCTAAGATGCAGAGCGCAGCCCGCTTGCGCGGGCTGGCACCCCGACCGTCATCAGCGATTCGCGATGTACATCGTGATTTCCATGCCAAAGCGCATGTCGGTCGCTTGCGGGACTTCCCACTTCATGATGTGTCTCCTTTCAGGCGAGACCATCATCCGCCGGGTCCGCAAGGGCCCATAGGGCATGATCATGAAACGAGGCTCATGATTTTCATGAGCGCGCGGCCGAGACCGGGTGAGGTCGGAGCTGCGAGGAGGCGGCGGGATCGGGTTGCGAGTGGCGCGGCGCAGCGGGGGCGGGGGGACAGCGGGGGCGCGGGTGAAAGGCGGGTTGGCGCTACACTGCCGGCAAATGAAACTGCGTACGCGACTTAACCTGGTCGTCGGCGGGCTCACCGCGCTGTTCGTGATCGCGCTGATCGCCGCCGAGATCGAAGATACCCGCTCTTCTGTGCGCGAGGAGATCGAGGCGGCGAGCCGCGTCGGCTCCCAGCTCCTCGGCAGGGTCGTGACGATCTACTCCAGTGGCGGCCCAGGGCTCGTCCTGGAGTTCCTGCAGCAGCTGGGACGGGTCCGTGCCAACGAGATCACCCTGCGCACCTCCGACGGCGAGGTCCTGTACCGCTCCCCGCCGCCGACCTATAAGGCCGGCCGCGAGGCACCGCGCTGGTTCAGCCATCTGCTGGCGCCTCAACCGGCGAGCCATCTTTTCCCCCTGCCGGGCGGGGCCGAGCTGCTCGTGGAGGCCAACCCGTCGCGGGCAATCTTGGATGCGTGGGATGACCTCACGCGGCTCTTCCTGCTGGGCGCGCTCATGCTCGTGCTGGTCAACGGGCTGGCATTCTGGCTCGTCGGTCGGGCGCTGGCCCCGTTCCCTGTCATTGCCACGGGACTTGCGCGGGTCGAGCAGGGGGATCTCGCATTCCGCCTGCCGCCCCTTTCGGGAGCGGAAGCCCACGCTATCGGCGCGGCGTTCAACCGCATGGCGCAGGCCGTCCAGGGCAAGGTGCAGGCGGAGCGACGCGCACGGGAGGCGCAGACCCAACTCGAGGAAGGTCGCGAGCTTGCGCGTCTGGTGGAGCAACGTGTCGAGGAAGAGCGGCGGCTCATCGCGCACGAGCTGCACGACGAATTCGGCCAGTCGGTCACTGCGATCCGTTCGCTGGCGATGGCCATCGCGACGCAATCTGCCAATGCAGCCATGACGGATGCGGCCCGGCTCATCAGCGAGGAGGCGGGCCGTCTGTACGATGCGATGCATGGGCTCATTCCGCGCCTCGTGCCGCTGTCGCTCGATACGCTCGGCCTTGCGGATACGCTGGAGAATCTGATCCGTGACTGGCAGCGCCGCTATCCTGCCGTCATGTTATCCGCGAAGCACGCTTTGACGACAGATCTCGGACCCAGTGTCACGCTCGCTATTTATCGGCTGGCCCAGGAGGGCCTGATCAATGCGCTGCGCCATGCCCAGGCCGAGCATGTGGAGATCGAGGTGCGCTCGGACGGCGAGCGCATCGTGGTGACGGTGGCCGATGACGGGGTAGGGCTCGCGCCGGACTGGTCGAGGCCGGGACACTTCGGCTTGCGTGGACTTGCCGATCGCGTCGACCATCTCGGCGGCACGTTCTCGGTCGCCAACCGTACGCCGCGTGGTGTATGCCTGACGGCCGAGATTCCGTTGCTGGGAGCGACATGATACGGGTCCTGCTGGTGGATGATCACGCCGTGGTGCGCACGGGATTTCGGCTGCTGCTGCAATCGGAAGCCGACCTTCAGGTCGTTGCCGAGGCACAATCGGGCGAGGCAGCATGCCAGATGTACAGCGAGCTCATTCCCGATGTGGTCGTGATGGATCTGGGGATGCCCGGAATGGGCGGACTCGAGGCCCTGCGGCGCATCCGGGCGCGGCACGAGGCAGCGCGGGTGCTCGCACTTTCCGCCCACGATGATCCCATGCACGCTCGCCGCGCGCTGCGTGAAGGTGCATTGGGCTTTCTTTCCAAGCGCAGCGCCCCGGAAGCGCTCATCGAGGCGATCTCCGTGGTGGCCGCGGGGCGCCGCTATCTCGATCCTGCCCTGGCGCAGAAGCTCGCCCTGGCGGAGATCGAGGGAGCGGCACGCTCCCCGATCGAACAGCTCTCCGAACGGGAGTTCGAAGTATTCATCCGGCTTGCCGCCGGCGCCACGGTGCAGAAGATCGCCGAGGATCTGAAGCTCTCAGCTTCGACGATCGGTACCCATCTCTACAACATCAAGCAGAAGCTCGGGGTCCTGAATCAATCGGAGCTGACGCTGCTCGCGATCCGGCACGGCCTCATCGAGGCCTAAGCCGTTCCGCCGAGCATCTTCTGCAGATTTTTCAGGCCGCCGTCGTAGACTCCGGTGACGAGTTTGGTCACTCCCGCATCGCTCTCGTTTTCGGGAGGATGCTCCGCTGCGTTCTTGCGCCGGAACGTGCCGCTCCAGGTGACCCGCGAGCCGCCATTGGGACCCGGCGAGACGCTCAGCCGCGAGACATACCCCTTGATCGGCAGCGGCGACTCGACGATGCGATAGCGGAACGAGTGGCTCTTGTCGCTGAATGCAAGCAGCTCCTCGGTGAACGAGGGTCCATCCTTGATGGTGAGTGAGCGGACGGCGCCGGGCTTGTCGTTCGTTCCCTTCACGAGCGTGTCCTTCGAGAAGCCCGGGTGCCACTTGTCGAGAGAGTCGAAGCTCTTGACGGTATCCCAGACCCGCTCGACGGGTGCGGCGATGTCAACGGATTGCGTCACGTGCAGAAGTTTCGGTGGCGCGCCCAGCGCTGGCCACGTAGCGATCAACGCCAGCAAGGTGCCGAGCACAGCTTTCTTCATGAGCTCCATCCCTTTCGCGGTGGGCCGCGATTCGTTTTCGAGGCGATTGCCGGTCCGACTATAGCGCATATAGCGCAGCAATCGGCGCCGGTGCCTCAGGGACGGTCGTGTCCGTTGCGGTACGTCTTCTCTCCCGCGTCGACCCCCAGAGTGAGGTGGTTCTGGTATGGCGGCAACGGGCAGGTGGCGAAGTCGTTGAACGCGCACGGTGGGTTGTACGACTCATTGAAATCGACCTGGGTGAACTCGCCGGCAATGCCGGGAACACGCACCGGCAGCGGCACCCGCAGAAAGCGACCGCCACCGTAGGTTTCCTTGCCGCTCGTACGGTCCACGAACATCACGAACAACGTTTGATCGGCTGGGGCCTCCAGGATCGTGTCGAGTCGAAAGTTCCGACCATCACGCCGGAACACGATGGCCCCGGGCGAGTCCATCTCCACCTCCTGCCCCAGGATGTTCACGATGCGGATCTTGCGGTGGGGCGCATAAGATTCGAACCGGGCATTGAGCGCCCAACCCGGATCGACCGGGAAGTATTCGATCGGCACGAAGTGCAGGCGGCGCGGACTGTGCACGTCGCGCACGCGCACACCCAACTTACCGGCGCGCTCGATCACGAAGAACCGCAGCGAACCGCTCGAAAGCACGGTGGGATCGCCACGCGTGTCCGGGACCATGCGTATTTCGGCCACCGGTTCGCCGTTGGCGGTCACGGCCGCCCCGGGCTGCGCCCGGAATCGCACCCCGCTGGCATCGACGACGAAGGAGCCCGCGACAGGGGCGAGGGCGGGATGATCGAGGACGAGCCGATTCGAGGCCGCGCGTCCGAAGGACTGCGCCCCATCATCCAGCCAGAACAGGCCCACGAGCGTGAGCCATCCGTCCTCGCCCGTCAGCTCGGCGACGCGCTCGCTGCGCCAATGCTCGACGACCCGGCGTTCGGCATCCGCATCACGGGCTACTGCGCAGCAGCTCCATACGGTGATCGCCACGCCCACCCAAGCGGTGAGTCTCGTCATACAATGGTCCGTTCAAAACCCATGTGAGAATCATTGCATGAAGGGGCGTTTAATTGCATCGACGGCCGTGGCGCTGCTGTGTGGCGGCGTCCTCCACGCCGAGACGGACGAGGTCTCCAACGCGCTGGCGCACGATATTTTTAAGCAGCTGGTCGAGATCAACACGACTGAATCCGTCGGCAACGTCACGCACGCCTCCCAAGCGATGGCACAGCGACTGCGCGAAGCAGGTTTCGCACCCGCAGACATCCAGATCCTGGGGCCGATCGATCGCAAGAAGAACCTGGTCGTGAGGTTGCGTGGCACGGGCAAGCGCAAGCCCATTCTGCTGATCGGGCATCTGGATGTCGTGGAAGCGCGCCGCGGAGACTGGACGACCGACCCGTTCAAGTTCGTCGAAAAGAACGGCTACTTCTACGGGCGCGGCACCCAGGACATGAAAGACGGCGATGCGATCATGCTGGCAACGCTGATCCGGCTCAAGACAGAGCACTTCCGGCCCGACCGGGACATCATTCTCGCGCTGACCGCCGATGAGGAGAGCGGCAGTTCGAACGGGGTGGATTGGCTCTTGAACAATCACCGTGAGCTGGTCGATGCCGAGTTCGTTCTCAATCACGACGGCGGTGGCATCACCGCCGAGCATGGCAAGCCGCTGGACTTCGAGGTGGATGGGACGGAGAAGGTGTATGGCGATTTTCTCCTGACGGCCACCAACAAGGGCGGTCACAGCTCCCTGCCCGTGCCCGACAATGCGATCTATGAGGTGGCGACCGCGCTCATCCGGCTGGCGAAGTACGATTTCCCATTCGAGTTGAACAACGTGACGCGCAGCTACTACGAGCGCCTGGCGCGGATCGAGACCGGTCAGCGCGCCGCGGACATGCGCGCCATCCTCAAGACGGTGCCCGACGCGCAGGCGATGGCGCGCCTTTCGCAGGATCCGATCGATCATTCCCTGATGCGCACCACCTGTGTCGCGACCCGCATCGATGGCGGTCACGCCAACAACGCCCTGCCGCAGCGGGCTCAGGCAAACGTGAATTGCCGCATTCTGCCCGGGCATTCCCCCGAGGAGGTGCGCCAGATACTGGTCGGGTTATTCGCCGATCCGAAGCTCAAGGTGCAATATGTGGACGATAAGGGGGTCGTGCGCGACAAGGGCTCCGCGCGGCGCGGCTTCCCGCCCCCGCCGCTCATTCCGGAGGTGATGCAGCCCCTCGACAAGCTCGTGGCGCAGATGTGGCCGGGACTCAAGGTTCTGCCGGCAATGGCCACCGGTGCGTCCGATAGTGTCTATACCAGTGCCGCAGGCCTGCCCTCGTATGGCATCTCAGGCGTCGCCATCGACAAGGACAACATCCGCGCGCACGGCCAGGATGAAAATGTGGGGGCCGAGTCCTTCTACCGTGGCAACGAGTTCTTCTATCGCTACATCAAGGCGCTTGCTTCGCCCTGAGCGACATGTTGAAAGCTGAGGCGGCCGCTGCCCCCAGTGCGCGGCCGCTCCGGTGGCGCACGCGCCCGGAGGTGTTGTCCTTGTTCGAAACGGCATTGCGCGCGGCCGACGGAGCCGCCGGCGCACACTGCCTTCACGAGTTGTGGATGCGCGGGGAGTGGCCGCAGCACATCGAAAGCGGGCTGCAGAATCTGTGGAAGCATGCGGCGAAGTCGATTCCCGAATGGCTGCCGATGCGCCACATCGAGTGGTTGCCCAAGGTTTACGAGATCGCCGACGGCTTTTGCGCCGTGCGCAAAGGCCGCACCCACGTGTATCTCGTGCTGCTGGAATACGCGGAGGCCAGTCGGTTCGAGCAGTACGGGGTCTATGTCGGGATGAGCCATTACAGCCCGGCGCAGCGCTTCGATCAGCACAAAGCAGGCATCCGCGCAGCCGGCAGCGTCCTGAAGCGGGGGATCGAGCTGCTTGCCGGGCCCACGATGCATCTGCAATACATTTCCCGCAGTGATGCGGTACGCATCGAGGCGGAGCTTGCCGGGGCGCTCGGCGATGCCGGCCTGCGCGTCGAGGGCGGGCATTGATGTTGGGAAACGGGATAGCGTCCGGCGCATAATCACCGCAAGCTCACAGACTCAAGGGGACGAAAGGATGAATTCGATCGCGACTGGGGAGCTTTCCGTCGCGCCGGGCACGGTGCATTCCGCCGACCAGCAGACGCTCATCACGGAGCTCGCCACCCGTGTCGGATCGCTCGGCGTCGAGCTGGCAGACGTCGCCGGTAATCTCGAGGACGTGACCCGGCGGGTATCGAACCAGGCGGAGCAGTTCAAGGAGCTGCAGCATGCCGCCGAGCGAATGGTTGCCGGCAACCGTGAGATCGATCGTGCCGCAAAGGAGGCGCAGGATGCCGCGTCCACGGCAGGCACCGAGATCGCCGAGTCGCGCACACTGATGGGTGAGGCCGTACAACATATCGGAGACTTGACCGCGGCCGTGGAGAAAATCGAACAACGGCTCGGCTCCTTCAGTGGGCTGCTCGGGCAGATCGGCGGGGTCGCTTCCGCGATCGAGCGGATCGCGAAGCAGACGCGCCTTCTGTCCCTGAACGCCGGGGTGGAGGCAGCCCGGGCGGGGGAGGCGGGGCGTGGCTTTGCCGTCGTTGCCGGGGAGGTCAAAAGCCTCGCCGAGGAGACCCGTACGGCCACGGACCGGATCGGGGAGATCGTGCGTGCACTCGGGGCGCAGATCGATGGATTGGTCAAAGCCGGCGGCGATGCGAGCCGGCACGCAGATCATGCCGGATCGGGCGCCGAGAAGGTGCGGGGCGTCATCGTGCGCGCGCACGAGGCGTTCGGCGTAGTTGGCCGGGAGATCGACGCCATTGCGCAATCCGCCGCCATCAATCTCGAGGCGTGCGATACGACGCTGGCGGAGCTCGGCGAGCTGGCACTCGGGGTGGACCTCACCTCGGGCAATCTGCGCCTCGCCGATCAGCGCATCGATGGTCTGCTCACGTTGAGTGAGACGCTGATCGAGTACATCGCCGCCAGCGGTGTTGAGACCGCGGATACGCCGCTCATCCGCATGGGGGTGGAAACCGCACGGCGGATCGGCGCCGTGTTCGAGGCGGCGATCGAGAAGGGCGAGATCACGGCGGCACGGTTGTTTGATGAGCGCTATCGGGAAATCCCCGGCACGGATCCGAAACAGTACCTCACCGATTACGTGCAGTTCACCGATCGGGTGTTGCCCGCCATCCAGGATCCGTTGCAGAAGACCGATCCGCGCATCGCGTACTGCGTTGCCTGGGCGAAGGGCGGCTATCTGCCGACGCACCATCCCGAGTATTCGCGACCGCCAGGCAAGGATCCCGCCTGGAACGCCGCACACTGCCGCAACCGACGGATCTTCAACGATCGCACCGTGCAAAAGGTCGGCGCGAATACCAAGCCCTTTCTGCTGCAAACCTATCGGCGCGACATGGGCGGCGGCAGGTTCGTGCTGCTGAAGGACATGTCCGCGCCCATTCTCGTCAACGGGCGACATTGGGGCGCGTTTCGGATCGGCTTCCGCCAGGGATAGCCGAGCACAGGCCCGGCGTTGGGCTACTTGAGTGCCAGCTCGACGCGCACCCCGCCCGCCTCGGCCGCGGGCTTCGACTCACCCGTGGTCACGAATACCCGCGAGGGATCGAGTTGCCCGCCGCTCAATAGCGCATCCTGAATTGCGCGCGCGCGATGCCGGCCCAGGGCGCTGAGCTCGTCATCAGCGACCGGGAATTTCGGCAGCAACGCCGACTCCAGCTCCGTGTCGGCCCCGGTGGCATCCGGTGTCGCGCCTTTCTGCTTGCTCGCCGCGGCGAATGCCTGTGCCGCCTCGGGCAGCGCCGCATCCTTGCCCAGCTCGGCATGATACAGCTGTACCAGCAAATGGTAGCGGCGCACGGGGTTGGTCAGGGCGGGCTCGGTTGCAGCGGCAGACTCCGCGGCCGCAGGGGCCGAGCTCGTCGCCGTGTTGGCCGTCGAGCCGTCGTGGGCCGTCGAAGCCGATGCAGGGGCGCCGGCTAGGCTCAGCAGGCGTTTCTGCAGATGCGCCTTCGCGAGTGCGGGGCGATCCGCATCGGGTACGAAACTCGCCGGTACCTCCAGCTGCAGTTGTGATTTCTCCTTCAGCGCCGTGAGCAGAGTGGCCAGTTTGCCGCGTTCCGCTGGCTCGAGTGCGGCACTGCCGGCGCGGAAATCGATGTACTTCAACTGCTCTCCGCCTGCTTCGCCGCCGAAGAGATGTCCGAGGGCCGCGAACGGGGCGCTGGCGACCTTGCTGAACAAGCCGAGCATCGCTTTCCAGATGAGCGGGCCGAGCTTGAACTGCGGATCATCGAGGCTGCCGGTGACCGGCAGGTTTAGATCGATGACGCCGTTGCGATCCTTCAGCAGCGCAATCGCGATCTTGAGCGGCAGTTTGGTGGCATCCGGGCTCTGCACCCGCTCCCCAAGCTGGAGTTGGTCGATCACGAAGTGATGTTCGGCAGTGAGCTTGCGGTTCTCGATCTTGTAGGCAATCTCGACGGACGCCTTGCCTTTGTCGATCTTGTAACCGGCGAAATATCCCGAGTAGGGGGTGATGCTCGCAAGTTCCGCGCCCTTCACGCTCATGTGGATATCGGTATAGCGCGTGGCGGCCAGCGGGTTGATTTCACCCCAGATATGCACCGGAGCATAACGGTCCTCCTTGCCATTGAGCTCCACCTTCGCGCGATCGGTTGGCTTCGACGACACGCCCTGGATCGATCCCTGCAGCGCGACGATGGCGGCGGAGAAATGCGGCTGAATCCACAGGTCGGTGTAATGCGCGGAGCCGTCCCGGATGCGAAGGGAATCGAGCGAAATGGCCATGTCCCCGGTGGCGGGCTTGCCGGCGGTTTGATGCGCGCCAGCGTTGCTCGCCGTGGCGGGCGCTGCGGCAGGCGCTGCGGCCGGCGTCGCTCCGGAAGGCTGCAGGATCGTCTCGACATTCACGGTGCGATTCGATTCGACGATCACGCGGGCGTAGGGTGCGCGAAGCACGACCGCGCGGACGTGCAGGCGTGCAGGCTTCGAGTGGTAGTCGATACCCGAGACCTGGAGGCGCTCGAAGCTGACGAAGTTCTGTTTGAGCGCGTTGTCCACGGTGTGCAGCTTCGCAACGTCGATTTCCCCGGAGGCAGCCAGCCCGTTGGTGTCGCGATCGATCTTCAATCGGGTGGAAAGCACGCCACTGCGCAGGGCCATGGCCGTGCGCGCGGCGATGTAAGGTTGCAACACGGTCAGGTCGAGTTTGCTGAGGCTGGTCTCGAGCTGCATCGCCGCGAGATCCGCCGAGATCTGGCCATGCACATCCAGATGCCCGCCGCGATCGACGTCACTCGAGAGGGTAAGCTGCAATGGAGCGGTGCCGGCGGTCGTGAATCCGCTGAGATGGGCGCTCAGCCGATCCAACTCCAGCGCAACGGCCGGAGTCACCTGGCGGTCCTCGGCGCTGACGCTGAACGCATCCACCGCGATGTCCGGGACCGAAAGCGACCATGCCGCAGCCGTCGTTGTGGGAGTCGCCGGGGCCGCCGGCGTGGGTGTGGGTGCAGGTGCGTGTGTGGCTGTGCTCGTGGCCGCTGGCATCAGCTGCATGAGGTTCAACTTGCCCTGGGCTTGCAGCCACGCGTGAACTGCACCACCGCTGAGGTGCACCTGCTTCACGAGGACACTGCGCTGCGCAAGGTCGGCGCGCACATCGAGAATCTCGACTTTGCGCAGGCTCACGTAATTCGCAGCCGCGTCCGTCTTCGGACGCACGCCGAGATCCGTGATCGTGATGTTCTGCAGATTCAGCAACAGCCCGAGCGGACTCGTTGCGGCGTCGAAATCGTAATCCCCTTTGAGCGAGATCTTCCCCGAGGGCAGATCGAAGCGCACGCTGTCGCGAATGAAGCTGGATAAGGTCGTCGCCTGAAGATCGGTGACGTTGAACTCGCCGTGCGAAGCCAGCGGATTCGCGCGCAGGGAACCGGACCAGCCGAAACGCTCGCCGCGTTCCGAGACGCCGTTCAATGCATACGTGCCGCCCGTCTGACCGGTGGTGCTGAAATCGCGCAACTCGAAGGCTATGGGCTTGATTTCCGCGCTGAAGGGGCTCGGATGGGCATGGTCCTCGAACGCAACGTTGCCGTCGCGCACGCTGAAGCGAGTAATGAACACGCGCAGCGGTTTGCGATTTGGCTCGGGGGCGGCGCCCGGGGAGGGAGGCAGGGCGAGGTCCGACAGGTTCAGCGTGCCGTTGCTGCGGATCACGGCGCGGGCGTACGGCTGATCGAGCTCGATCGCCTGGAAGCTCGGACCCAGGCGCCACACGCTGGCGATGCCCAGATTCAACAACAGGTGGCGCACTCCCAGCAGCGGCTTGCCATCGGCATCGGGCAGGGCGAGGTCGTGGATCTCGAGCTGCAGCGTGAACGGATTGAAGTTGATTCCGCCCAGCGACAGCGTCCGATGATAGTGGCTACTGACGAAGCTCTCGGCATTCGAGCGGATCACCCGGGGCACGAGCAGGAATCCCAGTCCCGCATACAGCAGAATGAGGATCAGCACGGGCAGAGCAACGCGCAGCAGCACGTGTCGCAGATGTGTCGAGTCCATGGCGCAGCTTCAGGTCAGTCGCAGAAAAGCCTCCAGACACTGCAGTCCATCGAGAAACGCAGCGCGGGGCGCCCGGGGCAGACAGCTCAGCAGTGTACGCTCCCGCTCGAGTGCGAGCGGCACGAGATCGGCGTACATCCTGCGGCCCGCTCGAGTCAGGGCCAACGGCCGCGCCCGGCCGTCGGCGGCGCTGGCGCACCGGGACAGAAGACCGCGGCGGATCAGGGCGGCGATGGCCCGACTGACCCGCGTCTTGTGCATGCGGGTACTGAGGGCGACCTGTTGTGCCGTACAGCCACCGCCCAGGCCAACCGTGGCCATGACCCGCCACATCGGGATGTCCAGCCCGAAGCGTTCCCGATAGATGTCGGCAAGGTACTCACTGACGCCGGCGGCCAACCGGTTCAGCCGGAAGGGGGTGAAGGTGGTCAGCCGCAACGTTACGGCAGGATGATCCTCGGCGTTCACGGCGGTCCCGGCAAAGTTGCGCACGCAACCAATTGTGCCATGATATGGCAATGGCGCCGCAAAGCGAATCTCCGCTCGCAAAAGCCCCCGCCGCCGCGCTTGTCTACCAGAGCGGCTTCGGTAATCACTTTGCCACCGAGGCGGTGCCAGGGGCACTCCCGCAGGGGCGAAACTCACCGCAGCGTTGCGCCTTCGGGTTGTACGCGGAACAGTTCTCCGGCACTGCGTTCACCGCACCGCGTGTGATCAACAGGCGAAGCTGGCTCTACCGGATCCGCCCCGCAGCCGTACATGGGGAGTTCCGTCGCGCGCCAGATGGAGAGTTGACGAACCAGTTCGCAGCCGAGATTGCGCCGAACCGCCTGCGCTGGAGTCCGATGGAGATTCCGCGTCAGCCGACGGACTTTCTGCAGGGGTTGCGCACCGCCGGGGGCTGCGGCTCCCCGCAGCAGCAGAGCGGTTGTGCCATCCATTGGTTCGTCGCCAATCGTCCGATGCGCAATCATTATTTCTGCGATGCCGATGGCGAGTTACTCATCGTGCCGCAGCAAGGCGCCCTGCGACTGGCTACGGAGCTCGGACTTCTCGATGTCGAGCCACAGCAGGTCGCGGTCATTCCGCGTGGCCTGCGCTTTCGTGTCGAGCTGCTGGGACCGGAGGCACGCGGTTATGTCTGCGAGAACTTCGGTGCGCCGTTCCGGCTGCCGGAGCTTGGGCCCATCGGCTCAAACGGGCTGGCGAATCCGCGCGACTTCGAGACCCCGGTGGCCTGGTACGAGGATCAGGCGGGGGATTTCCAGCTGACGGCGAAATTTCTCGGCCACTGCTGGTCCGCGCGTCTCGACCATTCGCCGCTGGATGTAGTGGCCTGGCACGGCAACCACGCCCCTTACCGTTATGATCTGCGACGCTTCAACACCATCGGCTCGGTCAGCTTCGACCATCCGGATCCATCGATCTTCACCGTGCTGCAATCGATCAGCGACACTCCCGGGGTGGATACGGTGGCCTTCGTCATATTTCCGCCGCGCTGGCTCGTGATGCAGGATACGTTTCGACCGCCCTGGTTCCATCGCAACGTGGCGAGTGAATTCATGGGACTCATCGCCGGGGTCTACGATGCGAAGGCGGAAGGGTTCGCTCCAGGAGGTGCGTCGCTGCATAACTGCATGAGCGGGCATGGGCCGGATGCCGCCACCTTCACCCGGGCGACGAGCGCGGACACGAGCCATCCTCAGCACATCGTGGATACGATGGCCTTCATGTTCGAGACGCGGCTGGTAATCCGGCCAACACGCTTCGCACTCGAGTCGCCGTGGCTGCAGCCCGACTACGCCGGATGCTGGCATGACCTGCGCAGCCACTTCACGGCACCTTAGCTCCTGAGCGACGGGTGGCGCAGCTGAATTCAACCCACGACCCGGCGCTGCGCAGCTGGGTGCCGTCGGCTAACCTGCCGCAGGTGGATTTCCCGATTCAGAACCTGCCATTTGGCATCTTCACCCGAGCGCACAGCGGCGAGGCGCTGCGGGCGGGAGTCGCGATCGGCGATCAGATCGTGGATCTTGCGGCGCTGCACGGGCGGCGCGTTCTTAAAGGAACCGCCGGGCAGGCCCTGGCCGCATGTACGGGCCCGGCTCTCAACCCATTCATGGCGCTGGGGGGCGATGCCTGGTCAGTGCTGCGGCACGCGCTCTGCGGGCTGCTGCGCGAAGGTGCGCCCGGCGCAGCGTCTTTGCACGACAGCCTCGTTCCGCAGTGCGACGCCCAGCTCGCCGTTCCGGCTCTCATTGGGGACTTCACGGATTTCTATGCGTCGATCAACCACGCAAGTGCGGTTGGCCGATTGTTCCGGCCGGATAACCCGCTGTTGCCGAACTACAAGTGGGTCCCGATCGCCTACCACGGCCGCGCCTCCTCGATCCGCGTCTCCGGGCAGCGTTTTCACCGGCCGATGGGTCAGATCTGTGCCGCTGATGCCACCAGCCCCGAGCTGCAGCCGACGCGTCGCCTCGACTATGAGCTGGAGGTGGGGATGTTCGTCGGGACCGGCAACGAGCTCGGCCGGCCGATTCCCATCGCCGAGGCCGAGCAGCACGTATTCGGTCTCTGTCTGCTCAATGACTGGTCGGCTCGCGATATACAGGCGTGGGAATACCAGCCGCTCGGCCCGTTTCTCGCCAAGAATTTCGCCACCACGATCTCTCCCTGGATCGTGACACTCGAAGCGCTCGCGCCGTACCGAGTGCCCTGGAGCCGTCCGCCGACTGATCCGGCCCCGCTGCCGTATCTTGATGACCAGCGGCTGCGGCTCGAGGGCGCGATCGAGCTGCAGCTCGAGGCAGCCATCGAGACAGCGAACATGCGTAAGACGGGAATGGCCCCGCACGTGCTGTCCTGCTCCAGTTTCCGCCATTGCTACTGGACCGTTTCGCAGCTGATCGCCCATCACACCATCAATGGCTGCAATCTGCTGCCCGGAGATTTGTTCGGCAGTGGTACGCAGTCCGGCCCGGCGTCAGAGCAAGCCGGCTCGTTGCTGGAATTGACCAGCGGGGGCAAGCGGCAATTGCAGCTCGCATCGGGGGAGATGCGTACCTTCGTGGCCGATGGTGACCGCATCATTTTGCGCGGCTGGTGCGCCAAGCCTGGCCGTGTCCGGATCGGCTTTGGCGAGGCTGCCGCGACGGTGCTGCCGGCGGGCGCACCGGCGGCAGCACCGGATCAGAACGCGAAGTAAGGGCCCATGCCCGCGGAGGTATTGCGCTGCTCGATCGCGGTGTACACGGTGCGCCCGAAATAGAAGGTCAGTCCCCAGTCGAACGAGTTCGCCCCATCGAAACCGTTGGACGTACTGCTTGGGGCGCCGAGGTCATCGACCGCGGCAATGGCCGTGGAGACATCGAACAGATTCATCGCGTTCGCAATGGCGAACTCGACGGTGCTGCTCGCGCCAACGACGCCATTGACCGTCGCACCCTGCAGCGTCGCGCTCAGACTCAGCGTCGAGGTCGGACAGAAGAATCCCGGTGCGGGGCTGTTGGATGGGCAGGTCGGTATGCTGCTGTCCGGAAAGTAATAGGCGTTGGAGCCGCTGTCGATGAAGCTGTCCGTCAGCGCGGCCCCGTTGTAAGTCGTCACCATGCTGCCATTGCCGGGATCGACGGCGTAGACCTTGGCGGTCCCCAGCCCGTTGTTGCTCTGCGTGCCGATTCCGAAAACAAGCGCGCCGGAGACCGTTGCGTCGCCGGAAGCGCTGATCGAAGGCAGCTGGAGGATGACGCCGTTGTTGTCTGTGGCGAAGAACGCCACCGGGTTGGATACCTGCTGCGCTTCGGCGACCGCCGCATCGGCGCACGTGGTGGCGGTGGGGCAAGTAAAGTACACCGTATTGGGCGAGGTCGTACAGGCGGCGCCGCAGTCGGAGATGAATGGCCCGACGCCGAGGATCCCGTTGGCGCCGAAGGAGTCCAGCGTATCCTCGGCGGTACCGGTGCTCGCGCAATCGCTCGGTACCGTGGTGTAGGTGGCATCACCGATGACCTGCACAGCAATATTGGCGGCGCTCTCGCCCGAGACCTGCACGTCCGCCGTGCGCAGCGGTCCCCAGCTGTATCCATCGATGAACTGGGTGCACTCCACAATGGGATTGTTATTGCCGTCCGTCTGCTGGGGAAGGGTCAGGGTGAGGGCGGAAGCGAGGATGCGAAATCCCGAGGAGCCGGTATCGACCTGGATGTGATCGATCGTCTGACAGTTGGTCGTGCCATGCACGCAGATGGTCACACTGGTATACAGCGTATTCGCGGTCGGATTCGCGAGCTGCGGCGGACCTCCGTCGACCGTCACTGACTGAACGTTAGCCGCCGGCGTGGTGACGACTCCTCCGGGGCCGTTCGTGTTGAGATCGGATCCCCCGCCGCCGCAGGCAGCCAGACAGAACGCACCGAGGCAAGCGATCGCAATGATTCTGAGCACGGCGCTCTCCCTATTTGATCGCGTCGACGGCAAGATTCGCTGGCAGCATTCCCGGCAAGTACGCCGATCCGAAGAAGTTGCGCATGTGTCCGGCGGAGTGGATGACCAGATCCGGTTGCTCGATGTTGAGATGTCGGTGACCCGGATGAGGAGCGGCCGCAGCCGCCGCGTATCGGGCGAAATACGCACCCAGCATCTGGCGCAAATTCGGCATCACCGGCCCTCGCCAGCTGACGGCGAACACCTGGCCAGTGGCGGAGACGTACTCCCGCACGACCGTCCCCGCTGGCGTCGTGATCTCCTGCACCGTGTAGCCTTCGGGGGCCGCGGTCATGCGCAGCTGGCCCTTCATATGCTGCCTGTCGGTTTCCACCGATGTCGCACTGCCGCCAAGCGCAGCCCACGCGGGCGCGCAAAGCAGGGCGCAGGTGAGGGCGCCGAGCATTAATCCATGCATCGGATGGGCACTCTTGAGTTTCACGGGCAGTGTCCTTCTAGAGCGACAGGGGAAGTGGCGGGTGCGACACGGCGGGGGCGAGCGGTATCCCACCGGACCGAGCCGTTGTTGCGGTAAAACGACGTGAATGGTAGCCGCAATTTAACCGCGGTCAAATTCGGCATGGAGCAAATGGGACGTGGGTCAAACAGCGCGGGTGCAGCTGCACCCGCGCTGGGCGTGGTCAGTCGCCCGCTCTCACTGATCGTTGGCTGAGTTGCCCGTGGTCGGCGCCCAATGTTCCTGCTGCCACGCAGCGCGCCGTTGTGCGGCCTGCGCCTGCATGCTCGCGAGGACTTGGGGCAGCTGCGTGCGCTGCGCGGGCAGCAGCACGTTGTAGATCTGGCTCTGCAGTTCCATCTCGCTCTGCAGCCGCGCGGCCGCGCGCGTCTTGAGGTTCTGGATGGCCGCTGCATAGTTCGGGTCACCCGGATTACCCAGCACGCTCAGATCGAGCGCTCCGGCAGCAGCATTCTGCTGATGTTGGGCGCGAGCGGCGCTGAGGATCCCCTTGATCGTTGCCTGCTGCTCGCTGGACAGATTGAGCTGGCGCACCGCGCGCACCGTGATGCCGACGAGCATCCCGCCGCGATGACCCCAATGATGTTTGCCCGCGGCAGTGGCTGTCGGAGTTGTCGCAGTCGTCGTGCTCGTCGTTGCGGCAGTCGCCGCAGCGGCAATGGCCGCACCGGTACCGACGCTCGCCGCTGCGGCGATGAGCAGTACCCATTTCCTGTTCGACTTCATGGCATCGTTCCTCGAGTGTAAGCGATTGTTACGCATCGTCGCCGTGGCGCGAGCAGGGGACTTTCCGCTTCCGGCGCTCGCGGCATGCAGATTACAGCGGTTGATGCTGCCATCGGTTGACCGGCGCGCGTGTAAGCAGATGTTGGTTGCTGTAAGCAGATGTCGGGATTGCGAGCATTGCGCAAGACGCGGGGCGGTCAGGCGGGAAGTGGGGTGCGGTGCCGCGCAGCGGCTCATTCGACCGGCGCGAAGATCCTCCATGCCTGCGTTGGATGTCTGAGCGCCCACCAAAGCGCTCCGAAGCCGCCGGGGACGTCGGGCGCCGTGGGGGGCGCGCGCACCTGCACGGTGTCGGAATCATCGGCATCCTGCTGCTGTTCGGGCGTCGGCAGGGGCTCGCTGAGCTCCTGAGGTGAGACGACGGTGCGGATATCTGGAGGTGTGAGGTTAATGGTCGTATCGGGCGGGCAATGCATGGTATAGCGAAAACACTCGGTGGAAGGTTTCGCGGTGGTGTCCCCGGTGCCCGCTGGATGCCCATTGGAGCCGGAGGGCTGGGTATCGCCCGTCGCGGTGTCGGGCGGTACGTCAGCGTCAGCCTGCGCGGTCGTGTGATCCGGCGATACGGTAGGTGGCACGCTGTGCGCCGGCGCGACGGCCCCTTGCTGCGCTACGTCCTGGGCATCGATCGCGGCTGCAGCTAGCCCGAGCAGCGGGGCCATTACGACCAGAGAAATCAATGTCTTTGCGCGGCTCACATGCCTTCAGCCAGGGCGACGCGAAACGATGGGATCGAAAGGCTACGCCCGCCACCTCCAGTTCAGCAAGCCCCATTCCTACCGTGCAGACCTGAGCTCGCGGCCTCGTTCCAAGGGCCGCGCGCGTGATGTAGAACACACCTTCCAGGTATATCTGTCGGTGCGCCCCAACGCCGCTGGTACCGGTAGTAGTATTCGCCGGCCGTGCCACACTGAGTGCTACGCGATGCGGGCTTTTACAACCATGCGCCGGATCGCGTTTGCCGCGCTGCTGTCTGTCACGGCGATCCTCGCGCAGGCTGCCCCACGGTGGGGCGATCTTGCCGACACGGTGTTCCAACACGTCGCGCTTGATACCGAGTTGCCGAATTCCGCCGTCCCGACTGCGCTCGCTCAGGACGCTGAAGGGTACCTGTGGATCGGCACGCAGAACGGGCTGGCCCGCTGGGATGGCTATCACTTTCGTGTCTTTCATGCCCACGCCGGCGAGCGCGGCGCGTTGCCCGACAATTTCATCCAGACCGTCCACTGTGATGCGCGCGGCACGCTGTGGGTCGGCACGGTTTCCGGTGGGCTTGCGCGCTACGATCGCGAGCACGACCGCTTCATCACCTATCCCGCTGGGCCCGTTGGACTGAGCCACGTCAGCGTTCGTGCGATCGCCGATGATGGTGGCGGCGGCGTCTGGGTCGCGACGGAAGGCGGTCTCGACCATGTGCTGCCGGACGCCTCCCGCATCGAGCACGTCCGCCACCTCGACTCGGATCCGGCCAGTCTTCCTGATGACAGCGTACGGGGCCTGTACCGCGATCGGCGCGGCTCAGTGTGGATCGGCACTGCCGGGGGCCTGGTGCGGATGGAGGCGGACACCCGACACCTCGTGCGCATTGAGCTACCGGCAGGTGCCGGCAAGCTCCCCGTTGCGGCTACCTTCCTGGAGGACAGCGGCGGGCGCATGTGGATCGGTACCGTGCGTGATGGTGCCTACCTGATCGAGTCGCCCGCGGATGCGGCGCGCCCGGTGCAGGAGAGCGATGCCGCGCGTTCCAATCTGCGCAACGAAGGAATCAGCGCCATTCTCGAGCCGCATCCGGGCACGATCTGGATCGGTACCGTCGGACAGGGGCTGCTCACTCTCGATGTCGCGACCGGACGCACTCGCCGCCTGCGTCACGATCCGGCCCTGGCGACCAGTCTGACGGATAACAACATCGAGGCGCTCTACCGGGATCGTGCCGGCCTCGTGTGGATTTGCAGCGTCCGCAGTATGAGCACGTACGACCCGTCGCAGCGGGCATTCATCACCGTCTTCGGTGCATCCAGCCGTCAGGACAGCATTTCCGAAACCAACGTCGATGCGATACTTCCCATGCCCGACGGACGCATCTGGTTGGGACTCGACAGCAATGGCGTCGACGTCATCGATCCCGACGGCGTGCGTGTCGCGGCCCTGCGAGCCGATCCGGCGCACCCCGCAAATGCGCTGCCCAAAGGCTACGTCAACGCGTTCGCTGCCTCCGGCAGCGGCGATGTCTTCGTGGGGACGGAGCAGGGGCTGTATCGCGCCGATGCGGGTGCGCGCGCTGCCGTCCGGGTTGCCATCGCCGGACGGGATCCGAGCGCCCCCGTATGGGCATTGTTGCGTGACGAGCGGGTGCTGTGGATCGGTGGCGACGGGCTCTGGACGCTCGATCTGGCCGGTGGCGGACCTGCTGCGGCGCATGTCGAGGCCGCCCAGGCGCTGACGGACCAACGCATCACCTCCTTCGCCCGCGATCGCAGCGCAGCTCTCTGGGTGGGCACGAAAAATGGGCTCAACCGGATCGACCTGCACACGCACGCCCTCGAGCGCATCTTGCCCGATCCCGCCGATCCGGGCGCGCTGAGTGCCGCTTACGTCACCTCGCTCCTGACCGATTCTCACGGACGGCTTTGGGTGAGTACGTTCGGCGGCGGAGTCGACGTCCTGACAACGCGCGATCCGCGCGGTCGTCCGCGTTTTCGTCACATCGGCCTTGCGCAAGGCCTCGTCAACGAAAACACCGACATGCTTCTCGAGGATCCGCAGCACCGTGTCTGGGTGAGTACCGACGAGGGACTGGCAGTCATCGACGAGACGAGCTTCGCCGTCCGCGCGCTGCGCCGGGCCGAAGGATTGCCGATTACCAACTACTGGGTCGGCGCCGGTGCGATGACACCGGAGGGCGAGTTGCTTTACGGCGGTGTGGGCGGCCTGACGGTCGTCCGACCGGAGAAACTCACACGCTGGACTTTCCAGCCGCCCCTGGTCGTGACCGACGTGCGCATCGGCGGCAAGACGGTTGCCGCCGGGGCAATCGGTACGGGCGAGACGCTGAAACCCCTCGTCGTTCAGCCGCACGCCAACAGCATCGCAGTGGAATTCTCCGCCCTGGATTACTCGGCTCCGCAGCGAAACCGATACGTGTATCGCCTGGAAGGGTTCGATTCCGGGTGGTTGGACTCCGAGCCGGGACGCCGGCTCGCGGCCTATACCAATCTGCCCCCCGGGCAATACCGGCTGCATCTGCGGGGCTCGAACCGCGATGGCGTATGGTCCGCACGCTCACTCATTCTGCCCATCCGAGTGCTGCCATCGTGGTATCAGACGATGACATTCAGGATCGCGACGGTGCTTGCAGGACTTGCGCTCGTGGCGCTGCTGGTTCAGGCCCGCACGTTGTATCTGCGCCGCAACCAGCGCGATCTCGAACGGCAGGTGATCGAGCGCACGGCCGAACTGCGCGCCAGTCAGCGACAGCTCGAGCAAATCGCCTATTACGATACGCTCACCGCGCTGCCCAACCGGCGGATGTTCACGGAAGAGTTTCGCGAGCTGATCGCGCTTGCGCACCTGCAGGGTGTGCGCTTCGCGTTGCTGCTGATCGACCTGGACCGCTTCAAGCAGATCAATGACTCGCTGGGACATGACGCGGGGGACGCGCTGTTGATCGAGGCGGCCATCCGCCTGCAGGCTTCGGTGCGCAAGTCCGACTGTGTGGCCCGCCTCGGTGGGGATGAGTTCGGCGTGCTTGTCGCGGACAACCCCGCGGCGACGGATATCGAGCGCATTTGCGAGCGGATCATCGAAAGCTTCGTGCTGCCCGTGTCCATCCACGGGGTGAGCGTGAAAAGCAGCGCCACCATCGGCGTGGCGAGCTTCGGCGACCACGGCGAGACGCTCGACAGTCTGTACAAGTCCGCCGATTTAGCGCTCTACGAGGCAAAACGTGCCGGTGGCAATCTGCGCCGCTGGTACCACGGGCATAGTGCCGGAACGCTCGCACTGCCGGTCGGCAGACCTCTTTAGAGGCGTCGGGGCGCCTCAGATGAAGTGGCCGTTATGGCCGAAGAGGCCCAGCAGGCCGATGATGATCAGATAAATAGCCACGATGTAGTTGAGCAGCCGCGGCACGACAAGAATGAGGATGCCGGCGATCAGGGCGATCACCGGGCCGATCGAGACGGTCATGGTCATGGAAGTGACCTCGGGGTTGGGATGCTGGCGGGCGCGGTCGCAGGCACCGGGCCCAAAATGAGTGGCACTGAGAACTACGCTTGAGAGCTGCGAACGGTTCCGTTCTGCTGCTCGCAAAAACGACGGATCCGCCTGCTGGCCTCATCGAGCTCGTCCTCGCTGGTGGCGAAGCAGACCCGGACGAAGCCGGCGGTCGGGCGCCCGAAGGCTGCGCCGTCCAGCACCGAGACCCGTTGCGAGCGGTACAGCGCACGCATGAACTCGTAGCCGGTCAAGCCGGTCTCCCGCACGTCCAGCAACAGAAACATCCCCGCCTGCGGCACGACGGTGCGAATGCGGGGGACTGCCGCGAGAGCCGCCACGAGGCGGCTGCGCCGGGCATCGCAGAGCGCCCGGATGCGCTGCTCGGCGTCCTCCGCGATCGACAGCGCCGTGATCGCAGCTTCCTGAATGAATCCAGGCAGTCCGAACAGCATGCACATGACCAGCGAATGCGCATGGACCGCCAGCTCGCGCGGACCGATCAGCCAGCCGGCGCGCCAGCCGGTCATCGCATGGGATTTGGAGAGGCTGCCCACCGTAACGACGCGCTCGGGCAGCCTGGCGGCCAATCCGGGCACGCTGCCCCGGGGTGCAAGTCCGGCGTACACCTCATCCGATACCAACCACAGGTCGTGCCGGCGCGCCAGCGTCGCGATGACGTCGAGCTCGGCGGGGTTGAGAATGACGCCGGTAGGATTATTCGGCGTCGCCCAGAAGAGCGCGCGGGTGCGCGGGGTGATCAGGGCCTCCAGAGCGGCCAGATCGGGACGGAAATCCGCATGCGTCGGGGCCCGCACGAGCCGCGCACCGGATGCCTGCACGGTCGCGGGGTAGGTCGGGTACATCGGGTCGAAACTGATGACCTCATCGCCTGCACCGGCAAGGCACATCGATGCGACGAACAGCGCGTTCTGGGCGCCCGACAGATACACGACGTTGTCCGCTTCCGTGGGCTGTCCGGTGCGCTTTGCGTGGTGCGCCGCAATCGCCGCGCGCACCGCATGGCGGCCGGATGCACTCGCATAATGCGTATCACCGCCGCGAATGCGCTCGATCGCCCGCTCGACGACGGGGCCTGGCGTGTGCAGATCCGGATCGCCGACACTCAAAATGATGACATCTTCGCCGCACTCGCGCGCGGCCGTCGCCTCGTAATGCGTCAGCCACGCATCCGCCCCCTCACCGCTGATCCGATCGACGAGGCCCGAGTACTGCATTATCAACGGCCGTCGATGCCGTGCAGGTAGCTGGCAAGCAATTCGATTTGCTGCGCCGGTAGCGGCGCCCCATAGGTGTTGCGCATCTTGGCGATCTCGGCCGTCCATTCCTTGAGGGTGAGGGGCGGCTGCAGCGTCACCATCTCGGCGGAATGACAGATGAGGCACTGGGCATTTGCGAGCTCGGCACCGTTGCCTGGCGGCAGAACAGCGTTGCTCACCGGCAGTTGGATGCTGACCGTGGCAGTGCGCGCCGGGGCGGGAGCCGCTGCGCCTGCAGCAGGGATCAACCCTGGCATCAGCGGCCCAGCCGGCAGGAGCAACCCAGCCGACAGGAGCAACCCAACCGACAGGAGCAGCCCAACCGACAGGAGCAGCCCGCACCTCGCCCGGATGCGGCGATGCTCAGGTCGCATGGACCGCCACCGATTCGATCACGTTGCGCATGAATCCCGAACCGTTCCAGTTGGCGCGCTCCGGCTGCGTGACACCGGCCGAATTGATGGCTTTGACCATCAGTGTATGGGCGCCCGGAGCCGCCAGACGCAAGGAGGCCGTCCACTGCCGGAAGCTGTACTTGCCATGGTCGGCGCCGAGGCGCGCTTCCTGCCAGCGCCGACCGCCATCGGCGGTGAACATCACTTTCGCGATGCCGGTATCGCCCCCGAAAGCGATGCCGCGGATCTCGGTCGTGCGACCGACGCTCAGCGTCGCCCCCGCGTGCACGTTCGTGATGAACGAGCGCGGCACCATCCGGCTGATCGGAATCATGTTGATGCCTTGCTGGCCTGGCGTGATGTTGGCCGCGGGTGTGTCCGGAATGAGATACGCCTTTGCCATCCAAAAATTGTCATCGCGTTGCCTCAGCACTTCGATGTCGTTGAGCATCTTGACCCAGTACGTGGCGAACCAGCCCGGCACCACGAGCCGCAGCGGATATCCATTCAACACCGGCAGTGGCGCGCCATTCATCGCATAGGCGAGCATGACTTCCCCATCGGCGGCGTGATCGGTATCGAGTGACTTGAGGAAATCCGGGGTCTGCGGGATCAAACCTGCGTCGAGCCCGTTGAAACGCACCTGCACGGCGCCGGCGCGCAGGCCTGCCCGCTCGAGCACGTCCCTGAGCCGCACGCCGGTCCATTGCGCATTGCCCATCGCGCCGTTGCCCCATTGCGCTCCGGGAACGCGCGGATCGAAGAAACCACGTGAATTGCCGGAGCACTGGTTGACGGCTGCGATCTGGAAACGCTCGAAGCCATTGCGGAGCTCATCGAGGCTGAGCTCCAGCGGCCGTCGCACGTGACCGCGAATCTTCAGCCTGAACGCTACCGGGTCGATGACGTTGGGTATCTGCGCCAGATGCCAGCGCACGTAGAAGCGATCATTGGGGGTGAACACGCCGCGGTCGAAGACCTCGAGCGGCGTCTCCAGCAGCGGCGGCCGGGTGCGCTGCAGGAGCAGTGGCTGCTTCTGCGGAAAGACAACCTCCTGTCGCATACCGTTGGCGAACCCGAGATCCGTCCCGCGCGCCAGCGCTACGGCGCTACCTGCCCCTGCGACACCCAAACCGATACGGCCGGCCCCCTCGAGAAAGGTGCGACGCGACATCTCCGATGCGTGCTCATGGAACCGCGACATTGGTGGACCCTCGGAAGCTGGGGGAAGTGTACCGGTGCAGGACGGGTGCGTATATTGGCGCGCCGTGAGCCGATGGAGCTGCTCGGCTCAGCGCTGGGCACGCGGCTCGAAGCCGAATTCGGCGGCCGCTGAGGTGAGGACATGCCAGAAGCTGCCCGCAAAGCTGCGCGGCACGGCGATGTCGAACACGGCACCGTCGGGCGCATCGGCACAGCGCCACAGCGTGATGGCAATGTGCGCTGTCGCGGTGGATGCGGCAGCGCCGATCGGGAACGCGCGCGGATGCACGTCGATCGGCACGATCCGGGCCAGCGCCGCACGCACGTGCAGACCGCTCAGGCGCAACACCGCATAACCACTACTCTGATCCGTCACCGCCGCCCACTCCGCGAGCGCCCCGCGCAGCCCATTCAACAGCTCATCGGGCCGCCGCTCGCTCGTAACCAGCCACGCATCCGTTGCCACGGCGACGAAAGCCACGTCGTGACCACCAACGCGCCGCGGTTCCCGTGGCAGCTCGATCCCGTAAATTGCCTGCACCCTGGCGGCGATCTCAGCCGACCGGTTCGCTCGGGCGACGATGCGAGCGATGGCGAGGGTCGACCGGTCGGCAAAGGTGACGCCGCGGCCCGGTGCCGCCTCGATGGGCAGATCCGCGAACGGTGAGCGCAAGCTCAGTCTGCAATCGTTCATGACACGGCCTTTCCGCTCAGCCTTGCAGTCGCAGGCCTTGCGGATCGTAGAATACGGGCGCGACGATGCGCGCGTCGACGTCGCGTCCGCGCAGCGGGTCGTGCACGCGGATGCACTCGCCCATGCGCCCGGCGCCGCGAGCGAGCAGCGCGAGTCCAATCCAACTTTCGAGCAGCGGCGAGAAGGCGACCGATGTGAGATAGCCCTGATCGTTCTCGAGCGTAGGGGCACCCCCGGGGGTGAGGAGATGCGCGCCGCCGCGCAGACGCGCGGCGGGATCGAGCGGCTGAATGCCCACCAGCACGGACCGCGCGGGATCGGTCAATCCTGGTCGTTGCGCCATGGCGCGTCCGATGAAATCCTTGCGGGCCGACAGCATGCGCCCGAATCCAAGGTCCGCTGCGGTCGTGGTGCCGTTGAGCTCGCTGCCCGCGACGTGTCCCTTCTCGATGCGCAGCACGCCAAGGGCCTCGAGTCCATAGGGAACGATTCCGAGCGACTCGCCGCATTGCATGATCGCCCTGATGGTGGCATCGCCGTAGTCTGCAGGCACCGCCAGCTCGTATGCGCGCTCGCCCGAGAAGGAGATCCGGAACAGCCGCGCCTCGAGACCGCGCCAGGCGAATTGCGCGCACGCCATGTAGGGAAAGGCCGCATCGTTCAGCTCAATGGCATCTCCCAACAGCTGCTCGAGCACGCGACGGGCCTCGGGGCCGGCGATTGCAAACTGCGCCCAGTGCTCCGTGACCGAAGCCAGCTGCACATCGAGCTCCGGCCACAACACCTGCCGGGCATGCTCGAGATGGCGCATGACTTTTGCAGCATGGGCGGTCGTAGTCGACATCACGTAATGCCCGGGAGCGAGGTGTGCCGTCGTGCCATCATCCAGCACGAAGCCATCTTCACGCAGCATCAGACCGTAACGCACTTTGCCGACCGCCAGGGAGGAGAACAGGTTGGTGTAGATGCGGTCAAGAAACTGTGCTGCATCCGCGCCTTGGACGTCGATCTTGCCGAGCGTCGAGACATCGCACACGCCCACGCCGCGGCGCACGGCCTTGACCTCGCGCGACACGGTCTGCAGCCAGCTTTGCTCCCCGGGAGCTGCGAACCACTGGGCGCGGAGCCACTCGCCGCTTTCGATGAAGGTGGCGCCGCGCTCCTTGGCCCACGCGTGTCCTGCGGTCAGGCGTACCGGCTCGAGGTGCTTGCCGCGGTGAGTCCCTGCGAACGCACCGATGGCCACCGGCGTATAGGGCGGGCGGAACGTCGTCGTTCCGAGGGCAGGGACGGAACGTTGCGTCAGCGCAGCCATGATCGCCTGGCCATTGATGCCCGAGGTCTTGCCCTGGTCGGTCGCCATGCCAAGGGTCGTATAGCGCTTGAGCAGCTCCACCGAGCGGAAGCCCTCGCGTGCGGCGATCTCCACGTCCGCAGCGGTGACATCATGCTGGAAATCCACGAATGCCTTACCCGTGCTGCCTGCGATGACCCACAGGGGTGCGACTGCAAAGAGCTCATCGTCCGCACGCCAGGCCGGGCTTTCGCAGCGGAACCCCAGCTCCCTGGCGGCGGCCGCCCCCGCGGCCGCTCCTTCCCGAAGACAGCCGGCGAGCGAGAAAGTCCCGCGCGCCGCGCCGGCGACGCTCATCCCCGCTGGCAGCTCACCCGGCACGAACGCCGCCAAGGACGCCGACCATAGGGGTCGGCCGCCCAGGTGCGTCGTGAGTGCAAGGTTGGGATTCCAGCCCCCGCAGATCGCCAGCGTGTCGACCGCCGCATGGCGCAGTGCACCGTCGCGCTGGCGAATGGTGATGCGATTCAACCCGGCGGCTCCGCGTGTCCCCACCACATGCGCACCAAGGTGTACGGGGGCGGCGATGGCCTTCGAGGCCTCGAGCAATGACGGCGCCACTTCGGTGCGCGCATCGACGATGCTTTCGATTGCAACACCCACGGCAGCAAGATCGAATGCGCTCTGCCAGCCATCGTCGCATGTCGTGAAGAGCGCAACGCGCTTCCCCGGCACCACGGCGAACCGATTCACGTAGGTACGGACCGCGGCTGCCATCATGACGCCCGGCCGATCATTGCCGCCGAATACGAATGGCCGCTCGATCGCGCCCGCTGCCAGCACGACACGCCGGGCCATGATCTTCCAGAGCCGCTGTCGGGGTTGATGGGGCAGCGGTTCCGGCAGATGGTCGGCTACGCGCTCGACCGCGCCAAATGTACGCGTTCCCTCGGTCGATCCCGTCCGCACACTGCCGTCGTAAACACCGAACACGGTCGTTCGCAACAGCAGCCGCACATCCGCAAAGCCCATCAGCTCCGCTACGACCTCGCCGACCCAGTCCGTGCCGCCACCCGTGCCGATCGCACGCCGATCGCCGTTCAGTCGGCCACCGGGTACGAAATCCTCATCGCAAATCACCACCCGCGCGCCGCCGCGCGCCGCGGCGAGCGCGGCGGCAAGTCCAGCGGGACCGGCGCCGATGATCAGGACGTCGCAGAACAGATGCGCCTTATCGTAGCGGTCGGGATCGGCTTGCAAGCTTGCCCGGCCGAGTCCGGCCGCGCGCCGGATCGCTGGCTCGTACAACTTCTCCCACCAGGCCTTCGGCCACATGAAGGTCTTGTAGTAAAAACCCGCCACGAGGAGCGGCGCGAAGAGCGAATTGATCGAACCGAGATCGAAGGCGAGGGACGGCCAGCAGTTCTGGCTGCGCGCGCTTAGTCCCTCGAACAGCTCGGCGACCGTGGCGCGGGTATTGGCCTCCTGTCGCGCTCCGTGCCGCAATTGCACCAGAGCGTTCGGCTCTTCCGATCCCGCCGTGAGCACCCCACGCGAGCGATGATACTTGAACGAACGGCCCACGCGGCGAACGCCGCCGGCGAGGAGTGCGGAGGCGAGCGTGTCCCCCGCGAAGCCCGAATAGGCGCGCGCATCGAAGCGGAACGACAAGGGGCGCGCACGCTCGATGAGACCGCCGTTTGCGAGTCTGTTGGGTTGAGCGGCGCTCGCCGCTGAATTGCGGCTCATGCGCGCGCGGCACCGGCGCGAGCGAAGCGCACGTCGAGAATCTCGTGCGTGAGGGTGTTGCGGGTGATCCGCAGCCAGCTGCGACAGCCGTGCGAGTGGTACCACAGCTCCACGTGCGGCCCGGCGGGGTTGTCGCGCAGATACACCGCCTCGATGAATTGCGCCTGCGCATCCGCTGCAAGCGGATCCGGACGCTCGATGGAGCCATCTCCCAGGTAGGAGAATTCACTGTGCTCGCGCTCACCGCAGAAAGGGCATCGGATTCGCATGCGACCTCGGGGGACAATCAATGCAGGTTGGGCTGTGCACCCTGGCCGTTCTCATCGATGAGATAGCCGGACGCGAAGCGATCCAGGCGAAAGGCTCGGGCGAGCGGATGCGTTTCGTCCCGAGCCAGTAAATGCGCAAAGCACCAGCCCGATGCCGGCGTCGCCTTGAAGCCGCCATAGCACCAGCCGGCATTCAGATACAGGCCGGGAATCGGGGCATGGTCGATGATCGGAGAGCCATCCATCGTCATGTCCATGACGCCGCCCCATCCCCGCAGCAGTCGGATACGAGACAGCGCGGGAATCAACGATACCCCGCCCTCGCAGACGCCCTCCAGCGTCGGCAGGTTGCCGCGCTGCGCGTACGAGTTGTAACCATCGATGTCGCCGCCGAAGACGAGGCCGCCTTTGTCGGACTGGCTGATATAGAAGTGCCCGGCTCCCAGGGTAACGACACAGGGGATGAACGGCTTGATCGCCTCGGAGACGAACGCCTGCAACACGTGACTTTCTATGGGCAGCCGCAACCCGGCCATGGCCGCCACGCGGGAGCTGCTCCCGGCAACCGCCATGCCGATCTTCGCGGCGCGCACAGTACCGCGCGTGGTTTCGACCCCGGTGATCCGCCGTCCCTCACGCATGAAGCCGGTCACTTCGCAATTCTGAATGACATCCACGCCGCGCTCGCTGGCTGCGCGGGCATAGCCCCACACGACCGCATCGTGGCGCGCCGTGCCGCCGCGCCGCTGCAGCAGACCGCCGCGAATCGGGAAGCGGGCATTCTCGAAATCGAAAAACGGCAGCATGCGGCGGATGTCGGTGGCATCGAGCAGCTCGGCATCCACGCCGTGCATCCGCATGGCATTGCCGCGGCGCGCATACGCATCCCGCTGGGCATCGGAATGAAAGAGGTTCAGCACCCCGCGCTGACTCACCATGGTGTTGTAGTTCAGATCCTGCTCCAGAGACTCCCACAACTTCATCGACCATTCGTAGAATGGATTGTTGCCGGCCAGCAGGTAGTTGGAGCGGATGATCGTCGTGTTGCGTCCGGCGTTGCCGGAACCGATCCAACCCTTCTCCAGGACCGCTACGTTGCGCACGCCATGATTCTTCGCAAGGTAATGCGCTGTCGCGAGACCGTGGCCGCCCCCACCGATGATGATCACGTCGTATGAGGGTTTGGGGGTGGCATCGCGCCAGGCGGGGCTCCAGCCGCGATGACCGCCAAGTGCCTGGCGCATGAGAGCGAACAGCGAGTAGCGCATGCGTCCCATCCTAGGTGCGGCGGCCGGAGTGAATTGATCTTTCGCGACGGGCTCTATACATTTTGCGACGGTGCCCCTGTATGCCGTCCATGCCGTCCATGCCGTCCATGCCACCCATTCCGACCACCCCCTCCAAGCCCGCCATGCCCCCCGCAGCCAAATCCCGCGCGCGCCCGCGAACCGTCGGCTTTCTGCTCATTCCGGGCTTTTCGCTGATGTCCTATGCCTCGTGCCTCGAGCCGCTGCGCGCAGCGAATCAGCTGGCGGACCGCGAGCTGTACCGCTGGTGGCATGCCGCTCCCGCCGATCAGCCGGCCGTGGCCTCGAGTGGCACCGCGGTGCTTCCGGACTTTCCCCTGCGGGGCGACCTCGGCGCTCTCGATCTGCTGTTGGTGTGCGCTGCGGGCAATCCGGCCGTATTTCACGACCGCCGCACGTTCGCCTGGCTTCGCTCGGTCGCACGGCGCGGTGTCGTCATCGGCGGTGTGTCCGGCGGACCGTTCATCATGGCCAGAGCCGGTTTGCTTAGCGGTCGGCGCTGCACGGTGCACTGGGAGCATCTGCCGGCGCTGCAGGAGCAGTATCCGCAGCTGCGCCTCACGCGCACGCTGTTCGAGGTCGACGGCGACCGCATCACCTGTTCCGGGGGCATCGCTGGACTTGACATGATGATTGCCCGGATCGCGCAGGACCACGGCTATGCGCTCGGCGCCGCCGTCAGCGAGTGGCTGCTGCACACCGCCGTGCGCGAGGGGGAGGGGCCGCAGCGCATGGACCTGCGGTTTCGCCTCGGCATCGTCGACGAGAAGCTGCTGTGCGTGTTGCGTGCCATGGAGTCGCATCTGGAAGTGCCGTTGAGCCGCGCGCAACTTGCAGCGCTCGCCAATGTCTCGCTGCGACAGCTCGAGCGCTCCTTCCGCGCAAGCCTTGGTCGCGGCGTGCACGAGTACTACCTGGCGCTGCGGCTGCGGCGTGCGCGGCAATTGCTGCGCGAGACTTCGTTTTCCGTCCTCGAGACAGCGGTGGCAACGGGCTTCGCCTCGGCCAGCCATTTTTCCCGGGCGTTTCGCCGTGTCTGTGGATTTGCGCCGCGGGAGGCGCTCAGAACGGCATTTCCACCTGTCGCGCATCGCCGATGACCGTCTCGAAGTCGAGGCCGAGCGTGGCCAGCACCGGCTCGGCGACCGGCCTGATCTGCCGGGCAACATAGTGCTCGTGATCGAGCGGATGGCGGATGTTGTCGAGCGGCTCGGGACCGTCGGTCGTCATCACATAGCGGATCGATCTTCCCGGGGCACCAGGGGACTTGCGCGCTGCGGCGACGTGCGGCGGCGTCGTGGCAGTATAGGAATCCGCCCCCTTGCGCAGGTTCTTGCGGTACACCAGCAACGCATCGCGCTCACCGGCGCGTACCGAGCGCACAATGCTCTGCAGGTAGGCCTCCACGGGTTGATCGGTGAATAACCGCCCATACAGCTCGCGCTGAACTTGCCGTGCCAGCGCGGTCCAGTCGCGGCGCACGACTTCCATTCCGACGAACTCCACACCCGCCGCAACGCCCTGCAGCAGCCCGGCGTAGCGTTTGCTTGCGCCGCGCTCGCTGTGCCGTGCGCGCGGCAGGAACAGCCGCAGGTACAGCTTTTCGAATTCCAGCTCCAGATGGCTTCTGAGCCTCCAGCGCGCGCCGATGTAGCTTGCCAGGTCCCGGTTGAGCTGCCCGGCCAGCTCGGCGCCGCGCCGCACGAGTGATTCGACGTCGGTGCCACCCGAGCCGACGAACAGGCTGTCGGTATCGCCATACAGCACCGTGAAGCCGGCAGCCTCGAACCAGCGTTTGGACCACAGCAGAATCTCCTTGCCGGTGCCGGTGATCGAGTTGGCCAGGGCGGGATTGAAGAAGCGGCAGGCCGGGGTGCCGAGCACGCCGTAGAAGGAATTCATCAGGATCTTGATGGCGTTCGCTGCGACCTGGTCACCCGCGCGCCGCGCGGCCTCGCGCCGCGGAAACAGCTCATCCAGCACGCCTGGAAGGATGGCCGGTGCGCGCCGGAAGGCACCACCGGGCGTGTGGATTACATCGGCGCCGGGCGGCGGAGCGGGAAAATACGCCAGCGGATCGATGTTGAAGGTGCGGATGATGTTGGGGTAGAGGCTCTTGAAATCGAATACCCAGACATTGCGGTGCAGGCCGGCGAGCGGCTCGAGCACGTGACCGCCCTGCTGGGCATCGTGCGCCCGCTCGTCATCAGCGCGCACGGTGGGCGCGACGATGCCGCGCTTCTGCAGCTCACTCAGGTATACGAAATCGAACGAGGCGATGCTCGCCGAAACGCGATCCGGCGTCATGCCGGCGAGGCTGCTGCGGGCGAATGCCAGCTTGATCAGATCGAGCCGGGCGAGAATGTCGTAGGCCAGCCGGGCATCGGTGCGGGCGTAAAGCGCGAACGCCTCGAGATCGTTGCGATAGTTGTGCAGGATTTCCCCCGCGCGATCACGTACGTCCCCCTGGATCGCCTTGCCCTCGCCGAGCACTTCGCGTGCCACGGCATCGAGCGAGTAGTCTTCCATGCGCACGAACGCACCGCGCAGCAGCTCGATTCCATCGAGCACGAGTCTTCCCGGAATGCTCGCCTGTGCACCGCGGAAAAACCCTTCCGCGCGCCGGATGCGCAACGCGCCCGCATCGCGCCCCAGTTCGAGCGGATGCCCGACGCGCTCGGCAATGCGCTGCAGCACCGTCAGGTCGAAGTCAATGATGTTCCAGCCCGTGAGCACATCCGGATCGAACGCGCGCACGCGCGTGCAGAACGCGCGCAGCGCGCTGTACTCGTCGGGGCAGCGCTGCGCCTTCGCAGGCATCTGCCGCGCCTCGCTGCAGACGATCAGTACCGCATCGATCCCGGGGCCGAAGAGCGAGATCGCGAGCAGTCGCTCGACAGTCGGATCGGTCTCGATATCGAACGACAGTATGCGCGGCTCGACGCTCACCGACGCGGCCCGCAGTACGGGATTGTGGAAGATGCGCATTGCGCCGCGGGCGCTGCAGTCGCCTTCGATCTCGCAGCCGCCGCGGATGTCCCGTTCGATCAGATAGCGCACCGGAAAGCGGACGTCCGCCTCGAAGGTGTCGATGCCGGCGGCGTGCAGACGGTCGCGCACAGGCGGAACATCCGCCGGCAGCGCGACCCGGACCCTGCAGACCGGTGCGCCATCGAATGTGTGCAGCTCGCTCGGTGACACCTCCCCGGCACCGAGCGCACGGGCGCGGTCGGCGTCGGCTGCCAGAATGTGAAACTGCGGCCGCTGCCGGTCATCGCGCACGAGAAACGTGCCACCGGATTCGAGCCGCCCGTAAAGGTGCACAACCGGGGTCGCCCGGGAATCCGCGGAACGCGTGATCCGGTAACTGGCCTGAAGGATGAAGCCGCGGATGGCCATGGTGCTCGTCGGAGAATGTCGCAGTACGTCACCGCGACGTCGGATTTTCGCATGAGCGTGGCTGTGCGGGGGCAGACTATCGGACCGGGAGCAAGTGAATGATCGACGCAACAGTATTCGAGGGTTTGTGTCCGCGCGGCATCCGTCCGTGAGCGCTGCCCTGTCCGCTACCAATGCGCGGATCGCCCAGGCACCCGGGGCTGCGCGCGCCCCGCTGCCGAACTCCGCGTTCCATCCCGGCCCGGATGCCCGGCCGGCACCGGCCTTCGCCGGCGTGCTGCACTGCTCGCCGACGCGGCTGGTGATGCAGCCGCCTCTCGAGGAGCCGCTGATCGAGGGGCGCGATGCGAGCATCTTTCCGGGAATCGCCCTGGAGCTGTTCACGCTCGAGGGGCTGCTGGTACCGGTGCAACGTGGCGAGATGGTCCGCGAGAGCGTCGCAGGCGCGGCGCCGAGCTACTGGCGGATGATCACGCAGCCCGGCCGCATCTGGCGCGAATCGGACGATGCCGCCTGGTCGTGGGCCGCTTTTCCGCTGACGCTCGTCAACGATACCGAAAACCATGCCCACCAGGGGCTCGCCCGCTTCTGCTACCGCGACGGACAGATCAGTCCGCTCACCGTGCAGTTCGTGCAGCAGAGTGCACCGTACCGGTTGCGCCAGCATTTCATCGCCTGGGGCGAGGTTGCAGTGCGCCTTGCGCCTGCGGATCGGGCAGCTCTGGAGGAGCATCGCGCGCGCGCGCTGGATGAGCTTGCGAGCCGTCTGCCCGCGAAGCCGTGGAGCGAGTTGCCGGCCTCGACGTCCCTGGCGCTGGAAGGGTTCGGCGGTCCGGTTCTGCCGAGGTGGCGCGTGGCTACTGCGCTGTTTCGCGACGGCACGCTCTACGTGCAGGATTCGCAGACGCCGTTCGGTGCCTATCCGTATCCGCTCGAAATGCGCTTCGGCGTGCGCTCCGTGATGAAAAGCATCGGCGCGCCGCTTGCGCTGCTGCACCTCGCGCAGCAGTACGGGCCGTGGGTGCTGAGCTTGAATATCGGGGATTATGTGTCGGGACTGCATCCGAAATGGCGCCGGATCCGCTTTCTCGATGCCGCCAACATGACCAGCGGATTCGGCGGCACGGGCTCCGTGCACAGCAATCCCAACGATGTTCTCGATGGTTATCTCGAGGCGGATTACGACGGCTGGTACACGGCGCCCTCGCACGATGCGAAGCTTGCTCGGATCAATGCAAGTCTTCGGCCCTACCCGTGGGAGCCGGGCACAGTCATGCGCTACCGCGACCAGGATTTCTATCTGCTCGGCGCTGCCCTCGATGGCTTTCTGAAATCGCAGCGTGCTGGCTCCGCCGATCTTTGGGAGATGCTCAGCAGCGAGGTGTTCGGGCCGATCGGCATTCAACATGCGCCGGCCGTGCGAACGCGCGAGGCGGGGGGCCGGGACGGCCTCATCTGGCTCAGCGCAGGTTACTATCCCACGCTCGATGAGCTGGCGAAGATCGCGCGCTTGTACCTGAATCGCGGCGAGCACGCGGGCCGCCAGATCCTGCATCGGCAGCTGACGCAGGAGCTGCTGGCAGCGCGCGACGCGATTCGCAAGGATGCCGATCGTTCGTTGGCTCGCGAGGGCGTCGATGCTGCGCGCTCACCGGCCGAATACTACAAGATGGGCTTTCATTTCCGGCCCTATCACGCACCTGCCAGCGGGCATCTGCATCACCTGCCGATGATGAGCGGGGCGGGTGGCAGCGAGGTCATTCTCTATCCCGATCGATCCGCGTCGATCGTGATTGCCAAGGCGCTGCACGTGCCCGACGGGGAACCCTGGCAATCCGACGATCCCCTGCAAACCATCCGGGCGATGAACCGGCTCGCACCCTTTTGAGGCTCCATGGACACCCAAACCAGCAGACGACGTCAGGGTGGCCGCGCCCGGCGCACCAGTGGTGCGCTCCCACAGCTTCCCTGGCAGCAGACCGTCAATCCGTATCCGCCGATGGACGTGCTGTCGGCGGATCAGCTCGAGGCCATTCACCACACCTCGATCCGCATCCTCGAGGAGCTCGGGCTCGAGGTCATGTCGGCACGCGCGCTCGAGGTTCTCGCGCGCGCCGGTGCGAAGGTGGACCGTGCTACCGGCAACGTGCGTCTGGATCGCGCGCTCGTGCAGAAAGCATTGGCGACGGCGCCCGCATCGTTCGTGCTGACACCGCGCAATCCTGCCAGGCGGGTGATCTTCGGCGGCAACCACATCAACTTCGGACTGGTGGCCGGACCGCCGACGGTGCATGACTGCGAACGCGGCCGACGGCCGGGGAATTACCAGGACTATTGCGATTTCATCCGGCTCGCGCACTACTTCAACGCGATTCACCTGATCGGCAACCAGGTGTGCGCCCCGGTCGAGATGCCGGCCACGAGCCGGCATCTGGATACGTACCGGGCCAACATCCTGTACAGCGACAGGGTATTCCATTGCTCGGCGATCGGCTCCGGCCGCGCACTCGATGGGATCCGCATGATGGCCATCGCGCGTGGCCTCACACTGGAGGAGGTGGCCGCCAGCCCCGGGCTGATCACCATCATTTCGGTGAACAGTCCGCGCCGCCTCGACGAGGCGATGGCGGAAGGGCTGATGACGATGGCCGAATACGGGCAGGCGACCGTCATCACGCCGTTCACGCTCATGGGGGCGATGGCCCCCGTGTCGCTCGCGGCGGCACTGGCCCAGCAGAATGCCGAGGCACTTTTCGGTGTCACCCTGGCGCAGCTCGTGCGGCCGGGTGCCCCGGTAATGTACGGCGCGTTCACCTCCAATGTGGATATGCGCTCGGGGGCACCTGCTTTCGGCACGCCCGAGAATGCCAAAGCCAACATCGCCAGCGGGCAGCTCGCCCGCCGCTACCGGCTTCCCTACCGCACCTCCAACGCCAGTGCATCGAATGCGGCCGACGCGCAGGGCGCGTACGAGACGCAGATGTCGCTATGGGGTGCCATTCTCGGCCACGGCAATCTCATCTATCACGCCGCCGGCTGGCAGGAGGGCGGACTCACGGCGTCGTTCGAGAAGCTGATCCTCGATGTCGAGATGCTGCAGCTGATGATGGAGTTCCTCAAGCCGGTGGTCGTGAACGAGGCGGAGCTGGGATTCGATGCCATCAGTGCCGTGCGTACGGGCGGGCACTTCTTTGGCGAGCCCCATACCATGGAGCGCTACGAGCACGCTTTCTACCAGCCGCTCGTATCGAACTGGCAGAACTTCGAGAACTGGCAGCTGGCAGGCGCTCGGGATGCGACGCAACGCGCGACGGAGATCTGGAAGCGGGCGCTGCGGGAATACGCGGAGCCGCCGCTCGATCCGGGCGTGCGCGAGGCGCTGGACACCTACGTCGAACAGCGGCGGGAGCAGATCGGCTCCGGCGAGCCTTGAAGCGCGGAAACGGTGCTCAGCGGGCGCGTCCGCTGACGGAGGCAGGCTGAGCCGATTGTGCGTAGTAGGCCGTCGGCTCCACGGGCGGCATCAGCGCGCTCAGGCGCTCGGGAGTTGCATTCCGCACCCAGGCGAACGCGACGATGTGCTCGAAGATATGCTGCACGTACGCGCGCGTCTCCCCATAGGGAATATTCTCGATCCAGATGTCCGCATCGAGCGGTTTGCCGGGCAGCCAGCGCGCCACCGGCACCTGGCCGGCGTTGTAGGCGGCCAGACTCACGCCCAGTTGACCCCCGTACTTATCCAGAAGCTCGCGCAGGTAAGCAGCGCCAAGGGTCACGTCGACGCCCGGACCGACACTCGCATCGACCGTCCCGGTCGGTTGGCCGGGAAGCGGCAGACGCCAGCGATGCGCGACCGCGGCGGCGGTGGCGGGTTGCATTTGCATGAGTCCTCGCGCGCCTGCGTGTGAGAGGGCGTCGCGGCGGAACAGACTTTCCTGGCGCATCACCGCGAGGATCCAGTCCGGCGGCAGTTGCGCGAGCCGCGCGGCCGCGTCGATGGCGGCAAGATACGGTCGCGGGTAACGCAGACGAACGTCGTCGAGCTCGCCCAGCTGCGCCAGCATGGCAATGGATTGCGCATACCAACCCCAGTGCGCCGCAAGGTGCGCCGCCTGCAGGCGCAGCGTGGAGTCGGTTCCCGTCAGGGCGCTCGCCCATTCCAGCATGGCGGCATCGCTCATGCCGCAGTCGAACAGCTCGTGAGCGCGCTGGATGGCCGGGATGTCCTCGAGTGCGCTCTGCACCGCGCCGTCATCGAGTGAGGGATGCGCATTGAGCGAATAGCCGCGATGCAGGCGGTCGGCAGCCAGATAGCCATAAAAATCGCGCGTGCCGGCGAGGTCATCGAACAGCGATTTTGCCGCGGTGCGGTCCCCGGTCGCCAGCAACGCCCGTGCGCGCCAGTAGCGCCAGCGCGGCTGAGCTGACAGCTGTGGCGGCATCTGTGCGATCCACTGCAGCGCAATGGGGAAGTCATCGGCCCAGAGGGCTGCCCGTACCCGCCACTCGTACACGTCCGTATCGATGGCATCCGCAGGCAACGCCGCGAACGCTGCGATCGCCGCGGGGTTTCGGCCGTATGCAGCGCCCAGCGCTGCAGCGCGCTGCAGCGCGCTGCGCAGGGCAGGGGTGAGCTGCGGCCGGGCGAGCAGTTTCGGCAGCAGATCGAGCGCACTGGCCGCATCGGTGCGCGAGAGTTTCGTAAACCCCGCTTGCAATGCCGCACTCTCCACGACACTCGCGGGGTCGGCGGCCAATCCCTGCAGCACGGTTTTGGGATTTTGCAGAAGCTGCGCCCATTGCAGCAGCGGTATCGCCCGCTGTGCGGGAATCTGTGCGAGCACCTCGAGGGCGAAGCGCGGATTGTCGGCAGCGAGCGCGGCGCGAGCGCGGCTTTCGATTCGCTCCGGTGTCAGCTGCCCATGCAGTTGCAACCAGGCGAACACGGAATCGCATTCCGCGGGTTGCTTTTGGGGCAGCTCCCAGCGTGCGAGCGCCTCGGCGGACAGCCCGCTCGTATCGCCGGTAGCGAGCCGCCCGGCGAGTCGATCGCAGATCAGCGCCGGCTGCGTGAGGTTGGTCGCTCGCGGCAGAAACAGCTCCCAGCGGCTGCGCTCGGCCAGACTGGACAGCCATTGCGTGCGCAACTCATGCGCGACGGGCTCAGTGCCGTGTTGCCGCAGGAAGGCGTCCACTTCGGAATCGACGGCCTCCCCAGGCTGCTGCTGCAACTCACGGCCCAACCGGGCGGCGATCAGGTAAGGGTAGATGACGTAGTGCTGCAGCGCCGGGGAGTCGGGCACCTCCGGTTGGTTCAGGGTCTCGCGCCGTAGGGCAGCGATGAATTCCGCGCGAACGGCCGTTTGGACCGCGGGCGCCTCGGCGGCTGAACCTTGGCCACACAGCAGCAGCGCCAACAGCAGAAGGGCAAACAGCGGCGGGGCAAACAGCGGCGGGGCAATGAGCCGCGGCGCAAACAGCGGGAGGCGCAGGCGACATTTGAGCACGGGCTCATTCTAGCCGAGGGTGCCGACGCGTACAGCGCGCCATGCGTCGGTTCAAGACGACAGTGTGCTGGAGGCGCCCGGTGCGGATAACAACGAACGGTACAGCGCGAAATCGTCCCGCGAAAAGCAGCAGAACACGACCTCCCGCAAGGTCGGGTTGCCGGCGCAGCAACTTCTCACGGTGCCGATTGCAATCGGCGCAGCCCTTTCGCGCGGAAACGCATAGACACCGGTACTGATGGCTGGAAATGCGATGGAGCGCAGCCCGTACTCGAACGCAAGCTGCAGCGACCGGCGATAACACGAGGCGAGCAGTTCCTGTTCCGCGTGGACGCCGCCGCGCCAGATTGGCCCCACAGCGTGGATGACGAATCGCGCCGGCAAGCGAAAGCCGGGGGTGATCCGGGCCTCGCCGCTTTCGCAGCCGCCCAATCCCCTGCACACGGCAATCAGCTCAGGTCCCGCGGCGCGGTGGATCGCCCCATCGACTCCGCCACCGCCCAGCAGAGATGAGTTCGCCGCGTTGACGATCGCATCGACCGCGAGCGTGGTGATGTCACCATGCACTGCGCGCAACCGGGTGGTTGTCTCGGACATGCGCCATCCTCGCTCAGGGATGCCGCGCAACCTATCGGACGGGCCAGGGAGTTCCCGTAGGAGGGATTCCCGTCGCCCCCACCGTGGCCGAATCAGCGCGTGGAGCGGTTGTACGGGTCTCCCGACCAGTCGCGGTCGCGTTGCTGTTCGGCAGCCAGCGCAAGCTCACCGGTCTCATCGAGCGAGGTGATCAACTCGGCGACGGACTTGCGTGCCAGCACGCCAGTCGAGATGGCCCAATCCCAGATCGCATTACCACGCGCATCATGGGTAACTCGACCTGGCAAAGCCGGTGCGGCGCTGCCCTCGCTCGGTTTCACGATCTGCAACTGATGAACATGCTTGGTCGACATCGAGGGATTCCGTAAAAGTAAACGTGCAATAAGTTGCACGATTGATGCCATAGGCCGCACGGGGGGCGGGGTGCTCTTAAAATGCGCAGGGCGTCTCAGCAGCGCGCCGATTCCGTTTTCGGCAGCGCAACCGAGCCGAGTGGCGCGTCAGAAGGGCGGCAACGGGGCGCCGCGCCGGCGGCAAAGTTTCGCCAGCGTCCGGCCACCACTTGCGGCGAGCGACTTTTTTGATTATAAATCTGTGATCAAAAATTAAGGACCCCCATGGCCGACCGATCCCAGCTGGGACTCGCCCGTATCCGCCGCGAGACCGTCCAGGAGCGGGTCTATTGCGTATTGCGCGAGCGCCTCATGCGAGGCGGCTTTGCTCCGGGGCAAAAGCTGAAACTGGCCGAGCTGGCGAACGCGCTGGGTACCAGCGCCATGCCCGTCCGCGAGGCCTTGACCCGCCTGGTAGCGGAGCGGGCCATCGAGGCGATGCCGAATCGAAGCGTGCGCGTGCCGGCCCTGTCGCGGGAGAGCCTCCAGGATCTGCTGGAAACGCGTTTCGCCGTGGAGGGACTGGCCGTCGCCCGGGCCGCCGCCAACATGACTGTCGATACCCTGACGACGCTGCGCAAACTGATCGATGCGCAAAGCCTCACCGATGCGAAACACGTCTCGGAAGCCAGCGCGGAACAGAACCGGGCCTTCCATTTCACGATCTACCGGCAGGGGGGCTCGACCGTGCTGCTGCCCATCATCGAGAGCCTCTGGTTGCAGTTTGGTCCCTACCTGCGCGTCGCCTCGGAGCGCTTCGACGGCCGCGGGGGCCGCGGCACGAACTTCCACGTAGAGATCGTCGATGCGCTGGCGCGCGGCGATGCCCAGGCGGCGCGGACGGCACTCGAGTGCGACATCGGACGTGCGTTCGAGCTCGTCATGCGGGGTGGCTCGCTCTGGCAGCAGAGACACGCAGGTCGCGCATGACGCACACACCGGCAGAAGCGGGTTTCGAGTTGTATGACCTGCGGGTGGAGGTGGTCGGGCCGCCCGATCAGCCGATCTATTGCGGCGCGCGGCTCGGGGACTACTTCGAGCTGCACGGGGAGATGCTGAAGCTGCCGCCGGGCCAGGGGTTTTCCATCTATTCGCTGGCGGCGCTGCTGCCCCTGCTTCCCGCCAAACAGCGCCTCACGGACCCGAACGACTGGATCAGCTCGGATGCCGAGGTCGCCTGCCCCGATCCGTATTGTCCGACCCGATTTCGCATTACTCGCACGGGCCGACGCCATTTCCGCAGAGCGGCGGTCACGGCTGTGCCGCTACCGAAGCCGTGAGCAGCATGATTCCCCGCTACCGCTTCACCAACGGCTATCAGATCTCCCGCATCGTCAAGGGCGGCTGGCACCTGGCAGGAGATCACGGCGCCGTCGATCCGCAGCAGGCACTGCGCGACATGGCGACGTTCATCGAAGCCGGAGTGACGAGCTTCGATTGCGCCGACATCTATACGGGGGTCGAGAGCCTGATCGGACAGTTTCGCCGGCAGTACCCCGAGCTTGCGCGCCGGTTGCAGGTGCACACCAAATACGTTCCCGATCTGTCGAATCTGCGCTCGCTCGAGCGGCGGCAGATCGAAGCCGGCATCGATCGCTCGTTGCGGCGGCTCGGCATGCAGCAGCTGGATCTGCTGCAGTTTCATTGGTGGGACTTTGCCGTGCCGCGCTACGTCGAGGTGGCTGGGGAGCTCGACCGGCTGCGCCGCGCCGGCAAGATCGCACAGCTCGGCGTGACCAACTTCGACACGCCCCATCTCGATGAGCTGGTGCGCGCAGGCGTGGCGGTGATCGCCCACCAGTTGCAGTATTCACTTCTCGATCAACGCCCCACGGCTTCAATGGTCGGCTTTTGCGCCCGCCACGACATTGGGCTGTTGTGCTATGGCACCGTTGCCGGCGGCTTCCTGTCCGAACGCTGGCTCGGGCAGGCACAGCCCCCGGCCAACCTGTCGAACCGCTCGCTGATCAAGTATCGGCTGATCATCGAGGATTTCGGCGGCTGGAGCCTCGTCCAGCAATTGCTGACGGTGCTGGCCACAATTGCCGGCAAGCACCACACCGACATCGCATCGGTCGCCACGCGCGCGATGCTCGACCGCGCGCAAGTCGCTGCAGCCATCGTGGGCGCCACCAACACCAAACACCTGCAGGCGCATTCCATGATGGGCGCCTTGCAGCTCGATGCGCAGGATCTGGCCGCGATCGCGGAGGTGATCGGGCGCAGGCGTGGCCCGCGCGGGGACGTCTATGTCCTGGAGCGCGATCGCGATGGGCCGCACGGCCAGATCATGAAATACGAGTTGAATGCCGCGGAGCGCGCTGCGGCGCCCGCCTCGCGGCCTGCATGAGCCAAACAAGGATGCCGCGCACGGCATCGCCCGCAACGAACGTTCAAACAAGGGGAGCGGCAACATGTCCAGCAAGAACTTCAGGTCTCGAATGACCAAACCATCTGCCAGCGCACCGCTGCCGGTGCACCGATCCGCGCCCCTGGCCGCAAGCGTCGCATTTGCGGTGGCCTATGCCCTTGGCGGCCCGGCATGGGCCGACGATCCGCAGACCGCGGGGCCTGCGGTCGCCTCCCGCGAGCCGCCGGCTCAGGATCTGCAGGAGATCGTGGTCACCGCCGAGAAGCGCGACTCCACCGTGCAGAAAACCCCGATCAGCATCACGGCCATCAGCGGAGCGGAGATCCAGGCGCAGGGCCTTACAGATCTCGTGTCCGTCGCCCAGCAGGTTCCGGGCGTGTCGTTCAAGACCTCTGGACCGGGTCAGACCGAGATCGAAATGCGCGGCCTCACCTCGACCGGCGGCGAGTCGCCCACTGTCGGGTTCTACCTGGACGAGACCGCTTTGACACCGCCGGCCATGGCGCAGAACGGCAAGGTCGTCATCGATCCGAGTCTCTTCGATCTGAACCGCATCGAGGTGCTGCGCGGACCCCAGGGCACGCTGTACGGTGCCGGCTCGATGGGCGGCACGATCAAGCTCGTGACCAACCAGCCGGATCTGCAGCATGTCACTGCGAACGCCGAGGGCATCGGCTCGGGCACCGATGGCGGCGGCTTCAATCACACCGAGAACCTGATGCTGAACGTGCCGCTAGTGCAGGATTATGCCGCCCTGCGCGTGGTCGGTACGGACAAGTTCGTGCAGGGCTGGATCGACCGCGACGTGGTGAATCCGTTCCCGCTCGAGGTCGACAACAGCACGCTACGTGGCAATGTGGCGGCCGCTCCGGTCACGCAGCGCTTCACCGAATCCAACTGGGAGCGGCTGCAGGGCGGGCGCGCAGCGCTGCTCGTGCAACCCATGGATGCGCTGAGCATCAGCGCCGGTGTGCTCTATCAGCGCATCAATCAGGGTGGCCCCAACACTGTGGACGTGCCGCCCGGTAACGAGGTCCACTACCAGCCATTCGATGTCGCCGAGCCGTTCGCGGACACCTTCAACCTGTACGATCTGACGGCCAAATACAACTTCGACTCCTTCCAGATCGTCTCGGCGACCTCCGACTGGAACCGTCAGGAAAACCAGACGCAGGACATCTCCGAGGCGATGCAGGATTACATCGGCGGCTTCCTCGGCCCGCCCGCCGACTTCCCGTTTTCGACCGCGGCCGGTGGCCTTGGGGCCGGATCGATATCCGAGGACGACTACACGCGCCAGTTCAGCGAGGAGCTGCGCGTCGCCTCGACCGGGGATGCCGCGCTGCAGTGGCTCATGGGTGGCTACTACAGCTCGTTCCATGCAACCTCGCACGTGTATTCCTACTACAACGGGTTCACGGCGCTGTTCGGCACCAACAATCTCGCCGATAATCATCGTCTGCTGGGCGTCGATCAGTACGCGCTGTTCGGTGAAGCCTCCTATCAGCTTGCCGACAGCCTCAAGGCCACGGCAGGCGCGCGCTATTTCATGTACCACAGCGACTCGGCCACTTCCGTCAGCGGGGTGTCGGCCAACGGCACGAGCGCGACGCTGTTTGGGCTGGCACAGAACTCAGGCGTGACACCCAAGGTGAGTCTTGCCTACATCCCGAGCGATGCCACGACGGTCTACGGCACGATCTCCAAGGGGTTCCGTCCCGGAGGTCCCAACTCGCCGATCCCGCCGCCGTGCACGCCGGCGCCCACGCAATTCGGGCCCGACAGCGTCTGGAGCTATGAGCTGGGTGAGAAGCAGAAGCTCGCCGACTCGCGTGTCTCCATCAACGGCGATGTGTATTACGAGGACTGGTCGAACATCCAGCAGCAGGTGGCCCCGGGATGCGGTTACAAGTTCACGACCAATGCGGGCAAGGCGACCGTCTATGGAGCGGAGCTCGAGATTGCGATCGTGCCGGTCGAGGGGCTGGTCTTCTCGCAGAACGTCGGCTATACGCACGCGGTCAATTCGACCACCGTGCCGCTGGCAAACGTGACCGCGGGACAGCGCCTGCTGGATGTTCCGCAGGTGACGGCCGACACGAACCTCACTTACCGCTATCCGCTGCCCGGATCGCTCAATCTCGTCACCCGGCTGAACAACAGCTACATCGATTCGATCCAGGACATCACCTTCGCGCGCAACACCCTGCCGGCCTACGACATCGTGAACGCGCGGCTCGGGGTGGAGGGCGAGCGATGGTCGGTCATGGCCTTCATCGACAACCTGACCAACAAGATGGCGCTGCTGAGTGACACGGGGGCGCTGTCGGCGAACATCTCGATCCTCAACCGGGTGGCCACGAATCAGCCGCGGACGATCGGTGCCGATCTGACGTACAAGTTCTAAATTGGCGCGAGGTTCGAGCGTGCGCAGCCTGCGGCCGGGTGCGGGCGAGGAGGATTATCCCTCCCGCCCGTATGCCTGGAGTGTGGTCGTGGTGCTGATCGCGACCGCGGTGCTGTCGTATACCGACCGGCAGGTGCTGAGCCTGCTGGTCGATCCGATCCGTCGCGATCTGCACATCACCGACACGGGGATCAGCCTGCTGCTGGGCACTGCGTTCGCGGTGGTCTACGGAATCGCCGGCATCCCCCTGGGCGCGCTGGCGGATCGGACCTCCCGGCGCAACCTCATCTTCGCAGGTGTCCTCGTCTGGAGCTGCGGCACGCTCGCCTGCGGATTTTCGCGCACATTCATTGAACTGTTCGCGGCGCGCATCGTGGTGGGCCTGGGTGAGGCGGTGCTGTCGCCGGCGGCCATCTCGCTGATCAGCGACTATTTTCCACCGTCGCGGCGCGGCACGGCGGTCGGGTGCTTTCTGAGCGGGATTGCGATGGGGATTGGTGCCTCCATCCTGATCGGCGGTGGCGTGCTCCATGCGGTGCAGGCGGGCGCGCTGTCGCACACCGCGTTGGCAGCGTGGCCCGCCTGGCGCCTGGTGCTGCTGGCGATCGGCTTTCCCGGCGTGCTGTGGGCCTTCGCCGTGCTTTGGATCCGCGAGCCGCTGCGCCGCACCTCCGGCGGACCGGCGCCGCAGGCAGGTGAAGGACCGCTGCACGGCGGCGCCTGGGGCCGGGTCACGCTGATCTACCTGGTCGTCGCCAGTGCCTCGCTCGTCGACAACGCGGTCGGCGCGTGGGCGCCCACCCTGCTGATCCGCGAGTTCAGCCGCGATCCGGCGCAGATTGGCGTGCAGCTCGGATTGCTGTTGACCGCTGGGTTTGGCGGCGGCGTGCTGCTGGGCGGCTGGCTGGCGGATCGTGCGGGAGCCCGCGCGGGCTGGTCGGCCAAGCTCGGTGTCTGTCTGGGTGCCGGGCTGCTCATTCTGCCTGTATCGCTCGCGATCGACGCCGGAGTGTTCGCAATCGTGCTGCTGGCGGTGCCGCTGTATTTCGCCCTGTCGGGCATCGTGACCGCCTGCGGCTTCTCGGCCATTCTCGATGCGGTGCCGAATCGCTCCCGCGGCCTTGCGATGTCCATCAGCTTTTTTCTGAACGTCGCGCTGGGTGCCGGTCTGGGGCCGACGGCCGTCGCTCTGGCGAGCGAGCGCATTTTCGGTGCGCCGGCGGGACTCGCGCCGGCCATCACCCTGACGGTCGCCGGCGGCTACGGACTGGCGATCGTGGCGCTGCTGGTGGCGCTTGCGGTAGTGCATAAAAAAAGCCGCTCGGGGCTGAGATAAAGTAGTGCGTTGCGGCAGTGTTGCGTCGGAAACCGACGAGGCGCGACCGGCATGCACAAGATCAGGGTCTACTACTTCACGATGTACGATATCCGTGCCGATGAGATCGTGGTCTCGCGCCGGCCCGCCACCCTGGAGACGATCCTGCGATTTGGCGGCACCCTCATCGAGGACACGGCGGAGGAGGTCGATCCGCTCGAGCTGGACGACGATGGGCTTCTGAAGAGCTGAAACGGCCCCGCTTCAATCGGTGCCAGCTGCGGGTTGCATCGGACTAACACCGCTCCTTTCGTAGGACGTTGCCGCATCGGGGGCCTGACGGGAACCCTGGCGGGCGCCCGCGGTTGTGTTGGCAGGACCTTGGAATTAAAGGTGCTGTCATGGACAAGCTCGTGCGAACGGTCGCGTCGATGTTGGTCGGTGCCGCGGTGCTGGCCGCCGCAGGTCTGGCACCCGTGGCCATCGCCGATGGCGCCGGGGCGCAGGTCAATGCCGTGTGGGCTGCGGACGGATCCTCCGCCGGCGGCTCCGCCAAACCCAGGCCGGACTTTTCAGGGCTCGAACGGGTAGGGGTCGCCTCGTTCTATGGGAAGGAGTTCTTCGGCCGGCAGATGGCCAATGGCGCGCCCATGGACCCCTCCGGCATCAACGCTGCGAGTCGGACGCTGCCACTTGGCACCACCGCGCGGGTGACCAATCTGGATAGTGGGAAGAGCGCCGTGGTACGCATCGAAGATCGCGGTCCATACGTCAAGGGACGCATCGTTGATCTCTCGCCGCACACGGCACGCAAGATCGGCATTACACGCCGTCAGGGCCTCGGTCGCGTGGTCGTTGCGCCAATCACGGTCCCTCTGCCGGACGGTCGGGTGAAGCTCGGTGCGGCAGCCCGAGACAGTGGCACGGGCGCGAAGCTCCGGCTGGCCTCCACTCGGTAACGACCTTCAGCTCTCGCCGAGAGCGATCTGCAGCGTGTTGCGCTGTAAAATCAGCTGCGTCAAGACCTCTCGCGCCACGAGCGCAGCTCCCAGGCGATGCGGATTCGGTTCGCGGGTGAAGGGCAACGTCTGCCCGTTCAGGATGATCTCGCGCACGCCGCAACCGCTTCTGCCGATGCGATAGTGCAGCTCGATGCAGTGCCCCCACAGGCTAGTCTGCACCGTCAAGCCATCGAGTGTGCCGGGGATCACCGGGTCCAGGCGCATGATTGAGGCCTCGCAACTCAGTCCGAGAAAACGCCGTACCAGCAGCCCAACCGTGATCCCGGCACCGCTGGAGTACACTCGCCAGCCGCCATCGAGTGCGACATCCCCCTGCCGCACCCGCCCGTACTGCTCGCTCGCCTGATTGCGATCGGCAAATGCGGCATCGGAGCTGGAGTAGTAACAGTTGGCCTGGCGCAGGGTTGCGCTCGGCACGATCGAGCGCACGCCCAGCGGATTTGCCTGGCAGAGCGCATGAAAGAATCGATCCGCCTCGCCCACATGCGCCAGCGCCTGCGCGTAACGCAGATGTGCGTGCATGTACATGAGTCCGATCTCCCGACCGAAGAAGCTCGCCGTCTCGGCGCGCTGGAACACTCGCTGCACACCCCCATGATAGGGCATGGGCCGATCGAACAACCGCGCGCCATCCGGGCCGCTGAGCTGGGTCTCGATCAGGCGCAGATGCTCGTGCACCTGAGCAGGTGTCAGCAGATCCTCCAAAATGGCATGAATCATGGCGAGCGAGCTGTAGCGGACGCCGGTCGTCGCATCCCGGGGGTGCAGCAGGTAGCGAACGGCGCCCCCTTGCTCGAAGATCGCGTAGCCGGCGAGCACACCGTCGATCACGAGCAGCCGCTGGAAGTCGACCCTGATCGCCTCCGCCAGCGACTGCAGACGCGCGGATTCGGCATCCCAACCGATCGAGCGCAGGGCGCGCGACAGTGTCGACAAGGTCTGAAAATGCAGCGTCACGGTCCAGGCGCTGCACATATGCTCGCGCAGGGCGGGATCGGCCGGCTGCAGCGAGTCGTTCCAATCGCCATGACCGTACGCGGCCAGCGACGTACCGCCGATCACGCGTGCCTGCATGAGCGCAAGCGCGCGTTCCACGTGTTGCCAGATGCTCGCGGGCGCGCAGCGCTGGTCATCCGCTGCCGCGAAGAACGGCAATGGGGTCTGCAGGAGCTGTGCATCCGCGGTGGCCAGAAGGTACTGCGCCAGCACGAGTAGCGGCCAGAAAATGACATCGCCGTGCGCATCGCCGGCGCGGATCGCGCGCTCGCGCTCGAAGAACATGAACCACTGCGGCCAGTCCCCGTCGGGATTCTGATTGGCCAGCACGCGCAGCAGCAGATCGCGCAGGGGTGGAAAATTGCGCTGCGCGAGCAGCAGCTCGACCGGACCCTGACACACATCGCGCGTGCCCCAGCCGCCTCCGGAGTACTGCTCGAGCCCGCGTGGTGCGAGGTAATGAATGAGCGCATTCTGCGCAAGCCACGGTGCGATCTCCCCGAGCCTCTCGAGCTGTGCGCGGTGCGTGCTCGATGGCGGTACCCTCATGGGCAACCGCGGCACGAGCTCATCGGCCGATCGTGCGCGCAGCACTCCCGCAGTCTGTTCCGTCACGAGTTGCCCGCGAATGCGCAACCCGGCCGAGCGGACCGCACCGGTCAGTACGCAGACGAAGGGCTGCTGGCGCGAGCGCCCATCGAGAAACAGCAACTCATCGCCTCCGACGAGCTGAAAGTGCGTGCCCTCAGCCGGGAGAATCTGAAAGCATCCTGTGGGAAAACGGCGGCCGAGATCGGTGTCGGCCCTTGGGGTGATGATGATCGCCTCCCCCTGCTGTCGCCAATGCACGGCCCCCGGGGCGCTGCCGTCATCACCATTGACGGCGATGTGATGAGAGATGAGGAACTGGCCGGGCGCACCCCTCAGGACCTGGAGAGACAGGCTGAGCTCCTGTGGGTCGTGGGAGGCGCGCACGCTGACCTCGAGGAGCCCATCGGCGTGCCGATAGATCCAGCGACAGGCCTCGGGGGTCATCTCGAACGCGGAAGGGACGTCGAGCAACTGCCATGCGTCGCCAAGGCGCACGAACACGCGTTGGCCATGCGAGCGGAACAATCCGAGATAGCTGTGTACAGTCGAGAGCAGACGATTGATGCTGACATGTCCCTGGGTCAGCATCGAGTGGAACACACCACTCATCCAGGCGGTCGAGGTCAGCGCCGTCTCATCGGGGGTGGTATGCAGACCCGTACGCAAAATGTGCCCGTGCGGACGCAGCACGCGCAGCTCCTTCGCCCGCATCACCACATGAGCGGCGTCCCCATGAAAGAACGAGAGGCGCGCGCCATGCTCATCGCGCTCCTCATGTCGCCACGGCGCGGGGAAGTGCGCCTGCAACGCAGCGAGATCCAGTTCCAAGGAATCGAGTACGGGGGCCGCGCTGAAGAGCGTCGCGACGGTAAAGTCTGCCGCCTGCCCGGCCGCCGCATGGCCGGCTTCGCCGGGATCAGGCGCCCGCGCCTCGGGGAGCTGCAACGCCGGAGCGACCAGATCGAGATCGGCGGCGCTGCTTGCCTCCGGGTGGTCCGGCACATAGACGCCGAAAAAGCCCGAGGTGGCCATCGCACGGGGTTCGAGACGCCTAGGCGCATCCCGCAGGATGGCCATAGCGTGCTCATGTTGCAGGCGCCGGCCGGGAAGCTCGCCGGCGAGACCCACCGCAACCTCACCCGAGCGGGTGGAGAGTCCATGCAACTGCAGCGCATCGGTTGCGAAGGAGGTGGCGTTACCGAGGCAGCCGATCAGGCACCAGGGGTGGGCGCCTTCGGCAGCCTGGTTCTGCCGGGTGGCAATCATGAAGCCGTATGGGCCACCAGCGAGCGGTTGGTGATCGAGATACTGGCTGACATAGAACTCGTTCATGCGTATGGCACCGTAGGGGGCCAGCGCGAGATCCTGGGCGTAGGTCAGATCGAGCGTTTCGGGCCAGGCGTTCGTGTTACGCAGTTGCACGTGCCAGAACCACCGCGGCGCCTCCCGGGCAAGGGTGAGCGTGATCACGTAGCCGATTCCGTGCCAGGCGCCGCGGCCGATAAGGCGCCGGGCAGCCGGATCGGTGTGAAAGCGGGTGGGACTGCGCGGACCCAGAAGCGGGATGCACTCGAGCGCGGTCCCATGGCGCCGCAGATAAAGATTCGTCGGGCCCCCTTCGAGCTCGTTGCCGACGAACAGGGAAAGGCAGATCGCGCCGCAGTCAAAGCGGCGCAGCGAGCCGTTTGCATTCACCTGCAGCCGCATTGCGCAAGGGCTTGCGAGCTCGATTCCGGCCGGTTGAATGGATTGGTCAGTCATACAGCGGATGGTACTGACCGGAGCTGCCAAAGGCGAAACGCGTTACGGTGCGGGCTGCGCCTGCGCTGTCGAGCCGGCCGCGAATGCTCAGGCCATTGCCAGGACAGGCCCGCACGCTGGAGGGCGCAGGCTACAATCGGGCATGCGCAGTTTCGCCACGCTCCTCAAGGTTCGCACGCATCGACGTGGGCTGCTCGAGATTACCGATGAGGTGCGTAGCTGGGTGCGCAGTCAGGCCATTAGCACGGGGCTGCTGACCGTATTCTGCCGACATACCTCGGCCTCGCTTCTGATCCAGGAAAATGCGGCGAGCGCCGTGCGCTCGGATCTCGAAGCGTTCTTCGAATCCATCGCGCCCGAGGAGCCGGGGCGCTACGCGCACGACGACGAAGGGCCTGATGACATGCCGGCTCACCTGCGTACGGCCCTGTGCGGCGTGCAGCTGTCGATTCCCGTGCTCCAGGGTGAGCTCGCGCTGGGCCGATGGCAGGGAATCTACCTGTTCGAGCACCGCCGGCGCCCGCACGAGCGGGAAGTGGCCCTGCATCTTCTGGGCGAGCAGGTTCGCGGCGCGCAGATTCGAGGGTGAGTAGGTTCGCGGCGAGTAGCGCTCCTCAGTGATTGCCATCGCCCTGCGCCCAGAGCGACTGCGCCAGGCGCCGCAACTCCAGTGCTTCCTGCCAGCGATCGGAAAGCTCATCGCCCTTGGCATCGGTGATGGCGTAGTTCGGTGGTCCGAGCTCGCACAGGAACACCAGATCCTCGCCGGGTGAGCGGTGCCGCCACCGGCTGAAGCCCTCGCGCCACCAGCCGAGGAAGGTCTCGAGCCAGGGGCGATGCTGCGCAAAGCCGATCGGCACCTGCACCTGGTTGCGCGTGGCGATGCGTCCCTGGAAGGAGTCCGAGCGCTCCAGCACCTGCGATACGTACTGCTGCACGTCGGTCGTGATCGGCTGCATCATTTCCCGGTCGACGACGTAGTGCGACAGATCCGCGCTCAAGCGCATCTGCGGAATCGCCTCGAGCAACTGCAACGTCGCAAACAGATCGTTGGTGATGCAGTTGCGATGCGTCTCGAACTGGATCGGCATCGACTCCTCGGCGGCGATGCGCAGCCAGTCGTGCACGACGGGGATCATCTGCTGCACACGCAACGGCATCACCTGTCCGACCACGATGACGAACGGGGCGCCGATGTCCTTGCCGAGCTGCAGCGCCGGTCGCAGCGATTCGATCGAATTCGGAAAGGCGGTCAGCAGCCCTGCGAGGCCCGTGCGCGCATATTCGCGGATGCAGCCGCGGGCGGCGGCCAGATCGAGGGCGCCGAGATCGATCGCCATGCCGTCGAAGCCGGCTGCCTTGACGGCATCGAAGCGCTCGGCGATCGGCCGCTCGGGTACACCCGCTCGACGCAGCTCCGTGGCCCAAAGGGACTGATAGATGCGCAGCGCCGCCACTGCCGCTCAGCCCTGCGCCGAGTCGCTGATCCAGGCCTCGTCATCGGCATAGTCGGCTTCGGTGCGGCCGTTGCGGAACGCCCGCAATACGGCGCGCTGAAATCCGAGATACGACATCGTGGGAGGCGTGCGACCCCGGGAGGTAAAGATCTCCTCATGCAGCCGGCGCAAGCGATAACACGGTACACCCGGAAAGGCGTGGTGCGCCGTGTGGTACTGCATATTCCACGCGAGCCAGCGCATCAGTGCGTTGGTGCGTGTCGAGCGGGTGTTCTCGGTGATCGAGTCGATATGCGGCAAGCCCAGATGCTCGATGGTGTTCTGCAGCTGATGCACCGGTTTCATCACGAGCATGGGCAGCAGCCACAACTCGATGGCGAGCCCACTGCGAAACATGAACGAGAGCGCCGCGATGGCTGCGTAGCCGGCAAGATGCCAGCGGGCTTCCCGAATGAGTCCCGGATGACGTGACTTCGGCAGGTACGGCTCGGTGATGATGCCGCAGGCGAAACGCAGGATGCGGCGCATGCGCGTATACCAGTAGCTGGGTCCCAACATCCACAGAACGTAGGAGCCAAAGCGGTAGGGCCCACGCGCCAGCTCACCGTCGCGCCGCCAGTCCTGGGTGAAGCGATGATGGGCGAAGTGCTGCACCTGGTCGAAATCGCGCGGATAAAACAGCACGAAGCCGAACATGCGGCCGAACAACTCGTTCAGTGACTGGGACCGAAATACCGTCCAGTGACTGAGCTCGTGCTGACCGGCGTACAGAAAGTTGATCAGGATGCCGTGAGCTAAGAACAGCGGCACCGCCCACCAGGTACCCCAGCACAGGAGCAAGCCGCTGCCCGTGAGCGCCAGCGCCGCGAGATGGCTCGTGAGCTGCACCAGGCCACGCAGGTCGGACTTGACCGACAGCTCCTTCAAAGTGGCGGCAGCGATCAGATCGCGGCGACCGAAGATCTCGTCCACGGCGAACCCTCCTAGGCGGATTCTGCACCACCCGTGGGTCGGCTGCACCGCCAGCTCCCATGCGGGCGCGCCCCGGATGAGATAAACCCCGCCCGAGAGTGCTGTCCGCCCTGGCGGGGTCTTCGTGGCGAATGAGACGGATGCTGCGCCGGGGCACGGCAGCCGGGCGCTATGGCGCCTGAGTAATGCCGCGGGCCGCGCCGGGTCGTCCGCACCCGGCGGCGGCTGAGCCTGGGGATGGCTACTGAACGATTAAACCGTTGTGAACCTCGCGTACTCCATCGATGCGCTTCGCGTCCTTCTCGGCCAACTCCTTTTCGGCCTTCGAGCGAACCGTGCCGTCGAGCAACACGACACCGTCCTTGGTGGTCACATGAATGTCGCGGCCGTTCGTGCCCTTGTCCTTCGCCAATTCGGCCTTGACCTTTGTGGTGATATAGGAGTCCTTTACGGGCTGATCGCTTTTCACGTCCGCAGCCGCATAGCCGGCGGACACCGCGAAACAGGCTGCGAGCAGAACGGGTAGATAACGCTTGCTTGGCATGGCTTCGATCCTTTAACCAATGGGAGAACGAGGTAACTAATGAGAGAACGAGGGCGAGCTACGGCACAGCGAGGGCGACGGTTGCCGCCCCCGCTGTGCCAACTGCAAACCCAGGGTTCCGTTCTGTCGTGGTGAGGCGCAGAACGTCGTCGATTCAGGGCCGCTTCGCAGCGTCTTTGATGTCTTCCTTCGCATCGCCCAATTTCGCCTGGGCGGCGCCGACGTTCTTGTCCACCTTGCCTTCCACTTCGTGTTTCGTACTGCCGACCGCACGACCGGCGACTTCGTGCGCCTTGCCCGCAGCTTCCTTCGCACGACCCTCAACCTGATCTTTGTTGATGCCCATTACCGAGTCCTCCTGAGGGACGCCGACCGGGATTGGGCGGCGACCGGTGAAGTCAAAGATTACCCAGATGTCCGTTGCACCGGCGTCAGCGGGACGGCTGATCGGCTGTAGGACGACCGGCCAGCCTGGGCAGCATCGTGGCGGCAGCGCGAGCGTCGCAGCGGGGAGCACCCTGTTGGGGCGTTGCGTTACACTCAGCGCGGCCTCGCAACGATTGGCGCGCGCTCAGGACGCAGCTGTGACGATGGATTCCAAGCTCACGCCGGCAGCGGGCGCTACCGTGCTGCAGGACGACCGCGAGGTGCGGATTACGCGCTGGGACTTCGAACCAGGCGCCCAGACAGGACATCACGTGCATGCCTTCGACTACGTGGTGGTGCCCTTGACGCCTTGTGACTTTCTGCTGGAAGAAAACGCAACGCAGCGCCGAACGTCTGCGCAAGCTGGAGAAGCCTATCGGCGCAGTGCCGGCGTTGCGCATAACGTCGTCAACGGTGGCACCACCCCGATGAGCTTCATCGAGATCGAGTACAAGCGACGGGCAGGCAGTGTCTCCTGAAGCACGCGCTTTGCTGTGTGCGCTCGTCGCATTGGCTGCGTGGTACATCGTCCGTTGGGCCCTGCTGGAGCGAGGCACGGGAAGCTTCGGCGATCGCGGGCCGCGAACCGGCGACCTGCTCATCGGCTTCGTGTGCAACTTCTTCGATGCGCTGGGCATCGGCAACTTCGCCACCACTACCGCCATTTTCAAGCTCCGCGGCCGGCCGGCCGATGAGAACATCCCCGGCACGCTGAATGTCGGTTATGCATTGCCCACGGTCGCCGAGGCGCTGATCTTCATCGCCGTCGTTGCAGTGGACGTGACGACCCTCGTGAGCATGATCGCAGCGGCCGTCCTGGGTGCCTGGCTCGGCGTCGGCATCGTCGGCCGGTTGTCGCGGCGCGCTATCCAGCTCGGCATGGGTTTCGCACTTTTCGTCGCTGCGCTGCTGATGTTCGCCAGCAATCTGAACTGGATGCCTGGCGGGGGTGAGGCCCTGGGGCTAAGCGGCGGCCGCCTCATTCTGGCCATCGGCGTCAATTTCATCCTCGGTGTGCTGATGACGCTCGGAGTAGGACTGTATGCTCCCTGTCTGATTCTCGTTTGCCTCCTCGGCATGAGTCCCCTCGCCGCGTTCCCCATCATGATGGGCGCCTGCGCATTCCTGATGCCCATTGCCGGGACGCGTTTCGTTCGAACGGGCCGGTATGATCTGCGGGCCTCGCTCGGACTGACCTTGGGTGGCATTCCGGGGGTGCTGATCGCTGCCTTCATCGTCAAATCCCTGCCGATGCTGTGGCTACGCTGGCTGGTCGTCGCGGTCGTGCTGTATGCCGCCACGCTGATGTTGCTCTCGGCCCATCGAACGCGCAGCCGCGCGGGCCGGGTCGCAGTTCCCAACTCGCTGTGATCGCCGTTGCGGATTGATGCCCGATCCGTGGCAAGTGCCTCCCGACCCCAATGGACCGTCGAGCTCGGCGAACGGGCCCGCAGCGGATTCGTTGCGACGGTAATCGCCACGAGTTGTCTCACCGCCCTATTCTTCGTGGGTTACTTCTACGTGCAGCGACATCCGGCGTATGCGCCGATCACCATGCCACTGACCCCGCTTGATCGATGGATTCCGTTCCAGCCGCGGGCGCTGCTGGCGTACGTTTCCCTTTGGATCTACCTCGGCACCGGTCCGGGGCTGCAGCGAACCCTGGCAGCTCGTGCGGTATACGGGTTGTGGCTGTGCGGGCTCGGTCTCACCGGGCTTGCGATCTTTTACTTATGGCCCACGCAGATTGCGTCGATGCCGCTGCCCGCAGCCGGCTTTCCAGCGCTTGCCGTGCTGCACCGGCTGGACCAGGCGGGCAATGCATGCCCCTCGATGCATGTGGCGGTCGCGATCTTCACGGCCATTCGCATCGACGATGTGCTGCATTCCACGCGATCGCCGCTGTGGCTGCGGTCAGTCAACACGGCGTGGTTCATCGCCATCGTCTATTCGACTCTGGCGATCAGGCAACATGTATTGCTGGATGTCGCCGCGGGTGCAGTGCTCGGCCTGATGTTCGTCTGGCCGTCGCTTCGTTGGCGAGAGCGCGAGAGCGCCCGGCATCCCTAGCACCGGAGCGGATTTATGGCAAACCGTCCAGGCGATCCGGGCGGTCGCGAGTGTTTTCGCAGTGCGAGGGATTGCCCAACTTCGCGCCGGCGCCTATCCTTTGGCCATGGCTGCCAAGAATAAGAGCAAAGGCCGACCTCCGGGGAGCATTGCCGGCGGGACAACACCGGACATCCAGGAAGTTTTCGCTCTGCATCTGGAGGGGACCCGGCGTTACGAGGCGTTGCTGGAGGAGGCGCGCGGGCTGCAGGCTTCCGGCAGGATCCGCGATGCCCGGCGGGTGCTGAAGGAGGCCCAGGGAATCCATCGTCAACTGACGGCGCTTGAGGACGAATTCCGGCGTCCGGGGCCGAAGTCGGATGAGCACTGAGCGGCACTATTGGTTTGTCGCCCGGGAGCACGGGTTTGGCTGGTGGCCATCGTGCTGGCAGGGCTGGTTGACCATTGGCGCGTATTTTCTGCTGGTCGCTGTCGCCCCCCGTTTGTTCTCCCTCGATGGCAACGAGCTGGATCGCTGCAGGTTCGTCGCTTTCGTGACCGGCGCGGTGCTGATCATTTGCCGCCTGAAGGCCGAGCCTGCGAGGTATCGCTGGGGCGGCCAATAGCACGGCGAGGGCTTTTCGCACTGGCGGTTTTAGCATTGCCGGGGTTTATCGCACGGGCGGGTGTCGCGGTGACCTCGAAGGCAGACCGCCCGCCCTGCTTGTGCTCGCGTTGAAGGCGGAGCGCAACGGCGCATTTGCTTGCGGCGCCCTTGCAGCGCCGATCCCGAGCCTCCAGATTAGAACCTCGCTCCGGCTAAGGAGATGGGCATGTTTCGCTTATTCAGAATCTGGCGCTTCGGGCGGCACGACCTGCAATTGCTGTGGTTCGCGCTCCGGCACCGTCAACGTCCCGCTTGGTTGTGGCCGGCGGCTTTGCTCCTCGCCTGGTACGCGCTCGAGCCGGCCAATTTTGCCATCCCTTTCCTGGGCGTCGTCGACGATCTCGTGCTCGTCCCCGCGCTCCTGCACATACTGCTCAGGTGGCTGCCGGCCGAAATTCGCGCGGACTTCGACGGTCGCTCCACATCGCCCGCAGAGGCGCGCTTGCGGCGGGGCGAGCGGACAGTGATCGATGGCCACGCTGAGCCGCGCTGATCCGGTTTCTGAAGCGCCGCCGCCGGGACCGGATGGCCCGCTGGCAGACCCTATCAGCCAGAACATCGAGAACGTCGCGTCACTGCATCGGCAGGAGATGGAGACGCTCACTCCCTCGCTGCGGCGACTGGAGCGAGCTAGCCGGTTCGTCGGGCGGCCGCTATATCTCGTGGGCCTGCTATCGTTCGTGGCGTTATGGATCTGGATCAACACGAGCATCCCGCTCGTTCACCGCGGGGCATTCGATCCACCGCCATTCGTCTGGCTGCAAGGTCTGCTGACGCTCGTGGCCCTCATGACCACCACCACCGTTCTGATCGCCCAGAATCGTCAAACGAAGCTCGAGCAGCAGCGCGCGCATCTGGATCTGCAGATCAATCTGCTGACCGAGCAGAAGGTGACGAAGCTCATCCACCTGCTCGAGGAGCTGCGACGCGACCTGCCGATGGTCAGGGACCGGCATGATCCACAGTCGGCCGCGCTGCAAAAAGGTGCCGATACGGCGCAGATGGCCTCCGCGTTGGAGGATGTTGGCTTGACGGAGAAAGCGGGCTCGCAATAAGGCCAGCGCGCCAGCGCCCCGGCTGCGCTATGCCGCCGGCGGCCGAGGTACTTCGGCGCCGCAAAAAACGCTAAGGTACGCCGACCGCACGGGCGGCCACTCGAGGGGGTCCTGCAGGAATGACGCATGAATGATTCCGCTCGCGCGATGCCGGGCGGCCTGCCGAACGAGATCCGCATCGGCGTCGATACCGGCGGAACGTACACCGATGCGGTCGCACTGGATGAGCGGCGCAAGATCATTGCGAGTGCAAAATCACTCACCACTCACTGGGATCTGTCGATCGGTCTGGCAGGCGCCATCCGTGCCGTGCTCGCGGGTCTTCCCGCGGGCACCCGGCGCGAGAGCATCTCCCTCGTCTGCGTTTCGACGACCCTCGCCACCAACGCCGTGGTCGAGAACCGGTTCAGCCCGATCTGCACGATCCTCGTCGGATTCGACGACCGGATGGTCGAGCGGTCCGGTCTGAAGCGCGAGGGCGGGGGAATCATCGTGCGCGTGGCCGGTGGGCACGATGCCACGGGGGAGCAGTCCGAGCCGCTCGACGAAGTGGCTGTCGATGCCGCCGTCCGCCAGTACGACGCACAGATTGACGCGTTTGCGGTCGCCTCGATGTTTTCGGTGCGCAATCCCTCGCACGAGCGACGCGTTCGCGACCGGATCCGTCTGGCATCCTCCAGGCCCGTCACCTGCAGCCATGAGTTGAGCTCCAAGCTCGATGCGCCGCGGCGGGCGCTCACGGCTGCGCTGAACGCGCGCCTCACGCCACACATCGAGCATTTGCTCGAATCACTCGCCGAGGTGCTGAATAACGAATCGATCGCGGCGCCGCTGATGATCGTCAAGGGCGATGGCAGCCTGATCAGGGCGCAAGTCGCTCTGGAGTATCCGGTCGAGACCATACTGTCCGGGCCGGCGGCAAGCGTCGTGGGCGCGGGCTTTCTCACCGGTCTTGCGGACTTCGCGGTCGCAGACATGGGCGGTACGACGACGGATGTGGCGATCGTTGCCGGCGGCCGCCCGGTCATTTGCGATGAAGGCGCGGTGATCGGTGGCTGGCGCACGATGGTCGAGGCGATCGATGTGCGTACCTGCGGGCTCGGCGGTGACAGCGAGGTTTACTTCGATCGGGAGCGACGCCTCGCCGTCGGTCCCCGCCGGGTGATGCCTTTGAGCCTGCTCGCGCAGCGCCTTCCCGAGGTGCTGCCGGACCTGCGCCAGCTCGCCGCCGCCGCGCGTCTGCCGCCCTTTGCTGGCCAGTATGCCTTTCGGCAACCCGGAGTCGACCCGAGCGCCCGACTCGATCGGCTCGAGCGACGCGTCTGGGAGGCGCTTGCCGAGACTCCACGACGCCTGGGAGAGGTCGGGCGCACGGCCCAGGGAGTCGAGGCAGTGCGTCGGATCGTCGACGGTGGACTGGCCACAATCTGCGGATTCACGCCAAGTGATGCGATGCACGTGCTCGGGCGGCAGCAGGGGTGGAGCGTCGAGGCGGCTTGCCTGGGTGCTTCAATCCTTGCGACCGAGGAATGCAATGCAACTGCCGGCAAGCAACCGGACACGCCCGAACAGTTGAGCGAGCGCACGTACCAGCACGTCGTTCGGGAAGCTGCCCGCGCTCTGCTCGAAAGCGCTCTCGCTCAGGACCCCGGCGTGCAGGCCCCGAATGGTCGCTGGGGAGCCCTCGGTGTGCTGATCGAGGACCTGGTTGCAGGGCGGGTGTTCTCCCAGCTTCTCGATGCGCGGATCCGTCTGCTCACGCCGCTGGTTGCCATTGGTGCCCCCGTGGGCGCGTACTATCCTGAAATCGCGCGCCGTCTCGGCACTTCGCTGTTCGTGCCGGAGCATGCGGCGGTCTGTAACGCGGTGGGAGCGGTCGTCGGGGTCGTCTCCAGGACGTGTGAGGTGCTCGTCAACCAGCCCGCATTCAAGGTTTTTCGCGTTCACGATCCGGCGGGCAGCCGGGACTACTCCGAGCCGGACGAAGCGATCGAGGATGCCAAGCGTGTCTCGCGGGAACTCGCGCTGGCGGCCGCGCGGCATGCGGGGGCGAGCGATCCGCATGTCGAGACCGCCATCACGCAGCGCCGGGCTCGCACGAACGCTGCCATGGATTATCTCGCTGAGGCAACGGTGCGCTCAACGGCGACCGGCACACCGGCGGCGGCGCGGGTCGCCAACAGCTGCGGCTTGCCATCCGAGCCGGATCGGTAGAGGATGCTGCGCGCAAAGCGGGCACCGGCGGTCATCTTAAGAAAGCTTAACTGAACCTGCCTTCGCGGCCACAGGGCACCTCAGCGGTGATACTATAGGCTGTTTCGCATTATCTGCGCGTCACGCCTGTTAAACTCGGCGACTGCTTTGTCACGACGTTTTCGCCTCAACCAGAAGGTCTGACACCAAAGGGGTCTGCGTGCCGTTGTCGATCGACTGCATCAAGCAGCAGAAGCGGGCGATGATGTGTCGGTATGGCAAGTCGGATAACGTAAAGGGATTCACGCAAGTCCTGACGACGCTGGTGCCGCTCGCATTGCTCTGGTGGGCCGCCATCGCATCTGCCAGCGTTTCTTTCTGGCTGACCGCCGCGGCGGTCGTGCCAATCACCTTTTTCACGTTGCGCGTGTTTGCGCTCATGCACGAATGCGGGCATGGCAGTCTGTTCCGCAGCTGCCGGCTAAATCGTGCCGCCGGATTCGTTCTTGGCGTCGTGGCGGGAATGCCCCAGTACGTCTGGTCGCAACACCACAACTATCATCACGCGCACAACGGCAACTGGGAAAAGTACCGTGGGCCCTATACGACCCTATCGGTGGATGAATATGCGGCGCTGAGCCACGCACAGCAGCGCATGTACCGGCAGAAGTGCAGCATCGCGGCCGCGCCGATTGCTGGTTTCATCTATCTGATCTTCAACCCGCGCTACACGTGGCTGAAGAGCACTGCCGGACTGCTGCTGCACGTCCTCGCCGGCAAACTGGCGCGCCCAGGCGTGTCGCTGCGCACCCATGCCGCGAGCTATCGCTGCCGGTACTGGAAAAATCACGCCGAATACGGACACATGTTCTGGAACAACATCGCGCTGCTGAGCCTGTGGGTGCTGATGTGCTGGGCTTGCGGCAGTGCGCTGTTTTTCTTCCTCTACCTGTTGAGCGTTTCTCTCGCCGGGGGACTTGGCATCGTGCTGTTCACCGTGCAGCACAACTTCGAGCATGCCTACGCGACCGACAGCAATGGCTGGGATCCGGTGAACGGAGCGATCGAAGGGACGAGCTTCCTGGTCCTGCCGCGCTGGCTGAACTGGTTCACCGCCAACATCGGCTATCACCATATTCACCATCTTTCGGCGAGCATCCCCAACTACCGTCTCGTCCCCTGTCACGACGAATATCAGCATCTGTTCGGGGATGTCCGGCGGCTGCGGCTGTCCGGAATTCAGCATGCGTTGAAATGCATTCTGTGGGACACCCGTGCGCGGCGCATCATCACCGTGGCAGAGTACCAGCAGCAGCGCTGATGCAGCGGCGAGTGGCCTCGGGCGCGCCGCTGCCGGCGGGACAACCGCGGGTGAGCGAGCCGCTAACCGGTGGCGAGCGCTGGAACCCTGTCCGTTGACTTCCACGCGTGCCGTCTTGTTCGATCTCGACGGAACGCTGCTGGACACGGCGCCAGATCTGGGGCAAGCGCTGAACGATCTGCGACGCGAGGAAGGATTGAGCGCGATTGCGCATCAGACCATTCGCCCGCTGGTCTCGCATGGGGCCACCGCATTGGTCAAATTAGGATTTCCGGAGGCGACCGGCGCCGATTTCGAATCGCTGCGAAGGCGATTCCTGTTGGCTTATGCGGGCAGATTGTGTCGCGAGACGCAGTTCTACGAGGGAGTACTGGATGGGCTCGCGCATCTCGAATCCTTCGGCATTGCATGGGGCATCGTCACCAATAAGCCCGGATGGCTGGCGCATCCTCTGCTCGATCAGCTCGGTCTACTCGTGCGAGCGGCAGTGCTCGTCTGTGGCGACACCCTGGCGCAGCGCAAGCCGCACCCGGCTCCGCTGCTGCATGCCGCCGAGCAGCTGGGCGTGACGCCGGCGCACTGTATCTACATCGGGGACGCGGAGCGGGATGCGCTGGCGGGATACGCTGCGGGAATGAGCGTCTTCGTGGCCTTGTTCGGCTACATCCCGGAGGACGAAAAGCCACGGGAATGGCCGGCAAAGGGCTGGTTGGAAACGCCGCAGGACATGCGCAGATTGCTCGTTTCACTGCGCAAATGAAGGCTCACCGCGATCCGGATCTAAAGAGAGACGGCGCAGGAGGGTAGGCGAGCCCGAGGCGAAGCTTTCGCGTAATCTTGCCGCATCGTTGGCTCCGGCAGGCTCTGGGACCATGAACATCGAAGCAGCCATCAGTCGCGGAGCAGCTCCGCGCGACAGCACGGACGGCCCGGCAGGGCACGATCTCGTCGAGCAGGTGCAACGTGAAGGCTACGCCATCGTGCGGGGCTTCTTTCCGCCCGACGTCATGCTCGAGATCAGCCGGGAAGCCGACCGGGTTTACCAGGAAGGACTCAAGCACCACGCCACCTATCGCGACCGGAACCTGCTGTTCGAAGTACTCGATGATCCGCAGGCCCATCGGCGCGTCGTGCTGCAGGTGCATTGGATGGCATGGATCAATCCCTACCTTGAGCGCATGCGCCGCGACTCGCGCTATCTCGGCGTTCTCGAGCCATTTCTCGGGGCAGACATCAAGCAGATCGCGCATCAGATTCACTGGAAACCTGCCGGGGCGAAATACACCTTCTACCGCTTTCATCAGGATGCGCGCTTTCGCAATCAGGATGCGACGCGCAACTTACTCCAGGGCACCATCACCACCGGCCTGGCGATCGATCGGCAGACGGTCGAAAACGGCGCGCTGCGAATCATTCCCAAGAGTCATTTGCGCGGCTATCTCGGCCTCTCTGAAGACGGCACGATCATGACCGGCCATACTCCGGACGGGGATCTGCTGCGGGTGGGTCTCGATCCGGCGACGGCCGTGACCTGCGAGATGGAGCCGGGAGATCTGCTCCTGTGGACGCTCTACACCGTGCATGGCTCGGCGCCCAATCGCAGCGAAAACGATCGCCGTTTCATGATCAACAGCTACGTCCGGGCAGAGGACAGCGATCGGGGCGAATGGGCATTTCGGGGCGGAGTTTCCACGCCGCTCGGCCCGGAGCCGGCGTTGTGCAAGTACGAGCAACTGCGCGAAAAGCCCGGCCCGTTCTATATCGAGCCGGCGTGGACGGAGGAGGCGCAGGCGGCGGCGACCACTCGCGAAAGATGACCGACCCGGACCTGGGATCTGCTGCGCTTTCGCAGCTCCCGAATCGCCTCGATACGTACCGCTACAGCGTGACGCTGCTCCTGATGCTGGCATACACGCTCAACTGCGCCGATCGCACGCTGATCGCCATCATCGGCCAGCCACTGAAGCTCGATCTGCAGCTCTCCGACACGGAATTTGGCTTGCTCGTCGGCACCGCGTTCGCCGCGCTATACGCCTTCAGCGGAATCCCGATCGCGCGGCTCGCCGAACGTTTCAATCGCGTGAACATCCTGTTCCTCGTGATGATCGCGTGGTCCGCCCTGACGGCGCTGTGTGCCACCGCGGTGGGGTTTACACAGTTGCTGTTCCTGCGCATGGGTGTTGGCGTGGCCGAAGCGGGTTGCTCCCCACCTGCCCATTCGCTCATCAGTGATTATTTCGAGCCGCGACAGCGGGCGACCGCGCTTTCGATCTACTCCTGTGGGATCTCGCTGGGATACATCCTCAGCGCGGTCGCCGGGGGGTATGTGGCTGAACGATATGGATGGCGTGCCGCCTGCATCGTGGTGGGCCTGCCGGGGGTCGTGCTGGCCGTTCTCATCCGAGGGGTAATCAGGGAGCCGCCACGCGAGCAGGCGCCGCGAGCCCGAGCCGCTTCGCGGCAACCATCGCGCGTGGCGCGGGAGTTGCATCAGCTCGCCGCGGTAATCCGAGTGCTCGTCCTGCGATGGTGTGTCGCGAACTTTGTTCTGGGTGTGACGATTGCAAGTTTCGCCTCGCAGGGCGCCTGGGCATTCATACCCGCCTACTTCAACCGCGCGTTCGGACTCGACTACGCCACCATCGGCTTCATCGCCGCGTTGACGGGCGGCGTGGCCGTCGGCATCGGGCTGATGGCTGGCGGGCTGATCGCCGATCTCCTCGGCGGCCGCAACACCAGGTGGTATGCCTTTGTGCCGGCGATCGGCCTGCTGATCTGCACCCCGATCTACGTGGGTGCCTTCCTTCAGGCGAACTGGCAAATGACCGCCATCCTGCTCGGGGTTGCCGGATTCTTTCAGTATCTTTCCTTCGGGCCGACGTTTGGCGTCGTGCAGAACGTGGTCGGGGCGCGTCAGCGGGCCACGGCGACCGCGCTGATCTACGTCGTGCTGAATGTGGTCGCACTCGGCGGCGGAGCCCTGTTCACCGGGTGGCTCATCGACCGCTTCGCGGAATTCAATTTCCGTCATCCTCCGGCGAACGCGCTCATCGGTTACCTCGATGCGCTGCGTCATTCTTCCATCGCCGGCGGTTCCCGCTTTCGTGCAGCCTGTCCCGGCGGGCAGGCCCTGGCTGCGGCGAGTGGGGCGGCGCACGCACTGTGCCGAACGACTCTGTCGCTGTCGTCCCGCGAAGGCATTCTCATCACGGTGCTGCTGTACACCTGGGCCGCCATTCACTATCTGCTGGGGGCGATCGGTCTGGGAAGCGAGCTGCGCGCGGCCAAATTGCGCGACGCGGTGCTCGCGTAACTGACATTCCGGGGGTCTCATGAGAACGTCCCAGTTTCGATCCTTAGCATTTCGACTCGTCGGTGCGGGGGTACTGCTCGCAGCATCGGCCGGCATTGCGATGAACACAGCGCAGTTCGTGCGCATCACCCCTGAACAGGTGCAATGGCACGCCATTCCCGACGGACATGGTGCTCAGATGGCGATACTGCAGGGTGATCCGGACAAGCCGGGCATCTACGTGGTCCGGGTGCGATTTCCACCGCATCTCATGGATTTGCCGCACACTCACCCGAATGCGCGTTATGTCACCGTGCTGGAAGGAACCTGGTACGCGGGCACCGGCCGGACGTTCGATCTCGCGCGAGCGGTCCCGCTGAAACCAGGCAGCTTCATGCTGCACCCGGCGCGGGCCCCTCACTGGGATGGGTCCGCAGGTGACGAAGCGGTGGTCGTGCAGATCATCGGTTATGGTCCGAGCGAGGCCACGCGGGTGGACCCGAAGCAGCCGGATTGGATCGAGGTCAAGCGCTGATCATGCCGCCACACCGTACAGCTTTTTTCCGCTACTTCACCTCAGGGGCTGTCATGCTGCGAATTCGTCGATCGATGTACCCGCTCGTGCTGTTGAGCGCCGTTTGCGTTGCCAACTCGGCCAGCGCTGCCGGCTTGTCCGCCGCGGAGAAGCGCGTAGTCAAGGCGGCCGCGGCCCAGACACCACATGCGATCGACCTGCTGCAACAGCTGGTGAACATCAACAGCGGCACGCTCAACACTGCAGGCGTCGCGCAGATCGCGACCATCATGCGCGCCCAGTTCGAAGCGCTTGGGTTCAAGGTACGTTGGATTCCGATGATTGAGGTCGGACGAGCGGGCACTCTCGTCGCCGAGCACCCTGGCACTGGACACGGCAGGCGTATTCTGCTCATTGGTCACATGGATACGGTCTTCGAGCAGGACAGTCCTTTCCAGCGGTACGTGCGCAAGGGGAATTTCGCCGAAGGTCCCGGAGTCAACGACATGAAGGATGGCCTTGCCATCATGGTCGCGGCAATGCGCGCGATGCAAAGCGCCGGGACGCTCGCGAAGGCACGGCTCACGATCGTCCTGAGCGGCGATGAAGAGTGGCCGGGACGCCCGCTGTCCATCGCCCGCCGCGATATGCGCGCCGCGGCCCGGAACAGCGACGTGGCGCTGGAGTTCGAAGCGCTTGCACAGGAGGACGGCAATGACATGGGGACCGTTGCGCGGCGCGGGTTCAGCAGCTGGCGACTCACGACGTCGGCCGCATCCGGACACTCGTCCGGCATCTTTTCCGACCACTCCGGCTTCGGTGCGATCTACGAAATGGTGCGCATTCTGGATGGTTTCCGCAGAGACGCTCGCGAGACCAACGCCACGTTCAACGTCGGTCTGCTGGCCGGCGGCGCGGCGGCCCAAGTGGAAGAGGGGGGAGAGAAGACCTCCGCCACCGGCAAGACCAACATCATTCCTGCCACTTGCGTCGCGACCGGAGACCTGCGGACGCTGAGCAACGAGCAGACCGCGCGTGTGGAACAGAAGATGCGAGCCGTGGTCGATCAGCACCTCACGGGTACCAGTGCGACAATCCAGTTCGACGACGAGTACCCTGCCATGGCACCGACTGCGGGCAATCGCGCGCTGCTTGCCATGCTCAACGGCGTGAATCGCGACCTGCACCTGCCGCAGATGGCCGAGCTCGATCCACTCAGGCGCGGCGCAGGTGACATTTCCTTCGTGGCGGATCAGCTCGATGCCCTGGTCGGCTTCGGTGCGGCGGGGAAGGGTGCTCATGCGCCGGGCGAGACGGTCGATCTCACGAGCTTCGACCGGCAGATCAAGCGCACGGCGCTGCTCATCGGACGGCTTGCTGACACGAAAGAAGGAACGAAAACGCGCGGACCCGCTTGAGAGTCCATCGCGTTATTTAACGCCACCATAACGAGTGGCGACTTAGCCTGTCGTGGCTGTGCAAGCTGCCACGACAGTGCGGATGCGAGCGCCCAGAGGCGCACCTCGGCTGATCATGATCGCTTTGTCCGTAGCGCCGAGCCTGGCATGGGCCCAGGCACCACGTCCCGACGGCGCGCCAACGCAAAGAGCTGCCCCCCTCGGAGCCATCGTCGGGATCGTGACGGATGCAGCCGGACACCCGGTTGCACGGGCAACGGTGACGGCCGTCAGGGTGGACGGGGGCGGCATACACGCCACGCTGTCCGGCAGCGACGGGGTCTACGCATTTGCCGATTTGCCGCCCGGCTCGTGGAATGTGCAGGTCCAGGCAGGCGAAAACGCGCCGCTGACGGCACCGGCAAGCACGCCGGTGCCCGCGGCGTTGTCCGTCGTCCCGGGCGAAGCGGCTCGTCGCGACTTCGTGCTGCAGCAAACGGCAGGGGTTGCAGGCGCGGCGGGGGCTGCAGGCGCGGCGGGGGCTGCAGGCGCGGCGGGGGTTGCTGCGATGGTGCCCGAAGCGCTGCAGTCGCCCGAGCCCGCCTCGGCGGTGGACACGCAGACGCCCTTCGCAGTCGGCGATATCGGCTGGATGAACGGCAGCGGCCGCGAAACGACAGCCATCTTCGATACGAAATTCTTCACGCCCGAGATCCGCTTCGATAGCAATTATCTGCAGGACCTCAATCACCCGCGCGACCACACGATCGTGGGCTCCACCGAGGAGTTCCGTTCCGGAGAATTCCAGATCGAACAGGTCGGCTTCGGCGGCAACTTCCACTGGGATCACGTGCAGGCGCGCTTCCTGTCCATGATCGGACTGTTTGCCGTGACCACGCCGCGCAACGATGCCAGCAGCGCGGTCGGCAACTGGGATCTGCAAGGCGCCTACAAGTACCTGTCGGAGGCAAATGCGGGCTACCACTGGGACGTGAACCACGGTTTGAACGTGGATGCAGGGATCTTCGTCTCCTACATCGGCCTGTTCAGCTATTACAACTTCGATAACTGGACGTACCAGCCGTCCTTCGTCTCCTCGAACACGCCGTGGTTCTTCAATGGATTGCGGGTGCAATGGTATCCCACGCAGACGCTCAAGGTCGAGCCTTGGCTCATCAACGGCTGGCAATCCTACGCCAAGTTCAACAGTCACCCGGGTTTCGGCGGCCAGGTGTTGTGGATTCCGAACGACACCTTCAAGTTGGTGTTCAACACCTATACCCTGGGCGAGGACAATTTGGCCAGCGGCAGTGGGGTGCCCAACAACGGCGGCGATCCGAACGCTGCCATTGGCTCGGCTAATCCTGGCGCCCCGTACATCAACTATGCGCACGTACAGCGTGTGCACGAAGACGACAGCGTGCTGTTGAAGTATTACGACGCACACGGAACAGGCGGCCGCGGAGTCTCCAAGATGGCCTTCTCCTACACCGTGGATCTCGGCTGCGAATATGGCGGCGGCGGCAGTTGCAGCCACGGACCCAACAAGGCGAATTTCTTCGGCATGATGGGCTACGACCGCACGTGGTTCGACCATGATCGCTACGCGGTGACCATCGGTGGGGGCTTCATGAACAACCCCGGGCGCTATCTCGCCCTGCTGCCCCCGATCAACGGTGCCACGGCGGCGACCGGCTCACCTTACTTCAGCGAGAATCCCGGGCAGAAGCTGTTCCAGTGGGACACACAGCTCAATTTTCAATACATGCCCAAGGACTGGATCACCTGGTGGACGGAGGCGACGTTCCGGCATTCCGACGTGCCCTACTGGGCAGGCCCCGGCGGGGTGACGCCCCCCGCGGGCAACAACGGCTCGCCGGCCAGTTTCGTCTGCAACAACGGCAGCGCGATGGGCGCCGACAACTGCGCGAGCGAAGGGGGTATCTGGTACCCGGATCTTCGCAAGCGCGAAGTGGTCTGGGGCGCGGGCGTGCTGGTCAAATTCTAAGGGCGAGTCGGGCAGGGCTGTTTCATGGACGTCGTTTTCATCCTCATCATCATCGGCCTGTTTGTCAGCACATGCTGGCTGGTTGCGGGGATCGCCCGGCTCGCAGGTGCCGAATGAGCTTTCTGTACATCGTGAGCGGGGCGCTGGCGGTCGGGCTGTTCGCCTACCTGCTGTACGCGATGCTCCATCCGGAGAAATTCTGATGACTTCGGCCAGCATGGCGCTGATCGCCATATTTCTCGTGGCGGTCCTTGTGTGCGTGAAGCCCGTCGGCCTGTACATCGCGGCCGTGATGCAAGGCCAGCCGATCTGGCCGCTGCGCGCGGGAGCACGGCTCGAGAACCTCATCTATCGCTGCTGCGCGCTGACTCCTGCGAATGAGATGGGATGGCAGCAGTACGCCGTCGCACTGCTGCTGTTCAACAGCATCGGGGCGCTTGCCGTCTACGCTTTGCAACGCGTGCAACACTGGCTGCCGCTCAACCCGCAGCAATTTGCAAATGTCCCGGCGGATTCCGCGTTCAACACGGCCGTCAGCTTCATCACCAATACGAACTGGCAAGGCTACTCCGGCGAGTCGACGATGAGCTATCTCACGCAGATGGCGGGCCTCGCCGTGCAGAATTTTCTCTCTGCGGCCACCGGCATCGTCGTGGCAATCGCCCTCATCCGTGGCCTCGCGCGTCACAGCGCCCGGACGATCGGCAATTGTTTCGTCGACCTCACGCGGGCGACGCTGTACGTGCTGCTGCCATTGTCAGTGCTGCTCGCGTTGCTGCTCGTCTCCCAGGGCGTGGTGCAGAACTTCCGGCACTATCAGGATCTCACCACCCTTGAGAGCACACGCACGCAGACCCTGCCGATGGGCCCCATGGCCTCGCAGGAGGCGATCAAAGAGCTTGGCACCAATGGCGGGGGCTTTCTGAATGCAAATTCCGCGCATCCGTTCGAGAACCCGACGGCGGTGTCGAACTTCCTCGAGATGCTGGCCATGCTCATCATTCCCGCCGCCCTGACCTATACGTTCGGGCGCATGGTGGGAGACACGAGACAGGGATGGGCGGTTTTCGCGGCGATGGCGCTTCTGTTGCTGCCGCTGCTCGTGATCGCGGTGCACAGCGAGCAGCTCGGTAATCCGCGTATCGCTCAGCTTGGAGTGGACGAGTATCCCAGCGCGCTGCAGCCGGGCGGCAACATGGAAGGCAAGGAGGCACGGTTTGGCATCGCGGCGTCCGCGCTGTTCGCAACCGTGACGACCGCCACCTCCTGCGGTGCCGTGAACGCCATGCATGATTCGTTCATGCCGCTCGGAGGCCTCGTGCCGCTGTTCAACATGCAGATGGGCGAGGTCGTCTTCGGCGGGGTGGGGACGGGTGTGTACTCGATGCTCGTGTTTGCGATCATCGGCGTGTTCATTGCCGGGCTCATGATCGGGCGCACGCCCGAGTATCTGGGCAAGAAGATCGAGGCGTTCGAGATGAAGATGAGCTCGATCGCCATTCTCGTGATGCCGTTCATCGTGCTGACGGGCACGGCGGTCGCGGTGAGTGTGAAGGCGGGCGCGGCTGCGGTCGGCAATCCCGGTGCACACGGCTTTGCGGAGATCCTGTACGCATTCAGCTCAGCCGGCAACAACAACGGCAGCGCCTTCGGGGGCCTTTCCGCCAATACGCTCTTCTACAATACCGCGCTCGGGCTCACCATGTGGCTGGGACGGTACTGGCCGATCGTTGCCGTGCTCGCGATTGCCGGGGCACTTGCGGGCAAGAAGCGCGTGCCGGTGAGCGCCGGAACGATGCCCACATATGGGCCGACCTTCGTCATCCTGCTGATGGGCACGGTATTGCTGGTCGGTTCGCTCACCTTCGTGCCCGCGCTCGCGCTCGGCCCGATCGTCGAGCATCTCACCCTCTGGAGCCGCTGACATGCTGGAAGGCACGCACGCGAGCGGCGCGGTGCGATCGGCAGCACCTCCCGCAATGCGCCATCGACTCTCGATGTTCGATCGGACGCTGTTGCGGCCGGCGCTGATGGATGCCTTGCGCAAGTTCGATCCCCGGCTGCAATGGCGTAATCCGGTGATGTTCGTCGTCTATGTCGGCAGCATCCTCACGACGATCCTGTGGGTCCGGGCACTGGGATGGAGCGCCGAGGCACCACCCTGGTTCATCCTAAACGTGGCGCTGTGGCTTTGGTTCACGGTGCTGTTCGCCAACTTTGCCGAGGCGCTCGCCGAAGGTCGCAGCAAGGCACAGGCCGCTGCGCTGCGCGGCCTGAAACAGACCGTGATGGCGCGCAAGCTGCAGGATCCCAGCGATCAGCTGAGTCAGATGCGCACGAGGGCGGATCAGTTGCGCAAGGCGGATGTCGTGCTCGTGCAGGCGGGGGAGTACATCCCGGGAGACGGTGAGGTCATCGAAGGGGCAGCATCCGTCGATGAAGGCGCCATCACCGGTGAGTCCGCCCCGGTCATTCGCGAGTCCGGCGGGGACTTCTCCTCGGTGACCGGCGGCACCCGGGTATTGTCGGACTGGATCATCGTGCGCATCACGGCGAATCCCGGGGAGACCTTCATCGACCGCATGATCGCGATGGTGGAAGGCGCCAGGCGGCAGAGGACGCCCAACGAGATCGCGCTCACGATCCTGCTCGTGGCACTCACACTCGTGTTTCTGTTCGCGACGGCGACGCTGCTGCCATATTCGCTGTACGGCGTTGCCGCAGGGGCCGGCACCCCCATCACGATCACGGCCCTGATCGCCTTGCTGGTGTGCCTCATCCCCACGACGATCGGCGGATTGCTGTCGGCGATCGGGGTGGCGGGAATGAGCCGCATGATGCAGGCGAATGTGATTGCGCTGTCCGGGCGTGCCGTGGAGGCTGCCGGAGATGTCGATGTGCTGTTGCTCGACAAGACCGGCACGATCACGCTCGGCAACCGCCAGGCCGCCACCTTCATTCCCGCAGCCGGCGTGGCCGAGGAGGAGCTGGCGGATGCCTCGCAGCTCGCATCGCTGGCAGATGAAACTCCCGAAGGGCGCAGCATCGTCGTGCTTGCAAAGCAGCGCTTCGCACTGCGCGAGCGCGATCTGCGCTCACTCGCGGCGAGCTTCGTTCCATTCTCGGCCCATACCCGCATGAGTGGGGTCGATCTCGGACAACGCCAGATCCGCAAGGGGGCCGCGGATGCCATCCAGAGATGGCTCGAAGGACTCGGACAGGTGTTTCCGAAGGCCGTCCTCACCAGCGTGCAGGAGGTGGCTCGCCGGGGCAGCACGCCACTGCTCGTGAGCGATGGGCCCAAGGTGCTGGGAGTCATCGAGCTCAAGGACATCGTCAAGGGCGGCATCCGGGAGCGCTTCGGCGAGTTGCGCCGCATGGGCATCAAGACCGTGATGATCACGGGCGACAATCCACTGACGGCTGCTGCGATTGCCGCGGAAGCCGGGGTCGACGATTTCCTCGCCGAGGCCACCCCGGAAGCCAAGCTGCGCCTGATTCGCACGCATCAGGCCGAAGGGCGCCTCGTGGCGATGACCGGCGACGGCACCAACGATGCCCCCGCGCTGGCCCAGGCGGACGTGGCGGTCGCCATGAACACGGGTACCCAGGCAGCGAAGGAAGCCGGCAACATGGTCGACCTCGACTCGAATCCGACCAAGCTCATCGAAGTCGTCGAGACCGGCAAGCAGATGCTGATGACGCGTGGCTCGCTCACGACCTTCAGCATCGCGAACGACCTGGCAAAATATTTCGCCATCATCCCCGCGGCATTCGCCACGACCTATCCGCAGCTCGAGGCGCTGAACGTGATGCGGCTCGCGAGCCCGTTCTCGGCCATTCTGTCCGCCGTCATCTTCAACGCACTGATCATCGTCGTTCTGATTCCGCTGGCTCTGAAGGGCGTGAGGTATCGCCCGCTCGGGGCGGCCGTGCTCCTGCGGCGCAATCTGCTCGTTTATGGGGTCGGCGGCATTCTCATCCCCTTCGTGGGTATCAAGCTGATCGATCTGGGACTCGTGCTGGCGCATCTCACATAGAGGACTCCCCATGCGCTCACTTCTCCGCCCGTGCATCGTGCTGTTCCTGGTCATGACGCTGATCACCGGGGTCGGCTATCCGCTGCTCGTGACGGGGCTCGCGCAGCTCATCTTTCCGCGGCAGGCCCGGGGAAGCCTCGTGCTCCAGGGCGGACGGCTCATCGGCTCCCGCCTGATCGGCCAGAGTTTCAGCGATCCGAAGTATTTCTGGAGTCGTCCTTCGGCCACGACACCGCAGCCATACAATGCGCTGGCCTCCTCCGGATCGAACCTTGGGCCCCTCAACCCCGCTCTCATGCAGGCCATCACAGCGCGCATCCAGGCGCTGCATGTCGCGGATCCGGGTAATCCGGCACCGATTCCCGTCGACCTCGTGACCGCCTCCGGCAGCGGGCTCGATCCGCAGATCAGCCTCGCGGCAGCGAATTACCAGCTCGCCCGGGTGGCGCGGGCCCGCCACCTCGCACCAGAGGCGGTACGGGCACTCATCAGGGCACATACTCGGGGCAAGCTGCTGGGGGTGCTCGGCGAACCTGCCATCAACGTGCTGGAGCTGAATCTCGCCTTGGATCGTCTCAACTGATGCGCGCGCCTGAATCGAGCTAGCGGCATGGACGCCGTCCGACCAGATCCGGATCGACTGCTTGCGCATGTTCAGGCAGAGGAAGCCCGCGCCCGGCGTGGGCGGCTGCGCATCTTCTTTGGCGCGGCCGCCGGAGTCGGCAAGACCTACGCCATGCTCGAAGCGGCGCGCAGCCTGCGTTCTGGCGGCACGGATGTCGTCGTCGGCTACGTCGAGCCCCACGGCCGTATCGAGACCGAGCAGCTTCTGGAGGGGCTCGAGCGGCTGCCGACGCTTGCCGTGCGCTATCGCGGCATCGTGCGCGGGGAATTCGATCTCGATGGCGCGCTTTTGCGCCGGCCGTTGATCCTGCTGGTCGATGAGCTCGCGCACTCGAATCTCGTGGGCGCCGAGCCGGCGCCGCGGCATCCCAAACGCTGGCAGGACGTCGAGGAACTGCTCGATGCCGGCATCAATGTATGGACCACCTTCAACGTTCAGCACCTGGAGAGTCTCAACGATCTGGTGGCGCAGATCACCGGCGTGCGCCAGCGGGAAACGCTTCCCGACCGTGTGTTCGACGAGGCCGACGACATCGAGCTGATCGATCTGCCCCCGGACGATCTACTCGGCCGATTGCGCGCCGGCAAGGTATACATCGCCGATGAAGCCGCTACCGCCGTCGAGCGCTTTTTCCGCACGCCCAATCTCATGGCCCTGCGCGAGCTCGCGCTGCGGCGCGTGGCGGATCGCGTCGAGGCGGCCGCGCGGGCCCTCCCGGTAGATCGCACGCGGGCGCGGCTTGCAGGCGATCGCATCATGGTCGGTGTCGGTCCTGACGAACAGGCCGAACAGCTCGTGCGCGCGGGCAAGCGTCTGGCCGACGCGCTCGATTGCGACTGGACCGTCGTGTACGTGGAGACACCGGCATTGCTGCGACTGTCGAATGCCGAGCGCAACCGGCGCATCGATGTCCTGCGGCTTGCGGAGTCGCTGGGCGCGGAGACAGTGACGCTGGATGGGCCGACGGTTGCGGCAACCCTGCTCGAGTACATGCAGACGCGCAATGCAACCCGTGTCATCGTGGGCTCACCAAAACGGCACGGTTGGCGAGCATGGCTGCGGCCTTCGACATCGACGCTGCTGATTCGCCATGCACGCGGGTTCGATGTGACCACCATCGCGATCGCCGAGCAGCCCCGGATGCACGGGGTCTCCCCCGTGCGCGCAACGCTCACCGACAGCGCGCCACCCATCCGCTGGGAGCGGTATGGCTGGGCGCTCCTCACCACGCTTGCCTGTTCGGCGGTCGCCTTCGCACTGTATCCGGGCTTCGAGCTGTCCAACCTCGTGATGGTCTATCTGCTCGGGGTGACCGTAGCGGGGCTACGGTTAGGCCGGGGTCCCGCCGTTGCGACAGCCATCCTCAACGTGGCCGCCTTCGACTTCTTCTTCGTTCCGCCGCGCTTCACGTTTGCGGTCGCCGACGTGCAGTACCTGCTGACGTTCGGTGTCATGTTGCTCGTCGCGCTCGTGATCGCGAATCTCGTTGCAAGCGTGCGTCAACAGACGCGCGTGGCGGGCGCCAGGGAGCGGCGTACCGCACTTCTGTATGGGATGAGCCGCGAGCTGGCAACGACGCGCGGGATCTCGAGCATGGCGCGCGTGGCCGTGCGTCACGTCGCGGAGGTTTTCCAGTGCCACGCCGTGGTCCTCCTGCCGGACAGCGAAGGCAAACTGCGCTATCCCGGCGATCGCCCGCTGGAGAAGTCGTTCCGCTCCGCGGATCTCGCGGTGGCACAGTGGGTCGCCGACCACGGTCGTCAGGCCGGGCTGGGAACCGACACCCTGCCGGCGGCTGCCGGACTGTACATGCCTCTGGGTGAGGAGCCTCAGCGCCTCGGGGTGCTCGCGCTGCATCCGTCCAATCCCCGACGCGTCCTGCTGCCTGAGCAACGGCATCTGCTCGAGACGTTTGCGGGGCAGATCGGTCTGGCACTCGAAAGAGCTCGCCTGGCGGAAACAGCCGAGGCAGCTGGCCTCGCCGCCGAACGTGAACGCCTGCGAAACACGCTACTCGCGTCCATTTCGCATGATCTGCGCACGCCGCTCGCCGTCATGGCGGCTGCGGGCAGCACGCTCGCTGAGCATGGAGCGCGACTTGATGAGACCACACGCATCCTGCTCGCCCGCTCCATCGAGACCAAGGCGCGCGAGATGTCGGAGCTCGTCTCCAATGTTCTCGACGTCATGCGCTTCGAGTCGGGGCAGGTCGTGCTGCGCCGCGAGTGGGAGACGCTCGATGACCTGGTGGGTGCAGCTTTGCAGGGACTCGGGCCGCGATTGGCACAGCACCCCGTGGAGCTGCAGCTGCCGGCCGATTTGCCGCCGGTCTACGTGGATGGGACGCTGGTTGCGCAGTTGTTCGCCAATCTGTTCGACAACGCGGCCAAGTACACCCCCGCCGGCACGCATGTGTTTCTCTCGACAAGTCTCGAGGGGGCCTTCGTGCGTGTCGTGCTCGAGGATGACGGTCCGGGGCTGCCACCAGGGGATCCGGCGCGCCTGTTCGATAAATTTCAGCGCGGCAACGGCGAGGGCACCGTCGTGGGTGCCGGCCTTGGTCTTGCGATCTGCCAGGCTATCGTGCGCGCCCACGGTGGGCAGATCGAAGCCAGGCGTGGCGCGCGAGCGGGGGCACGCTTCGAGTTTTCGCTGCCCACGACCGAGGCTCCGACGTGACGCAGGCCAGCCATTACATCCTCTTCATCGAGGACGAGCCTTCGATCCGCAGCGTGCTGCGCGTGGTGCTCGCCCGGGAGGGTTACAAGCTCATCGAGGCGGACACCGGAGCGCGTGGTGAAGTGGAGGCCCGCAGCCACAAGCCCGACCTGCTGCTGGTGGACCTCGGGCTGCCGGACATGGACGGCCTGAGTGTCATCCGGCACGTTCGCGCCTGGTCCCCCGTGCCGATCATCGTGCTGTCCGCGCGCACGATGGAGGATCAAAAGATCGCAGCGCTCGATGCCGGTGCGGATGACTACGTCACCAAGCCGTTCTCCGCCCCCGAGCTTCTCGCCCGAGTGAGAGCGGGACTGCGCCGTAACGCGCGCGGCGCACAGCAAACCTCGATTCTCAGACTCGGCGCGGTGCAGATCGAGCTGGGCGGCCGACGGGCGCACGGGCCGCAGGGTGACATTCATCTCACCCCCGTGGAATATCGCGTGCTCGAGTGCCTCGCACGCAACACCGGCATGGTCGTGCGCCAGCGCCAGCTGCTGCTCGAGGTATGGGGGCCGGACCGTCTGGATGATGCGCGCAGCCTGCGCGTCTTCATCAAGAACCTGCGCGAGAAACTCGAGCCCGATCCGCATCGACCCCGATTCCTGGTGACCGAGACGGGGCTGGGCTATCGGCTGTGCACGGATGAGACGGCCCCGCCATTCGATGCGGAGATCTGCTAGGACTGCAACTAGGCCGCCGTCCGTACGCTGCAGCACCGAGATGCAGCCGGCGATGCCGTAGACTGATGGTTACTACGTTCTCCCGTCCCCTCCCCCCATGCGACGTCCGGGCCACGGGCTCGCTCGTCAGAGGTGCGTTTGACCCCATCCAGCCGTTTGGCATTCATCGGCAATTCCCTGCCGCGTCGCTGCGGGATTGCCACTTTTACCACTGATTTGCAGCAGGCGATCGCCACCGCACGCCCCCAAGCGCGCACGGCCATCGTGGCGATGAGCGACGACGGCCATCCCTACGATTACCCGCCGGTCGTGCGGGTGCAGATCAACGATCAAAGGCCCGAGGACTACGCGCGCGGCGCCGAGTTCCTCAACGCCGGGGCGTTCGATGTGGTCTGTCTGCAGCATGAATTCGGCATCTTCGGCGGCGAGGCGGGCGGTCACATCGTTGGGCTGCTGACGCGCTTGACGATACCGATCATCACCACACTGCACACGGTCCTCGCGCATCCCAGCCAGCTGCAGCGCAACGTGATGCAGCGGATCGTCGATGCCTCCGCGAAGGTGATCGTCATGGCCGAGAAGGGCAGGGAACTGCTGAGGATGCAGGGGGTCGCGGCGGAGAAGATCGAGGTCATCCCGCACGGCGTTCCGGATGCGCGCTTCGTGGAGCCGGATGCGGCAAAGGCGAAGCTCGGCTTCGGACGCAAGATGATCGTTTTGACTTTCGGTCTGCTCTCTCCGAACAAGGGGATCGAAGTGATGATCGATGCGATGCCATCGATCCTGAAAAGTCGTCCGGATACGCTTTATGTGGTCCTGGGTGCGACCCACCCCAATCTCGTGCGGCGTGAGGGCGAGGGCTATCGGGACACTCTGGTTGCGCGCGTCCGTGCGCTTGGTCTCGAGGAGCACGTCGTGTTCCTCAATCGATTTGTCGACAAGGACACCTTGCTCGATTTCATCTCCATGTGCGATGTCTATGTCACTCCCTACCTCAATGAAGCGCAGATGACCTCAGGCACATTGGCCTACAGTTTCGGACTGGGGAAAGCCATCGTCTCCACGCCCTATTGGCACGCGCAGGAATTACTGGCGGACGGACGGGGCGTGCTGGTGCCCTTTGGCGATGCGCAGTGCATCGGGATGGAAATTGGCCGTTTACTCACAGATGATGCCCGGCGCCTGAAGATGCGGACAGAGGCCTATGCGAGCAGCCGCGCAATGACCTGGGAGCGAACCGCGGAACGCTATCTCGGTGTGTTCGAGCGAGCCACTCGTCGCAACGCGCCCCAGCCGATCAGCCGGCACGGCGCAGGTACAAGCCTGCTGCACGCCTGCGCTGCGCCACAGGTGCAACTCGCCCATTTTCTCTCGATGTGTGATGACACAGGACTGTTCCAACACGCCGTCCGTTCGGTGCCCGATCGTTCCCATGGCTACTGTGTGGATGATAACGCGCGCGCGCTGCTCGTGGCTTGCATGCTCAATGCGACAGGCGAACAACGCTTGCCGGAAGTGCTGACGGCGCGGCTTGCAGCCTTCGTTCAGCATGCCTGGAATCCGGATACGAGCCGCTTCCGCAATTTCATGAGCTTCGATCGCCGTTGGCTCGAGGACGTCGGCTCGGAAGATAGCCATGGGCGCACGCTGTGGGCGCTGGGAGAATGCGCGCGCAGCGATGCGAGCCTGACGAGGCGGCAATGGGCCATCTCGCTGTTCGCCAAGGCGCTACCGGCGTTGGAGCGTTTTCATTCGCCACGGGCGTGGGCCTTCACGCTGCTCGGGCTGGATCCCTATTGCAATGCGGTTGCGGAGGACTGCCGCGCCCGTGAGTTGCGCCATCTGCTTGCGGAACGATTGATGTCCATCCTCGCGTCGGTCGAAACGCCTGGCTGGGTCTGGTTCGAAGAGGGACTCGCCTACGACAATGCCCGTTTGCCGCAGGCGCTGATCACCACAGGGATGAGCACCGGGGTGGCGACGTATCTCGCCGCCGGGTTGCGCTCCTTACGCTGGCTCATGGCCCTGCAGACCTCAGAGGCGGGCACGTTTCGCCCCGTCGGCTCGGAGAGTTTCGCTGACAAGCGTCGCCAGCCACGCTGTTTCGATCAGCAACCGCTCGAGGCGGCAGCCTCCATTTCGGCTTGTCTGGCAGCGTGGCGGGCGGACGGTGATGTCAGATGGAAGACGGACGCCGCGCGCGCCTTTGCCTGGTTTCTCGGCAGCAATGATCTGTCCGCATCGCTGGTCGATCTGGAAACGGGCAGCTGCCGCGACGGGCTGCATCCAGATCGCGCCAACGAGAACAGAGGCGGCGAGTCGGTGGTTTCCTACCTGCTCGGTGTAGCGGAGATGCGGCAGCTTGCCCGCACCGAAGCCGGTCGCACGAGCCCGGGCCCGCGCGCATTGCGCGCCTGAATCACCGTTGAGCCATCCAATCGAGTGGAGTGCGCGTTGTCACAAGACATTTTTCTGAACCGGCTGGGTCTGGATCTGCGCCCCGATCCGGCACGCGTCGTCATGCGCCCATTCAAGCCGGCGGTCGAACCACGCGAGCTGAATGTCACCGACCGGAAGCGGACGAATCACATCGTCGATCGGGCCCTGGCGCTTGATCCCGGCGCGGCGAGCACTCTGCTGGCCGATGTTCTCGAGAACTTTCACGGCAGGCACCGGGATCTTCTGCGGATGTTCGAGTCTCGAGCCGATGAAATGGAAGATGCGTTTGCGGCGCATGCCAAATTCACGCAGGATCAGCGCCGGTTGATCGGGGCCTACTTCCTGCACGAGTATTCCTTCGAGGCCGCGGCTTTGTTCAACCCGAGCATCGTCGCGCACATCGACCAGTCGGGCGCACCGACCGGGGGGCGCCGTTTTATCCTCAGTCTGCGCGCCGTTGGGGAAGGACACGTTTCCTCCCTGACGTTTCGATCCGGATCCGTCGCTGCCGACGGCAGCGTGACCGTCGATCCGTCGCCTCGCCTCGCCTCAATTCCGAGAGTGGCAGAGCGGGTCTCGGGCCCGCAGGGAGCGGTCATCGAGGTGCTCTTCAGGGCGGACGAGGATATCAGCGAGCGCGTGATCTTCCCGGTCACCGAATCCCAATCGAACGGGATCGAGGATGCCCGCTTCGTGGAGTTCAAGGACGGCGCCCAAAAAACCTATTACGCGACCTATACCGCTTACAGCGGCAAGGCGATCCGCTCAGAGTTGCTCGAGACCACCGATTTCGTGTCTTTCCGGATGTCGCCGCTGAGCGGCGCCGCCACGAAGAACAAGGGCATGGCGCTGTTTCCACGTCGCATCGGCGGTCGGTACGCCATGATCGCCCGCCAGGACAATGAAAATCTGTATCTCATCTATTCGGATGATTTGTACGCCTGGAACGCGGGGACGGCCATCTTGAAACCGCAATTCCCATGGGAATTCGTCCAGATCGGCAACTGCGGCTCACCGATCGAGCTGGATGAGGGATGGCTGCTGCTGACTCACGGTGTCGGACCGGTGCGCAAATATTCGATCGGGGCGGTTCTGCTCGACAAGGCAGATCCGTCCAGGGTGCTTGCACGTGCCAGCGAGCCCCTGGTGAGGCCCGAACCCTCCGAACGGGAAGGCTACGTGCCGAATGTCGTCTACACGTGCGGAGCGATGCGGCATAACGACCAGGTGATCCTGCCGTATGCGGTCTCCGACACCTTTACGACGTTCGCGACGATCAAAATTCCCGCATTGATGAAAATCATGAAGAGCTGACAACGGCGGGGTTCGCTTTACGCCTGGCGCAACAGGTTCGGATCGGGCTGCGAGCCTGCATAGGCCGCTAGAGCCTGCAGGCCCTCGGGTCCAACCTGGATGCGCATGCTGTCCCCCTGGAGAAAGATCGACTCGTTCGTGCCCCAATCGATCGACCCAGCCTGAGCATGCCCCGCGAGCATGAACAACCAGGTTTCCCCGCCCGCAGCGAGTTCCCAGCTCGATCCGGGAAGAAGCTCGAAGCGCTCGAGCACGAAGTGCGGGCTGCTTAGCAGCAACGTCCTGGCCTCAGTCATCTTGCGTTGGATTGGCTGAGGTTCGAGCTGCTCGTCACCTGCCGCGGCGACCGCATCCTCGGTGTGCAGCTCCCGCGTGCGGCCATAGTCGAAAAGACGGAACGTCGCCGCGCTTCTTTGCTGGATCTCGGCGATCACGAGTCCCGGCCCGATGGAATGAATCGTCCCCGGGGAAACGAGGATGACATCGCCGCTACGGACGGTGTGCCATTGGACAAGTTCCGCGATCGAGCCTGCCTCGATCGCGGCCCGCAACTGCGTCGGGCTCAGCGGACGTGTCAATCCGAGAGCCACCCGTGAATGCGGCAGAGCCGAGAGAACGTACCACGCTTCGGACTTGCCATGCGCGAGCCCGATTGAGCGGGCGAACGCATCACTCGGATGTACCTGAATGGAGAGGGGCGCTGTCGTGAACAGCAGCTTGAGCAGCAACGTCGAGTCGGCCGGCGCGCCGCTGCGGTTGAACCAGACTTCGCCGATGGCGGCATCGCCGTGATACGCGTGCCAGGGTCGCAGATCGGTACGACCCCATGGCTTCGCAACGAGCTGAGTGCCGGTGCGTTCCGTCGGCACGTCAGGCCTCCAGCTTCACAGCTGTGCGCCAGAGTCGATTGCGAGGACTAGCGGCCCGCGAGGCTCTTGCGAGGCTCAGCGGTGCCAACCTTGCCCCACAGGCGCTTTAACCTGTCAAGGAAACGACGCCAGCCATTATCGAGAGGATTGTTTGCCATGACTTCTTCACCTTGCGGAAAACGAGCAGCGTACTGCGATGCCATGCATCGGTCGGTGCGCTATCGAACGGTCTTGCACGAAAGTAAGCCGGCACAGGAGCTGCGCGTTGCGGAAAGCGCTGTGTGCGCTATCGAACGGAAGACCGCTTGGTGTCGGTCTAGGTTGCGCTTTCAGCAGGCATGCGCACGACACCGGTTTGTGGACGGCACGGGCGATGCATACGCTGTACCGAGGTATCTATGGCCAAGTTGGAAAGGGTAGATGGGCGGCTCGCCAACAGACACGCAGCAAAGCGCAGGTGCTCGGGAGACACAGCGGATGCGGCCACTGTCCAGAACGCCATCGCCGGGGAGGCAAATGCTGGTTTGCGGATCACCGTGCACCCCACAAACCGGTGGGTTGCACAGGATATTGCTGCGCGCTTTCGCGAAGAAAACGAGGCGGTCGAAGAAAACGAGGCGGTCCTCTTCGTAGGTAGCGCAACACAGTTGGACGTGAGCGACTCGCCCGCGCTCGGGCACGGCATTCCCATTGGCGATTCCACGCAGCACTTGCTGCATCACGCGCTGCTGCGAGTGGAACAGCTCGCTCTCACCGACCGTCGCAAGGATGAGTTCCTGGCGATGCTCGGCCACGAGCTGCGTAGCCCGCTGACATCGATCCGTAATGCAGTCGGTTTTTTGAGCAGTCAGGCCGATGACGGACGCACGCGGCAGCGGGCGCAAGAGCTGGTCGAACGGCAGGTCCGCCGGATGACCCGACTCATTGATGATCTTCTGGATCTGTCCAGGATCGCGCACGGACGCCTGCGCGTGCAGCTGGAGCGGGTCGATCTGCGTGTCGTCGTGCGAAACGCAATCGAGACGCTCGAGCCCAGTCTGCGGGCGCGCAATCACCAGCTGAACACTGCACTACTGGATTCGCCTGTGTGGCTACAAGCTGATCCGGAGCGCCTGGAGCAGGTCTTCGTGAATCTGCTCAGCAATGCATCAAGATACACGGACGCGGGCGGTCAGCTGGCGCTATGGATGCATGCCCGGGACGGTCAAGCCGTCGTTCGCATCCGGGACTCGGGCATCGGTATTGCACGGGACGCACTGGGAGCAATATTCGACCTGTTCAACCAAACGGAGGCTGCGGCGTCGCGCTGCAAATCGGGGCTCGGCATCGGCCTAGCCTTGGTGCGTACCCTTGTCGAGCTGCACGGGGGCAGCGTGACCGCTGCGAGTGCCGGCCTTGGCCAGGGTGCGGAATTCACCGTTCGTCTGCCGCAGCAGGACTGAAGTGATCGAGGCGACTACTGCAGCTCAGTGACCTTGAATGGTATTACGCAGCAACCCGCGAGGCGCGCGCCAGCAGCCGATCGCTTTCTTTCTTGACCACGGCATAGCACTCGCAACACAGCTCTTCCAGCGTCGGCCGGTCCAGCACCGTGATCTGGCCACGGGTGTAGCGGATCACACCTAGCTTGTGTAGCTTGCCGGCGGCTTCGGTAACGCCTTCCCGGCGTACGCCCAGCATGTTGGCGATCAGTTCCTGCGTCATGACCAACTGGTTGGAGGAGAGGCGGTCGAGGGAGAGCAGCAGCCAGCGGCACAGTTGCTGATCGACCGAGTGATGTCGGTTGCACACGGCGGTCTGAGCCATCTGTGTGATCAAGGCCTGCGTGTAGCGCAGCAGCAAAAGCTGCATCTCGCCGTTTCGATGGAACTCGTCCTTCAGGAGCTGTGCGGCCAGTCGGTAAGCGTGGCCGGCGCTTTGCACGATGGCGCGACTCGGCGTGGTTTCGCCGCCCATGAACAGCGCGATGCCGATCAGACCCTCATTACCCACAACGGAGATTTCGGCCGAGGCGCCATCAGCCAGCACGTACAGCAGAGATACGATCGAGTCGATCGGAAAATAGACGTGGCGTAGCACATCGCCAGACTCGTACAAGACCTTGCCCAGCGGCATGGGAACGAGCCGCAGGTGCGGAAAGATTCTCTGTCGTTCCGCGAGTGATATGGCACTCAGCAGTTGATTTTGCTCAGGATCGTGCAAAAAAGGCCTTTGGAGTCACCATGGTGAACCACAGTGACCGGCTAGAGTATAAACCAATCACCGCTCGACTGTGCGCTACCGTACCAGAGCGCATCGTCAGGTTGCTCGGGGTTTGCCCCAGCCGGAACCTGAGGCGCAACGTATGTACGTTTACGCACGGACGGGCGACCCCAAGTCGCGCACAGTTGCCCGGCCACATCCTGGCCGGGGCAAGCCGGCACCATCGCAACGAGAACGATATGAACCCAATCCCACATGCCCCTGCCCGTGTACGCCTGCGAACGCTAGTGTGCCTGGCCGGGGTGCTCGCAGCCGCTGCCTGCGCATCGACACCCGCGCCCACCGCGAGCCTTCAGGCTGCGCGTGCGGCCATCTCCAACGCCGAGCGCGCTGAGGCAGGACGGTTCGCTGCCGGGGATTTAGCCGAGGCACGTACCAAGCTCGCATCCGCCGATACTGCGGTGGGGGAGCAGAAGATGCTCACGGCGGAGCGATTGGCACAGGAAGCGCGTGTCGAAGCCGAGCTCGCCTCTGCGAGAACCACGAACGCCAAGGCGAAAGCTGTCAATGAGGAGATGATGCGCAGCAACGGAACTCTGGTCGAGGAAATGCAGCGCAACTCGGGAGACAAACCATGAACACAATCATGCGAAGTGGTGCCAGTTCTGCAAAGTCCAAGATCGCTGCGGCCGTGGCGGCCGTGTTGCTCGCTGCTTGCGCGAATGCGCCTATGAAACCCGATGGAGCTGCCGAGGTGCGCGCAAAGTTGACGCGTTTGCAGGCGGATCCAAGTCTTTCAAGCCGGGCGCCGCTGGCGATCCAGGATGCGGATACTGCTGTGCGAACCGCAGAGCAACCGCAGACCGACGCGGAGCTGGGAGCCTACCGGGTATACATCGCGGACCGGAAAGTGGAGACGGCGCTAGCACAGGCACAGACCAGCCGCGCAGAAGATCAGCGCGCGGCACTCGAGGCTCAGCGCGAGAGCGCCCGTCTGGCGGCTCGCACGCGTGAAGCGGATGTCGCCAGGGGCGAGGCCGCAACGGCACGGGCAGAGGGTGAGCAGCAGAAGGTTGTGGCGGATCAGGCGCGCAACGACGCCGATGCCGCGCAGGGCGAGGTCGCAACCGCCCGTGCAGCCGGTGAGCAGCAGAAACTTGCCGCCGATCAGGCCCGCAACGAGGCCGATGCCGCGCAGGGCGAGGTCGCAACCGCCCGTGCAGCCGGTGAGCAGCAGAAACTTGCCGCCGATCAGGCCCGTAACGAGGCCGATGCCGCGCAGGGCGAGGCCGCAACCGCCCGTGCAGCCGGTGAGCAGCAGAAACTTGCCGCCGATCAGGCCCGCAACGAGGCCGATGCCGCGCAGGGCGAGGCCGCAACCGCCCGTGCAGCCGGTGAGCAGCAGAAACTTGCCGCCGATCAGGCCCGCAACGAGGCCGATGCCGCCCGGGTCGCCGCGTCGAGCTCGCAACAGCAGGCCACCGAGATGCAGCGGCAGATCGATCTGCTGCAGGCAAGGCCCACGGATCAGGGATTGGTGCTGACACTCGGCGATGTGACCTTTACGAGCGGAAGAGCCGATTTGATGGCTGGCGGCACGGGCAATCTGAACAGGCTGGTCGCTTTCCTCAATAAATATCCGGACCGCACCGTTTCCATCCACGGCTACACGGACAATGTTGGCAGCGAGGGCTATAACCAGGGGCTGTCCGAACGCCGCGCCGAGTCGGTGAAGTCGTATCTTGCCGGGCAGGGAATTGGCTCGATTCGACTCTCTGCAGCCGGCAAGGGTGAAGGCGATCCGGTGGCCAGCAATGACTCCGCAGCAGGTCGGCAGCAGAATCGCCGTGTGGAGATAGTCATCAGTAATCCAACGGCTGCGGTGAGGTAAGCGCGCGCCCCTCGGGACCACGCGTGGTGACAATTGGTTACACCAGTACCCCGGCGTAGATGTCCCTGCCTGCCGCGTAACAGCTGCACGCAGCTGCCTCCAGGCCGTGCGCGTCGAGGATGGTGAGCCAGCCACGGCTGTAACGGATCAACTTGCGCCGGCGCAGAGAGCTGGCAGCCCCGGTCACCCCGGCGCGGCGCACACCAAGCATGCAGGCCAGGAATTCGTGGGTGATGCGAAATTCATCGTTGTGCGAGCGATCGCGAGTCATCAGCAGCCAACGGGCAAGTCGTGCCTCAACGAGGTGGAAGCGCGTACAGGCGGCGGTTCGAACCAACTGGCTGAGCGTGACATAAAGATAGCGGTTCAGGGCTCGCTGCAGGGGCGGGCTCTGTTTGAGTTCGCGACGGAAGCTCTCCGACCCCATGCGCCAGGCTGCACCCGCGCCCTGCACCAGGCACCGCAACGGCGCAGCGCTGACGCCGAGCATCAACGAGATCCCCAGCATGCCTTCGTTGCCGACGAGTCCTACTTCCAGGCCCCGGCATCCCTCGAGCGGCGTAATCAACGAAATGAAGCTCTGGGTGGGGAAGTAGACATGGTGGATGGGCTCCCCCGGCTCACACAGCACCTGGGCAAAGGGCAACTCGACCCGCTCGCAGCTCGCAAGCAGATGTTGCCTGTCTTGTGATGGTAATGCGGCGAGCAGAAGATTATTCGGTGCGCGCCGGGGCTTTACACGGAGATCCACTTTTCGATCCGACTGAGTGAGTATTTCGATGGCGGATCCTCTCAGGAGGATCCGCCTGCATCTGTTCGCTAAGGCACCGATGCGGTTGCCGCTGGAGTGTCGGCGCAGAGCTTTCCGACTCAGCGGGCGGACCGTCGCTTCAGCGTGCGCACGCCCATGTTCGGCTCGAAGAGCCGATGCTTGCCGCGACCGTCCTCTTTAGCCTCGAACAGAGCACTGTCGGCGTTTCTCAAGAGCGTTTCAGCGTCCGTGCCGTCATCCGGGTACACACCGATCCCGATGCTCACCGTGACGTGCACGTCCTGGTCCTCGATGCTGTGTGGTGCACGCAGAGCCGTCAGTATCTTATTGGCACTGAGAGCTGCGTCGGCGGATCGGGAGACTTCCGAAAGTAGAACCACGAACTCATCTCCCCCCTGACGGCTCACGGTGTCCGAGGTGCGCACGCACGTCAACAGGCGCTCGCTGATGGACTTCAGCAGCTGATCGCCGACCGCATGGCCCCGCGTGTCGTTTATGCGCTTGAAGTCGTCGACGTCCACGAAAAGGATTGCAAGAGCTGTGCGGTGACGATGCGCGAACGCCATTGCCTGCGTCAGACGGTCGTTCAGCAGCATTCGATTGGGCAAGCCAGTCAGAAAGTCGTGCTGCGCCAGATAGGACATTCTGACGGACATCGATCGGGCGGCGCCGACGTCGTGGAAGACGATCACGGCCCCGGTCACCTTTCCGCGGCTATCGTGAATCGGGGCGGCGGTATCTTCGATGGCAGCCTCGTGTCCGTCGCGCCGCACCAGGATAGAGTTCGCGCTTAGCCCGACGGCCTTGTTGCGTACCATAGCCAAGGCAAGCGGATCCAACGCCGGTCGTCTCGTATCCCGGTCTATGATTTGCAGTACCTGCTGGAGCTGCCGGCCGGTCGCCTCCTGATGTGACCAACCCGTCATGCTTTCGGCGACAGCGTTGAGGAAGGTGACGTTGCCGGCAATGTCGGTGCTGATGACCCCGTCGCCGATTGAATCGAGGGTGACTTGCGCGCGCTCGAGTGCCCCGAGCCCGGCTCGGGCATACTCCGAGCGGCGCAGCAGCTTGCTCAGAGAATTCGAGAGCGCCGCAGCCTGGAGGTGCTCGATCAGCACATAGTCCTGAGCTCCCCGCTCGATGGCAAGTCGCGCGAGATTCTCATCGTGCGAGCGGCTCAAGATCAGAATCGGGGTGCCGGAGGATGCGCGTAACAGAGTGTCGAAGGTGTCGATGCCCTGGCTGTCGGGCAGGAACAGATCGAGCACGATCGCGGCGATAGCCTTTCCCGCCTCACTGCGCAGCCGCTGGTCTGCATCTCGACAGCACCTCACCCATGCCACTTCGAAGGAGTCGTGGGGTGAACTGGCAAGCGAAGCTTCGAGGTCCTTGGCAACCTCCGGCTCCGCCACAACCAGAAGGATTTTCGCAGACATCTGTGCACATCACGTCGATTGGCGTGACGATATGCGAAAGCACCGACGCTGTTCTGTGCGCTAGCGTACGCGGCGCGCGAATCATGAGGCGGGAGGGAGTTACGCCGGCGGCATCCGCAACAGCTCGGACAAGTCCAGGGCGGCGATCGGCTTGAGAAGATATCGCTCAAACCCAGCCACTCGAGCTCGCTCGCGTCCTGCGTGCTCGCGGCTGGAGGTCAGCGCGATCATCCTCAGAACGCCACTTTGCGCCTGCTCGCGCAGCAGTTGTGCCACTTGGTAGCCGCTCGAATCCAGCAGATCGAGCTCGAGCAGTGCCACATCCGGATGGTACTCGGCTGCGATGGCCAGGGCCGCCTCGCCGGAATAAGCAACTCGGGTCTGCGAATAGGCCGAGGCGTGCAGCATGCGCTCCAGTGAATCCGCTGCGGCAATATCGGTGTCGACGATCAGGATGCGCGCTGCATCCCCGAGGAATGCGCTGCGGCCACCCTCAGACTCCCATGACTGCACTTGCTGCGCCTGCGCTGCAGACATCCTGAGCGGGCGCCGGATGTCATCCGGGTCGGCGCGGTCGCGAAACTCGTCGGAGAGCCGCCGCCAGCTACTTGTCGCTCGGTCCCGCATACCGCACCTCCTGCCTTCAGAGCAGCGTATACGCTGCGAGCCCCTGGATCGGTACGCTGGAACACAGATGAGCGCTTCCCGTCGACGTTCAGGCGGGGGACCCGCAGCTGCTGCAAAGCGGTTCCGGGATCGCTCGCAGATTGGAACCGGTTGCTCGCCCCCCAATCAGGAGCGGACCTCACTTCTGCGCACGTACGCCATGTAGCGCAGCCAATAGGCGAGCGCACTGATCGCGATCATGGCCAGCAGGCCGCCGATCTCGACCGAGCTCGCCAGGCCGATCACGAATAACATCCCGACGATTCCCGCGACCGGCGCGACCGTCAACCACACCGCAGCCCCTGCAGGGCCTTCGCGCCTGGACAACGCCCACACGGCCGCACATCCCGCAAGATAGAGTGTCGAGGTGGTCAGCGTGGCGAGGACCGCAAGCTCCGCAAACGTGCCGGTCAGGGCGAGCACGGCGGCAATGGCGCCATAAGCGAAGATTGCGATGTGAGGTGCATGCGTGCGCGGGTGCACCCGCCCGAGGCGAGCGGGCAGCAGGCCGTCGCGCCCAAACGCAAAGAGGATGCGCGGGGAGCCAAGCAGGTCGCTGCCCAGCCAGGCGAACATCGAGAATCCGGTGCCGACGAGCAGCAGCGTCCGCAGTGCCGGATTTACGCGGCCCATCGCATCCGCCAGTGGCGCCGAAGAGCTCGCAAGCGCCGCGCCCAACATCCCCTGGGCGATGAACTGGATCGCGACATACAGCAAAGTCACGAATAGCATCGCAATGGCCAGCGCGCGCGGGATGGTGCGCGAGGGCTGGCGGACCTCGCCACTGGCTGCAAGTGCGATCTCCATGCCGGTGAATGCGTACACACCGAGAATGACGGCCCGGCCGAAACCGTGTGCCGATGGCGCGCTGGTGACCGAAAGATGTGCGCTGTGCAGCGAGAACATCCCCACCGCGATAAACACGAGCAGCGGTAACAGCTTGATCAGCGTCGCAGCGCCCACGAAGCGCGTTCCCCACGCCACCCCGCTGGCATTGATCGCAGCGACCGAACTCAGTGCGGTGATGATGAGGATTGGACGAGCGACGGTGGCGAGTCGTTGTGGCAGTTCGGTCGATATCGCATCGGCGAGCGCGGCAACGACTCCGCCGCATGCCAGAACATCTCCGACCCAGAGGAGCGTGCCGGCGAGAAAGCCGGCGAAAGGACCAAATGCGGCATCGATATACCCATACGGGCCGCCGCTCGTGGCGATGCGGCGGCCGCCTTCCGCGAAGCAGATGACCACTCCCGCCATGAGGATCGCGCAGCACAGAAAGGCCAGCGGCGCGCTCGCTCCGGCTCCCGCGGACATTGCTGCCGGCACCACGAAGATTCCGGCCCCGATCACCCCATTGATGATGCTTGCCGCGAGTCCGAATGTGCCGATCTCCCGGACGAGGCCTTGATCCCGCGGGGCGCGATTCATGTGCGCCAGCCTAAGCGAAAGGGGAGCTACTGACCAGCGCAGTCTCGGATGGTAGACGCGACGCGCAAGTCAGTTGCTAGCGATTGCGATTGGCCAGGAAAACCGATAGCTTAGCGGCCGATGCGCGGCGGGGCGCATGTTTCATTCAAGGTACGAGGGTCGGAGCATGAAAAAATTAATGTTCGCTGCCGCTCTGTTGGGCTCGATCATGACGGCGTCTGCGCAGTCGCCGACTCCGAATGCGCCGCACCTGCTGATGTGCCTTTACGCACAGGACGGGGCGTTGACTTCGTTCGAAGCGGCACCGCCGGGCGCCAAGCCCGGGACGCGGACCGAGGTAGCATCAGGCGGCGAACACGGCTGGAGCTACACGGTCGCTGGCTCGGATCTGCACGACTGTCCGGACAGGCTGCCTGTCAGCAGTAAAGCGTCCGACGAGTCGTAGCGGAGCAATCCACACGCGACTATCCTTTGCAGTGCCGCGCGCCCCACTCGCAACAAAACGGGCATAGCTTTGTCAGGGCGACGGAGGCCGCAATCGACCCCCTGCCATCCACGCTCGTATTCCTCTCGCATGCCTCTCAGGATGCGGCCGTTGCGACCCTGCTGTGTGACGCTCTGGAGCGCGCGGGTATCCGCTGCTGGATCGCCCCACGGGATGTTCGTCCCGGCGACCTTTACGCGAACGCGATCATCCGGGCGATCAATGCCTGCAACGTTCTCGTACTCGTACTGTCCGCAAGCGCCGTTCAGTCCCCTCACGTGCTGCGTGAAGTCGAGCGGGCGGGGGCGAAGACGCGCCCGATCATCGCCTTGCGGATCGACGACGTCGCGCTACCGCCGGCCCTGGAGTATTTCCTCAGTGCATCCCAATGGCTCGATGCTAGCGGTGGGGGTGCCGAGCGCGCGTTTCCGCAGCTGATCGAAGTCCTGCGGAGCAGCAGCGCGCCGTCGTGGCAGCTGAACAGCGATGCCGGGACCACCGAGCCGGCAGTAGCCCCGAAGCCACCTCCGGGCCGGCGTGCTGTCACCTTGTTGACGCTTGCCATCGCGCTCGTGCTCGCCTATCTCGTGGGAGAGCGGCTCTGGTGGGGCAGACGTATCCCTGTCACAGCCACTGCAACCTCCGGGGCCTTCGCACCCGACCCGCATTCCGTTGCGGTTCTCCCCTTCGTGAATATGAGCGGGGATCCGAAGCAGGATTATTTCTCCGACGGGCTTTCGGAGGAGCTGCTCAACTCGCTTGCGACGATCCGCGACCTGCAGGTCGCGGCGCGCACGTCGTCGTTTTCCTTCAAGGGCAAGGCGGTCGATATCGCCGAGATTGCCCGCAAGCTCAACGTTGCGACGCTCCTCGAGGGCAGCATCCGACAGGACGGGATCCATATCCGGATCACCGCGCAGCTGATCAGCGCCCGCACGGGGTTTCGCCTGTGGTCGAAATCCTACGATCGCGAACTCAAGGACATTCTGCGGCTGCAGACGGAGATCGCAACCGCCGTGACGACGGCTTTGAAGGCCTCGCTGCTGGGCGACACCGCCGCGCTCGTGGAGCAGGGAGGTACCCAGAATCCGCAGGCCTTCGATGCCTATCTGCGCGGGGAACGGCTGGTCGGGATGCCAATCGACAAAGCCAACACTCGTGCCCAGCTGGAGGCCTATTCGGCGGCGCTGCGCCATGATCCGGGATTCGCCAAGGCCTACACGGCCCTGGCACTTGTCCAGGTCAATCTAGCCAGCAATGACACTCCAAGTGAGTCCGTTCACGCAGTCTTCGAACAGGCGCGCGAGTCGGCCAGGAAAGCGGTTGCACTCGCCCCGGAACTCGGAGAGGCGCACTCTGCGCTGGGATTCGTCCTCGATGCCGGATTTCAGGACTACGCCGCGGCAGCCGTCGAGCACGAGCGTGCGTTGGCGCTCGCACCGGGCAACTCGCGCGTGCTGCTCATGTCGGCGCGTTTCCTCGCCGAGATCGGCAGGTCGGCGGCTGCCGTTGCGAACGCGCGGCGCGCCGTCATGCTGGATCCGCTCAATGCCGGGGCGTATCGGCTGCTCGGCCTCGTCGACCTGTACACTCACCATTTTCGAAATGCGGTTGCCGCCTATGACCGCGCGTTGAGCATCAATCCGCAAGCGGTGCAGGTGGCGGCAAACCGCGGTCTGGCAGAAGCCGCGCTCGGAGAGCTGGCAGCCGCCCGCCAGTCATGCGCAACGCCACCGGTGGATTGGCTCAGTCATATGTGCCTCGCCATCGTCCTGCATCGGCTCAATCGTCCCGCGGACGCACGGGCTGAATTTGCAGCGATGCGCGCATCGGCGCAGGATGAATCGGATCTGGCCTATCAGGGCGCACAGATCTACGCGCAGTGGGGCGAACACGAGAAGGCGCTGGACTGGCTCGAGACTGCCGCAAAGGTCCGCGATCCCGGACTGATTCAACTGAAGGTGGATTACCTGCTCGATCCGCTGCGCCGCGAGCCCCGATTTCAGAAGGTGCTGGCCAGGATGAAATTTCCCGACTGACACCTCAGACCGGCTTGCGAAAGCGGTAGATGAACTGATCCGTCTTGTGTCGAATGGCCGGGTTGAACACGAGTTTGGTGTGATCGTCAGCTGGGTTACGCAGCGAATCGTCTTCGCCATCGAACTTGAAACCGGACTGCTCGAACACGCGCTTCACGGCCTCAGGATCGATCCGGTGCAACTTCTGCACGCTGTCAGTCGGATCGCTGCCGGGTGCGGCGATGTGATCTTCCACGACGACGATGCCACCGGGCTTCAATGCGCCAAACAGCGTCCCCACCATCTGCGCGGCATCACCCATCGGGGCCTTGGCGTTGCGCGGCGTGTAATAGACATCATGGTAGGACATGACGAACAGCGCCGCATCGAGCGACCTGGCGGGCAGCTTCAGCTCGGAGATCTCCGCCACTTTGAAGGCGGTATTCGCCACCCGTTTGTTCGCAAAGCGATTGACGAGATCCTGCCCCGCGAAGCCTGCGTAGCCGCCGTTGTTGTAGACGATGACCTGGCCTTTCGGTCCGACGATCCGCGCGAGCAGCTCGCTGTAGTAGCCGTCGGCTGCGAGATAATCGATGACACGCAGGCCTGGTCGGGCACCCAAAAAGCTGAGGATGACGCCCGGTTTGCGCCATGCGTCCTGCTCGCGATCGGCTTGCGGACGGTCGGGACTTGCAATGGAGGCCTCGATCGCCTGCCTATCCGGCTTGATGGGGCGTGCCGCGGCGAGGGCGGCGGCATCCAGCGCGAACGTGAGAACGAGGAGGGAAGACAGGACGGACGATGTTGCCAGACGCATGCTTCACCCGGCGACTTGAGAACGGACCAACAGCGCCGCCCGACTATAGGAAGGTTCCGATTCGGAAGCAACGTCACAGCGCTCCATGCAGCGCGCATCGAGATTTGCCGACTATGCTGCGTCGCAGCATAGTGGTTCGTGCGGGGATTCAAGGAATATCCAGCACACGATAGCGAACCTTGCGACAAATCCTGTGACGCGAGCCCTGCCTGTGTGCCTGCCCTCAGGGGTGTAATAGGTAGATGACCGCTGTGCCAATACCCGATCCAGGCCTCGTTCGACAGACGAGCGACGCATCGCCTGGGTGCGCGGCTCCTCTTGGCATGCGGCGCATCCTGTTCGTCGAGGACGATCCTGCCGTGCTCGATGCGATGCGACGGTCGCTGCTGAGCATGAGCCACAAGTGGGGCATGGTGTTCGTGGGGAGCGGCGTGCGCGCACTCGCGGAACTCGAACGCGGGCAATTCGAAGTCATCGTCACGGACATGCGGATGCCGGGGATGGACGGCGCCGAGCTGCTGCGCAAGGTGAGTGAGCGCTGGCCACACATCGTGCGGATCGTCCTGTCGGGGCATTCCGATCTGCAGCAGACGATCCGGCTGGTGCCACTCGCGCATCAATATCTGTGCAAGCCCTGCGAGCCCCCTCGACTGGAGAATACGGTCGAGCGCTGCGTCGAGCTGCAGGAGCTGCTGGGCGCCCCGGGTTTGCGCGCGCTCGTCGGGCGCATCCGCCAACTACCTCAGCTGCCGGTGACCTTCGCGAAGCTGCAAACCGCGATGGAGGACGAGAACGCCACCGTGCACGACATCGCACGGATCGTTTCGGCCGACAGCGTCATCGCGGCGAAAGTGCTGCAGATGGTGAATTCGGCGTTTTTCCGTCTGGCACGGCCCATGACCAATATCGAGCAGGCGATCAACTATCTGGGGCTGAACTCGGTGCGCAATCTGGCGATCTCCGCCGAGGTCTTCACGCGATGGCCCGTCTCGCATGCGGCCCTCATGGACCTCGAGCAGCTGCAAGTTCACGTAATGACCGTGGCGAAGATCACCCAGTCGTTGACGGAGGATACGATCATTGGCGATGACGCGTTGTTGTGCGCGCTCCTGCACGACATCGGTTACTGGGTGTTGATCCAGGAGTGTCCGCGAGAGCTCGAGCGCGCGATCTCATTGGCCAAGACCCAGGGCATTGCTCTGCATGAAGCGGAGGAGCGCGTCATCGGCGCGAACCACGCCCAGATCGGTGCCTATCTCATCGGCATCTGGGGGCTGCCCTATCCAATCGTCGAAGCCGTCGCACACCACCATGCGCCGGAACGCGTCCAGCAGACCGGGTTCGATGCGCTTGCGGCACTGGCTTTGGCGGGTGCGCTCGCCCCGGCAGATGATACGCAGTCGTTCGCGCACAGCCTGCCCCCGGACAGGAAAGTCGGTCCTGCCTATCTCGCCGCCATCGGTGCCCCGTTGCAGTGGTCGGAGCTCGAGCGGCGGGTCGCCGAATGCCTTGCGGATGGCGAACGCTGACCTTGGCGCCCGACCGGGATATGGATCGTGGCGGAAGCGCGATTCAGTTTGCGGGGATTGCCAGTATCTGGTGCTTGATCAGCATGCGCGCTCCGCTCGCCCAGCCATCATCTGCGCCGGCGAAGTTAGCCTCCTGCTCATCGAGGATCTTGCCGGTCTGCGCATCGCGAATTCGGATCAGCACATAGTAGTCGGTCTGTGTGGCCCTGCGCACGACGCCGACCAGGGACTGTTGGGCGCCCAGCCGCAACGCAATGGCCGCATCGCACCCGTCACAGTTGCGTAACGTCTTGTCCACCACAGGTTTGGCGTCCACCTTGCTGACATCGACCAGGCTGTAACGTCCTGACTGTGCCAGCGCCTGGCGTGCTGCGCTGCTGACTTTCGCCATATTGGCAGCGCTACTGGTCTTCTCCCCCAGGAGCGCGGATGCCGGGCTGACGTCCTCGAGCTCGAAGTCGAAAACCGCAAGCCTGACCGGTGGTGATGTGCCGGGATTCGCTGCCAACGCCGGCAAGTCGGCGGCGGCGAGCCACAGGACGGCCATCATTCCAATCGACCGCGCGCGTCGCAAGTTGCTTCGGGCCGGTGTGCTCCCATTCAAAGTACGCATGGACACTCTCCGGGTTGCGGCGTGCAGGGCGCGATGCCTCGAGCAGCATGACGATTTTGCCGACGCGCCGTGCGCAAAGAGCGTTGCTACTGGACATACCGATCGGGACGTGGGGAACTGTCGGCGCAGGCATCCGTTGCAAGCCGGTGTGGCCGCAAGCCACACCGCAGCACCTTGGATTATCCGCAAAGCTTCGGGAGAGTCAAAATGACGAAGGCACGCGCAATGGTGGTTCCCGCGGCCGGGGCGAAGTTGCGGATGGAGGAGCGCGAGCTTCCGCAGCCCGGGCGTGGCGAAGTGCGCATCCGGGTGCAAGCCTGCGGCGTCTGCCACAGCGATGCCTTGACCGTCGAGGGACACATGCCCGGACTCAAATACCCGCGCGTTCCGGGTCACGAGGTCATCGGGACATTGGACGCTGTCGGGCCGGACATCGATGGGTGGCGCACCGGCACACGGGTCGGTGTCGGCTGGTTCAGCGGCGCCTGCGGCTACTGCGCGCAGTGCCGTCACGGCAACGCCTTCGCCTGTCAGAACATCCAGGGCGCGACCGGCGTCAGTCGCGACGGCGGCTACGCCACCCACATGCTGGCCCATGTCAGCGCGCTCGCCCGCATCCCCGAAGCACTCGACTCGGTCGAATCCGCACCGTTGCTGTGCGCGGGCATCACGACCTTTAACGCCCTGCGCAACAGTGGCGCTGGCGCAGGTGATCTCGTTGCGATTCATGGCGTGGGGGGCCTGGGACATCTGGGCATCCAGTTTGCGGCCCGGCTGGGTTTCCGCGTGGTGGCGGTGAATCGCGGGCGCGACAAGGAAAAGCTCGCCCGCTCGCTCGGCGCACAGCATTACATCGATAGCGAGGAGGGTGATCCCGCAGCGGCCTTGAATGCGTTGGGGGGAGCCACAGCGATCCTCGCGACGGTGACGAATGCGCCAGCCATGCAGGCTATTGTCGGTGGCCTCGGGGTCAACGGTACGATGCTGGTGATTGGCGCCGTCGGAAGCTTCGCGGTCGACACCCTGGAGCTGCTGCGCAAGCGGGCAGCCGTGAAGGGTTGGTATTCGGGCACGGCAGTGGACAGTGAGGACACGCTGCTGTTCAGCGAGCTCAACCAAATCCGCTCGGTGAACGAGACCTATCCCCTTGCACAGGCCCAGGCGGCATACGATCGCATGATGAGCGGTAAGGCGCGCTTTCGGGTGGTGCTCAAGGTCGACTGATTCGCCGAAGCTCGCTGTCCGCGCGTCGGCCCTTCGCGCGGGGCGGCACGTCCCTGTGCGCGCCGTCCTTCAACTGCTACTGCTTGTCGAACACGAGCGTCTCATCGCCGGTGGCGCCGCTCAACCGCAAGCCGGTATTGTGTACCGTCAAGGTCTTGCCGTCGGCGGAAACGACCCGATGCACGTGACCTACGACCTTGCCATCCTTCTTGAGTTCGAAGGTCCAGGTGCGCGCATTGATTTTCTTCGCGAGCGTTGTGTCCGCCCGGCCGCCGGCCACCTGCTTTTCCTCCTTGCCGTCACGGTATTGCGCCTGGTTCGACATCTCTTTGCCGTCCGTGCCGGTCAGTTTCTGATCGAGCGTGTACATGCCATCGGCTTGCGTATAGACGCGGGTTCCGGCGGTGAGTGCTGCGCCGTGGCTAAATTTCGACTTTTCGACATTGAGCTTCCACGTGCCCACGATTGGGTCTGCCGCGAAGGCAGGGCTGGCAAAGAACACCGCCGTCAGCAGAATCGATGCGAGGATCGTTTTCATATTGCTCCCTGGGGTTGCGATTTGGGCTTTTATTGCAACATGCCGGGTTTGGACCCGGCGGGGTCGGAAGAATGCGCGCACGCCTCCAAAAGCGCAAGAACGGGGTGTCCGGGGACCTCGGCTGCCAGCGCCCGTGTATTTTCCCTATGGGTGCACACTGCATCCCACCATGTCAGGGACGCTGCGCGTGGAGTAACCGCTGCAGATAGGGCGCCGTGCGGCTAGCGGATACCTGCGCGACATCGGCGGGGATGCCGGCGGCGATTACGCCACCACCTTGCTCACCGGCACCGGGGCCGATATCCACGACCCAGTCGCTTCCGGCGACGATGCGCATGTCGTGCTCGACGACGATTACCGTGTTACCCGCATCGACCAGCCTGTCGAGTTGCCCCAGCAACCGCTCCACATCTGCCGCGTGCAGTCCAGTCGTGGGCTCATCGAGCACGTACAGCGTGTGACCGTGCGAGATCCGCTGCAGTTCGCTCGCAAGCTTGATCCGCTGCGCTTCACCGCCGGAGAGTTCCGTGGCCGGCTGCCCGAGCCGCAGGTAACCCAGACCGACCTCGCGAACGACGCTCAACGCCCGATGTACCGCAAGGTCGCCCGCGAAGAACTCGGCGGCGGCGTCCACGGTCAGCGCTAACACATCGGCAATCGACAGCCCCCGATATTTGATTTCGAGAGTCTTGGCGTTATATCGGGTTCCGTGGCAGTCGGGGCAGGGCGCATAGACGCTCGGCAGGAAAAGGAGCTCGACCATCACGAAGCCTTCTCCCGAGCAGGTGGCACACCGACCCTTGGGCACATTGAACGAGAAGCGCCCGGCAGTATAGCGATGAGCTCGCGCCTGCTTCGTTGCAGCGAAGAGCTCGCGGATATGATCGAAGAGCCCGGTATAGGTTGCGAGATTCGAGCGCGGTGTGCGCCCGATCGGTTTCTGATCCACCTGCAGCAGACGCTTGATACCGTCCAGCCCCCCCGTAATACGTCCTCCCAAGGCAGAGCCAACCGATCGTTCCAGCTGATCTTCGTCATCTTCGGCCGATGGAGGTGCATGCCCGAGCTCCCGCGAGACGAGCTCCACCAGCACCTGACTCACCAGCGTCGATTTGCCAGAGCCGGAAACTCCCGTCACCGCCGTCAGCACACCTTTCGGAAATTCGACCGCCAGGCCTTTGAGGTTATTGCGAGTGACGCCGGCGAGACGCAGCCAGCCGCGAGCGGGACGTGGCGTGCGCTCTGGAATGGCCATATCCCCGAAGAGGTAGTGTCGGGTCTGTGAGGCCGTGACTTGCCGAAGGCCCGCCGGCGGCCCGCTGTAGAGCACGCGGCCACCGAGCTCGCCAGCCGCCGGTCCGACATCGACGATCCAGTCGGCCCGCCGTATCACATCGAGATCATGCTCGACGACGAACAGCGAATTGCCGGAGTTCTTCAGCTGCTCGAGCGTTGCGAGCAGCGCCTCGGTGTCAGCGGGATGCAAGCCCGCCGAGGGCTCATCGAGCACATACACGACGCCAAAGAGGTTGGACCGAACCTGCGTGGCGAGCCGCAGGCGCTGCAGCTCGCCCGGAGACAAGCTCGGTGTACTGCGTTCCAGTGCCAGATAGCCAAGTCCGAGATCCAACAGGGCATCGAGCCGGGCCCTGAGGTCCTGAGTGATCCGCTGCATGACGAGGGCCTTTTCGGGGTGTTGCGCAACGATCTTCGACCATCCAGGGCACGTCCCGTCCGCATAGGGCTGCAGCAGCGCGGCAAGTCGCATCAGCGGCAGGGCGGAGATCTCTGCCAGGTCCATCCCCGCAAACTTCACGGACAGCGCCGCTGCACGCAGCCGCTTGCCGTGACACAACGGACATTCCATGCTCAACATGTACTGCGCCACGCGCCGCTTCATCAGCGCGCTGTGCGTGGCGGCGAACGTGTGCAGCACATGACGCCGAGCGCTGCTGAATGTGCCGTAGTAACTCGGCTCCTCCTTGCGCTTGCGGGCACGCTGCGTCTGTTTGGGCGTCAATCCCGCATATACCGGGACGACCGGCTGCTCGTCGGTGAAAAGGATCCAGTCACGGTCCTTCCTCGGCAGCTCCCGCCACGGCCGATCGACGTCATAGCCGAGACTCACCAGGATATCGCGCTGGTTTTGCCCTCCCCAGGCCGTCGGCCACGCAGCAACGGCTCTCTGCCGGATCGTCAGGCAGTCATCGGGCACCATCGATTTCTCGGTCACCTCGTAAATGCGGCCCATGCCATGGCACTTCGGGCACGCACCCTCGGGCGTATTCGGGGAAAACGCCTCCGCGTACAGCAGGGGTTGATTGCGTGGATAATCGCCGGCGCGTGAATAGAGCATCCGCAGCAGGTTGGACAAGGTAGTGACGCTGCCTACGGATGAACGCGTCGTCGGTGAACCACGTTGCTGCTGCAGCGCCACTGCCGGTGGCAGGCCATCGATCTCGTCGACTTCCGGTACGGCCATCTGATGAAACAGCCGCCGGGCATAGGGAGAAACCGACTCGAGATAGCGGCGCTGCGCTTCGGCGTACAGGGTGCCGAATGCCAGCGAGGATTTGCCGGAGCCGGATACGCCCGTGAACACCACCAGAGCATCTCTGGGAATATCGACATCGATGCCCTTGAGATTGTGCTCACGTGCACCGCGCACGTGGACCATGCCGGTGGAATCCTTGGTGGCCGCCTTGCGGGAATAGCGGTTCGGAAACGTCGTCAAGACAGAGACTCCGAGTCGAACGCAAAAGCCTCAGCGCGACATTCCTGCGGCAGCATCGGACTGCACCGCTTACGCAACATTGCGGACTTGCGCGGACCATTGTGGCAATCTTGAATGCTTCCACGCTTTTTTGGATGTGTCGTCATCATGGGAGGCGGTATGAGAGTAGCTGCTCGGCTAATCTGGCTATCGTGCATCGCTGTATCACTCGCCGGCTGCGCGGGCACTTCGCATGTGATCATTGGTCAGCCGCGCGCACCGATCTCCGCAGACGACGTGCAGATCTATTATCGTCCGCCTAACGCCCATTATGAGGAGATCGCGAGGCTCGACACCTCCAGCGGAGGTTCCTTCGCGTTTACCTCCCAGAGCAAAACGGATGCCGTTCTCAAGCGCCTGAAGATCGAGGCCGCGAAACTTGGCGCCAACGGCGTGTTGCTGCAAGGAATCTCGGATCGAAGCTCGGGATCCATTGGGACCGGAGGCGGCAGCGAAAGCTACTCCGGCTCCGGCGCCGTAGGCGGTGGGGTCGGGATCAACCTCGCCATGAGCAAAAAGGTAGGCGGCGGTGTGGCGATCTACGTTGAGCCGCGATAGGTTCGCAGCCCCGGCACAGCTGCGCGATCATTCGTGCCGGAATCGACCGATCAGTCCGGCACCACCCAACGCGTGCCCGCTGAGCGCCACCAGCAGCTCGTCGCGCGTCATTCCCGGTTGCAGCGCCTTGGGGTCGAGATCGGTGGCGATGAGCGTAAAAGTATAGTGATGCCAGCCACCCGGTGGCGGACATGGCCCCGAGTAAGTCTGCACCTTGCGGCTGTTCTTGCCGCCGACATACTGCGCCGAGGGTTTGCTCCCTTCCCCTTCGACAAATCCGCTCAGCGAAGCGGGGATGCCGTAAGCAACCCAGTGCGCGACGCCGAGGCCGTTGCGCCCTTCCGGATCCTGGAGCAGGAGCGCGTAACTGCGCGTCCCCTGCGGAGGATCGGACCAGGAAAGTGGTGGGGAGATGTTCTCACCGACGCAGTTCGGACTGGATGTGGCGTTTCCGGCGAACCGCTTGGGCAGCGGGCCGTTGTCTGCGAAAGCTGCAGAGCTCAGGGCGAATGCGCCGCTCGATCCGGCTGGCGCATCCGCTGCAATGCAATTGCACGCGGCAATGATTCCGATGACGGATCCGAGCAGTACTTTCACGAGTTCTCCTGTGGTTGCACGCAGATGCCGGCGGAGCGCCACTCTCCTTCTTCCGTCTTGGCGACACCATAGCACCGCGGGCATGCCGGGTTCGAGCGTCGGTCGCGGTGAAGCGTTCCCCTCCAGCCACAGCTGATACTGGACATTGACCGGCACGGCATCGGTCGTCGGTGCAGTGGAATGAACGGCAGACGAAGCGCTTGCCATCGATTTGAATTGGCACGTCGGCCGTGATAATGCTCTTGCCCGCGGCTCGCGCGGCGAGCCCGTCAAGAGGAGAGCGACCATGAGTTCCGCGCAGGTCCGGCCGGTCAGCGTTGTGGAAAGTCCGGGTGCTCTGCATGAGAGTGGCTCGTTTGCAGCTCACTTGAAAACGCTCCAGCGCACGATCCCACTGCGTTCGCGCTATGAGAATTTCATTGGCGGCAAATGGGTCGCCCCGGTGAAAGGCGGCTATTTCGACAACATTTCTCCGACCACCGGGCAGGTGATCTGCAAGATCGCTCGCTCGCAAGCCGAAGATGTCGAAGTCGCCATTGATGCAGCCCAGGCTGCCGCGGAGGCCTGGGGCCGCACCGCTGTGGCGGAGCGGGCGCGCATTCTGAATCGTATTGCCGATCGAATGGAGGAGTATCTGCCGTTTCTGGCCGCGGTCGAAACGTACGATAACGGCAAGCCCATTCGCGAAACCAATCTCGCCGACCTGCCGCTCGCAGTCGATCATTTCCGGTATTTCGCCGGGTGCATCCGCGCCCAGGAAGGCTCGCTCGCAGAGCTGGACGATGACACGGTGGCCTATCACTACCACGAGCCGCTGGGAGTGGTGGGACAGATCATTCCGTGGAACTTTCCTATCCTGATGGCCGTTTGGAAACTCGCACCGGCACTCGCCGCGGGAAATGCGGTCGTCATCAAGCCCGCCGAGCAGACGCCCATGTCGCTGCTGGTTCTGGCGGAGCTGGTGGGCGACATCCTGCCGCCCGGCGTCGTCAATATCGTCAACGGTTTCGGGCTCGAGGCTGGCAAGCCGCTGGCTTCCAATCCGCGCATTGCCAAGATCGCCTTCACCGGGGAAACGACCACGGGCCGGCTGATCATGCAGTACGCCTCGGAAAACATCATTCCGGTGACGCTGGAGCTCGGCGGTAAATCGCCGAACATCTTCTTCGAGGACGTCCTGCGTGAGGAGGACGATTTCGTCGACAAGGCGCTCGAGGGGTTTGCGATGTTTGCTCTCAACCAGGGCGAGGTCTGTACATGTCCGTCGCGAGCCCTGGTGCAGCGTTCCATCTACGAGCGCTTCATGGACAAGGCGGTGAAGCGGGTCGAGGCCATTCGCCAGGGCGACCCGTATGAAATGAGCACGCAGATCGGTGCGCAAGCCTCGAATGACCAATACGAGAAGATTCTCTCGTACATCGATATCGGCAAGAAAGAAGGCGCGAAGGTGCTGACCGGCGGGGTCGCGAACCACCTTCCGGGTGATCTCGCGGGCGGCTACTACATCAAGCCGACCGTGCTCGAGGGAAACAACAAGATGCGGGTGTTCCAGGAAGAGATCTTCGGTCCGGTGGTCTCGGTGACCGTATTCGATACGCCGGCCCAGGCGCTCGAGATCGCCAACGACACGCTGTATGGATTGGGCTCCGGGGTCTGGACACGCGATCTCAATCTCGCCTACCGGTTCGGCCGGGGCATCAAGGCCGGTCGGGTGTGGACCAACTGTTATCACGCCTATCCGGCGCATGCGGCTTTCGGTGGCTACAAGAAGTCCGGCATCGGTCGGGAGACTCACAAGATGATGCTCGATCATTATCAGCAGACGAAGAACGTCCTGGTCAGCTACGGTACCAAAGCACTGGGATTCTTCTGATGGACGTCGGTCGGGTCGGTGTGTCGCCCGCGGCCCGCGAGTTGATCGAACAACTCAAGGCGGCACACGGCCCGATCATGTTCCATTTGTCGGGCGGGTGCTGCGACGGCAGCGCCCCGATGTGCTTTCCGGTCGGAGAATTCAAGTTGGGCTCTGTCGATGAGAAGGTCGGGGAGATCGTCGGCTGTGAATTCTGGATGGATCGGGAGCAATTCAGGCGTTGGGCACACACCCGCTGGACGGTCGACGTCGTGCCCGGCCGAGGCGCGAGTTTCTCCCTCGAGGCACCGCTCAATCAGCGCTTCCTGATCCGATCGTCGCTGTGCGCGGCGTAGCGACCGGTCGGCCGGCGGTTGTTGCAGCGGCGCGGGCAAGACGGGCGCCAATGGCACGCTCAAGGCGGAGGGTGATGCGCGATCCAATGCCGGGCGATGGCTTCACGGTTGCACAGCCACACCGCATCGTGCGCCCGAATATGCTCGAGCAGCCGCTCCAGGGCACCCAGCCGGCCGGGACGACCGATGATTCGGCCATGCAGGCTGATCGTCATCATGCGCGGACGGCCTGCCTTTCCCAGCCGATAGAGCCAGTCGAACGCGTCGCGGTTGTACACGAAGAATTGCTCGCCGGTGCTGAAGTCTCCACCGCGCTGCAGCCGGCTGTCGTTCGTATCGAAGCCGTGCGGCACGATGAGGTGCGGGCGGCCGGCAACGCGTACCCAATAGGGCAGATCGTCATTGTAAGCATCGCTGTCGTACAGGAAGCCGCCAAGCTCCGCCACGAGGCGTCGGGTGTTGGCGCCGGGGCGACCGGTGTACCAGCCAAGTGGGCGGCGACCGATCAGGCGCGTGATGCTCTCGACGTTACGGCGGATATCGGCCCGCTCGCTGTCTTCGGCCACGAACTGGTAGTCGATCCAGCGCTGACCATGACAGGCGACTTCGAAACCGCTCTGCCGCATCGCCGCGGCCGCCTCCGGATTGCGCTCCAGGGCCATGCCCACCGCGTAGATCGTGGCGTCCACCCGCTGTTCACCCAGCAGTCGCATCACCTCCCAGAATCCCACGCGGCTGCCATATTCGAAGTTCGATTCGACATTGAGATGGCGCGCTGCCGAAAGCGGCTCGACCGCGCCCAGATCGGTCAAAACGGACTCGGAATGCGCATCCCCGTGCAGGATGCAATGCTCGCCGCCTTCCTCGTAATTGAGCACGACGGAGACCGCCACGCGCGCCTCGTCCGGCCAGTGCGGATGCGGTGGGCGCGAGCCATAGCCGACGAGGTCGCGAGGGTAGGATTCGCTCGCAGTCATGTCAGTGCCTCGGCGGGACCATCCGCCCGGTTCTGCAATGCGGGGTCACCCCGCAAGCCATCCGCCATCGACGACCAGATTCGACCCGGTGATGAAGCTGGCCAGGTCGCTTGCGAGAAATACTGCGGCGTTGGCCACATCCTGCGGGCGACCAAACCGCGGCCAGGGCGTCCTGCGGCGCGCGTATTCGAGCAACGTCGGGTCCATCGCCAGTCCCGGCTTGCCGGTCACGATCTTTCCGGGCGAGATGCAGTTGCAGACGATCAGCGCCTGCGCGTAGTCGACCGCAATCTGCCGCGTCAGATAGATGGCTCCGGCCTTGCTGACTCCGTAGGGTACATCCCGCGGCGCACTCACGATACCCTGCTGTGAACCGAGGTTGATCACGCGGCCGCGCACCTCGTGTCGGGGCTCCTGGGTGATCATTTGCCGGACGGCGCGCTTGCAGCCGTTGAACATGCCGGTGAGATTCACCCCCAGTACGTGCTCCCACTGGGCCGAGCTGGTTTCGAGCAACGGCGTACCGGTGTAGGTGGCGGCGTTGTTGACCATGATGTCGAGCCGGCCGTGGGCCGCGACCGTGTTCGCGATCACCGAATCGATGTCCTCCCAGCGGCTGACGTCGGCCTTCTCGAACGATGCCTTGCCGCCGCTTGCGATGATGAGCTCGACAGTCGGCTCGCCGCCTTCGACCGGCTCTGTGCTCAGATCGGCGACCACGACCACCGCGCCTTCGGCTGCAAAGCTCATGGCGATCGCGCGGCCGATTCCCGAACTCGCGCCGGTGACGACGGCGGTTTTTCCGGATAATAAGCTCGGCATGGGCGCAAATCCTCGCGAAAGTCGCGGTCAGCGATTGGGTAGGGAGTAGACCTTACCGTGATACGGTGGCTTGTCGTGTTGATCGACCGCCGTCACGAATACGGTTTTTTCGTCGGGACTGAACGCCAGGTTGGGTACGCCCGGTGATGGCACCGTCAGTTTACGCAACAGGTGTGCGCCTGCATCCACCACGAAGATCGTGCCGGCCAGGGGCGCATGCGGGTCGCGCGGACTCTGACCGATGTAGATCTGATCCTGAGAATCGATCTTGACTCCGTCCGGATAGATGTGCCCCACATTGTCCGTCAGGTCATCGAGGTCCACGAACACGCGCCGGTTCGCGAGTGACCGATCCGCTGCGATGTCGAATTGCAGCAGGCGGTGCGCTTCGGTTTCCACAACGTACAGGATCCTGCCATCCTTCGAGACGGCCAGACCGTTGGCGGAATGCAGATCGGCGGCCTGTTGCGCGATCGTGCCGTCGGCTGCCAGGTAAAAGACGCGCCCGTTGATTATCGGGCCACGATTTCCAGAGGTGGTGAAGTACAATCCACCCCGATCGTCGGGCGCAAAGTCATTCGGGCCCACAAACGAATGGCCGTCCTTGTCATGTGTATAGGGGGGAAGCGTCTTTCCGTCGGAGGAGATGCGGCCGATCGTGCCGTTGTCATAGCAGGTCGTGACCAGATCACCTCGAACGGTCGGGGCGACGGCTGATGGTCCGCAGCCCTTCTCGGACCAGAAGATCGCGTTCCTCTCGCCATCCCATGTGGTCACCGTATCGCGGCCGTATTCCACGTAATACAGCTTGCCGTGATACCAGACGGGACCTTCCGGGAAGTAAGCGTCGCTGTTGAGCACCCGCACGCCTGCAGCGTGCGCCAGAGAGGCAATGAGGACCACAGGCAGCAGCCCAAGGCGCGGGTGATTCAAAGGTGCCTCCTCAAAACGAGCGCTTACGTGGTGACGTAGCCGATGGCGCGCACCTGCGGGCCAGCTCGCCGGTACCGTGCTCGATGTCGTACGCACCGAGCCGTCGCCCGCAGCAGCGGGGCGACCGTTTCGCAGATCAACGGATCAGAACTTGTATTTTGCCCTGACGTTCCAGAACGCTCCGGGAAAATCGTACGTACCAGCATCGTAACCGTTCAGGGTGCAGGTGAAGCACACGGGCGGATTGACGCCGAACAGGTTGTTCACACCTGCCTCAACGGTGAGGCCTTTCATTTTGAACGCATCATCGTATGCGACCTGCACGTCATTGTACGTCACCGCATGGAGCGTGTGGACGTCGGCGGACGATTCGCAACCGGGTACGCCCGTTTCGACTGCATTGCTGCAGAACTCGTTGACGGCCGACAAGTAGCGGATCGTCCAGGTGAACTGGAAATCCGCGATGCCATAGCCGGCCTGAGCATTCAGGCGATATCGCGGGATGGCGCTATTATTCACCTCGATTCCCACCTGGCGTTGTGCGACGTTGCCCAGGCTGTCCACCGCCTTGTAGCCGTTGACGCGCGTCGCCATCAAGCTCGCAGAGAAGCGCCCGATGGAAAGCTGCTCGGACATCCAATTGAGCTTCAGGTCCTCGCCGTCCGTGGTGATCTCGCCAAGATTCTCGAGGAAGTTCTTCGGTGGATTGAGGTTGCCGCCGGCGCCGCGCGTGAACCCGGAGCACAGGGTCGGATCTGTGCCGCCAGCCGCCAGGCAGGCATTCAGCAAAGACTGAATGTCCGCCGCCTGGATGGCCCCGTTTATCTTGTGGTGATAGTAGGTCGCTTCCAGAGTCAGTTTGTTCGTGGCGGCGATACCCTGAGCCCAACTCGCGTTGTAGATGAATCCGCTGGTGAAGCTTTTGGATTTCTCCGGGGCTAACTTGGCGTTGCCACCGGTGAACGTGGTGATCTGGGTGTTCGCCTGCTGGAAGCCGCTCGGCACACCTTGGGCGCGGCACGCTTGTGCCAGTGGCGAGTTGTTTCCGGGCATTACGACGACCGACCCGGTGGGGCCGCACGGATCGACCAACGTCGCACCGAACTGTGTCAGCCCATAGAGCTCGCCGAGGTTCGGAGCGCGGAAGCCGGTGGAATAGGTGCCGCGCAGACCGAAGTCATCGACAGGCTGCCAGCGCAGTCCGCCCTTGTAGGTGGTGGTGCTGCCGAAATTCGAGTAGTCGGAATAGCGTGCCGCGGCACTCGCCCCCAGGGTGGGCAGCAGGGGCACGCTGAACTCCGTATATGCCTCATTCACGCGGTAGCCGGCAAAAACCGGCGAAGCCGGTGAGTCTTGTGATTCGCCGTCCTGGCGCAGTGGATCCGGATTGAAAATGCCCACGTACTGGCGATGTTCCGCACCCACTGCGATGCCCACGGGGCGGTCGCCAATGCTGAAGGGATGGCCACTGAGGTTGGCAGAGACGATCTTCAGATGCTGTTCGCTCTCGTCCTTCTGCGTGGCCTCGATGAAGCGCAGCATCGCCGGGGTGATCGGCCGCCCCTGCCCGCCGAACAGATCGAGCGGTACGCAGGTGGGAACCTGCGCGCAGGTTGCCGGATCGCCAAGGGCGATGCCGACGTTGGCGATGTTGTAGCCGCCCGTGAACACTTGCTCGGCCTTGTTCACCGAATCGACGAAGTTCAGGTCCCAGCGATAGTCGGCACCGAACGCGTCAAAGTGACCGCGGAAGCCCCCGCCGAAGTACCAGGTGTTGACATCTTGTGTGAAGACCCGCGGACCGGCCTCAATCGGACGGCGCGTGACCCAGCCGAAGTTGGTTGCAGGATTCAGATCGATGCCGAATGGATTGTAGGGATTCTTTGCGGAAACGAAGATGCTGTCGGCAAGACCACCCGTGCCGGCGTACGGACCTACGAAAATTGGCTCTGGTGCCGCCTGATTGACCGAATCGCGTGTGTTGAACAGGCCCTTCAGATACGCCTCGACGTTGTCGTTCACCGCGTAGCTGAAGTTCGTGAAAATGGACTTGCGTTCCGAGGGTGTCAGCAGCAGATTGTATGGCGCGAAGTTGAAGCGATCGGCATTACTCCAGTTATGGTAGGTTCCGGACGTGGGATTGGCCGGATTCCACACCGGGGTCGTCGTGCCATTGTTCAGGGTGACATCGTAGAAGTTGGTCTGATCCGGCGTGCATGAACCGTAATTCGGCACGGCAACCCGTGGATCGCAGAACGTATAGCGGCCCTGCGGGGTGGCGGAGCTGCCGGCGGCCTGCCCGGCGTAAGGCTCCGGAACGTCCGATTGCCACCATTTGGAGGAGCTGACTGCGTTCTGTTTGAAGTAGGTTGCGACGAACGTTCCCGCGAAACGCTCTGCCGAACCACCGGCGGTGACGCTGCCTTCGGTGGTCTGCCCACCCTTGCCGTAGTCGCCCGTATAACCGTTGACCTCGACTCCATCGGCTTTCTTCTTGGTAATGACGTTCACGACACCGGCGATGGCGTCCGAACCGTAGATGGCCGACGCGCCATCTTCCAGGACCTCGATGTGATCGACGATCGGCAGGGGAATGGTATTGAGGTCGGCACTGCCGCTCACGCCCGATGCGGACGATTCATTCACCCAGCGCATACCGTCCACGAGGACGAGAACTCTCTTGGGGTCAAGATTGCGCAGGTCGACCTCCGATGCCCCCGCGCCGATGCCGCCGCCGTCGGGCGGAAACCCGAAGTTACCCGAGGAGTTGAATTTGGTATTCAGTGCAGAGCCGCCCGTCGTCAACTGCTGCAGCAGGCTGCCAATATCGCCGAGCCCCGTCTTTTCGATGGCTTCGGTACTGATCACACTCAGCGGCTGTTCTCGCTGCGCTTCCGGCTGCGCGATGCGCGAGCCAGTGACGACCACTTCCTGAAGCTGCTGATCCGCGGGAGTGGCGGCCTGCTGCGCCAGCGCGGTGACCGGCACCGTGACCGCCAGTAGCGCCGCCGCCACAGCGGAAATAGGAATAGCCGCGAAATTGTGCTGCATGCGATCTCCCCCGGAAGCGAAGTTCTTATTTGCGAGGCGTTAAACCGCCGGTCACGCGGACTTTAGCGTCGAATATGTAGAAATGTAAAGATATAGGACAAACTGAAACGGATGGGCGCGCACCATCCGGCCGTTGCATTTGCGCGACATGCGACGTGCGCGGCCCGCGTACGCGGGGTCTTCTCGCCGCGACCGGCGAGCGTTTGGATGGTTACGATAGGCCGCTGCGAGTCGCAGCACGATTGCCCTAAAAGTCGGGTCTGGCTCGGGCGTTTGCGGGCGGCACGGCTTCGCGACGCGCCAAGCGGACCGTCGATACGATGTTCGCGGTTCCCGCCTTCGGGTTCGCGGGTCGATTCGATGCCGTCCACAGATGTTGTGCCGCATAGGCGCGCCAGGGCCGCCACTCCTCAGCCAGCGCCAGCAGCTCTTTTGTCGTGGGACGACGCCCGTCCGGACCGGCAAGTGCGCGCATCAGTCCGACATCGGCTGCAGGGAATGCGTCGGGCTCTCTGAGCTGACGCAGAGCAATGTACTGAGCGGTCCACTCCCCGACTCCGGGAATCGCGCGCAGGTGCACGATGGCTTCTTCGAGACTCAGGTGTGCCCCCATGAGCTGCCGATCTGCCACTACGGCGGCGGAAATCGCCGATAGCGTTGCTGCCCGACTGGCGGGCATTCCAACGGAGGCAAGCTTTGCGCAGGCCAGCACCTGCGGCCGCGGAAAAAGATGCGTGAGGTGGCTCTCTGGAACGAGCATCGGTTCGCCGTACGTTGCGACCAGATGGCCCGCCAGACGAGTCGCCCCGGGCACCGTGATCTGCTGCCCCAGGACCGCACGCACGGCGAGCTCGAATCCGTCCCATGCACCTGGAACCCGCAGACCCGGCCGCGCCGCAACGAGCGGCGCCAACCTCGGATCGGTCGCGAGATGCGCCGCGATGGCAAGCGGGTCGGCGGCCAGATCGAACACGCGCCGCAGCCGCGCAATCACCCGGGGGAGGATCGACAACTTTCCGATCCGGAGGCTCACCTTGAGGGCATTGTTTGCCGCGGGGCTGACCGCGACGGTTCCCTGCACTCCATCGAGGCTGAACGTTCGCGCGTAATGCTCGTCGTCGACGTGCTCGATGCCGGGGATGGCGCGTGCGCGCAGAAAATCCAGCATCGCCCGCCAGTCATACGGTGGTTGATAGCGCAACAGCAAACTGAGCGTGCCGCCATCGGCAACAGCCACATCGGCTCCGCCCAGGCGTCGCAATTCACTCGGCGGCCGCGCGTACAGGGCCCGGAACGCCTCGTTGAATCGGCGGATGCTGGCGAATCCGGCGGCGAAGGCGATTTGCGTCATCGGCAGACGTGTCTCGTGCACGAGCTGTTTCGCAAGCAGCATGCGCCGCGTCTGGGCAACCGCGATCGGAGATGCGCCGAGGTGCGTACGAAACAATCGCCGCAGCTGCCTCGCCCCGAGGCCCAACCGGGTCGCCAGTGCCTCGACATCCGACTCATCCAGTGCGCCGAGCTCGATGAGCGCAAGCCCACGACTCACCGTGTTGGAGGTGCCGCGCCACGCACCCATGTCCGGCGCCGTTTCCGGTCGGCAGCGCAGACATGGCCTGAAGCCGGACTCCTGGGCCGCCGCCGCGGTCGGGAAGAACGTGACATTCTTCGACAAAGGGGTGCGCGCAGGACAGATGGGCCGACAGTAGATTCCGGTGGTCTTCACAGCCGTGAAGAAGCGTCCATCGAAGCGCGCATCACGCAGCTTGACCGCGCGGTAACAAGCTTTGTGATCGAGGTCCATGCGCTGCATGCTGGCATGGTCCGCCGATCCGATCCAGCGGTTTTCGGACACCGATTTCGTTCAGCCCCCGAGCGCCGATCGAGGTCCGAATTCCGCCAGCGGCAAAGGGCAGCCGCGCCCACCATGGCCCCTGAGGACGATCCGTGACAAGCGAGAGACACAGACATGAACGAGCGATTGTTTTTGGAGCGATTCGACACGCCCACCGGCGGTATGCTCCTCATCACCGACGAGCAGGGATGCGTACGCGCCGCGGACTGGCAGGACAAGGAAGAGCGCATGCAGCGGCTGCTGCTGCGGCACTACGCTGAGGATGGATTTCGGCTGCAGCTGGGGCAAAGCAGCTCCGCTGCCAGACTGGCACTCGAGGCCTACTTCGACGGAGATCTCGCCGCGATCGGCGCGATCCGCACGCAGACCGGAGGAACGGGCTTCCAACGCCAGGTATGGTCTGCGTTGCGAGAGATTCCAGCCGGGACGACTGTGAGCTATGGCCAGCTCGCCGCAAAGATCGGCCGGCCGGCCGCCGTACGCGCCGTGGGGGCAGCCAACGGTGCCAACCCCATCCCGATTGTCGTGCCCTGCCATCGCGTCATCGGAGCGAAGGCTTCCCTGACCGGGTTTGGCGGCGGCTTGGAACGCAAGCGCTGGCTGCTGGCACACGAAGGTCTGCATTCGTTCGCTGAAGTTTGCAACGGACCGATCGCCGCGTAACAGCCGCAGCCGAGCAAACGCGGCGAGTTCCCCATGCACCGGACGGCCACACTGCGTTTCCCGCCTATCGCAGCAGTGCTAGGATTCTGCACACCGCCGCTTGGAAGTCAGTCTGCGCACTCACGCGGTGGCCGGTGTGGTGGATTTCTGCTCGCGGTCGGGCTCACACTGGCGGCCGCAGATGGGTCGGATACGATGCAGTGCTGCTATCTTGCAGCGATTTCGCAAGGAGGTAACGAGATGGCCAAGGCGTACTGGGTCACCTGCTACCGTGAAGTGACCGACCCCGGAAAACTTGCCGCCTACGCGCAGCTTGCAGGCCCGGCGATCGAAGCAGGAGGCGGACGCTTTCTGGCGCGGCAAACGGCCGTTGAGGCCTACGAGGCAGGTCGGTTGGAGCGCACCGTGATCATCGAATTCGACTCGCTCGAGGCGGCCGTTGGGGCACATGCGAGCCCGGGATATCAGGCCGCGCTCGCCGCGCTCAAAGGCGGCGCCGTGCGTGATCTGCGGATCGTTTCCGGCGTGTAAAGAAGGCTGCGCGGACGTCACTCGAGGATCAGATGAAAAAGGTCATTAGCGCTCTCTCGTGCGTTCTTCTCATGTCGATTGCTGCAGCCGCATCTGCCGGGACGTTGACAACTTTACCGACTGCGTCGTCGGGCGCCATGATGCAAAGACTGCAGGGTGCTCACTGGATTTCTGCGGGTGCGAAATCTTCTTCCCGTGTCGTGTACGTCTTCATGGACGCGGACTGTCCGTATTGCCATGACCTTTGGCAGGCGATGAAATCCGTCCGGGCAGCGGATGTGCAGCTGCGGTATCTGCTCGTGGCCGTAATCGATGCGGAAAGTCGTGGCAAGGATGGCGCGATTCTGGAGTCGAAAGATCCTGCGGTCACACTGGAGCAATATGAGCGCGATTTCGAGCGTGGGGGCATAGCACCCAAGGCGAAGTTGCAAAAATCGACGCAAGAAACGATCTTCGTCAACGAGCGTCTGATGTCGGCACTGGGTATCTTCGGCACACCTGGGCTCGTCTACCTGGCCCAGAATAACGAAGTCGAGGTATTTTCCGGGATGCCCGGTCCGGATCAACTGAAGGCAATCGTCGGCAAGCGCTGAGCGATCAATCGAACGCCGGGCACGTTCGCGATCTCAAAATGAGCACCATCCTGGTGAGCACCACGTTGCATCGTGACGACTCCCGATTGCAGTCGGGTGTCGAGCTGGACTGAAACGTAGATCGAGGCTGCAAAATGGCCGACCACTTTGCCATCCGTGCGATTTCTCGCGAGGACTACGCTCAATGGCTTCCCCTGTGGGACGGTTATAACGCCTTTTACGGACGCTCCGGCAACACGGCACTTCCGCTCGAGATCACGCGCGTGACGTGGGAGCGATTTTTCGACGACGCCGAGCCCGTCTACGCCCTGGTTGGCGAGCGCGACGGTGTACTGGCCGGCCTCGTGCATTACCTATTCCATCGAAGTACCATCGCAATCGGCCCGAACTGCTATCTGCAGGACCTGTTCACGGTCGATGCGATACGCGGCAAGGGGCTCGGGCGAGCTCTGATCGAAGCAGTCTACCAGCGCGCCAGGGCTGCCGGAGCGTCACGCGTTTACTGGCATACTCAGGTCGGCAACCGCATCGCCCGGCTGCTCTATGACAAGGTGGCCGAAGACTCGGGCTTCCTGGTCTACCGAAAGCTTCTTTGAGAGCCGCTCGGCGTGCATCGCGTGCACCTCGTCCGAAGACGGATGTTTTGACTCGACATGTCTCAGGCAAATCTGCCGGCCTCCTCGAAAGTGAGTCGAGGATTACGCGGATAGGGCGTGCCACGCTTGCCATAGCCTAGACTGCAGATGAAATTCGAGCGGATCCGGGTACCAGCGAAAAATGCCTCATCCACGCCGGCGTTATCAAATCCGGACATCGGACCGCAATCAATCCCCAGCGCCCGCGCAGCCAGTATCAGGTAGCCGCCCTGCAGGGTGCCATTGCGCATTGCCGTCACCTGCGCCAACGGCGACTGATTGAACACTTGTTTCATCGCTGCACCGCGCGCGGGAAACAACCGTGGCATGGTCTCAGCGAAGTCAAGATCATAGCCGACGATCACGGTCACCGGCGCGACCAGGATTTTCGCGCGGTTGTTCCCCGTGGCCAGTGAAGACAGCGTGGCCCGTCCTTCGGCGCTGCGAACCCAAACGAATCGTGCGGGACAAGAATTCGCTGACGTCGGTCCCCACTTGAGGAGATCGTACAATTGACGGATCAGATACTCCGCGACGTCCTGGTCGCTCCACTCGTTATAGGTGCGGGCGGCGCGGAATAGCTGGTCCAGCGCTGTCTCGTCCAATGGATTGGCCACGATTGCTCCAGAAATGACTGATGTCGAGATCCCACGCAGGTCATCGGGACGGCCGGGTCCCGTGCAGCGGCGCGCCGGCAGAGCCAGCGGCCTCGCTCCCGCAGCCAACGAATTCTTTCAACCGGGAAGTCTGCGATGCGAACCCGACAGTGCATCGGCGCGGTACGGTTCGCCGTTTGCGTGCGCGAATCCCGGGCAGCCTTTCAGCAGACGCAGATCGATATCGGGATAAAAGACTGCATCCTCGTCCGGTCGACGGGTGCCCACCTCCAGGATCAGCGCATCGCGATTCGAGCGGTTCTGCAGGTGGTGGCCCTGGGGGGTGCCTGCCTTGAAGCCTGCGCATGCGCCGGCTTGCAACATTTCCTCACCGGAATCGGTCACGAGAAAAATGGCGCCCTCGATGACGAAGATGAATTCGTCTTCCGCCGCATGCCAGTGGCGTTGGCTGGACCAGCATCCGGCTGGAAGGCGCAGGAGGTTCACACCGAACTGCGTCAATCCGGCCGCATCGCCCACTCGCTGACGTATGCGTGTCTTACAGGGAAGATCGTACGGGGCGGGATAACGTGACCCATGCACCTGCGGTACCGCGGTCAAATCAATCTTTGCCATGTGAGTACTCCGAAAGTCGTACGGTCATCGAGTTCATTGCGGCTGGCGCGCTAGTGTACGCGTCTGTGCAAGGGGCTGGCCTTGCGCGGGCACGTAGCTCAAGCGCCCTTCAACGATACGGGCAGGCGATGTGTAAGGATGCACGGTGGTGTGCGTCGCATCGAGGATATGGATCACCTCGATGCCTCGCACGCATAACACATCCGCGATTAGCGCCCGGTGACAGCGCCACCAGAGTAGCTCCGCGCACAGCAGCGTCGTGCGAAAGCGAGCCGTGATTTCGAATAATTGGTGCAAACCCTCGGCAAACTCGGCGCTGGCGATATGGTCGGCATAGCCCCGAAACGAAGCGTTGCGCCAGGTGGTGTTCGGGGAATCGGCTCGCGGCCGGCGACGCCCGCCGAGCTCACCAATCCACCGATAAGCGATGCGCTGCGCGTCGAGCGCGCTGCACAGCGGCACCTGCGCGTACTGCGGCAGCCGTCGTGAACCGGGGAAGCGGCGTACATCGGCGACCGCCTCAAGCTGGAACTGCGCGAGCAGCGCCTGAAACTCCTTCAGTGGCCGCGTCGAGTGGCCTATCGTCCAGATCACCAAAACCCACCCTCGTATCGTCTCGTCACCGGAGTCTCCCGGGCTTCGGCGGTGATGCAGTGACTCATCAGGAACGGTGGGCCGCCAGCATCGTTATTATCGGTGTCGTGACTCTGGTAGTGGGGAAGCAGCAGACAGATCAGCGGCGCAGAGCGGACGGCGCTGCGCGCAGGCGGCCGGCCCAGGTGTCGATCCGCGTATCAGGTTCCGCTCTCGTACTTGAACGAGACGCTGATGCGTGATCGATACGCCTCGATCTTGCCATTCTTGAGCTGCACATCGAGCTTGATGACTTCTGCGACTCTGAGATCTCTCAACGTCTTGCCGGCGCGATTGACCGCGGCAGCCGTCGCCTTCTCCCAGGAATCGGAGCTGGTTCCGACGAGTTCGATTACCTTGTAGACATTTTCGGCCATAACGATTGCCCCTCTTGTTTGACCCTATCGCGCGATTGCCCGATCGTGCTCCGCCACCTTGAGCTTGCGCCCGCTTGCCGAAGCGCCAACGGGTAGCCTGCCTGAATCTCTCGCCCATGCGCAACAACGCAGACTGCGTGAAAGGGTATCAGCTTCTCTCGACATCTTCGATCACCGTGGGCCGGCTCACCATGGCCATCGTTACCGCCCGCTCCAGGATGTTTAAGGCCGGTCAAGAACGGGTGCGGTCGAGCGCTCGCGGTGGAGAGAGCCGTTAATGCCACGCGCACTGGTATGGGTATGCACCTTGCTGCCCCGCCTTCCATGGTCACCGCGACCGCCACCTCGCAGACCGAGGAACCCATCCCTCGACCCGAGGCCGTCAATGCACGGCCGCAGCGCCGCACGCTCGAGAACCTCGAGCGCTTCGACGGCGCAGACTCTCAGGCGATCGAGACTCGGATTGCAGAGCTAAAACGGGAGTGGGACATGGAGCGGGCCTTGGACCTCAGCGCTGCCACGTTGGCGATTGTCGGGGTCGGCCTTGGCAGATTCGTGCATCGACGCTGGCTGTCGTTGCCCATGCTCATCGGCGGCTTTTTGATCCAACATGCGATTCAAGGGTGGTGTCCCCTGGTGCCGGTCTTGCGGCGCCTCGGGAGACGGACTGCGATCGAAATTCATGAGGAAATCACCGCCCTCAAGATCATGCGCGGGGATTTCGGCTCCGTCTCCGATCCCGCCTCAGCGTTGCAGCAAGCCTCGCTACGATTTCACTAGTCACACCGGACCGACCCGCTCCCGGCGGTTTCCACCATGGTGTCCGGCGCGGCAGCGCAATCGCTGGCCCGAGCGGATCCGGCCCTCGGCGTGGCGCGGGTGCAGTGCGGACGCATCTGGGATAGAAGTCGCGGGGACGCCGACATATCATCGTGCGACCCATGGCGGGTTACGGGAGGCTGATACTTCATGCGCGTTCGACTCTTTGTCTTGTTGCTGGGCGTGACTCTGGCTGCATACGCGAAGACCCCGCTCCTCGAGCACGTACCGCTGCAATGGAAGCCGACATCGCATCTCAGACTGGGCGCGACGGAGATGTCCCAGACACCGATCCAGTTCGAAGTCTTCCAGGACGCACGCGAGAACAAGCAGGCAATCGGTGAAAATCGCGAGGAAGACAAGCCGAAGCTCGTAACCACCAGCGACGATGTCGGCGCGTTCGTGAGCAGCCACATGCGCGACCTGTTCGAGCAGGCTGGCCTCAAAACGGTCGACAGCAACGGCGCGGTCACGGTCAAGGGCGAAGTTAGGCAATTTTTCGCACGGGAAACCTCAACGTACAAATCCGAGGTTGCCGTGCACCTTGAGTTAGTCGATCGTGACGGACGGACACTGTGGAGCGGAACCGCCTCCGGCGAGGCGACCCGCTTCGGCCGTTCCTATAAGCTCGAGGACTACTATGAGGTTCTCTCCGACGCCATCGTCAACACAGTGAGCTCGCTCTTGCAGAGCGCGCAGTTCCAGAACGCCCTGTCGAGGCGTTGAGTTCTCCGGTACAGGCTGCAATGCCGCCGCAGCGGATGCCGAGCCCCGGATGCAATCGTGACTGAGTTACGAGCGGCAGCTGCAGCGGACCTAGCCGTCGTCGGCGCGCTTTTGGAGCAGGCGGGATTGCCGACGCGTGATCTGGCAGCCTCCAAGGCTGAGTTCACCGTGCTTAGCGACGGCGAGCGCATCGTGGCTGCCGGCGCTTTGCAGCGGCTCGGCTCAGCAGCTCTGTTACGGTCGGTGATCGTCGCCGGCGATCGCCGCGGAGCTGGTCTGGGCCGAGCCATAGTACAGCAGCTCGAGAAGTTGGCGCTCGCAGCCAGGATTGACCGGCTGTTTCTTCTGACCCAGTCCGCTGAAGAATTCTTCGCGCGCGAAGGTTATCGCGTGATCGAACGAATCGAGGTTCCGCAAGAGGTCCAACGGAGCGAGGAGTTTCGTTCGCTTTGTCCGGATTCTGCGACCTGCATGGTGAAACTGCTGATCGATTTTGAGTAGCCGCAAAACGGCTGCCGGTAGTCAGTCGTGCAAGGCGCAGTCGGCCGCCTGGGCGGCTCAGAATTTGTAACGTACGCCCACGGTTGGGTCAATGTTGGTTCGGTAGATGTAACCGTTGGCCATTCCGTCGTGTACCGCGCTGTACATGGCGCCTGCGTACGCATCAAAGTGCACGCTGAAACGGTAGTCGGCATCAAGGGAAAATGCCGCGAGAGTTCCGCTGCAGACACTGTGAGCGGCGCTCGAGCAGCCCGCCTGCGTTGCGATGCCGTAGGCATCCTGATGAACCCCGTAATAGGCAACGATCAGTTGGAGGTGGGGAAAGGCGGTGTAGCGCACGCCAGCCCAATAGACCTGCACCATTTTGGAATTCGGGTAGGCGTCGTCATTCACGAAAGTCAGGGTGTAGCCGCCTATGTCGGTGAAGCCGGCGTTCAAGGGAGCCTTCGGATTGGAATACTGAATGTGCTCGTAGCCGGAAGAGAATTTCAGCGGGTCGGACTCGTACGATGCCATGAACGCGTACGCCGTATTGTCCGAGATGGCAGCTGCCAGAGAGTTCGATATTGAATACTGCGATGCCGCAAGCGCAGCGACTTGACCGGTGGTCAAAGCGCTGGCCGTGATCGAATCGTTGATCTTTGAATAATACGCGTCGACCGATGCGCCTGAGAAATGAGCGCCGACGTTTGCCTGGAAAGCGGTGTTTGCGGATCCGTTGGATCCATTGAATTTGTACAGAGCCCCGAGGTGTATTCGCTCATGGAAATCCAAAAGGTAGCTCGCCGTCTCATCGAGCCGGTTATTCTCGCTGCTGCCGCCCCCGGAATATGTGTTTGACGCGCCGAGCAGGCCGAACGCCGTGGCATTGTAATTGGGGTCGTACTGGAGGGTGCCTTGCGAGAGCGGCGTTACTTGACGGCCGAAGGTGAGGGTGCCGAACCGCGCCGATCTCAAGCCGACGAAGGCGGTCTGGAAAGCCTGACCGGCCGAACTGCCGTCGACACCGACGGCCTGCGCGGACAGTGCTCGGCCATTGTTCACCGTCAGGGACTTGAGGGAGTCCGCGATTTGGCCGGACTGGGGGTTGAAAAAGCTCTCGACCTGAAACACGACCGACCAGTCGTCAGTCAGCAGTTCGATGCCCTCCAGACCGACTCGAGATTGGCCCATGTTGCTGGGCGTCAGACCGGTCACCGACCGGGTGCTGTTCTGCCGTACAATGTTGCCACTGGCAGATGGACGGTAGGGGGTGAACGGGGCGCTGTGCGTATCGTACTGCAGACCGACGTCGACGACGCCATAGAGCGTTATGCCATGCCATGTCAAGCTGTCGTCGCCGGTGATGCCCGGTCCAGTTTTCTGCTGCGCCAGTGCCGGAAGGCAGGCTGTTACCGCACTCAACAGGATCAGTAGGCGCCATCGCCGGTTTGAATCGCTCGCCGTTGCGAAAAATTCTTTGAAGGCGATGGCAGGACGGCGATACGCGGTCGGGCGTGAGCGACTAATGGCGTAATGTCCCATAGTTCGTCTGGCACGAACAATCGCTCTTGGCATGTACCGGTAGCTCCCGGGTGGTCCGCGTTGATACCGCGAGTATCGCGGAACGACGGTTATACGGTCAGTCGTGAACCGGTCACAAATCGGTTAGCGCGGATGGGTTGAGCGCGCAAATCCCCTTGAAGTGAAGCCGCCCGGCTCGATTGCCATGAGCGTGTGCTCCAATGGACGCGAATCCGCGAATTCGAGCACCTGAGCTGCGCTCGCCCCAACAGCTCGAACTCGCCCTGCATGTAGGTGTTCGGGAAGAACAAGGCTCCGGATCATAAGCATCAGCCCTGTCGGCGGAAAAAACCAAAGAGTGCTGTCGCGAAGCGACAGCCGCAAGGCTCACCTGGCAAAAAATCTGAAATAAAGTGAAAATACCCGCCCTTTGCCACCAGTGAAATCGAATGCGCAAACTCTGGGCTGGACTCGCGGTAGTGGTTGCGCTCGCACTCGGCGGTTGCGGGTATAATACCTTCCAATCGCAGGACGAGCAGGTGAAGTCCGCTTGGGCCGAGGTGCTCAATCAATATCAGCGGCGCGCCGACCTGGTCCCCAATCTGGTGAATACCGTCAAAGGTTACGCGGCACAGGAGCAGCGGGTGCTGATCGCAGTCACCGAAGCGCGCAGCAAGGTCGGCAGCATTCAGGCGACCCCGGAACTGGTGAATGACCCCGCGGCGTTCGCACGATTTCAGGCTGCGCAGCGCGAGTTGTCGGGCGCACTTTCGCGGTTGCTGGTAGTGGCCGAGAGCTATCCGCAGCTGAAGTCCGATGCCAACTTCCGCGATCTGCAGGCGCAGCTGGAAGGTACGGAAAATCGCATCACGGTTGCTCGCAACCGTTACATTCAGGCCGTGCAGGCATACAACATCACGGTGCGTTCCTTCCCGTCGAACCTCACTGCAATGACGTTCGGTTACAAGCCGAAAGCCAGCTTCACGGTGGAGGACGAAGCGAAGATCGCCAAGCCACCCGTGGTTGATTTCACTCCGCCTCCCAATGGTGCCCCGACCAATCAGTGAGAAGGGGTATCGACGTGGGTGTGTTCCGGGCGGTGGCTCTCCCGTTGATACTGATCCTGGGCGCCGGATCGGCGGTCCGGGCCGAGGTGGCCGTGCCGCAGCTGAGCGCACGCGTGGTGGATCAGACCGGCACGCTCACCGCGGATCAGGCGCACACGCTCGAGCAGACACTACGGGCGTTCGAAACCAGTAAAGGCAGCCAGATTGCCGTGCTCATCGTACCGACGACGCAGCCGGAGACGATCGAGCAATACGGAATACGCGTGGCGGAGCAATGGAAGCTGGGCCGCAAAGGCGTGGATGACGGCGCGATCCTCATCGTGGCAAAGAACGACCGGACACTGCGGATCGAGGTGGGCTACGGGCTGGAGGGCGTGCTGAATGATGCGACCTGCAAACGAATCATCAGCGAGATCATCATACCGCGCTTTCGGCAAGGCGACTTCTTCGGCGGTATCACCGATGGCGTCAGCCGTATGATTCAAGTGACGGAGGGCGAGCCGCTGCCGAAGCCGAGCGTCCCCCGAGTGTCAGATGGCAAGGAGCTTCGGCAATTCGCGCCGCTCGTCCTGGTGCTGGCGCTCGTCGTGGGTGCAGCGTTGCGTTCCACGCTCGGCAAAGTGCCGGGCGCCGTCGTGACAGGCGGAGTGCTCGGTTATATCGCTTGGTTCGCAGCCGGCACGCTTTTCATCGCGATCGCCGCAGGCTTCATCGGCTTTCTGTTCACTCTGCTCGGCGGAGGCATGAGCGGTCCGCTGATGAGCGGCATGGCGGGCGGTCGCGGCATGGGAGGCGGATTCGGCGGCTTTGGCGGGGGAGGGGGCTTTGGCGGGGGAGGGGGGTTTGGCGGAGGAGGTGGCGGCTTTGGCGGCGGCGGCGCCTCCGGAAGTTGGTAATGATGGCGGCCGCGAGCACACTGGCGCGAATCGGCAAGCACCTGTTGATGACGCCGTGGCGCGTGAGACGGGTATTTCCCCGCCCAACTCTGGATGCCATCGAGCGCGCGATCAAGACCAGCGAAACCGTCCATGCCGGGGAGATTTGCTTCGTCGTGGAGGGCGCGTTACACGGTGCTGAGCTCTACAATGGACAGTCGCCCCGCAATCGCGCCATTGAGGTGTTTTCTCGCCAGCGCCTATGGGATACCGAGCACCGCAACGGTGTGCTGATTTACGTGCTGCTGGCGGACCGGGACGTTGAAATCGTCGCGGATCGGGGAGTGCACAAGAAGGTAGGCACGCAGGAATGGGAACGCATCTGCCGCAAGATGGAGCAGGCGTTTCGCGAAGGCCGTTACGAAGCCGGCGCGGTGAGCGGAATTCAGGAGGTCACTCGGCTCCTCGTGGAGCACTTCCCCGCTGCCATGACCGGCGCGCGGGAATTGCCGGATGCACCGGTGCTGCTGTGACCGCTTGGTATATATCGTGAGTGCAGATCCCCGGTACGCGCAATCGCATGGCGCACGGCGACACCGGTCTGAATGTCATGCACGAAAGGGTTCGGTCGTCGCAGCAGTACGATCCTCTCGACGGCGGACTGAGCCCTAGCGCCGCCGGCGCGAGGGCCGCTTGGCGTCTTCCGAGGGTGCGGCATTGGTGAGCGGCCCGATCTGTTCGACGATCGTGTCGATAGTCGGCTGCTCGCCACGCAGGTGCACATCGATAGCGGTGCGCATTGCGGCCAGATGCTCGGGCGTGGTGCCACAGCAGCCGCCGATGATTCGGGCGCCAGCATCGATTGCCAGACGGGCGTAGTTGGCCATCAGCTCAGGTGTCCCCGAGTACACAACCTCGGTACCCTCGAAGTGAGGCACTCCGCAGTTACCTTTAGTGACGAGCACATACGGCGCGTCGTGCATCTGTAGCAAGCTCACGAGTATGTCGGATGCGCCCACACCACAGTTGGCGCCCATCGCCAATGGCGCTACTGGCTGGGATGCGACGGTGTCCGCCAGCAATCGGGGTGCGAGACCCATCATCGTGCGACCGGCCGTATCGAAGGAATAGGTGACCACGTACGGTAGACCGACAGCGATCGCGGCCGCAGCTGCTGCGTTCACCTCTTCGGCTGACGACATTGTTTCGATCCACGCGACGTCGGCTCCGCCGTCGCGCAAGCCGCGTGTCTGGGCAGTGAATGCCGCAACGGCGCTCTCATGTGTGAGCGCGCCCATGGGCTCGAAGAGTTCACCGGTGGGACCCACCGACCCTGCGACCGCGATCGGCCGATCCGCGTCATTGGCCACATTGCCTGCGAGCTCGGCGGCGCGCTTGGCAAGCTCGTACGTGCGTTCTTGAGCATTGTGCAACTTGAGACGCAACGGATTGCAACCGAAGGTATTGGTCAGGATGATGTCCGCGCCGGCGTCCACGAAGCGCTGGTGCAGGCCTGTGACCTCGTCAGGCCGATCCGTCGTCCAGAACTCCGGCGGCTCCCCAGAGGCAAGGCCAGCATTGAAATAATTGGTTGCGGTGCCGCCATCGGCGAGAAGCACGCGCTTGCTTGCGAGAAGGACGGAGAGCGAGGTGCGCATGATTGAATGATATCGCAGGGACTGCTGGGTGTTAGCGCAATATCCACCCAAGCGTCGGGAAGCACGTGGCGAGCTGCCGTGCCTATCGTGCGGGGCCGATCCGCCGCCACATCACGTCGCGTGCTTCGCGGCGATCGACGAATCCGCTGATATGCCCGTGTGCATCCCGCTCGAAAATGCGTCTTGTCCGCGGCTGCCCCGGCTCGAAGAATACATCGCGCAGTTCCGGGCGGAAATGACGCACCGGCTGTCCGGGGCGTTGAAACAGGAGCTCATCATTCTGGCAGCGTATCGTTCCTCTCATGTCGGTCGTCAGCTCGTACATGCCCGAATAGCCACACAAGACGCCCGCATTGAGCTTGCGCGCCGGTGGATCCTGGGGCACGGCGAGTATTTGAGAAGCGAGCTGCTTCCATCCGGCTGCGGAGCGAATCCAGGTATCGGTCATGCGGAAGCGGCTGCGGATGATCTGGCCGTGGTAATCCAGATATTCATCGTCCTCATGTGTGACGATGGCGGTTGAGCCATGCTCAACGACCCGAAAGTCATCAATTCTCAGCTGTCCGGTGAGACCGGGACCCAAGGGTTTAAGCGCCGCGAGCATCTCCTTTTTGTTCCGCACGACATCGTTCTCATCGACTTGGATGGCCTGGTCATCGAGTAATCGGTCCCACACATCGACGTCACCGGGTGCGATGGCATCCAGCAAAGCTTGGGTGGAGCGCCGCAGCTCGGCAGCGACGGGGTTGGGTGCTGCGTACGGGGCATCGGCGGAAACCGTCGGAGTGCTGCAACAAATGCCGATCCAGAGCACTGCCACCACCGCCCAGGACGATGCCTCTGGGGATTTCGCACTGCGCTTCGCACACGGTTCCCTTACTCCGGTACGCATGAAGTTTCCTCCCACACAGATAGCAGCGGCGGGGCTGGCTGTTGATTCTGCTGACAAACGCGGGCAAATCATGCATATTCTTTCCGAACCCATGCATTTCCTCGCACCGAACATCGAGCGCATTACCAACCCGGCCTTCGCAGGAGGCCGGGATATCGCTGTGATTGGTAGGCAGATATGTGCGAGGAATTCCATCGATGACGTGTCCAGAATGTCCACTGCTGTGTCTTCGAGTCGTGGCCGATGCTGATCCGGGCGTGATCGCGCGGGTGCTCGAGCGCTTCCAAAACCTGAATGTTGTGCCGCGGCGCGTCATCGCGGAGTGCGGGGTCAAGGGGATGTTCCATATCCAAGTTGATCTGTTCGGTGTTCCGGAAGCCATGCTCACGCTCATCGCCGCGAAACTAGGCCAAGTGCCGAGCATTGTGAGTGCGTATTGGTACCGAACCTAGCACGCACGTTCACGCGCGCATCAGCCACCGGGTCAGCGTCCGCTCCCAGTTGCCCAGATCCATCGAGGTACCAACTCAAGGCGACCCACGTCGTCCGCTAGACTCTCCGGTAACACCCAATGCTCGAGTGGCGATGGACGTAATGATAAGAGCGAACAGCAGCATCGCTAGGACGTTCTCTGCAAATAGCGCCGCGGACATCCGCTGAATCTTTCCAATCGCCGAAAGCGGTACGACCACATAGTTCATTACGAAAAAAGTGATAACGCCGTACGTCAGGCCTGCAGCGACCCAGTTGCGTTTGAAGAAAGTCACGCGAGCACTGGAGCCGACACAGCAGGCAGCGATCAGGATGGACATTCCCCACTGCAGGGCCAATCCGAGTATTGCCGAACGCCAGCCCTGCTCAAACGATGACTTGCCCAGCACACCGCGCGCGATGGCCTGGAGGATGATGAAGGGGGTGGCGTTGTAGATTACGCACGCAGAACCGATATCTACCGTGCCGGCGACGAGGCCGCCGAGCCAGATGGCCCCCCAGAGCGATCGGCTGGGTAGGGTCATTGCGTGCTTGACGTCAAACCGGCGCATCCAGATCTCCGCGTTTGCGCTGCGTCAGTGTAGCGGGCAGGGCGGCCGCTGCGCCAATGGCCGTGAATCCGCCGTTTGATCTGAGCCCCGGTTGGGTGGAATGCGAAGCGCACGCGCCGGTAAGATGGACCCCCACCAATGCGGAGTATTCGATGCGTGCAGTCACATTTGTAACGGCTCTCGTCAGTCTAGGACTCACCTCCGGCGTCCGCGCAGGGGATTCCTTCGGTCCAGCCTCGGTCCCGCCAGCGGCGCAATCCTTCCACATCGGCGGGCTACGGCTGACGGCACTGCATGACGCCCAATACGTCGTGCCCAACGATGGGAAAACCTTCGGCGTCGATGTGGGCGCCGGCCGGGTCAGCGAGCTGCTGCGCGCCGCGGGCGCACCAACGGAGCGGATTACGCTGAGCGTGAATGCGCTGCTGGTGCGTAGCGGACGGCGCGTCCTGCTGCTGGACACCGGACTGGGGCCGAAAGCTCATGGCGGATTGCTTGCCAGCCTCGGCCAGGCCGGCGTGCCGCCAACCGCCGTGACCGACGTGCTGATCACACACTCGCATGGCGATCACGTTGGCGGACTGTTGGACGCGAGCGGTCAACCAGCATTCCCGAGAGCGACGATCCGAATGGCGAGTGCAGAATGGGCCTGGCTGAAGAAGCAGGGCCCGGCAGAACTTGTCAAGGCCATCGCGGACCATGTCGTCCCGTTCGAGCCTGGCGCGCGGATCGCTCCGGGCGTCACGTCCGTGGCGCTCTACGGTCATACGCCGGGCCACGTCGGCTACGAGATCGTCTCCGGGCGTGCTCGACTGCTCGATATCGGTGACGTAGCGCATAGCTCGCTCGTCTCGCTGGCAAGACCGCAGTGGACAATGGGCTTCGACAACGATGCGGCGCTCGCCAAGACCACCCGACTGAACACGCTGGCGCGGCTTGCGAAAGACCAGGAGCTGGTGTTCGCGCCGCACTTCCCGTTTCCGGGCGTTGGCCACGTCGCCGCAGAGGGCGGCGCGTTCGCGTGGAAGCCAGGGATTCCTTAGCTGCTCCTCGCAGAGCTGTCGTTAGCTGCGAATGCACGTTCGGCGGGCAGCTGCCTAATGGGAGCTAAATGAGCACGGGACAGGCATTCTCAAGTTGTCGGGGCGTGCCATCCATCGAGACTCCACGGCTCAGACTGCGAGGGCACACTCCCGCTGACTTTACTTACTTCTTTAGTCTGTGGTCGGACCCTGAAGTCACACGCTACATCGGTGGAAGTCCGCTCTCCAGGCACGACGCCTGGCTGCGGTTTCTGCGGTATTTCGGTCACTGGTCTGTTCTTGGGTTCGGAAGCTGGGCGATCGAGGAATTTGAGACGGGGCAGCTCATCGGCGAAGTAGGAATCTACGACTACAAGCGAGAGCTGCAGACACCGCTTGGAAACTCCAAGGAAGTGGGCTGGGCTCTATCGCCCTGCAAACAGGGACAGGGGTATGCGACAGAGGCGGTGCGCGGGATGTTAGGGTGGGCATCGGCGCATCTCGCTCCAGTCGATTTGGCGTGTATTGTCCATCCGGAACATCACGCCTCAATTCGAGTCGCCATAAAATGCGGATTCGAAGAACGGATCACCTCGACATATCGAGGTGCACCGGTGGTCATATTTCAATTGGCGCTATGACCGCTGATGGGGTATTACCGGCGGCCCGTGGGCACGTATCGCCATCCCATGACGCATGCAATTATGCCGAGTGCAGCCAGCAGCATTGCGAACGCGATGTGCGCAGTCGGTGGATCGATCGCCAGCGAGAGCAGCCCCACACCGATCACCGGCAGCGAGTTGCCCGTGAAGCATACCAACAGATAACTCGAGAGTACCTCGGCACGCTGTGCCTGTGGCGCAATTTGGTTTACGATTTGCAGGCTGCAACGATAGCCAATAGCCATGGCGGCACCACTGATCATGGTGGCAATTGCGAGTAGCGCGATCGAGCGCTGATGCTCTGCCGTGACGATCAGAGCCAGACCGATCAACAAAGCGATTGTCGCAATCAATATCGCCGGGCGGCTGCCAATCTTGTCGGTCATTGCGGCGGTGATCGCGCCGAAGCCAAAAAACAAAGCGACCAGCGCGCCCACGACAGCGAGATTGTGTTGATCCAGGCTTTTGGATAGCAGGCCCGGGGTCAATGCGGCGTAGAAGCCGCCGAGCGCAAAGGTAGCAAAGGCCATGGCCGCGGGCGCGGTGAACGCTAATCGGATGTTGCGCGGCACGCCAATGCGTGGCCTAAGCGAAAGTTGGCGACGGTCGCGCACGACGCGTTTGACTCCCTCCGGCGCGCCCCAAATCAGGATCATCATGATCAAAAGCATCACAAGATAGATTATGTAGGGCATGCGTAACGGCCATGCACCGTACTGAGCCAGTATGCCCGCTAACAGCGCGCCGACGCTCAATCCGGCAAGATTGCCGGCACTCGCGAGGACGGTGGCATGCGCTTTGTCGCCGCAGTTCTCGAGCTCGCTGATCCAGGCCGTCAGCGCACCGGCGCCGAGGCCTGCAGCGAGGCCATTTAGCACCCGGGCGACAAACAGCCACGCCGTGCTTGCCGACAACAGAAAGCATAGGGCACTGGCAAACAGGATGGCAAAGGCAGCAAGCGTTGTGGGTCGGCGGCCGATCTGATCGGAGATGCGGCCGAGGGCAAACAGTACCGTCAGGTTGCCAATGACATAGCTGGCATAAATTGCCGTAACGATGAGCTCGGAAAACCCGAATTCATGCTGGTACAGCGGATATAGGGGAGTTGGCAATGTGCTGCCGACGTACAGCGCCGCAAGTCCAACGACGGCGATCCACATCCAAATGGAATTGGAGTGCCGTGACGTGCCTACGATTGCCATGTCGCCGCGCATTGTGATTGAGGAGTCTCGACCGATCGGCGCCGACGATCCAGCGGAAAGCGTGAGAGCCCAATTAGGAATCTGCCTACAGAGGTCGGCCCTTAGGTCCTTGGTCCTTCGATGGCTCCGGGTTACAGCCAACTCCAGGCTTTTGGTCGGTAGGGTGCACCATAGGTGGTGGGTTGCCTGGCTTCGTCCTTTTCTATCCGAGCAATTCGTGTCCACGAACAGGCCAGCGCTTGAGTTCCGCGCAGCATCGTAGTCGGCGGGCTCCGTCATTCAGTCGCAAGCTCGAGCGACTTTCTCGATCGGTGGGAAATATTGCGGCGCTTCATTGCGCTCGAACATGCCGTAGTCACGCACGTTGCGAAGGCAGCGATGGCGAAGATCGCCCCTCCCGGCGAAGCTGCGCGGCTGCCAGCGGGCGGCGCGTTTTCGCCGGTCTTCCACCCCGTCAGCAGGAGCATCTTTCCAGGGGTGTAGATGCTCTCGAACATGTCGTACTCGATAAGTCCTGCGGTGTTCGCGTCCAGGCCAAGATGATTGGGGAGCAGGTCGGCATGCGCGGCGACGGTTGCGTCGGCTGCTGGCGACATCTCCGTAATCGTCAGCGCCTTGGCCTTCCCGGTTTGGGTGACGTCCAAACGCTGCTCGATGACCTGCAGAGCCCGGGGCGGATGACTATCTGCGGTGACCTCGCACACGCGCAGATGGTAGTCGGCAAAGATGTCGTGGCGGCCCTTGCTCTGAATATTATGGTGCTCGCCCTGACTGCGCCATCGCACGACAGCTTTTTCGTCACGCCAAGTGGAGAGCGACAGCACCCATTCCTCGCGCCCCTTGCTCTCGAAGCGTTCGTTGTCGATGAAGCCATCGATCGACTCCAAGATCGGCTTCAGGTGCTTGGCGAGTTCAAGGTACTCAGATTTTTTCCCGGGTGCGGGATGGACTTCGAAGACCACTGCGAACATGTGAGTGCCTCCTGCGTGATGCCAAGTTAGCTAGAAACGATGGCTACGGCGCCGCTGAGGAAAAAGAAGGGCCGACTCGATGGCAGTGTGCTTACGGAGGCCGGAATACTGGTGGCGGCGGTAATTCCTCCTTACCTTCGGTGCGCAGCCAGTCAATGAAGCGCGCCAATCCCGCGCTGGGTCGCCGATGAGCCGGATACACGGCGAAATAACCGTAGCGCGCTTTCATCGCAGGTCCCGGCAAGCGCACGAGGCTCCCCGCCTGCAGATAGGGCTCGACGATTTTCGAGCGCGCCAGGCAGACGCCCAGACCGAAGATGGAGGCCTGCATCGCGTCGGTCGAGTCCGTAAATGTGTGCATCTCCGGCAGATTGACTCGGCGCACGCCCGCCGCGTGAAACCATTCCCGCCAACCCTGATGCGCCAGATCGCTGATCAGGGGCAGCTTCGCAAGATCGGCCGCCGATGCGATCGAGCGCAATCCTCGTAACGATGGGGCGGCCACCGGGAACAAAAGCTCGTCCATCAGTGGGTGGGCAGTCAGGCCTGGCCAGGATCCTGCACCGTGCCGGATGGCAAGGTCGGGGCCGGTATGGTCGAAACGCGTGATGGCGGTACCGGTTTCGAAGCTGAGGCGGATGTCCGGATGTCTTGCCGTGAAGCGTGCGAGACGCGGCAGAAGCCAACAGTAGGTCAGCGAGTGCAGGGCGGCGATGCGTACACGTGTCACGCTCCGATCAAGGGTTCTTAGCGCCAATGCGGCATCGTCGATATCAGACAGCGCCGTCGTCGCGACATTCGCCAGGGCGCGGCCCTCGGCGGTCAGAACCACACCGCGCGCGTGGCGCTGGAACAACTTAATGCCCAGCGTCGCCTCGAGACCGCGCACGTGATGGCTGACCGCGCTCGAGGTGAGGCCGAGCTCCTCGGCAGCATGGGAGAAATTCTGATGGCGCGCGGCGATGACGAATACCCCAAAGGCGGGCAATCCAGCCGGAGGCAGCGGCATCGAGCAGACCCTCCTCTCGCAGCCACCGCAGGAATCGGCTAGACACGAGTCAGATTTGTGACTGGCAAAAATAGTATGAGCTTGCTGGATGCAGAAGGAAAGGCACAATAGTCACTCCGGAGCGAGCAACAAATGAGTCTCATCATGACAGAGACACCAACGGCGGCTCGGCAGGTGCCGATCCGGGACACGTGGGCGCAGCGACCGCCGGCAGTTCGCAGCGTCGCCGCCGCTGCACCCGGCAGCCTCTGGCTGACGGTCGCCGAACTGGGGGGTCTCGGAGCCATCTGGGGTGCCTCGTTTCTCTTCATGCGCGTTGCGGCCGGCCACTTCGGACCGTTTGCACTCGTTGAAGTCCGGCTGCTCCTCGGCGCACTCGTGCTGCTGCCCTTCCTGTGGCGCGCGCGAGCGCAATTCACAACGAACCTGGTGCTGAAGCTTGCTGGAATCGCGGCGCTCAACTCGGCGATTCCCTTCGTACTGTTCGCTTGGGGAGCCGAGCGTGCCTCCGCCGGAATCGGCGCGATCGCCAACGCCACCGTGGTCATGTTCACCACGCTGGTCGCACTGATTTTCTATGGAGAACGGATCAGCACGTTCCGTGCGGTTGGGCTGATCCTCGGATTCGGTGGGGTCCTCGTGCTCGCCAGTGGCAAGGTCTCAGGCGCGAGTGTTTGGCCTGCCGCTTTGGCGGGCACAGCGGCTGCGCTGTTGTATGGGGTTGGCGCCAATTTGATCCGGCGTCAGCTTGGCGGCATCCCCGCAGGAGCGGTCGCGGCGGCGACGCTCCTGTGCGCGGCACTTCTTGTCTTGCCCCTCGCGTTGCTGACGTGGCCCTCCACACCGATTCCAGGGAGTTCCTGGGTGTCCGCGCTGCTGCTCGGTGTGGTGTGTACCGGATTCGCGTTCGTCGTGTACTACCGATTGATTCTTCGCATCGGTGCCCCGCGGACATCGACCGTCACCTATCTGGTTCCGATTTTCGGCGTGTTGTGGGCCTGGCTTGCCCTTGGTGAGCCATTGACGGGCACCATGGCAGTCGCATGCGCGCTCATCCTGGGCGGCGTCGCGCTCAGCCAGCAGCGAGCGACTCCTGCCTCAGCGCATCCGCAGGTTGGCCCCCCAAAGCCATGAGTGCTGAGTCTCCAGTAAACGAGGCGCCGGTTATCTTCGTGCACCGTTCGGCACGCGCGCTGGTCTCCCATCCGCGTGACATTGCAGATACTGTATGCATCAGCCTGCTACAGAGGGCGGCTTCGTCATGGCTGTCACGTCGGCTTAGGTTTTGATTTCGATGGCGTAGACGAGCTTGCGCTCGGACTCGAGGGACTGAACGACGTCGAGATCGCAAAGAGTGCGGAACGGCAATCTACTGCGCGTCATGACGGACGTGGAGCGAGTTACCCTCAAGCTATGAATGCTTGGACGCGACGAATTGCAATCGGGCTGTTGCTCATGGCGGCCGGCGCGGTCTGGGCTGATGAGCACACGAATGGTTCCCCGGTTGCGTCCTCGAATGACGAGGCATGGTGGACCGGATCGCTGTTGTCCGCGTCTGCAGCGACGATGCCGGTGGGGCGTTTGCTGTTTGAGCCTTTCGTGACGGATGCCATGACGGAGGGGCTCTACGACTCGAGCGGCACCCGCCACAGCGCTCCGCGCACCGATAATGTCGGGACGGCAGCCTATATCATGTACGGTCTGGCCGATGGGCTGTCGGTCGGCTTGTTACCCCACTTGGCGCTGCGACAGCGCAGCTCAGCCCAAGGCTCTTCCGGGTTCGCGCCGGGGGACGTGACCGTGATGTCGCAGTTCAGATTGACTTCGTTTCAGCAGGATGGGTGGATGCCGGCGACTTCGCTGCTGCTCAGCGAGACCCTTCCGGTGGGTCGTTACGATCGGCTGGCGGGCGGCCCGGAGGCGGGGACCGGCGCTGGTGTGTATACGACGCAAGTCTCTGCATACGCGCAGACTGTGTTGCACGCATATCGCGATCGTGCGCTGCGCACCCGTGTCAATTTGACGTACGCCTGGTCGGGCGGCGCATCGCTGACCGATTCGAGTGTTTATGGGACCCCGGTCGGGTTTCGTGGCAGGGTTCGTCCGGGGGCGGCAATCACCGCGGTGTCCGCGTGGGAATACAGCGTTACCCGAAATTGGGTAGTCGCCTTGGACCTGGTCTATCAGCACGCAGATGATACACACATTGCCGGGTCCATCCCATTCCGGGAACCCGCAGACGGCACAGATGGGGGCATCCAGGCACCCCAACCAGTGCTGATGGACTCCGGTCCGAGTGCATCCTGGTCATTTGCGCCGGCGCTGGAATATAACTTCACCGGCAATATCGGCATCATCGCCGGCGCGAAGTTCACCGGATGGGGGCGTAACACCGGATCCGTGCTCGTCCCGGCGGTAGCGGTCAACATGTTTTATTAAAACGAGACAGGTCGCACGGATTTGCAACTCGCTGCAACTCGGCGCCGATGGTCGATACTGGAATTCAGCTCACGATCAGATAGGCAGTCCAGGAATGATGCGTCCGCGGATTCGTCGTTTGTACTCCCGGTACGGTGCTCCGAGTTTCCGGAAGCGAAGTTGCGTGGAAGGGTTAGCTGCAGCAAGCGAATCCCTCCTGCAAAGACTGCCTGGCGGCGTCGTCGCCGCTGCGCGGATCAATTCGCAGAGGCGCGCTTCAGCGGCTGAAGCTTGTAGGCAAGGGTAAATCGCGGCGCAAAACAAATGCGGTTGGGCGGACGTCCCACGTGCGGCAGCGTGCCGTCGAATAACACCAGCCTTCCGGGCCGGGGAGTGACTGCGACCTGCGCATCCATGCTGGAATCGAAAAACACGGTTTCGCCACCCCATTCCACGTTCCATTCCGGGGCGATGAACCACAAGGCCGTCAATTCCCCGGCACCTGGCGCGCAATCCGTATGGGTGAACAGCATGTCGCCGTAGGCGGCATAATTACAATAACAGCGATAAATCTTGTAGGCGGTTTCGGCGGCGAATTCGCCCGCGGCCGTCAGGGTCGGTTGATAAACCGGTAGCTGCGTGGCGGCCTGCATGGGGATACTCAGTACCCAATGAAGAAAGGCCGAGGTGTCGGGCCGCGCGGACTCAGTCCGTGTAAAGGCCCCAGCTTGCAGGGCCGCTGTCAAGCCGTGAATATCCTGAACCTGCAGCAGGCCGTCATAGACCCGCACGTCCCGCCCCTCGATGGAATGCCGCCGTGTCGCCTTCATGGTTCCCTGCGCTGCTTTGGCCTGGTGAATGTCACACGAGGAATCCGTCATGGTAGCGCCGGCACGTGCAGGGCGGCTAGCCTGCCAAGGAAATCGATCAGTGGCTGCTTTCGGTATCGCAGATGCTGCCGTGCTGGGCGCGGGTGTCACAGCACGAAAGGGAGTAACATTTTAGTCTTCTGCATATATGCCCGATACTGTTCGGGAAAGCGCTCGAGCATGATTCTTTCTTCTTGTCGCGCACTGTAGATGAAATAAACTCCGAACAGAATGAGCGCGAGTCCCCACACTACGCTCTCCCCAAGCGTTGAGCCGAGCGTCGCGAGGAGCATGCCGCTATAGATCGGATGGCGTACATAGGCGTAAGGGCCGGTAATGATGAGTTCTGGATTATCTTTTCGAGTCATGGGCATGCCCCAATTCCGGCCGAGATAGACGCGAGCCAGGATGGCCAGCCCTATTCCGAGTGCGCACAATACGACGCCAATGAGTCCCAGAAGGACGCTACGTGCCTCATAGGCCTGTGCCACTCGTAGGGCATGCCTTAACCCTGGAATACGTAGTGCGACCAGGATGAGTACGATGAGGCTGAGCCGCAACCCGCTTCCTCTCAACCAGTTCCTCCCGCCTACCGTGCGTTTCGCGTTGATTGCCGAGACGATCCAATAGAGAAACAGCCCGAGCCAGAGTGCGAGGATTACCCACTTATAGATAGTCATAATGGCGAGAGGCCGAGCCTGACAATGGACGGTGGTGAAACGATTGCACTTCACCGCGCTCGCCTAACATTGCGAGGTTGGACACGGCGATAGAGCTGTGACGTCAGCAACACTCGCCATCGGCTACCTGCAGCAGCGCGTCGCGGCGCGTTGACTGTCCGCTCGGCGCATCAGGAATGTCAACCGTACGCGGAATGGGTGGACGGCGGCTTCGGGCAGAGGAGGTCATTGGCTATCAGCGATGCGCGTAGGCCCGCGTTTGCGTCGCGACCGCCAAGCTAAAGAAGCACTAGCCTGCCCAGGATTCGTCTGGCAACGGCGAGTGCCTTGCACGAAGCCGCACAATCTCTGGCTTGTCCTCGGCAAGGGCCGGCTTTGCCGGCGAGCCGGCCCAGGCGCCCGCAGAAAGCTGCCGCTATGATCGAATCGGCCTGCGGCGCGCCCGGCGATCTCAACGGCACCGTATCGCGCGGAACGATATGCTGCTGGCTGCATTCCCAGGCAAACTATGAATCTGAGCAAGCGATCGCCTCTTTTTCTTCTTCCGGCGCTGGTGCTTGCGGCTTGTGGTGGCGGCGGCGGTGGGTCGGATTCTGGCACGAGTACAGGCCCGCAGCGCGGTACGTTGCTGCAAAGCCCACCGCAGCTTCTGTCCACGGTGACGGCGCCAGCTCTGCTGCTCGAGCTCAATGCCGCAGCCAATCAGCAGCTGCTGTCTCTCAGCGGTACTCCGATCTGCGACATCCTCATCTATCACATTGAGTACGAGACGATCGGTGGCGCCAACGAGCCCACCACCGCATCCGCCGCGCTGATGGTGCCTACCGGTTTTGGTGCGACCTGCACCGGTGCGCGTCCGGTCGTCCTGTACGCCCATGGAACGACGACAGATCGCGCCTTCAATATGGCGAATATGCAAAACTCCGAGACGCTGGTCCTGGCAGCGCTGTTCGCATCGCAGGGCTACATCGTCGTCGCACCAAACTACGCCGGCTATGACACATCAACTCTGCCCTACCATCCTTACCTGATTGCCGATCAGGAATCGAAGGATATGATCGACGCATTGACGGCGGCGCGCACCGCGCTGCCGATCGCCGCTGCAACCCTGACCAAGGATAGCGGTCAGTTGTTCATTACCGGCTACTCGCAGGGAGGCTATGTGGCGATGGCAACCCATCGCGCCATGCAGGCAGCGGGCATGAAGGTCACCGCATCCGCGCCGATGTCAGGTCCGTATGCCTTGGCCGCCTTTGCCGACGCGGTCTTTTACGGGCGGGTCAACGGTGGCGCAACGGTGACATCGACCTTTCTGATCACTGCCTATCAGGCTGCCTATGGGAACATCTACACCAGCGCCGCTGAGGTATTCGAGCCCCAGTACGCAAGCGGAATCGGCTCATTGTTGCCCAGCACGATGTTACGAAGTCAGCTCTATGCGGAGGGGAAGCTGCCCCAATACGCGGTTTTCAGCTTGACCCCCCCTGCTGCGGAATTCGCCGACATTACCCCGCCGACGACGCCGGCGAACCTTGCGGCGGTTTTCGCACTCGGCTTTGGGGTCGGCAATTTGATTCAGAACGGTTACCGGCTCAGCTACCTGCAGGACGCGCAGACAAACCCGGATGGGGGCTTCCCCAACACGACCACTGGCCTGGCGGCCGTGAACCCCGAGCTACCTTTTCGACAGGCGTTGCAGCGGAATGATTTGCGTGACTGGATTCCGACTGCTCCCACCCAGCTGTGCGGCGGTGATGTCGACCCGGTTGTCTTTTGGCTCAATACACAGTTGATGCAAGGTTATTGGGCCTCCCGCGCGCCGGCATCTGCATCGATCAGCGTGCTCGATCTCGAGTCCCCGGTATCGCCCGGTGACCCCTACGCCAATTTGAAGCAAGGCTTTGATTTGGCAAAAGAGATTGTTGCAGCTACGGCCGTCTCGCAAGGTGCTACGGACGGCGGTGCACGCGCCGTCGACGAAGCCTACCACACGACGTTAGTCGCACCGTTCTGCATCGCCGCGGCCAAGTCGTTCTTCGCGAACCACTGAATTAGATGATGAGATGCAGGGCGCCGGCTCTCGCATTTGTATCGGACGCAGAAACGTCAACCTGTGTTTACCGGACAAAGGCGCGATTGGCGCATCGCTAGCCGAATTTGGCTTTCAGCCGTTCCGCTAACTTCGACAGCTGTACCACGACGCGTTCGTGTGTGCCCACGCCAATCTCTTCGCTCCCGTCGGTCGCACGAATCGAAAACTCGATGCGCCGCCCATCAACGTTGGTGACTTGCGCTTCGCCGCTGATGCGGCGACCTGCCGGCGTCGCCGCCAGATGACGCACGTCGACCCGCGTGCCGAGCGCGCTCTCGCCCGCGCCGAGATATGGCTTGATCGCGTTGAGCGCCGCATTCTCCATGACCATGATCATGACCGGGGTCGCCAGGACCGGAGGCAGAGTCATGTCCTTGAAGCGGCTGGCGAGATGGTCGGGCATGACGACAAGGCTGAACGAACCCGTGGCCCCGACCGGTATCGATTGCATGGTTTGACCTTGCAGTGAGTGCATGGATGGATGAGCTTAGATCGTGGCGAATAGCAATTATAACCTCATGCCGACTTCGGTCGAGCTGCAAGCAATTCGGGCGCGAGTTCGTCTTGGTGCGATGCATTCGGCGGGCTGCTCGGCCTCGTCGCGGAGTACGCCTCGCGTTCTTGTGCGCAAAGCCAACATGGCACAGGAAGGCGCTGCAGGTAGTCAGCGTTTGACCTTCAGCGGCGAGGAGGGCCTGTGGCTGCAACCTCGAAGCGCGCCGAGCTCCGTGCGGCTTGCGAAAAGTGGCGGTCGCGCAGTGGCTTGAGAACGAATACGGCCAGTAGGGCCGCGATGACGTTGAAGTACATCACCAGGCTGAACACGGTGCCCCACCCCTGGGACTTGGCGATCGAAGCCGCCACCGGCACCAACAGCGCGCCGGTGCCTTTGGCTGTGTACAGCATGCCAGAGTTGACCGTCGCGAATTTCGCTCCGAACGTGTCTCCCTGAGTCGCCGGGAACAGGCTGAAAATGACTCCATAGACTCCGAAATAGAGCGCTGTCAGCAGCACGAAGGCGCGTGGATCGCTGCCGTACATATCCAACGCGAAAAGTGCGGTCGCGCCGATCAAGAAGCACAGCGCCATCGTGGCTTCGCGCCCCATACGGTCAGATAACCAGCCGAAGAACGGTCGCCCGATGCCGTCGCAGATTCGGTTGAGCGACAAAGCGAGCACCAGAGCGGGCACGGTCAGAGCGATTACGTGTACGGGAGCCTTCTCGATCTTCAGATCCTTGGCGATTGAGGCCATCGAGGCGGCCATGGTGAGACCGCCAGCCGAAACCAACACGAAAAGAACGTACATTGCGTAGAATACCGGGCTGCGCAATACTTCCCGCGGCGTGTAAGCGCGCTTGGTCTGGTCCGGGTTGAGCGTCCTAACCAGCAGAGAGGGGGGTGCCACGAGCATTGCCCACGAGGCTACGAAGACGACGCCTCCCTGTATCAGCGCGAAGAGGGCGAACGCATGCTCGTAGCCCGAAGAGTTGATCACGGAGGCGATCGGGCCGACCGTAAGGGCCGCGCCCGCGCCAAAGCCGGCAGCGGTAATCCCGGCCGCCAGCCCGCGTCTGCCGGGAAACCACTTGAGCGCATTGCCAACACAGGTTCCGTAGACGCAGCCGGTACCGATGCCGCCCAGCACCGCGCCCAGGTACAGGATGGGAAGCGAGCTGGCGATCGAATCGACGAGCCAGGCGAGGGTGGTCAGCACGGCACCGGCGATTACCACGTAGCGGGGGCCAAAGCGATCGACCAGGTAGCCCTCGACGGGGATCAGCCAGGTTTCCATCAGAACGAATAGCGTAAAGGCGACCTGGATCGCTGACCGGCCCCAGTGATACTTGGCATCGATTGGGTTCACGAACAGCGTCCAGCCGTATTGCAGGTTCGCAACACACGCCATGCACAGGACCCCCACGGCAAGCTGCACCCAGGGGTTGGCAAACATGCTCGTGCCGACTGCTCGCGGCTGCCCATCTGCGCTCATGCGACGATTCTCCTCAATCCGTTAGTTGGTAGCGCCCCTCGCGGTCAGCTGACGCGGTGGCTGCGGACGGACCTGGCAATATGCAGACTTGCGGCTGTACTTGGCCCGCAAAGGATAGCCCGCAGCCTGGATTGTCTCCCAGCCGATTTCACTCGATCGATGCACAAAGTCTCAGAACAGCAAAGTGCGCAGTTCTCAAGCACGCTGCCCACCCCATTCGTGGACCGATATCGCAGGCGCGAGCAAGCCGCAGGGCTTCCCGGCAATGGTTCACGGCAACGCAGCCCTCTAAGGGGTCGATTGAAACGAGGAGGCTCATCGGTTGCGCTCGAGCTGCAGCAGTTGAGGGCGCGGCAGACGTCACGGCGATCAATTCAGTTCGAAAAGCGTTCCTGGATGCATGCGAGAACAAAGAAGCGATCGGCGCGATCTCGAAATCGACCAGCACTGGTGACGATCACCGATATCGTCGGTGCGTTCGTGAGCCGCTACATGCGCGAACTGTTCGAGCATGTCGATCTCGAACGGTTGACAGCGACGGCGTCGCGAGGATCAAGGGCGGCGTACTATTGTGCCGTGCGTTTCGCCGACGGCGAGTAGCTGCACCGAGACCGACGCGGTGTCGGCGGGGCGGGCGACCCTAAAAAAAGGCTCAGGAGGAGAAGTGAAAGAATCAGCGAACGCGAAGTCCATTGCCTTGCTTGCCGCAGCGAGTCTCGTCTCTGGCGTGGTTCACGCGAAACAGTTTGTATGCACCGCCAATATCGCCTACTCCTTTGGGGCGGATGGGAAATTGACGGTCAAAGAAGACCAAACAAGCGGCAAGCGCAAAGTGTTCACCGTTGACACCTCCACAGGTCTCGTCCAAGGCGATCAAGTCCTGCCTCTCGGGGCCTATACCGTCGTGTACGCAGGCACTGGCGCCGACGGGGCAAAGCTTCTTCGCAATGAAGCCGCCCGACTACAGGTGCTTTTCATTGCGACCAATGCAAAAAACCCCTACCCGTTTCTCTTCACCGATGGAGTAATGCTCGCCACAGGAACCTGCCGGCCTTCGGCATAGGGCAGATCCTCAGAGCATCAGCAGCGGGCCATCGACGTTGCAATCCGCTGCATAGCGAGGTTTTGGGGGGCCACGAAAGGAAAGGCTGCGACAACTACCCTGACACGGCGGGCCGGAGTGAAATGGCACCCATCAATCAGGTAGGGCAGCTATGATGCCGGCCCTTTTTGAGGAATGCGGGGGGTCTTGCGTCATGCTGCACAGGTCTTGGTGCGTCCGGATCGCGCCGGCGCTGTTGTCCGCTGTCCTCCTGGCGTCGCCGGTGCTCGCGGCGCCGAGCGACGCGCAGCGCATCGAGCGCATTCTCCAGCAGACACCGCTCATCGACGGTCACAACGATCTGCCGTGGGAGATTCGCGACCGTTTCGGCGACGACTTGACGAAAATCGACCTCAGCCAGTCGACGCTGGCGCTGCCGGCACCCGCGGGCAGCCCGCCCCTGATGACGGACATCCCGCGCCTGCGTGCCGGACAGGTCGGCGCGCAATTCTGGTCGGTGTGGATCCCCGTGGAGACGCAGGGGCCGGCTGCGGTGCAGATGACCATCGAGCAGATCGACCTCGTGAAACAGATGTGCGCGCGCTACCCGCACGACCTCGCGATGGCGTACACGGCGGCGGATATCGTGCGGCTGCACAAGGCCGGCAGGATCGCCTCGCTGATCGGCGTCGAGGGGGGACACCAGATCAACAACTCCCTTGCCGTGCTGCGTGCCTACTACGACCTCGGTGCGCGCTACATGACCTTGACACACGCGACCAATACCGCCTGGGCGGATTCGGCGACCGACAACCCCGTGCATCACGGACTCACACCCTTCGGCAAGGAAGTGGTGCGCGAGATGAACCGGCTCGGCATGCTGGTCGACCTCGCGCACGTGTCGTCCGACACCATGCGCGCTGCGCTCGCGGTGAGCGAGGCCCCGGTGATCTTCTCGCATTCCTCCGCCCGCGCGCTGGTGGACACGCCGCGCGACGTGCCCGACGATGTGCTGCGGCTGGTCGGCACCAACGGCGGCATCGTCATGGTCAACTTCTACCCGGGCTACGTGTCCGAGGCACGGCGTCGGTGGGAGGCCGACCGCTCGGCGGAGCAGGCACGCTATGACAGCCCGCCTTTCGGCGGTCTTTATATCGGCCAGCCCGAGCGCGCCAAGGCGGCACTTGCGCAATGGGAACGCGTGCATCCCAAGCCCGAGGTGACGATCGGTGATGTGGCGGATCATATCGAGCACGTGCGCGCCGTCGCGGGCGTCGATCACGTGGGGCTGGGCTCGGACTTCGACGGCATCCCCGAAACGCCCATCGGGCTCGATGGTGTGGACAAGTATCCGGCGCTCCTTCAGGAGCTCGCCCGCCGCCGCTGGGTCGATGCGGACCTCGCCAAGCTCGCAGGGGGCAACCTCTTGCGCGTCCTCACTGGGGCAGAAGTGGTGAGTGCACGGCTGCGCGCGACTCGCCTACCCTCCACGGCAACACTCGCGCAGCTCGATGCGCCGGGGGCGGCGACGGCGCACTGAGGCACGCGTTTCAGCCGTTGCTCATGCACGCGCTGCCGTGCACGAGCATCGCGCGCCACTTTCCAATGCCGCTACGCTCGGCTGCGAATCAGTTGTCTGCTCTGCATCAGCGCCGCCGTGTGCAGCATCAGGAAGAAAGGCACGAGGAATGCCGGGATCAGCAGCAGCGGCAGGGTTGCCATGGGCGCGGCGCTGATCTCTCCGGGGGCTCCGGTCGCGAAGAAAGCACTCGCCGCGCCGATGCTGATTGCGATGAGCAGGTCCAGTATCCCGAGGATATTCCAGCGGATGAAGCTGCCCCGGGCAGCGAAACCAGGCTCACGCAGCAGGGCAAGAAGGATCCACGGAGCGGTAACCCCGATCGCCATATCCCCAAGCCCCGCGGGCAGCGCGAATACCGCCGGGAGCACCTTGTGAGCATAGAGGGGCAGAAAGCCCAGACCGGCCCACCGCCAGGCCTGCATTCCGGCAATGACCCGAAGATCGAGCGACAGCACGAACTCACGGAAGGTTTGCGAGAGCCGCAGCAAGCTGAAAAAGAGCATCAAAGGGGCGGCCACTCCAATCGCAATCGGCAGGGGAGGTGCCCCGGGAGGGCCGACGAATGCGCCGGCGGCACCGAAGGCCAGGACGAGCAGGAGCCAGACGGCCAGTGCGATCGTGACACCGAGGCGGATCCCGCCTCGCTCCCTGGGCTGAAACTCGGCAGGCTGAGGCAGGACTAACGCTGTCATTATGTTCTCCTTAGTGACTTGCATTTTGCAAGTGGCAGCCTACCGTAGCACTATGACTTGCAATATACAAGTCACTCGCCATACGCGCTCTGGAGCACCGGTTCAATGGAAGATGCAAAACCCTTCGCCCGTTCCGCCTGTGCGATCGCCAACTCGCTCGACATCGTCGGTGACAAGTGGTCGCTGCTGGTGGTGCGCGACCTGCTGCACGGCAAGCGCACCTATGGCGAGCTTGCAAATTCGCCGGAGGGCATTCCAACCAACATTCTGGCCGAGCGGCTCAAGCGCCTGGAAAGTGCCGGCATCATCACCAGCACTCCCTACCAGGAGCGTCCGGTACGCTACGCCTACACGCTGACGCCGAAGGGCAGGGCGCTGGGCGAGGTGTTGCTCGCGTTTGTGCGTTGGGGCAAACAGTATCTCCCCGGAACGGTCACATTGAGCCAGGGGCCAGCGGGCGGCAAGGCCGCCGAGTCGCCAACGAACTCACCCCGCCGACATACCAAACGCGCCGGTTGAGGCACACCCGCGCAGCCGCTTCAGCCCCGTCTGCCCTTGCGCGTGGGAGGGGGCGGCGCGTGCTCCTCACGTAGTCGCCCAGCAGTTGCCGCGATCAGTTGCGTTTCCGGTGCCGAGCACAGCGAGAGCACCCGGCACGGCCCCTCGCTCGCGGCGATGTAGGCATGGCCCATACCGCTGTCGAAGTAGATCGAATCACCGGTCTTGAGTCGCACGGGCGCGTACAGGCTGGTGTAGAGGTCCACTTCGCCCGCGAGCACGTAGGCATATTCCTCACCGGGGTGGCGGATCAGCTCGCCGAATTCCTCCAGGCTGCGGGCACGCAACTCGGCCACGATCGGGATGATGCTCTTGTTGAGCAGCTCCCAGGCCGGGTACAGGTGGGAGTAGTTCTTGGTCTCGATCGCCTTGCCCTGACCGGCCCGCGCGATGCTGCGGCGGCCGCTTGCCTCGATCTGTTTATCCGCCCCGTTACCGCCGCTGAACAGCGTCGAAATGTCCACACGCAGCCCGGCACTGATCCGCGCCAGCTTGTCGAACGTGAGGGACATCTTGTCGTTCTCGATCTTCGAGAGCGTCGAGGGCAGCAGACCCGTGCGCCGACTGACCTCCGCGAGTGTCCAGCCGTGCTGACGGCGAAGGGCCTTCAGCGCCGCGCCAGGCTTGGCGACTGAGCGGGCCGGCGGGGACCGATCCGTCGCTGCGGCACCCGGGCTGGATCTCGATTTCGGAGCCATCGCTCCCATGCTACCCGCGCCGGGGCCCCTCGAAAAAGAGAATTTGCCAATTCAGCAAAAATGTTGTCATATCAGAAAGGCATTTGCTATCCAGAAAGAGAGGGGGGACTGCTGTGTACAGGTCGCCGCGTGTCTCATCGGTCATTTCTTTCATTCTAGCGTCCACTGCGGTCGCCGCCGCACCCGGCGTGCAGGCTCAGGAGTCGACCCCCAGTCAGCCCTCGGCGGCCATCCTGCAGGAGGTCGTCGTCACCGCGCAGAAGCGGGAAGAGAAGTTGCACGACGTTCCGATGGGGGTGACTGCGATTACCTCGGAGGAGTTGCAGCAGCAGCACCTAGTCAGCCTCGAGGATCTGGTATCCAGGGTGCCAGGCTTATCGCTGACGGACGTTCGGCCCGGCGATACACGGCTTACGCTGCGCGGCCAGAACGTCGGTGGGATCGGCTCGACGGTGACCACCTACATCGACGATACGCCCTTCGGCTCGAGCAACGCGCTCGCCGACGGCTTTGGCTTTACCGGCGATTTCGACACCTGGGACCTGCAGCGTGTTGAGGTGCTGCGCGGGCCCCAGGGAACTTTGTACGGCGCCGGCAGTGAGGGCGGTCTTCTCAAGTACGTGACCAATCCGCCCGACCCGACCAAGTTTGCCGCGGCTGTCCAGGCTGGCGGCGAGGATGTCGCGCACGGTGAGGCAGCTGGGTCGGGCAAGGGCATGATCAACCTGCCGATTGGTGATCGCGCCGCATTTCGCCTCAGCGGCTCCTACGAGGGGTTACCCGGTTACATCGACGATCCGTCGCTCGGCGAGAAAGACATCAATCACGGCTATCGCGCCGACCTGCGTGCGGGTCTGCTTGTCAACCTTACCGACAACCTTTCGATACGACTGAACGCCTTGGGGCAGGACCTGCACACCGACGGGACCCCCTCCACCGATGTGGTCGGCGCAGGAAATCTCCCGCTCACACCGCCAGCCAATCAGCTCGAGCCGCAGAACGGCAACTTCAACCAGCAACGCTTCATCGATGAGCCGGACACCTTCAAGTACCGTATCTACAGTGGCACGCTGAACTGGAATATCGGCTGGGGAACCTTCACCTCGATCACAAGCTACGGGACCACAGAGCAGAACGGGCTCTCCGACGCGACTTCGCAACCGGCCGCCCCCGGGTCTGGGCCAACAGGCACCTTCGGCAATGTCGCTACGAGCCTTCTGCCGCTCGTCTCCACACCCCCTCCGGGGGCGACCGCTGTCTCTGGCCTCGCCGAGACTCAGGACATCACCATCAAAAAGTGGACCCAGGAGTTCCGTCTTGCCTCCTCGGCGGGGCAGACTCTCGACTGGCAGGTGGGTGCGTTTTACACGCGCGAGTCCTCGGCGTTGGCCCAGACGCTGCCGCTCTTCTACCTCCCGACGCAGGTATACGTCCCTCTGCCGGAAGCCATCGGCGGTCCGTCCCTCGAGAACGTATCGCTGGACTCCCTGTATCGCGAGTGGGCCGGCTTTGCCCAGGTCACCTACCACTTCAGTCCGCAGTGGGACCTCGCCTTGGGCGGCCGCTGGTCGGAGAACAAGCAGTCCGCCAACGAGGGGGTCACCGGCGTGCTGCCCACGCTCCAGGGCATGCCTCAGCAGTTGACTTCCGGCGACTCGACCGACACCGACTGGACCTACTCGATTGCGCCACGCTGGCACGTGAGCCCCGACACCATGGTGTACGGGCGAATCGCGAGCGGCTATCGGCCGGGCGGCCCGAACGACCTGCCATTCAACGTGCCCGCCAGCGTCCCTCGATCGTACCAGCCGGATCAGACGACGAACTACGAGCTCGGCGTACGCAGCGACCTGCTCGACAAGCGCTTGTCCGTCGATGTCGCCGCATTCCTCGTCGACTGGAAGAAGATTCAGTTGTCCGAATTCGTCTCCGTAGCGGGGACGCCTGGTTTCACCATCAACGCCAACGGCGGCACCGCCCGCAGCAAGGGCCTGGAGTGGACACTCGCGCTGATGCCAGTCACGGGCCTCACTTTCACGCTCACGGGTGCGTACGTCGATGCGTACCTGTCTTCGGCGGCGCCCGATACCGGCGGCAATCAGGGCGATCGATTGCCGTACGTGCCGAAATGGAGCACTTCGCTGGACGGAGCCTACAGGTGGCGCGCGTTTAGCGACTACAACGCGTTCGCCGGGGCGACCTGGAGCTATATGGGGTCGCGCTTCAACGATTTCTCCACCGTTGAGAGTGCAGCCGGCGCGTTCGAGGCGGAGCCGCGCCCCGAGCTGCCGAGCTATAACACCGTCGAGCTGCGCGCCGGGCTCGAGAGCGGCCGCTGGACGTTTGAGTTGTACTGCAAGAACGTGGGCGACACTCGGGGCATCACCTATTACGTCAACGAGACCACTCCGAACTACGGCGGCGAGGCTACCTACGTTCAGCCCCGCACGCTCGGGGCGGCGGTAACCGCCCGATTCTGATGGCATCCGATCTGCGAAGTGCCAGGGTGAAGCGGCGATGAACGCAGCGCGTGCCGCTGGCGGTGCGGTGGCGTCGAGCGCCCGGGAACTCGCTCTGCAATTGCCGCATCCGTATCTGCTGTTCCTCGGGGACACGACGGAACCGGCGTACGCCAAGACCGCCTTCGGGCTGCGTGACTGGGTGCCCGAGCGCTGCATCGGCGAGTGGGCCTGCGAGGGGGCGACGGTCACCACCGGGCTGCCTCGATTGACCCCTCGCGAGGCCTACGCCAAGGGAGCACGTGGGCTCGTCATCGGTGTTGCCAATGCGGGCGGGGTGCTCGGAGCGAGCTGGGTACCGTTGCTGGTCGAGGCGCTCGAGGCCGGATTGGATCTAGTCAGCGGCTTGCATGCCAAGTTGTGCGACGTGCCGGATCTGAAGTCCGCTGCGGCCCGCACCGGTCGTCGCCTCGTCGACGTGCGCACACCGCCTCCGAACATCCCGGTTGCATCCGGACGCAAGCGCACCGGCAAGCGCCTGCTCACGGTCGGCACCGACTGTGCGCTCGGAAAGAAGTACACCGCGCTGGCGCTGGCACGGGCCTTCGCCGCGCGCGGTGTGCCGGTCGATTTTCGGGCCACCGGGCAGACCGGGATCCTGATCGCAGGCGGTGGTATGCCGATGGATGCCGTAGTGACGGATTTCGAGGCCGGCGCGGCCGAGATGCTGAGTCCGGACGCTCCACCTGACCACTGGGACGTGATCGAAGGGCAGGGGTCGCTATTTCATCCAGCGTACGCCGCCGTGTCGCTGGGACTGCTGCACGGCAGCCAACCGGACGTGTTCGTCGTCTGTCACGATCCGGCACGCGAGCGCGTGATCGGCTATCGCGACTATCCGCTGCCGGACATCTCCGAGACGATCGGGCTCACCGTGCAGCTCGGCAAACGCACCAACCCCGCGATCCGCTGCGCCGGGCTATGTCTCAATACTTCGCGGCTCGAGCCCGGCGCGGCGCGCGCACTCCTCGCCAGGGAGAGCGGCCGGCTTCGGCTCCCAGCGGCGGATCCGATGCGCGCGGGGACGGAATTCGAGCAGCTCGTCGACTCATGTCTGGCTCCGGACGGAAGGATGTCATCGTGAAAACCCCTCTTCAGTGCATTCTTCTGCGGACGATGGCGGCAGCTTTCGCGCTGATTCTTGGGGCGGCGGCGGCAACGGCGCAGGCGTTGCCCATGGCGGCGACGCCGGCCGCACACGAGCTCACGGCGGACGATGCCAACACGTGGCTCGATGGCTACATGCCGTATGCGCTCAAGACTGGCGATATCGCCGGCGCCGAGGTGGCCATCGTCAAGGACGGCGCCGTGCTCACCGAGCGCGGCTACGGCTTCGCGGACGTCGAGAAGCGCACGCCGGTCGATCCGAAGCTCACGCTGTTTCGTCCGGGGTCGGTATCGAAGCTCCTCACCTGGACGGCGGTCATGCAGCAGGTCGAGCAGGGCAAGATCGATCTCGATGCGGACATCAACCGGTACCTCGACTTCAAGGTCTCCGGGCTCGGCGGCAAGCCGATCACGATGCGCAACCTGATGCAGCACACGGCCGGCTTCGAGGAGCACGCCAAGGGCATCATCTCCGCCAGCAACAACGTGCCGAGCTTCGAGACGCTGCTCGAGCAATCGGTGCCGGAGCGTGTCTTCGCGCCCGGCACGACGCCGGCGTACTCGAACTATGGCTGCTCGCTCGCCGGTTACATCGTCGAGCGCGTCTCGGGTGAGCCGTTCGACGCCTACATCGAGCACCACATCCTCGAGCCGCTCGGCATGCAGCACTCGAGCTTCCGCCAGCCGCTGCCCGCGACACTGGCGCCGCTCATGTCAAAGGGCTACGAGCGGGCCTCGGGCGACCCCAAGCCCTTCGAGTTCGTAGGTCCAGCGCCGGCAGGATCGCTCTCAGCCACCGCCGATGACATGGCGCACTTCATGATCGCGCACCTGCAGGACGGCGAGTACCACGGCCAGCGGATCCTCTCGGCCGCGGTCGCCGCGAGGATGCACAACAGTCCGCTCACCGTGCTGCCGCCGCTGAACCGGATGGAGCTCGGCTTCTTCGAAACCAACATCAACGGGCGCGAGGTGATCGGGCATCTGGGCGATACCGACTGGTTCCACACCTCGTTGCACCTCTTCATGAAGGAGAACGCGGGCCTCTACATGTCCTTCAACAGCCCGGGCAAGGACGGCATGGTGCAGGTGCTGCGCAACCAGCTGTTCCAGGACTTTGCCGATCGCTACTTTCCCGCCGCCGTGCCGCATCCCGTGACCGCGCACGTCAGTGCCGAGGTGCAGAAGGAGCACGCGGCGCTCATGAGCGGCGCGTGGATCAACTCGCGCGGCTCGCAGTCGAGCTTTCTCAAGGCGCTCGGCCTCATCGGGCAGGTGAAGGTCGGGGTCAACAACAAAGGCGAGCTCGCGCTGCCGTTTCCGGGCCCGAACCTCAAGCCGCGACACTGGGTCGAGGTCTCGCCCTTCGTCTGGCAGGACGTCAACGGCCACGACCGCGCCGCCGCGCGCGTGGTGGACGGCAAGCCCGTGCTCTTCAGCTTCGATGAGCTCTCGCCCTTCATGGTGTTCTACCGCGCGCCGTGGTACGAGAACAGCACCTGGGCGATGCCGCTGCTCGCCGCGAGTTTCGCAGCGCTGCTCCTGACCGCGCTCCTCTGGCCGCTCGCGGTCATCGTGCGCCGGCGATATCGAGCGCCGCTCACGCTCGATGCCCGCTCTCTGCGCGCCTATTGCTGGAGCCGGATCGCGGCGATTGCCATCGTCGCGGCGATCGTCGTCTGGGGAGTGATCTTCGCGCTAATCCTCAAGGACACCGGTACGCTTGGCGGGCACCTCGATCCCTGGCTCTGGTGCGCCGAGCTCTTCAGCGCGGTCGCGTTTCTCGGCGGGCTCGCGGTCATGATCTGGAACCTCGTGCTGGTCTGGAACGGCGTCCGTCGCTGGCCGGCCCGCGTGTGGAGCATCGTGCTCGTGATCACGGCGCTTGCCGTCGTGTGGATTGCGCTTGTGTTCAAGCTGCTTCATTTCGGCACAAGCTACTGAGCGAGCGCCAACGATGTCCGCACTGCGACTGACGGTAAGGGTCGAGAAGCTCGAGTTCTCGGCACCGTTCCGCATCACTGGCTTCGTGTTCGAGCACCAGGACGCGATCGTCGTCACGCTGGACGACGGTAATCACCGCGGCCGGGGCGAGGCCTCGGGTGTCTTCTATCTCGACGACCCCGTCGATCGCATGGCGGTGGACATCGAGGCGAGGCGCGACGTGATCGAGCGGGGCATCGACCGGGCGCAGGTCCAGGGGCTCTTCCCGCCGGGCGGCGCGCGCAATGCGCTCGACTGCGCGCTGTGGGAGCTCGAAGCCCAGCGCGCCGGCCGGCCGGTGTGGGCGCTCGCCGGGGTCCCGGCGCCTAAGCCCCTGGTGACGACTTTCACCCTCGGTGCGGAGCCGCCGGAGGTCATGGCGGCAGGCGCCCGCCGTTACGCGCAGGCACGGGCGCTCAAAGTGAAGCTTACGGGGGAATTTGAGCTCGACTCGGCGCGCGTGGCCGCGGTGCGCGCAGCGCGACCCGACGTCTGGATCGGGGTGGACGCCAACCAGGGGTACGCCTTCGAGGCGCTGCCGCGGCTCATCCGCATGCTGCGCGAGGCGGGAGTCGAACTCATCGAGCAGCCCGTGGCGCGCGGTCAGGAGGCAGGGCTCGAGCAGATCGACTCACCGATCCCGATTGCCGCCGACGAGAGCGCACTCAGCCTGAGCGACGTGGCCGGCCTCGTCGGCCGCTTCGACGTCGTCAACATCAAGCTCGACAAGTGCGGCGGGCTGACCGAGGGGCTCGCCATGGCGCACGAGGCGCGCCGTCTCGGGCTCAAGTTGATGGTGGGTAACATGATGGGAACGAGTCTCGCGATGGCGCCGGCTTTCGTGCTCGGGCAGCTGTGCGACGTGGTCGATCTGGACGGGCCCACATTTCTCAAGCACGACCGCGAGCGCGCCGTGCGCTATAGCGACGGCCGGATCTGGTGCGACGAGGCCGTCTGGGGCAGCCCGGGACGTGCTGCTTGAGCGCAGCGGACGACGTCCTGCGCCGTCCGGACTGAGTGATGCCCTCGCGCTTCCAGCGCTTCCTGCTCCCCGGACTCGGCTTCAAGGCGGTGGTCATCGGCGGCGGCTACGCGACCGGGCGCGAGCTCGCGGAATTCTTCCTCCCGAGCGGCCCGTGGGGCGGGATCGCCGCCATGGCGCTCGCGACCGTGATCTGGAGCGCAGTGTGTGTCGCGACGTTCCTGTTCGCGCGCGCGAGCAGCGCACGCGACTACCTGACATTCGTGCGCGCACTGCTCGGACCCGGCTGGGTGGCGTTCGAAGTGGCCTATGTGCTCTTCGTCGTGCTGATCCTCGCGGTGTTCGGCGCGGCGGCGGGGGCGATCGGCGCGGCGACGCTCGGGCTCCCGGCGCTCGTCGGCACGTTGGCACTCATGGTCGCAATCGCACTCGTGGCCGCCTACGGCACGCCGTCGGTCGAGCGTCTCTTCACCTACGTGTCGTTCGTCCTCTACGGCGTCTACGTGCTCTTCGTGCTGCTCGCGCTCACGCGCTTCGGCGGCCGGATCGCGCAGGGGTTCGCCGCGCACGCTCCCATGCACGGCTGGGTGGCGGGAGGGGTCACCTATGCGAGCTACAACATCGTGGGTGCAATCGTGATCCTGCCGGTGCTCCGGCACCTGACGAGCGCCCGCGATGCGGTGGTGGCCGGCATCCTCGCAGGTCCGCTCGCGATGCTGCCGGCAGTGATGTTCTTCGCCTGCATGATGGCCTACTACCCGCAGATCGGCGCCGCGACACTGCCGTCGGACTTCCTGTTACAGCGGCTTCATCTGCCCGTGTTCCGCTACTTCTTTCAGCTCATGATCTTCGCGGCGCTGCTCGAGAGCGGCACGGGCGCGGTGCACGCCCTCAACGAGCGCATCGACAATGCCTGGCGCCGCCGACGCGGGACGGAACTCGGGCGCCGGGCGCGTCTCACGATTGCACTCGTCACGCTCGCCGTCTGCATGTTGCTCGCCGAGCACTTCGGGCTCGTGACGCTCATCGCCCGCGGCTATCGGCTGCTGGCCGCGGTGTTTGTGCTGGTTTACGTGCTGCCGCTGTTCACCGTCGGCATCGCGCGGCTGGTGAGCGGCACGGCAGCGCGGGAGGGAATCGCATGATGAAGATGAGGATTATCGCCGCCGCGGTCGCTGCGTGCGCGGGCGCGGGCGTTGCACTTGCGTCACCGCCGAAGGACTTGGAGCGTCGTGTCGAGGCGGCGCGCACCGAGATCGGCGTGCCGGGCATTGCGATTGCGATCGTCGAGAACGACCGCGTCACGTTTGCCAGGGGCTTCGGCATGCGGGCGATTGGCGGCGGCGAGCCGGTGGATGCCGACACGATCTTCCCCACGGGCTCGACCGGCAAGGCCTTCACGGTGGCCGCTCTCGGGATCCTGGTCGATGAAGGCAGGATCGGTTGGGACGATCGCGTGATCGATCGCCTGCCGGGATTCCAGATGTACGACCCCTGGGTCACGCGCGAGATGACGATCCGCGATCTGCTCGTGCATCGCAGCGGCCTCGGTCTCGGCGAGGGCGATCTGCTCTTCGTACCGCGCACCAACCTCACTCGCGCGGAATCGGTGCGCCGCCTCCGGTACCTGAAGCCTCACACGAGCTTCAGGAGCGGCTTCGCCTATGACAACGTACTCTACATGGTCGCGGGCCAGCTCATCGAGGCGGTGACGGGGGAGACGTGGGAGAAGTTCGTCGCCGAGCGCGTGCTCAGGCCCGCGGGGATGTTGCACTCGACGAGTGACGAGCCGCAGCGCTTCGCCAATCCCGATCGCGCCTACCCGCACGGGCGTCTCGGCCCCATCCGTGGCGTGGGCCCGCAGGTGATGCTGAACGAACGCGACGAGCTCGGCCGCAACGGCGCCCCGGCGGGCGGCCTCACCGTGAGCGCGAACGACATGGCGCGCTGGCTTGAGATCCAGCTCGACGGCGGGCAGCTGCCTGGGCACTCCGGGCGGCTCTTCTCCGAGGCGGCGCACGCGCAGATGTGGACGCCGGTGGTGCTCGAGCCCTTCCATGCGCTGCCCGCGCCGCTCAAAGCCACCGAGCCCATGTTCGATGCTTACGCGCTCGGCTGGGACGTCAGGGACTACGCCGGGACGAAGATTGTCTGGCACGGCGGCGCGGTGTTCGGGTTCCTCACCGCCGTAGTCCTGATCCCGGCGAAGCATGTCGGGTTCTCCATCGAGATCAACAGCGAGGACGGCGAGATCATCCGCGGGCTCATGTATGAACTCCTCGATCATTACCTCGGGCGGCCGCACATCGACTGGGTGGCGCGCTTCCGCGCGGAAAAGCAGCGCCGGATCCAGGAGGCGCTGACCGAGCTCACGACCAAGGCCGCCAAAGCGGCGCCCGTCGGCCCCCCACTTCCGCTCAGCGGTTACGCCGGGACGTACTCCGATCCCTGGTACGGCAACATCGAGATCACCTCGCGCGACGGCAGACTCAGCGTCGACTTCAAATCCACGCCGCGCATGTCGGCGAGTCTCGAGCACTGGCAGTACGACACCTTCGTCACGCGTTTCGACGACAAGACGGTCGAGCCGGCGTACGTGACCTTCAACCTCGATGCGGACGGGAAGATCGATCGCATCACCATGAAGGCGGTGTCGCCGCTGGCGGATTTCAGCTGGGACTACCAGGACCTGCTGTTCACGCCGGCGCACAAGTAAGTGGGGAGCGGCCATGGCTCATCGGACACTCGCACGAATTGCAGCGTTGTCACTGCTCAGCGGCTGCGCCTGGGGGGCAGGCCCGCAGATCCACGACGTGGCGATCCGTCACGCGATGATCTATGACGGGCTGGGCGGGGAGCCTTACGAGGGCGAGCTCGCGATCGACGGCGACCGGATCGCCTACGTCGGCGGCGGTTCCGCCGGCCGCGCACGCCTCGAGGTCGACGCCCGCGGACAGGCCGTCGCGCCCGGCTTCATCGACATGATGGGGCACTCGGAGGAATCGCTGCTGATCGATGGCCGGGCGATGAGCGGTCTCAAGCAGGGGATCACGACCGACATTTTCGTGGAGGGGTCGATGGGGCCGCTGTCGCCGCAGATGGCGCGGCACATGAAAGAGCGCGAGGGCGACCTCAAGTACGACGTGGCCTGGTCGACCCTCGGACAATACCTCGATCGCTTGCAGCAGCGCGGCATTGCTCCCAACATCGCGAGCTTCGTCGGCGCGGGCGAGGTGCGCACCTACGTTTTGGGCGAAGGGGACGTGCAGCCGACGCCCGCGCAGCTGGAGAAGATGCGCGCCCTCGTTCACCAGGCGATGGAGGAGGGGGCGCTGGGAGTTACCACGGCGCTCATCTACGCACCCAACAACTATGCACGCACGCCCGAGCTCATCGAGCTCGCGCGCGAGTCGGCGCGCTGCGGCGGCATGTACAGCGCGCACATGAGGAGCGAAGGCGATCACATCGAGGATGCGGTCAGGGAGACCATCGGAATCGCACGCGCAAGCGGCGCCCCCGCGGAAATCCATCACTTCAAGTTCATCGGTCGCGACAACTGGGGCAAGCGCGCCAAGGTGGTCGCGATGATCAACGCCGCCCGCGCCGCCGGCATCCGGATTACGGCCGACATGTACACCTACACCGCGGGAGCGACCGCGCTCGATGCCTCGCTCCCGCCGTGGGTGCACTCGGGCGGCCCCGAGGCGATGGTCGCCCGCCTCAAGGATCCGGCGGTGCGCGCCAAGGTGATCGCGGCAATGCGCGAGCCGCATCCGAAGGACTGGGAGAATCTCTATCAGCAGTCAAGCGCCGGCGGAATACTGATTCTGGCCACGCGCAGCGCCCGGCTTAAGCCGCTCATCGGCCAGACGCTTGCCGCGATCGCGCACCAGCGCGGCGTGAGTCCCGAGAATGCAATCATCGATCTCGTCATCGAGGACAACGCCGGGATCGGCGCCGCCTACACGATCATCAGCGAAGCGAACATCGCGAAGCAGATCGTGCTGCCTTGGGTGAGCCTCGGGTCGGACGCCGAGTCGAGCGCCCCAGAGGGCGTGTTCCTCCAGTCATCGACGCACCCGCGCGCCTACGGAAACTTCGCGCGCCTGTTCGCGAAGTACGTTCGTGAAGATCAGCTGATGACGGTCCAGGAGGCCGTGCGCAAGGTGACGTCGCTTCCCGCGGACGTGTTGTCGCTACCCGATCGGGGGCGGCTGAAGGCGGGGGCCTTCGCCGACGTCGTCATCTTCGACCCGGCGAGCTTCCAGGACCACTCGACCTATGCGAAGCCGATGCAGTATGCCAGCGGCGTCACCGACGTCTTCATCAACGGCCAGCTGGCCATGAAAGACGGCGAGCCGACCGGCGCACACACGGGGCGCGCGCTGCGCGGACGCGCTTGGGTGGGTGCGGGCGGCGGCTGCCGCGCCACGAGCAAGGACTGGACCTGGATCGATCAGCCGCCGCGGGCGGCGGATTAGCCCGGACGCGCTGCGCGCGATCGCCTTCTATGAACGCACACAGCTGGCGTTTGACTCGTGTCGGGCCATTGAGATTTGGGCGCACTCCCGCCAAGTCCAGTGCCGGCAGGCCCGCGTGCGCTCTAGCGGCGCGCCGGTCCGCGCCGTGCTGCCTCGAGGGTGGCGATGTCGATCTTTTTCATTTTCATCATCGCGTCGAACGCGCGCTTCGCGGCCGCACGATCCGAATCGGTCGTTGCTTCCAGCAGTACGCGTGGGGTGATCTGCCAGGACAAGCCCCATTTGTCCTTGCACCACCCGCATGCGCTCTCAGCGCCGCCATTGCCGACGATGGCATTCCAGTAGCGATCAGTCTCGGCTTGGTCCGCGGTGATGATCTGAAACGAAAAGGCTTCGCTGTGCTTGAAAGCCGGGCCGCCATTCAGGCCAAGGCAGGCCACGCCTAAGACCGTAAACTCGACCGTGAGCACGTGCCCCTGTTTGCCATCCGGGTAATCGCCGGGGGCATGGTGAACCGCTGTCACCGCACTGTCCGGAAATGTCTGGGCGTAGAACCTGGCAGCTTCTTCTGCGGTGCCGTCATACCAAAGACAAATTACGTTCTCGGCCAACGTCCGTCCTCCGTTTATTCGCCTGTGAGTGAGTCTACCATGGGGTCTTCAGTCTGGCGTCAGGGGATCATATGAGAGCTCAAGAGATACGTGCAGCGCTGGATCGACATTGGGCCGCATCCGATGCCGAAGATTTTGAAGAGGAGCACGACATCTATCTCGAGGATGCGGTGCTGGAATACCCCCAGTCAGGCGAGCGAATCCGCGGTCGACGCAACATACAGATCACCCGCACCAATCAACCGAGCAAAAAGCGCTTCGCTGTGCGGCGAGTCATTGGCAGCGGTGATCTTTGGGTCACTGAGTATATTTTGACGTATGACGGGAAGCCTTCCTACACCGTGAGCATCATGGAGTTCAGCGGCAACAAGGTTGCACGGGAAACACAGTATTTTGCGGATCCGTTCGAGGCCGGCGCGTGGCGAGCTCAGTGGGTCGAACGGATGAGCGCGTAATCACGCAGCGGAGGTCCGGCTATCGTGGAGCCGACAACCGGGTTTCATCGCCCGGTGAGTGAGTGAGTCTGAGGCTCGCGCCCGGTGTTCGGGTGCGTGCGTCGCGCCGCTCACGCCGGATAACCTCCAGATAACGGGTCGGGAGGGCCGGCGGCGCTGCCGGCAGTGTGGTCGCGCCCGAGCCGCCGTGTTTCGGGCGCGGCAAAAAGCGGCAGCCCAGGCCGGTGTCCGTGCAGAGAAGATAGATGTTCTCGGGCATCGACTGTCCACTCAGGCAAACGACGAATCCCTGAGGCTCATGCGGTGCGCGACCTTGCCGCTGAGCGCCAGAAGGAACGGTCTTGCGACGACAAGTACTCGCCTGCAAAGAGTCAGCAACCGACCTTCGCTCCGACTAGGGCCTGTTAACACTACGTGATATCCTCTCAGGATAGAAATAACACAGTACGCACGCATTGAGCCGCATTTGCTGATTCAGAATCGAGACCATACTTGGGATCGACGCTGTGCAAATACGCTGTGCAGATCGTCGCACTGAGCAGCTTTCCTCCTGCCGCGACAGGTTGGGCATACCCCAAAGGAGCGTCCGCATGAAGACAAGACACCTGGCTCGATGGGCCGGAGCCTGCACGCGGGCAGTGGCGCTATGGGCGTTGGCGGGCTTCGCCGCGGCCGATGCGACCCCGTACGAGCGGATGGCGCCTCTCGAGCAATACCTGATGCCTCCCACTGCCGAGATCGCACTCGCGCGCAGTGCCGCGCCGGCCGCGATCTCCGACAAGGCCACGGTCCTCACGCTCGATCCGCAGGGATACCAGACCGCCGTCCACGGCACCAACGGATTCACCTGTCTTGTGGAGAGGTCGTGGATGTCGCCGGGCGCCAGCCCCGATTTCTGGAATCCGAAGATGAGGGGACCGGTTTGCTACAACCCGGCAGCGTCCAGGTCCATACTTGCGTACACGCTCCGGCGCACGAAGCTCGCACTCGCCGGAGACTCGAAGGAAAGGATCCTCGATGCGATTCGCGCCGCGCTCGCGCGCAAGCAGCTGCTCTCACCCGAGCCAGGCGCGATGTCCTTCATGATGTCGAAGGATGGGTACCTGGGCGATGGCGTGGGGCATTGGCACCCGCACCTCATGTTCCACGTGCCAAAAGTCGCGGCCGCGAGCTGGGGAGCAAACCTGCCGGGGTCTCCGGTGGTCCTCGACGACCGCGAAACCCCAGAGCCCGAGACGGTGTTTCTGGTGCCGGTGTCCCGCTGGTCGGACGGAACAACGGCGGCGGCTCACTAGGGCCCTGCCGCCGCCGGTAGCCGGCGGCGGGAAGCTCTACCGTCCAGTACTACGTCCGCAAGAACGCGCATCTTCGAGGGCACCTTCAAGCGAAACCATGCGCTCACCGCCACGGTGTACGCCCTGACAAATCAGCCGTCAGGGCCTTCCTCAGATCGGATTCCTGACGGGAATCAGAAACCGTTTCGCGACCATGCTGTTGGACCGCTCGCTGCAGGATCGCGATTCGGTCCTTCGGCATCCTTTGGGCCCATTCGATGGGTTTCCTGTGCTTAAGCGATGCCGCGAGATCCTCAGGAGTAAAAAAACTTCTATCGGTTGTCGATTTGGACCCGTCTCATACGACTATGGGTACGGACAAACCAAGAGGAGATAACCATGAAATTCATGATGCTGATGATTCCCGCTGTTTACCAAGATGGCAAAGCGGCGCCAGGCTTTAAGCCGGATCCGAAGAAAATGGAAGCAATGGGCCGGTTTAACGAAGAATTGGGCAAAGCGTTCAAAATTGAATCGCTCAACGGCCTGCATCCGCTGGCCAAGGGTGCGCGCGTGTCGTTCGCCAAAGGCAAGCCCTCCGTGACCGACGGACCGTTCATCGAAGCGAAAGAAGTGTTGGGCGGTTACTGGCTGGTGGAAGCGTCCTCCAAGGACGAAGTGGTGAAGTGGGCGCAGCGCTGCCCGGCGGACGAAGGCGACACCATTGAGATCCGGCAAATCTTTGAGCCCGATGATTTCGCGAGATAAGGAGCCGGCATAAACATGTAAGTGTGCGCGGGGTTTGTTGCTTCATGATCATCGGATGCAACTTGGAATGCGAGCTTGCAGGGGGTCCGAAGCTCCGTCGCGGATCATTGCAGCGCTGAGCGTCGTCCCCTTGGTATTGGGTGTCGCAGTGTTTTGTTTATAGTCGCGGAGAAACGACGTGAGCAACGAACGTAGAAGCGACGGTTTAGAGGTGATCACGACCGATCGATCCGTATCGGAAGTCATGGATAGAATGCAGGCACTTGCGACCGCGCGAGGCCTCACAGTGTTCGGCCGGATTAATTTCGCTGCAGACGCCGAGCGGGTTGGCCTCAAGTTACCGCCTATCGAGCTGATCATGGTGGGCAATCCAAAGGCCGGAACTCCCCTAATCATGTCGGCTCCGACCGTAGCGATTGATCTGCCGCTTCGCGTGCTCGCCTGGAAGGATGGCCACGGTGAGACCAATGTGGCGATAGACGAGCCCAGCTATCTACAGACGCGCCATGGCTTTTCGGTGGATTTGGTAAAGAATATTGCGGGCTTATCGGGCGTCGTGGCGGCCGCAGTGGGTGGTGACCAGTAGCGAGTCGCCAAATCGTTCCGCCCAACGCGAGCCAGATGACCAGGCGCACGGCGGGTTGGCCGGCACCGCGACGGCCGCAACGCCAGGAGCGGTCACTGTACGACCCGCAGTGCGCACCTCAAAGCTGTCGTTCCAGCCCCTGCAAACTGCTCCAGGTTGAACGTCGAGTCGAGTTCGAAGATCATGAAAGGATGGTTGATGAAACACTTGAACCCGTGCAGGACGGTAGTGCGAACGGGGTACCCGCGGGGCCATCACCGGACACTTCCGCCGCAGCCGCTGTAGCGTCGATTCCGCCGGATTCCGCAGCGAACGCGGGCATGCCAACTGCCGTTGAGGAGCATCAAATTCCCTTCCCAGAAATACATCCCTCCCATACGGCAATTCGCACATGGCGAGACTTTTTCGTTCACATAACCACTATCGTCATCGGCCTGCTCATCGCCATTGGACTCGAACAATCAGTCGAATACGTTCATCACCGTCATCAGTTGCAGGAGGCGCGCCGGGAGTTGTCAAAAGAAGTCGACGATAACCGGCGCATAGTTGATTTCAATATCGAATCAGCGCAGAAGGCTTCATTGGCGCTCGATACGGATATTGCAGTCTTGCGGGCGCAACAGGCCTCACGCTCTCCAGTTCCGAAAAAGCTCGACTACACTTGGGAGCCTTGGGACACGCGGGACGGAACGTGGCAGGCCGCCAAACAGAGCGGGTCGTTGTCTTTGATGCCGCACGATGAGTTGCGCCGATATTCTCACGTCTACGCGGTCCTTGCGGCTTTCATGGATGCGCTGCCCGCATTCGGAACCCGAATGGAAGTCGCTCGTGCGATCGCGGGACGAGCGCCAGACGGCAATCTGTCATCCCGGGATATTGAGGAACTTATATCCGCGACCTCTGAGGCACAGGGTAGGGTAGCGCTGCTCAGCAGGCTTCTGCACTACGCAAGAGATGGTCTGCAGGAGGTCTCGCACCAGTGACCGCGTAGAGCGCCGATGAGCTGCGACCAGTGGATCCGAAGGGGCGGCATGCGGATTGGGATTCGAGCTATTACCCGTCAAGGTGCGCTGCCGCGCGAGAAGCGATGCCGCGGAGGCGCTCGAACTGGTTATGTGCGAGCGTACGTTCTAAGCACTAAACCTGTTTGTTTGCGTTCATCGACTGCGCTGTAACGCTGAGCAGCTCGCCAAGCGCTTCGATTACTCGATTTGAGCGGATACTGCCTACCCACATCGTGGTTCCCTGGCGTGCGCCGTCACGATACAATGTGCGGGGCGGGCTCGGATTAAGCGCCGAAGGGGGGATCAGCCGACAAGCGGCGCAACCCCGCGCAAAAACGGGAGAATAATGATGAGGCACCACCACGATCGGCTTGCGTCGCTTTGTTTCATGGGAGTGATTGCCATTGGCCTGGCGCGCGTGAGCTGTGCGGATGTCATCATCCAGCAGCAGTCGACTTTCGATTTCGCGTTCATCAAGGCGCATGGCGCTACGACCGTGTCGACGACGACCGACAAGCAGCGGAACGACACGGAGTTCCACTGCGAGGGGGTCATGTCGTTGCTGTGCGGCAACAGCCAGAGCGGCGAGATCCTGCGCCTCGATCGCGATGTCACCTGGACGCTGGACCCGAAGAAGAAACAGTACCGCGAATCGTCATTTCCAACGCCGGAGCAGCGCCAGCAGGCGCAGCAACGCTTGCGCGAGACGATGGAGAAGATGAAGGCATGCCCCGTGGCGCCACAGAGTACGGCGCCCGCACCCGATACTTCCAAATGTGAGATGAGTCCATCCACCTTCGAAGTCAAAGCGACGGACTTGCATGCCACGCTTGCCGGGCACGACGCGAAGCTGACTCAGATGGCAATGACTCAGAGTTGCAAAAATCGTGATACCGGCGATGAATGCAAATTCGTCATCGCAATGGACACCTGGCTTACGCAGGAGCAGATCGCCGGTGTGGAGGAGGAAAAAGCGTTCCGCATCGCCTACCTCAAGAAGCTTGGACTGGATCCGCAGAGCGCGCTGACTCAGCAGCAGATGAAACAGTTTCTCGCCCCTTACCAGGACAGCCTGAAACAGCTCGCCGCCAAGTCCGAAGAGTTCAGGGGCTATCCGCTCAAGACGCGAGTGCGTATCGCCTTCGGCGGTGAGAAGTGCAGTTCCGCAAAGCAGAGCGCGTCCGGCGGCACGGCCGGCAGTCCGCTTCCAGATGCGACCCAGGCGGCGGGCGATGCGGCAGCGGCTGCGACCACGGGCGCCGCCGGCGCGGCGGCCGGAACCGCGGCGGCCAATGCCGCCGGTAACAGCGTGGCCGGTTCGGTACTGGGCTCCGCAGCGAGCGCATTCGGCAGCAAGCTCGTGGGCGGGCTATTCGCCAAGAAAAAGGCCGCCAGTGCCCAGGCGCCCGCGAACCCGGCCCCAGCGGCTCCTGATGCGATTCCTGCCGGAATGGTCCAGGCCGCGCAATTCACGATCGAGACCACATCAATCGCCACCGGGGTGGTTGCGGCCTCGCAGTTCGACATCCCGCCGGGATGGCAACGCGTCACGGAGAAGCAGCGGGCCACCAAGGAATTCACCTGCCCAAAGAATGGCACCTGATGTCCGATGTCCATCGAGGCTTCAGTCCGTTGCGCTCCCCAGGCTGACCTCGCGCGGTGATGCCTCAACGGCGATCACATACTCGAAACGGTTGGGTGGTGCAGAAAGCGCAATGAAATCAAGGAAAAGCTAAATGGTAGCGGGGGCGTGCTTTGCTAACTTCCGCAGGCGGCGGGCCCTGCTTCGAGCGGCCTGATGGGTAGCCCTGATTACGGAGCCGGCTTCTGTACGCCCGCCCGTCCGGCACCGGTGACTATCCGTCATGGGGGGCCGGTGAAATGCTTTGCCCTAAAGCAGGCTTTTATCAGCGCTCGTTTTCCGAAAATTCGGCCCGTACCTTTAGAATAGAGATTGTGCGAGGCGCATTGGGCAGGCAGATCGGTGTCGCGCTGTACGTGGTGGCAATGATAGCCGCCATAGTCGGTGTGGATTTCGCATTCTTTAGAAGCCGATTCTTGGCACGGCTGATGGTGAACATCGGCATCGTCTTGGTGTTCGCAGCTTTCTACTTGAGATTTTTCCGGCGTCCATGAACCGGCGCAGCGCTCGCCCATTAGCGCATAGATGAAAATGCGACCGACGTTCACGGCGCAGTGATCCAATCCGTAGTGCACCGTTCATCGTGCGTGAACCTTTCAGGGCGTTACGGATCGGGCTACTGTCCCCCGGCTGTCGCTAGCTGCTTGAATCCCGAGGCTATCTGACTCGTGGCTTTTCCGCGTTACTGCGGTGTCGAATGGTCCCCGCGCCGAGGCTCGGCCCAGCACGGTGATGTCGCGGGCCTGCTGCGCGCTCACGTGGCTCGTCGCGACGAGCTCGACCGAGAGCCGAAATGTCTATTTTTATCGAGCTCTGATCGCCCACGAGTCACTGTTGATCCGGCTTGATACGCCTCACGCAGGGTGCTTTCCGTTGCATGCGTCCGGAGTCGATTGACAATGTAGCCTCATGAAGCTACAATTGATAACATGAAAACCGTAGGCGTCCGCGAACTCAAGAATCGGCTAAGCGAGTACCTGCGCCAAGTGCGCTCCGGCGAGAGTCTGCTGGTGACAGACCGTGGCGAAGTCGTCGCGGAGTTCTCACCCCCCGGAGTCAGAGTCGCCGATTCCTCGGTTCCGGCTGGCCTGCTTGCGCTCGCGAGACGCGGTCTGGTTACACTCGGCTCCCCGGCGGACGCCAATCTTTACGATCGGCTGCCGCGCGGACGGCGGGGCAAAATGAGCGCCACCCAGCTGCTGGGTGAGGAGCGCGGCACCCGTTGAGCGTGTACGTGGAATCCAGCGCAGTGCTGGGATGGCTTCTGGATGAGCATTCCGCTGCCGAGACGCGCCGCTGCCTTGCTGAGGCCGACACGATCGTCACTTCAGACCTGACCCTCATCGAATGCAATCGCGTTCTCCTGCGCGCGACGGCGCTCGGTGAGTTGACCGAAGCAGACGCGGCGGACCGAAAGGCGCACCTAATCAATGCGGCCTCTCACTGGCATGTTCTGCGCATCGCACCCGAGATCGTCGACCGGGCTCGTCAGCCATTCCCCGCCGAACCGATTCGCACGCTGGATGCCATTCATCTGGCTTCAGCCCTCGCAGCTCGCACCGCGATCGTGGGACTGAAGCTCCTGAGCCTCGACGACCGCATCCGCAGGTCCGGCACCGAACTGGGATTCGACCTTTTGCCCGCCTAAACGTCCGAGGCGTAGCGTGCCGGCCTGTTGCCACACTTGCGGCGCCAGCGAGGTCGCGCGGCGCTCAGCAGCTGCCGATAATGCTGCTCTCATGAAAATTAGCTGCGCACTGGTATTGCCGTCCTCTTACCGGGACGACCGTAGCATGCGTCGGCGTCGTCGTTTCCGGTGTCTCCTCCGATCGAGCGTGGTTTTAAGCAACGAACTGATGCAGCGTGCGCGACAAGGTTTCGAACCAGGTACCCGTTGGTTAGAATCCGTAAACAACCCCAATGTGCCGCGCACGGAAGGTTCCGGTTGGTTGCGTGTCTAATCGTTCCGCCATGACCGTCGCCTCGCAGCGCCTTCCGACACGAAGGATGTTTGCCCCGCTGTTCGCGGCGTCGTCGCTTCTGGCGACGCCGGCGGGCGCGCAGCGGGCCGACGACAATGCGGTGACCGCCGCTAGCGACGCTTTCGGGAATACGGTCGGGTTTCAGACTATTGGTCTCTACAGTCCGACCAACGTGCGTGGCTTCAATCCCACGCAGGCGGAGAACCTGCGCATCGAAGGCTTCTACTACGATCAGCAGACCACCTACAGTAATCCGTTCCTCTTCAGCCGCAGCGACATGCGGGTCGGCATCGCCGCACAGTCATACAGCTTTCCATCGCCCACAGGCATCGTCGATTACAAGCTGCGGACTCCGGGAGACGCAGCGCTCGTGAGCGTGCTGCTGACGCGCGGTCCGCTCAATATGGCCACGGCCGAAGTTGACGCCCAGTATCCGTTGGTAAGAGATGTCCTGAGCGTCGGCGTCAGCGTAGCCGACTGGAACGATTTCGATTACAACTACGCGCGCACCAGCGGCAGTCGGGCATTCTCGCTGCTCCTGCGGATTCGTCCGGGCACCCGGTCGGAAATAGTGCCGTTCGTCGGCTACACCCACAACGGCGAGCACCACGAACTGCCCACTGTCTACGCCAACGGCCGTAATCCGCTGCCGATGTTCAACGAACAGCAGCTGGCGGCGCAGGACTGGACCTCTTGGGGCTGGAACCAGCTGACCGCCGGGGTCGTCGCTAGAATCGCCCTCGGCAACTCCTGGCATTTGGCGACTGGGGTTTTTCGCTCGCTGGCGCAGAATTCTCAAAACTTCAACGACCTGCTGCTGGGCCCGACGCCCGGCGGCATCGCCGATCACATCGTGGATGCCACCCCGCCACTGACAGCGGGATCGTACTCCGGGGACGTGCGCCTCACGCGGTTGACCGTCGAGGGTGCGCATGAGCGTGAGCTCACATTTGACGTGCGCGGCCGAGATGTCGAACGAAGCTACGGCGGTGACTCGATCCTTGATCTCGGATCCGTGTCGATCTACCGGCGTGCGAGCGTGCCGGCCCCGGTGCTCACATTCGCGGCGCTCAGTCGGGACGCGGTCCGCCAGACGGGGGTCGGCGCCAGTTACCGCGAGGAATGGAAGGGAATCGGCGCGCTGAACTTCGGGGTGCTTGAGACTGACTATCGCCGCATACTCGACATCCCCGGTTTGCCAGGCAGCTCGGGGCGCATGTCACAAATGCTGCCGACGGCGAGTTTCACCGTCGATGCCGGAAAACACGTAACGACCTACGCGAGTTACACGCGGGGACTTGAGGATTCCATCAACGCGCCGACATCCGCGGCCAACCGCGGAGAGCCACCGCCGGCGACGCCGACGTGGCAGGTCGACGGTGGTCTGCGGATCGTGCCGCGCAATGACCTGCAATTGCTGCTTGGTGTCTTTAAGGTGCACAAGGCCTACTTCAGCCTGGATGCTGCAGGTCGATACGGGCAGCTCGGTGACATCAACAGCCAGGGTGTCGAAGGATCCGCGACCCTGTCCGCTTTGGACGGGCTTAAGGCCATTGCAGGACTCGTACTGCTCCGGCCCGAGGTGGAGCGGCAGGTTACCGCGTCGGGCGCGGGCGGAACGGTACCGGTGGGGCCGGTACCGCGGACGATCAATGTCAACATCGACTACGCGCCGGCTCGCTGGGGACGCTGGGCCGCCGCTCTTCAGTGGACATCACTATCGTCACGCGTCGTCACGAACAATGATCATTTTGAGCTGCCGCCGCTGTCGACGCTCAGTCTCAGCGTCCGCTACAGACTCAAGCTGTTCAATCGGCCGTGCTCTGCACGCCTCGACGTTGCAAACGTGACCGACGAAACGGGGCTCACGATTTCGTCGCTCTATGCCGTGTCTCCCGTGCTGGGGCGCAATTACACCCTGACGCTTGCGACCGATATCTGATGGCGAAAGGGACGCGCCGCAGGTCGGCGCTGCGGGCATTGCCAGGTCGTCGCGGCCGAATGCTTCCGACTGCCTTCGACCGTGCGAACGTCGGGGGCGCTCACTCCGAGCCCAGAGAGTTCCCCGGCTCGACGTACTGCCCTTTCGGGCACATAGGTGACACTTCATTCCGGCCCGGTATAAATCGTCGCCGATGTCATCGGAATAGACATTAAGTGAGTGGTAGCGGGGCGTGCTTCGCTAATTTCCGCAGGAGGCGTGCCCTACTTCGAGCGGCCTGATGGGCAGCCCTCATTACGGATCCGCTACCTGTAAGCCCGACGGCCGGAACCGGCCAAGAGCAGTCAGTGACCCCAATAGCTAGAATCCCCCAAAGCGGTCGCATCCCTTGCCGGAAGCGACGCGGCGGTGGTCGACTCTCGGTCGACATTCATGGTGCCATCCAACGCCCGACCGTCCCGATCTCACCGAACTATCTGGAGCGACCTCTTGAGATCGTTGACGCATTGCTGTGCCATCGGCGACTTTTCCAACTCGATGATCACGCGTTGCGGATCCTGCAACAACCAAACGCTTCCGGCCCGGGGGTGATAATCCCCGACACTGATGCCGAGCTGCTGCATTGCGGACTCGGCCAGGATTGAGAACCTGAGAATCTCGGCGTCATCTCGACGAAGCGTCTCCACGGCCTCGAGCACACGTCCTCGCTCTACATCTGTCAGTGGGCCGCCCGTCCGACTTAGCGCGGCAAGCGCAGCGCCGTCCCGGAATTCGCGCTCGTTCGCGTTCTCTAGCGCCGGCATGAGGGAATAGAAACGCGACATGGTATCGACGCGATCTACCGGCATTTGTGCCAAGACGCCGGCGGAAACCGCCGCCTGAAACGCTACGTTGTCCCACGTGTGCCGGGGTGTCGCAAAGCGATCGATCGCCTCGAGCACCGTCGATCGCGCCGCATTCTGTTCAACGGAACTGCGAATTGCGTCCAGCGCCTTGCTGATACATGGGGAAAGCGCTACGCGCTCAAGGACCTGCGGCCCGCCATCGCCGGAGACCTCCTGACGCATCTCCTCGGTTACGAGTCGCATCTTGTGATGCCATTCGAGACTAATCAGCATCTGTTCGCCGGCCAAGGCGATGACGATGCCCACGAGGACGACGGCGACCTCACTGAAAAACTCTCGCAGATTACGTGCAGGCTTCGGCTTATGAATTTCCACAGGACACTCGCAACAGGATTCCCGTACGCTCTGGCACCAGTCAGAACGCGAACTTACCTCATGCAGCGGGACGCTAAATTCGCCCCCGTCGTGTCGTCACCGTGCTATTTGACGACGCTTCCCGCAATCCGCGTCCTCTTGATTTTCTGCTGACGGACAGAGAATGCCTTGAGAAGGCCTGGCAAGCAACTCAGCCGGCTGTCCGCTTTACCTCGCCAGAATGGCTGCTCTTGGGACGTTAATTCCGGCGGCTCAGGGTCGATTGCAGAAGTGGCGACAATCGTCAGCTGGCGGCCAACTGCGGGCATACGGGGCGCCAAATGCCTGCCCCAAAAGCAGCCACTCACGGCTTGCGGTACGCTAACTGACGCGCGTTCGCGCCGACGTCCCCCCTGATTTGAATAGCACTTGGGTTTAGAGTCGAGCCCCGGGTGACGTTGCCCCATTCCCAGCTGGGGATCCGCCGCTTCTGACGCCTATAGCAACCCATGCCAGCTTGCAGGGCGCTGCCAGTGGCGGCACGGCCGTCGATGCGGCCTTATCCGCCGCGCTCACGCAAGGAGCGTGCGCTCAGGTGAGGAGGGCGCCCCTGGCTGGACGTGCTTCGGTGCTGGCCGAGGACGCGAGCAGCCGCGGTGGTGATGGGGTTCACTCCGAGGAGGCGCTGGAGGCGATCACAGCGTCGCTTTCCACGCCAATGAGTGCGAGCGAAATCTTCCGCCGCTGGTGATGGCGCAAAAGGCTTGATCTCGCATAGTTCCGACCCCTAGATTAGACAGTCCGGGCGAGAGTGGCTGCACATGCGAGACCAAGAAACGGAAATTGCCCATAGCACGTTGAATCGCCCACAAATCCACGCGCGTTGGATCAGCGACTTCTACACGACACGCGAAAGTCAGCTGTTCCACGAGTCCGCGTTCGATCACATTGCTGATTTGCTGGGGTCGTGTGAGAAATCGCGATTTCTCGATGCAGGCTGCGGTGACGGGGCGCACACGGTTAGATTGGCCAAACGTGGCTTCCCTGTGCTCGCGTTGGACCTCGCCGATCACATTCTGGATCGCGCTCGATCTAACGTGACGGCCAATCATTTGGCGCACATGGTCGAGTTTAGGCAGGGAAGCCTATTGAACCTTCCTTTTCCTGACGCCTCCTTCAAGTTCGTGCTGTGCTGGGGTGTCCTCATGCACATCCCAGAGATCGAAAAGGCAATCGCGGAGCTTAGTCGAGTTATCACACCGAACGGCTTTCTGATTGTTAGCGAAAACAACTGCTGGTCGCTCGAATCTCTCTTGGTGCGGATTGCACGCCGTGTTCTTGAAAGTGCAGGAGTGAATCGCCTCACAAAGAGGAGCTTTGCGCGGTTGAGCATGAGAAATGCAGGCGCCGAGTATTGGCGTCAGACGGAATCCGGACCGCTGATCTGTCGGGAGGCACGCATTTCGTGGCTCATTGCAAGCGTTGAGAGCTGCGGGTTTGTACTGAAAGAGCGGATAGCGGGGGAACTTATCGAACGGCATGCCAGCCTTCCGTCGAAAATCGCCCGGCGTTGTGTGCAAGGGTTGAACCTTTTTTGGTTCAGATACGTGCGGTTGCCGCAACCCGCGATGGGTAACCTAATGGTCTTTCAAAAGCACCAATGAGCGTTTCTTTGGCAGTGCGGCGCCAGCCGGGAAACGGCGCTGCTGCGGGGAGCGCACGAAGTCTGCTCTTACGGGCAGACAGATCCCGAAACCTTTGCGCAATTATTGGGCTTATTGCCCGCTATGACCACAGTGCCGTTGGTAGTGAGTGTACTCTGAAGAAGGACACCAAGACGTGTCGTGTGCTTCAGTGATGCGCGCGAGCTGCTCGGAAGCGCGCTCTCGGCCGAGCGCAAGATACCCGACACGTGCGGCAACCGGCACCCGCTCACGATGGGGGACCTTCAGATGGACGACGGGGTGGGAGGCCGGCGTGCCGGCAGTGTGGCGGGGAGCGAGCAGCTGCATTGTGGCATTAACCTATCGCGAGCATAGAAGTCGTAGCGGGGCTAGCGACCCATTTTCTACTCCATACGGTTCAAGGGCTTAGGCCAAAGCCATGGTGCGGCTAAGGTAGGGGCTGCGAGAAAAAGATGAAGATATTTCGATGCAGTGTTCTTATCTATGCGTTCTGAGAGGCGAAAGCATCGCGCGATACCTTGGTCCATGGTTTTGTCATCGGAACGGGAGTCCTCAATGAGCAGCGTACAAATCGAGCGGAAGAGCTATGAGATGCCCCCACGAGAGGGAATCAGCATCGCGCTCTTTCTTACCGTCGCCGACATCGAGCGATCGGCTCGCTACTACGAAAAGGTCTTCGGCGCTCGGATTCTGAGCCTGGGTGACGGCAACGCGCCTGGGTATCTTCAACTCGCGAATACCTGGATGATTCTGAACGTCGGAGGCGGTCCGACTCCGGATAAGCCGACGGTAACGCTCAGCGTCCCCGACCCGAATCACATCAACAGCTTTATGAATTTCCGAGTTGCGGATATTCAAGCGTGCTATGAACTATGGAAAGGTCGAGGAGCGGAGTTCATCACGGAGCCGATCCCCAAGTACGGCGAGACGCGCTGCTACATCCGCGATCCCGACGGATATATTATCGAGGTCGGGCAGAGCACAGAGCTCACGTACGGTTGACACTCGGCGTGCCGCCTCAAACCCAGATGCAGGGTCTTTGACAAACGCGTCAGCGGTCGAGGATTACTCGTTGAGCGGGGCAAGAGCGCGCTGCGAGCATTCCGGCAAGATTCACATGAATTTATCCTATTACCTATTTTATTTTTAAGGATAAATTTAATTTGGTAGCGGGGGCGTGCTTCGCTAATTTCCGCAGGAGGCGGGCCCTGCTTCGAGCGGCCTGATGGGCAGCCCTCATTACGGATCCGGCTACCTGTAAGCCCGACGGCCGGATCCGGCCATGAGCTGCCATTCGCCAGGTAAAATTCAGATTCCGGAAGCAGCCATTCGTTCTCACCGTCGCCTGTCCTCTGATACGAACAGGTTCCCTGCTCGATCAGCCACTGCGACTGCCCAGCCGTATGCAGCGATGTTGCCCGTATCGGCGATTCCGTCCATCCAGCGCCGCATCCCTCAGGGGCCCTCAGTTGTGTCAACACTAACCGGAGCGGAGCCTGTCAGCAGGTCGCGCCGGAATAGGCGCATGCAGGTCGCCGACATTAGCAGCAATGCGAACAGTGCTAGGCAGATGACGACGACGCTCTTCCCTGTGCGGAACGGCGCTGCCCATAACGCCGAGAAGAATGCAGCATAGATCAGATATAGATTAAGGCAGATGCCCGCGATCGGTACGAGCATGTTGTACAGGACATTGAAATGCGCAGGCGCAATGCGCCGGAAGTAGACGATGTTGGCAACATTAACTCCTGTGTAAGTGAGCGCGGCAAAGAAGACCAACGCATTCGACCACCAGATGAAGCTGTCCAGGCCGTTGTGTAGGATCGCGAGGCTTAACAGACCCATGGCAACGCAGGTCAACACTACGATCACCACCGCGTTTTGCGGGACGCGCTTTTCTCCTTTCAGTCTCGCGAAGGATGGCGGTAGCAGGCCGTGGCGAGCCAGGGCGAAGATGAGGCGCGACGCGCCCTGTACGCTCGCGATGTAGATTGCCGTGAGACCGGTAAATGCGGTGGCTACTACTAGGACATTGCCCCAGCCCCAGTAGACACGTGCAACCGGCGTGATCGCGGTCAGGCCTTCGGCGTTGTATTCGAGGACTTGGGTTAGAGGTGTCGATAGAGTCAAGACCCAAGCGTTGACTGCCCAGAACAGAGCAACGCCGACGACCGCGATGATGAGCACTCGCGGCACGTGCTGTCGCGGCGCCTGAGCCTCTTCCGCGGCCGTAGCGATCACGTCGAAGCCGGAAAACGCCAACATTCCGAGAATGATGGCTGCCCAAAACCCGGAGAGACCGTGTGTCGCATGCGCCGGATTGAAGGGTCCGAGATTGAGTGCGCCAGCCTGGCCGGCCTTAACCCACAATATGGTCGCGGAGAGGGCGAGAACGACGCCCGTTTCGATCAACATCAGGCGTATTGTCGTCTTGATCGAGGCTTCCGCTCCTCTAAGGCAGACCCAAGCGATCAGAGCGGATTGCAACACAAGTCCGGTCGCCAGGACGGGCATGCCCCGAATCTCCACATGCACCCATTCGACGAGATCACGGAAAAATAGGGCGAATAACAGCGGTACCGAGATCGCGGTCATTAGGAAATAGACAATCATCACAAGGCCGGCGAGCAGTCCGGTTGTCGGATTGACGGTCGTCCAAAGCCAAGCGGCTGCGGCCCCGGCGGAAGGCGCGTGGCGACTAAGGCTGGCGTAGGACAGAACCGTCGGCAGGGTGATTATCAAGGCTACGAGGAAGACGAGCGGCGCGACGGGGCCGGCTGTCGCCTCGATTGGCCCCCAGGTTGCGTAGAGGCCGATGGCCGGCGAGGTAACCCCGATAACAAGCGCGGCGAGCCCCCAGGGGCCGATGACGCCCGCCTTCAGGCGCGGCGCTCCCTGGGCTTCATCGATGTGATTGTGTTCCAGGCGTTGCTCGATCTTAGAGGGTAACGGAGGGCAGCCACGACCCATTGGGTTCATTATAGAAGCCGATCGTCATTAAACGTCATTGTCTGGATGATGCGCAGGTTTTCGGCACGGCACCAGCGCATCAGGTCTCCGTTGCGAGTTGCAACCAGAAAACCGGGGCCCGGGAAGCCTTCCGCGGCACCAATGAGTGCCTTCAGGTCATCGCTCGATTCTCCGACTGCGTGGCCGAAAAAAGCCACACAGGTCCCGTAGCCGGTAATACGCCCGGCACGCTCTGCGACGCGGGCGGTGCCCTGAGCCGACCGCATCGGCCAGTTCGCCGCCTGGCCCGTGCCCGTGTACGCCCAGGCAGAGACGGTTGCAGGCCGCAAGATCGCGCTCGTCAGCGGGGCGTACGCAGTGGCTGGCCACTGAAAATCGGGCGCGAAGTTATGGGCCTCAACGATCGCCTTGAACGCGCTGTAGCAGATCCCCCCCAAGAATCGTTGCATCGGCCGCTCTGCCTCTACGCAGGCATGCGCTCATTTCTGCTCCTCCTGCCAATTTCGCTGGCTTGGCTCCCAGTTCATCGTTACCCAGCGTCGTGCAAATTAAGTGGTGCAGTTGCGCATCGCCGCTGCATTCTAGTATCGAATCGGAGCCTGTGTGCCCCCAAAGCGGATGGTAGCCAACTACTTCATAGGGTCGATTGGTGACAATGCTGAGAGCAAGTTAAGTGAGTGGCTCCGGTACTCGGCGAAGCCGGTGCGAGTGCCGCTCCGGCTCGCGCGCTCGGCTTGAGCGACAATCCCCGTGCGTCCCGATGCAAAACCGTTTCAAATGGTAGCGGGGGGCGTGCTTCGCTAACTTCCGCAGGCGGCCGGCCGTGCTTCGAGTGGCCTGATGGGTAGCCCTGATTACGGAAGGGTGATCGCTATAATAATTCGATTGCTCGGATTGATCGGCAGCCGCGCAGTCGCTCGCTGTGGACTATGTAGACAATATCTGGGCGTTAGAAGAAGCTATTTGCAGAGACAACGGCCTTGCCGGCGTGTCGAGCGCGACTGGTAAAGAGAACGGTAGAGGCCGCCCGAGGCAGCGCAGGGAAGAGCGAAGTGACGGCCGAAGGCCACGGCGAGGGACCAGGCCGAATCCCGCGCGTTGGCGTTTGGCGGCGAGTAGGAAGTCCCCTGTTAGCCCTAGGTTCGTCACTGTGAGCTTGTGCGGCAAGTATGTCGGTGACAACCTGGTTAGCTTTGAAGGAGTCGGCCGTGAAACGTGCGTTCGTCTTCGGGATTCTAGTGAGCGCTGTTTGGGGGAGCACGAGCACAGCGGCGACCCACGACGGCACCAAGCATCTGCCAATTGTCGTCAAAGTTGTCGCGTTTAACGACTTTCACGGCAATCTTCAGTCACCTGGGAAACTCGCAAGCGTCGTTGGACAGCCTCCAGTTGTAGTCGGCGGACTGGACTATCTCGCGGCCTACGTCGCCGAGCGAGTGAGTCATAACCCGAACCACGTTGTGGTGAGTGCGGGCGACATTGTTGGAGCGAGTCCGCTTATTTCTGCCGCCTACCACGATGAAGGCACGATCGAGGCCTTGAACCTCTTGGGGCTTCAGCTGTCGTCCGTTGGCAATCACGAATTCGACGCCGGCCGCGCGGAGCTTCTGCGTAAGCAACGCGGCGGCTGTTTCACACCCGCGACCCAAAGCTGTTTGGAGCACGGCGTATTTCCGGGTGCTGCATTTAAGTATCTCGCCGCAAACGTCGTTGTGACCGACTCGGGCCAGACCCTTTTCCCGCGTTACGTCGTCAAGTCGTTCCACGGCGTCAGAATTGCCTTCGTGGGCCTTGTTCTCAAAGCCACGCCGAGCATCGTCTTGCCGAGTGGAGTGGCCGGCCTAGACTTTCGAGATGAAGCCGATACGGTAACGGCGTTACTGCCAACGTTACGCGCACAGCACGTCAATTCCGTCGTCGTATTGATTCACCAAGGTGGCGCACCAGATGCGGCCCCTCCCAACGGGACCAGCATCAACGATTGCGTAGGGATCAATGGGGCTCAACGGTCAGCGGCGATCACCGATATCGTGTCGCGCTTGCCGGATGCCGTCGATGCGGTGATCTCCGCTCACACACACGT